>JBJMHZ010000001.1:0-14990 GCA_045807125.1 Frankiaceae bacterium
GCGGCCGCCCGGTCGCGGCGCCGAGCACCGGTCGGACGAGCCACCAGCCGACGGCGACCGCGGCCGCGGCCCCCGCCACGGTGCCGGCCATGACCGCCGTCACGGTGCCGCTCCACGTCGCGCCCGCGACCGCGCCGGCGAGCCGCCCCGCCGCGGCCGCGGCCGCGAGCCAGCCGAACGCAGCGAACCGGCGGGCGCCCTGCAGCAGCCCCTGCAGCGTCGCCACCAGGGTCAGCGGGACGACGGACGCCGCCAGCCACAGCGCCGGCAGCGGCGAGCCGAGGTGCAGGAAGCGGGTCAGGAACGGTGCGGCCACCAGCGCGAGCGCGGCGACCAGCGCGCCGGTGCGGCGCCCGACCCGCAGCAGGTCGCGCCAGAGCCACGGCAGCGCCGCCGCCCCCTCGGGGCCGCCCGCCGCCACGACGGTGCGGCGGGCGGCGACCGCCTGCAGCGCGATGGCGGGCACGCTCGCGACCAGCGTGCCGGCGGCGAGCGCGGCGACCGCGCCGTACCGCGCCGGGCCGAGCAGCACGGAGACCGCGACGTTGAAGCCGTAGCCGAGCGCGTTGGCCAGCCCCGTGAGCACCGCGACGGCCACCGCGTCGCTGCGGCTGGCCACCGCGGGCCGGGGCGGGTCGGCGGTCAGGACCGGCCCGGCGCTCTCGTCCTGCACGGGCCTCCTCGCCGCCGCGGGCCCGGCCGGTGGACCGCCTCCCCGGCGCCGGGCACGAGGCAACGATAATCGGCGGGCGCCCGGCCCGGCGCGCATCGAAGGAGGTCCCGCTGGACAGCCCGAGCCGCCGTCCCGGCCGGGTCGCCGCCGCCCGGGCCCTCCCGTGGGCGGGTGGCCTGGGGCTCGCCGCGCTGATCCTCGGCCCGGCGCTCGCGCCCGGCTACGTCCTGCGCTACGACATGGTCTTCGTGCCGCGGCCACCGGCCACTCCCGACCTGGTGGGGCTGGGCGAGCGGGTGGCCCGCGCCGTCCCGAGCGACGCCGTGGTGGCCGGCCTCTCGCACCTGCTCCCCGGCGACGTCGTGGAGAAGCTCGTCCTGCTGGCGATCCTGACCGTCGCCGCCGTCGGCGCCGGCCGGCTCACGAGCCGGCTGCTGCGCGGCGCCGATCTGCCGGTCGGCGTGGCCGCGGCGACCGCCGGCTGCTGGTACGCCTGGAACCGCTGGGTCGGCGAGCGGCTGCTGATCGGGCACTGGGCGCTGCTCGCCGGCTACGCGGCGCTGCCCTGGATCGCGGCGGCCGCGCTCGGCGTCCGCCGCGGCGAGGCCGGTGCGCGCCGCCGCCTGCTCGGCTCGCTGCTCGGCCCCGCCGTGGGCGGGATCGCCGCGACCGCGATCGCGCTGCCCGTCCTCGCCGCCTGCCTGCTGCCGCGCCCGCGCATCGGGCGACCGGGCGGGGGCTGGGGCGTGCGCCAGGAGGGCCGGACGGGCGGGCGGCGGCGCGACCTGCTGCTGGTCGCCGGGTTCCTCGTGGTCGTCGCCGCGCCCTGGTGGGTGCCGAGCGCGCTGCGCCCGGGCGGCGTGCCGGCCGCCCGGGCGGGGGTCGCCGCGTTCGCGGCGAGGGCGGAGCCGCACCTGTCCGTGCCGGGGAGCCTGCTCGCGCTCGGCGGCATCTGGAACCGCGAGGTGGCGCCTGCCTCCGGCGGGGTCGTGCCGACGGCCGCGCTGCTGGCCGCCCTCGCGGTCGCCGCGGGCGGGGTGGTGCTGCTGGTGCGCGGGGTGGCCGGGCCGGGAGCCCGCGGGCCGGCCACCCGGTTGCTGGTGGCCGCCGCGGCCGGTTACCTGCTCGCCGTCTCGACCGCCGTGCCGGGGCTGCGCGACGGCGTCGCGACGCTGGTCGCGCACCTGCCGGGGGCCGGCGAGCTGCGCGACGCGCAGAAGTGGGTGGCGCCGCTCGCCCTGCTCGAAGCGGTGGGGATCGGCACGGGCGCCGCCGCGCTGGTGCGGCTGGTCGCGGCGGCGCGGGTCCGCCGCGCCGCCGCCGTCCTGGCCGTCGCCGCGCCGCTCGCCGTGCTGCCCTCGCTCGGCTGGGGCGCCGGGGGGAGACTCGCGGCGGTCGGCTACCCGGCCGACTGGTACGCAGCGCGCCGCGCGATCGCGGCCGCCGGCGCTCCCGGCGCGCTCGCCGTCCTGCCGTGGTCGGCCTACCACCGGTACGGATGGAACGGCGACCGCACCGTCCTCGACCCGGCGTGGCGGTTCTTCGACCGGCCCGTGGTCGGCTCGGACGCCCTGCTCGTCGGGGGCCTGCGGGTGCCGGGCGAGGCACCCACCGCGCGGCGGCTCGACCCGGTCGTCGCGGGCACCGGGCCGCTGACCGGCGCGCTGCGCCGGGCGGGGGTGGCGCTCGTCCTCGTCGAGGGCGACAGGGCTGGCCCGGCCGGCCCGGCCGGCCCGGCCGCGCTGCTGCACCGGCTGCCCGGCGGGCGACGGCTGCTGACGACGCCGATCCTCGCCGTGGTCGCCCTGCCCGGCCCGGCGCCGTACCGGCCGGCCCGCCCGCCGGTCGCCGCGGTGCTGGCCGCCGATGCCGCCGCCCTGGCGGCGGCCGCCGGGGCGCTCGCCGCCCTGCTCGCCGGCCCGCTCCTGGCCACCCGCAAGTTGGGCGGCCAGCCGGCCGACACCTGATACCGTGAGCGCGCCGCTCGCCAGAAGGGGACCGCCACGATGCTGAGCACCATCGCCACCGTCGTCGTCGGCGCCGTGCTGGCCGTCGCCGGGATGCTCGGCATCGTCGCCGCCACCAGCACCGACCACAGCGTGCAGAAGCCGCTGGTCACCTACGGGCAGCGCTGACGCCATCCGCTCGGGGTTGCGGCACGGGCTCGACGGCCCCGGCCTCCGGCACCGGTCCGGCCGCGCCGATCGCCTCGTCCAGCACTGAGCCGAACCGCTCGCCCGCGCTCGCCCAGCTGAAGCCGGTCGCGAAGTCCCTGGCCGCCGCCCCCATCCGCTCCCGCGCCTCGTCGTCGACGAGCAACAGGCGGAGCGCATCGACGAGCCCCGCCTCGTCCTCGACGAGCAGCCCGGTGAGGCCGTCGCGGATCGACTCGGTGACGCCGCCCGCGGCCGCGCTCGCGACCGCCGGGGTGCCGTGCGCGGCAGCCTCGACGACCGAGAGCCCCCAGCCCTCCTTGAGCGAGGGCAGCGCGAGCACCCACGCCGCGCCGAGCAGCCGCGACTTTGCCTCGTTCCTGACGTGCCCGTGGAAGGTCACGATGTCGTCCACGCCCAGCGCGCGGGCGTGCGCGCGCAGCCGGTCGAGCCAGTAGCCCTGCCCGGCCACGTCGACGCGCAGGCCGGCCACCTCGTCGCGCAGCCGGGCGGCCGCGGTCAGCACCTGCTCGACCCGCTTGTGCGGCACGAGGCGCCCGAGGACGCAGATGGTCGGCGCCGGTGCCCGGCGGGGGACGACGAGCGGCGGCGGCGTGCCGTTGTGCACGACGCTGATCGGCCCGCGCACGCCGAGCGCGGCGAGCTCGCGCCTGGTCGACTCGGAGACGGTGACGACCCGCGCCCGCCGGTAGGCGCGCGGCATCGCCCGCGCCTCGAGCCACCACCCCAGTGCCGCGAGCCTCGGGCCGAAGAACACCGGCCACTGCTCGCGGTGCACGTGGTGGACGAGCAGCACGATCGGCCGCCGGCAGTACAGCGGCGACCAGAAGGGGACGCCGTTGCCGACGTCGACCACGACGTCGGGCCGCCCGAGCCGGCCGGTGAGGTAGAGCAGCGCGGCCCACGCGTACACCGAGAACCTGCCCCCGCGCCGGACGACCCGCACGCCGTCGACGGTCTCGCGGCGGGCGGCGCCGGCGTACGCCGCCGAGAACGACGTGACCGCGTGGCCGCGCGCGGCCAGCCCGGCGGCGATCTCCTCCACGTACAGCTCGGACCCGCCGCCCTCAGGGTGGCGGGTGTCGCGCCAGTTGAGCACCAGCACCCTGGCGCGCGCGGGTGTCGTCACGTGATGGCCGTTCCTCGATGCGGTCGCGGGGACGCAGCGAGACTACGGGGTGGCGCCCGGCAGGTGCGGCCGAACCACCGAACCGCGTTCGCCCGCTCGTGTATCGTCGCCTCCCGTACCCGGCTCCCCGTACCCGGGGAAGGCAGGCATGCGCGAGTCGACACCGCGGCACTGGGACGAGTACTGGCGCAAGCAAGCCGAGCTCGATGACGCCTACTCCAACGAGCAGCGGCTGATCGACGCCCTCCTGGCGACCGGCCCGGTCGACGGCCGCCGCGTGCTGGAGGTGGGCGCCGGCTCCGGCCGCGACGCCGTCCGGCTCGCGGGGCTCGGCGCCGACGTGACCGTCCTCGACTACGTGGCGTCCTCGCTCGAGGTGGTGGAGCGCAACGCGGCGCGGGCCGGCGTCCGCGTCGGCCTGGTGCGCGCCGACGCGCTGCGCGCCCCGTTCGCCGACGGCACGTTCGACGTCGTCCTGCACCAGGGCCTGCTCGAGCACTTCCGCGACCCTCGCCCGCTGCTCGCCGAGAACCGGCGGGTGCTGCGCGACGGCGGCCTCGCGGTCGTCGACGTCCCGCAGCGCTGGCACGCCTACACGGTGGTGAAGAAGGCGCTCATCGCGGCCGACCGGTGGTTCGCCGGCTGGGAGACCGAGTACTCGCCGGCCCAGCTGGCCGCGCTGATGGCGGGGGCAGGGTTCGAGGTCACGGCGACGTTCGGCGACTGGATGGTCCCGAGCCTGCTCTACCGGGCGGCCCGCCGGGTGCTGGCCGACACCGGGGTGGCGCGGCTGCCGCAGCAGCCCGTGCTGGTGCCGGCCGTGCACCGGGCGAGGGGACGGCTCCGCGACGCCGTCCGGGAGCGGCCGGCCGCCGCCTGGACCTTCGCGACCGTCGGCGTCGTGGGGCGCAAGGCGTGACGTCGGTGGACGGGCAGCCGGTCACCGCCTCGCCGGCGACCCCCGCGGTCGAGCCCTCGGCACCGCCGGCCGCGCTCGACCGGCTGCGCGGCCGCCTCACCATGGCGCTCTGCTGCCTGCTGCTGACCGGCTTCGCCTTCGTGCAGGACGAGCAGCTGGTCACGTCCGACACCAAGCTCGACCTCACCGCCGATCCGGTCGGCTTCTTCGGTCGTGCCCTGCACCTTTGGGACCCGTCGGCCGCGTTCGGCCAGCTGCAGGACCAGGCGTACGGCTACCTCGTCCCGATGGGGCCCTTCTTCGCGCTCGGCCACGCGATGGCGCTGCCGGCCTGGGTCGTGCAGCGGCTCTGGCTGTCGCTGCTGCTCTGCGCGGCCTTCGCCGGCGCGGCCCGCCTCAGCTCCGCGCTCGGCGTGCGCCGCCGGCATGCGGCCCTGCTGGCCGGGCTGGCCTACGCGGTCGCGCCGCGGATGATGACGCTGCTCGGGCCGTCGTCGGTCGAGGCGGTCCCGTACGTCCTGCTGCCGTGGATCGTGCTGCCGCTCGTCCGAGGCGCGGCCGGGGAGGGGTACGGGGCGTCCGAGCGGCGGGCGGCGGCCAGGTCGGCCGGCGCGCTCTTCCTGGTCGGCGGGGTCAACGCCGCCGCCACGCTCGCCGTGCTGCCGGTGCCGGTGCTGTACCTGCTCACGAGGGCCGGTGGCCCGCGGCGGCGCCGGCTCGTCGGCTGGTGGGTGGCCGGCGTGGGGCTGGCCTGCCTGTGGTGGGTGCTGCCGCTGCTGCTGCTCGGGCGCTACAGCGTCCCGTTCCTGGACTACATCGAGACCGGTGCCGTCACGACAGGGACGACGTCGCTCACCGAGGTGCTGCGCGGCACGTCGCACTGGATGAGCTACCTCTCGATCGGCGGCCACCCCACCTGGCCGGCCGCCCACCTGCTGGTCGCGGTGCCCGCGCTCGTCCTCAACACCGCGGTCGTGGCCGGCCTCGGCCTCGCGGGGCTCGCCGGGCGGTCGCGGGAGCGGACGTTCCTCGTGCTGACCGCGCTGCTCGGCATCGCGCTCCTCACGTTCGGCCATGTCGGCCCGCTCGCCCACCCGGGCGCCGGCGCCGAGCGCGCGGCGCTGGACGGTGCGCTCGCGCCGTTCCGGAACATCCACAAGCTCGACGCGGTGCTGCGGCTGCCGCTCGCGGTCGGCGTCGGCCTGCTGCTCGACCGCGGGTGGCGGCCGAGCCTGCGGATCAGGGCCGTGGCCCTCATGGCAGCGGCCGGCTCGCTGCTGGCGGTGAGCGCTCCGCTCACGACGGCCCGGCTGGCGCCGACCGGCAGCTACGCGGCGCTGCCCGGCTACTGGCACCGGGCCGCGCAGTGGCTCGCCGCGCACGGCGGCGGTGCCAGGGCGCTGCTGGTGCCGGCGAGCGGCTTCGCCGAGTACGAGTGGGGCCGCCCGATGGACGAGCCGCTCCAGGCGCTGGCCGCCGGCCCGTGGGCGGTCAGGAGCCAGGTGCCCTTCGGCTCGCTCGGGGCGATGCGGGTGATGGACGCGGTCGAGTCGCGGCTCGACGACGGGCGGGGCTCGCCGGGGCTCGCGGCGTACCTCGCCAGGGCCGGCGTCGGCTACCTGGTGCTGCGCAACGACCTCGACTGGGTCGGCACCGGTGCCCCCCGCCCGTCCCTCGTCCACCAGGCGCTCGCCCGCTCGCCCGGCCTCGCCAGGGTGGCCGCCTTCGGCCCGCTCACCGGTGGCCTGCCGGCGGCGGGCGGCCAGAGCCGCGACGGCGGGCTCGACCCGGACTACCCGGCCGTGGAGATCTGGGCGACCGCGGCGACGGCGCAGCGGGCGGTCGCCTACCCCGCGGCGGGCCCGCTGGTCGTGAGCGGGGGGCCGGAGTCGCTCCTCGACCTGGCCGATGCCGGTGCGCCGCTGGACCGGGCCGCCTTCCTCTCCGGCGATACGGCCGGGGCCGGCACCACCGGCGCGCGCTGGATCGACACCGACGGGCTGCGCCGCCGCGAGCGCAGCTTCGCCGACGTCCGCGGCGACGCCTCGGCCACGCTGACGGCGGACGACGACGGCGTCCTCGGCCGCCGGGAGATGGACTACCTGCCGGTGCCGGGCGTGCGCCACCAGACCGTCGCGCGGGTGATCGGGGCCCGCGCGGTGCGCGCGTCCTCGGCCACGTCGGACGCCGGGCAGGTGCTGCTGCACGCCGCCGGCCACCAGCCGGCGGCAGCCTTCGACGGCGACCAGGGCACCACGTGGGTCGCCGGCGGCCTGACCGGCGCGGTGGGGGAGTGGGTCGAGCTCGACCTCGACCACCCGGCCGACCCGGCCGGGCTCACCGTCACGTTCGCCACCGCGCCGTTCCTCGGGCCGGCGGTCTCGGCGGTCACGGTGCTCACCGACAGGGGCAGTGCCCACGCCGTCGTCGCGCCCACCGACCTCCCGCAGCGGCTGCCGGTGCCGCGGGGCACGACCCGCACGGTCCGGCTGCGGGTCGACGGGGTGGGGGCGCCCGGCCCCGGCTGGGTCGCGGTGCGCGAGCTGACCCTGCCGGGCGTCGACGTGTCGCGCACGCTGGTGCTGCCGGCCGACGGGCCGCCGCCCGGCGCGGCGGGCGGCCCGGCGTACCTGCTCGGCGCGGCGCGCGGCGCGACCGCCGGCTGCGTCGACCTGCCCTCCGGGCGGCGCTGCGACCCGGCCCTCGCGGTGCCAGGGGAGGACGACGGCGGCCTCGACCGCACGCTCACCGTCCCGGCCGACGCGACCCTCGGCGTTAGCGGCACCGTCGCGGCCCTGCCCGGCGCGGCGCTCGACGCGCTGGTGACGCCGCCAGGGGCGCCGCAGGTCAGCGCCACCTCGGTGGCCGTGCCCGACCCGGCCGGCCGCCCAGCCGCCGTGGTCGACGGCGACCGGCGCACCAGCTGGTCGCCCGGTCAGGGCGACGCCGACCCGGCGCTGACGCTGCGCTGGCCGGCGCGCCGGGCCGTCGACCGGCTGCGGCTGCGGCTGCCCGGTCCGGCCGGCCCGCCGGCCGCGGTGCCGACGAGGGTGCGCGTCGACACCGGCACGGGCGGCGGCGCCGTCGAGGTGCCGGTGCGCGCCGACGGCACCGTGCGGTTCCCCGTGGCGCGCACCGACCACCTCACGATCCACTTCGCCGACGTGCTGCCGGCGGTCGACGTCGGGCTCACCGGGGTCCGCTCCCTGCGGCCCGTCGCGATCGCGGAGGTCGAGGTGCCCGGCGTGCGCGCCGTCCCCGTCGACCGCTTCGCCGAGCTGGACGTGCCGTGCGGCGCGGGCCCGCCGCTGCGCGTCGACGGCGTGCCGGTCGCGACCGGCGTCGACGGGACGGTGGGAGACGCCCTCGCCGGGCGCTCGCTGCGGCTCGTCGCCTGCGGCGATGACGAGGCGCTGCACCTGCGCGCCGGCGAGCACCGCGTGGTGGCACCGCGCGGCGCCGCCTTCGCGGTCGACGCGCTGGCCCTCGGGCTGCCACCCGGCGCGGCGCCGACGACCGGGCGCGCCGTCACCGTGCAGCGCTGGGCCGCCGACGAGCGCACCGTGCGGGTCGGCCCTGGCGACGCCGCCTACCTGGCGCTCGCCGAGAACGCCAACGCCGGCTGGGTCGCGACGCTCGGCGGCCACCGGCTCGCCCCCGTCCGGCTCGACGGGTGGCGGCAGGGCTGGGCGCTCCCGGCCGGGGCCGTCGGCATCGTGCGGCTGTCCTACCGGCCCGACCGGCTCTACCGGGCCGGCCTCGTGGCCGGGGCGGTCGCCGTGCTCGTGCTGCTCGTCATCGGGCTCCTGCCGGCGAGGAGGGGGCCGCGGCCACCGGCCCGCGCCGCCGCGACCGGCGGGACAGGTGCCGTCGCGGTCGCGATCGCGGCCGCCGCGCTGCTGGCCTGGACGGCCGGCGGCTGGGGCCTGCTGGCCCTCGGCGCCGGGCTCGCGGTGCGGCACCGGGCCCGCCGCCTGCTGCCCCTGGTCGCGGCGGCCGGCGTGATCGTCGCCGGGGCGGCCACCGCCTGGGCCGGCAGCCTCGCGCTCGCGCCGCTGGCGCTGGAGCGGGCGGCGACCGTGCTGAGCCTCGTGTCGGCCGGTGCGCTGGCCGCCGCGGTCGCGGGACCGGCGGCCGACCGCCTGCTCCGGTGGGCGCGCGCCCGCCTCAGCGCACGAGGCGCTTGAGCCGCAGCACCGGCTCCTCGAGCCAGCGGTAGCTCAGCGTCGACACCAGCACCGTCGTGGCCAGCACCGCGACCAGCATCACGACGAAGTGCCCGGAGAAGAGCGGGTAGCCGAGGGCCGCGTAGATGCCCTGCTGCAGGCAGAGGTGCCAGAGGAACACGCCGTACGAGATCTCGCCGAGGAAGCGCAGCGGCCCGGTCGTGAGCAGCGCCTGCGGCCGCCACCCGGACCCGTGCGGCGCGAGCGCGCAGGGCGCGACGAGCAGGCCGGCTGCCGCGACGTACAGCACGTGCTTGGTGGCCACCTGCCAGGCGGTGAACCCGTCGATGAGGCGCGGGCCGCAAAGCGGCGTGGTCGACAGCCAGAGCGCGGCCGCGGCCAGGGCCCAGCAGAGCCAGGGCGCCTCGCCGAGCATCCGCAGCGTGGGGAAGGCGGCGCGGTCGGCCGTCACGCGCACCTGGACGACGGCGAGCGCCATCCCGGCGGCGAACCAGTCGAGGTGCCCGGGCAGCCACAGCCCGGCCAGCCTGGGGTCGAGGAAGTGGCCGGTGGTGACGGCTGCGCTCCAGCCGAGGCTGCCGGCGGCGAGAGCGGCGAGCGCGATCAGCTCGAACCGGGCCTGGGCGCCCGGCGCCCGCCGCCGCGACCGCACGCCGAGCAGCCACGCGAGCAGCGGCAGCGCGAGGTAGAACGAGACCTCGACGCAGAGGCTCCACACCATCGCCAGCCCCTGGTAGATCCGGGCGGGCAGGTAGATCTGGGCGAGGCCGTACTGCACCAGCCAGTCGACCGGCGTGCGCAGCTGGTCGCGGTCGATCGTGAGCAGGGTGACGGTCAGCGCCAGCCAGTACGCGGGCAGGATGCGCAGCGCGCGCCGCCACAGGTAGCCGCGGACCGCGGGGGACCGGCCGGCGCCGAGGTGGGCCGCCGCCCACGGCCGGTAGAGCAGGAAGCCGGACAGCACGAAGAACACGGTGACCCCGGCATCGAGCCGGGCGGTCGCGACGCCCACCGGCCCGCCGCGCAGGCTAAGCCCGGTGGAGAACCCGACGTGGGTGAGGACCACGGCGAGCGCGGCGAGCGCGCGCACCCCGTCCAGCGCCGGGAACCGGCCGGTCGCGGCGGCCGAGTGGGTGACCGGCTCGGCCGTCCCCGACGCCGTGAGCTCGCCGCCCGGCCGGGGCAGCGGCGGCGCGACGCCGGCCCCGGTGAGCGTCACGCGTGCTCCCATCGGCAGGTTGGCGCGAGTTTCGGGACCGGCGGCGCCACGGTGCGCTAGCCTTCGGCGACGTCGAACACTACTCGGCAGTGAAGGACTGGGGGATGCGTCGGATCGCAGGTTACCTGGTGCTGGCGCTCGGCGTTGCCTGCTTGGTCGCCGCGCCGCTGCTGCGGTTCTGGGTCTATCCCCAGGTCGCCAAGTTCCCGCTCAACCAGGAGACGTTCGACAGCGCGGCCGGTCCCGGCTACTACTTCAGCCCCACCGAGCTGAAGGTGATCGGCCCGGTGCAGCTCACCGTCAACCGGCAGACGAAGGGCATCGCGCACCTCGGGTCGTCGTCGGTGGCGGTGTGGGACACCTTCCAGCAGATCGACGGGCCGGACGGCAAGCCGATCCCCCAGGGCGCGGTGGTCGAGCACATCCCGCTCGACCGGCGCACCGGCGCGGCGGTCCACTGCTGCGACGAGCAGCCGGCGCACCACGGTGCCCACACGCTGGTGATGCCGTTCGACAGCAAGCGGACGATCGATGGCAAGCCCGCGACGTACCGCTACTGGGACGCCATCCCGGCCAGGCCGTTCGACGTCACCTACGTCCGCACGCTGAAGGACCCGGTGAGCGGGCTCACGGTGCAGGAGTACCGCGGCGCTATCAAGCCGTTCAAGTACGACTCCCTCGAGCTGCCCGCGTCGGTCATCGGCACGGGCACCGGCACGACGATGGTGCCGGTTGACCGGTGGTACGAGAACACCGACTACACGATCGACGTCGAGCCGCGCACCGGGGTCATCCTCAACGGTCATTCCAGCCCGCACATGTGGTTCCAGAGCAGCGACGGGGCGCACAAGCTCGACGCCCTGAAGATCTCGCTGTCGGTCACCAGGCCGTCGGTGCAGGACCTCGCCAAGCTGGCCCGCGACGGCAGGAACGGGCTGACGCTCGTCGGGCTGGTGCTGCCGATCGTTGCCCTCGTGCTCGGGATCGGGCTGCTGCTGCTGTGGTGGTTCCTGCTTCGCGACCGCGCGCAGAGCGACACCGCCCGCGGTGTCGGCACGCCCTCCCCGCAGCCGGTCTGAGCGCCCTGCGGCGCTAGTGCTTCATCACCGGCGTCGCGGCGACGTCGTAGTCGCACCCGGCGTTCCACAGCAGGAAGCCCTCGATGCCGTTGCGCTGGGCGCCACGCTCCTGCGCGAGGACCTGCGCGGCGGTGTAGTGCACGCCGAGCGAGAAGTCCTGCAGCCAGGGGATGACGACCGCGTGGGTGCCCTTCAGCTTGGTGTTGAAGTCCTTCAGCGAGCGCTGCACGATCGCGTACGGGTGCGAGTTGGGGTTGCCGATGCCGTACTCGCCCGGCCCCCAGTGCGAGGGGTAGACCATCGGCGAGACGTAGTCGGCGTACTGCGCGATCATCGGGATGTTCTGCGCGATCTCCTTCGGCCTGGTCGCCGCGATCCCGAACACCGAGGCGCCGAGGAACGTGTCGGTGCCGGCCGCGTCGAGCGCCGCCCTCGTCTGGCGCACGAAGTCGGCGACCTGCGCCTCCCCGGTGCCGTGCAGGCCGGCGATGCGCATCTGCTTCAGGTCGCCGTCGGGGCGGCGGACGTAGTCGTAGAGGATGTCGTCGAAGCCGAGCTTGGCCGCCTCGACCGCGATGTCGACGTTGTACTGCTGCACCTCTGGGTTGGCGAAGTTGGCGAAGGCGTAGCTGCCGTACGTGCCCTGCCACGGCTTGCGCGACCGGTCCTGGATGACCCAGTCGTGGTGCCCGTGCTTCCACGCCCAGCCGGCCAGCTTGGGATCGTGGAAGGCGACCAGGCGCCCCACCACCCGCACCCCGAGCCCGTGCAGCTGGTCGAGCATCGCCTTGGCGTCGTACGCGGCGAACTTCGTGGCGTGGTCCTGGACGGCCAGCGGCACCTGGCTCTTGTAGCCGAGCACGCCGTCCTCGTCCTTGATGTCGACCTCGACGGCGTTGATGCGGTGCTGCTTGACGAGGCGAAGGACGGCGTCGCGCTTGGGCTTGTAGCCCCACGCGAGCGCCGTCATGTGGACGGCCCTGGTGAGCGGCACGTCGAACTTGACGCTGACCTGGCGCTCGGTCCTGTTGCCGGCCGGGTCGGTGGCGACGACGGTGAGCTGGCCGGGCGCCTTGGGGAACGACTCGCTCCAGGTCGAGCCGGCGACCTTGACCGGCTGCCCGTTGACGGTGACCACGGCGCCCGGCTCGACGTCGCCGCCCACGGTGACCGGCTTGCCCATCGGCAGCGGCCCCGGAGCCTTGACCGCGAGGCTCGGCGGCGTGCCGTCGACCGTGAACGAGCGGGTGTAGTGCTTGCCGGCGACGTCGACCACGAGGACGTGCGTGCCGTCGGGGAGCCGGCCGGGGCTGAACCGGGCGCCCGCGCCGTCCGGCGTCACGGTCACCGGCCGGCCGTCGACGGTGGCGCTCACCTTGTCGGCCGAGGTGCCGGAGACGTGGACGGTCGTCGCGGCCAGCCGGTCGGGAGCGACGGACGCGCCGTCGGCCGGCCAGCCCTGCACCTTCGAGGTGGTGGCCGTCGTCGCGCCGCTGTTGCTGCCGAGCACGAGCGGGGTGACCACCGCTGCGCCGGCGACGATGACGACGGGCACCAGCACGCGGGGGCGCAGGACCGCGGAGAGGCCATGGCGAGAGCGTCCGGTCGGGGTGAGGGGGGACACGAGACTCCTCGGAAGAGCGGGCCTGACCTGCTGCGCAGCCTAGCCCGCCCGCTGGGGCGGTTGCGGTAACCGCTCCGATTCTGCACGAAGCGTCGCGGCCGGCACGAATGCGGCTCAGGCGGGGCGCTCCGTGACGAAGATCGCCGTGCCGGGGAAGAGCCGGCCGCGCAGCGGGCTCCACTGGCCCCACGTTCGCTGGTGCCCGGCCGGCCACTCCGGCTCGACGAGGTCGCGCAGCACGAGGCCGGCGGCGACGATCTCGCGCACCCGGTCGCCGAGGGTGCGGTGCTGCTCGACGTACGTGGGCCGGCCGGCGAGGTCGACCTCGACGTAGGGCCGGCGGTCGAAGTACGGCATCGTCACCGTGAGCCCCTCCGGCCCCGGGTCGTCGGGAAAGCACCACCGCATCGGATGGGTCACCGCGAAGGCCCACCGGCCGCCGGGGCGCAGCACCCGCGCGACCTCGGCCATCACCGCGCCGGAATCGGCGACGAACGGCACTGCGCCGAAGGCCGAGAACGCGATGTCGAAGCTGCCGTCGGCGAACGGCAGCGCGACCGCGTCGGCCTCCACGAGGGGCAGGGCCGTGCCGTTGAGCGCGTCGAGGCGCCTGGCGTGGCGCAGCTGCGCGGCCGAGAGGTCGATGGCGACGGGGCGCCCGCCCTGGCGTGCGACCCAGCGCGCGCACTGCGCGCCGCCGCAGCCCACCTCCAGCAGGTCGCGCCCCTCGATCTCGCCGAGCAGCCGGGCACGGGCCTCGTCCAGCCCCTCGGGGCACCAGACGAACCGCGCGTCGCCGAGGAACTCGCCGTGCTCGGCCTGGTAGTCGTCGGCGACGTGGTCCCACCAGGCGCGATTGGCGCGCGCCGTCTCGGCGCCGCCGACCGGCCGGCGGTCCACGCCCACGGTCCCGGGGAAGCTCTCGACCATCCGCCAAGGATGGCGGCACCCGCCGAGGTGAGCATCTCGTAGCCGAAATTGCCGGTCCGGTGCCGACCACGTATTGTGGTCGATGCGCTGTTGGGCCTGCGCTTGACTCGCAGGGAGCAGGCTCGCGCTCGTCGTGTCGTCACCTTGGTAGTCAGTCCCTGAAGACCACGTCCGCCGGCTAAACGACAAGGGCCCTCCGGCGCTAGCCGCACCATCGACCCTCTGTCCGGAGACCGACCCCCACATGACGACGACCACCGACGTACGCCCCGATGCCCCAGAGCCACGCTCGACCACTCCGCAGGTGGCGATCAACGACGTGGGCTCCGCGGACGACTTCCTCGCCGCCATCGACGAGACGATCAAGTACTTCAACGACGGCGACATCGTCGAAGGCACGGTCGTCAAGGTGGATCGCGACGAGGTCCTGCTCGACATCGGCTACAAGACCGAGGGCGTGATCCCCAGCCGCGAGCTGTCGATCAAGCACGACGTCGATCCGCACGAGGTCGTCACCGTCGGCGACGAGATCGAGGCCCTCGTCCTTCAGAAGGAGGACAAGGAAGGCCGGCTGATCCTGTCCAAGAAGCGCGCCCAGTACGAGCGCGCCTGGGGCACGATCGAGAAGATCAAGGACGAGGACGGCATCGTCACCGGCACGGTGATCGAGGTCGTCAAGGGCGGCCTGATCCTCGACATCGGGCTGCGCGGCTTCCTCCCTGCCTCGCTCGTCGAGATGCGCCGGGTCCGCGACCTGCAGCCCTACGTCGGCCGCGAGCTAGAGGCCAAGATCATCGAGCTGGACAAGAACCGCAACAACGTGGTGCTGTCCCGCCGCGCCTGGCTCGAGCAGACCCAGTCCGAGGTCCGCCAGACCTTCCTGACCACCCTGCAGAAGGGCCAGGTCCGCAGCGGCGTCGTCAGCTCGATCGTCAACTTCGGCGCGTTCGTCGACCTCGGCGGCGTCGACGGCCTCGTGCACGTCTCCGAGCTGTCCTGGAAGCACATCGACCACCCGAGCGAGGTCGTCGAGGTGGGCCAGGAGGTCACCGTCGA
>JBJMHZ010000002.1:0-2833 GCA_045807125.1 Frankiaceae bacterium
CGCTCGCGGCGGGCCGCTCGACCGGCTCGGCGCGCTCGAGCGCGGGGGCCGGCGCGATGGCGGGCGAGGAGGGCGAGGAGGGCACCGACGGCGCGGCTGCCACCGGCTCGGCGACGGGCGCCACCTGCTCGGCGGTGGGCGCCACCTGCTCGTCGGCGGACGCGGGCGCGGCTGGCGCGGTGGCCGCCCGCTTCTTGGCGGCCGGCCGGCCCGATGCGCCTGCACCGGCTGCACCGTCGCTGCCCTTGGGGAAGGATTCCTTCAGCTTGCGAACGACCGGCGCCTCGACTGTCGAGGACGCCGAGCGGACGAACTCCCCGAGCTCGGTGAGCTTGGCCATGACGACCTTGCTCTCGACGCCGAACTCCTTCGCGAGTTCATAGACCCGGACCTTGGCCACTGTGCTCCCGTCTCGGTCCGCGGGCCTGTCCGCGCGACCGTCGTCACTACTGCATGGTCATCATCGCTGCGCCTGGGCAGGCAGCGTGATCAAGGCGCTCATCGAGCCCTCATCGCTTCAGACCTGCTTCCCTACCGGTGGATGGACGTCTCCTGCGCGCGCGACGTGCTCGTGCAGCGGTCCGGCGTCGAGCGGGCCGGCGACCCGAAGGGCGCGGGCCAGCGCGCGACGCCGCACGGCGGACTCGAGGCAGGCGGCGACCGGGTGGAGGTAGGCCCCCCGGCCCGGCAGCCGACCACGATGGTCGGGAACGACGGCGTCCCCCACCACCACGACGCGCAGCAGGATGGATTTCGGCGCGCGCTCCCGGCACCCCACGCACGTGCGGACCGGAGGCGAGCGACGACCCGATGTCGAGTCTACCGCGCCGCTCCCTCGGTTGCCCCGCCCGTCACGCTGGCCGTTCCGGCGGGGGCGCCGGCAGGGTCGGCCTGGTCGGCCGTATCGGGCCGGATGTCGATGCGCCAGCCGGTGAGGCGGTTGGCGAGGCGGGCGTTCTGGCCCTCCTTGCCGATCGCCAGCGAGAGCTTGTAGTCGGGGACGATGACGCGCGCCGCACGTGCCTGCGGGTCGACGATGTCGACCCGCACGACCTCGGCCGGGCTCAGCGCGTTGGCGACGTAGGTGGCCGGGTCGTCGGAGTGGTCGATGATGTCGATCTTCTCGCCGTGCAGCTCGGCGACCACCGCCCGCACCCGGGCGCCCATCGGGCCGATGCAGGCGCCGCGCGGATTGACGCCCGGCACCGTCGAGCGGACCGCGATCTTCGTGCGGTGGCCGGCCTCGCGGGCGACCGACACGATCTCGACGGTCCCGTCGGCGACCTCGGGCACCTCGAGCGCGAACAGCTTGCGGACCAGGTTGGGGTGGGTCCTCGACAGCGTGATCTGCGGGCCGCGGACGCCCTTGTGCACGCTCACCACGTAGCACTTGAGCCGCATCCCGTGCTCGTACCGCTCCCCAGGCACCTGCTCGGCGGACGGCAGGACGGCCTCCACCTTGCCGAGGTCGACGAGGACGTTGGGCCCGCGCCCGTCGTGGTGCTGGACGATGCCGGCGACGACGTCGCCCTCGCGCCCGGCGTACTCGCCGTAGGTGATCTCCTGCTCGGCGTCGCGAAGCCGCTGCAGGATCACCTGCTTGGCCGTGGTGGCCGCGATGCGGCCGAAGTCGCCGGGCGTGTCGTCCCACTCGCGCAGGACGTTGCCCTCCGGCCCGAGCTCCTGGGCCCGCACCATCACCGCGCCGGTGCGGCGGTCCAGCTCGACCCGCGCGTGCGCCTGCGCGCCCTCGGTGTGGTGGTACGCGGTGAGCAGCGCGGCCTCGATGGCCTCGACGACCAGGTCGAAGGACAGGTCCTTCTCTCGCTCGAGGGCCCGCAGCGCGCTCATGTCGACGTTCACGCCGGCGCCTCCTCCTCGTCGTCGCCGGCCGGGCCGCCGTGGGCGGTCCCCGCCCGGTTGAACTCCACCTGCACGACCCCGCGCGAGAGGGTCTCGTAGCCGAGCATGACCTGCGCCCCGCCATCGTCGAGCAGCACCCCCTCGCCGGTGGCCGAGACCACCCGGCCGGTGACCCGCCCGCCGTCGCGCAGCGACGCGGCGACGAGCCGCCCGACCGCCCGGCGCCAGTGCCGTGGCTCGGTCAGCGGCCGGTCGACGCCGGGCGAGGTCACCTCCAGCACGTACGGCGTCGCGCCCATCGCATCGCTGGCGTCGAGCGCCTCGGACGTGGCGCGGGACAGCTCGGCGACGTCGTCGAGGCTCACCCCGCCGTCGCGGTCGACGACGACGCGCAGCAGGCGGCGCTTGCCGGCCGGGGTCACGACGACGTCCTCGAGGTCGTAGCCGGCCCCGGCGACCACCGGGGCGATGAGCTCGGTCAGCCGTCCGCGCATCGAGGCGCTGGTCATCAGCCCTCCTCCGCGCGCAGTCCCCCGCTCGCCGCCGGTGCCGCTCTCGCCACCCGTCGCGCTCCCAGCCTATCGATCGGCGAGCCGTGCGGTCCATGCAGCGCCGCCGCGCTGGCATGCTGGCACCGGATGCGGATCGCCCGCGGGAAAAGGGAGCCGGGTGGACGAGGATCGGACGGGGCCGGGACGCCCGACCGGCCGGGCGCTGCCGTCCAGGCGGCAGCTGCTCGCCGGCGCCGCCGTGGCGCTGCTGGCGGCCGGCTGCCGCGACCACGGCCGGTCGGCCACGCCTGGCCGGAGCCGCACCGCCGAGCCGGTCGACCCGGCGACGCTGCGCGCGCTGGACGCGGCGCGCGCCGACGAGGACGGGCTGATCGCGGCGTACGACGCGGTGCTGGCCCGCTGGCCGGCGCTCGCCGCCGCGCTCCGGCCGGTGCGCGACGAGCACGCCGGGCACCGCC
>JBJMHZ010000003.1:0-2431 GCA_045807125.1 Frankiaceae bacterium
GCTGGCCGTCCTGCTGGCCGGCAGCGCGCTTGCCGGGCGGTGGTGGGCCGCGGCGGAGGCGACCAGGGCCCGGTCGGTGCCGGCTGCCCGTCCCGCCCACCCGCTCCCCGACTCGGCCCGGTCGGTCGGCACGGGCCGCCCGGCCGCGCGCGCCGGCCGCCCGGTGCGGGCCGGCGGCGGCGACCTCGTCACCGTGCTGCGCCGGCTCGACGCCGCGCGCGACGCGGCATTCGCCGCCGGGGTTCCCAGCAGCCTCGCCGATGTCTACGTCCGCGGGTCGCCGCCGCTGCGCCTCGACGAGGGCAGGCTGCGCGGCCTGGCGAGAGCTGGCCGGCGGACGGTGGGCCTCGCCCTGCGCGTCACGAGCGCCGTCGTGGTTTACCGCAGCCCGGCCGTGACCACCCTCGACGTCGTCGACGCCCTGCCGCCCTATCGGGTCGTCGATCGGGCCGGCACGGTCGTCGCGCGGTCGCCGGGTCGTGGCCCGGCCGCCTGGCGCATCGTCCTGCGCCGCACCGGGCAGGGCTGGCGGATCGCCGCGGTGACGGCCGGCCCGCCGGTCAGCGGGGCGAGCCGGTGACCGCGCCGGGCGCCGACACCACGGCGTCGATCGCCACGTCGATCGTGGGATGGGCGAAGACGAAGCCGGAGCGCTCCAGCTTCCTCGGCAGCACCCGCTGGCTGCCGAGCGCCTCCTGCGACAGCTCGCCGGCCACGGCGCGCAGCGCGAAGGCGGGCACGGGGAGGACCGCAGGGCGGTGGACCGCCTTGGCGATGACCGCGGTCAGCTCGGCGTTGCGCACCGGCCGCGGCGCCGTGAGGTTGACCGGCCCGGTCAGCTCCTCGGTCGTCACCAGCCAGCGCAGCGCAGCCACCTCGTCCGCGATGGAGATCCACGACATCCACTGCCGGCCGCTTCCGATGCGGCCTCCGAGCCCGGCCCGGAAGAGCCGCAGCAGCGAGATCCGCAGGCCGCCGGGCAGCGGCACGCCCGCGACCAGCAGGCCGCCGTCCGGCGCCAGCACCACGCCGGTCCTGGCGTGCGCGACCCTGATGCCGGCGTCCTCGGCCGGCGCGGTGGCCGCCTCCCACGCCCGCACCACGTCGGGCAGGAAGCCGGTGCCGGCCTGCACGGTCTCGTCGACGGCGGTATCGGCGGTGTCGCCGTACCAGCCGACCGCCGACCCGGAGACGAGCGCCCGCGGCCGGGGGTCGAGCCGCGCGCAGGTGAGCGCGATGGTGGTCGTCCCGTCGACCCGGCTGTCGCGGATCGCGCGCTTGTGCTCGTCGCTCCAGCGCTGCGCCGCAATGGGGGCGCCGGCCAGGTGGATCACCGCATCGGTGCCGGCCAGGCCCGGCAGGTCGATGGTGCGGCTCGGCGGGTCCCACGAGACCTCGTCAGCGGCCGCCGCCCGGCCGCGGACGAGGCGGATCACGTCGTGGCCGTCCGCCCGCAGGGCAGGCACCAGGTGGGAGCCGATCAGACCGGTCGACCCGGTCACCGCGATGCGCATCGCTCAACCTTGCCCGATGCGCGGCCGTCCGGCATCCGCTGGCCGCCGCACCGGGCCGGCCGCTGGGCACCGGACAGGCGGCTCAGAGCCCCAGCTCGGACTCGAAGTTGCCCTCCTCGAGCCGGACCTTGACCGTGCCGAGGAAGCGGGCGGCGTCGGCTCCGTCGATGATGCGGTGGTCGTAGGTGAGGGCCAGGTAGACCATCGAGCGCACCGCGATGGTCTCGCCGAGGTCGGGGTGGTCGACGACGACCGGTCGCTTCACCACCGAGCCGGTGCCGAGGATGCCGACCTGCGGCTGGTTGATGATCGGGGTGTCGAACAGCGCTCCGCGGCTGCCGGTGTTGGTCAGCGTGAACGTGCCGCCGCCGAGCTCGTCGGGGCCGACGTGGCCCGACCTCGTCCGCTCGGCGAGGTCGGCGATCTTGCGCGAGAGGCCACCGAGGTTGAGGTCCTGCGCGTCGGCGATCACGGGTACGAGCAGCCCGCGCTCGGTGTCGACCGCGATGCCGAGGTGCACCGCGTCGTGATAGGTCACCGTGCCGGCCTCGACGTCGACCGACGCGTTGACGTTGGGGTGCGCCTTGAGCGCCTCCACCGTGGCGAGCGCGAAGAACGGCAGGAACGACAGCTTCACGCCCTCGCGCGCCTCGAAGTCGCGCTTCGCCCGCTCGCGCAGCCGCGCGATGCGGGTCACGTCGACCTCGACCACGGTCGTGAGCTGGGCGCTCACCTGGAGCGACTCGACCATCCGGGTCGCGATGACCTTGCGCAGCCTCGACAGCTGCTCGGTACGCCCGCGCGCCTGGGCAGGCGTCGCGGCCCGCTGCGCGCCGGCCTGCGCGGGCGCGGCCGCCGGGGCGGCGCTGCGCGCCGGCTGCTCGGTGCGTTGCTCGGCCGGTCGCTGCCCCGTCGCC
>JBJMHZ010000004.1:0-312925 GCA_045807125.1 Frankiaceae bacterium
GACCGCGTCCGCGTCGGCGCTCATCAACGCCTCCACGAACGAGGCGAGCATCGCCCGCAACAGGTCAGGGCTCGCCTGCTCCAGCTGCTCGGACAACCAGCCGGACAGGTCGATACTGGGCGGTGCGGCCATCGCGTGGTCTCCTCGCTCGAGTTCCTTCGACAGATCTCGTTGAGGATCACGCGGTGGCCGTCTCAACTCACGACGCCACGCAGATCAACGGGCCGATCGCACACCACGTCCGTGGACGCCTCTGCGGGAAGCCTTTCTGCGTGAGACAACGCACGTCTGGTTTACGCCGTGCTGGTTCGCGTCGTACGGTTGGCTGGTGCAGCCGGGACAGCGTGGGGCCAGCGTCGTCCCGGCTCGCTCGCCTCAACGGGAGCCGTTACCCGCAGCCCGCCCTGGGTGATCCCCGTCCGGTTGTCGACCGGCTGGCCCTAGCTGAGGTCGCCCGCCGCCACGGGCATGTACCGTGCCTAGGTCTACCGGCTCCAAGGTCCGCCATCCACTTAAGGTCGAAGTGCGGCGGGGCTCGGCGGGCTCGCCTCGGCCGTCTCGTCGGCCGCGAGGGCTTGGCTCAAGCGCACAGAGGCGGTCATCGGTGCTTGGGAGGGAAAGTGAGCGGTGCGGAGGGTGGCTGGCACGCACATCCGGACGCCATCGACCCTCCCGCAAACCTTCTCCCTGTCACGTCAGGCCGCGTTGTCTGCCTTGGCGCCATCTGCGATCTTCGGCGATCCCGCTTGGACGACGCGCGTTCCCAAAGCTTCTCGGTGAGCGAATTCGCCAGGCTGGAAGACGGCCGGCGCGTGATCCTGCACGAGGAGCGCGGCTTCACCATCGACTTAAGGTCGACCGGTGGGACAGATCCGGGCGCTCTCCGAGACTACGAAACTCTGGAGAGCATTACCCGCAACGTGCTGAACGTCGTGCTACCCGATGACGATGACTGCGCAGAGAATCATCCCTGGACGTGGCTGGCCGACCTAGCTCGTGCCCGCGGCCTGAATGTGACCGCCGACGACCTGCGAGGCCTTCCATATGAGGTGATCCTCACCGACAAGGTGACCCAGTGGCTTACGCCTGCCTGAAGCTCGGCCTCGAGTCAGGCCAGCGCCAGCGCCAGCGTGGCCGGGTCGCGCAGCACGTTCGCTAGCCGGTCGGTGGCGTCGGGTAGGGAGGCGTCCCAGATGAGGCGCGGGCCAGCGGGCCGATGGTCATCTGGTTCAACCGCTGCGCCATCTGTCGCAGCAAATCGGCGCAATTTGTCGAGAGTTTTTCAAATTGGTGGGCCCCGGCCACGCGCGGTGTGTTTTCTGCAAAAGATTCACTCAGGCGCAATGGCGCTCGGCCGGGCTTGCCCGATGCGACCGAATAGAACTCCTAAGATGCCAACGATGAGAAGCGCTACCCCGGTGGTCAGCACGGTCAGGAGTGCGATGATCATGTACGGCGTTCCCGTGCTTGCACGAACCGCGGCGAGAAGGACGTGACCCGTGTAGGCTCCTCCCGCCCCGGCAAGAATCGTTCCCGGTATTAACGCCAGGGCAGCGGACGCCACGGTCGCGCGGCTCAAAACATTTTCCGGAACCCCTGCGGCCACCAGAGCGGCGGAGACCGTGCGCCGCCGACGGAGGTCCTCCAAGGTCGCCGCACCGAACGTGGCCGTGGACAGCGCAAGGGCGAAGCCGACGGCGACCCATAAGGCGCGCCAGTACACAATAGCGTCGGTGCGCTTGGCGGCCAGACGTTGAGCGAAGGTTTGGACTATCGCGCCATTGCCGTATTTGTTTGCGAAATAAGTTCGGACCCGGTCAATGGATTGACCTCCGTCGGCGCTGCGGAAGTACATCTCCGGCGTGAGCGCCTTCGCTAGCGCTTGCCTGGGTGTATCACCTCCTCCAATCAGTATGGTCACGCCAATATCGGAGAACATCCGGCTCAATGCGTCCGATCGACGGATGCTCTTTGCGTGCAAACGCACCGGCATGGCGACGGCGACGCCCTTGCTGAGCACGGCAGCACCGAACTCGGTGGTGCCGAGGGCAACGTGGCGGACCGTGGTGGGGTCCACCGGGCTCAAGCTGTCCCGAGGGGCTACGTCGAGCGCCTGTCCTCGGTCGCAGCCGGGGAACTCACGCGTGGATACATAGCGCATCAGAGCGGAGCAATCGACGAAGGCCGCGGTGATGTAAGCGGACCCGTCCGCGGTTGGTCCCTGCAGAAGCCGCAGCACGAACGGATCTTTGACGCCCGCAGCCTGCGAGATGCGGTCGATATCGTTCCCGTGGAGGGCCTCGGTAGCACGCACTGTATCTGACGGCCAGTTTGCGGCAACGATCCGTTCCTCTACGGTGTTGGCGAGGTCGAAGTGCTGTAGGAACATCACCGCGACGATGGCCATGAACAGCCCGGTGGCAAGCGTACCGGTCGATCGCGCGCCCAGTACCGATGTCCGCTGCGCTCGCCGGGCGCTGTAGAGCTGCTCGAACGTCTCGGCCCGCGCGGCCGATCGGGTGGCGAAGAAGTGGCAGACGGGCGCGACCGCCAGCGCGATGGCTCCGATCATCGCCACGGCGATCACCAGCAGTACCGTGCTGTGCCGGGGCGTGTGGGGAACTCCGAACAAGGCAATAAGCGTAAGGACCAAGGGGATTAGGCGCCACGTCCGTGGGCGGCCCGTCAGAATGCTGCTTCTCGGAGCCGTGGTGATCCTGCGATAGGCTTCGCCTCGCACGGACAGCAATCCTGAGGCAGTTGCGACCGCCACTACCCCGACGACGGCAATCAGCAATTGCGGCATGGTCGGCGCGAACGACGATGGCCACCAGTGCCACGGGAGCCAGCGTGCGTCGTGCAGTGCACGGTTCAGAGCGGCTTCTAGTCCGAGGCCCAATACGGCGCCGCCACCAACGGTGAGCAACACTTCGGCGACGGTGCTGGCCAGCAGCTCTCGACGACTGTAACCGACCAGGTGCAAAGCGGTGTGTCGCCGGATGCGTGCGGCGGTACCGGCCCTGCCGGCCAGCGCGGCGAGCGCAAGTATGGGCAGGAATAGAGCGAGCGCTATCACCAGGAAACCAGCATGGGTGACGGTATCGGTCGCCTGGCGCTCGCTCGGCCCGCCCCAGCCTTGAAGTGCCCTGCCAAGCCCACGCGCGGGCGGTGGGCCTCCGACGTAGGCGGCTAGCTCGGAAGGGTCAAGCAGCCCGGAGGGACTGATGGTGCCGACCAGATGATCCGGGAACCTATCGAGCAATATCGTGGGATCAGCGCCGGCACGCCGCTGAGCGCTCAGCAGGCGTTCCAGAGCAGGTGAGGCGTAGTACTCGCCGAGGGCGGGCAAATGAGATATGCCGGGCGGGACGAGTGACGGACCAGCGTCACCGTGCACCACCCGAACAATGTGCATCGTCGTGTTTCGATAGCCGTCGTCAACGGCGTACACCGAGAGACTCCCAGAAGGGGCGTTGTCATCGAGCGCTAGCACGGGCGTCCGCGCCGTTGTGACATCGTTGCGAGCGGTGCGCGCGTTCGCGACTCCGAAGACGGCGAGGCTCAGGCAACTCGCCACAGCGCCGCTCACGACGGCTATCAGGATGCCGGTCAGTACGCCCGAGCCGCGGAGCCGTAGGGACAGTCGCAGTGCGAGCGCTAGACGCCTCGTCACGAGTGGATCTCCTTGGGCAGCGCCGTGCGGCCGTCGCGAACGTGGATGATGCGGTCCGCTCGCCGCGCTACGTCCAGATCGTGGGTGACTATGAGCAGCGCCGCGTTGGCGGCCGGACCGGTCACTCGATGAAGCAGGTCCAGCACGTCGTTGCCGGCCTTGGAGTCCAAGGCGCCGGTTGGCTCGTCCGCGACGATCAGCTCGGGTCGATGGGCGGCTGCTCGAGCCACCGCGACCCGCTGCAACTCTCCTCCGGAGATTTGGTCGGGAAACCGGTTGGCAATGTGCCGGAGCCGGAACTGACGCAACAGTTCCTCGGCCCGGTGCTGGGCCTGCTCCCGTGCGGATCCATTGACGAGCAGTGGCATCGCTATGTTCTCGACCACGGTCATCTCCTGAATGAGGTGACCGAATTGAAAGACGAAGCCCACGTGCGCACGTCGCCAAGCAGAGAGCTCGCGGTCGGACATCGCTGCGAGTGCCTGGCCCCGGTAGCGGACGACGCCGGCCTGGGGCTTCAAGAGCCCAACCGCGGCATAGAGCAGTGTCGACTTACCGGCCCCGCTAGGTCCGACGATCGCCACGCGCTCGCCGGCCCCGACCGCCAACGTCGCGCTCCGCAGAGCTTGCGTGGTACCGAGCTTCACGTCGAGCGTGACGATGTCCAGAAGCGCTTCCGAGGTCACGCCTACTCCTTCTGAGTGCCCTGCTCCTGCCGGTTACGGTCGCATGCCGCCCCGCCTCGGAGCGAGCGCAGACTCTCCCGAGGTGGAGCGGCATGGCTAGCTTTGCCGGATCTCCCACGGTCCGGCGGGGGCTAGGGACGACGCTTCGTCGTGGCGGAACGTCAGGCGTACGGGTTGTAGCTCTTCCCGCCGTTGGTGCAGGCGTCCGGGTAGAGGGATATGACCACGCAGCCGTGGAGGTAGATGTAGGTGATGTTGTAGTTGCTTGAGTTGAAGCCCAGATTACTGAAGGTGGCGGTAGTGCCGCTCCCTCCGTTGTTGCTGTGCGTGCCTTCGGTGTTCGCATAATCGAGGATCTGGGCCTTCACTGAATCACCGTCGGCCTTGGTGTCCGACACCTTAAGCGTACCGCTGTTCCAGCTGTGCGAGCTCGCCCAGCTGAACGACATTGATGAACTCATGCCATCACGCGAGACGCTGACAGATGCGGCGGACGCCGGTGACGCCGGAATCATGCAGGCGGCGGTAACCGTTGCGGCCAACACGGCGTGTCGAGATATCGAAGACCCGGCCCTAAGAGATGACCTCATCATGCTACCTCCCTATCGATCTTCGGACAAACGGTGTGTGCGACGACGGCGAGCGGCAGCATGTGACTTCGCCGCAGGCATAGCGTCGCAGCGCCTTGGCAACCTATCGTCTCTCGACCATCGCAACAAGTGTGTACGAGGTAAAGGAAAATTGACCATTCGCCTTATGCGTCCGCGAACTCAGCAAGCTTCAGATGCGCACCTGATCGGGTCGGTGCGGCGTCTACGGGACCGTAGCAAGCGGCCATGACGAAGCCGTGTGCGTGAGAAGCGCCTAGGGCTCGCGCGTTGAGCGAATGTGTGATCTTGGCAGTCTCTGGCTCAGCAGCACGTACGCTGCTGAGCCAGAGACGCCTTCGCGTGTTCGGGATATGTGTTCTTTGACTGTCGGATGAACGGTTGGCTACACGGCCTGCTAGGCGTAGGGGTTGTAGCTCCTCGCTCCGTTGGTGCAGGCGTCATCGATCAAGGCTCTGACGACGCATCCCTCAAAATAGATGAAGGGCAAGCTCAAGTTCCCCGAGTCGAAATACATGCCCGACCAGGTAAGAGTCGTCCCGCTTCCATTACTGTTGTTTCGTGTGCCTTCTAACTGGTAGCCATCCCAGATATTGACCTTCACCGGGTCGCCATCGGCGGCGGTGTCCGACAAGCTTAGGTAACCGTTGCTCCATCTGTGGGAGTTTATCCAGTTGAAGTTCATGCTCGAACTCATGCCCGTACGCGAGGCGCTGACCGAAGCAGCCGATGCTGGCATCGCTGGCAGGATGCCGGCAGCACTGATCGTGGCGATCACTACCGCGTGTCGCATCATCGCAGGAGTCTTCCTCAAGCGTTGCGATCGCATGTTTCCCCCCTATAGATCATCACCGACGTACGCTGCTCAACGTGACAAGGGCGCGCCGAGTTTGGAATGTCCACCATTAGGCGCACGGGTGTATCTCGCAGATAGATGCGCTCAGCGACACCCTTCTCAGGTCTGCTCCTTGCCGTACGGCGGCAACTTATGAACCAAGAACTCGGCTCGTCAAGAGTTTTGAAGAGAACTTAGCTTTAGAGAGATGAAGATGGCCCGATATATCATGTAAAATCAGTCTATTCGCGCGACGACTACCGCGGTCGAGTCGAGAGGTGATCTATAAGGTCACCCGTCGCCTTGGCTCTTTAACCCTCACCCGGCCCGACAGCTAGCTCAGCAGAAGCGTTCTGGCAGGCTCCTAGCGCTCAGGTTGCCCCCGCAGCTGTACGCCGCGGCGTCGCAGGGCTCGGCGCACCTCCAGGTTGTCCGCCTGTCGTGGTGTCACGACCGCCCTCTCCGCCGCGCCGGCGGCCGGCCCCGGTCGTAGTAGCTGTAGTTGACGCCGCTGGGCCGCATCGCCACTCCGTGGGCTCGCAGCACACGCAACGCCGTGTCCTTGGCTACGCCGTACTTCGCGGCTGTCTCCTTGAGCGACAGACCACTCTCGTAGTCCCGCACCAGCCGCTCGAGCCCATCGGCGCCCAGTCGCTGTCTGGCGAAGAAGACAGCCCGCTTCGGACGCCGCAGTCGAGGGACAGCGTCCGACGGCAGGGCGCGCCAGGCCACTAGCAGGGTCTCTATCTGCGGGTTTGAGTTGGCAAGCTGAGCCTCCAGGCCCACCAAAGTTTTCATACTCGAACCCCGGCCCGAGAAGATCGGTTCGGGGTTCGTTTGTGATCTCCTCCTTGAGTAGCGGAGGAGCGCGTCCTTGCGTAGGGCGGTGGCTGCGTCGACGATCGAGACCCACGGCGTGGCGAGGTCGACCTCTTCGCGCTCGCTGTCGACCATGATGCGGGCGAGGAAGGCGCGGTTGAGCAGGCGACGCTCATCCTCGACGGCATTGGTGTAGAGCTTGGCGGTGCGCTGCATGAGGCCGGCGGCGGCCTGGTAGATCTCCTCGACGCCGGCTTCGGCGTTGGCGGTCTCGGCGAGCGCGGTCTGGGCTTGCTCTGCTTCGCGGGCGATGCGCTCCTGCTCCTCCTTCACCAGCGTGGTCGGGAGGGCGTCGGCGTAGGCCAGTTCGAGCAGCTTGCGGCGTTCCTTGTCGAGTTGGGCGAGCCGGGTGGTGGCGCGGCGCTTGGTGATGGTGTGACGTTGGGCGTCCGTGGCCGACAGCAGCCTGAGCCCGTCCAAGACGGCGCTGGCGTCGGCGCGGTCAAGGCGCACGGTGGTGAGCCAGGCGCGTGCAAGGCGAGCTTCGAGGTCGTCGGCGGACAGGTAGGGCAGGGTGCAGCCTTTGCCGCGATGGCGGGCACTGCAGACGTAATAGGCGAACTGGCCGCCGGTCTTGCCCGTGACGAGGGTGTACATCAGCCGGGAGCCGCAGCGCCGGCAGGTGAGCAATCCACGTAGATAGTGCCGGTGTCGCCGCTGCTTGAGGCAGGTTCGGTCGCGGTCGTCGAGGATGCGCCCGACGGTGGCGAACAGCTCGGACGTGATGAGCGGTGGGTGCTTGCCGGGGTATGTGACGCCGCGGTAGGTCACCAGGCCGATGTAGTAGGGGTCGCGCATCAGCTTGGCGAAGCGCGGGAGTGACAGCGGCCGCGCCGGGATCTTGCCGGTGGGGCGAGCGGTCATCCCTTCGGCGGTGAGCAGCGCCAGCAGTTGCCGCAGTGAGTAGTTGCCGGTGGCGTACAGCTCGAAGGCGCGGCGTACGTAGGGCGCGCGTTCCTCGTCTACCGCGATCGTGCGCTCCTCGTGGCCGCCCACGATGCGGCGGACGTTGAGGTAGCCGAGCGGGGCAAGGTGCGGGGTGCCGCCGTTCTGCGCCTTCTGGGTGGTGCCTTTGAGGATCTCGGTGGCGAGGTTGGCACTGTAGAACTCGGCGAGGTCGCTCATGATGTTGCGCACCAGCCGGCCGGACGGGGTGTCGTCGACGCTCTCGCTGACGCTGACCAGCCGCGCCCCGGCGCGTTCGATGCCGAGCTGGATCTGCACGTCGTCGGCTCGGTTGCGGGCCAGCCGGTCGATCTTGTAGACGATGACGTAGTCGACGCCCGCATGAGACGCGAGGTGGTCGAGCATGGCGCGCAGTTGCGGGCGGGCGGCGGTGCGGGCGGACTCGCCCCGGTCGGTGAACTCGGCGACGACGGTCGCGCCCAGCTCGGCGGCCTTGCGCCGGCAGGCTTCGCGCTGGGCGGGGATGGAGTAGCCCTCGGCCGCGTCGGCGGCATGAGCCTGCTCGGTGGTCGACACCCGCAGGTAGATGACGGCCCGCTTACTTGGGTCCGCCGCCATCAGATCGCCCATACCAGCTCCCTGGGTTGCTCGCGGGTGTAGGAGTAGCCGTTGTCGCAGCGTTGCGCCTCGGCGGTGAGCCCAGTCTGGAGCAGCCGAACCCGCATCGCCGACTGCGAGACGCGGAACTGCTTGGCGAGGGCGCGGAGGTCTTGGTGGCCGCTGGCCCATTCCCGCTTGAGCCAGGTGCGGGGGATGAGCACGCACCCGGCGAAGAAGTCGCAGACCTGCTCGGCCCGGTCGTGGCTGGTCGTGTAGGGCGTCGGTGGATACAGCACACCGATGAACGGGTTGTCGAGCACGTGCTTGAACTCGTGGAACAGGCTGAACCGCTGACGCCCAGCCGGCTCCGCCCCGTTGAGGACGATCAGCCAGCGGCCGTGGCTCCATTGGGCCGCTCCGCTCAGACCTGCCAGCTTGATCCGCTCGACCTGCACGCGGGGTAGCTCGGTGATAATCCGCTCCGGGACCGGCGGGCCGGTGATCTTGCTGAGGTCAAGCAGCTGAGTAGCCTGCAGTTCGGCCATCCGCAGCGCCTCGGTCAGCGTCAGCGGCCGGATCGGCATCCGGTCACGCAGCGTCGTAATAGTTGGTTTCATTGGTCCCCCTTTCTTGTTGATGCTTGTCGGCGATCAGCCGAAAGTGAGCTTCGAGCTGCGCGATGGCCTCGTCCGGCAGTTGGTACTTGGCGCGCAGGTAGGGCGCGAAGCCGGGCAGCCCGCCGCTGTAGCCGGCCGCCTGGTGCAGCTCGTCGACCTCGATGTCGAGGGCTCGCGCCACTTGCCAGAGCAGCCGCGGGTCGGGAGTGCGGTACTCGTCGTGTTCCACCCGGGCAAGCCAGCTCGCGTCCACCCCTGCCCGCCCCGCCAGGCCGCGCAGGCTCAGCCCGGCGCGCTGACGGAGCTTTCGCACCCGCCCGCCGAGACTCTCATTCTCAAGCGATGATGTGTCAGTCATTTTCGTTCGTTTCCTTTTTCTCGTACCTATTTTATTCCTGGCGTTGCCGACGGCCCACGGTTTCTCGCCAATTTTCGGTTTATTTTCGGTTCCGCTATTTGTAGCTGCCGCCAAATGTTCTTGTGGTGCTGGTGGGAAGGGCGCGAGGCCCTTCCCACCAGACGCGGCGGCTAGGGGCGAGCCGGTGGCTGCTTGCGCGACTGCGGTCGCTCCCCGGCATCCTTGCCGCTCTGCTGCCCGGACGGCGGCTGCTCGCCGGGCCCGAACAGCGACTCGATGGCGGCGCGGCGGGTGGCGGCTTCCTGCTCGATCTCGTCCAGCGCCGCCCGTGCCCGCTGGGCGAAGTCGCCCTCGGCCCGCTTGCGCTGGATCAGCTCCTCGATCGCCTGGCGGACGACCGCGTTCAGGCTGCGGTTCTCCAGTCGGGTGATGAGGGTGAGCTGCTCGTGCAGGGCGTCCGGCAGGCGGACGGCGAAGGTCTTGACGCCGCTGCCCTGTGGTCCTTCTGTCATGTGAGGTCCTCCTCGCTCGCGGGTGCGGCCGGTCACCGCTGGTCGGTGACGCCTGCGGCCGCACGACGGCGGGGAGGCTCACGCCGCCTCGCGCATCGGCTCGGCCCTGATCGGTCCGAGACGTTGCCGGGCCAGCTCGGCATAGGCGGGGTTCAGTTCGATGCCGAGCCAGTCCCGGCCGAGCTGCTCTCGGTCACCAGGCCCATCTCGGCCGCCAGCGTAAAGTGAACACGGGGATCATTCATTTGCGGGATCTGGCTTATCTTTCCTTCTTTCACGGATATATTACGCTAATTGCACACCAAAAACCATCACGGCGCCAACATCACAGTGGGCCGTCGCTCGACTTAGGGTGAGCCTGTAGTACGGCGCCCAGGTTTGCATAATCAGTGCCCCGCTCGAGGTGACGCAACTGCATGTCGCCCACCGTGAGGCGGTCGGTCCAATAGGTTCCTGCCAGAGTGATTGGGGTTCGGCCGACGATCTCGAGGCGAACTGCGCCAACATGGGGGTGGCTGCGATCGCGATGCTCTTGCTTTGGCGTATTAGCGTAGGTGTAAGCTAAAACACGCCGTTTGCGGCTCTCGCCGTTAGTGTGGATAGCGGCAGAAGTAGATTGCGAAGCGCTCTCAGCGGTCATCAGGGTGATGGAAATCGACCAGTAGGTCTGCTCGATGACCACTGCGGCGTCAATGGGGCCCCGGTTCCCGCCAGGTGGGATGTGGCTGTCTGGGTGTGGGCGGAGGATCGTAAACCATGTGCCATCGACTCTCGGCCGCCCGACGAAGCGGTGGACGCCGGGAATCTTCCATAGCCAGAGGTCGAATGCGACCACCGCCAGGCTGAGAGCGGTGGGAAGGTAAGCGAGGCCTTGTTTCGCCCCTTGTTGAAGGTGAGTTCCGCTCGCATAAAGGGCGAGCGCGTAGGTACCGCTGACGATGACGGCGGTCCATCGGACAAGCCTGCTCGGGTTGTGCTGCATGTCAGTAGTCTAGGAGCTGCCAAGTCTCCAGGACCACCTCTTTAGCGGCATTGACCGTCCATTTCTGGCCGGGAGCAAATAGGTACTTTAGCTGGTTTGGCTCTTCCCAGTCCTCTTGGTTGTACTGGTCGTTCAGGTGCTGCCACAGCCACACGAGAGTGGCACTGAAACCACGTTCAAGGTCACCGCTAGTCAGGGTTGGATTGGGAACGTTCCAAATCAGGCATTCCATCAAGTACGAGGGCTTAGCCTTGATCGTCCCCTGCTTCACGAGGAAGTTCTCGGCGTTCTTCAATGCGCGAACGAAGTTCTTGTACCTTCGGTTGGTGTTGGCGTTCTTCCGGCGCCCGTTGTCGAGTTGTTGCTGGGGCCAGTTAATGATACTGCCGCTGCCGTCCTTCTTGAAAACCTTGCTGCCTTGGTGCGTGACGCGCTGGTTCGGATCGTCGTACCGATAGTAAAGGAAACTAGGGATAACATCGGTGCTGGGGCGACTGCCGGGCTTTTCGGCGACAACGAGCGCTACGTTGCCACTGGTGTCGACGTCGGAAGCGCCAAAGCAGTTGGTCAACGCTTTGGCGACTTCCGCTCGCCAGTTCGCAGGTCCCCACGAGCCGGTGTACGGCTCCCAGCTTATTTGGGGCGATGCGACGACGCCGGGGAAATAGTCGGAGTAGTACAGGTCGCGGTTCTCCACCACGATGTCGACGTCGCTGTCGACGCGGACGTTGGTGTTGTTGGCGTATGACCCCTTGGCGTACACCGCCACAGACGTGTCCTTGAACGCAGGATGAGCCTTGATCGCATCGCGGATCATCCGCTCAGCTCGCTCTTGACGATCTTGCTCGCTCTCGCTAGACGGCTTGATCCACTGAGACAGCAGGGCGTTGCGCTCCGTGGCAGTCATGGTCACGTCGACGCTCCAGGGCGATCTTGTAGGGACAAGACGGGGCAGAGTGTACGACGCCGCTACGACAGGTCCGGCTCTCGCGGCGACTGACCGGCATGGCGTGGGGTCGCCGCGACGAGGTAGTCGACTCGGGCCGAACCCAGTCCATGATCTCGACAGCTTGGCCGATGCGAAGATCGCCGCTACCGTTCCCGCCCTTAACTCGGCGTGTCGCTCCGCGACAAGGTCCCGTCTGTGTAGTAGAGATGATCACCGTCTGTGACGGGAGCTATCACCAGTAAGCGACGGAAGCCGAGCGTGGGAGAAGCCGATGGCCCTGAATCTGACCGAGCTAACCGATGCAACACGCGCTCGGATGTTGGACGAGTTCGAATTGGAAGAACTGTCCGGTAAGCCTTACCGCAGCGAGGTGTTATCTCCAGTCGGCTTGGCGGTATGGCCGTCACTGATGCGTCAAGCCATCCAAGCTGGCGATGACGATACCTTGCAGTTGGCCCTTCACGATCCGGACCTCTGGAATCCGTACGAGACGGCCATCGTAAAGGGAGTACAGCAGCAGAGGCGCGTAAATATGCGCCAAGCTAGTGTTCGCTTAGCAACCAATGAGTTCAACACTTGGTATGTCCGAGGGTTGTCAGGGCTCTTGCTTGACGAGGGGATGGTTCAGTGCGAAGTGTATCGGGCTGGGCATCCGAAATGGGAGCCCTCTGAGTGCTCCAAGCACGAGGGCGAGATTGTTGCTGTGCAGGACGTATACGCCGGACACCGGAGGCGCTATTGGCCAGTGCCTGACCCGACCGCCTTCTCTATCCCATTTCAACCCGGCTGCCATCATTCGATTCGCCGGCCTCGCACATAGTCAGATCAGTGGTTCCCTTTTGGCAGGACTAGCTTATTGTAAAGGATAGACTACTTGTGACAGATGAGATCGCGATAGTTCTGGCCTTGAGTTTCACTACCATACCGATCTTGACGCTTTCAGCCTCTCACACAATGCCGCCTTAATGTTCGTGCGTTGCGGAAACTTAACTGCGAGGGACCAAGCTGACGGCGTGGTTCCTCCCGACATGCCCTACAGTGTTGACTATACCCCAGGAACATATTCCCTCGATCCGCGCAAGGCAATCGCCGAACTCGTCGAGAAAGGATTGCGGCGCCCTCCGCCTGATGAAGGTTGGCAGATGGATTACGGCCCGTCCAACGATTGGGATGGGCAGCTGCCAGTATGGCGCTACTCTCCTCCTCAGGAGGGTATCGAAGTTACTCCCGGTAGAGTCGTCTTCCCTGACCCAGGGGAGTAACATACACCAGCTGCTGCCGACTGGGTTAGAATGAGAGAATGTTGTCTAAGCGTGTGAGCCCAGGTGTGCTGCCGGCCTTGAAGGAGGCTCTCACGCTCGCTTTTTGGTACAAGTCGGATCTGCGCCCCTTCTTGGTCTCCTGTCTCAGCAATAAGCAGTTGATCGCGCAACTGGACTGGGACAACTACAAGCGAGTGGTGGTAGGACAGCTTGTTGATGTCCTTTCCTCCGAGCAACATCTCTATTTTGACGACCTCCTGAATCTCTTGCTTGCGACCGCAGACATCGCCGATCCGGCTCACCTCCGGCGTCTCGATGATGGGGAGAAGAAGTACGCTGACGCGCTGGCTGCGCTAAGGGCCCTGCGCCAGCAGGTTGAGCCTTACCGAAAGCTGCGCGAGGTAGAAGAGCAAGCTGCAAAGCGTCGCCAAGAGCAAAGGGCTCGCGCTGAGATGCAACGGTCTATGACTGAAAAGCTGGATCAGCTACGCGCAACGTTTTATGGGTTAGTAAGTGAGCCACCGCAGCAGCGTGGATACTCTCTAGAGAAGCTCCTAAATGAGCTGTTCGCCCTGTTCGACATCGACGCCAAAGCTCCGTTTCGGATCGTTGGCGAGCAGATTGATGGCGCCTTCACCTTGGAAGGCACCGAGTTCTTGCTTGAAGCCAAGTGGCAGGCAGGAAAGACAGGTGTGGCCGACCTCGATAGTTTCGCCGGCAAGATTGGAAGGAAGCTCGATAACACACTTGGCCTCTTTGTTTCTATGAATGGTTATCAGGACTCCGCGATAGATGTACACTCCCGCGGGCGCCCAGTCATGATTCTCATGGACGGCGCGGATCTGAGCGCTGTCCTTGAAGGTCGGATCGCTCTACCGGAGTTGCTTGTACGTAAGCGTCAGCACGCTGCCCATACCGGCGAGGTATTCCTGAGTGCCTATCGAGTGCTTTCCTGAGATGCTTCGCCAAATGATGCCGCTGCGGCCTACGTGATCCGACGACCGGTGAACCGTCTGGGGGGGTCGATCCTGTTCTCTGGCGGCCCCGCTGAGCGAAACCAGGAGCCCTTGATGCGCGCTGCTGACCTGTCTCCGGGGACGGAGTACGCCTACCGCAAAGGTCGTAAGCTGGGTGAGGTGTTCATCCGGGTTCTTCTCGTCCAGTATGTCGATGCGAAACGACATGCCCAAATCGAGCACGCAGAAGGGCCGCTCGAAGGCCTCAAAGAATGGGTACGCCCTACCGCGCTCCAATGCGAATGGAAGGACGTCGAAGTCCTTAAGAAACTGGAAAGCAAAGCCCTAGCTCTCGAAGAGAGTTACGAGGCAGAGCCCATTGCGTCGGCGGTCGCTGAAGCCGCGAACGAAGTCTTTGGTGCAACCGGCGAAGACTTATACGTCGAAGCGAACGGAGTCACCGACGCCGACCGGGACGTCATTGAACGCGTGGCGCATCGCGCCGGACTGCCCGATGACGAAATCCGGAGGCTCTTCGACACACCCGCGTATAGATCTGGCTCAGGTCGCTGGCATCTACCTAGTGGGCGACTGATTCCCGTCGCGGAGAGGTTCGCAGCAGCAGAACCCGGCCTCGTCAACATGTACCTTGACGACGAGGTCACCAAGTACAAGGAAGCCGGATATCAAGCCGGTGAGCGCTACATGCACAAGATCCTTGTCGAGAAGGGCCCCGCTTTTGCATTGGCTCGGCAGTGGGCGGGGGCAACCCGCATCGCTGATGACCTTCGCGCGGACAACGAGCGACTGCGCCGCCTACTTGCAGAAGCGGTGACGGTGCTTCGCGCGCGTGGCTACGAACGTGATGCCGCCAAGTACGAGCGAGCGCTGCGCGGTACTTGAGGCTCGATGACTCTAGAAACGCTCTGGCGCTCCCGGTTTCCTTGCGCGGGAGTCCCGGTAGGAGAAGGATGCCGGTCGTGAAGCCGGTCGGTAGGAGGGTCATGTAGTAGCCGCTTCGAGCGCAAGGAGCAGCAGATGCTCCAGTGGCCGGGCTTCCATCACTGGTGCACCGTAAGCTGGCCCGGCACCGTGTACGTCGGGGTTCCTGACACCTAGCCTCAGGGCTCCGCTAGTCCTTTGATCATCCGCTGCGTTGCCGGGTTCGAGAGCTGTCTCCTCAGATCCACTGCTCGTTCATATCCTCGCACGCCCTCTAGCAGTGACCCCCCTCGCTGGCCGGAACTTCGCCCGCGGATGGCATCGTGGCGGCATAGCAGATTGACGACGCCGCTGCGTGAAAGGCCGGCCTCGCGAGCAAGTCGCCGCGTGCCGAGGCCGCTTCTATACCGCGTGATGAGGTCGGTGACCTCGGTCGGCGAGAGCCGATGCTCCAGCTTGTGGATCTGGTGTGGCTTCCTGTGTCGCGGAGAGACCTCGCCGCTGTCCTGGACAACGCGCGTCCGTACCTGCAGGAGTCAATCAAGCACCCGAGCGCGACCTCGAATACGCACTGGGCCCGGCCATCAGGCTGGGCCTGGTTTGTTCTGTCCGCCCTGATGATCACGGCTGCGGCACCGTTGTGTTTTGAGCGTTCCGCCCAAGCCCGCGTCGGGATGCGCTCAGCGGCCGGTGGCGGAGAAGTGCTGGTAGTCCTTGAGCGAGTGCCAGCTCCCGCCCCAGCCCCAGCCGATCGCGGCGAACGCGCGCACGGCGACGCCGCCGGCGACGGCCATCCCAGGGCGGACCCATGAGCGGTCGAGGTACTTCACCCCGGCCGGTGGGCTCACCTGGCCGTTGCGCACGTAGGGGTTCTGCACCGGGTTGAGGTCCACCGCTCGGCCGTAGGAGTGCTGGGACCAGGCGGTCGAGCCGGAGACCCGTCGGCAGTTGAACGCGGACGTGTTGTTGGCGGCCATGGAGGCGTCGTCGTCGCCACCGTAGACCGACAGCGGCCTGACTCGGCGGATCGGGAACCGCGCGGCGTAGAGAGTGCGGAAGGCCTTCACCACATTGGAGACGGCGTACGCCCGGACGACCAGGGTGCCGCGGTGGGCGACCTTGTCGAAGCCCCAGTAGCCGAGCCGGACCGAGCGGAGCTCGCGCGGCGGCACGGGGCAGCCGGGGTGCCAGCTGGCCCCGAGGTCCGCGGCCGCCACCCGGCGCACCGTGACCGGGTACGTCACTGTGGCCTCCATGCCGGACGCCGGTGTGGTGGCGATGCCGGGAGCGGCGGCCGTCGGCACGACGGTCGACGTCACCGGCGGCGCCTCGGTGGACGCGGCGCGTCGGGGGGCCGCCGACCCGGGCGCCTCGTTGCATGCGGCGATCGCCAGCACGACGCCCACGACGGCCATCGGCCGCCTGCAGATCCGCAGTCTCATCCGCACCCCTGCAGTGTCCACCACCCAGCCCGCTCCGGTAGCCGTAACGCCCCAGCCGAGCTACGAGCGCAGTTCGCCGGCGATATCCTTGATCATCCTTCGGACGTCGGGGTTCGAGAGCTGTCTCCTCAGTTCCACTGCGCCTAGCCGAAAACGAGGTGCGGACTGCCGGCGCAGGGCGTGTGATAGCGCTATGGCGATCGTGCTGGGCACGCCCGGAGTCGACGGGCTGAGAGAGGCCGTGGGCGCGCTGCGGGAGTGGCAGGACGACGGGGCGCCGATGCAACTGCACCCGGGGGACCTGGGCTGGTTCTGGCGGTTCGGTGCGGAGGCAACGGCCGCAGCCGTCCGGACGTGGAGCCGGGACGGACGGATTCTCGCCGTCGGGCTGCTGGACGGCCCCATGCTGTTGCGGCTGACGATCGCGGCGGACGCGCAGCGGGACGAGGAGCTGGCGCAGCAGCTGGTAGAGGACGTGACCGAGCCGGGGCGGGGCGTACTGCCAGCGGGAAAGGTCAACATCGAGGCGCCGATGGGCGCACGGGTCCACGATCTACTGCTCGATGCCGGCTGGCAGACCGACGAGCCGTGGACGCCGCTGCGCTGCGACCTCTCGGAGCCGGTGAAGGAGCCAGGCGTGCGGATCGAGGTGATCGGGCCGGAGCAGGCGCACGTGCGGGCCGCCGTGCAGCGGGCATCGTTCGACAGCTCGACGTTCACCGCCGAGCGCTGGCATGCGATGGCGGCCGGATTGCCGTACGCCGACGCCCGGTGCCTGGTCGCGCACGATCACCACGGCAGCGCGGTGGCGGCGGTGACGCTGTGGGCGGCCGGCCCGGGGAAGCCCGGGTTGCTCGAGCCGATGGGCGTGTCCCGGGAGCATCGCGGTCACGGCTACGGCAAGGCGATCACCCTCGCCGCGGCGGCCGCGCTCCGGGAGCTGGGCTCGTCGAGCGCGATCGTCTGCACCCCGAGCGCCAATGTCGGCGCCGTCGCCACCTACGCGTCGGCCGGCTTCCGGCCACTCCCCGAGGTCCGGGACCGATACCGGGATGCCTGACCGCCGCAAGGGTCTTTTGCTCTGTCACGGATTCAGGGGCTAGATCTGAGCGGTTGCGCCGAACCAGGTCGTCAGCACGTGGGGCAGCTCTGGATCTGCGATGTCTCCTGTCCAGGCGACGTACCCATCGGGTCGGATCAGCACGGCGGAGGGAGCGGTGACCTCGCCAAGAACGGGGAGCTCCCACGTGCCCGCGTGCTTAGCGTTGACCAACCGAACCCTATGTGACCAAGCGGAGATGTCAAAGCCATCGGCTCCGCCAAGCTCAAGAAGCACTGCCCGGGCGTCATGCAAGAGGCGGAACATGCGCGTAGGACCGTTTGCGCTCTGCAGATCAAGGTCGGGCATGCGTCGTCCGAGCAGTGGATGCCCGTCTCCAAGATCGTAGTGAATATCCAAGCCAGAGAGCATGCCGACTATATGCTTGCGCGGCTCGTCCATGCCTAGTAGTTCAGTCATGATCCCGCGAAGAGCGGCATGGTGGCCGTCGGGCTTGCTCAGTACGATTTGCGCTCTCGTACTCTGCAGTACCCGAGCGCTAACCGGGTGACGTTCAGCATGATAACTGTCCAGGAGGCTCTCCGGTGACGTTCGCTTGACCACCTGCGACAACTTCCATCCCAGGTTCACGGCATCTTGTAGGCCAGTACCAAGCCCTTGGCCGCCTTGTGGCGGATGTATGTGCGCGGCGTCGCCCGCGAGCAGCGCTCGGCCGTTGCGATAAGTCGCCGCCTGCCGTGTCGCGTCGCTGAAGCGCGAGATCCAGTTGACGCTACGAAGCCCATAGTCTGTCCCGTAGGTGCAGGTAAGTGCTTCGCGAAGCTCGTCGATGCTGGGCTCATCGGCATGCTTGACGACCCTTTCGCTCACTACGATCCCTATCGACTCGCCGTCTGCCGCTCTGCCAATGCCACCACCCTCCGGGCGCGTGCCGAGCTCCGGCTCCTCGTCCATCCTTACCTCGGCGATTATGTAGCTGATCGAGGCATCCAGTCCCGGAAAATCGATGCCGGCTATCTTGCGGACGAGGCTGCGTCCGCCGTCGCAGCCAACCAGATAGTCCGCCCGCAAGGGCTGACCGTCCGACACTTCAACGGTGACGCCATTGTCGTCCTGAGCGAAGCTCGTCACTTCATGGCTCCGCATGATCGGAACGCCGAGCTCACCGACCCAGCCAGCGAGGATAGGCTCGAACTTGCTCTGCGATAGCCCCAGCAAGTAGTTGTGACGAGTAGGAAAGTCGCTGATGTCCAAGCTAGCCCCGCCAAAGCCTACCCTCGGGTGCTGCTGCCCCTCCGAGATGAATCGCTCCGCGATGCCGCGCTGATCCAATACCTCTACGGCGCGAGAGTGAAGACCTCTAGCGCGGGATTCGTCGATGTGCTGATTGGCACGGCGCTCGACGATGACGACATCAACCCCCGCCAGCTTGAGCTCAGCCGCTAGCATCAGACCGGTCGGGCCACCCCCTGCGATCACCACTGCGCGCTTCTTCGTCGCCACGGTCGCTCCTGCTTCGCGCTCGTCGGATCATGGTCGGTGAGCAGGCGACTGGTGCGGTGCGCAGCGCCTCCACGTGCCCGAGGATGACTGCCCGAGCCTTCGCCTCAGCCCTCTTCGGCTGCCTCGCGGCGGGCCCGGGCACGACGCTTGCCCTCGTGCATGGCCTGCACCCTGGCGATCGGGATCGTCCGCCCGTGCTCGATCAGCTCGATCGGTAGCTCCTGTGGCTCCGGCATCAGCTCGTCCCAGGACGAATGGGAGCTCAGCAACGTCGGGGCGGTGTGCACGGTGAAGTCGCCCGGTGCGACACCGGCCAGCTCCGACCAGTCGAGCGGGAAGGACACCGGCACCCCCGGCCGCAGCCGAGGGCTGTAGGCGGCCACCACCGAGGCGCCGCCGGCACGGGTCGAATCCAGGAACACCTTGCCGTGCCGTTGGTCCAGCACGAACGCCGTGGTGGCCAACTCCGGATCCAACCGCTCGGCGCGCACCGCCAGCGCGCGGGTGGCGGCGGCCACCTCCTCGGTCGAGGCTCCGGATACTGGCACGAAGACGTGCACCCCCTTGGCGCCACTTGTCTTGACGGCCCCGGCCATGTCGAGGTCGGCCAGCGCCTGCCGCACCAGCGTGGCGGCCCGGACCGCCAGCGAGAAGTCGCCGCCCTCCGGCGGATCGATGTCCAGGATCAGATGGGTCGGCCGGTTCGGCTGGTCGATCCGGGACAGCGTCGGGTGGTACTCCACCGCGCGCTGGTTGGCGAACCAGAGCAGCGTCCGAAGCTCGTTGCACAGCGCGTAGTGGACCTCGCGCCGCGACCGCTCTGCCCAGACGGTCACGGTCGGCACCCAATCCGGCGCGTACGTCGGCATGTTCTTCTGCATGAACGGTGGCTGACCTGGTCGCACTCGCATCACCGACAGCGGACGATCCCGCAGGACGGGCAACATCCGGTCGGCCACCGCGATCAGGTAGTCCACCAAGTCCCGCTTGGTCGTACCAGCGTCGTCGAACAGCGGCTGATCCAGATGAGTCAGCTCGACGCCGTCGCGCACCTCGTCCGCGCTCACGGCCCTATCCTCCACCTCGCAGCTGGCGCTTGTCGCAACGAGGCATCCGCGCCGCCGCTGGCAGGGATGCGTACCGCCGGATAGATCAAGTATCCTGCCCACCTCAGCGAACCCAAGCTGCTGATGACGGTGCCCGGGTCCCGCCGTCGATGCACGCGGTCACCGAGGCGTTGGAGGTGCCATGGGCGACGTGGACGAGTTGGAACGACTCAACGACCAGTTCATCGACGCGTTCAGGATCGGGTCATGGGAGCGGCTGCGGCCGATCCTCGCGGCTGACTTCGCCTATCTCGACGGGGACACCGGCGAGCAGTGGTCGGAGGAGCGATACATCGCGGACCTCGATGGCCAGGCCATACCGGATATCGCCTTCGATCAGCTGCAGATCCATGTGGCGGGAGGCACCGCGGTCGTGTCGGCCAGGACCACGCGGACGACGCGGAGGCCAGGCGTTCACCGACGCTACGTGGACACGTACGAGCGGCGCGAGAAGGGTTGGCTCTGCGTGCACGCGTGCGTGTGGCTGCTGTCTGGCGACCCCGGCTGTGCCTGACCCTGCCTGACCGGTGGGGCCGGCTTGCCAGCTCAGCTCAGCAGGTCCACGGGCACCGCCAGGTCACGATGCTCGTGCAGCCGCGCGATCCGGCTCGGTCGTCACAGGCGCAGACCTCATCGCGAGCAGGCATCGCAGCAGCGCCTCGGCCGGGCGAATCTGCTTCTCGGCGAGCCGCCCGGACGGGGCACCCAGCGCAGCGGCGTCGCTCGGCTGCGGCACCAAGCCGTTCACCAGCCGGCACACCTGCACCGGATCGCTGCCGAGGCCGTCCAGCGCACCGTCGGGAAGCGAGCCCAGGCGCGTCAGCACTCCGGGCGACGCGTAGTCGATCACATCAGCACCCTACGAGCCCGCGGGCATCCTCGTCCGGCATCGCGACCCTGAAGCGGGGCAAGGGCTGACGGCGCCAGGAGTCCGTCAGCCCTCGCCCCGCGGATGACTAGCCAGCGGGGATGGCCGCCTTGGAATTGGCGAGCGCCGAGCACTGGTCGAGCGCGGTGATATAAGCGGGTGCTGAGGCGTCGACCGGATGGTCGTCGTCCTTCGGCATCGCCGGGCTCGCGTTCAGGCAGTTCCGGAACGCTTCGGCGAGCGGCTTGACCGCAACGCCGAAAGCGGCCATCTCCCTGCTGTCAGCCAACCTGTTGGCGGCGCTTTGCTCGACCGTGCATGACGCGGCCGCCTTTCCCTGCGGGTCGCGATAGCTCCAGCCACCGCCGTCGAACGGTATGCGCTGGGCGCCGTGAGACGTGTAGCAGGCGTCCAGCGCCCCGTTGACCCGGTCGATCTTCGCGGCGAGCGCCAGCGGATAGACGAGCTTCCCATGCTCATATCGAGCGCCCGCCGCCGGTGATTTCTGCGAAGGCCCCGCTCGGGTCACTGACAGTATGATCACGGGAATCGCGATGATCGCGGCCGCGATCGTGAGGAGCCCTACGGTCCTGGATCCACGCATCATCCGACTCCCGCCTGCTCAGTGCGCTGCTGTGGTGATCGAGCGGCTCACCCATCCGTTGCTGGACAGGTACCACTCGTTGGTGGTCGGGCCGCCGCAGCCGCCATTGACCGCTGAGCCGTTGGACACGTCCTTGTAGAGGTTGATGCCTGAGCCGATCGCCGTCCCGTGGACCGCGAAGCCCACGCTGGGACCGCTTCGCAGGTTGCCGGTGCAGAGCATGTCGTACTTCGGGCCGAGAGCTCCGTTGCTGCACGACCAACCCTGGCCGGACGCGGTGTTGTGAGCGCTGTTCCCGCAGGCGGGGGTATTGGCGTTGGCCGGGCCGCCGGTCGGTATCAGCACGACGCTGAGCAAGGCGATGGTGACGGACGCGAGAGCAGTCGTGAATCGTGCCGGACCGCCCCACGAGCGGGCAAGAGAGAATTGCATTTCTCCTCCTTGATGGCAGCCGTCATCGGTTGGACGGCTGACGTTATCGAGGCGCGCCGCGGGTACCCGCGCGGGATTGCCTGCCGCGACGAGGCGCCTTGTCCTCGGATCATGAGAGGATTGGATGCCGGGCGGAGATGCGCCAGCGTCCGTGCCAATGAGCAGCAGGAGGAGTGACTCCCCGTTCTCTTCAACTCCTGACGCGTACGGACACTATGCTGATCTTGATACGATGTCTAGCAATTATAGAAAGCTTTGCGAAAGCAGAAGCGGCAGCCCAGCAATTCGTTGAATGGCCGACGATGGGCTCTCACGGCCCGGAGATCCGGTTTGTCCGCGTCGCACTGACCGGGCGAGAACGCTCGGTCGCTCTTCCTGGAGTAGCTTCGATCGTCGGTTCTTCGAGGACTCGGGGCTGGCGCGGGCTAGGCCCTCCTCGTGAGCTCGAGGAGGCCCCGCCGGCTTGCCGTCTCAGGCGTCCTGCCACCTCGTCGACCGGGCTCGGGCGCGCGAGCCAGCGACCGCTTCCACCGGCCGGCGGGAGGCACTCCGGCAGCTCGCCCGGAGCCTCCCGCACTGACGCGAGCGGAGCGGTTACGCTGGCCGTCGAACTGGCTACCGTGAGTAGTCATCACAGCGAGTTACGTAACCTGCCGCTCAAGTAAGAAACGTTCCCTGCATACTGACCGATCTAGACCAAAACAGCCCTGCCCGAAGGAAGCCAGCGTGAAGCGGTTCATGATCTTCGGGGCGGTCGCCGCCGCCCTCCTCACGGTGGGCGCCTCGCCGGCGTCCGCCCAGACGCCGCCGTCCTCGGCGATGCCGACATGGCAGACCAACGGCCAGGTGTACGCGGTCGCGTACGCCGGCGGCCGGGTCTACCTTGGCGGCTCCTTCACCTCGGTCCGGCCGCCGGGCTCCGAGACCAGCACGGCCCGCAACCACGTCGCGGCCTTCAGCGCCAGCACCGGCGATCTGCTGGCGTGGAACCCCGACACTGACGGCACGGTCCGCGCGATCGCGGTCGGCCCGGCCGGCACGGTCTACCTGGGTGGCCAGTTCGCGCACGTTCACGGGGTCAAGCGACTGAAGCTGGCAGCGGTGACGCCGGTCCTCGGCTCGCTGAAGTCGTGGGCGCCACGGGCCAACGCGCTGGTGCGCGCGCTCGCGGTGACGCCCAACGGCGCGACCGTCTACGCCGGTGGTGACTTCACCTCCGTCAACGGCATCACCCGGCGCCACGTCGTTGCGATCAGCACCGCCGGCCCAGTGAGGAGCTGGTTCGCCGGCACGACCTCCAGGGCGGGCAGGTTCACCAACGTGACGGCCATCTCGATCGCCGGCACGCGCATCTATCTCGGTGGCAACTTCACCGCCGTCCGGGGCATCGCTCGGCTGAACTCGGCGGCGGTGAGCGCTTCGTCGGGAAGCGTCCTGTCCTGGCACGCGTGGACGTCCACCACGATCCTCGCCATCGCGCACGACGGCAGCCGGGTGTTCATGGGCGGACGCGGCAGCGGTGGCTTCTTCAGAGCGTTCAGCGCTTCGACCGGCGCGCTGCTCTGGCGAGGGAACAGCGACGGGGACGTGCAGGCCCTCTTCGTCCGTGACAGCGAGCTGTACGCAGGCGGGCACTTCAACACCTTGCAGGGAATCACCCGCCATCACCTTGCGGCCGTCGACACCGCGACCGGCGCCGTGCTGGACTGGCATCCCGGGGTCAACGAGAGCATCGGCGTCCTCGGCTTGGGCGGTGACACCGGGCACATCGGCGTCGGCGGCGATTTCACGATCATCGGCGGCCGCGCCCAGGAGGACTTCGGGCAGTTCGCCGGCTGACGGGGAGAGCCGGCCGGTGCAGACCCGCTCGTACGCCGGCGCTCCCCCACCTCGGCAGCTTCCTGGGCTACAACGAGGGGCAGCCGGCTGTCCTGCACGAAGGACGTGACCGCAGCCCAGGTCGGCGGCAACCCGATCGGCTGCATCCGGCACATCACCTGGTAGGGCAGTCAGTGAAGCAGAGCGGGAGCGGGCACTGGGCTGGTCGGCTCATGGCTGCCGCCGGCGCGGCGCTCGTCGTCGCCGGCTGCGGCGGGCATGCCCAGGTGGGCGTCGACGAGCAGGGCAGGCCGGCGAAGGGGCTCGTCACGGCGGCCGCCGCGTACGCCACCGCGCTGGCGCGCGGCGACCGTGCCGGGTTGGCGGCGATGAACGCTCCCGGCTACCGGCAGGACCGGCTGGCCGCGACGCTCAACCGGTACGGCGGCCATCCGGTGCGCGCGAAGCGGTACGCCGGCGAGAATGCCGTCGGCGCCAGCGTTCGCTACGCGGTCGACTGCGGCAGCAACCGCCAGGTCTCGTTCTGGCAGCCGTTCTTCTACGTCAAGGGCACGTGGCGGCCGGCCCTCGGCGGCCCGGTAGGGACGCAGCGGACGAAGCTGCCGACCGCCAGCCCCCCGGCCGTGAGCTCCGGCGCGTCCCCGTCCGGCTGCTAGCCCAGGGCGCCGCACTGCCCGCGGCCGATCCGGACGGCCCGTTCACGCGCGAGCGGGCGGTGGGCACGCCGTCGCCGACGCGCCCACCACCCGCTCGAGACCGGCGGCCATGACCGCCGGGACGTGCGTCAGAACATGCCCCTCGCAGTCGCGATGTCCTCCTGGTTGATCTGGGTCGGCGTGAACTCCGAGCCGTAGAACCAGACGACCGCTTGCCGGTTGTTGCTGTCGGTCCACAACGCGTGGAACGCTCCGTCCCCGCCGACCGCCAGGTCGGTGTAGTCACCGAAGAAGCCGCCGCCGAACCCGCTGCGGGTGTTGATCGGATGGGTCGAAACGGTCTGCGTCACTGCGGTGGTCAGGTCGGCGACGACGTAGTCCAGGCGGGTGTTGTCGATGTAGTCGCCCAGCTGGTCGCACTCGATCCGCCCGACCGGCGGAGCCGGCGCCGACGCGCACGTCTGCCACGGCGACACCACGTCGCCGCGGTAGGCGCCGATGAAGACGTGCCCGTCGGGACCGACGTCGACCGCGGGGAAGACGTCCTCGACGGGGCCGGCCGGCGACGGTGCGTTGAGCGGCTGCCCGGACGACGGCTGCGTGACCGGGTATCCGACCGGCGTGCGGGTCCCCGCCGGGAACGCGCGAGCCGGCGTGGCCCACGTGGTGCCACCGTTGGTCGACGTGCTGTAGACGGCGACCGAGCCGGCGCTCGTGTCGGTCGTCCAGGTGACGTAGAGGTCGCCGTTCGGCGCCGCAGCGGCAGCCGGGTAGCTGTTGACGCGGAACGCCGTGTCCCCCAGCTCCTCGATCTCGGCGAGCGGCGCGACCTGCTGCGGCTGGCTCCACGTCGCGCCGCCATCGGTGGACTTCGCCATGTAGGTGGAGTCCGTGGCGGCAAGGCGGGTCGCACCGTCCCAGAAGACGTACAGCGAGCCGTCAGGCCCGACGACCGGGCGCGATCCCTGGCTGTACAGGGCGTTGCCGGAGATCAGCTTCGGAGCGGTGAAGGTGCGCCCGCCGTCGCTCGAGGACACGAACGCGATCGGCGACTGGACGTAATTCCCGTTGTGCGCGTTGAACAGGAAGCGGGTCCACGTGACGTAGATGCGGTCCCGGAAGGGGCTCGCCGGGTTGCTGTCGACGGCGATCCACTCCTTGTCGTTGAGCGTCGACGGCGCCGTCGTCGGGTTGATGAACGTCGGGGCCGACCACGAGAGGCTGCCGACGCCGTCGAACGTCCCGCGGCTCACGGTGACCGTGTTTGGTGCGCTGGTCCGGTCGAACCCGAGACCGGCGTAGTAGACGTTGCCCTGGCTGTCGAACGCGAGGGCCGGGTCGCCGCCCGCGTCGTACGGGCCACCGGTGAGGTGCTCCACGCCCGGGATCAGCGTCCCGAGGTGGTTCGGGTCGCTCGAGGTGCAGCACCACGTCTGCCCGCCGTCGTTGGAGAAGTACGTGCCCGAGTACCCCTCACCGAGGGCGCTGCAAGGAGTTGCGCCGATGCTGCAGCTCCACGTCCTGCTGACGTAGTCGTTGGCACCGGCGACGAGCCGGTTCGCGTTGTTGGGGTCGACCGCGATCGCGGTTTCGTTCTGGGGCGCTCCGGCGGTGTCCTGGTTGACCGTCACGTCGGGCGGCAGGATGGCCGTGCCGTCAAGTGGGCTGCTCAGGACGAACGGCGGCGAGATCGCCGATGCGGTTGGAGGGGCGCCGGTCTCCTCGGCCTCTTCCTCGAGGAAGGCCGAGAAGCGGATCTGCAGGCCTGCCGTGCCGTGCAGCGACGCGACCTTGCCGGCGAGCGTGTTGATGTCGTACTGCGGGTTGGCGGCAGCTGCGGGCGCGGCCACTGCGGCCATGGCACCTGCAAGCGTGAGAGCCACCGATAAGGCCAGGAAACGTCTCAAGATCGCCCCTCCGCTCGGTCAGCGGCGGCACGAACGCGCCGGCGCGTCAATCTCGGCTGTTTCTAGTGGACCCCTGTCCGAAGGGCAATAGCGATTAGGGAGTGCCCCGCTCCGCGCGTTACGTGGCGCCGCCGCTCGGCGTGGCGGAAGCCGGTTCCGGCGGTCCTACGACGACATCGAGGCGCCCTAGTGCGACGTCGAGGTCGGCTCTGCGAGCCTGTGTCACGGCGTCAGCGTCGGCGAGCTGGTTGGCGGTCGGCGGCGGCTGCGCCGCCTGCATCAATCGGGCGGACTCCAAGGCGAACGTCAGCCCGGAGAGCGCCTCTGCCGTCGACCGCGCAACGCCAGCGGCGTCGGCCGTTGGAGCGCTCTTGCCGGCTACCTGGAGGTCCCGGCTCGTCTGTTCCGCGCCGGTCCGTACGGCTTCCCAGTGCGCGACGTCGGCGATGTCCCGACCGTGGACGGGCAGGAGATCCCGGGACAGGAGGGCGGCGTCGACCGAGGCTCGTGCGCCCTTGCGCCACGTCTCCCATCGCCGCCGGCTGCGCCGGTGAAGGACGAGCCCGGTCGCCGTGATGGCCACGACCAGCAGCACGGCCAGAGCGATCCATCCCCACGGTGTCGTGCTGCTGCTGGTTGCCTCTGGCGACGTCGCGAGCGCGGTGGCCGCCGGTGCTGGTGATGTCGGGACGGCGGTCGCTGTCGACGCGGTTCGCGGGATCGTCGTGGTGACGCGGGATGGAGCCGCCGACGCGCTCCTGGTCCTCGGGGCGGTCGATGTGCTCGGGGCGGTCGATGTCCTCGGAGGCGCCGATGACGCGGCGCCAGTCGATGTCCCTTGCGCCGTTGACGTCTCCGGGACGGTCGAGGTCTCCGGGGCCGTCGACCGCCCTGGCGTGCGCGTAGGGCTGCCGTGCGCCGACGTCGAGGGAAGGGATGCTGTTCGCGATTGGCCAGGCGACCCGGTTCGTTGCGGGAGGCTGGACGATCCGCCGCTCCCGCATCCGGCTATCAGCGCCACGGCAACGAGGCTCGCTGCGAGCTCACGGCGGAACGCTGTCATGACTCCTCGCTTCGAGATGCCGGGACGAGCGACGGCTCGCCCGCGGCTCGGAAGGCGGAAGGCCGTGGCAGTCAAACCTGCGCGATCGCGGCTCGCGCAGTTCGCCCAACGTCGCCGATGGGCGCGGCCGCGGTCGTCATCCTCGAGGGATGAACGCCGCCGCGGGCGATGCCGCAGCGACCGGGTGGGACGCTGGTCCGGTGAGCGATGCGGCGACCAGAAGCGACGGCGGGGAGAGCGGTTGGTTCGCGCGGACGCGCAGCCGCCCGCCGCGGCGGGCGCTGGACTGGGCCGCCTCGGCCGTCGACGCCGGCGCGCGGGTGGTGGGTGTGCGGGCGCTGCGCGGTGCCGGCAACGCGATGCACGTGGTCGCCGTCGCGCACGACGGCGCGACGCGGCGGGTGGTGCTGCGCCGGGTCATGTCCGCGGAGCCGGCTGTGGTCGCGGCGCGCGGCTGGGTCGCCCGCGAGGCCGCCGTCCTGGTCGCGCTGGCCCGGCACGGCGCGCCGGTGCCGGAGGTGCTCGCCGTCGATCCCGACGGCAGCCGCTGCGACTGCCCGGCCATCGTCATGACGCTGCTGCCCGGCTGGGGGCGCCCGCCGCGCCGCGCCGCCCCGGCGTGGCTGGACTCCCTCGCGGCGACCCTGCACGGCCTCCACGCCGGACCGCCCGACCGGCTGCCCCCGCTGCCGGACCGGCTGGCCGAGCTGACCGGCGAGCTCGCCGGACCGCCGCCGCCGTCCGACACCGACCGGTCCACCGACGAGGCGGCGCGAGAGCTGCTCGGGCGCCGCCTCGCCGAGCTGGCGGCCGCGGGGTCCGTACCGGCCGTCCTGGTCCACGACGACTACTGGTCCGGGAACACCCTGCGCCTCGGGCACCGGGTCACCGGCGTCGTCGACTGGCAGACCGCCGCCCTCGGCCCGCCCGGCCTCGACGTCGGCTACTGCGCGATCGACCTCGAGCTGTCCTACGGCAAGGAGGCCCGCGACCACTTCGTCGCCGCCTACGAGCGCCTCGCCGGCGCCCCCGTCGAGCGCCTCGCCGTGTGGGAGCTGGCCGGCGTCCTGCGCTGCGCCGACATCGCCGTATGGACCAGCGGCTGGGCCGAGCTCGGCCTGCCGGTGACCGAGGAGATCGTCGCCCAGCGGCTGGCCGCGCTCGAGGAGCGGGTGACCACCGCCCTGCGGGACGACCATTAGCGGCACGACCGCCTTGCCGGCGCTGCCCGATCCGTCGCTTGTCGCGCTCGCCGTCCCGTCGGTCCTGCTGCGCTACCCGCTCCAGCAACGGACCGGTTCGGCAGCGCTTAGGTGGTTCTTCGTGCCATCTCGTCCCAGCGGAGTACGGTCGTGGTAGGAGTCATCGGCTTGATGACGGGCCGCCGCCCTTCGCGACAGTTCAGGACCGCTCTCGACAGCAGGCACGTCCTTCCGGCCCGGCACCCTTGGGCCAGTGCGCGAATGGAAAGCTCGGCCGGTGGCCTCCAGCGCCGCCGGCTGCGAGACAGGTGCGCGGCGATGACCGACTACCTATCCGGATCTGGCCCCCTTGACGCTCATCAGGCGCTGCGAGCCCTGTCCGGCATCGTGCTGGGCGATCACTCCTTCGATGCCGTGCTGCAGCGCGCCACGGTGGTGGCGAAGCGCACCATCCCCGGCGCGGCCGAGGTCTCCGTCACGGTGAAGAACGGTCCCCCCACGACCGTGGCGGCGAGCGGTCGGCTCGCCGAGCAGGCCGACGAGGCGCAGTACGCCACTGGGACGGGTCCGTGCTTGGACGCCATCCGGCTGGGGCAGACGATCGTAGTGGAGGACCAAGCCACCGAGGACCGCTGGCCCGAGTACGTGGTGCGGGCGCTCGCAGCCGGAGCGCGGAGCTCGTGCTCGGTGCCCCTGCCGGTCGACACCCGGATCATCGGAGCGTTCAACGCCTACGGGATCGAGCCCCACGCCTTCGACGAGGTCTCGATCAAGGTCGCGCAGGACCTGGCGGCGTACGCGGGGATCGTGCTCAACAACGTCGGCCTGTACTTCACGGCGACCAGCCGTGCCGACCAGATGGCCGAGGCGATGAAGTCCCGAGCCGTCATCGAGCAGGCGAAGGGCATCCTGATGTCGCAGCGGCACTGCAGCGCGGACGAGGCGTTCGACATCCTCGTGCGCCTGTCGCAGCAGTCCCATCGGAAGCTGCGCGAGGTCGCTCAAGCGCTCGTCGATCACGTTCTTGCTGATAGTGCTTGACTCATAGCACGTCGCCGCGTCGTCCGGACGGGTGCGGTGGCGAGGCCCCGGCAGGTCAACAAGGCACCTGCCGGGGCCGTACCATCGCGCGGACCGTCCGTCGTCCGGGAACGGGCGTCATTTCTCGATGGTGGCGTCGACGAGCGCTTGAGCGACCTCGCGCAGCTTCCGATGGGACTGCTGCGACAGGCGCACGAGGATGTCGAACGCCTCGTCCGCGCTGCATTGCCGCTGCGCCATCAGGATGCCCTTCGCCTGCTCGATCACCGCGCGCGACTGCATGGCGTGGCGCATCTGCTCGGCGAGCGTGGTGGCGCGGTAGAAGTGGTCGGCGTTGGTGAGCACGATGCCGGCGTAGCGCGCCAGATCCAGCGCGACGTTGATCCCGTCCGATGCGAAGGCGCGCGGCTCGGGGGAGTAGATGTTGAGCGCCCCGATGACGCCGTCGTCGACTTGCAGCGGGACGGACAGCGATGCCCGGACGCCCGCCTCGAGCGCGGCGGGCACGTAGTCGGGCCAGCGGGTCTCGCCGCGCAGGTCCTCGACGAGGATCAGCTCCCTGAGCCGGGCGGCGTCGAGGCAGGGTCCGTGACCGGCGGCGTACTGCGACTCGTCCACGGCCAAGGCGCGCTCGCCGCTGAAGGCCGCGGTGCGGGGCCCGTCACCCTCGATGAGGGTGACCGACACCTCCTGCGCACCGGGGACGGACGCCGCGGTGACGTCGCAGGTACGTTGCAGCACGGCATGCAGCGTCATGTCGCCGAGGACGATGCTGGCCAGCGCGCGCAGCGCCTCTGGCATGGCTAGGGAGTCGTCCTGTTGGTCCCGCATGACGTCGGGCCTCGCGATCGCGGTAGTGCGGGGGCGCCGGGCGGGTGCACGGCCGCCGGAGCACCGCGATCGCTGCTGAACCGGTCTCCGGGCATGACCATAGCGGAGGTCCCGCCGCTGATCGCACCCAGGTGATCGCGACTGGCCGGGGAACGGCCGCAGCCGGCCTAGCGAGGCGCCGGGCCGCTGGCCGTACCGCCCGTGCCGGCAATGCCGGCTGGGCACGTGCTGCTCGCGTGCAGCTCGTCGAGGTAGGTGCCCTGCCCGGACGCCGATGCCCACTGCTGGGCGCTCTCGACCGACGTGCCCTCGCCCCATTCGTTGAACGTCGTCACGAGCCGCAGGCCGGCGCTCGAGCAGTTCATCGCCGCGACCTCGTCGTGCCAGCGGGCGGCGTCACGGGCCAGCCGCGGCGTCGCCTCGGCGAAGTGCCAGAACCCGGGGCTGATGGAGTACGAGTGCGTGCCCTGGTCGTCGGTGGGCGTGGCCGGGCCGTACTGATGCCAGTTGGCCGGCTGGTCGGCGCAGGAGGCGTAGCCGGCGAGCACCTTGAGCACCACGTAGAAGTGCATCGTGGCAGCGGCGTCGGCCTGCGCCCAACGGGTCGCGGTCGCGCAGGTGTCGGAGCCGTCGCCGTACGCGAAGATCACCGGCTGGCCGGCGATCCAGAGGTAGCTGGGGTCATGGACGTAGTGGGCGGCGAGGTAGTCCAGATCCTTGGTGATCTGGCTGGGCGCCGGCGCGGGCGAGCCGGGCACCGCGGCGGTCGTCGCGCCCTCGCCCTCGTAGTAGGGGGCGACGCGCAGCGGAGTGCCGTGCGCGGCGGTCAGCAGAGGCTGGAGCCGCGCGTCCTCCTTGGTGCCCTGACCCCACCAGGAGGAGACCGCGAAGTCGAACCGGCCGTAGCGCATCGCGGCGACCTGCTGGGGGAGGACGCCGACGGTGCTGTAGCGGCCGAGCGTCGGGGAGTAGTGCGTGGCCGGGTCGAACCCGCCCTGCGACCACGCCTCCGGGAACCAGGGGTAGTAGAACGTGCCGCGGGCCGGCAGCGAGATCGACGTCGGGTCGCCCGGCGCGCCCGACACGAGCGACCAGTCGTCGACGTAGACGTTGATGCCGGCCGGGGCCGATGCGGCGTAGGCGCAGAGCTTGAGGCCGTCCCCGCTCGATGTCGCCGTGCGTGCGGCGGTGACGTGGTGCCAGGCCGTGTCGGCGACGGTGACCGTGGCGCTGGTCGATCCGACCGTGGCGCCGGACGGGGCGAGCTCGCGCAGGAGCAGCCGCACCTTCTGCCCCGCAACCGAGGAGCGCACCCACGCGCCCGCGTCGTACGCGACACCGGCCACGAGGGAGGAGATCGCCTTGCCCTTGTAGCACTCGCCGGTATCCGCGGCGCCGGACGCGGTCGATGCATACCGGAGGGAATGCGTTCCGGTGTGGGCGCTCGCGGTCGACCAGGTGACGCGCGAGGTGGGGCTGTAGACGCCGTTGAACGCTCCCACGGTCGTCTCGACGGAGGTATCCTGCCCGGCGAAGTGATCGGTGACGGCGGCCTCGGCCGGTGGCCCCGCAAGGGTCCACGGACCGACGACGAGGGCGGTCGCTGCGGCGAGCGCGGCGGCTCGGCGGGCTCCATCGGTTCTGGGCATGGCGGGGACGGTAACCACCACCGTCCATGATCTCCACTTGTTGCCGGGCGCGTCGCCCTTGCCGCGCCATCTCGATCGTGACGGATCACCCGCCGCGTCCGGTTTGACTCTTGGTGCGAGGCGGGTAGTGCGTTCGGTGATCATTCGGCAGCGCGTGCAGCGCGGACCTGCGGGGATCATGGAGGTCGTCATGGCGGATGGAGAGCTGGACCGATTGACGCCGGAGGAGCTGAGGGCGGAGGGCGCTACCGCGCTGCCCGACAAGGAGGTCCTCTCGCTGCTGGATCTCAATGCCAACCTCGACCTCGCGCTCGACACCGCAGCCCCCATCGATCTCGCCATCGGTGCCAACGCCAACATCGCCGCGCCGATCGATGCCGCGGTCAACGCCAACGTGCTCTCGCCGGGCGCGGCGTCCGAGGCTGCCGCCACGCAGGGGGCTGCGATCCACCAGGGCATCACCGGCAACGCCGACGCGACCGCCACCCAGGGCAGCAGCATCGCGCAGGGCGACCCGGCGCAGACCGGCACCACCGGTGGCACGACCGACGGCGGAACGACCACCGTCGGCGACCCGACCGACGGCAACCTGCTCAACGTCAACGTCAACCTCGACGGCAACCTGCACCTCGCCTCGCCGATCGACGGCGCCGTCGCGGCCAACGCCAACGCCGCGGCACCCATCAACGCGGCCGCCTCGGCCAACATCGGTTCGCCCGACTCCGAGTCGCTCGCGGTTGCTCAGCAGTCGGCCGTCATCGACCAGAGCATCACCGGCGACGCGACCGCGACCGGCGAGCAGACGTCCACGATCGACCAGGGCCCGGCTCCCGCGCCGGTCGACCCGACGCCGACCGACGGCTAGTGCCCGCCCGCTGATGACGGCGGTCGATGGTCGCCCCGGCGCGGCCGAGGGCGACGCGCGCGACGACGGCGTACCGGTCCGCCCGGACGGGGTCGTGCTGCTCGGCGAGCAGCACGGCTCCGGGTACGTCGTCCCGCCCGCACTGGTCAGGCGCGGCGACGGTCAGGTGCTGCAGCTGACGCCCCTGCTGTACGCGGTGCTCGATGCGGTCGACGGGACCCGTCGGCTGGAGGAGGTCGCCGACGTCGCGAGCGAGCGCTGCGGCCGGCGGCTCGTCGCCGAGGACGCGCGCGCCCTCATCGACGGGAAGCTGCGTCCGCTCGGGCTGGTCCAGGCAGCGGACGGCTCGGTGCCACCGCTGCGCAAGGTCGATCCGCTGCTGCGACTGCGCCCGCGCTACGTCGTCTCCGACCCGGAGCGCACCCGGCGGCTCACCGCACCCTTCGCGCGCTTGTTCAACCCGGTGCTCGTCGTCGTGGTCACCGCCGCCTTCGCGGCCGTGGCCTTCTGGGTGCTGTTCGAGAAGGGCCTCGCGTCGGCGGCGTACCAGGCGTTCGAGCGCCCCGGCCTGCTGCTCGCGGTCTTCGCCATCACGGTCCTGTCGGCTGGCCTGCACGAGCTCGGCCACGCCGCCGCGCTGCGCCGCGGCGGGGGCACGCCGGGTGCGATGGGCGCCGGGCTCTACCTGATCTGGCCGGCCTTCTACACCGACGTCACCGACTGCTACCGGCTCGACCGGCGGGCACGGATCCGCACCGATCTCGGCGGCCTGTACGTCAACGCGCTCGTGGCCATCGCGATGTACGGCCTGTGGTGGCTGACCAGGTGGGACGCCCTGCTGCTCGTCATCGCGACCCAGATCCTGCAGATGGTGCGCCAGCTGCCGCCGCTGATCCGTTTCGACGGCTATCACGTGCTTGCCGACATCACCGGCGTCCCCGACCTGTTCCACCGCATCGGGCCCACCGTGCGGGGCTTCCTGCCCCGGCGGTGGCGGGGCACCGAGCCGCAGCCGCTCAAGGCGTGGGTCCGCGTCGTCGTGACCACCTGGGTGCTCGTCGTCGTGCCTATCCTCGTCGTCACGACCCTGCTCGCGGTCATCGCCCTGCCGCGCATCCTCGCGACGACCGTGCACGGCGTCTCCGCTCAGGCGCACGGGCTCACCGCCTACGCCGGCGACGGCAACGTGCCAGGGGCGCTCGCGAAGGCGCTCGCGATCGTCGCGCTGCTCGTCCCGGCCGGTGGCGTGGTCTACATGCTGGCCCGCACGGTCCGCCGCTACGCGACGACGATCTGGCGACGTACCGCTGGCAAGCCGCGGCAGCGTGCCGTGGCGTGCCTCGCGGCCGCCGCCATCGCAGCCGGCCTGGCGCACGCCTGGTGGCCGCACGGCAACTACCGGCCGATCCAGCCGTACGAGCGCGGAACGGTCCAGGACGCCGTGCCTGCCGCCATGGGGATCACGGCCGGGAGCCGCCTGATCGCCGGGCGCGAGCTGGCGGCGCGGACCGCGTGGCCCAGCGCGGCCGGGGCGCTGCCCACCGCCGAGCATCCGGCGCTCGCGGTCGTGCTGGCGCCGCGCAGCGGCGACGGCCCGACGTGGGTCTTCCCGTTCGACCGCCCGGCATCACCGGGCCCGGGCGACAACCAGGCGATGGCGATCGTGACCAAGAACGGCGGCACCGCGTACGACGTCGCCTTCGCGCTCGTGTGGGCCGACTCAGGCACCGTGCTGAACCGCAACGAGGCGTACGCCTTCGCCAGTTGCCGCGACTGCAGGGCCGTAGCGGTGAGCTTCCAGGTCGTGCTGGTCGTCGGCCATGCGAGCGTTGCCGCCCCGCAGAACGTCAGTGCCGCCGTCGCGTACGGCTGCATCCGCTGCATCACGGAGGCGCTCGCCGTGCAGCTCGTCGTCACGCTGCCCGGACAGCTCGGCGACGCGGCGATGCGTCAGCTGGCGCAGGTGTGGCAGCAGATCCAGGCGTTCGGGTCGCACCTGGGCGGCTTGACGTTCGCTCAGATCCGGTCGCGACTCGCGGCGTACGAGCAGCAGATCCTCACCATCGCCCGGCCCGATCTCGCAACGCCGGCCGCACCGGCGCCGACGGGCTCGGCCACCGTATCGCTGACGCCCGGGGCCAGCGGGGCACCGAGCGCGTCCACGACCCCGACGGCGTCCGCGCCGGCCGCGACCGGCTCGCCGGGCGAGCCCACGAGCGCGGCGCCGACCGGGAGCCCGACCGGGAGCCCGAGCGCGACGACATCCGGCACCGGGTCGGCGGAGCCGGTGGCGCCCTCCGCGACCTCGTCGCCGACAGCGACTGCCTCGCCCTGACGCAGGCTGCCCGCGACCTGACCGCCCTTACACTGTTGGCCGTGCTGAGGAGCGACTGGCCGTGCTGAGGAGCGACGCGGGCATGACGGGCACGAGGGACGACTTCCTGGCGACCGCCCGCTCGGCGGTGCAGCTGCTGCGCGAGCCGGCGGTTGCCGACGCCTGGGATCGACCCAGTGCCCTGCCAGGGCTCAGCGTCGGAGGGCTCGCCGGTCACCTCGCGTACCAGATCGTCGCGGTTGCGCAGGCCCTCGCCGGCCCGGTGCCGGACGAGCCGGCCGTCCCCCTGCTCGGGCACTACGAGCGGGTGCGGTGGATCGGCGCGCCCGTCGACGCCGACGTCAACGTGCGCATCCGGCAGGAGGGCGAGGAGGCCGCGGCCGACGGGCCGGCGGCGCTGGCAGCCGGTACGAGCGCGATCGTGGACCAGCTCGCGGCCGACCTGCCCGCAGCCCCCGAGCGGCCGGTGCGGATCCCGCTGTGGGGGCCGTGGTCGCTGCTGCTCGGCGACTTGCTGGTCACCCGGATGATGGAGCTCGCCGTGCACGCCGACGACCTCGCGGTCAGCGTCGGCGTCGCCACCCCGCAGCTCCCGGACGGCGCCGTCGCCGCGGTCGTCGACCTGCTCTCGCGCCTGGCCGTGCGCCGCCACGGGCCGACCGCGGTGCTGCGCGCGCTGAGCCGGGCCGAGCGGGCGCCCGCCGTCATCGCCGCCATCTGATGCCGATCTCGCCGGAGCGGCTGCGTCGCTAGCGCGCGGTGGAGCCCTGCGACCGAGTCCGCTGCGCGCCGCCGCCCGCGTCGGCGTCGCTGCGGCCCGCGCCGTCCTCCGGGTAGGTGTCGGCGACGTAGGCCCCGCGCTCGCCCATCGGCTGGTCGGGGCCGACCGTGGTGTCGCGCGCCGTCTGGTGCTCGGCCTCGGCGTTGATCTCCGCACCGAGAAGCACGATGTAGGCGGTGATGTAGAGCCACAGCATGAGCACCGCGAGGGCGGCGAAGGTGCCGTAGGTCTTGTTGTACTTTCCGAAGTTGCTGACGTAGAAGCTGAACGCCACGCTCGCGGCGATCCAGAGCACGGTGGCCACCACGGCGCCGACGCTCACCCAGCGCAGCCGCGGGCTGTCGCGATCAGGAGCCACCCGGTAGACGATGGCGAGGCCGCCCATGACGAGCGCGAGCAGCAGCCCCCAGCGGACGACCTGGGCCGCGATCGTGCCGGCCATGCCGAGGTTGAGGTGGTTCAGCAGGGGTGGCACGGCGGCGACCAGCGCGAGGGTGAGCAGCAAGAAGACAACCGCGCCGAGGGTGAGCGCGAGCGCCGTGCCGCGCAGCTTGAGGAAGCCGCGGGTCTCGTCCTCGTCGTAGGCGGTGTTGACCGCCTTCATGAGGTTCATCACGCCGCTCGACGCGCTCCACAGCGCGGCAACGAGCGCGATCGCCAGCCCGATGGTGAGCGCGCCGCTGGAGTTGTCGGCGACGCTCCTGAGCTGATCGACGAGCAGTTGCCGCGCCGACGCAGGGACGCTCGAGCCGAGCTTCTGCACCTGATCGGGGATGCTCTTGGGGCTGGCCACCATGCCATAGACGGTGACCAGGGCGATCATCGCGGGGAACAGCGCGAGGAAGCCGAAGAACGCCACCCCGCCGGCGAGCAGCGGCACGTGGTCGCTCTTGGCCTCCTTCCACGCCCGCTTGACCACCTGCAACCACCCCCGCGCAGGGATGTCCTGCGGCCGCTCGGCGTCGCTCCCCGGCTGGCCGGCAGCTGTCCGGTCGTCCACGCTCATCGGTCCCACCTCTCGCCCTCACGCATCGCGTCCAGGGCGTTGTTCCCGGTCGAGGGGCCTTGTTGCACCATGAACCCGGAAAAATCAACCCCCGGCGCCGGCTGCCCGCCAACATCGGGTATTGATGCGGCATGCGGAGTCGGGAGCTGAAGGCGTGCGGTCGCCGTGGTCACGTGACGTACGCGCCCGACGAGGCCGAGCTCGCGAGCCGGTTGCGGACCGACACCGCGCTGGGCGAGGCATGGCGGTGCCTGCGCTGCGGCGACTGGGTGCTGGGTGCGCCGGTGGAGCGTGGACCGGCGGGGGAGGCGCCGGTGCCGGCCCGCGGGCGCGGGCTGCGGCAGCTGACCATCCTGCGGTTGCTCGCCGTCGAGCGGGCGTTGCGCGCGGTGGTGCTCGTGGCAGCGGCGTACGGCGTCTATCGCTTCTCCAGCGCGCAGGAGTCGCTGCGCGGCTCGTTCGGCCGCCTGCTCCCCGCCCTCCGGCCGCTCGCCGACCGGCTCGGCGTCGACCTCGACCGGTCGACCATCGTCCGCGAGGCCACCAAGGCGCTGCACGCCCGTCACGGCACGTTGACGATCGTGGCGATTGGTCTGCTGCTGTACGGAGTGCTGGAGGGCGTCGAGGGCGTGGGCCTGTGGCTCGCGAAGCGGTGGGCGGAGTACCTGACCGTGATCGCGACGGCCGCCTTCCTGCCGATCGAGGTGCACGAGCTGCTCAAGACGGTGACGGTCACCAAGGTGGCCGCGTTCGTCATCAACCTGGCCGCGGTCGCCTACCTCGTCCTCGCGAAGCGGTTGTTCGGCGCTCGTGGTGGCCGCGGGGCGTACGAGCGCGAGCTGCGCAGCGAGAGCCTGCTCGAGGTCGAGGCGGCCGGCCACGACGTGTCGTACGGCCGCGAGCGGGGTCGCGACATCGGCATGTCGGACGTGCCTCCGCAGCAGGGGGAGCGCGCGGAGCGGTGACCGGCGTCGGCCGCCCCTGGCGTAGGTGTCCTGACCGGGGTGGCACGGGGCGACCCCGCTGAGTCACCTTCCTCGCCGCATGACCCACGTCAACAAGGTCCGGTCAGGGCACGTGGGCAGCGCCGCTCCGCTCGTACAGCGTGACCAGGTTGTGGTCGGGATCGAGCACGCCGAACTCCCGCGTGCCCCACGGCTGATCGCGGAGCGGTGCGTCGGGATGGACGACGTCCAGGCGTCGGCAGTGCTCGTGCAGCTCGTCGGCGCCGGTGACCTCGATGCGGCATGACGCCGTGCCGGCCAGGTAGCGCTCCGCGCCGGGGGCGCTGCCGTCCGGCACCCACAGGTGCAGCTCGACCGCGTCGCGACGCAGGATGCCGAGCCCCTTCCCGTCGTGGTGCAGCTCGGTGAAGCCGAGCGCGCGCTCGAAGAACGCGACCGCCCTGCGCTCGTCCGAGACCGGCAGCGCGGGCACCGCCGCAAGGAACCGGGTGCGCTGGCTCATCGGGGCGACCTCCTCCTCGGCGCTCCGACCAGCTTGCACCGCTTGCCCCCGCGATCGCGCACGGGGCGCCGGGCTCAGAAGATGCGCTTGCCGCGGAGCAGGTGCTTCACGGCCTCCTTCGAGGTGCCCACCATGAACTCCCGCATGTCCGGCGGTGCGTGGCGCACCGACCAGCCACCCATGCGCATCAGCAGCCGCGGGCTCGTGTTGATGAAGCGCATCGACCGGTCGGCGAGGCCGAACGCGGGCGGGTGCCAGTCAGCCGCCGCCAGGGCCTCGTACAGCCGGTCGGCCGCGTCCTGCTTGTCCATCGTCCCCGCATCGACCGCCTCGCAATAGCTGTTCATCCGCTCGAACAGGTCCTTGTAGTCGGGGTTGGTCGGCCACCAGAGACCGACGTTCGGCACGTCCTCGAGCTCGCGCCAGTAGCGCTCGTCGCCGGAGCGGCGCGCCTTCAGGTCGTTGTGGACGATGCGGAACGCGCCGGGCAGCGAGCCGAACGACCAGATGCGGTAGACCGCGTTCCACAGGTCGCGGTGCGGCCAGGCGATGAACGCCGAGTTGACCACCTTGTCGTTGTAGTCGAGCACGCTCTGCTGGAGCTCGTCGACGTAGGCGAAGCGCGCCGGGTCGAAGTCGTCCTCGCGCAGGGCGTCGAGGAGGCGCCAGGCGAAGGAGTTGATGCCCTCCATGGTGTTGGACATGCCGCGCGAGAACAGCGGGTCGATGAACCCGGACGCGTGGCCGAGCAGGAACCAGCGCGGCCCGACGGTCTGCGTCGACGAGTACTGCATGCGCCCGGTGCGCACCCATTCGCGGACGGACCGGGCTCGGGCCAGCTGCCGCTCGACGAGCGGGAACCGGCGGACGTGGTGCCAGAACTCCTCCTCCGCCGTCATGGAGTCGTCCAGCGGATAGCGGCGGGGATCGAGCTGGAGCCCGACGCTGCACAGCGGGTTCGAGGACTTCGGGTGGTTGTCGAACGGGATGACCCAGAACCAGCCTCGTTCGAACATGTGGTGCATGGTGCCGAGGTGCCAGGCGAACGGCGGCTGGTCCTCCTTGGCCGCGTGGGTGTGGTCGTCGAGCGGGTCGACGCCCACCATGTGGGTGAAGATGCCGCGGGCGTGGTGCTTCAGCCGGGTCGGCTCCTCGCGCAGGCCGAGCTGCTCCGCGAGCGGCGAGCGGAACCCGCTCGCATCGACGACGTAGCGCGCGTCGTACCTGGTGCCGTCCGTGCCGATGACCGTGACGCCGTCGTCGCTCAGGTCGACCTTCTCCACCCGGAAGCCCTGGCGCGCGTGGCAGCCGTACTTGATGGCGGTGTGGAACAGATAGGCGTCGGTGTCCTGCCGGTAGTAGTGCACGGCCTGGTGCAGAACCTTCGGCAGGCGGAACTGGTTGAGGTCCCTCGGGTCGGGCTCCTGCCCCTCGTGGTGGAGCATGAAGCCGAAGTGCCGCTTGAGCCCCGAGGACGAGCCGATGTGCTTCGTCGTCTCGCCGAGGCTGCCCATGTGGCCGATCTCCGGCACGTCGTAACGGTGCGCGAGCATCCGCAGGTAGGCCAGCGTGTAGCCGATGGTCGACTCGCCGATCGCGAACCGGGGATGCGACGCCGCGTCGACCAGCAGCACCCGACGACCGGCGCGGGCGAGGATGGCACCGAGGATCCCGCCGGCCAGTCCGGTGCCGAGGATGACGACGTCGTACCGATCGCTGTCCCGGTCCATGCTGTCGACCTCCGCGCCTCGAGACGTCACCGGCCATGTGATGCGCCAGATGGTGTCCGCGGCCGCTGGAGGCCCGCTGGAGGCGCTCGCGGTCGGCGTTCTCCAGCGGGGCACGAGCGGGCTCCGTCACGCTCTCGCCGGGAGCGCATCGCGCGCGGACCCACCGGACCCGGAGGAGCGCCCATGTCCGCCGACTCGACGTCCTCGGAGCCCACGGAGCCCACGGAGCCCGTGGAGGCCGCGGCGCCCGCGAGCCGCCCGCAGCACGATGTCGTCATCCTCGGGTCGGGCCTGGCGGGCACGATCCTCGCGGCATGCCTCGCGCGAGGCGGCGCGAGCGTGCTCGTTCTCGACGCCGGCAGCCATCCGCGCTTCGCGATCGGCGAGTCGACCATCCCCTACACGTCGATGATGATGCGGCTGGTCAGCGAGCGGTACGGCGTGCCGGAGATCAAGTGGCTTGCCACCTTCGAGTCGGTGCAGTCGAAGGTGACGACGAGCTGCGGCATCAAGCGCAACTTCGGCTTTCTCTACCACCGCGAGGGCGAGCGGCAGGACCCGCGCGAGGCGCACCAGTTCCCGATCCCGAAGATCACGCACACCGAGAACCACTTCTTCCGCCAGGACGTCGACGCCTGGATGCTCTCGGTCGCGGTGCAGTACGGCGCGACCGTGCGGCAGCAGTTCGCCGTCGCCGACGTGGCGATCGACGAGGGCGGCGTGACGGTGATCCCAGAGCGCGGGGAGCCGGTGCGGGCGCGGTTCGTCGTCGACGCCAGCGGGTTCCGCTCGCCGCTCGCCAGGAAGTTCGGCCTGCGAGAGGAGCCGAGCCGGCTGCGTCACCACGCGCGCGCCCTGTTCACGCACATGGTCGGCGTCCAGCCGTACGAGAGCACGCTGCCCGGCGACGTGCACGGCGCACCGTCGCGATGGAGCCAGGGCACGCTGCACCACCTGTTCCGCGGAGGATGGGCGTGGGTCATCCCGTTCGACAACCACCACCGCGCGACCAACAGCCTGTGCAGCGTCGGGCTCAACCTCGACCCGCGCATCCATCCGGAGCCGGACTGCTCGCCGGAGGAGGAGTTCGAGCGGTGGCTCGCCAAGTTCCCCGACGTCGCACCGCAGTTCGTCGGTGCCCGGCCGGTGCGCGAGTGGGTCCGTACCGGACGGCTCCAGTACTCGTCGAGCCAGACGGTGGGCTACCGCTGGTGCCTGACCTCGCACGCGGCCGGCTTCATCGACGCGCTGTTCTCGCGCGGCCTGTCCAACACCATGGACGTCATCAACGCGCTCGGCTGGCGGCTGCTCGACGCCCTCCGCGACGACGACTTCGACGTGGAGCGCTTCGCGTACGTGCAGGAGCTCGAGCAGGGGCTGCTCGACTTCAACGACGACCTGGTCGCCAACTCCTACACGTCCTTCCAGGACTACCGGCTCTGGGACGCGTGGTTCCGGGTGTGGGCGCTCGGGCAGGCCATGGCGACGTTCGAGATCAACCGCGCGTACGCGAAGTACCTCGACAGCCGTGACCCTGCCGCGCTCGCCCGGCTGGAGCGCCAGGCCCCGGCCGGCGCCATTCCGGACTACGCGCCGCTCCGCACGCTGCTGAAGACGGTGAGCGAGATGACGCAAGCCGTCCAGGCCGGCCACGCCGACTCGGGAGCGACCGCGGCCCGCATCATGGAGATGCTGCAGGAGGCCGACTTCGTCCCGCCGACCTTCGGGCTGACCGACCCGGACAACCGCTGGCTCCATGCGACCACTCCGCGGGTGGTGCGCGCCCTCGCGTGGGCGAGGATGACCGCCCCGCCGGAGATCGGCGAGGTTGTCAACGAGGGACTGACGCTCTTCATCAAGAAGCGGCTGTCCCGCGACGAGTTCAACCTCACCGGGGAGCTGAAGCACAGCATCGCCGCGACGCCGGTGATCGGCGTCCCGCTGCGGCGCAAGAAGTACTGAGCGCGGGTCGGTCAGGGCGCCCGGGCGTGATCGGCGCCCGCCACGCCGGGGGCGGCCGCCAGCTCGTCGAGCGCCTCGCGGTGCAGCGCGCACTCCTCGCCGATGTCGAGCGGCGGGGCGAGGACCAGCCGGTGCACGCGCCGGCATGCGAGCGACGGCTCCGCGCCGAGCTCGTGCTTCAGCGTCCGCCGCAGGCGGCGGTAGACCTCGAGCGCGCGGTCGCGCCGGCCGCAGTCGAGCAGGGCGAGCATGTAGAGCGCGTGGATGCGCTCGTTCGTCGGATGCTGCGCGGACAGGCCGGCCAGGTCCGCCACTCGCTGCTGGTGGCGCCCGAGCCGCAGGTCGGCCTCCAGCCAGCTGCTCAGCGCCTCGAGCCGGAGGGCCTCGAGGCGGGTGGTCTCCGCGCTCAGCAAGGGCCCTTGCTCCACGTCGACGAGTGCGGTGCCGCGCCACGACCGCAGCGCGTCGCGGAAGCGCTCCGACGCCGTCGCGTGATCGTGCGCCGCCGCGGCCTCGCGCCCCGCGATGGCCCTTCGCTCGAACTCGTCGACGTCGATGAGTCCCGCGCCGGTGCGCAACCGGTAGCCACCCGGTTCGTGGCGCAGCACCTGCTTCGCCTCGCCGCGATGCCCCGCGAGCCCGGGCAGCTCGGCGATCAGGCCGCGGATCTGGAGCACGTACGTCTGCAGCGTCGTGACGGCGCTGCCCGGCGGCTCCTCGCCCCACAGCTCCTCGAGCAGCGCGCGCACCGGCACCGTGCGGCCGGTGCGCGCGGCGAGGACGGCCAGGACCGTGCGGGGCTTGGCGGCCGACGGCACGACGGAATGGCCGTCGCGCCCGACGTCGAGCCAGCCGAGCACGGCGACGTCGAGATCGTGGCGGCCCGTCTCGGTCCTGGGCAGCTCCATCATCACGTGACCGGCTAGCTGGCGATCGGCGCGCTGACGAGGTCGAGCTCGGGGGAGAGGCTGACGATCGCGCGGTGCAGCCGCTGGACGCTGCTGACCGGCTCCAGCCCGAGCCGCTCGTCGAGGGTCGCGCGCAGCCGCCCGTAGAGGCGGAGCGCCGGCTCGCGCCGGCCGGCCCGGTAGAGCGCGAGCATCTGCAGCTCGTGCAGCCGCTCGTGGAGCGGATTGCGCTTGGTCAGCATGGCCAGCTCCCCGAGCACGTGGTGGTGATTGCCTAGCCGGAGCTCGACGTCGAGCGCCTGCACCGCGAGGCTCAGCCGGGCCTCCTCGAGCCGCAGCGCGTGCGCGGCGAGCCCGCGCCCGAGCCGTACGTCGGCGATCGCCGGGCCGCGCCACAGCGCCAGCGCCGCGCGCAGCAGCCGTCGCGCCTCCGGCAGGTCGCCCCGCTCGGCCGCCGCCTGCCCGGTCTCGGCGAGGCGGTCGTGGTTCACCAGGTCGCTCGGGCCGCCGCCGCTGGCGAGCAGGTAGCCACGGCCCCTCGTGACGAGGATCGACTTCGCCGCGTCGGGCGCGGCGCCACGCAGCGCCAGCGCCGCCGCGATGTGCGTGCGAAGCTGCATCACGTACGTCTGCACGGTCACCATCGCGCTGCGCGGCACCTGCTCGCCCCACAGCTCCTCGATGACCGCCTCGGTGGAGACCACGTGGTCGGCCTGGCAGGCCAGCAGCGCCAGCATGGTGCGGGGCTTCGGCGCGCTCGGGACGACGCCCACCCCGCTCTCGCGGATGCATAGCGGTCCGAGGATCTCGATCTCCATGAGCGTTCCCCCGTGCGTCGTGCCGCAGCTGCCGTCGCTTCGCCGGGGCGGCACGCGGCAGTGGCCCGCACGGAGGGGCTAGGTCACGCCGCCATCCCGGAGAAGTCATCCCAGCAGGAAATTCATGACGAGGGGAACCTAGCCGCGCCGCGTACATGTCGTCAATAGAGGAAATAACGCGGGGTGATCCTTCGTGCGCTTGGAGCGATCGGCGGGCGGGCGCCCGCGGCTCATCCGGGCCGCGGCGCGGCGCCGTCTCGGTGGCGGACGGCGGCGACGGCGAACGCCTCGCTCGTCTGCGCCGAGCGCTGGAGGTCGTTGTCCGCCGGGGGCCCGGACTCGACGATCTCCGGCTCGCCGACCGCGACGAGCCGGTCGCGCACCTGATCGGCCTGCTTGACGAAGTCGTGGTAGAAGCTCGGCACCTCGGCGACCGCAAGGGCCTCGTCATCGGCGGCCCGCTCCTGCATCGCCTCGGCTCGCGCCTGCCGCTCGGCCGCCATCGCCGGGCGCACGTACGCCGACAGATCGGGCAGGTCGGTGCGTGGCTCGGGCAGCGTGGCCACGCCGTGGAAGGGCGGCGCCCACGCGTCGCGCGCGGTGAGCGGATCGGCCCTCGGCGCGAAGAGGGCCCGCAGCGTCGAGGGGATGCTCGCGTGGTCGCGCACCGTGGCGTCGACCTTGCCGGCGGGGATCAGCGGCGAGACCACGACGGCAGGCACCCGCGCGCCGAGCATGCGGAAGTCGAATGCCTCGGTGATGCGGTGGTAGAGCAGGCGCATGAGCGAGCGTCCCGGGTCCGGCCGGTCGCCGGGCGGCGGCACGTTGGTCGGCGGCGGCACGTGGTCGTAGAGCCCGCCGTGCTCGTCGTACGTGATGAGCAGCAGCGTGCGCGCGAACGCCTCCGGATTGCTGCGCAGCGCCTCGTACGTCGCCGCGATCAACGACTCGGCCCGGACGAAGTCGGTCTCCTTGCTGTCGGGGAAGTCGTCGTACTGATCGATCGGCACCTTGTTGTTGTCGGGATGCTGGCTGGTGCTGAGCCCTGGCCGGCCGATGAGCGGCTCGCGGTCGGGGGTGTGCACGGGCGGCCGGTGGTTGGGCTCGATGAACGAGTACGCCGGCAGGGTGCCGGCTCTCGCGTGATCGGCGAAGTCCGCGTACGGGTGCCAGTTGCGATGCCGCTCGGCGGTGTCCCACAGGTGCTGGAAGGCCCACACCTGCGGCACGTCGTCGTGGTAGACGCGCCAGGTGCTGCCGTTGTCCTCGAGCAGCTCGAAGATGGTCTTGTCGTAGTAGGCGCGGATCTGGATCTCCGTCTCGCCGTCGGACGTGGCCGCATGCGCGAAGTTGCGATTGGGCCACGTCTCGCCTGGCACCGAGCAGAACCAGCGGGTGCACACCGCGAACTGCAGCGCCAGCGTGCTGAGCACGGGCACGTGATCCGGTGGCTGGCACAGCATCACCAGGTCGCCACGGCCGGCCACCGGCGCGCTGCCGCCCTGCTTGCGCGCGGCGCGGTTGAGCACCGGCCCCAGCACCCCGCCGAAGCGGGGCGCCGCGAGCCCCCGGCCCTTGCGCTCGTAGCTCTTGACGAAGCCCTGCATCGTCGGGCGCCTCGCCGTTCCCCTGCCGGTGAGCGCCAGCTGCTCCATCACCGCCTCATGGCTGTGGTCGGGGCCGACGGGCAGCACCCGCTTGGCGCGCGGCTCCGGCCTCGCCTTGGCCCCGCGCTCCCATCCGGGGTTGACGTACGGGCCGCCGCGCAGCAGCCCGTCGAAGGCCGGATCAGGATGGTCGAGGAACCCCAGCATGTGATCGAAGGAGCGGTTCTCGAGCATGAGAACGACGACGTGGTCGATGGTCGCCAATCGTGCCTCCCGGGCCGGGCACCGGTGCCGTGCCCATGACGCTAGTCCGTGCAGGCGCGCCGATCCAACGGCGGCGCGCCGCTACGCCGGGACCACGATCGAGGTGAGGATCAGCCCGTCGCGGGCCAGCCAGCGACCGGTGAAGCCGGTGAGCGGGCGCCCGTCCGGCAGCGCGGCTCCGTCGACGAGGAGCCGGGCGGCGAACGTCCGCTCAGCCGGGTCGACCTCGACCATCGCCTCGGTGAAGCCCAGCTCGCGCTGGACGAGCGGGTACCACGCCTTGAAGACCGACTCCTTGAGGCAGAAGAGCAGGCGGTCCCAGCACGCGTCGCCCGGCGCGCCCGTGCCGAGCCGCTCCAGCCACAGCCGTTCCTCCGGCAGCGAGACGATCCGCAGCACGCCGTCCGGCAGCGGCTCGTTCGGCTCCGCGTCGATGCCGATCGAGGCGATGTCGTCGTCGCGCGCGACGGCAGCGGCGCGGTAGCCGTCGCAATGGGTGATGCTGCCCACCACGCCGGCCGGCCACAGCGGCTCGCGCCTGGCACCGGGCAGCAGCGGAGCCGGCGGCACCCCGAGGGCGGCGAGGGCCTGCCGCGCGCAGGCGCGGCCGGTGGTGAACTCCCGCCGCCGCCGGTCCACGGCGTTGCTGACGACCGCCTCCTCCTCGGGGAAGAGCGCCTCGTCCGGCCGGTCCTCGAAGGCCTCGGCCGACGAGACCTCGGCCGGGAGGATCGCCTCGATCACGCCGCGCCACCCACGGGCAGGATCTGGCGCAGCGGGTCGTCGGCCCAGCCGTGCGCGCGCCGCTCCCGCGGGTAGCCGAGCGAGACCTCCTCGAAGCGCACGCCGTCGTACCACGTCGTGCGCGGGATGTGCAGGTGGCCGTACACCACCACCGCGGCGTCGTACCGGACGTGCCAGTCGGCCGTGGCCTGCGTGCCGCACCACTGCGCGAACTCCGGGTGGCGCAGCACCCTCGTCGGCTCCCGGTTGAGCGGGAAGTGGTTGACGAGGACGGTCGGGAGCGAGCGGTCCCGCTCGGCCAGCCGCTGCTCCGTCGCCTCGACCCGTGCCCGGCACCAGGCCTCGCGGCTCGGGTACGGGTCGGGGTGCAGGAGGTACTCGTCCGAGCAGACGATGCCGGTGCTGCGGGCCAGCGCGAGCGCCTCATCCTTGGTGCTCGTGCCCGCCGGGCGGAACGTGTAGTCGTACAGGAGGAACAGCGGCGCCACCGTCACCGGCCCACCGGGGCCGTCCCAGACCGGGTACGGATCCTCGGGGGTCAGCACGCCGACCCTCCGGCAGGCCTCGACGAGGTGCGCGTACCGCTGCTCGCCGCGCAGGCCGGACGGGTCGCGCGGGTGGGTCCACAGCTCGTGGTTGCCAGGCACCCACACGACGGTCGCGAACCGCTGCGCGAGCAGGTCCAGCGCCCAGACCACGTCGTCGACGACCTCGCTGACGTCGCCGGCCACGAGCAGCCAGTCGCCGTCGGACCTGGGCTGCAGGCTCTCGACGATCTCGCGGTTCTCGGGGTGGCCGACGTGCAGGTCGCTGACGGCCAGCAAGCTGGCTGCCCTGGTGCCGCCTGCCATCCGAACCCGAACCCCCTGGCGCGTGCGTACCGCCCGGCGTCACCACCCGGGCGGAGCCCGACATGGGCCGCCCGATGCCCGTCGTCCCACCATACCGGTACGGTGCCGGTGGCCGGCCCGGCGAAGCCGTCCAGTGAGCCGGGGAGTGGAGGGGCGATGGACGTCGACCACGTCGCCGATGAGCTGTACGCCTTGGCGCCTGAGGAGTTCACCGCGGTCCGCGACGCGCGGGCGGCCGAGGCCAAGCAGGCCGGCGACGGCGAGACTGCCAGGGCCGTGAAGCAGTTGCGCCGGCCGACGGCGAGCGCCTGGCTGGTCAACGTCCTCGCCAGGCGGCGGGCCGACCAGCTGGCCGACCTGGTGGGCCTCGGCGCGGCCCTCCGCGAGGCGCAGGAGTCCCTCGCCGGCGACCAGCTGCGCGAGCTGACGGTCCAGCGCCACCAGGTGGTGGCTGCGCTCGCGCAGGAGGTGCGCCGGATCGCGTACGACGAGGGCCATCCGGTGAGCGACGACGTCGCTCGCGAGGTCGAGGGGACGCTGGAGGCCGCGCTCGCCGATCCGGGGGCCGCCGAGGCGGTGCAGGCCGGCCGGCTGACCCGCGCGCTCAGCTACGCGGGGATCGGCGCGGTGGACCTCACCGGCTCCGTCGCCGTGCCCGCCGGTGAGGGGCGGGGCCAGCGGGCCACCGCCGGGCCCAGGGCCGTCGCCCCCGCGCGCCCGGCCGCGGACCGGCGGGCCGAGCAGCTGGCCGCGGCGCGCGAGGCGGTGACGGCCGCCGAGGAGGTGGCGAGGGACGCCGAGGCCGCGCTGGCCGCGGTGGAGTCGGCGATCGGCTCGGCGCGGGTCGACCGCGACGCGGCTCGCGAGCGGATCGCGCTGATCGAGCGGCAGCTCGCCGCGGCGCAGGAGGCGGAGTCGCAGGCCGGCCGCCGGCTGCGCGAGGCGCAGCGCGACAAGGAGTCGGCGGCGCGGGGGGCCGAGGCCGCCGAGCGCCGGCTGACGAGGGCAAGGGCGCAGCTGGAGCGGCTCGAGGCCGAGTGAGCCCGAGACAGGTCCGGGCAGGTCCGGGCGGCTCCGGGCGTGCCGCCGGCGTCAGTCGGTGGCCGGGACCGGCTCGAGCGCCTGCGGTACGGCGGCGGCCTGCGGCGCGAGCGAGAGCACCGGGGCCGGCCTGGGCGCGGCCGGGGCATCGCCCGCGGCCACCCACCTGATCGCGACCTGGAGGAGGCCCAGGATCATCGTCACCCCAGCCATCCACACGACGACCAGCGCCAGCATGCCCGCCATCCCCTCCATCGCTCCCGGCCGGCGGGTGCGTTCCCGTACCGGAGATCTCTAACCGGCCGATGCGGGAGCTGTCGGGAGCCGTCGGGAGGTCTCGGGCGCGCGCCGGGCTCGGCTCCTGCGGCAGACTGGCCCGGTGATCGAGCGGAGCGTCCTCGTCATCGGCGACTCGCTGGCCTTCCACGGGCCGGCCGGGCCCGAGCCGCTGACGCATCCCGGCCTCTACCCCAACGTCGTCGCCCGCCTCGCCGCCGCCCGGGTCGACGTGGTGGCGCGCGCCGGCTGGACGGCCCGTGACGCGTGGTGGGCGCTCTGCAAGGACCCGGTGCTGCACTCGGTGCTCCTGCCGCGCGCCGATGCCGTCGTCCTCGCCGTCGGCAGCAGCGACCAGCTGCCGGCCAGCCTGCCGACGTACCTCAAGGACGGCATCGCGTACGTCCGCCCCGGGTGGCTGCGCCGCGCCGTGCGCCGCGGCTACCACCGCGCGCACCCGCTGATCGTGCGCCGCGCCGGCGCCCCGCTGCGCGCCCTGCCGCAGCGCGCGACCGACGCCTACCTCACCAGGTGCGTGCAGGCGGTGCGCCTCGTCCGGCCGGGCGCTCCGGTCGTGGGGATGGTGCCGGCGCCCTACGACTCGCCGCACCACGGGCACGTCACCCGGCCGCACCCGCCGGCGGTCCTGGCCGCGATCGCGTGGGGCGAGCGGACGGGCGTCCCGCTGGTCGACGCCGACCGGATCGTCGCGCCCCACCTCGCGGCCGGCCGGCTCAACCCGGACGGGATGCACTGGTCGTGGGAGGCCCACGCCGCGTTCGGGGCCGCGCTGGCGAGCCGGCTCCGTGCGGCGTGGGGAGGTCCCGAGCCGGCCGCCGACGGGAACCCGGTGCCCGCCAGCACCGTCACACCGCCATGACCCGATCCGCGATCCGCCGATCCGGCCCCGCCCCGGCCGCGCGGGCCCGGCGGCTGCTCGGCGCCGCGCTCCTCATGGCGGTGCCGGTCCTCGCCGCGTGCGGCGGCACCGGGCGCGGCGGCAGCCTGGTGGGCGCCCCGCAGGGGCCCGCCTCGGCGACGCCGTCGCTGCCCGCCGCCTCGTCCACCACCGGCCCCGGCGCTTCGGGCGGCCCCTCCGGGACGGTCCTGCCGCCGGTCACCGGCTCGCGGACCATCACCGTGACCGGCACCGTGGAGCAGGGAGCTGAGCCGTCCTGCCTGATCCTGCGCGCCACGACCGGCCAGTACGAGCTGCAGGGCCCGCTCGCGGCGCGCCTTGGCACCGGCGAGCAGGTGACCGTCACCGGCCACGTCGTTCGCGACGTCATGAGCCACTGCATGCAGGGCCAGCCCTTCGCCGTCACGGCGGTCCACGGGTCCTGACGGCACCCTTGCGCTACGATCGACCCGTGCGACCCGCCTCCCGCCTGCTCCTTCCCGGGCCGCGCTGACTGCGACATCGGTGTCAGCGCGGCGGCCCCTCCTGCGACGAGGGGCCTTCGTGTTTTCCGGGTCGATGACGACGACGAGGATGCGACGATGACGCGCAGCACCGTGGCCGAGCCCCAGGACCCCTCCGGCGAGGTGGGCGCCACCCCGCCGTTCCGCTACACCGCTGAGATGGCGGCCGACATCGAGCGGCGGTGGCAGGACCGCTGGCGCCGCGAGCGCACGTTCGAGGCGCCCAACCCGGCCGGCCCGCTCGCCGAGCCCGAGCGGATCGCCGGGCGCGAGAAGCGCTACGTGCTCGACATGTTCCCGTACCCCTCGGGCGAGGGACTGCATGTCGGCCACCCGCTGGGCTACATCGCGACCGACGTGCACGGCCGGTACAAGCGCATGACGGGCTACAACGTCCTGCACGCGCTGGGCTTCGACGCCTTCGGGCTGCCCGCCGAGCAGTACGCGGTGCAGACCGGCACGCACCCCCGCGTCACGACGGAGCGCAACGTCCAGACGATGCGCCGCCAGCTGGGCCGGCTCGGCCTCGCGCACGATCCGCGGCGCAGCGTCGCCACCACCGACATCGCGTTCTACCGGTGGACGCAGTGGATCTTCCTGCAGATCCACGACGCCTGGTACGACGAGACTGCCGGCCGCGCGCGGCCGATCGCCGAGCTGGTCGCCGATTACGAGTCGGGTCGGCGCGCCACGCCGGACGGGCGCCCGTGGCAGGAGCTGCCGGCGGCCGAGCGGCGCGCGCTGGTCGACGACCGGCGGCTGGCCTATCTCGCCGACGCCGCCGTCAACTGGTGCCCGGGCCTGGGGACGGTGCTGGCCAACGAGGAGGTGACGGCCGACGGCCGCAGCGAGCGCGGCAACTTCCCCGTCTTCAAGCGCAACCTGCGCCAGTGGATGATGCGCATCACTGCGTACGCCGACCGGCTGCTCGCCGACCTCGATCGGCTGGACTGGTCCGACGCGCTGAAGCAGATGCAGCGCAACTGGATCGGCCGGTCCGAGGGCGCCCGCATCCGCTTCGAGGTGCGCGGCAGCGGCGAGCCCGTCGAGGTCTTCACCACGCGGCCAGACACCATCTTCGGCGCGACGTACGTCGTACTGGCGCCCGAGCACCCGATGGTCGACGCGATCGTGCCGGCGAGCTGGCCGTCCGATGCGCTGCCGGCGCGATGGACCGGTGGCCACGACGCACCGGCCCTGGCGGTCGCCGCGTACCGCAGGGCGGCCCAGCTGAAGAGCGACGTCGAGCGGCAGGTCGAGAGCAGGGAGAAGACCGGCGTCTTCACCGGCGCCTACGCCGTCAACCCCGCCACCGGCGCCGACGTGCCGGTCTTCGTCGCCGACTACGTGCTGATGGGCTACGGCACGGGCGCCATCATGGCCGTTCCAGGGCAGGACGAGCGCGACTGGGAGCTCGCCGAGGAGCTCGGGCTGCCGATCGTCCGCACGGTGCAGCCCCCGGCCGGCTGGTCCGGTGGTGCCTACACCGGCGACGGGCCGGCCGTCAGCTCCGGCTTCCTCGACGGGCTGCACGTCGCTGAGGCGAAGGCGGCGGCCACCGAGTGGCTCGTGCGCGAGGGCCACGGCGAGGCGACCGTGACGTACAAGCTGCGCGACTGGCTGTTCAGCCGGCAGCGCTACTGGGGCGAGCCGTTCCCGATCGTGTACGACGACGAGGGCACGCCGATCGCGCTGCCCGACTCGATGCTGCCGGTCGAGCTGCCCGACATCGACGACTACTCGCCGACGACGTTCGAGCCCGACGACGTCACGAGCGAGCCGGAGGCGCCGCTGTCGCGGGCGAGGGAGTGGGTCGAGGTCGAGCTCGATCTGGGCGACGGGCCGCGCCCGTACCGGCGCGAGACCAACACGATGCCGCAGTGGGCCGGGTCGTGCTGGTACGAGCTGCGCTACCTCGATCCCACCAATGACGAGCGCTTCGTCGACCCGGTGAACGAGCGCTACTGGATGGGCCCGCGGTCGCCGGGCGACGTCGGTGGCGTCGACCTCTACGTCGGCGGCGTCGAGCACGCCGTCCTGCACCTGCTGTACGCCCGCTTCTGGCACAAGGTGCTGCACGACCTGGGGCACGTGACGAGCGAGGAGCCGTTCCGCCGGCTCTACAACCAGGGCTACATCCAGGCGTACGCCTACACCGACGCGCGCGGCATGCACGTGCCCGCCGACGAGGTCGAGGAGCGCGACGGCGGCTTCTGGTGGCGCGGCGCGCTGGTCAACCGCGAGTACGGCAAGATGGGCAAGAGCCTGAAGAACTCCATCGCGCCCGACGAGATGTGCGACCAGTACGGCGCCGATACCCTGCGCGTGTACGAGATGTTCATGGGCCCGCTCGACGTGTCGCGGCCGTGGGAGACGCGTGCGGTGGTGGGCTCGTTCCGCTTCCTGCAGCGGCTGTGGCGCGTGGTCGTCGACGAGGGCACCGGAAGCCTGCGGGTGGTGGACGAGCCGGCGTCCGACGAGCTGCGTCGCGCGCTGCACCGCACCGTGGACGGCGTCCGCACCGACATGGAGCAGCTGCGCTTCAACACGGCGATCGCCAAGCTCATCGAGCTGACCAACGCGCTGACCAAGGCCGGCCACGCACCGCGCGAGGTGGTCGAGCCGCTGGTGCTGATGCTGGCTCCGCTCGCGCCGCACGTGGCCGAGGAGCTGTGGGCGCGCATGGGGCACGAGGGCACGCTCGCCTACGAGGCGTTCCCCGAGGCCGACCCGGCGCTCCTCGTCGAGGAGACCGTCACGTGCGTCGTCCAGGTGGCGGGGAAGGTGCGCGACCGGCTCGAGGTGCCGGCCGACGTATCCGACGACGCGCTGCGCGAGCTGGCGCTGGCCAGCTCGGGCGCGCAGCGCGCGCTCGAGGGCAGGGCCGTGCGCACGGTCGTCGTCCGGGCACCGAGGCTGGTCAACATCGTGCCTGCCTAGCGCGGCGAGCCGTCTAGGCTGCATCCATGCCGAGTCGCTCCGTCGCCGTGGTCACCGACTCGACGTCGTACCTCCCGGCCGGGCTGGCCGACTCGCAGGGGATCGTCGTGGTGCCGTTGCAGGTGGTGGTCGACGGCCGGCCAGGTGACGAGGGCCTCGACGTCACGCCGAGGGACGTCATCGCGACGCTCTCGGCGCGCCGTCCCGCCATCACCACGTCGCGGCCCTCGCCGCGGCGGCTGGCGCATGCGTACGCGGCTGCCGCGCAGGCAGCCGGCACCGATGCCGTGGTGGCCGTGCACCTGTCGCGCAGCCTGTCCGGCACGGTCGATGCGGCGCGCATCGCCGCTGCCGACCTGAGCGATCTCGACGTGCGGGTGGTCGACTCGCGCAGCACCGCGATGGGGCTCGGGTTCGCCGTCCTCGCCGCCGCCGAGGCGGCGCGCGGCGGAGCGTCCGCCGACGACGTGGTGCGGGCGGCTCGCGTCGCCGCGGCGCGCACCCACTCGGTCTTCTACGTCGACACGCTCGAGCACCTGCGTCGCGGCGGGCGGATCGGCACGGCGCAGGCCCTGCTCGGCACGGCGCTCGCCGTGAAGCCGTTGCTGCGCATAGCCGACGGCGAGATCGCCCTGCTGGAGAAGGTGCGCACGTCCGCCAAGGCGATCGCGCGGCTCGAGGACGTGGCGGTCGAGCTCGCCGGCACGGGGCCCGTGCAGGTCGCCGTCCATCACCTCGGCGTGCCCGACAAGGCTGCCGACCTGGCCGAGCGGCTGGGCGAGCGGCTGGGCAAGCAGCTCGGCGGGGCCGACGTCCGCGTCTCCGAGGTGGGGGCCGTGGTCGGCGCCCATGTCGGGCCCGGCCTGCTCGGCGTGGTGGTCGCCCAGCGGTGAGGCGCCGGCCGGCCCACTAGCACGCCGCACCGACGCCCGGCCGGCCCGTCCACAGCTCGACCGTCCGTCCACCGGCTCGCGTCGGTGGACGTGCGGTGACGGCCCGCGCCCGTACGGTCCTCCGCGTGCCAGTACGCGCCCTCGCCCACCACCCGCCGGAGGAGCCGGCCGCCGCCAGGCTCCGCAGCGTCACCGGCTCGGCCACCGCCGATGCCCAGCCGCCGGCCGGTGCCGGCATGCCGGTTCCCGCGGCCGACGACGGCGCCCCGGTTCCCGCGGCCGACGACGGCGCCCCGGTTCCCGCGGCCGACGACGGCGCCCCGGAGCCCGCGCCGGCCCCACCGGCCGGTCGCCTGCTCCGGCTCGCTCGCGCGGTGCAGCTCGACCGGCCGGGCGCGATCGCGGTCGTGGCCGTCTGCCTGGTGGCGGCGCTGGTGGCGGCGGTCGGCTACCTGCGGGCCCGGCCGGCGCCGATGCCGGTCGCCCCGCCCGTTGCGACCTCGGCGCCGTCCGCTGCCGCCTCCGGGGCGGCAACGACCTCGATACCTGGCCCGGGCGGCGCAGCGGTCCCGTCGGCTCAGCCTGCGCTGGTCGTCGACGTGGCCGGGCGGGTGCGCCGGCCGGGCGTGGTGCGGCTGCCCACCGGCTCGCGGGTGATCGACGCGCTCCGCGCCGCGGGCGGCCCGCTGCCCGGCACCCGGCTCGGCCTGCTCAACCTGGCCAGCCGGCTCATCGACGGCGAGCAGATCGTCGTCGGAGCCCGGTTCCCCGGCGCTGCGCAGGGCGGCGGTGCAGGGGGCGGGACGCCGTCCGCAGCGACCGGCCCGGGCGCCGGCGCGCCCGTCGATCTCAACGCGGCGTCCGCTGGCGAGCTCGACGCCCTCCCGGGCGTCGGTCCGGTGCTGGCCGAGCGCATCGTCGACTACCGCACCGCGCATGGTGCCTTCCGCTCGGTCGACGAGCTGGAGCAGGTGCCCGGCATCGGGCCGAGCAAGATGGCTGACCTGCGCGAGCTGGTGACGGTGTGACCGCGCTCGCGCCCGACCGGCCAGCCGGTCATGACCTGCGGCTGCTGCCCGTCGCTGCGGCGGCATGGGCCGTCGCGGCCGTGACCCTCTCGGTGCCGGCATCAGCACCGGCCCTGCTCGCTGCTTGCCTGCTCGTGGCCTTGGCCGGTGCCGTCGTCGCGCGTGCCCGGCCCCGCGGCTCGTCTCGCGGGCACCTGGCCCGGGGGCATGGCCTGGCCAGGCGGCCCGGCCTCGCCGCCGGCCTGGCGACGGCGGCGGTGGCGGCAGCCCTCGCGGGTGCCACCGCGTGCGCCGTCTCCGCGGTCCGGCTGCGCGCCGTCCACGGCGGTCCCCTCCTCGCGGCGGCCCTCGCCCACTCCCAGGTGGCGCTCGACGTGGTGGTCACCGGCGACCCCCACCGCGGCGAGTCGGCGGGCGTCGCCGGTGCGGTCCACTCCTTCCTCGTCGTCCAGGCATCGGCCCGCCGCCTGGACGACGGGGGGCGGAGGTGGCGGATGTCGAGCCCGGTGCTGCTGATCACCGCCGACACGCCGGCGTGGGCCACCGTGCTGCCGAGCCAGCGGGTGCACCTGACCGGCCGCGCCGCGCCGCCGCGGGGGCGCGACCTGCTCGCGGCCGTCGTGACAGTTCGCGGGCCACCGTTGCGGTCCGGCCGCCCCTCGCTCGTGCAGCGGGTGGCTGGCCACGTGCGGCGATCGCTCGCCGAGGCGGCGACGGCGGCCGGTCAGCCGGTCGCCGGGCTGCTGCCGGGCCTCGTCGACGGCGACACGTCGGCGCTCGACCCGCGGCTGGCGGCGGACTTCCGGGTCGCCGGCATGACGCACCTCGTCGCGGTGAGCGGCGCCAACACGGCCATCGCGTTCGGGGCGGTGCTGGCTCTCGTCCGACGGTCGTTCGGCTCGGTGCGCGCATCGGCGGTCGTGGCCGCCCTCGCGCTGCTGGGCTTCGTGGTGGTCGCCCGTCCGTCCCCGAGCGTGCTGCGGGCCGGCGGGATGGCGGCGCTGACCCTGGCAGCGATCGCGGCGGGAAGGCCGGCCTCGGCGGTGCCCGCGCTGCTCGGCACCGTCCTCGTCCTCGTTCTCGTCGACCCCGGGCTCGCGCTCCAGCCCGGGCTCGCACTGTCGGTGCTGGCCACCGCCGGGTTGCTGCTGGGCGCTCCGCCGCTGGCGGCCCGGCTGCGCCGGAGGTTGCCTGGTTGGCTGGCCGACGTGGTCGCCATGGCGGTCGCCGCGCAGCTCGCCTGCGCGCCGCTCATCGTCGCGCTGTGGGGGCAGCTGAGCGTGGTGGCCGTCGCCGCCAACATGCTGGCCGAGCCGGTCGTGCCGCTCACGACGGTGCTCGGCGGGCTGACGGCACTGGTGGCGCCGCTCTCGATGCCGGTGGCCCGCGCTCTCGCCCGGCTGGCGGGCGTTCCGGCGAACTGGCTGGTATGGGTGTCCCACCACGCGGCGGCCATGCCGATGGCCAGCCTCGCGCTGCCCACCGGCCCCGTGCCGGCGGCGCTCGTGGCCGTCGCCCTCGCCGCGCTCACGGCGGCGCTGCTGCATCGGCGCACCTCCCCGTACGTGGTGTCCGCGGCCGTCGGCTCGCTCGTCGCCGGCTGCGTCGTGGCGACCGCCGCGCCCGGCTGGCCACCGCCGGGCTGGGTCCTCACCGCGTGCGACGTGGGCCAGGGCGACGCGCTCGCCGTCCGGGTCGGGCCGCGGCAGGCACTCCTGGTCGACGCCGGCCCGCTCCCGGCAGCGGTCGACCGGTGCCTGCACGGGCTTCGGGTCGCGTCGGTGCCGCTCGTCGTGCTCAGCCATCTGCACGCCGACCACGTCGAAGGGCTCCCGGGCGTCCTCGACGGGCGAGCGGTCGGGGCCGTCGCGACCGGCCCGCTGGCCGAGCCGGCCGCCGAGGAGCGCCGGGTGCGGTCCTGGGCGGCGGGGGCTCGCGTGCCGGTGCGCCCCCTCCCGGTCGGCGCCCGCTTCGTGGTCGGTGCCGCCACCGTCCAGGTCATCGGACCGGCGCGGGTTCTCCACGGCACCGATTCCGACCCCAACAACGACTCGCTCGTGCTGCGGGTCAGCGATGCCGGCGTGACGCTGCTGCTCACCGGTGACGTCGAGGCACCGGCGCAGCAGGCCCTGCTCGCGTCCGGCGCCGACCTGCGCGCCGACGTGCTGAAGGTGCCGCATCACGGCTCTGCCGACCAGGACCCCGGTCTGGTCGCTGCCGTGCATCCCCGGCTCGCGGTCGTCTCGGTCGGCCTGCACAACACCTACGGGCACCCGGCACCGGCGACCCTGGCCCGGCTGGCGGCGGCCGGCGTCCCCACCTACCGCACGGATCGCGACGGTGACGTGGCGGTCGTCGCGCGCGGCGCCGGCCGCATCGAGGTGGTCCGACGGGGAGCTGGCCGCTCCGGTGCCCGTGCGCTTCCCGGGTCGCTCGGCGGAGCCGCCGTCCCATCGCAGGTGCGCGCCCTGACGGCCTCGCGCTGGTCGGCGCCGCTGATGCCGGTCGTGCGCGACGACGACCCTCCGCCACCGGCGGTTCGGCCGGGGAGCGCCCCGACGGCCCGTGCCCCGCCCGGTGCGCAGCTCGTCGAGAGCGACTGCGGATGACGGCCGGGAGGTGAGGGTGCATGCCTGCAGGCGCCGTGGACCAGCTCGGTGCGGGGCGGCGAAGCGCCGCGGCGCGGCATGGCATGCTGCCTGCGTGGCTGGTGACGACGTGCTGGCGCCGGTGACGCTGGTCACCGGCGAGGAGGAGCTCCTGGTGGCTCGGGAGGTCTCCCGCCTGGTGGCCGCCGTGCGCGCGATCGACCCGGCCGCCGGCCTCACCGACCTGGCCGGTGCCGAGGCGTCGCTCGAGTCGCTCGGCGGAGCGCTTGCCCCCTCGCTGTTCGGCGACCGGCGGATCGTCGTCGTGCGCGGCGTCCAGGACTGCGTCAAGGAGGTGCAGGACGAGCTGGTCCGCTACGCGGGCGATCCGCTGGACGAGGCCATCGTCGTCCTGACCCACCCCGGCGGCGCGAAGGGCAAGTCGGTGGTGAGCTCGCTGCAGGCGGCGAAGGTCCGCGTCGTCGAGCATCCGCGGGTGCGGTGGGCGAGCGAGCGGGCCGACTTCGTCCGCGCCGAGGTCAGGGCGGCCGGCGGCCGCATCTCCGAGGGCGCGGTGAAGGCGATCATCGAGGCGGTCGGCAACGACCTGCGCGAGCTGGCGACGGCCGCGAGCCAGCTGGTCGCCGATACCGGCGGTCACATCGACGACGACGTCGTGGCGCGGTACTACCGCGGCCGGGCCGAGGCGACCGGCTTCGTCGTCGCCGACCGGGCGGTCGAGGGCGACACGGCCGGTGCGCTGGAGATGCTGCGCTGGGGCCTCGCCGTGGGGCTCGCGCCCGTGCTGGTCACGAGCGCGCTCGCGGCCAACGTCCGGGCCATCGCCAAGGTGGCGGCGGCGGGCCGCGGCTCTCCGGCCACGCTGGCCAAGCAGCTCGGGATGCCGGCCTGGAAGGTGGAGCGGACGCAGCGGCAGGCCCGCGGCTGGCGCCCCGAGGGGATCGCGGTGGCCCTGGTCGCGGTAGCCGCCGCCGACGGCGACGTGAAGGGCGGCGGGGCCGACGCGGCGTACGCGCTGGAGCGGGCGGTCCTCGCCATCACCGCCGCCAGGGGGCGCTGAGCCCACCCGGGAACGGGAACGGCGCCGACCCCGGGGTGGGGCGGCGCCGTTGGCCGGCCGTGCGCGGACGGCCGGGGTGGTGCGGGAGAGCTCAGAGCGCGGCGTAGCGCTTGGCCATCGCCGACTTCTTGTTGGCGGCCTGGTTGGCGTGGATCACGCCCTTGCCGGCGGCCTTGTCGAGCTTGCGGGACGCGGCGCGCAGCAGCGTCTCGGCGGCGTCGCGGTCGCCGCCGTCGAGGGCCTCGCGGAAGCGGCGGATGTGCGTCCTGAGCTCCGACTTGACCGCCTTGTTGCGCAGGCGGCGCTGCTCGTTGGTGCGGTTGCGCTTGATCTGCGACTTGATGTTCGCCACGCGATAGCCCTCGGTCTGTCGTCGGAGTGGGTGCACGGGCACGGCAGAGCCGCGCGCTGCGTGCGCGAGGCACGAGCCTACCAGCCGGCACCAGGCAGCGTCCAAGTCGCGCCGGCGGGCAGCGCCTCGCCGGCCTCAGGGCACCTGGTCGATCGCGAGCCCCAGGTCGCGGAACTGCTCGAGCGGCCGGTGGTAGCCGCGCTCGATGTGGTGCACGCCGTGCAGCTCGGTCTCGCCGGCGGCGATCGCGGCCGCGAGCAGGTAGGCGAAGCCGCCCCGGACGTCGGGCACCCCCACCCGGGTGCCGCGCAGCGGGGTGCCACCCCTGATGACGGCCGAGTGCAGGTACGGGGTCTCGTGGAAGCGGCAGCTCGGCCCGCCGAGGCACTGGTCGAACAGCTCGACCTGGGCACCCATCTCGCGCAGGGCGCCGACATAGCCGAACCGGTCCTCGAAGACGGTCTCGTGGATCACCGACAGCCCCTGCGCCTGCGTGCACAGGACCGCCAGCGGCTGCTGCCAGTCGGTCATGAAGCCGGGGTGGGTCTCGGTCTGCACGGCGAGCGCGTGCAGCGGCTCGCCGGCCCGCGCGCTGAGGTAGGTGTCGGTGATGTCGACCTGCGCACCCATCCGGCGCAGGGCGCTCACCCCCGTCACCAGCCGGGCCTGCGGCGTGCCGTGCACCCGTACCTGCCCGCCGGTCACCAGGCCCGCGACCAGGTAGGAGAACGCCTCCAGCCGGTCGCCGTCGAGGCGCTGCACGGCACCGTGCAGGCGCGGCACGCCCTCGACGATCCACCGGCGGTCCGGTCGCCGCTCCACGATGGCGCCCATCCGCTGGAGGAGCAGCGAGAGCTCGACGATCTCCGGCTCCAGCGCGGCATTCTCGATGACCGTGCGGCCCTCGGCGAGGACGGCGGTGAGCAGGATGTTCTCGGTGGCGCCCACGCTCGGGAACGGCAACGTGACGCGGGCGCCGCGCAGGCCGGTCGTCTTGGCGTGCAGCCCGTCGGGGCTGATCTCGATCTCGGCGCCCATCCGGCGCAGGGCCTCGACGTGGTAGTCCACCGGCCGGGACCCGATCTGGTCGCCGCCGACGAGCGGGACGAACGCCTCGCCGAAGCGGTGCAGCAGCGGGCCGAGCAGCAGGATCGGGATGCGGTTGCGCCCCGAGAACCGCATCGGGACGTGCGCCTCGTGCAGCCCGTGCGGGTCGATGTGCACCCGGGAGCCCGCGCGCTCCACCGACGCGCCGAGCGCGCGCAGCATCTCCGCGGTGATGTCGACGTCGCCGACGTGCGGCGCGTTGTCGATGACGGTCGGCTCGTCGGTGAGCAGCGCGGCGACCATGTGCTTGGTCACCGCGTTCTTCGAGCCGGCGACCGTCACCTCGCCGACCAACGGCCCGCTAGGGCGGACCCGCCAGACCGCCTCGGCCCCTTGCGGCATCTGCTGCTCCTTCCGGGGCTCGGGACGACAGCCATCATGCCCCGCCCGCCGCCGCCCGACCCCACGCGACCGGGCGACTCGCCCGGACAAAGGCCACGTCAGCCGGCACGAGGCGGCCAGCAGGGCCGTCAGCCGCCGACCCGGCCCACCGCGCCCACCGAGCGCAGCCAGTCGCCGACGAGCGCGACGAGTTGCGGGCCGAGCCCGGCCACCAGGTCGGCGCGCTGACCGGCGGCGACCCGCACGTCGGCCTGCGGCACCGCGGCGGCGAACCGCTCCCTGGCCCGGCGGTGGCGCTCCCGCCGCTGCGCCGCATCGCCCGTGCCGGCCCCGCCCTCGCCGGTGGCCGCAGCGCCCGTGCCGGCCCCGCCCTCGCCCGCGTCGCCGTCCGCGTGGCCGCTCCCGCGGCGCTCGACGGTCTCGTCCGACGTGACGAGCAGGACGGGCAGCCGCGCCGCGGCGATGGCGGCCCACGTCGTGGACGGCGGCGCGGCCGCGAGCCCGTGCACGGCGGCGGCGTACACGTCGGCGCGCAGCCGTGGCCGTACCCGGCCGCCGGAGAAGCGCAGCCCGGCCTTCCACGACGCCTCCAGCTCGGGCGTCCAGCGCGGGTAGTCATCGCTGACCGCGTTCAGCGCGTCGTCGAGCCGGCGGAACCGGAACGCCCCGAGCTGGCTCGCCGCCGCCCGTACCCGCGACTCGTACGAGGCGCCGACCTCGAACCCCGGCTGCTCGACGGCGTCCACGTGCCCGCCGTCGAGCAGCACCAGCGCGCCCAGCCGCCCCGCCGCGCGCGCCGCCAGGTGGCAGCCGATGGTGGCGCCCCAGGACAGGCCGAGGTAGCCGGCCGGCGGCGGGGCCAGCCGGTCGAGCAGCTGCTCCAGCAGCTCGGCCAGCGCGTCCGGCCGGTACCCCTCGGCGGTCGCACGGGCCGGCGAGCCGCCGAAGCCAGGCAGGTCGGGCGCGATCACCCGTGCCCCGTGCCCGGCCGCGAGCAGCGGCGCGACCTCGGCGAAGTGCAGCGAGGAGCCGGAGATGCCGAGGTGGTGGACGGCCAGCAGCGGCGGGTCGTCCTCGCCGCCGGCCCGGCTCCACTGCCGGACGAAGAGCTCGCCGGCGGGCAGCTCCAGGCGGCCGCGCACCTCGGTGACCCGTGTCACGCCGCCTCCCGCCTGCTCCCGCGCGCCGGACGGGCGCCCGCCTGCGCCGCGCCGTGCGAGCATAGGGACGACCCCGACGAGCCAGCGAGACGGAACCTGCGTGCCCATCGTCCCGAGCGGCCAGACCGAGCCGGGCCGCCGACCCGGCGGCACCGCTCCCGCCGCCATCCGCAACTTCTGCATCATCGCCCACATCGACCACGGCAAGTCGACCCTGGCCGACCGGATGCTGGAGCTGACCGGGGTGATCGAGGCCCGCCAGATGCGCGCCCAGTACCTCGACCGGATGGACATCGAGCGCGAGCGCGGGATCACGATCAAGGCCCAGGCCGTCCGGCTGCCCTGGCGCTCCGGCGACGCGGACTACGTGCTGAACCTCATCGACACCCCCGGGCACGTCGACTTCACGTACGAGGTGTCGCGGTCGCTCGCCGCCTGCGAGGGCGCGGTGCTGCTGGTCGACGCCGCGCAGGGCATCGAGGCGCAGACCCTCGCCAACCTCTACCTCGCGCTCGAGAACGACCTGCAGATCATCCCGGTGCTCAACAAGATCGACTTGCCGGCGGCGCAGCCCGACAAGTACGCGGCCGAGATCGCGCGCATCATCGGCTGCGACCCGGGCGAGGTGCTGCGGGTCAGCGCCAAGACGGGCGAGGGCGTCCGCGAGCTGCTCGACCACGTCGTCGAGGTCGTACCGCCGCCGGTCGGCCATGCCGACGCGCCGCTGCGGGCGCTCATCTTCGACTCCGTCTACGACATCTACCGCGGCGTCATCACCTACGTGCGCGTGATCGACGGGCACCTGTCGAGCCGCGAGCGGCTGCTGATGATGTCGACGCGGGCGACCCACGAGACGCTGGAGATCGGCGTCATCTCGCCCGAGCCGATGCCGACCGGCTCGCTCGGCGTGGGCGAGGTCGGCTACGTCATCAGCGGCGTCAAGGACGTCCGGCAGGCGCGGGTCGGCGACACCATCACCACCGAGCGCCACTCGGCCCGCCAGATGCTCGGCGGCTATCGCGACCCCAGGCCCATGGTGTTCTCCGGGCTGTATCCGCTCGACGGCAGCGACTATCCCGACCTGCGCGACGCCCTCGACAAGCTGCGCCTGAACGACGCCGCGCTGGTGTACGAACCGGAGACGTCGGCGGCGCTGGGCTTCGGCTTCCGCTGCGGCTTCCTCGGGCTGCTGCACCTCGAGATCGTGCGCGAGCGGCTCGACCGGGAGTTCGGCCTCGCGCTCATCTCCACCGCGCCCAACGTCGTCTACCGCGTGCGCATGGAGTCCGGCCAGGAGGTCGTCGTCACCAACCCGAGCGAGTTCCCCGACGGGAAGGTCGCCGAGGTGCACGAGCCGGTGGTGCGCGCGACCGTCCTGGCGCCGAGCGAGTACATCGGCGCCATCATGGAGCTCTGCCAGGGCCGCCGCGGCCAGCTCGACGGCATGGAGTACCTCTCCGAGGACCGCATCGAGCTGCGCTACGTGATGCCGCTCGCCGAGATCATCTTCGACTTCTTCGACCAGCTGAAGTCGCGCACCAGGGGCTTCGCCTCGCTCGACTACGAGCCGATCGGCGAGCAGCAGGCCGACCTCGTGAAGGTCGACATCCTGTTGCAGGGCGAGCCGGTCGACGCGTTCAGCGCCATCGTGCACAAGGACAAGGCGTACGCGTACGGCGTGCAGCTCACCGCCAAGCTGCGCGAGCTCATCCCGCGCCAGCAGTTCGAGGTGCCGATCCAGGCGGCGATCGGGTCGCGCATCATCGCGCGGGAGAACATCCGCGCCCTGCGCAAGGACGTCCTGGCGAAGTGCTACGGCGGCGACATCACCCGCAAGCGCAAGCTCCTCGAGAAGCAGAAGGAGGGCAAGCGCCGGATGAAGATGGTCGGCCGCGTCGAGGTGCCCCAGGAGGCCTTCATCGCCGCGCTGTCGACGTCCAACGCCGCCGGCCGGGAGATCTGACCCGCCCCGGAAACCAGCTGGTCCGGCGCGCGCGGTCCGGTATGGTCGCGGAGTGGATCTCGGGGGCGTGGGAGGCATCGGCGGCATCGTCGTATCGGTCAACGTCGGCCGCGCCGTGCCGGCGCCGTACGCCGCGCGCGCCGTCAAGACGAGCGCCATCGACAAGCGGCCGGTCGACGGCTCGGTGGCCGCGACGGCGCTCGGCCTCGACGGCGACCAGCAGGCTGACCGGCGTCACCACGGGGGCGTCGACCGGGCCGTCCACGCGTACGCGCTGGAGGACCTGCGCACGTGGGGCGAGGCGCTCGACCGGCCGCTGCGCCCCGGCCAGTTCGGCGAGAACCTGACCACCCTCGGCGTCGACGTCACGGGCGCCGTCATCGGCGAGCGGTGGCGCGCCGGCACTGCGCTGCTGGAGATCTCCTGCCCCCGCATCCCGTGCCGGACGTTCGCCGGGTGGCTGGGCGAGGGCGCCTGGATGCGGCGGTTCACCGAGCGCGGCGCGCCGGGCGCCTACCTGCGGGTGGTCGAGGAGGGCCGGCTGGGCAAGGGCGACGCCATCGTCCTGGAGCGCCGCCCGGCGCACGGCGTCACCGTCGGCGAGGCGTTCCGCGCGCTGACCGGCGACCGCTCGCTCGCGCACCGGTTGCTCGAAGCGCCCGAGCTGCCCGCGAAGGCCCACGACCGGGCCCGCACCTGGCTGGGCATCACCGCCTAGGAGACCGGCTCGCCGATCGAGACCGCCGCCTCGGCGCAGCCGCGCAGCGGGGCCAGCGCCGCAGCCTCCGCCACGACCGGGCGCCACCGCCGCGCCGGCCAGCGCACGAACGGCGTGACGGCCACCTCGAGCTGCCGCCGGCCGCCCTTGCGGCCCCGCCAGGCGGCGACCACCTCGCCGTCCGCCAGCACCACGCCCGAGTTGGCCACCACCCGCCAGAGCAGCCGCTCGGCGGCCTCTGACGGCGCGATCGCCGCGCGGTCGTGCGTGGTGAGCAACGGGTCGTACGGCGGCAGCAGGCGCACCCCGTCGACCGACGGTGCGGCCTGCAGCGCCGCCTCGTCGTCGGCGTGCACCCAGCACCGCCGTCCCGCGTACGTCACGGGCACCAGCTCGCCGGCGAGCCGGTCGAGCGTCGCCGCCGCGTCGGGCTCTGGCACCACGAGCCACCAGGCCAGGTCGCGCGCGTCGGCCGGCGCATGGGCGCGCAGGAAGCGGCGGGCCAGCTCGTCCCTCGCGGCGCGCATCTCGCGCGCGAGCCGGGCGCCCGACCTTCGGGGCACGGGCCGGCCGAGCACCTGGTCGGCGAGCGCGATCCCGTCGTCCCCCGGCACCTTGGCGTGCGCGCCGCGCAGCGCCGCGAAGCCGTGCAGCGTCTGATCGACGTGGTGGGTGGCGCAGGCGCGGCAGTACGGCGAGAGCTCGGCCGGCAGCCGGCGGGTCATCGCGGCGCTCAGCTCGCTCCCGCCGAGCGGGCCGTCGGCCAGCGCGTCGACAGCGGCGGCGTGCGCCAGCTCCACCGCCTCGCCGGCCGACCGCCCGGCGTCGAGCGCCGCGCGCAGGCGCCCCAGCTTCGCCCGCAGCGCCGCCTCGCCCGCCGGGAGCGAGCCGAGCGTGAAGGCGGTCACGTCGTCGGGGGGCAGGATCAGGTAGCCGTGGCCGGCCCGCACCTCCACGAGCTCGCGCGCCGCCAGCGCGGTCGCGAGCTCGTCCCCGGTCGCGCCCTCCGCTCGGGCGTGCAGCGACATGACGGCCCCGTCGGGCACGGTGGTCCGCAGGCCCACCGGGCGCATCGCGGCCCGCCACTGCTCAGGCGGCAGCCGGCGGTCGAGGTGGTGGGCCCGCAGCCGCAGCGCCAGCGCCTGCGCCCTGGTCACCTCCACCTGCCAGACGGTAGCCCGGCTTGCGGTACCACAGCGCGGCGGAACCACGGGGGTAGTCCTCGACGCGGCCGACGAGCTCGTAGCCGCGGCGCTCGTAGAATCCCGGCGACGCCTGGACGTCGTGGGTGAACAGCACGATCTGCCGGCAGCCTCGAGCCAGGGCCTCCTCCTCGGCGCGGGCGAGGAGCCGACTGCCCAGCCCGTGCCCTCGCAGCCGGGGGTCGACCCACAGGTTGGTCAGCTCGCAGCACCCGCCCCAGGTCCATCCGGAGATCCCGCCGCGCAGCTCGCGGTCGTCGCCGGCAAGGACCGCGAACTCGGCCTCATCGCCATGCCCGGACGCCGCAACCGTCTCGCGCCGGACGTTGGCTTCGAGCATGTCGGCGACCTCCGCAGCCGGGGAGGGCTCGACTCGCAGGTCGACGACCGCGCGCATGGCTCACTCGGACGCGATGAGCTGCTCGTACAGCGCCATCTCGTCGAAGTAGGAGCGGAACGAGCGGATCTTGCCGTCCTGGAACTCGGCGAACGTGGCACCGCCGAGGTGGACGTGCCGGCCGGTCGCGGGCACGGTCACGTCGTCGTCGACCACGAGCGGGCCGGTGTGGTCGGCGTCGAGGCGCCACTCGGCGGTCGCCGTGACGCCGCTCAGATGGACGCTGCGGACGGCCACCTCGACGTTGGACAGCGCCTCGTCGCGCTCGGCCAGCGCCTCGGACAGCTCGGCCAGGGACGAGACGCGCAGGGCAGGGGACCAGCCGGTCACGTCGTCCGTGAACAAGGTGGCCGGCTCGTCGTCCCCCGCTCCGACGATCGTCTCGAGCGCATGGACGAGCACGGTCAGTCGAGAGTCACTCACGGGTCCTCCTCCGATACGAGGCCAGCCGCGTCAGCCCGCCCGTCACGCGAGCAGCCTGGCCTTCGCCTCGGTGAACTCCTCATCCGTCAGCGCACCGGACTCGTGCAGCTCGGCCAGCTTCTGGATCTGCTCGATGTCGCTGGCGTCCGGACCGGTCTCCTGCGGCGCTGCTGGCGCGTAGTCGGTCGGCTGGTCCGGTTCCTGCGGCTCGTCGGGCTGCTGGGCATCCCGGCCGTGCCGCTTGCCCTCGTGATACGCCACAGCCCCTGCGGCACCGGCGACCAACAGCCGACGGCGCGCCCGACGACGCACGATTCCCATGGTGACCTTCCAGGTGGCTCAGGTAGCGGTGCAGGCGATGCAGCCGATCCCGGCGGCGGACGGCCCGGGACGCGACGGCTACTGGACACGGTAGGAGCGGCGGCCCTGCCCCGGCATCGTCCCAACGGGGTGAGCCGGGAGCGGCGGCGCGCGTCAGCGTCGCGATAGCGTTGGCCGCGTGGACCCGACCGAGCCGCCGGCCGAGCCCGCGGCGATGAGCGCCTCGGACGCCGCTTCGCCCGAGGCCGCGTCGCCCGAGGAGCAGGCCGCCGGCGAGCCGCCGCGCCCGGCCGAGCCGCCCCGGCCCGGGGCGCGCGCCCTCGCGATCGGCGTCGTCGTCGCGGTGGCGGGCGGCTTCGGGCTGCTGCTCGCGGCCGGCACGCTCGGCACCGCCGGCGTCGTCCTGGTCGCGCTCGTGGAGGCCGCGCTCGTCGTCGCGCTCCATCGCTGGAGCCCGTCGCCCTGAGCGCACCGCACACTGGTGAGGTGCCGAGCGCTCTTCCCGACGGCGAGCCGGCGCCCCGCGACGGGGCGCTGCCGGCGTCCGCCCTCGACGGGCTCGGGCGCCGGCCGTTCGGCCTGTACGTCCACGTGCCGTTCTGCGCGACCCGCTGCGGCTACTGCGACTTCAACACCTACACGGCGGCCGAGCTCGGCCCTGGCGCGACCCGCGAGGCGTACGCCGACACCGCCATCGCCGAGATCAGGCTCGCCCGGCGGGCGCTCGGCGACGCCGACCTGCCGGTCAGCACGGTGTTCTTCGGCGGCGGCACGCCGACGCTGCTGCCAGCCGGCGACCTGACGCGCATCCTCGCGGCGATCGACGCCGAGCTCGGGCTCGCCCCCGGCGCCGAGGTGACGACGGAGGCCAACCCGGAGTCCGTCGACCGGCCGGCGCTCGACGCGCTCGTCGCGGGCGGATTCACCCGCATCAGCCTCGGGATGCAGTCCGCCCGGCCGCATGTCCTGGCCGCGCTCGACCGGGCGCACTCGCCCGGCCGGGTGCAGCAGGCGGTCGCCGACGCCAGGGCCGCCGGCTTCGGGCAGGTGAGCGTCGACCTGATCTACGGCGCGCCGGGGGAGACCGACGACGACTGGCGGGCGTCCCTCGACGCCGCGCTCGCGATGGCGCCCGATCACGTCAGCGCGTACGCCCTGATCGTGGAGGACGGGACCCGGCTGGCCGCCAGGGTGCGCCGCGGCGAGCTGGCGCCGCCCGACGACGACGCGCTCGCCGACCGCTATGCCATCGCCGACGAGGCGCTCGCCGCCGCCGGCCTGCACTGGTACGAGGTGTCGAACTGGGCGGCGAGCGAGCCGGCCCGCTGCCGGCACAACCTCCTGTACTGGACGAGCGGCGACTGGTGGGGGATCGGTCCTGGCGCGCACAGCCACGTCGGCGGCACCCGCTGGTGGAACGTCAAGCACCCCGCCGCCCACGCCGCCCGGCTCGCCGCCGGCGACAGCCCGGCCGCCGCGCGGGAGGTGCTCGGCGACGCCGACCGCCACGTCGAGCGGGTGCTGCTCGGTAGCCGGCTCGCCGACGGGCTGCCGCTCGCCGAGCTGAGCGCGGCCGGCCGGGCGGCGGCCGGGCGGGCCGTGGCCGGCGGGCTGCTGGCGGAGCAGCCGTACGCCGGCGGCCGCGCGGTCCTCACCCTGCGCGGCCGCCTGCTCGCCGATGCCGTCGTGCGCGACCTGGTCGACTGACGCGACCGGCTCAGCCGTCCAGCAGCACCGGCAGCGCCTCGAGCGTGTGCTCGATGGTGCTGGCCTTCCAGCGCAGCTGCTCCGGCGGCACCGCCAATGCCATCCGCGGGAACCGCGCGACGAGCCCGCCGATCGCGACCTCGACCATGAGCCGGCCGAGCGGCGCACCGACGCAGTAGTGGATGCCGTGACCGAACGCGAGGTGCCCGGCGACGTGGCGCGTGACGTCGAGCTCGTCGGCGTTCTCGAACCGCGCCGCGTCCCGGTTGGCCGACGTGAGGGACAGCACGACGATCTCGCCGGCCGGGATCGTGGTGCCGCCGACCGCGACGTCGGTCATGGTGAACCGGAAGGTGCCCATCCCGACCGGGCCGTCGAAGCGGAGCAGCTCCTCGAGCGCGCCGGGCAGCAGCGCCGGGTCGGCCCGCAGCAGCGCGAGCTGCGAGGGGTTCATCAGCAGCGCGCGCATGCCGTTGCCGATCATGCCGGTGCTGGTGAAGTGCCCGGCCACGACCAGCAGGAAGAACAGCGAGACCAGCTCGTTCGGCGTCAGCCGGTCGCCCTCGTCGGTCGCCTGCACGAGCGCGGAGTACAGGTCGTCGCCGGGCGCGGCGCGCTTGGCCTCGGCCAGCTCGCGGCTGTACGTCACGACGGCCTCGGTCGCCGCCGCCACCTCCTCGGGACTCGGCCCACTGCCCACCAGGGTGCGGGCCCACGACCGGAACACGTCACGGTCAGCCGCCGGCACGCCGAGCAGCTCGGCCAGCACCGTGGTCGTCATCGGCTCGGCGAACTCGTCGATCAGCTCCACCTCGCGGCGGTCCTCGAGCCACAGCCGGTCGAGGATCGCGGCGGCGACCTCCTCGACGTGCGGCCGCATGGCCTGCACGCGGCCCTCGGTGAACGCCTTCGTCACGAGCTTGCGCAGTCGGGTGTGCCTGGGCGGGTCGGTGTTGAGGATGTGCTGCGTCAGGTCGTCGTCGACGAAGGCGCCGCTTCCCTGCTCGTCCTGCTCGTCCTGCTCGCCCTGCTCCTCCTCGGCCACTGCGGCTGCAGCGCCCGAGTGCTTGGTGAACAGCTCGTTCACCCGCCGGCCGTCCTTGCTGACCCGCGGGTCGGAGAGCAGCGCCTTGACGTCGTCGTACCGGGTGACCAGCCACACCTTGACGCCGTGGGGCATCACGACCTCGCGCGCGGGCCCTTCCTGGCGCATCCGCGCGAAAAGCGTCCAGGAGTCCTGGACGAAGTCGGCATCGAGGTTCTCGGCGGCCGTCCCGCTCAAAGCCTGCATTGGTGATGCTCCACTTCTCCGGGCGCCCGCCAGGAACGCATCGGAAATGGTCGGAGGCGCGCCTCGCCGAGCGCGCGACGAAATTGGTGCGAAGCCACGATGAGTCGTGGCCGCACGGGCGCGCGGTCAGCCTGGGTGGCGAGGAGCGTCCTGCCGCGTGGGCTGCCCGCGCCGGCCGGTCGGGGAGGGGCTGGTCAGGATCCTTGCCCAGGTCCCCGGCCGGTGCGGGGCACGGGAGGGGAGGCCGTACCCACGTCGTGGTCGACCGTCTTCCGCCAGCGAGCCGAAGCTGTCACGCCGGACCTCCCCCCGATGGCCGGCAATTCCAGACGCATACCGTCCGGTCGTTGTCGGCGCGCACCGAACGTACAACGCCGCACTGGCCACGGCAACGGGGGATAAGGGTCCTGCTTTCCGGCGAATGCGCGCGCGATCGCGGTACGAGGGCTCGCCGGCAGTTGGGACGAAACGGACGCAACCAGGCGCGACCGGGCGCTCGCGGAATGCGCGACCACCGGCATCCCCACCCTGCGGTGCCCGCTGGCACCGGTAGCAATTCGTGACGAACTTCCACCGGTGCGTCAATGCCCGGCCGAGCGCTGCCGCCCGGGCGACGGGCCGGCCAGCGTCGTACTGTCCGGGTGGGCTGCCGAACGGCCCCGGCGGCGGAGCGAGGTGGCAGCGTGGTCGAGGGTGTGGCGTTCGCCCTTGCCGCGCTCGCGCTGATCGCGGTGGCGACGCTCGTCTCCGACCGCAGCGGGCTGCCGCCCCCCGTGCTCTTGGTGCTGGCCGGCCTGGTCTACGCCGTCCTGCCCGGCCCCAACGTCTCGCTCGATCCCGATCTCGTCCTGTTCGTGCTGCTGCCGCCGCTGCTCTTCGCGGCGGCGCTGGACGCCAGCCTGCTGGAGATCAGGGCCGCGCTGCGCCCGATCGTCTCGCTGTCGGTGCTGCTCGTCCTCGTCACCGCTCTTGCCGTCGGGGTGGTGGTGGACGCGGTCGTGCCCGGCCTGCCGTTCGCCGCTGGCGTCGCGCTCGGGGCTGCGGTGGCGCCGCCCGATCCGGTCGCCGCCCTCGCGATCGCCCGGCGGGCCGGCATCCCGCAGCGGCTCACCACCCTGATCGAGGGCGAGGGGCTGCTCAACGACGCCACCGCGCTCACCACCTTCGAGGTGGCGATCGCCGCGGTGATCGGCGGCGGCTTCTCGGTTGGCGATGCCGCCGGCCGGTTCCTGCTCGCGGCCGTCGGCGGGGCGGCGATCGGCCTCGGCGTCGCCTGGCTCGTGCAGCTGCCGCGGCACCGGCTGCACGACCCGCTGGTGGTCAACGCGCTGTCGCTCGCCACGCCGTACCTCGTGTTCCTGCCGGCGCAGGAGGCGCACACGAGCGGCGTCCTCGCCGTGGTGCTCGCCGGGCTCTGGCTCGGCCACCGGTCGCCGGAGCTGCTCACGGGGGAGACCCGCCTGCAGACCAGGGCGGTGTGGCGGCTGGTCAACTTCCTGCTCGAGGGCTTCGTCTTCCTGCTCATCGGCCAGCAGCTGCCGGTGGTGGCCCGCGGGCTGAAGGGCTACCCCGTGCCGACGATCGTCGCCGCGGTCGGCGGGACGGTCGGCGTGGTCCTGCTGCTGCGGCCGCTGTGGCTCACCGTGATGTCGAGGCTGCGCGGCGGGATCACGGTGCGCAGCGGCGAGCTGTCGACCAGGGAGCTGGTCGCGCTGTCGTGGGCCGGCACCCGCGGGGTGATCACGCTGGCCGCGGCGTTCGCCATCCCGCTGACGGCCCAGGGCCGCCCCTTCCCGGCCAGGGACCTGCTGCTGCTCTGCGCCTATGTCGTCGTCCTCGTGACGCTGCTCGGCCAGGGGCTCACGCTCGCCCCGCTGCTGCGCCGGCTCCACCTCGGCGGCGGCCCGGCCGAGGAGGGCACCGTCATGGCGCTCGCGCGGGCGGCGGCGCTCGACGCCGCCCTGCGCCAGCTCGACGAGCTGGCGGCGGACAGCGAGCTGCCCGACGAGGTGCTCAACCGGCTGCGGCACGACGTCGAGCAGCGCCGCTCGCGGCTGAAGCGGTTCGCCGCCGCGCCCCCGCAGGACAGGGAGACGGCCGCGGCGGCCCTGACGCGGGCCCGCCGGACGATGATCGACGCGCAGCGCGAGGAGCTGCTGCGCTGGCGCGATGCCGGCCGGCTCTCCGACCACAGCATGCGCGCCCTCGAGCGCGAGCTCGACCACGCCGAGGGGCTGCTCGGCGGCTAGCCCTCGCCGGGCGTCACCCGGTCGGCCTCGAACGCCGTCCCCGCGCAGTGCGCGACGACCTCGACGCGGGACCGGTCGTCGAGGACGGGCTCCCCGGGGACGCGGTTGCCCTCGGTGCGCGCGGTGACCCGCACGCGCAGGTCGGCCTGCAGGTAGCGCTGGGCGCCCGGGCTCGCGCGGTCGACGATCAGCTCCACCGAGCGGATCGCCGAGCGCGCCCGGTCCAGCTCGACGTCGATCCACTTCCCGGCGAGCGTCACCGGCCCCGACCCGGTGCAGGCCGGGCGGCGGAGCACGCGGCGCAGCGCGGCGGGCATCCGGTCCTTCGACGCGTCCCTGGCGACGTAGACGCCGAAGTCGTTCCCGTATGCGATGGCCCATCGCGGGTCGACGCCGCGCACCGCGCTGACCTCGACGGGGTGGTCGGAGGACCCCCGCGGCTTGCCGTCGACGACGACGTCGGCGCAGCCGGGCTCGGTGGCCGTGCCGAGCGCACGCCCGACCGGCACCCGATACGCCGTCCCCGCGCCCCGGTACTCGCGGCCGGCGTACCGGAGGATCGCCGCGCAGGAAGCCCCCTCCGCGGTGGTCCCCGAGGAGGAGGAGGGGACCGAGGACGAGCAGGCGGTGGCGCCCGCGAGCAGCACCAGCCCCAGGGCGCTCCCGGCCACCGCGCCTGCGGTCCATCGCCCGGCGCCCATCGATCGCCTCCTGCCTCGTGGGCGGGGCGCCCACGGCTGATGCACGGCGGTAGGACGCCGGATGGCCCGGCCCGGTTCCAACGGGCGGTGCCGCGCGGGGCTGCGCGGCGGCGCGCGCCGACCTATGATTGGCACTCAGAACCGCGGAGTGCCAGGCAGCCACCTGGCGCGCGGAGACGGCGGAGCGCCAGGCAGCCGCGAACCACCGCTGAAGGAGGCGCGCGTGCTCGACGACCGGAAGCTCGACGTGCTGCGCGCGATCGTCGAGGACTACGTCTCGACCCACGAGCCGGTCGGTTCCAAGGCGCTGGTCGAGCGGCACAACCTCGGGGTGTCGCCGGCCACGATCCGCAACGACATGGCCGCCCTCGAGGAGGAGGGCTACATCGCCCAGCCGCACACGAGTGCCGGGCGGGTGCCGACCGACAAGGGCTACCGCCTGTTCGTCGACAAGCTGTCGAGCATCAAGCCGCTGTCGCCCGCCGAGCGGCGCGCGATCCAGACCTTCCTCGAGGGCGCGGTCGACCTCGACGACGTGGTGCGGCGCACCGTGCGCCTGCTCGCGCAGCTCACCCGCCAGGTCGCCGTCGTGCAGTACCCGCGGCTGTCCCGCTCGGCCGTGCGCCACGTCGAGATCGTGCAGCTCACGCCCAGCCGGCTGCTGCTCGTGCTGATCACCGACACCGGCCGGGTGGAGCAGCGGGTGGTGGAGCTGCCCGGCGTGGTCGACGACCGCGACGTCGCCGAGATCCGCGCCCGGCTCAACGCGGCCATGAACGGCCAGGTCCTCACCGACGCCGGCTCGATCGTCGCCGAGCTGCCCGACCAGGTGGCGGCCGAGCACCGGCCGGTCTTCAACGTGGTCGTCTCCACGGTGCTGGAGACGCTGGTCGAGAAGCCGGACGACCGGGTCGCCCTGGCCGGCACCGCCAACCTGACGAGGACGGCCGTCGACTTCCCGTTCAGCATCCGGCCGGTCCTCGAGGCGCTCGAGGAGCAGGTCACGCTGCTGAAGCTGCTCGGCGAGGCGTTCGACCCGATGACGGTCAACGTGCGGATCGGCGAGGAGAACCCGGAGGGCCTGCACAGCACGTCGGTGATCTCGACCGCGTACGGGGCGGAGGGCCGGCCGTTCGCCAGCCTGGCCGTCCTCGGGCCGACCCGCATGGACTACCCCGGCACCATCGGGGCGGTGCGAGCCGTGGCACGCTACGTCGGCCGCATCCTCGCCGACGGCTAGCCGACACGCACGAGGGCCAGAAGGGGCAGACGCGACACCGTGCCGACGACCGACTACTACGAGCTGCTCGGCGTGCGCCGTGACGCGTCCTCCGAGGAGATCAAGCGCGCCTACCGCCGGCTCGCGCGCCAGTACCACCCCGACGTCAACCCCGATCCGGGGGCGCAGGAGCAGTTCAAGGAGATCGGGCGGGCGTACGAGGTGCTCTCCGACCCGGAGAAGCGCGAGATCTACGACCTCGGCGGCGACCCGTTCGCCCAGGGCGGCGTGGGCGCCGGCGGCCCGTTCGGCTTCGGGCTCGGCGACCTGATGGACGCGTTCTTCGGCGGTACGGGCGCGCGCGGCCCGCGCACCCGCGTCCGCCAGGGCGCCGACGCGCTGATCCACGTCGACCTCGACCTGGCCGAGACGGCCTTCGGCGTCGAGAAGGACCTCGCGGTGGAGACCGCCGTCGTCTGCTCGACCTGCACGGGGGCCGGCACCGCGGCGGGCACGCACCCCGACACCTGCGGCACCTGCCGGGGCCGCGGCGAGGTGCAGAGCGTGCAGCGGTCCTTCCTCGGGCAGGTCATGACCAGCCGCCCGTGCCCGGAGTGCCGCGGCACCGGCCAGATCATCAGGCACCCGTGCCCGGAGTGCGCGGGGGAGGGCCGGGTGCGGGCCCGCCGGACGATCGCCGTCAAGATCCCGGCCGGCGTCGAGGACGGCATGCGCATCCGCCTGGCCGGGCAGGGCGAGGTCGGCCCCGGCGGCGGACCGCCCGGCGATCTCTACATCGAGGTGCGCGAGCGCGAGCACCCGGTCTTCACCAGGGAGGGCGACCACCTGCACTGCCGGGTCACCCTGCCGATGACCGCTGCCGCGCTCGGCACGTCGCTCAAGCTGCAGACCCTCGACGGCGAGGAGCAGATCGAGATCAGGGCAGGCACCCAGCCGGGCACCGTGCACGCGCTGCGCGGGCGCGGGGTGCCGCACCTGCGCGGCGTCGGCAGGGGCGATCTGCACGTGCACGTCGAGGTCGTCACGCCGACCCGCCTCGACGGCGAGCAGGAGCGGCTGATGCGCCAGCTCGCGAAGCTGCGCGACGAGGAGCACCCCGAGGTGGTCGGCGTCAACGGCCAGGGGCTGTTCAGCCGGCTCCGCGACGCCTTCCGGCAGTGACGGCGGCGCTCTTCCTCGCCGAGGCCGGGCAGCTGGGCCACGACCGGATCGTCCTCGCCGGGGCCGAGGGCCACCACGCCGCCAGGGTGCGCCGGGTGCGTCCTGGCGAGCCGGTCGACCTCACCGACGGCAGGGGGCACGTCGCCGAGTGCCTCGTCGCGGCGGTCGACGGCGACACCGTCACCCTCGACGTACGGGGCCGGCGCGACGTGCCGCCGCCACGTCCGCGGATCGTCGTCGTCCAGGCCCTCCCCAAGGGCGACCGGGGCGAGCTGGCCGTCGAGATGCTCACCGAGGTCGGCGCCGACGTCATCGTGCCGTGGCCGGCCGCCCGCTGCGTGGTCGAGTGGCGGGGCGAGCGGGGCGGCCGCGCGCTCGAGAGGTGGCGGGCGCACGCGCGCGAGTCGGCGAAGCAGGCCCGCCGGCCGTGGCTGCCGGAGGTGCGCGAGCCCGCCTCGACGACGGCGGTGGCCGAGCTGCTCCGCGGCTGCGCGCTCGGCGTCGTCCTGCACGAGTCGGCGACCGCGCGGCTCGCCGCGCTGGCGATGCCGGTGGACGGCGACGTGGGGCTCGTGGTCGGCCCCGAGGGCGGCATCACCGACGACGAGCTCTCGCTCCTGATCGCAGCCGGCGGGCTGGCCTGCCGGCTGGGCGACACCGTCCTGCGCTCCTCGACGGCCGGGGTCGCGGCCGCTGCGGCGGTGCTCAGTCACACCGTCCGTTGGCACCAGTAAACCGATTCGGCACGCTCTATTGACTCCCGCGCGCCGGTCGGTGAATAGTGGCACCTGGCGTTGGATCAACTGATGAATTACGCGGGGGGAGCGATGACGATGCAGCTCAGCGACCGTCCGATCGCCGTCACCGCGGTCCGCGCCGCTCGCCAGCTTGGACCGTCACCGGATGTTGCCCTCAGGGGGGACGGCGCATCCGTGACGGCCCGGTCGGCTCGGGTGCCGATCTGAGGATCCGCCCGTAGCCGGCCGCCCGCCGCCGCCCCCGTGCTTGATGCCGGGGGCGGCGGCGCGCTCGTCACCAGGTGGCGCCGGTCGCAGCGGTCGGCAGCAGGTGCGCGGTCCCGTTGTCTACCCGGTAGACCTGTCCGCTCGGCGTGCTCACCAGCGCGGCGTACGCGTCAGGCGTGATGTCGGCCGTCGCGGCCTCCGGGCTGCCGGCGCCCGCCGGCAGGGTGAAGGTCGACACGTGCCGCACCTGCGTGCCGTCGTACTGCACGAGCTCGTAGTGGCTCGCGTCGGCCGTCCGGACGTAGTAGAGGTTGCCGGCCGCGTCGTACGACGGGCCCTCCGTGCGCATCGTCCCGGGCACCGCGACGCCGTCGTCGATCGAGGCGGCGCTTGCCGCGTCGTAGGTCCGCAGGCCCCAGCCGGTGCCGGTGCGCACCTCGGCGGTGAAGTGCCTGCCGTCGGGCGCCCAGGCGAGCTGCTCGACCAGCGGCGGCGTGGCGTCGGCGTGGAAGCCGCCGCCGTGGCCGTTGGTCGAATCCTGCCAGTGCACGTCCTGCGCGCCGTTGGTGCTCACGACGTACGCCAGGCGCTCCGCCTCGTTGCCGCCGATGGCGAACGCGGTCACGTTGCCCTGCCCGCTGACCACCGGCTGCTCGGCGCCGCCTTGGATCGGTACGCGCAGCAGGCTCCCGGTGCCGGCGTCCTCGCGGATGAAGTAGACCCACCTGCCGTCGGCGCTGAGCTGGGGCGAGCGCACGGTGCCGGAGTGCGGCGCGGTGACGTAGCGCCCGAAGCCGCCGAGCTTCGAGTAGTACAGGGTGATCCGGTCGTTCGACACCGCGAGGAAGAACGGTGGGTACTGCTGGCCGCTCGTCGGGGTGGTCGTGGCGCCGGTGAAGCGCACCGGGGTGACGACGAGCCGGGTGAGCGTGCTGCGGCCCGATGCGCCCTGGATGTCGGCGACGACGACGTAGCCGTTGGACGTCTGCGGCGCCGGGAACGTGAGGCCGGCCTGCTGCGCGCCGCCGCCGACGACGGCGTGCCCGCTCGCCAGCCGTGCCTGGCCGTCCCAGACGCTCGCGTACACGTCCTCCTCGACGCCGCCGTCGAGGGTGTAGTGGACGGTCAGCGGCGAGCCGACGGCAGCGCCGGCGGCCGGGGAGTCGATGCGCGCGCCGGCGGTGCTGACCCCGGTGACCTCCCACGGCGCCTGGTCACCGGTGCCCCAGCGCATGAGGCGCACGACGGCGAGCTCGTGCGGGCGCCCGTCGCCGGTGGTCGTGGTGGCGATCCGGACGGCCGCTCCGCCGCCCGCGACGGGCTCGAGGCCCAGCACCTTCAGCTGCTGCTGGGGGAGCTTCAGGCTGTCGACGAACGCCTGGGCGGTGTACTTGGCGTCGAGGTGCCACGGGCTCTGCCCGCCGGAGGCGTACTGCTGCTGCCAGAGCTGCACCTGCGCGTACGAGGTGAACGGCCACACCGGCGTGGTGGGCGTGCCGGCGACCGTCGCGGTCGACCCGGACGGCGTGGGCGTGGGGCCCTGCGTCGTCGTCAGCGAGGGCCCGGGCTGAGTGGGTCCGCCCGAGGGGCCGCCGTTCGCGACTCCGGAGCGCAGCTCGTCCTTGCCGGACAGCGCGGTGTAGGTGCCGAACGCGATGCCCGTCAGCGCGGCGGCGGCGCCGAGCGCCGCAGCCGGCATGAGCCACCGCACCCGGCTGCGCCGGCGCTCGACCCGCTCGCGGATGCGAGTCAGGCCGTCCCCGGCCGGCTGGACGGTATCGGCCTCCGCCTTCAGGACGCGGCCCAGCAGGTCGCCGTGCGGGTCGTCGTAGGGCGAGTTCATGACAGCTGCTCCAGGTTCGAACGAAGCGCGGCCATGCCGCGCGATGCGTGGCTCTTGACCGCGCCTTGGCTGATGCCGAGCGTCTCGGCGATCTGCGCCTCCGACAGGTCGCCGTAGTAGCGCAGCACGAGGACCTCGCGCTGGCGCTGCGGCAGGCCCCGCAGGGCGTCGATGACCGACCGGCGCTCGAGGGCGCCCATGGCGCCGTACTCCGCGCTCGGGGCGTCCGGGGCCGGCTTGGGGGCGTACTTGGCCTCCACCTTGCGGTGGCGCAGCCCCGACCTCGACCGGTTGACCACGGTCTGCCGGAGGTAGGCCTCGGCCTTGTCGGGGTCGCGCAGGCGCCGCCACGCGCCGTGCATGGCGACGAAGGCGTCCTGGACGACCTCCTCCGCCGCGCCGGGGTCGTGCAGCAGGAAGGTCGACAGGCGCACGAGATGGCGGTAGTGCGCGGAGTACAGAGCGGTCAGCGCCTGGTCGGCGTCGGTCCATGACAGACCGGCCGGCTCACGACCCCCTCTGACCGCCACGGCTTCGATCATGCCCGGTACGACGCGCACCCGGGCAGGCTGGTTTACCGTGTCGCCGAAAACGTCGCCGTGGATCTCGGTGGATCTCGGTGGATCTCGGTGGATCTCGGTGGATCTCGGAGGAGCAGTCGATGGCGGAGGCGGGCTGCCTGTTCTGCAAGATCGTCGCGGGCGAGGTCCCGGCGGCCCTGGTGCACGAGGACGACCAGGTCATGGCGTTCCGCGACATCGACCCGCAGGCGCCGACCCACGTGCTGGTGATCCCCCGGGAGCACTACCCGGACGCGGGGGCGCTGGCGGCCGCGGACGGTGATCTGCTGGTGGCCCTGTTCCGGGCGGCGGCAGCGGTCGCGGCGGCGGAGGGGATCGCGGAGTCGGGCTACCGGCTGGTGGCCAACTCGGGCCGCGAGGCCGGGCAGACCGTCTTCCACGCGCACGTCCACGTGCTCGGCGGCCGCTCGCTGTCCTGGCCGCCCGGCTGATCCCCCGCCTTCCCGGGCGGCCGCACCGGCGTGGTGCCGCCGGCGGGGGTCCGCCGGGCGCGAGGCGAAGGGGTGCGTGAACGGCGCCTCCGGGTAGCATGGAGCCCAGGCGTCGGCTCCGAATGCGTCACGGAGAGCAACCGGAAGGCCGAGGCCAGCACGCCGAGCACGCGCCGTCGACCACGAGGGGCAGGGACGAACGAGGCCGCGAGGCCCGCACTGCATGCCGAATACTTCCTCGCCTGCCAAGGTCCAGACGAAGCTCGTCGTCCCCGGATCGCACTCGATGGTGAGCCTGCTCGGCTCGCGCGACGAGCTGCTCCGGGTGATCGAGCAGGCATTCGACACCGACATCCACGTCCGCGGCAACGAGATCACCATCACCGGTGACCCGGACGAGACCGCGCTGGCGACCAAGCTGTTCGAAGAGCTCGTCACCCTGCTCGAGCGCGGTGACGTGCTGACCGTCGACGCGGTCGAGCGCAGCCTGGCCATGCTCCGCGCCCGCACCGACGAGCGGCCGGCCGACGTGCTGACGATGAACATCCTGTCGTCGCGCGGCCGCACCATCCGGCCCAAGACGCTGAACCAGAAGCGTTACGTCGAGGTCATCGACCGGCACACCGTCGTCTTCGGCATCGGGCCGGCCGGCACCGGCAAGACCTACCTCGCGATGGCCAAGGCCGTGCAGGCGCTGCAGGCCAAGAAGGTCAACCGCATCATCCTCACCAGGCCGGCGGTCGAGGCTGGGGAGCGGCTCGGCTTCCTGCCCGGCACCCTGTACGAGAAGATCGACCCCTACCTGCGCCCGCTGCACGACGCGCTGCACGACATGCTCGACCCGGACTCGATCCCCCGCCTCATGGCCGCGGGCACCATCGAGGTCGCGCCGCTCGCCTACATGCGCGGTCGCACGCTGAACGACGCCTTCATCATCCTGGACGAGGCGCAGAACACGAGCCCAGAGCAGATGAAGATGTTCCTCACCCGGCTCGGGTTCGGCGCCAAGATGGTCATCACCGGCGACGTCACGCAGACCGACCTGCCGGCCGGCATGCAGTCGGGGCTGCGCATCGTCGAGTCGATCCTGCAGGGCATCGACGACGTCGCCTTCTGCCGGCTGACGAGCGCCGACGTCGTGCGGCACAAGCTGGTGTCGGAGATCGTCGACGCCTACGCGCGGTACGACGCCGAGCAGGAGCCGCCGCGGCCCGTACGGCGTGGCCCGCGGCCGGTGCCGGACCCGCACCGGCACGAGTCGCGCCGCCGCCGGGAGGACTGACCGTTGTCCGTCGAGGTTGCCAACGAGTCCGGCGTACCGGTCGACGAGTCGCAGCTGTCGGAGCTCGCGACGTACGTCCTCGAGCAGATGGACGTCAACCCGCTCGCGGAGCTGTCCGTGCTGCTCGTCGACGCCACGACGATGGAGGCGCTGCACGTCCGCTGGATGAACGAGCCCGGCCCGACCGACGTTCTCGCGTTCCCGATGGACGAGATCGACACCGCCCGCGGTCCCGACGAGGACGACGAGGAGGCCGGCCCGGCGCTGCTCGGCGACGTCGTCCTTTGCCCCGCGGTCGCCGAGCGGCAGGCCACCGAGGCCGGGCACTCGACGGAGGACGAGCTGCACCTGCTCTGCACGCACGGCGTCCTGCACCTGCTCGGCTACGACCACGGCGAGGCTGACGAGGCGCAGGAGATGTTCGACGTGCAGCGCAAGCTCCTGCAGGGGTGGCAGGGCGCGCGTGCGGGAGGAGACGGGCGGTGACCCCCGCCGACGACCTGCTCGTCGTCGCGGCCGGCGCCCTCGTCGTCGTCGCCGGTGGTCTCGCGATGTCCGACGCGGCGCTGTCGCGGGTGTCCCGCGTACGGGTCGAGGAGCTGCTGCGCGAGGGCCGCCGCGGCGCCACGCTGCTGCAGCGGGTGCTCGCCGACCCGGTGCGCTACCTCAACCTCCTGCTGCTGGTGCGCGCCGCCTGCGAGCTAACGGCCACCGTGCTCGTCGCCCGCGTGTGCATCCAGGCGGTCGACCCCGACTGGCTGTCGGTGGTCATCGCCGCGGCCGCCATGACGGTCGTCAGCTACGTCATCATCGGCGTGGCACCGCGCACCCTCGGCATCCAGCACGCCGACGCCGTCGCACTGCGCACCGTCGGCCTCGCCGTGCTGCTCAACCGCCTGCTCGGCCCGCTGCCGCGGCTGCTCATCATGCTGGGCAACGCGCTCACGCCCGGGCGCGGCTTCCGCCAGGGGCCGTTCAACACCGAGGCCGAGCTGCGCGACCTCGTCGACCTCGCTGAGGAGCGCCACCTCATCGAGCACGGCGAGCGGGAGATGATCCACTCCGTCTTCAAGCTCGGCGACACGATCGCGCGCGAGGTCATGGTGCCCCGCACGGACATCGTGTTCATCGAGCGGACCAAGACGATCCGCCAGGCGCTCAGCCTCTGCCTGCGCAGCGGCTTCTCGCGCATCCCTGTCCTCGGCGAGGACCAGGACGACATCGTCGGCATCATCTACCTGAAGGACCTGGTGCGCCGCAGCTACGACGCCAGGGAGAAGGACACCGTCGCTCGGGTCGAGGCGGTGATGCGCGAGCCGACGTTCGTGCCGGAGTCGAAGCCGGTCGACGAGCTGCTGCGCGAGATGCAGCTGCTGCAGACCCACATCGCGATCGTCGTCGACGAGTACGGCGGCACCGCCGGCCTGCTCACCATCGAGGACATCCTCGAGGAGATCGTCGGCGAGATCACCGACGAGTACGACCGCGAGCGGCCGCGCGTCGAGCGCATCGACGCCGACACCGTGCGGGTGACCGTCCGGCTCCCGATCGACGACGTCAACGAGATGTTCGACGTCGAGCTGCCGACGGAGGACATCGAGACGGTCGGCGGCCTGCTCGCGAGCCTGCTCGGGCGGGTGCCGATCCCGGGCGCGACGGCGAGCGTCCAGGGGCTCACGTTCACCGCCGAGGGGGCCGCCGGTCGCCGCAACCGGATCGGTACCGTCCTGATCCGGCGCGAGCCCGTGCCGGACCCGGCGGACGAGGCCGCCGCGGCCGATCGAACGGAGCCTGCCGATGCCAGATCTTGACCCGGAGGACGCCAAGATCCTCACGCTCGCCCGCGTGGCGATGCAGCGCGCGTACGCCCCGCACGCCGGCCCTGGCGAGGGCGCCGCCGTCCGCGACACCGACGGGCGGACCTACGCGGCCGCCACCGTCGAGAACTCCGACGAGCGGCTCACCACCTCTGCGGTGCGCGGTGCGGTCGCGGCCGCCGCGTCGTCCGGTGCGCGGTCGTTCGAGGCCGTCGCGCTGGTGACGAGCCGCGGCAGCGCCTGCGCCGACGACCTCGCGGTGGTCGCCGAGTTCGGACCAGGCACCCACGTGATCGTCGCCGGCGTCGACGGCGAGGTGCGCTCGCGCTTCACCGTGGGGGAGGCGCTCGGCGGGCGCGGGCCGGCATGACCGGCGTGGCGGCGGGCGAGACGGCCGGCGAGGTGGCCGGTCGCGCCGGGCCGCACGGCGGCTTCCGGGCCGGGTTCGCCTGCTTCGTCGGCCGGCCCAACACCGGCAAGTCCACCCTCACCAACGCGCTCGTCGGCGACAAGGTGGCCATCACCTCGCCACGCCCGCAGACCACGCGGCACGCCATCCGCGGCATCGTGCACCGAGACGACGCGCAGCTCGTCATCGTCGACACCCCCGGGCTGCACAAGCCGAGGACGCTGCTCGGGGAGCGGCTGAACGACATCGTCCGCACCGCGCTCGCCGAGGTCGACGTCGTCGGCCTGTGCATCCCGGCCGACGAGCGGATCGGCCCCGGCGACCGCTTCCTCGTCGGCGAGCTGGCCGGGGTGCGCACGCCCGTCATCGCGATCGTGACGAAGGCCGATGCGGTCGGCCGCGAGGCGGTCGCCGCCCAGCTGCTCGCGGCCACGCGCCTGCACGACTTCGCCGAGGTCGTCCCCGTGTCGGCGACCACCGGCTTCCAGGTCGACGTGCTCGCCGACGTACTGGTCGGGCACCTGCCCGAGTCGCCCCCGCTCTACCCCGAGGGCGAGCTCACCGACGAGCCCGAGCTGGTGATGATCGCCGAGCTGATCAGGGAAGCGGCGCTCGACGGGGTCCGCGACGAGCTGCCGCACTCGATCGCCGTGCTGGTCGACGAGCTGCTCCCGCACGAGGGGCGCGCCGACATGATCGACGTGCACGCCTCGCTGTACGTGGAGCGCGACTCGCAGAAGGCGATCGTCATCGGTGCGAAGGGCAGCCGGCTCCGCGACGTCGGCACCGTGGCCCGCCAGCAGATCGAGCGGCTGCTCGGCACGCGCGTCTATCTCGACCTGCGGGTGCGCGTGGCGAAGGACTGGCAGCGCGATCCCAAGCAACTCCGCCGGCTCGGATTCTGAGTCACAAGTCCCCGTCGCCCGCGCCGGGAGGCGGCATACTTGCCAGACCCGAACGAAGAGGCAGGTCCGCATGGCGTTCGTGAGCCGGCGATCGGGCGTGCGCCCGCTCGTCCCCGTCCAGCGACAGATGCCGGCGTCCCTTCGTACCGTTCCAGAGCCCGGGGCCGACGGCAGCTTCGACATCGGGCGGCTCCTCGACGAGCGGCGCGCCGAGGGTCCCGTCCTGCACGAACGGCACCTCAACGCGCAGGTGCCCCGCCTGCTGCGCACGATCGGCTTCGACCGCACGTACGTGCGCGCCGAGGGCGCCTGCCTGTACGACGCCGACGGGGCGCGCTACCTGGACATGCTGGCCGGCTTCGGCGTCCACGCCCTCGGGCGCAACCACCCCGAGGTCAGCAAGGCGCTGCACGACGTCCTCGACCGGGGCCTCGCCGACCTCGTCCAGTTCGACGCACCGCTGCTCCCCGGCCTGCTCGCCGAGCGCCTGCTGGCGCACGCACCTGGCCTGGACCGCGCGTACTTCTGCAACAGCGGCACCGAGGCGGTGGAGGCAGCGCTGAAGTTCGCCCGGGCGGCGACCGGCCGCCCCCGGGTGCTCTACGCCGACCACGCCTACCACGGGCTCACCGCCGGCTCCCTGTCGGTCAACGGCGCGGTGGAGTTCAGGCGCGGCTTCGGGCCGCTGCTGCCCGACACCAAGGTGCGGCTCGGTGACCTCGAGGGCCTGCGGCGCGAGCTCCGGCGCGGCGACGTCGCCGCGCTGCTCGTCGAGCCGATCCAGGGCAAGGGCGTCAACCTGCCCCCTGCCGGCTTCCTCGCGGCGGCCCAGCACCTGCTGCACGAGCACGGCGCGCTGCTGATCTGCGACGAGGTGCAGACCGGCATCGCGCGCACCGGCCGCTTCTTCGCGCACGAGCACGAGGCGGTCGACCCCGACATCGTCACCGTCGCCAAGGCGCTGTCCGGCGGCTACGTCCCCATCGGCGCGACGCTGGCGAAGAGCTGGATCTTCGACAAGGTCTACTCCTCCCTCGACCGCGCGTTCGTGCACGCGTCGACCTTCGCCGGCAACGCCCTCGCGATGGCGGCCGGCCTCGCGACCCTCGCCGTCATCGAGCGCGACGACGTTGCCGGGCAGGCGGAGCGCGCCGGCGCCACGCTGACCGCGGGCCTGCGCGAGATGGCCGAGCGGTACGACTACGTCGCCGAGGTGCGCGGGCGCGGCCTCATGATCGGCATCGAGTTCGGCCGGCCGCGCTCGCTGGCCCGCCGCCCCACCTGGTACGCGCTGCGAGCCGCGAGGCGCGGGCTGTTCGCGCAGACCGTCGTCGCCCCGCTCTTCCAGCGGCACCGGATCATCACCCAGGTGGCCGGCGACCACATGGACGTCATCAAGCTGCTGCCGCCGCTGGTGATCGGCGACGCCGAGGTCGAATGGTTCCTGGGGGCGTTCGACGCCGTGATGGCCGAGGCGCACAGCGGCAGCCGGCTGGTGTGGGACTTCGGCCGGCACCTCGTCCGGCACGCGGTCACCCGCTGACACGGCGGGCGACCAGCCGGAAGCGTGGCTCGCGCACCGGGTACGGCCCGCCCGCCGCATGCAGAGCGGCCAGCCGGGTGCGGAAGCGGTCGACGGTGAAGCCCGGGACCGCCCACGGCACCATCCGCAACCACCGCACCACGTCGGCGTGATCCCACGGCTCCTCGACCCGGATGCGCTCGCCGAGCCGGTCGAGGTCCCAGCCCTCGACCGGGACGGACCCGGCCTCCTGCAGCAGATCGTCGGCGCCCGGCGCCGGCGTCGAGGAGCTCATGGCGGCGGGGGCGGCCGGCCGGCGCTGATCGGCCGCGCCGCCGGGCCGGTTGCCGAGGTCGACTCGCCCGGCCCAGTCGGCTCGTCAAGCCCCACCCGCTCGGCGACCTGCCAGGGGCGCTCGGCCTGCCCGGCGGCCGAGCGCAAGGGCCTGGCCCGCAGCGAGACGTACGTCGCGGCCGACAGCGGGATCGGGAGCCAGAAGCTGACCAACCGGTAGCTCACCACCGCCAGGATCGCGACGCCGCGCGGCGTCCCGAACCCGACGAGCGTGGGCACGAGGATGCCCTCGACGATGCCGAGGCCGCCGGGCGTGACCGGCAGCACCGCGAGCACGTTGGCGAGCCCGAACGGCACGAGGAGCCCGGCCGGCCCCAGCCGATGGCCGAAGGCGAGGACGAAGACCCACAGCGAGGCCGCGTCGAGGACCCAGTTGGCGGTGGCCCAGCCCACCGCGGCGGTGAGTCGCGTGCGGTCGCTGCCGAGCAGGCGCAGCTGCTCGGCGAAGCGGCGGACGACCCGCTCGCCCGTGTCGGCATCGGCCCGCGGCACCCGCGCGAACACCGCCCGCACGTAGCGGACCGAGCCCTCCCGTCCCCACGTGAGGGCGAGCACCACCGCCGCCGTGGCGAGCAGCAGCAGGAGGCCGAGGCCGGCCGCCACGCCGTAGAGCGGGTTGCTCCCGTGCAGCGCCAGCGTGGCGACGAGGCCGGCGAGCAGCATGACGTTGAGGACGACGGCCGAGCCGACCCCTTGGACGGTTGCGGCGAGCACCGAATCGCTGCGCCGGATGCCGGCACCGGTGAGCAGCCGGAAGCGCAGCGCACCCGCCGCGGCGGCTCCGCCCGGCAGGACGTGGCTGACCCCCAGCGTGGTGAGGTCGATCCGCAGCGCCGTCCAGAGCGACGGCCGGGTCTCGCGCGGGATGACGACCCTGGTCAGCGCCGCGTACGTCACCAGCGAGGCGGCCTCCAGCGCGACGGCCAGCCCGAGGTAGGCGGGCTGCACCCCGGTCAGCAGGTGGAGGGCATGCCGTGCACCCGCGATCTGCGGCAGGACGAGGTACTCGAGGACGAGCAGCGCAGCCACCAGCCCTGCGCCCCGGCGCAGCCAGCGCGGCGCGCGCATCCTCCTCATGGCTCCATCATCGGCGGTCGTGGCCACGGATGTCCTCCGGCACGATCGGGCGCAGGGTCAGGGATCGCATGAGGCGCACCGTACGCGCGGGCTGCGACAGGTTCCCCGTCCCTGGGGATGCTCCGGCGCGTCCCCACGGCACCGGCTGCGGGGGCGCAGAATGGTGCGGTGACCCTCTACCGCGACGACGGGGTCGTCCTGCGCACCCAAAAGCTGGGCGAGGCCGACCGGATCGTCACCCTGCTCACCCGCCGTACCGGCCGGGTGCGGGCCGTGGCCAAGGGGGTCCGGCGGACGAAGAGCAAGTTCGGGGCCCGGCTGGAGCCGTTCACCCACGTCGACTGCCAGTTCTTCGTCGGCCGCGAGCTCGACATCGTGACGCAGGCCGAGACGGTCACCCCGTACGGTTCCGGCATCGCCGGAGACTACGGCCGCTACACCGCGGGCACCGCGATGCTCGAGACCGCCGAGCGGCTCACGGCCGAGGAGCGGGAGCCGTCGATCCGGCTGTTCCTGCTGCTGGTCGGTGGCCTCAAGGCGCTGAGCGAAGGCGCGCACGCGCCGACGCTCGTCCTCGACGCGTTCTGCCTGCGGGCCCTCTCGCACGCGGGGTACGCGCCCTCGCTGGCCGCGTGCGCGCGGTGCGGGGCGGCCGGGCCGCACCGCTGGTTCGCGCCTGGCGCCGGCGGCTCGGTGTGCGGCGACTGCCGGCCGGCCGGGAGCGCGACCGCGTCGGCCGGCTCGCTTGCCTTGCTCGACGCGCTGCTCGCCGGCGACTGGCCGACCGCCGATGCCGCGGACGGGCGCCAGCAGCGCGAGGGGAGCGGCCTGGTGGCCGCGTACGTCCAGTGGCATCTCGAGCGGGGCCTGCGCTCGTTCTCGCTCGTGGAGCGGCCGTGAGGCAGCGCCGCGCGGTGCGGCCGCCGGAGCCGCACGCGAGCGGCGCCCGGCCGCCGGACGTCCCGCGCGACCTCGTGCCGCGCCATGTCGCGATGGTGATGGACGGCAACGGCCGTTGGGCCAAGCAGCGCGGCCTGCCGCGCACCGCAGGGCACGAGCGCGGCGAAGCGGCGCTCTTCGACGTGGTCGAGGGCGCGATCGAGGTGGGCGTGCAGTGGCTGTCCGCCTACGCGTTCTCGACCGAGAACTGGAAGCGCTCGCCCGAGGAGGTGCGCTTCCTCATGGGCTTCAACCGCGACGTCATCCGCCGGCGTCGCGACGACATGCATGCCATGGGCGTGCGCGTCAGGTGGGCCGGCCGCCGGCCGCGGCTGTGGCGGTCGGTGGTCGACGAGCTGCAGGTCGCCGAGGAGCTGACGAAGCACAACCGGGTGCTGACCCTCACCATGTGCGTGAACTACGGCGGCCGGTCCGAGATCGCCGATGCCGCGGCCGCCGTCGCGAGGGACGTCGCCGCCGGCCGGCTCGACCCGGAGAAGGTCACCGAGAAGGTGCTCGCCCGCTACCTGGACGAGCCGGAGATGCCCGACGTCGATCTGTTCGTGCGGTCCTCGGGCGAGCAGCGCACGTCCAACTTCCTGCTGTGGCAGTCGGCGTACGCCGAGATGGTGTTCCAGGACACGCTCTGGCCGGACTACGACCGCCGGCACCTGTGGGCCGCGATCGAGGAGTACGCGCGCCGCGACCGCCGGTACGGCGGTGCCGCGTCCAACGAGGGGACCGCATCGTGAGGCGCGGTCTCCACCACGTCAACGTCGTGGTCCCGCCGGGCGCGACCGGTGACGTGCTGCCGTTCTACGCCTCGATCCTCGGGCTCGTGCAGGTGGTCAGGCCGGCCGATGCCGGCTCGCCGGGCGGCGCATGGCTCGAGGTGGCTCCCGGGGCGCAGGTGCACATCAGCGAGCGCGAGGGGCGGCCGCACCCCGACGCCCACTTCGGCCTCGTCGTCGACGACTTCGACGCGGTGCGCCGGCGGCTCGACGAGGCGGGCGCACCGTGGACGGAGCAGTCGCCCGTCCTCGGTGGGCGGCGCGGGTTCACCAGGGACCCGGTCGGCAACCGGGTCGAGATCATCGAGGCGGTCGAGGACTAGCCGTACGGCCCGGTCACGCGCAGCGCTCGCAGGTGCCGACGACCTCGACCATGTGCTGCACCTCGCGGAAGCCGTGGCGGCGGGCGACGTCGGAGGCCCACCGCTCGATCGCCGCACCGGTGACCTCGACCGCGCGCCCGCAGGACCGGCACACCAGGTGGTGATGGTGCCGGGTCCCGCAGCGCCGGTAGCGGGCCTCCGCGTTGTCGTTGCGGATGACGTCGACCTCGCCGCGCTCGGCCATCGCCTGCAGCACCCGGTAGACGGTGGTGAGCCCCACGCGGTCGCCCGCGGCGCGCAGGTCGGCGTGCAGCTCCTGCGCGCTGCGGAAGCCGTCGACGGCATCGAGGGCTGCCGCCACCGCCCGCTGCTGCTTCGTCATAGCGCGCTCACCACCAGCCCCATCGCGACGACGCCGCCGAAGGTGCAGAGGAACGTCAGGCGCGACGGCTGCCGGCTGTGCGCCTCCGGCAGGATGTCGGCGGTCGCGAGGTAGAGCAGGAAGCCGGCGAAGAAGCCGAGGTAGAGCGACAGCACGCCGCTCGAGACATGGAACAGCAACGTGCTGGCCGCCCCCAGCAGTGGCGCCACCGCGTCGAGCGCCAGGAGCACGACCGACCGCCTGGTGGTGTTGCCGTGCGACAGCACGATGCCGACGGTGTTGAGCCCGTCCGCGAAGTCGTGCGCGATGACGGCGAGCGCGACGACGATGCCGATCTGGTGACTGGCTTGGAAGGCGAGGCCGATCGCGACGCCGTCCATGAACGAGTGGGCGGCGAGACCGAGGGCCGAGACGACTCCGACGTGCGGGTGGCGGTGCTCGCCGTACTCGCGCTCGTGCGAATGGTGCAGCGCGCTGGAGCGCTCGACCAGGTGCAGCGCGAGGAAGCCGGCGGCGAACGCCATCATCGCGGCGGGTGGGTTGCCGGCCGAGTTGCCGGCCAGCTCGAAGACCTCGGGCAGCAGGTCGAAGGCGACCACGCCGAGGATCACGCCCGCGGTGAAGCCGAGCAGCAGGTGCAGGTGCGCGCGGTTGCGCAGCGCGACCACTCCTCCGGTGAGGGTGGAGAAGAACGCGGTGAGCGCCAGCAGGACCGCCATGCCGCGAAGATTAACCTGAAATGGAAATCATTCTCAAGCAAGCTTGCTGATCGTGATCATCACGAGGACGGCGACGACGAGCACCCGCATCCCCCTGCCCGCGGACGACACGGTCGGCCAGGTGACGTAGGCCAGCCACGCCAGCAGCACGGCCAGCAGGGCCGTTGCCACGGCGCCCGGCACGCCAGGTGCCAGCACGCCGGCGAGGAACAGGGCGGCCGCCAGCACGGCGAGCGCCCATCTCGGCATGCGGGAAAGGTACAGCAGCCAGATGGCGCCGCGCCGCTCGACGACGTGGCGGACCGGCGCGACGTCCTTCGGGGTGAGCAGCGGCTGCGCGCCCCGCGTGCCGCGGGACGGCTGCCCCGGCCGACCGGCCGGCGGGCGGGAGCGCGCCCGGCGGGAGGAGTGGCGCTTGCCGGGGCTCGGCACGGGATCCTCCTGCAGGACGATGGGTGGCACCATCCTCCCAGGAACGTCGAAGGAGGTGCGGTCGCCGTGCTGGTCGTGCACCGGTTCATCGTCGCGGGAGGCGGCGGCGAGCCGTTCCTCGACCGGGCCAGGGCGGCGGTGGCCGCGCTGGCCGGCCGGCCCGGCTACCAGGGCGGCTGGATCGGTCGAGCGCCCGACGAGCCGTCCGCCTGGATCGTCGCGACGGCGTGGGACGGCGTCGGCTCCTACCGGCGTGCGCTGTCGTCGTACGACGCCAAGGTCGGAGCGCATCCGCTGCTCGCGGAGGCCGATGGCGGCCCCAGCGCGTTCGAGGTGATCTACGCGGACGTGCCGGGCGCGCCGCCACGCGAGCGCGACAGCGGGCTGGCCGACGACGCGGCCACGGCTTCGCCAGGGCAGCGCGTCGAGGGCTGACGCGGGTCGCCGGCCGTCAGTCGGCGGGCACGGCGGCCGCGCTCTCGTCGCCCGAGCCGCCGACCAGGTCGTGCGCGGCCGGCAGCGCACCCGCCGTCAGCGTCAGCTCGTGCATGGACAACCGGTCGTACACGGCACGCGCCGGATCGTTGCCGGTGAAGACCCACAGCGCCGCCCGGCCGTGCTCGGCCACCAGCCGGTCGGTGAGCCAGCCGGTGATCGTCCGGCCGATGCCGCCGCCGCGAAGATCGGGCCGCGTCGTGATGGATGCGACGAAGCCGGTGCCGTCGCGTCCGGTCGCATCGGCTGCGCAGCCGACGAGCCGCCCGTCCCCGTCCCTGATGCCGGCCCAGCGCCGCGCCCGCGGCGAGCCCGGTCCGACCGAGGCATCGGGGAACCCGGCGGCGAGCAGCTCGCGCACGTCGTCCTCGTCGTCGGGGCCGAGCCACGCCGCGGCGTCCGGCCGGGTGCCGGTCGGCCTGGCCGTCCAGCGGAACTCCCAGTCGTGCATGTCGAGCAGGAAGCCGGTCGGCAGCAGCGGGACGACGTCGGCCGGCACCGAGATCCACGAGCGGACCGATTCGCCGATGGCGCGCACCAGCGTCGCGACGTCCGGAGGCGACCCGTGCGCGGCGATGGTCGGATGGTCCCAGTAGTGGTAGCCCACGGCGACCGCATCGCCGTAGCGCCAGATCGGCAGCTCGGCAGTCGGGTAGGCGGTCAAGTGCGCGACCAGCGGGTGGTCGCGGGTCGCCGCGACGGCATCGTCCGGATCGACGACGAGCAGGGTCGGAGGCACCCTCCGAGGCTACCGGTCACCGGCAGCCGGACGGCCTGCGGCGGCCCGTCCCGCGTGCGGTAGCCTGCCATCTCACCCGCCGACCGCCAGCCGGATGGAGTCGTCAGATGGCCAAGCCGGCCGATCGCATGGAGACCCTCGTCAGCCTCAGCAAGCGGCGGGGCTTCGTCTACCCGAGCAGCGAGATCTACGGCGGGCTGCGGGCCAGCTGGGACTACGGGCCGCTGGGCGTCGAGCTCAAGCAGAACGTGAAGCGCGCCTGGTGGCGCTCCATGGTGCAGACGCGCGACGACGTCGTCGGGCTCGACTCGTCGGTGATCCTCGCCCCCGAGGTGTGGCAGGCGTCGGGCCATGTCGAGGCCTTCGTCGACCCGTTGGTGGAGTGCCAGAGCTGCCACAAGCGGTACCGCGCCGACCAGCTCGAGGAGGAGCGGCGGCGCAGCCTCCCCGATATCGCCTGCCCCAACTGCGGGACGAAGGGCGCCTGGACCGAGCCGCGGATGTTCAACGGGCTGCTGCGCACCTACCTCGGCCCGGTCGAGGACGACAGCGGCCTCGCCTACCTGCGACCGGAGACGGCGCAGGGCATCTTCATCAACTTCCTCAACGTGCAGCAGTCGGCGCGCAAGAAGCCACCGTTCGGCATCGCCCAGATCGGCAAGTCGTTCCGGAACGAGATCACCCCTGGCAACTTCATCTTCCGCACCCGCGAGTTCGAGCAGATGGAGATGGAGTTCTTCGTCGAGCGGGGCACCGACGAGGAGTGGCATCAGTACTGGATCGACACCAGGCTGGCGTGGTTCACCGGTCTCGGCGTGCGGCCGGAGAGCCTGCGGCTCCACGAGCACCCGAAGGACAAGCTGTCCCACTACTCCAAGCGCACGGTGGACATCGAGTACCGCTTCGACTTCACCGGCACGGAGTGGGGCGAGCTGGAGGGCGTGGCCAACCGCACCGACTTCGACCTCACCACGCACAGCAAGCACTCCGGAGCCGACCTGTCGTACTTCGACCAGACGAGCGGCACCCGCTACGTGCCGTCCGTCATCGAGCCGGCGCTCGGGGTCGACCGCGCGCTGCTCGTCTTCCTGCTGGACGCCTACGCCGAGGACGAGGCACCGACGGGCAAGGGCGGGGTGGAGAAGCGGACGGTGCTGCGGCTCGATCCCCGGCTCGCGCCCGTGAAGGTCGCCGTGCTGCCGCTCTCTCGCAACGAGCGCCTCTCGCCGGCCGCTCGCGACCTCGCGGCGGCGCTGCGCCAGCGGTGGAACGTCGAGTTCGACGACGCCGGTGCCATCGGGCGGCGCTACCGGCGACAGGACGAGATCGGCACCCCGTACTGCGTGACGGTCGACTTCGAGACCCTGGACGACCAGGCGGTGACGGTGCGCGAGCGCGACTCCATGTCGCAGGAGCGGGTGGCGCTGGACCAGGTGGAGCGCTATCTGCTCGACAAGCTGCCGCCCTGCTGATCGCGCTCGGCGCCACGGCGACCGCCGCCGGCGGATGGTGGCGACCGGCGGTACGGTCGTGCCGAGGTCGTGCGTCGGGTCGTCCGTCATGGCGCGCACCGTGCTCGTGACCACCGACAGGATTCCTCCGCCGGTGCGCCCGGCTGTGGACGACGGGGGGCGATCTCCGCCCGGCTGCGCCCCCTGTCCACAGGGCGTGGACTCCCCGTTGATCGGTCAGCTCGCCGGGGTAGCCTCAGCCAAGCAGCCGCTACGCACGCACGTCCGCAGCAGGACAGCAGCAGGACAAGGGGAGCGCAAGCCGTGACCAAGTACGTCTACGACTTCAGCGAGGGCAACCGCGACCTCAAGGATCTCCTCGGCGGCAAGGGAGCCAACCTCGCCGAGATGACCAACCTCGGGCTTCCCGTCCCTCCGGGCTTCACCATCTCGACCGAGGCCTGCCGGCACTACCTCGAGCGCGGCGAGTCGCCGGCCGAGCTGCGCGACGAGGTGAGCGAGCACCTGGCGAGCCTCGAGCGGGCGATGGGCAAGCGGCTCGGCGACGCGGACGACCCGCTGCTGGTCTCCGTCCGCTCGGGCGCCAAGTTCTCGATGCCCGGCATGATGGACACCGTCCTCAACATCGGGCTGAGCGACGAGAGCGTGCAGGGGCTCGCCAAGCAGGCCGGGTCGGAGCGGTTCGCCTGGGACTCCTACCGCCGCCTGATCCAGATGTTCGGCAAGACGGTCATGGGCATCGGCGCCGAGCACTTCGACGAGGTCTTCGACGAGGTCAAGAAGGCCAACGGCACGACCAACGATCTCGACCTCGACGCCGGCCACCTGCGCGGCATCGTCGACCGCTACAAGGAGGTCGTGCGCGAGCGGACCGGCCGTGACTTCCCGACCGACCCCCGCGAGCAGATGGACCTTGCCATCCAGGCGGTCTTCGACTCGTGGAACTCCGATCGCGCGAAGCTCTACCGGCGCCAGGAGCGCATCCCGGCCGACCTCGGCACGGCCGTCAACGTGGTCGCGATGGTGTTCGGCAATCTCGGGATGGACTCGGGCACCGGCGTCGCGTTCACCCGCGACCCCGGCTCGGGCGACCAGGGCGTCTACGGCGACTACCTGCAGAACGCGCAGGGCGAGGACGTCGTCGCCGGCATCCGCAACACCGTCCACCTCGACCAGCTGGAGGAGATCGACAAGCCGGCGTACGACCAGCTCCTCGGCATCATGTCGACGCTGGAGCGCCACTACCGCGACCTGTGCGACATCGAGTTCACCATCGAGCGCAACAAGCTCTGGATGCTGCAGACCCGCGTCGGGAAGCGGACGGCGGCCGCGGCCTTCACGATCGCGATCCAGCTCGTCGACGAGGGCATCATCGAGATGGACGAGGCGCTCACCCGGGTCAACGGCGCGCAGCTGGCCCAGCTGATGTTCCCGCGCTTCGACGAGTCGGCCGACAAGCAGCGGATCGCCAAGGGCGTCAACGCCTCGCCCGGCGCCGCCGTCGGCAAGGTCGTGTTCGACTCGGCGACCGCTGCCGAGTGGGCAGCCAGGGGGGAGCAGGTCATCCTCGTGCGCCGCGAGACCAACCCCGACGACCTGCCCGGCATGATCGCCGCTCAGGGCATCCTCACCAGCCGCGGCGGCAAGACCAGCCACGCCGCCGTCGTCGCCCGCGGCATGGGCAAGACGTGCGTGTCCGGCGCCGACGAGCTCGACGTCGACGTGCGCGGCCGCCAGGTGCGCGCGCCAGGCGGCGTGACCGTGGGCGAGGGCGACGTCCTGTCGATCGACGGCACGAGCGGCGTCGTCTACCTCGGCGAGGTGCCGGTGGTGCCGAGCCCGGTGGTCGAGTACTTCGAGGGCAACCTCGCGCCCGACGCCGACCCGCTGGTCGCCGCCGTGCACCGGCTGATCACGCACGCCGACGGGAAGCGCCGGCTGGGCGTGCGGGCCAATGCCGACACCCCCGAGGACGCGGAGCGGGCCCGCCGCTTCGGCGCGGCCGGCATCGGCCTGTGCCGCACCGAGCACATGTTCCTCGGCGAGCGGCGCAAGCACGTCGAGCGGCTCATCCTCGCCGAGGGCGAGCAGGAGCAGGAGGCTGCGCTCGCCGAGCTGCTGCCGCTCCAGCGCGAGGACTTCATCGGCATCCTGACCGCCATGGACGGCCTGCCGGTGACCGTGCGGCTCATCGACCCGCCGCTGCACGAGTTCCTCCCCGACCTCACCGAGCTCTCGGTGCGCATCGCCGTCGCCGAGTCGAGGGGCGAGCAGGTCTCCGACACCGACCGCAAGCTGCTCGACGCGGTCCAGCGGCTGCACGAGCAGAACCCGATGCTCGGGCTGCGCGGCGTGCGCCTCGGGCTGGTCATCCCCGGCCTGTTCGCCCTGCAGGTGCGGGCGATCGCCGAGGCCGCCGCGGAGTGCAAGCGGCGCGGCCAGGACCCGCAGCCGGAGATCATGGTGCCGCTGGTCGGCGCGGTGCAGGAGCTCGAGGTCGTGCGCGAGGAGACGGAGGGCATCCTCGCCGACGTGGCGAAGGAGACCGGCGTCGAGGTGCGCACCCTCATCGGCACGATGATCGAGGTGCCGCGGGCCGCGCTCACCTCCGGTCAGATCGCCGAGGCCGCCGAGTTCTTCAGCTTCGGGACCAACGACCTCACCCAGATGGGCTGGGGCTTCTCCCGCGACGACGTCGAGGGCGCGTTCTTCAGCCGCTACATGGACCTCGGCATCTTCGGCGTCTCGCCGTTCGAGTCGCTCGACCAGGACGGCGTCGGGCGGCTCGTGCGGATCGCGACGGAGGAGGGGCGCGCCACCCGGCCCGACCTCAAGGTCGGCGTCTGCGGCGAGCACGGCGGCGACCCGGACTCGGTCCACTTCTTCCACGCCATCGGGCTCGACTACGTGTCCTGCTCGCCGTTCCGGGTGCCGGTGGCGCGGCTCGAGGCCGGGCGCGCGGCGATCGAGTCAGGTGGCAGCGACACCAGGTGAGAGCCCCGGCACGGGGGACGAGAAAGAGGGGGAGCGCGCCGGTCACCGGCGCGACTGAGACCGCAGCGGCCGCGAGATGACGCCGTTGCGGTGGTGGAAGTGGGTCAAGCGGGTCGTCCTGCTGCTGCTCAGCGTCGTGGTGCTGCTGTTCGCGGTGACGGCGGTCCGCGTGTGGTACGTCGCGCGCCAGGACGACCATCCGCGCTCCGACGTCATCATCGTGCTCGGCGCCGCGCAGCTGAACGGCAAGCCGACGAACATCTTCGCTGCCCGCCTGGACCACGCTGCGCAGCTCTACCGGCTGCACGTCGCGCCACGCATCATCACCGTGGGCGGCAACCTGCCCGGTGACCGCACGACCGAGGGTGCGGCCGGCGCCCGCTACCTCGCCGATCACAAGGTCCCCTCGACCGCGCTGGTCCCAGTCGGCGAGGGCAGCGACACCTACACGAGCCTGCAGGCCGCGGCGAGCGTGATGCGCCAGCACCGATGGCGCTCCGCGGTCGTGGTGACCGATCCCTGGCACTCGCTGCGCTCCCGCACCATGGCGCGCGACCTCGGCATCGAGGCGGAGACGTCGCCGGTCACCACCGGCCCGGTCGTCCGCGACCGCTCGACCGAGCTGCGCTACATCTGGCGCGAGACGCTCGCCTATCTGTACTACGAGATCCTCGGCGGCCACCGCAAGGGCCCGCGAGCCGCCTGAAGGCGAAAAGCAGGTGCGCACGCCGCGCGCGGCGGCCTACCCTGCAGGCAGTCGACGCAGCCGATATCACGAGGAGGTGAGGTGCGATGTCCGTCCAGCCGTGTCGCTCCTGCACCACGCACCTCATTCCTTCGCGCTCCCGCTGAGCCAGCTCGCCCGGCGGGTGCGCTCCCGCCGCGAAAGGCTCGCGCCCGTGCCAACTGCACCCACCCTGATCGAGCTCGGCTGGTCGAGCGAGCTCGCCGAGGCATTCCAGCCACACGCACCAGCTGCCGAGCCGGCCCGGGTCGCGAGGGTCGACCGCGCCGCGCTCGACGTCATCTCGCCGTCCGGTCCGCTTCGGGCCGGGCTGGCCCTTCCGCTCGTACGGGCCGCCGAGGCCGACCCGATCGCGGCCGTCACGGTCGGTGACTGGGTGGTGCTCCACCCGGCGCGCCGGCCCGGCGAGCAGGCGATGGCCTCCGCGGTGCTGCCGCGCCGTACGGCGGTGGTGCGCGGCTCCGGCGGCCGGGCCACCGCCGCGCAGGTGCTCGCCGCCAACGTCGACGTGCTGCTCCTCGTCACCGCCGCGCTCCCAAGGGCCCCGCTGAACCGGGTCGAGCGCTTCCTCACCCTCGCCTGGGACAGCGGCGCCCGCCCGGTGGTCGTCCTGGCCAAGTCCGACCTCGTCGACGACGTCCCTGACCAGCTGCGGCGGATCGCGTCGGCGGCTCCCGGCGCCGACGTGGTAGCGACCAGCACGGTCAGCGGCGAGGGCGTCGGCGACGTCGCCGCGCTGCTCGGCATCGGCGTCACCGCCGGCGTCATCGGCGCCTCCGGCGCGGGCAAGTCGAGCCTGGCCAACGCGCTGATCGGGGCCGACCGCCTGGTGACGTCGCACCTGCGCGAGGACGGCAAGGGTCGGCACACGACGGCGTGGCGCGAGCTGGTGGTGCTGCCCTCCGGAGGCGTCCTGCTCGACACCCCGGGCCTGCGCGGGCTGCAGCTGTGGGACGCCGGCGACGCTCTGACCCGGACGTTCTCCGATGTGGTCGAGCTGGCGGTGGACTGCCGGTTCCGCGACTGCCGGCACGAGGCCGAGCCGGGCTGCGCCGTACGGGCGGCCATCGAGGCCGGCGTGCTGGACTCGCGGCGGGTCGCGAGTCACGCCAAGCTCCAGCGCGAGCAGGCGTGGCTGGCCAGCCGCCGCGACGCGCTCGTGCGCATCGAGGAGCGGCGCAGGTGGAAGGTGATGCACAAGCAGATCCGCAACGCCGGCCGGGACGGGCACGGGCCGCGGCCCTGAGCCGGCGGCGGGTCCCGTCCCCAGGCAGCGGCCGCGGTTGAGCCATCCCGTCGGTGGCATGGGGCAGTATCGGTGCCATGAGCGTTGGCACCGACCGACTGGCCGCCTGGGCCGGGACCATGCGCGGCCATCCCCGAGCGGACGGGCTCGTCGTCGCTCACCGCAGCGGCGAGGCTCCGGTCGTGGCGGCGCGCCGGCTCGACCGCGTCGCCCGCGAGGAGGCGGAGGACCGCGCGCTCGCCGAGGGCGCGACGAGGGCGAGCGGCGCTGGTGATCGCGCCGTCCCCGAGGAGCCCGACCCCGAGCGCACCTGCTTCGAGCGCGATCGCGACCGCATCGTGCACTCCACCGCCTTCCGCCGGCTGTCCGGCAAGACGCAGGTGTTCGTCTTCCCGGCCGATCACATGCGCACCCGGCTCACCCATGCGCTCGAGGTCGCCCAGATCGCCACCGCCGTGGCGCGCGCCACCGGCCTCAACGTCGCGCTCGCCGAGGCGATCGCCCTCGGCCACGACTGCGGGCATGGCCCGGGTGGGCACGCCAGCGAGGACGCGTTCGCCGACTTCCTCAGCGACGGCTACGACCACGCGGTATGGGGCGCCGACGTCGTCCTCGCGCCGCTGAACCTCTGCCGGGAGACGCTCGACGGCATCCGCAACCACTCCTGGTCGCGGCCGGCGCCGGCCACCCCCGAGGGCGCCGTCGTCAGCTGGGCCGACCGCTGCGCCTACACCGCCCACGACCTCGAGGACGCGGCGGCGGCCGGCATCGCCTCGCCAGCCGAGATCCCGGCCGACGTCCGCGCGGTGATTGGGACGACCCGCTCCGAGCAGCTGGGCACCTTCGTCGGCGCGCTGATCAGCTGCATCCGCGAGACCGGCACGATCGGCATGTGGGACGACGTGGCGGCCGCCCTCGCCGGGCTGCGGGCCTTCAACCACGAGCGCATCTACAGCAGGCCCGACTCGCTGGTGCAGGCGGCGGCCGTGCAGGCCGTCCTGCGGGCGCTCGTCGAGCATTTCCTCCAGCGTCCCGACCGGCTGCCCGACGGGCCGGCCGCACCGGCCGGGACGCCGGGCGCGGTGCGCGCCGCGGTGACCTACGTCGGTGGCATGACCGACCGCTACGCGTTCACGACCGCGGTGCGCCTGCTGGGCTGGGACGAGCGCCGGGTGCCGGCCGGCATCGACCTGCACCGGGATTGACCGGCCGCCCGGTCGGAGCCGGCGGAAGGCATCCACCGAACCTGGCGTTGCCCATCGCCGTGACCGGTGTTGGATGGCAGCAGCGGCATGGCGCGCGGCAGAGCGCGCGGGGCAGGAGGGGCAGGGGATGAGCGAGGAGACGTTCGTCGTCGTCGGGGGCGGCCTGGCCGGTGCCAAGGCGGCCGAGACCTTGCGTCAGGAGGGCTTCGCCGGCCGGGTGGTCGTCCTCGGCGCGGAGCCGGACCGGCCGTACGACCGGCCACCGCTGTCCAAGGAGTTCATGAAGGGCGCCGCCGAGCGCGAGAAGGTCTTCCTGCACGACGAGGGCTGGTACGCCGAGCAGGACGTCGATCTCCGGACGGGGACCACGGTCTCGGCCATCGACCGGTCCGCGCACGAGGTCGTCCTGGGCGACGGCTCCCGCCAGCGCTACGACAAGCTGCTGATCGCGACCGGGTCGGAGCCGCGCCGGCTGCCGCTGCCGGGAGGCGACCTCGACGGGGTCCACTACCTGCGCACGCTGCCCGACGCCGAGCGCATCCGCGAGGCGCTCCAGCGGCAGGGCCGCGTCGTCGTGATCGGCGCCGGCTGGATCGGTCTCGAGATCTCCGCGGCCGCCCGGCACCACGGCGCCGAGGTCGTCCTCGTCGAGCCGGAGCCCGTCCCGCTGTCACGGGTGCTCGGCCCCGAGCTGGGCGGGTTCTTCGCGTCGGTGCACCGCGAGAACGGAGTGGACCTGCGCCTCGGCACCGGGGTGAGCGAGATCCGCGGCAGCGGACGGGTCGAGGCCGTCGTGCTGAGCGACGGGACGGCGGTCGAGGCCGCCGACGTGATCGTCGGCATCGGGATCGCGCCACGGGTGGCGCTCGCGCAGGAGGCCGGCCTCGAGGTGAGCAACGGCATCGTGGTCGACGAGCTGCTCCGCACGGCCGACCCCGCCATCTGGGCCGCCGGCGACGTAATGAGCGCCTACCACCCGATGTATCGCCGCCGGCTGCGGGTTGAGCACTGGGCCAACGCGCTCAACGCCGGCCCGGCCGCGGCCCGCTCGATGCTCGGCAAGGGGGAGCCCTACGACCGCGTCCCGTACTTCTACAGCGACCAGTACGACGTCGGCATGGAGTACTCCGGCCTCGCCGAGGCCGGCCAGTACGACCAGGTCGTCTACCGGGGGGAGCTGGACAAGCGCGAGTTCGTGGCGTTCTGGTTGTCCGGTGGGCGGGTGCTGGCCGGGATGAACGTCAACGTCTGGGACGTCACCGGCCCTGTCCAGGCGCTCATCCGCTCCGGTGCGCCGGTCGACGTCGTGCGGCTCACCGACCAAGAGGTGCCGCTCGAGGAGCTCGCCGCGAGCGGCGGATGAGGTCGCTGCACCTTCGGCCGGCGACGATCGAGGAGATCCGCCCGCTGCGGGCGGCCGTGCTGCGCCCCGGCATGCCGTTCGAGGCCGCGGTGTGGCGGGGCGACGACGACCCCGGCGCGCTGCACGTCGCGGCCTGCTCGCCGGACGGTCCGGGCCGCCCGGGCGTGGTCGGCGTGGTGAGCCTGCTGCCGGCCGCCTACCCCGGCCCGGGCGGCGGCGAGCCTGGCAACGGGAACGGGGACGGCGCCCGGGACGACATCAGGGACGGCGCCGGGCCGCCGGTGGGCGCACCGGGCTACCAGCTGCGCGGCATGGCCGTCGCCACCGCGGCGCAGGGCCGGGGGATCGGTGCGGCGCTGCTGCGCGGTGCGCTCTACCTGCTCGCGGAGCGCGGCGCGCCGCTGGTGTGGTGCAACGCGCGGCTGGTGGTGGCCGGATTCTACGAGCGGGGCGGCTTCGTCCGCGACGGCGGCGAGCACGCGCTCGCGCCGCTCGGGATCGTGCACGTCCGGATGCACCGGCCGGTACCGGCCCGGCAGCAGGCTCAGCAGGCTCAGCAGTCGGCGCGGCAGGGCGGCACGTCGCCGTAGCGGGCGTGCGCGGCGGCGACCGCCGACCGCGGCGACATGTCGCCGCCGCTCCGCCACGAGCTCAGGTAGGCGTACGGCGAGACCATGCCGCGGCGCACCCACCAGACGCCGGCCCGGGTCGGCCACGAGATCCCGAAGTGCACGTGGGTGCCGACGTACTTGGCGTCGCCGGTCTTGCCCACCCGGCCGAGGAGCTGGCCGGCGTGCACGTGCGCGCCGGGCGCGATGCCGGAGGCGATGGCCGACAGGTGCGAGCCGTAGTAGCGGACGCCGTCCGCGCCCACGATCGACACCGACAGCCCGCCGCGGGTGGCGCCGTCGTTGATCTTCGGGTCCCAGTGGTCGCTGGAGCTCACCTCGTCGACCGTGCCGGAGACGACGGCCACGAACGCGCAGCCCTGCGCGGCGAAGACGTCGGTCGCCGGGTAGTCGTGGTGGCTCGACCCGTAGCTCACCGAGCAACCGACCACCGGGAACCGGTAGTCGCGGCTGCTCGGCGGCGCGGTGGCGGTCGAGATCGGCACGGTGGGCCTGGACGAGACGGTGGGCGACGGCGAGGGGCGCGGCGGCGAGCTGGCGGGCCGGGGCGCCGTGGTCGCCGGGACGGGCTTCGGCGAGGTGACCACCGGCCGCGGCCGGTGCGCCTTGCGCGGACGGGCGCTCGGGCTGGCGGGCGCGACAGGGGGCGTCGTGGTCGCCACGGCGGTCGTTGCGGGCGGCGCAGTCGACCGGTCGGCGGCGGACGGTGCGGCGGCGCCGCCTCCGCAGGCGGCCAGGCCGGTCGAGAGGGCGACCGCGAGCGCGGCGGGCAGCAGGCGGCCGGTCAGGGCCGGGTCGAAGCGCACGATGAGTCATCGTACGGGGCAAGCCCGGACTGAACCGGGTGATTCGCGAGAGCTCCGGCCGTGTCGGGAGGGCAACCTATACTCGTACGGCACGCGCTTCGCCTTCCCCGCGATCGATCGACGGGCGCGCGCCCGTGCCTGGTGGTCCGATCATGTCGCCGACAGCGTTGGGGAGGTGCTCGCCGGCAGATGCCCCCCTCACTGCCAGCTCAGAGCCCTGCCACCGGATCGTCCGGGCGCGGTGGCCGGCTCCGCGACGACGACATCGCGCTCGTGCGCGAGCGGGCGGCCATCGCCGAGGTGGTGGGCGATCACCTCCAGCTGCGCGCCGCCGGCAGCGGCCGGCTGAAGGGGCTCTGCCCCTTCCACGACGAGAAGACGCCGTCCTTCCACGTCAACCCCGACCAGGGCTTCTACCACTGCTTCGGCTGCGGCGCCGGTGGCGACGTCATCCGGTTCGTCCAGGAGATCGAGCACCTCACGTTCCGGGAGTCCGTCGAGCAGCTCGCCGCCCGCTTCGGGGTCGAGCTGCGCTACGAGCAGGGCGGCGCGTCGCCGCGCGGCGAGCGCTCGCAGCGCCAGCGGCTGCTCCAGGCCAACGCGGCCGCCGCCGCGTTCTACGCGGAGCGGCTGGCCACCGACCCCGAGGGCCGCCCGGCCCGCGAGGAGCTCGCCAAGCGGGGCTTCGACCAGGCTGCCGCCGAGACGTTCGGCTGCGGCTACGCCCCGCGTGGCTGGGACGTCGCGCTGCGCCACCTCCTCGGCCGCGGCTTCACGATCGACGAGCTCCGCGCCGCCGGGCTGGTCGCCGAGGGCCGGCGTGGGCCGGTCGACCGGTTCCGCGGGCGCCTGCTGTGGCCGATCGCCGACATCGCCGGCGACGTGATCGCCTTCGGCGCCCGCAAGCTCTACGACGACGATCCGCAGTCGAAGTACGTGAACACCCCCGAGACGGTCCTCTACAAGAAGAGCCACGTCCTCTACGGGCTGCACCTCGCCAAGCGGGAGATCGCCAGGCGGATGCAGGCCGTGGTCGTCGAGGGCTACACCGACGTGATGGCCTGCCACCTCGCCGGCGTGCCCACGGCGGTGGCCACCTGTGGAACGGCGTTCGGCGACGACCACATCCGGCTGCTGCGCCGGCTGCTGATGGACCAGGACGAGTTCAGAGGGGAGGTGATCTTCACGTTCGACGGTGACGCGGCGGGGCGGAACGCGGCGCTCAAGGCCTTCGCCGACGAGCAGAAGTTCATCACCCAGACGTTCGTCTCGGTGGAGCAGGGCGGCCTCGACCCGTGCGACCTGCGGATGGCGCGCGGCGACGCGGCCGTCCGCGACCTCGTGGCCGCGCGCATCCCGCTGTCCGCGTTCGCGATCCGCAACGCGATCGACGGCTACGACCTCGAGACCGCCGAGGGCCGTACGTCTGCCACGCGGGCCGGCATGGCGATCGTCCAGCAGCTCAAGGACGTCTCGCTCCGCATCGACTACGCCCGCCGCCTCGCCGGGTGGCTGGGGCTGCCCGACCCCGACGAGCTGGTCGTCGAGGCGCGCGGCGGGGTCGCCGACGTGAGGCGCCGCGGAGCTCAGCTCAAGCAGTCCGGGCGGGCCGAGCCGACGCGCCCTGACCCGCACGACCCGCACCTGCTGGTCGAGCGCGAGGTGCTGAAGGTCGCGCTGCAGCGACCGGCGCTCGCCGGGCCGGTCTTCGACGTGCTCGGTGCCGACAGCTTCACCGCGCCGGGCTACCGGGCGGTCCGGGAGGCGATCGCGGCCGCCGGTGGCTGCGCGCTGGCCGACGGCACGCCGGCATGGGCCAACCGCGTTGCCGAGCTGGCCGCCGGCCCGGTGGTCCACGGCCTGGTGACCGAGCTCGCCGTGGAGCCGCCGCTCTCCGACCGCGAGCTGGACGAGCGCTACGTCGCCGCCCAGCTCGCCCGGCTGCAGGAGATCGGCGTCACTCGACGTACCGTGGAGGTGAAGTCGAGGCTCCAGCGCCTGAACCCGCTGGAGGCGCCTGACGACTACAACCGGCTGGCTGGTGAGCTGTTCGCGCTCGAGCAGTATCGCCGTGCCCTCCGGGAGCAAGCGATCGGTGCGCTGTGAACGGATCAGTGGGCAAGCAGGCCCTCGGCGGGCGACACTCGTTGGAGCCGACTGCCTCAGAATCGAGAGCAAGGACCAGATGAGCCCGACTGCACTTCCGCGCGAGGCCCAGGTGGACGAGGTCAAGGATCTCGTCACCAAGGGCAAGGAGCAGGGATTCCTCACCTCGGACGACATCGGTGCAGCGCTCGTCGCGGCGGAGCTCCCGCCGGAGTCCACCGACGCCGTGCTCCAGCTCCTCACCGAGGAGGGCATCGAGGTCCTCGACACCGGCGAGGAGGACGAGGAGCCCGAGGCCCCCGGACGGCGCCGGGCCGACGACGAGATCGCGCTCAAGGCGCCGACCAACGATCCCGTCAGGATGTACCTGAAGGAGATCGGCAAGGTCCCGCTCCTCACCGCCGAGGAGGAGGTCGACCTCGCCAAGCGGATCGAGGCCGGCCTGTTCGCCTCCGAGAAGCTCGCGACGAGCAAGAAGCTCACTCCGCAGATGCGCCGCGACCTCGAGTGGATCGAGCGCGACGGGCAGCTCGCGAAGAAGAAGCTCGTCGAGGCCAACCTGCGGCTCGTCGTCTCGATCGCGAAGCGCTACGTCGGGCGCGGCATGCTCTTCCTCGACCTCATCCAGGAGGGCAACCTCGGCCTGATCCGGGCGGTCGAGAAGTTCGACTACACCAAGGGCTACAAGTTCTCGACCTACGCCACCTGGTGGATCCGGCAGGCGATCACCCGCGCGATCGCCGACCAGGCCCGCACCATCCGCATCCCGGTGCACATGGTCGAGACGATCAACAAGCTGATCCGCATCCAGCGCCAGCTCCTCCAGGACCTCGGCCGCGAGCCGAGCCCCGAGGAGATCGCCAAGGAGATGGACCTCACGCCCGACAAGGTGCGCGAGATCCTCAAGGTGTCGCAGGAGCCGGTGTCGCTCGAGACGCCGATCGGCGAGGAGGAGGACTCCCACCTCGGCGACTTCATCGAGGACTCCGACGCCGTCGTACCGGTCGACGCGGCGAGCTTCATCCTGCTCCAGGAGCAGCTCGACTCGGTGCTGCACACCCTCTCCGACCGCGAGAAGAAGGTCATCCAGCTGCGGTTCGGGCTCACTGACGGGCACCCGCGCACGCTCGAGGAGGTCGGCCGGGAGTTCGGGGTGACCCGCGAGCGCATCCGGCAGATCGAGTCGAAGACGCTGTCGAAGCTGCGCCACCCGTCCCGCTCGCAGAAGCTCCGCGACTACCTCGAGTAGGCCGCGGGCCGTCCGGCGCGGCTTGGATCACGGCGTGCCGGGCTCGCCGCGCAGCTCGGCGGCGAGCATGACGGACTCCTGCGACCCGATCGCGTGGTCGAGGAGCGCGCCGGGCACGTTGGCGGCCTCCTTCTTGGCCTTCGCCGCGGTGAGATAGCGCTCGCCGTGGCGGATCGGGCTGGCCGCGAACGCGGCCGCGATCGCCGCCGTGAGCAGCCCCATGCCGGCGTAGACGAGCTGCACGTCGCCGGTCGCGTTGATCACCGCAGCCCCGGCGAGCGCGCCGAGCGGGATCGCCGACCAGGCGAGGACGCCGGCGATGCTCATGATCCGCCCGAGCATGTGATTGGGGACGATCGCCTGGCGCAGCGCGCCGGTGTTGATGTTGAGCAGCAGGCCGAACCCGTTGTTCGCCGCCCAGAGCGGGACGGCCAGCCAGAACCACGGCGAGTACGCCATGCCGGCCAGCGCCAGCCCCGAGACGATCAGCGCCCCGAGCGCGACGACGGGGAACGACATCCGCCGGCGCAGCCGGCTCGCGGACAGGCCGACGACGACCACGCCGGCCGACCCGGCCGCGAACAGCAGGGCCACCTGCTGGTCGGAGGCCCCGTAGACCTGCTTGGCGAAGAGCACCAGCTGGGTGTAGGCGCTCGAGCCCACGAAGTTGATGAGCGCCATCATGATCGAGATCGTCCGCAGGACCGGGTTCCGCCAGACGTAGCGCAGGCCCTCGCGCACGTCGCGGAGAAGGCCACGCAGCACCGAGCCGCCGGCCGGCTCGATCGGGCGGTCGGGCTCGACGGCGTTGAAGCTGCCGCGGACGGCGCAGAGCGTCAGCGCCGACAGGACGAATGTCGCTGCGTCGATGAAGAGCAGGTCGGCCGTCGCCATGAGCGCGACCAGGGCGCCGGCCAGCACCGGCCCCAGCACCTGCCCAGCCTGGTTGCAGGACATGATGCGGCCGTTGGCGGCCACCAGGTCGTCGGTGCGGACCAGGCTCGGGATGGCCGCGAACTCGCCGGCGTCGAACAGGATGCCGAGCGTGGACTGCACGAAGCCGACGGCGTAGATGTGCTCGACGCGCAGCTCGCCGAGCAGGAAGAGCACGGGCAGGACCGCGATGACGAGGCCACGCAGCAGGTCGACGCTGATCATCATCCGCTTGCGGTCGACCCGGTCGACCACGGCGCCGAGGATGAGCCCGAACAGCAGGTAGGGGACGAACTCGGCCGCCATCGTGAGCGCGAGGTTGGTCGCCGAGTGGGTCAGCTTGAAGACGAGCAGCGGCAGCGCGAACGTGGTGAACGACGTGCCGAGCTGCGACACGACCTGGCCGGTGAAGTACAGCCAGAAGTCGCGCCCTAGCGTGCGTCGCTGCGGGGGAGCGGCCGGAGCGTCCGTCATGGCACCCGACTGTGCCAGTCCGGTACGACGGTTCGCGAGCGATTTGCGGGTCGTGTCGCCGATCTGTGGATCGTTCAGCTCAGAACCGGCTGGCCGCCGCAGCGGTGAACGGCGCCGTGCTGATCGGGTTGCCGGCGAGGTCGGTGAGCGCGGCCGCCGGGGCGTAGCTCGGCGTGCCGGCGACGACCCCCGTCCTGAGGTTGCCCAGCGCGCTGGGCTGACCCACCATGATCGTGAGCGTGCCGGCGCCGTCCCAGCTGATCGTCGACTTGTTGCCGCCGCTGCCGCCGTAGGTGGTCGTGGCGCTCACGTAATCGGCGCCCAGCGAGATCGTGCCCACGCTGACCGTGCACGTGCTCGAGCTCACCGTCAGGGCGTCGTTGGCGCCCGCGTCGGTGATCGTCACGGTGACCGCGTTGTTGGCGTTGATCACCTGCGCGCCGGTGGCCGGCCAGGTGGAGCAGAGCTTCGAGCCGTCCAGCGTCTCGGAGAACGTCACGGTGACCGTGTCGTTGTTGTCGGCGTGCCCAGCGGTGGCGCCACCGTTGCCGTCAGCGAGCGCGAGGCTCGTGACGGTGGGGGCGATCGCGTCGACCTTGGCCACGTTGGCCGAGACGTACGTCGTTTGGTTGCCGACGTTGTCGGAGACCAGCGCGCGGTACTGGTAGCACGTGCCGCTCGCCACGCTGGTGTCCGCACCACCCGAGAGCGTCACGGTGGCGAAGCCGCCGAACGCACCGCAGGTGCCGGTCGTCAGCGATGCCGTTGCGCGCTGCACCGTGACGGACGCGGCGTTGACGCCCGAGCCGCCGTCGGTGCCCGTTGCGACGGTGACGGGGACCGAGGCCGTCCGGTAGTAGCCGTCGGCGTAGGAGATCGAGCCGCCGGCCGGTGCGGTCGTGTCGCTGGCGAACGTGACCGTCGCGCCGGCGGCGTTGCCGGCGAGGTCGGCACCGGTCACGACGTACGCGGCCGGGTTCGCGGGCGCAGCCGTCCACGACAGCGCGGTGGAGACGTACGGACCGCCGGCGGGCGTGGAGACGGTCTCGGCGGCGTGCGTCCAGCCTGCGGCTGCGAGGGCGGGGAAGCCAGCGGAGGCCGGGCCGGATCCGGTGTCGGCGACCGCGTCGACGAGCTTCACCGAGCCCGCGACCGAGCCGCGGTAGTAGAGCGAGTACGCCGCACCCGAGCCGGTGAGGTAGGAGCCACCGCCCGAGGCCGCGGTGAGCGACAGCGCGTTGGTGGGCGGGGTCGTGTCGGTTCCCGGGACGGCGACGCTCGTGGTGGCCGGATCGAACGACTCCCAGTTGGCGCCGCCCGTCGTGTAGCGGGCGTACACCGAGTACGCGTTGGTCTGCCCGACGGCCGGTGCGGTGTCGTGGCAGCTTCCGGTGGTGCCGGTGATGGTGCACACCGTGGCGACGGTCGCGCCGGGTGCGGTACGGGCCACCCGGTAGCCGGTCGGCGTGAGTCCGCTCGCCGGCGCTGCCGTGACGTTGATGGTGACGTCGGTGGCGATGACGCCGGACGTCGAGATGGTCGGCGTGCCGAGGACGCTCGCGCTCGCCGAGCCGGTGGCGTTGCTGGAGCCGACGCTCCAGTACGCCCAGGCGGGAGTGGCCACGCCCATGGCGGCGACCGCGCAGGCGGTGACGACGAGGATCGGTCGGCGCTTCATCAGCTGTGCCCCGCCAACGTCACCGGAATGGTGAAGGTCGCGCCCTGGCAGCCGCTGCTCGCGCCGGCGCCCAGGCTGACCGCGCCCGCGATCGTGGTGGCGCCCGTCGTGCCGCCGGCGGGAACGACCAGCCCGGCCCAGCCGACGGGCGTGGTCACCGTCAGCGGCGGGCTGGTGCACGTGCCCTTGGCGCCGCTGACCACGATGGACCGCGAGGAGTCGAGGGCGATCGCGGTCACCGTGACGGCGATGCTGCCGGGGTTGGCCACCTTGAGCGACAGCGCGGCCGCCGTGCCACCCGGCACCAGCGCCGCACCGGTCGCGACGGTCGCCGTCGTCGTCAATGCGGCGAGGCCGGCCGCCGACGAGGCGCCGCCGGCGCCCGTGCCGGAGCTTGCCCACCGCGCGGTCGCCGTGCCGGCGAGCGCCAGCGACGCGAGAGCCCCGGCGCCCACCGCCAGCCAGCGGTGGCTGCGTCGGCGCGAGTGCCGGGCGTGGGAGGCCATGTCAGCTCCCCTGCGCCGAGCCGGAGTAGGCGAGCGACACGACGGCGGACTTGCAGGCGTCCTGGTTGCGGGCGAGGTCGAGCATCCGCACCGTCGGCATGTCGGACGAGGCGACGCCCAGCTGCGAGAGCGAGCGCGCCGAGCGCTTCGGGGCGGTGAGCGGGTACGGGCCGCCGTACTGCGTCACTGCGAAGTCCGCTGCCGTGCAGCCGGGACGGTCGGTGCCGGTCACGGTGACCGAGATGTTCGCGATCGGCAGCGGCTGGTTGTTGGGGTTGGTGATGACGAGGTCGATGGGCTGCGCCGCGACGCCGGGGGCGAGCAGCCCGGTCGGTCCGCCGGAGAGGCTGAACGGCTTGCCGGACAGCTTGCTGTCGACGACGAGATGGACCAGGGCGGACGAGTCGTGGCCCTGGGACGAGGCGATGACGTAGAGGGCATAGGTGCCGTCCGGCGTGCCGGTGCTCGTGGCGACCTGCAGCGTGGCGCTGTCGCCCCTGTCGTCGTGGGGATCCAGGGCCGGCAGCACGCTGGGCGGGAAGCTCCCGGTGACGTCGAGATCGATCGGGTCCGGCCAGTCATGACGGGTGATGAGCATGGAGTAGACCGCCGTCGAGCCGGGAGCGACGCTCACCGACGCAGGCGTTGCGTTGATGCTGAACGAGCCGCTCAGCGCGCGGTTGACGGTGAGCCCGACGGCCACCGAGTGCTTCTGGCCAGTGGTGCCCGTGCCGACGACCGCGATGCTGTACCAGCCGATGGGCGTCGCCGCCGAGGTCGTCAGCGTCATGGTGGACGTCGCCGACGGGCTCGACGTGGTGAGCGCCGGCGCCGCCGGTGCGAAGGACACCGTCGTACCGCTCGGTACGTTGTTGTTGGCGGTGACGAGCGTCACCGGCCCGGTGAGCCCGGTCGTCGTGCTCACCGTGATGGTGAAGGTCACCGGCTGACCCTGCTCCACCGATCGGCTCGCCGGGGCTGCGCCGATCGCGAAGTCGGGCTTGGGCGTGGCGTGCAGGTCGGTCTTGATGACGGCGCACGAGCCGAGCAGCAGGAGCAGCAGGGCGAGCAGCAGGAGGAGCCTCCTGCGCACGCCACCGCGCGCCTCGCTCGCTTGCTCGGTCATCGACCTCTCCGTCACCGCTCGGCGTGCCCATCACGGCCGCGGGGGCAGGGCGTCGCCATCGGCGCGCCCTGCCCCCGCGGACGAGTTGGCTCAGTTGCTGGCGTAGGCCAGGTTGACCGTGGCGCCCTTGCAGCCGTCCTGGTTCGTCGCCTTGTTGTTGAAGGCGAGGGTCGCGCCGGTGAAGCCGGCGCTGCCGCCCGGAGCCAGGTCCTGGGCGATCGACATGACCGGGCTGCTCAGCGTGTAGTCCGTGGCGTCGCAGCTGCCCGCGCCACCCGTCACCGACGAGATGCTCACGGTCACCGTGTTGACGTACGCGTTGTTGACCGCGTTGTTCGTGACGGTGCCGCTGATCGTCTGCGCGGCGACGCCGGGGGCGAGACCGCTGATGACGCTGGTCTGGGCGATGCTCAGGTTGCTGGCGCCGGCGGAAGTGGCCGCGGAGCCGCTGCCGCTGCCCGTCGTGCTCCAGTAACCGTAGGCGACGCCACCACCGGCGACGGCTGCGATCGTGGCGCCGACGATGGCGATCTTCGCCCTCTTGTTGAGCTTGCGCATCGTGCGCTCCTTCTGTCCGTAGCTCGTCGGTCACGGCGAGGTCCGCCGCACGACCGTCGGTGGCTGGGTCATTGCTTCGAGGACTGACTCGTCACCCGTTTGCCGTACTTGAGGGGGGCGGCCGATCATCGTCCGATGTAACTAGGCAATCGATCACCCCGGACGGGACACCGGTGACGAGATGGACGATGGCGACCGGCTCGCGCCTTACAGTCAGCGGGTGGACGGTCGCGCAGTGCGGTGGGGCAGGGTGGCCGTGCCGGCCTCGCCCCGCACGCTGACGTGGGGAGCGACGGCGGTCGCGGTGGGCGTCACCGTGCTGGTGAGCGTGGTGCCGTCGGTCCGGTTCGCCTACCGCAGCGTCCCTGCCCACGCCGCGCTCGAGACCGTCGACGCGCTCGCCGCGTCGATGGCCGCCTTCCTCGTCTACGGGCGCGTCCGCCGCCGGGGCGATGGGGGGGACCTGCTGCTGGCCAGTGCCCTCGCCCTGCTCGCGATCGGCGATCTCTTCTTCGCCCTGGTGCCGGCGCTGGTCGGCGCCACCCGCAGCCTGCCGTTCGCCACCTGGGCGCCGCTCGCGGTCCGGCTCACGGCTGTCACGCTGCTGGCCATCGCCTCGGTGCTGCCGCCGCGCCGCGCGTCCCGCCGGCTCCGGCAGGCGCTCGCGGGCACCGCCGCGGCCCTCGCCGCCGTGGTGCTCGTGCTGTGGCTGGTCCGGTCGCACCTGCCGCTCGCGGTCGATCCGGCGCTGCAGCCGCGAAGCTCCGGCTACCCGCGCATCACCGGGCACCCGGCGGCGCTCGCCCTCCAGCTCGTGCAGGCCGTCCCGTACGCGCTCGCGGCCGTCGCGTTCACCGCGCGGGCGACGCGCACCGGCGACCCGCTGCACGAGTGGCTGGGCGCCGCATGCGCGTTCGGCGCGCTCGCCAGGGTCAACTACTTCCTCTTCCCGTCGATCTACTCGCAGTGGGTCTACACCGGTGACCTGCTGCGGACCGCGTTCTACCTGCTGCTCCTCGTGGGGGCCGGGTACGAGATCCGCGGCTACTGGGTCGCCCAGGCGGAGGCGGCGGTGCTCGAGGAGCGGCGACGGGTAGCGAGGGACCTGCACGACGGGGCCGTGCAGGAGATCGGCTACGTGCGCTCGCTCGCTGCCCGGCGCGCGAAGGACGGCGATCGTGATGCGGAGCGGATGGTGGCAGCAGCCGAGCGGGCCCTCGCGGAGATGCGCGCGGCGCTCACCGCGCTGACCGTCCGGCTGGACGAGCCGCTCGCCGAGACGGTGCGCCGGGCCGCCGGCGAGGTGGCCGACCGCTACGACGTGCCGGTGGAGATCGACGCCGACGAGAGCCTGCCGGCCAGCGCCGCCGAGCGCGAGGCCGTGGTCCGCATCGTCCGGGAGGCCGTCGGCAACGCGGTCCGGCACGGCAGGGCGACGCACGTGCGGGTCGAGCTCGCCGGTCCACCGGCGCGCCGGCTGGTGGTGCGCGACGACGGCACCGGCTTCGACCCCGCCACCGTGGGCGACCGCGGCTTCGGGCTGGTCTCGATGCGCGACCGGGCGGAGGGGGTCGGCGGCCGGCTCGTCGTCACCTCCGCTCCCGGCCGCGGCGCCGTCGTGGAGGTGGTCTGGTGACCGACGGTCCCGGCCCCTGCGGCGGCAACGGCGGCAGCAGGGACGGCGGCGCCTCCGTACGGGTGCTGGTCGCCGACGACCACGCGCCGACGCGAGCCGGCATCCGGGCCTCGCTGACGGCCGACGGCTTCGACATCGTGGCCGAGTGCTCGTCGGCGCGGCGGGCCGTCGAGCTGGCCGGCCAGCTGCGGCCGGACGTGGCACTGCTCGACATCCACATGCCGGGCAACGGCATCTCGGCCGCGGTCGAGATCAGCCTGTCGCAGCCGGAGTGCGCGATCGTCATGCTGACCTACTCGCGCGAGGAGGACGACCTCTTCGACGCGGTGCGGGCCGGGGCGCAGGGCTACCTCCTGAAGGACATGGACCCCGACCGGCTCGGCGCTGCGCTGCGGGGCGTGCTGAACGGCGAGGCGGCGCTGCCGCGCTCGCTGGTCGCGAAGGTGCTCGACGAGTTCAGGGGCCGCCAGCGCCGCCGGATCCTGGTACGGTCCAAGCCGGCCGGCCAGCAGCTGACCAGCCGGCAGTGGGAGATCCTGGAGCTGCTGCGCCAGGGGCTGACCACCGAGGAGATCGCCGGCCGGCTCTTCGTCGCACCGGGCACCGTACGGGTGCATGTCTCGACGATCCTGAAGAAATTGCGCGTCGGGAGCCGCGATGAGGCCATTCGGCTGATGCGCGACTGACCGTTCGTCCCTTGACACCCGGCGGGGCGCCGTTTCGGACTATCCGTCGCGTTTAGGGATCTGAACGCGATCTCCTCCGGCATTGTCATGTGCCCCGACCTGTCCGTTTCGTACCTTCGCTCCAATGGATCTTCTGTGGAGCGCGGCGCGGCCGCCCTTCCTGACCCGAGACGAGCGGCGAATGACTGGCACGCGGCGGACGAGCCTCAGCACGGCATGGCGCGGGGCAACGGCGCTGGCCCTCGTGGTCGGCACGATGACCGGGCTCACCGGCGTCATCGGGACCGCTCAGGCGGCGTCGACGGTGAGCGCGGCCTTCAGTAGTACCGACGGCGCGCGCACCGCAACGGTCGGCGGCAAGCTGTACGCCAGGCAGGGCGCGGCGCTCACGCTGAGCGTGACCACCGACAGCACGACGTCGTGCCTCCGCATCTCCGACGGCACCAACAGCGTCGACCTCGACAACGGGTCGGCCAAGACGTCGTGGACGGTGACCGGCGCCAGCGGGTTCACCAATGCGTCGTCGGCGGGCGCGGCTGCCGCGCTGTTCACGACGGCCGCCGGCAATGGCGCGTCCACGCCGGTGACGGTGACCTCGTTCAAGAACGCCAACGGGCAGAGCAAGTGCACCGCCAACGGTCCCGAGACCTTCGGCACGCAGTCCGCGTCGTACGTCCGGGACAACACCGGCCCGACGATCTCGCCGGTGATCGCGCCGGCCGCCGACGGCGCCGGGTGGAACAAGACCGACACCACCGTCACCTGGACCGCGAGCGACCCGGCCGCCGACCTCAACAACGCCGGCTCGGGCGTCGCCACCCAGCCGACCGCTTCCATCACGTTCAGCACCAGCGGCATCTTCGCGCTCACCGCCCCCGCGGTGAGCGACCGCGTCGGCAACGCCGGCACGGGCAGCGGCACGCTCAAGCTCGACAAGGACGCGCCGACCATCACCGGCTCCCGGACGCCGGCCGCCAACGGCTTCGGGTGGAACAACGCCCCCGTCACGGTCAGCTTCTCCTGCGTCGACAGCCCGGCGACCAACAACTCGGGCATCGCCGCCCCCGGTTGCCCCGCCGGCAGCACGGTCAGCACCGACGGCACCAACCAGTCGGTCTCCGGCAGCGTCTCGGACGTGGCCGGCAACAGCGCGTCCGCGTCCGTGAGCGGCATCAGCATCGACCGGGTCAACCCGACGCTGACCGGCGCGCCCACCACGGCTCCCAACGCCAACGGCTGGTACAACGCCAACGTCACCATCCACTGGACCGCGGCCGACGATCGCTCGGGCGTCGACCCGGCGACGGTCCCCGGCGACAGCACGATCTCCGGCGAGGGATCCAGCCTGACCGCGAGCGCGTCGGTGTCGGACAAGGCGGGCAACACCGCCAGCGCCACCAGCGCGGCCGTCAAGGTGGACAAGACCGCGCCGTCAACCGGCATCACCGGCGCGTCGAACAACTGGACCAACGGCAACGTCACCGTGACGCTGTCGCCGGTCGACCCGCTCTCCGGCGTCAGCAGCACGACGTACGCGATCGATGGGGGCGCCACCCAGACCGGCACGTCGTTCACGCTGTCGAGCGAGGGCGACCACGTCATCACGTACGCCAGCACCGACAAGGCCGGCAACGTCGAGACCACCAAGACGGCCCACGTCAAGATCGACAAGACCGCGCCGACCATCGGCCACGTCTTCGCGCCCGCCGGCTACACCGACGGCGCGTGGATCAACGCCGCCACGGTGACCGTGACGTTCAACTGCTCCGACAGCGGCTCCGGCGTCGCGAGCTGCACCGCTCCGACGGCCGTCACCACCGAGGGCACGCACCAGGTCGTCGGGACCGCGACCGACAACGCGGGCAACGGCGCGACCAACACCGCGACCGTCAACATCGACCGCACCCCGCCGACCATCTCGGCACTGGCCGACCGGCAGGCCAACGGCAACGGCTGGTACGCCGACGACGTGCTCGTGTCCTTCACCTGCGCCGACCAGGCCAACCTCTCCGGCGTGCAGAGCTGCGCCCCGAGCCACGCGCTCGGCGAGGGCAAGGCGCAGAGCGCCAGCGGCACCGCGACCGACAACGCCGGCAACGCCGCGACCGCGACCCTGTCGCCGATCAACGTCGACAAGACCGCCCCGACGCTGTCCGGTGCACCGACCACGTCGCCCAACTCGCACGGCTGGTACGACAACAGCGTCACGGTGGCGTGGACCTGCTCGGACGCGCTGTCCGGCATCGACGGCTCGTGCCCGGCCAGCAGCACGGTCGGTGGCGAGGGCACCAACCTCGGCGCATCGGCCAGCGCGAGCGACAAGGCGGGCAACACCAAGACGGCCTCGGTCGCCGGCATCCACATCGACACGACGGCGCCCGTCACCAGCGCGTCGGCCAACGCGCCGCTCGCGACCGGCTGGTACGCCGACAAGGCCCACGTCACCCTTACCGGCTCCGACAACCTCTCCGGCATCGACGCGACGTACTACGACGTCGACGGCGGCGCGACCAAGACCTACTCCGGCGCCTTCGACCTCTCGACGCCGGGCGTGCACACGCTGACCTTCTGGAGCGTCGACAACGCCGGCAACATCGAGGACAGCACCGCTCCCGGGCACACCCTCACGCTGAAGGTCGACAACATCGCGCCGACCATCAGCGGCAGCGCATCGCCCGCGCCCAACGCGGCCGGGTGGAACAGCACCGACGTCGACGTGACGTTCGACTGCGCCGACGGCGAGAGCGGCATCGCCACCTGCGACGGTGCCACGACGCTGACGCACGACGGCGGCAACCAGTCGGTCACCGGCACCGCGACCGACAACGGCGGCAACAGCAGCAACGCGACGGTATCCGGCATCAACGTGGACAAGAGCGCTCCGTCGCTGTCGGGCAGCGCGACCACGTCGCCCAACGGGAACGGCTGGTACAACGGCGACGTCGCCGTGCACTGGACGGCGACCGACGCGACCTCCGGCGTCGACGGCAGCACGCAGCCGGACGACACGACGGTCACCGGTGAGGGCGGCGACCTGACCGCCGGCCCGGTGTCGGTCAAGGACATCGCCGGCAACACGGCGACCGCGTCGCTTCAGCACCTGCGGATCGACCGCAGCCCGCCGGCGCTCGCCGGTGCGGCCACCACGGCGCCCAACGGCAACGGCTGGTACAACGGCGACGTCACCATCGACTGGGCGTGCGCCGACGGCCTGTCCGGCGTCGCGCCCGTTGACTGCCCGGCCGACAGCACCATCACCGGCGAGGGCAGCGACCTCTCGGCGACCGCGAGCGTGTCGGACCGGGCGGACAACTCCACCACCACGACGGTGGACGGCTTCCAGATCGACCGCACCCCTCCGAGCACCGACGTCTCGGCCCCGTCCGGCTGGCACAACACCGACGCCACCGTGACGCTGTCCGCCGACGACAACCTGTCCGGCGTGGCCGCGACGCACTACACCGTCAACGGCGGCCCGGTGCAGACCGGCACCAGCGTGAGCTTCAGCGCCGAGGGCACGTACGGCCTCGAGGCGTGGAGCGTCGACAAGGCCGGCAACGTCGAGGCCCACAAGAGCGCCCAGGTGCTCATCGACAAGTCCGCGCCGACGATCGCTCACAGCCAGTCGCCCGCGGCCAACGCCGACGGTTGGAACAACACCGACGTCACCATCACCTTCACCTGCAACGACACCGGCGGCTCCGGCATCGCGAGCTGCACCGACCCGATCACCGAGACCCACGAGGGCAAGGACCAGGCCGAGGCGGGCACCGCGACCGACAACGCCGGCAACTCGGCGACCGACCCGGCCACGGTGAGCATCGACAAGAGCAAGCCGACGATCGTCGGCACGCCCGACCGGGCCGCCAACGCGAACGGCTGGTACGCCGACGACGTCACCGTGACGTTCGCCTGCGACGACCAGATCGGCCTGTCCGGCGTGAAGTCCTGCGGCTCGCCGGTCACCCTCGGCGAGGGCGCCGGCCAGTCGGCTGCGGGTACCGCCACCGACGCCGCCGGCAACAGCGCCTCGACCACCGTGAGCGGCATCGACGTCGACGAGACGGCGCCGTCGCTCTCCGGCGCGGCGACCACGTCGTCCAACGCCGACGGTTGGTACAAGGACGACGTCACCGTCGCGTGGACCTGCTCCGACGCGCTCTCGCACATCGACGGGGACTGCCCGGCCGACAGCACGGTCACCGGCGAGGGCGGCGACCTGGGCGCCACGGCCACCGTCAGCGACCGGGCCGGCAACAGCACCTCCGCCTCGGTCAACGGCATCCAGATCGACCGCACCGCTCCGGTCACCACCGCGACGCTGCCCACCCCGGACAGCGACAACGGCTGGTACGCCTCGGCCGCCACGGTCAACCTGACCGCCACCGACAGCCTGTCCGGCGTGGACAAGACCTTCTACAAGGTCGACAACGGCAGCGCTCAGGCCTACACCGGTCCGTTCGCCGAGGGGCTCGAGGGCGTCCACACCGTGACGTTCTGGAGCACCGACAAGGCGGGCAACGCCGAGGACGCGGCCGGCACCGGCAACGTGGTCACCATCCGCGTCGACACCACCAACCCGGCGGTCAGCGGCTCCCGGCAGCCGGCGGCCAACGGCAACGGCTGGAACAACGAGCCGGTGCACGTCAGCTTCGCCTGCTCCGACACCGGCTCCGGCATCGCGAGCTGCGCGGACCTGGTGACGGTGGCGACGCAGGGCGCCGACCAGTCGGTCACCGGCACCGCGACCGACAAGGTGGGCAACACCGGCTCCGCCACCGTCGGTCACATCAGCATCGACCTGACCAACCCGGCGCTGTCCGGTGCGGTCACCACCGCACCCAACGCCGACGGCTGGTACAAGGGCGACGTCACGGTCCACTGGACCTGCTCCGACCCGCTGTCGGGCATCGACGGCTCCTGCCCGGCCGACAGCACGGTCACCGGAGAGGGCGACGACCTGTCCGCCTCGAGCAGCGTGACCGACAGGGCCGGCAACCAGACGGCCGCGACGGTGGACCACATCAAGATCGACCGGCGTGGTCCGGAGACCAGCGTCAGCGCGCCGTCCGACTGGCAGACCAGCGGCGTGGCGCTCGACGTCACGGCGACGGACAACCTCTCCGGCGTCAAGGCGACGTACTTCACCGTCAACGGTGGGGCGCCGCAGACCGGCAACAAGATCTCGCTGACCGCGGACGGCACGTACGCGCTCTCGTTCTGGAGCGTCGACTACGCGGGCAACGAGGGCACCCACGGCACGGCCAGCGTGAAGATCGACAAGACCGCGCCGACGATCAGCCACGCCATCAAGCCCGACCCGAACGACGACGGCTGGAACAACAGCGACGCGACCGTGCACTTCCTCTGCGACGACCCGACGTCGGGCGTCAAGAGCTGCACGGCCGACCAGGTCGTCACGACCGAGGCCGCCGACCAGAAGGTCGTCGGGACCGCGGTCGACAACGCCGGCAACTCGTCGAGCGACACCGCCACGGTGAACCTCGACAAGACCAAGCCCACCATCACGGGCAAGGCCGACCGGCCGGCGAACGCCGACAACTGGTACAACGCCAACGTCACCGTCAACTTCACCTGCACGGACAGCCTCTCCGGCATCGCGTCGTGCAACGGTGACCAGACGGTGAGCGAGGGCGGCAACCAGTCGGTGAGCGGCAACGCGTCGGACAAGGCCGGCAACGCCGCGAGCGCCACGGTGAGCCCCATCAACGTGGACGAGACCGACCCGACGCTGTCCGGTGCGGTCATCACCGCGCCGAACGGCAACGGCTGGTACGCGGGCAACGTGACGGTGCACTGGACCTGCTCGGACGCGCTGTCGGGCATCGCGGGCTCGTGCCCGGCCGACAGCACGGTCACCGGCGAGGGCAGCAACCTGTCGGCCACCACGACGGTGACCGACCGGGCCGGCAACCAGACGACCCGTACGGTCAGCGGCATCCAGATCGACCGCACCGCGCCGGTCACCACCGCCGGCGCTCCCGCCCCGCTCGCGTCCGGCTGGTACGGCGGGCCGGTGACGGTCACCCTGTCGGCCAACGACAACCTGTCCGGCGTCGACGCGACGTACTACAGCGTCGACGGCGGGGCGGCGAGCCCGTACGGCGCGCCGTTCCAGGTCGGCAAGGGCGTCCACACGGTGACGTTCTGGAGCAAGGACGCGGCGGGCAACGTCGAGGACAAGACGGCGGCCGGGCACAGCCTGACGGTCAAGGTCGACAACGTCCCGCCCACGATCAGCGGGGCAGCGACGACGGCGGCCGACTCGAACGGCTGGTACAACGGTCCGGTCACGGTGAGCTTCACCTGCGCGGACGCGGAGTCGTCGGTCGCCAGCTGCACGCCGGATCAGACGCTGACCGGCGAGGGCGCCAACCAGTCCGTCACCGGGACGGCCAAGGACCAGGCGGGCAACACCGCGTCCGCCACGGTCAGCGGCATCAACATCGACAGGACCAGCCCGACGTTCCCGGCGTACACCGGCTCGACCACGCTCACGGTCGGCCAGCCGGTGGTGGAACCGGCCTGCAACGCGACGGACGCGCTGTCCGGCATCGCGACCTGCGTGACCGGGAAGTCCGGGAGCGGCTTCACCAACCCGAACGGCGTGGGTGACTTCACCTTCGCCCAGGTGGCGACCGACAAGGCCGGCAACGTGCTGACCAGGTCGCTCACCATCCACGTCGGCTACAAGTGGAGCGGCTTCCTGCAGCCGGTCACCAACACCGCGCACGACCTCGGCACGGCGAGCGCGTTCAACGCCGGGCAGACGGTGCCGGTGAAGTTCCAGCTGAAGAACGCATCCGGCGGGGTCCTGCAGGCCAGCTACATGCCGGTGTGGCTCCAGCCGGTCGACGGCGGCACGACCAGCACCACGGCAACCGCGACGAGCAGCACCTCGCCGGCCACGGTCGGCGGCTCGTTCAAGTGGGACGCCACTGCGCAGCAGTACGTGTTCAATTGGCAGACGCCGAAGTCGGCAGCCGGGCACTACTACCGGATCGGAGTGCAGGTCGACAGCGGTGAGGTCTTCACCACGCTGATCGTGCTGAAGTAGCGCAGCGACAGCGGCAGAGGGCTCGTCCGGTGGACGGGCCCTCTGCCGTTTCGCGGGCCGGCCACCGGCTGGCAGGATTCGAGCGTGGACGGTGACCTGGTCCGTGCGGCGCACGCCGATGCCTGGGAGGCGCACGGCAGGTTCCGTCGCCGCTTCGGCGGTGATGCCGGGCGACTGCCCGGTGCCCGGCTCATGACGGCTGGTCTGCCGTACGTCCAGTGGAGCAGTGGAGACGTGATGGACGCGTCGGCCGTCGACATCGATGCGGTGCGCGCCTGGTATCGCGACCGGCCACTTCCCACGGGCGCTTCGGCCCCCTGGGGCCTGCGGGTACCGCGCGCCGTGGCCTGGCCGTACGGACGGCACGTGCTCGCCCTGCGCCTCATGGGGCTACGTCCGGAGGCCTACGTGGCTGCGCCCAGCCCGGCCGGCGTGCGGCTGCGCCCGGCGGGCCCGGGCGACGTCGACGCGGTGCTCGCCATCGACACGGTCGCCTTCGAAGCCACGGACGAGACCCAGCGCCCGTGGGTCTTGAGGTTGCTCGAGCAGCCGGGGGTCACCGTCTGCGTCGCCGAGAGCGCCGGCGAGGTCGTGGCCGCGGGCCTTGGCTTGCGCACCGACGGTGACGCGGGGCCGGCGCTCTACCTGGCTGGCATCGGCGTCGCGCCCGGCGCCCGGCGCCGTGGGATCGGCGCTGCGCTGTCGTCCTGGCTGATCGAGCACGGACTCCGCGAGGGCGCCGGGCTGGCGCATCTGCATCCCGACACCGACGAGGCGGCCCGCATCTACGCCCGTCTTGGCTTCGTGGAGACAGCAGGGCTTGACGTCTACGTCGACTGCTGAGCGCGCCAGTCAGGCGAACAGCGCGCTGTAGGCGTTGAGCGCCGGCTGGCCGCCCAGGTGGGCGTAGAGGACGGTCGAGTCCCGCGCAATCGTCCCGCCGGTGACGAGGTCGATCAGGCCGGCCATCGACTTGCCCTCGTACACCGGGTCGGTGATCATGCCCTCGGTGCGGGCGGCCAGGCGCATGGCGTCGAGCGTCGCATCGTCGGGGATGCCGTACGTGCCGGCGTGGTAGGCGTCGAGCAGCACGAGGTCGTCCTCGCGCAGCTCCTGCTCGACGCCGAGCAGCGCGGCGGTGCGCCGGGCGATGCGCCAGACGGCGTCGGCGGTCTCCTTCGGCTTGGCGGACGCGTCGATGCCGATGACCCGCCGCGGCCGGGCGCCCTCGGCGCGCAGCGCGGCGAGGCCGGCGAGCATCCCGGCCTGCGTGCTGCCGGTCACCGAGCACACCACGATGGTGTCGAAGAACGTGCCCAGCTCGCGCTCCTGCTCCGCGAGCTCGTACGCCCAGTTGGCGAAGCCCAGTCCGCCGAGCGGATGGTCGGAGGCGCCGGCCGGGATCGCGTACGGCTTGCCGCCGGCGTCCTCGATCTCGAGGAGCGCCGCCTCCCAGCTCTCCTTGAAGCCGATGCCGAAGCCGGCGCGGACCAGGCGCACCTCGGCGCCGGCGAGCCGGCTGAGCAGGATGTTGCCCACCTTGTCGTAGACGCTGTCCGGCCAGTCGACCCAGCTCTCCTGGATCAGGACGCAGCGCAGCCCGGCGCGGGCCGCGACCGCGGCCACCTGGCGGGTGTGGTTGGACTGCACGCCACCGATCGAGACGAGCGTGTCGCAGCCCTGGGCGAGCGCGTCGGCGACGAGGTACTCGAGCTTGCGGGTCTTGTTGCCGCCGTACGCGATGCCGGAGTTGCAGTCCTCGCGCTTCGCCCAGAGCTGCGCGCCGCCGAGGCGGGCGGTGAGGCGCTCGAGCCGGTGCACGGGGGAGGGGCCGAGGAGCAGCGGATACCGCTCGAAGGACGCGATCGGTGTCATCGTCGCAGTGTCGCACCCGTGCCGGGGCGTCCGGCACACTGCGGGAGTGGATCTGTGGAGCGCCCCGGTACGGGACGTGCGCCCCCTGGCGCGCGAGGAACGGGCCGATCTGGTCGTGCTCGTCGACGGCCTGACGGCGGACGAGTGGTTGGCACCGAGCGCCGCGCCGGGCTGGCGGGTCAAGGAGCTGGCGCTGCACGTGCTCCAGGACGACCTGTGGTGGCTCTCGACGCACCGCGACTGCGATCGGGCCGGCATCCTCGACATGTCCGACCGCGACCGCTTCGTGCGCCTGCTCGCCGAGCGGAACCAGGAGTGGGTCGACGGGGCACGGGCGCTCAGCGGGCGCGTCATCACGGACCTGCTCGCCTGGAGCGGCGAGCAGCTGGACCGGCACCATGTGGAGTGCGACCTGTCGACCGAGGGATGGGTGTCCTGGGCGAGCGACGGTCCGGTCCCGCTGTGGTTCAACCTTGCCCAGGAGCTCACCGAGCGCTGGGTGCACCAGCAGCAGATGCGCGAGGCGGTCGGCCGGGTCGAGGATCACGGACGGTACCTGCCCGACGTGCTCCGTATCTTCGTCTGGGCCTTGCCGCACCAGTGCCGGGTGCCGGCGGAGGCCGGCGCGCAAGTGGCGGTCGACCTCGGCAGCGGCGGGTCCTGGCACCTGGTGTCGGACGGCGCGGGACGGTGGGCGCTCGAGGAAGGTGCCACCGAGCGCCCGCGCGCCTCGCTGGTCTGCACCGAGACGGCGGCCTGGCGCTGGCTCACCGGTGGCGCCGTCCCGGACGGCGAGTGGCGGGTGGAGGGCCCCGGGGAGCTGGTAGAGCCCCTGCGCACGGTACGGGCTGCGATCGTGTGACAAGAGCGCAGGAATCAGTCAGCGCGTGACGTCGGCGAGAACCTGCTCCCAGTCGGCCAGGAACCGGGGCAGGCCGTACCGCGCGAGGGCGGCCTCGCGCGCCGCCTTGCCCATGGCGCGGGCCAGCTCCGGGTCGTGCACGAGCGCCTTCGTCGCCTCCACGAGGCGGTCGACGTCGGTCGAGACGACGCCCGCGCCGGCCGGCACTGCCTCGACCACCTCCGTGGTGGCCAGGGCCACCACGGGCATGCCGAGGTGCATGGCCTCGAGCAGCGACAGGCCGAGCGAGGTCCAGCGGACCGGGTGCAGGTAGACGCGGCGGTGGGCCATCGCCTCGTGCAGCTCGGTCTGCGGCAGGTCCTCGCCGCCGAGCTCCTCCGAGCGCATGCCGAAAAGGTCGACGTCGACGGCGACGCGGAACCGGTCGAGCAGGTCGGTGCCGGTCACCCTGCGCCTGCGCACCGGCTCGTTGACGACGACGCACGCAGCTGCGCGCTCGCCGGCGTAGCGGTAGCCGGGGTCGACGATGCCGTGCTCGATCACCCGCGTCGGCGCAGCCCCGCAGTCCCAGAACAGGTCGTTGAAGTGGGTGACGTGCACGACGGTCACGCCGGGCCAGTCGGCCACGGGGTGACGCATCTCGTTCACCGTGCCCTGCGGCGCGTTGTGCTCGACGTAGACGGCCGGCACGTCGATGCCGGGCACCCGCCCACCGAGCCACTGCGTCGCCAGCTCTCGCTCGTGCGGGCGCTGCATGACGACGACGTCGACCGGCGCGTCGCGCAGGTCGCCAGGCGCGACCTCGACCGCCGACTCCGGCCAGTCGAACGTCCCCGGCCGGTCGGGGCGCCCGCGGCCGTCCGGACCGCGGTCGGGCAGGGCGGGGATCAGGTAGCGGTGCGGTCCCCGTACGAACGACGTGGTCCACGAGCCGTGCACGTGCCAGTGCAGGACGTTCACGCCGGCAGCTCCACGGTGGTGACCCGCACGACGGCGCCCTCGTCCGCCGTGCCCGTGACGCCGTCGTCCACCGGCGCGGCGATCGGGCCGCCGGTCACCACCAGGCGGCGCACCCGCGCCCACCCGGCCAGCCAGTGCCAGGTGGCGGCGAGCGGCAGCACCGCGCTGGTCGCCAGCATCGTCGCGACCTCGTCGCGCGTCCGCGGTCCCGGCGCGATGCGGGCCCAGGCGAGCTCGGCCACCTGCGCGGCGTACGCGGCCAGGCCCGCGAGCCCCACCGCCCGCTTGCCGGTCAGCGCGCCACCGGCAGCGACGGCGAGCGCCGCCGCCGTCGCCAGGTGCCGTCGCCGGCGGCCGATCGGTACGCCGGCCCGCTCGCGCCAGCGCGGGCCGTGCACCACCCGCATCAGCACGTCGTCGGCGTTGCCGCGCTGCAGCCGCACGCTGACCCACCGGTCGGCCGGCCGCACGGGATGCTGCACGAGCCGCCGTCCCCTCTCGATGCGCCAGCCGAGCTCGACGGTGCGCAGGCCGAGGTCGGCATCCTCCCGGTAGGCGCGCGGGAACCGCTCGTCGAAGCCGCCGGACGACGTCAGCGCAGCGCGCCGGTAGGCCATGTCGGCCGTCGCCCACCTGGCCGTCTCCAGGCCGCGCACGTTGCGCTCCCAGTCGGTGGGTGGCCGGTCGCCCGGCAGCGGCACCTCGATCCGGCCCTGGCTGGCGCCGACGTCGTCGGCGCACGACTCCAGGTCGGCGAGCAGCGCGGCGCACCAATCGGCCGGCGGCAGCACGTCGTCGTCGAGGAAGGCCACCCACTCGCCGCGCGCCGCGCGCCAGCCGACGTTGCGCGCGGCGGCCGGCCCGCGGCCGCGCCCGGGCAGCACCCGCACCCGGTGGCGCAGGGCCTCCGGCACGTCGCTGCGCGCCTCGTCGTCGATGCTCCCGAGCAACGGCGTCATGGGCAGTCGCCGGTCGTCGACGAGCACGACGTCCTCTGGCAGCGACGTGCCGGCCGCGAGCGAGCCGAGCAGCGCGCGCAGCGACGGCCGCCCGATGGTCGGCACGACGATCGACACCGAGGGCGCCATCACGTCACCTCCGCGGGCAGCGTGGGCACCGCGCGCCGCAGGACGAACGGGCCGATCGCCAGCAGGTCGACCGGCGCCGAGCCGAAGCACTCCAGCGCGTCGCGCGGGTCGTCGACCATCGGCCGGCCGGCGGTGTTGAGCGAGGTGTTGACCACGACGGGCAGGCCGGTGCGGCGCTCGAAGCAGGTGAGCATGCGGTGCACCAGCGGCTCCTCGCCGGCGCTGACCGTCTGGATGCGGGCCGTCTTGTCCACGTGCACGACCGCCGGGATGCGGTCCAGCCACTCCGAGCGCACCCGGTGCACGAACAGCATGTACGGCGACGGCACCGGCCCGGTGTCGAACACGTCGTGCGCGCGCTCCAGCGCGACCATGGGCGCGATCGGTCGGAACTGCTCGCGCCCCTTGACGTTGTTCATCCGCTCCAGGTTCGCCGCGTGCCCCGGGTGGGCCAGCAGCGACCGGTGGCCGAGCGCCCGCGGACCGTACTCCGAGCGGCCCTGGAACCATGCGACGACGCCGTTGGCGGCCAGCACCTCGGCGACCGCGTCGGCGACGTCGCGCGGCCGCTCGTACGGCAGGCACGCGGTGCGCAGCCAGGCCTCGATCTCGTCGTCGGTCCACTCGCGGCCGAGCGCGGCCGATGCCATCGGCGCGGTGTCGTCGCCCAGCTGCCGCGCGACGTACAGCGCGCCGCCGAGCGCCGTGCCGGAGTCGCCGGCGGCCGGCTGCACCCACACCCGCTCGAACGGCCCTTCCCTGGCGACCCGCGAGTTGGCGACGCAGTTGAGCGCGACGCCGCCGGCCATCGTGAGATCGCGGTCACCGGTCTGCTCGTGCAGCCAGCGGACGAGGTCGAGCAGGACCTCCTCGAGACGGTGCTGCACCGAGGCGGCGAGGTCGGCGTGATCCTGCGTCCAGGCCGGCTCGGCGCCGCCCGACGCGCGCAGCCGCGGCGCGAAGCGGTCCCAGTCGATCGGCTCGACGCGGAAGCCGCCATCGCCGGTCGCCCTGACCAGCTCGCGCAGCTCGTCGATCCAGCGCGGCTCGCCGTAGCTCGCCATCGCCATCACCTTGTACTCGTCCGAGGACCGCCGGAAGCCGAGATGCTCGGTGACCTCCTCGTACATCAGCCCGAGCGAGTGCGGCAGCGACTGCGCGGCGAGCACCTCGATGTCGCGCCCGGCCGCGCGACCGGCCAGGTGCGAGCGGGTCTCGCCCCGCCCGTCCAGCACCAGGACGCTCGACTCCCGGTAGGGCGCGGCGAAGGCGGCCGACGCGGCGTGCGCCACGTGATGCGGCACGTAGCGGGTGCGGTCGGGATCGAAGCCGGGCAGCGCGGTGCGCAGGAACAGCGGCGCCCGCTCGGCGTACAGCGTGCGCAGGCCCTCCCACGCATCGGCGACCACGTCGTCGTACGGGGGCGCCAGCGCGGGGTCGTAGGAGTACGCGACGGCATCGAGCTCGTCGGGACGGACGCCGGCCTTGCGCAGGCACCAGGCCATCGACAGCTCGGGCAGCTCCCAGGTCGAGAACGCCACCGGTGGCTTGCCGTGCTTGCGGCGCGAGAAGCGCTCCTCCTCCGCGGCGGCGACGATCTCGCCGTCGACCACGAGCGCCGCGGCGGGGTCGTGGAAAACGGCGTTGATGCCCAATACCTTGCTCACGGCCAGCTCCCCTCCCAGGCCGACGCGACGACGAGCTCCTTCACCTCGCAGCCGGACGGCTGCGCGAGCGCGAACAGCACGGCTCGCGCGGTGTCCTCCGGCCGGTTGAGCTTCGCGTCGGCCGGCGGCTTGTAGCGCTCGTCCCTGTCATCGAAGAACGCGGTGTGCATGCCCCCCGGGGTCAGCAGGGTGACCCCGACCTGACCCTTGACCTCGCTCTGCAGCGCGCGCGTGAAGCCGACGACGCCGAACTTCGACGCGCAGTAGGCGGTCGCGTCGGGGAAGACCCGATGCCCCAGCGTCGAGGCGATCGTCACGACCTTCCCGTGCCGCTCCTTGAGCGACGGCAGGGCGGCGCGGACGACGGCGACCGTGCCGAGCAGGTTGACGAGGACGACGCGCTCCCACTCCTCGCGGGGCACCTCGTCGAGCGCGCCGCAGCGGTCGATCCCGGCGCAGGTGACGACGGCGTCGATGCCGCCCGCCCGCTTGGCAGCCCGCAGCGTCGCCTCCTCGGCGGCCCTCGTGTCGGCGAGGTCGACGACCTCGTGGTCGTACCCGCCGGGCGGCTCCACCCGGTCGAGGACGACGGCGGTGCCGCCGGCGTCGCGAACCGCGGCCGCGACCGCGGCGCCGAGCCCCGACGAGCCTCCGGTGACGAGGACGGTCCCAATCTCAGGCGCCACGAGCAGGTGCTCCCTTCGCGAGCGGATCGTCGGACGACCGCGCCCCCCGGATCAGGCGGGTCGTCGAGCGGCCCTCCAGGTAGGGGAGGACGACGGCCTGCCCGCCCCAGCGGGACAGCACGGTCGACTCGGGCAGGTCGGTGAGCGCGTAGTCGCCGCCCTTCGCCCACACATCGGGGCGCAACCGCTCGAGCGCCGTGACCGGCGTGTCCTCGTCGAAGACCACGACGGCGTCGACGCAGGACAGCGCCCGCAGCATCGCGGCGCGGTCCTGCTGGCGCTGCAGCGGGCGGCCGGCGCCCTTGAGCCGGCGCACCGACTCGTCGGAGTTGAGGCACACGACGAGGCAGTCGCCCAGCGCCCGCGCTGCCTGCAGGACGGCGGTGTGGCCGGCGTGCAGCAGGTCGAAGCAGCCGCCGGTGGCGACCACGGTGCCGCCCTGCGCGCGCACGCGGGCGACGACCTCGTACGCCGACTCCTCCCCGCTGCTCGGGTACGGCGCCGCGCCGCTGCGGAGGCCCTGGCCGCCGCGGATCGCCGCCGCGCCACCGGCCGCGATGAAGGCGGTGGCGGCCTCGACCGCTCCGGCGACGGCCTCGCTGGGCAGCGCGCCGTCGGCGAGCAGGCCGGCGGCCGCCGAGGCGAAGCGGTCACCGGCGCCGCACGGGTCGAAGCACGGCACCTGCCTGGCCGGCTGGACGAGCGGGAGGCCGTCGCCCTGCACCAGCAGCGCCCCCCGGTCGCCGAGGGTGACGGCGACGGCCGCTGCCGACCAGCGCTTCCGGAGGCGCTGCGCGCGGGCCGTCACGCCGGAGAGGGTCGCCTCGGGCTCGTCGCCGCCCGCGAAGAGCGCGGCCTCGCCGCAGTTGGGCGTGACGAGCGCGCACCCCGGCACCGGCTCGGCGCCGCGCGGATGCGGGTCCCACACCAGCGGGAGGCCGCCGCGCCGGGCCGCCAGCGCATCGCGCACGTCGGGCTGCGCCGCGACGCCGTACCCGTAGTCGGCCACCAGGGCGCCGGTCGCGCCGCGCAGGGCGTCGACCGCAGCGCCGGCCAGCGGTCCGATGCGCCCGGCTCGGCGGCCGCCGTGGTCGAGCCGCACGAGCGAGCGGCCGTCGGCGCGGATGCGGACCTTCTCCGGCGTCGCGCCGTCGTGGCCGAGGTCGACGACCTGCATGCCCTCGGCGTCGAGCAGGTCCCGCAGCTCGTCGCCGGCCTCGTCGCGCCCCATGGCGGTGACGAGCACGACCTCGTGCCCGTCGCGCGCGGCGAGCAGCGCGGCCAGGCCGGCGCCGCCGGGTCGCGACGTCTCGACCGGCTCGTCGACGACGGGGGCCGGCGCGTCGGGGCAGAGCCGGTCGGCGTGCCCGTCGATGTCGCGGTCGAGCAGCACGTCGCCCACCACCACGAGCCGCGTCATGAGCGCACCGACTCGGCGAGGCGGACGGAGTGGCCGGCGACGACCGTCTCGTAGACCTGCCGGGTCGCCATGGCCACCCGCTCCCAGCGGTAGCGGGCGTTGACGCGGCGCGCGCCGGCAGCGCCGTACGCGCGGCGGCGGGCCTCGTCTGGCAGCAGGTCGCGGAGCGCGGCGGCGATGGCGGCCGGGTCGCGCGGCGGCACGTGGACGCCGGTCTTGCCGTCGACCACCGTGTCGATCAGGCCGCCGACCGCGGAGGCGACGACGGGCACGCCGCAGGCCATCGCCTCCAGCGGCACGATGCCGAACGGCTCGTACCACGGCACGCACGCGACGACGTCGGCGGAGCGCAGCAGCGGGGGCAGCGCGGCGCGGTCGACCCGGCCGCGGAGGACGACCCGGTCGGCCACGCCGTGAGCCGTGGCGAGCGCGCGCAGGCGGCGTGCCTCCGCGTCGGTGTCGAGCTCGTCCGGCGCGGGGCCGCCGACGATGACCAGCTCGGTGCCCGGCACGGCGGCGAGCGCCTCGATGACGTTGCCGATGCCCTTGCGCTCGACGAGCCGGCCGACGACGACGACGCGGTGGGGGAGCCCTCCGTCGCGGGGCTCCGCGGGGCCGTCGGCCTTGAAGACCGACGGGTCGACGCCGCACGGCACGACCGTGACGGCCCGCCGGTCGGCGCCGAGCCTGGCCAGCTCGAAGACCTCGTCCGAGCAGGTCGCGACGACGTGGTCGACGTCGTGCAGCAGCCGGTACTCGATGGCGAGCCGCTCGCGCGGGGACGTGTCCTTGCCGCCCTGGTGACGCCGCTTGACGACGCCCAGGGCATGGAACGTGAGCACCACCGGGATGTCGAGCGGCAGCGCGGCGGTGACCGCGGCGAGCCCGGACATCCAGAAGTGGGCGTGCACGATGTCGGGCCGGTGGCGGCGCCACTGCCAGCGCAGGTCCTCGGCGAAGGCGTCCATGTGCGGCAGCAGATCGTCCTTGGGCAGCTCCCGCGGCGGTCCGGCGTCGACGTGGTCGACCACGACGCGCCCGGTCATCGGCACCCGGCGCGGCAGCTCCGCCGAGTCGCGCCTGGTGTGGACGACGACCTGGTCGCCCAGGCGGGCGAGCTGCGTGGCGAGCGCCGCCACGTGGACGTTCTGGCCGCCGGCGTCGACCCCGCCGAGCACCGCGAGCGGGCTGGCGTGCTCGGAGACCATCGCTATCTTCATCGGCTCACCTCCAGGGCTGATGCGGGCGCGCCGGCGAGCCGGGACACCGCCGCCACGACGTCGTGGGGGTCGACGTCGAGGCAGGGATGGCCCGGCACCGGGCAGACGGTCGCCCGGCTGCCGGCGCACGCGGCGTGCTGGTCCCCGAGTAGTTGGTGCCGAGCGCGCCACGGCCGCCAGCGCTCGGCGGGCACCGTGGGCGCGAAGAGGCTGACGACCGGCGTGCCGACCGCGGCGGCGAGGTGCGCCGGCCCGGTGTTGCCGACGACGACCACGTCGGCGGCTGCGATGACGGCGGCGAGCTCGGCGAGGGTGGTGCGGCCGCCGAGGTCGACGGCTCCCGGCGCGGCGGAGGCCACCGTACGGGTGAGCTCGCGCTCGCCAGGGCCGCCGGTGACGACGACGCGACGGCCGGCGCCGGCGAGGGCGGCCGCGATAGCGGCGCAGCGCGCGGGCCCGGCCGCCCGGGCCGGCACCGACGCGCCTGGGTGCAGGACGACGTACGGCCCTGGGTTGGCGAGGGGGCCGGCGAGGCGGTCGACGAGGTGGCTGAGGGCGGGCAGCGGGCGGCGCAGGGCGAGCGCGCCGTCGTCCCCCTCCGGCAGCGGGAAGCCGGCCGCGGCGGCGAGGGCGAGCATCCGCTCGACCTCGTGCAGGCCCGCGTCGGGCAGGCGGTGCCGCAGGTCGAGCAGGCTGCCCGGATAGTCGTCGCAGGTCGCCCCGACCCAGGGGACGCCGGCCAGCCGCAGCAGCAGCGCGGTCGGCAGGGGGCTCTGGTGGAAGCTGGTGAGGATCAGCGCGCGCTCGGCGCCGACGGCCTGGAGCCGCTCGACCAGGGCCATGACGTCGGCCCGCTCCACCGGCGGGGGATCCGCGTCGATCCAGGGGCAGCGCCAGACCAGCACGTCGTCCACGCCGGGCAGCAGGCGAGCGGCCTGCTCGCCGCGCGGTCCGCAGAGCAGGACGACGCGGGCCGCGCGCGCCGCGACCGCGCGGACGGCCGGCCCGGACAGCAGCACGTCCCCGTCACTGTCGAGCCGGCAGAGCAGAGCCGTTCCGGTCACGCCGGCTGCTCCACGTCGGCGAGCAGCCGGCCGACCGCGTCGGCCAAGGTGGCCGCCACCTCCGGCGCGGCGTCGACCTCGGCCTGGCGGGTCTCCGCGGTCGGCACGAGGATGCCCCGCGCGCCGGCCGCGGCGGCGGCCTCGACGTCGCTGCCGATGTCGCCCACGAGCGCGCACTCGGACGGGTCGACCCCGAGCGCGCGCGCCGCCTGGTGGACCAGCCCCGGCCGCGGCTTGCGGCACGCGCACCCGTCCAGCGGTCCGTGCGGGCAGTAGACGATGGCGTCGAAGGGGCCCAGCAGCTCGTCGACCCGCGCGTTGACCGCATCGACCTGCTCGGGGGTGAGCAGGCCGCGCGCGATGCCGCTCTGGTTGGAGACGATCGCGGTCGCGAGCCCGTGCTCGCGCAGCCGCCGCACCGCGTCCAGCGCGGTGGGCATCGGGGCGACGGCCGACGGATCGCCGTTGAAGGGCACGTCGACGACGAGCGTGCCGTCGCGGTCGAGCAGCACGGCCCTCGTCCGGCAGGAGCCGCGGATCATGGGCGTCCGATGCCCCGGTAGCGGAGGGGATAACACCGTCTTACGGAAGATCGACCTAACTCCTCGTGCAGAGCTGGGTCACCGTTCGGTTACGGGGCTGGGCAAGCGCCCCGAATCGGGCTACAGGCGGCGGCTCAGCCGGCCCGTCGGGCCGGCGAGCGCCGGTTGGCCAGCCGCCGGCGCGCCGCGGCGGGGTCGCGCAGCATCGCCAGCACGGCCTGCTCGATGGCTCCCTGGGTCGCCATCTCGCCCTGCCTGGCCTCGTCGCCGAGGGCGTCCAGGTCGTCGATGATCGTGATGCCGTCCTCGTAGAGGTCGATCACCCGCGGGTCGATGTAGGAGGACCGGCACACGGCGGGGGTGTTGCCGAGGTAGTCGGCGACCTCCTTCACCGCCCGGGCGACGGCGCGCTTGCGCGCGGTGGGCGACTGGCTCGACGGGAGCGAGACGGCGAGCCCGACAGCGGCGAGCACGGTGGCGCTCCACGTCCGGAAGTCCTTGGCCGAGCAGGCCATGGCGGCGATCGCCCGCAGGTAATCGTTGACGTCGGAGCTTCGCACGTCGACCCACTGCCCGGCGGCGTCCTGCCAGGCGAGCAGCTCGTCGCCGCCGCCGCGGCGGCGGCGCAGCCCGGCGACGATGTCCCACACCAGCTCGTCGGCGACCGCCTGCACCCGCTGCTTGCCGTGCTTGGCCGGGTAGTCGAACGTGATGAGCCCCGACACCGCCACCCGTACGTGCTCCTTGCGGATGGTGGCGAGCCCGTACGTGCCGTTCTCCTCGGCGTACTGCTCGCCGCCGATGCGGAAGAAGCCGAGGTCGAGCAGCCGGAGGGCCGCCGCGAGCACGCGCTCCTTCGAGAAGCCGGTGTCGTCCTCGAGCGTGGCGACCACCCGGTCGCGCACGTGCGGCAGCCGATCGGCGAAGTCGAGGACGCGGTCGAACTTCTCCCGGTCGCGCTGCTCGCGCCACGCCGGGTGGTACAGGTACTGCCGCCGGCCGGCCGCGTCGGTGCCGGCCGCCTGGATGTGGCCGTTCGGGTACTGGCAGATCCAGACGTCGGTCCAGGCCGGCGGGATGACGAGGCCGGAGATGCGGTCGAGCACCTCGGGGTCGCTGATGCGGTCGCCGTCCGGCGTGAAGTAGCAGAAGCCGCGCCCGACCCGGCGGCGGGCGATGCCGGAGGCGCCGACCTTCGCGCGGCGCAGGCGGGGCATCGGGGCGCTCTGGGTGATGGCTCGGCGTCAGCCGGCGCTGGCGCCGGGCTCGATGTGCATCGCGCGCTCCTCGGCCGAGAAGCCGCCGCCGTCGGTGTCGGCGTCGTAGCCGACCATCGTCGGCTCGTCGTCGGAGCGGGCGCCCTCGTCCGGCTCGACGATGCGCCCGACCCGCTCCTCGCGGTCGGCGGGGAAGGGCTCGTCGGAGTCGATCTCGTCGCGCGGGTCGCTGTCGACGGCGTCGAGCACGTCCGGCTCCTCGCGCGAGAGCCGGAGGTCGAGCGGCTCGCCAGCGGCCTGCTCCTCCGCCGTGGTGCCGTAGTCGTCGACCGCGAGCGGCGTGTCGCCCGGCACCGCGATGTCGTCCTGCGGGTCGCCGGTGATCTGCTTGCCGGGCAGGGCGTTGTCGGTGCCGGGGAGGCCCTCGTCCTCGTACGGGTCGCCCGGGTCGGGGAAGCGCGCGTCCGTCATGCCGTTGCCGTACCTCCGGCGCACCGGTACGAAACGGCAGCGGCCCTCCGGCTCAGGCGTGGCCGCCGAAGTCGGGGGCCGGGTACGGCGAGGCCGCGTCGTCGGCGGCGGTCCCGTACCGGGAGGACGTGGGGCTGCCGGTGCCGTTCTGCGAGCGCGCGCCGTGCAGCCGGCCGCCAACGGTCGTGGAGACCTTCTCGCCGACGACGTGCTTCGCCTGGCCGATCACCTGCCCGGCCTGCGCACCGATCACGCCGGCCGCCTGCTGCACCGCCGGGGTGTCGACGAAGCGGCGCCAGGCGTTCTCGAGCTGCTCGTAGCGCTCGGTGCCCGCGCGGGCGCCCAGCACGTACCCCGCGGCGAACCCGACGGCGAAGGTCAACTTGTAGCGCATGGCGTCCTCCAGGTGTCGTGGGCGCCGTACCCCGGCTGGGTCGGGGGTAGTCGATCCCCGAGGGGCGGTTCGCCGGGTACGGTACGCTGGTCCCGGCATCGGGGCGCTGCTCCGTGCCGACCTTCCCGCGTAGCTCAATTGGCAGAGCGTCCGGCTGTTAACCGGCAGGTTACAGGTTCGAGTCCTGTCGCGGGAGCCACCCAGACCTCGAAAGCATTCCGGCGAAACCGGCGGCCGGGTGCATGCGTCCTAGCTCGCGTGAGGCGACGAATCGCGGCAGCGGTGCCGCTGCTGGCGATCATGCTGGCGACCGGCTGCGGGGCGGGCTCCGGCGGAAGCGGCGTGGGCGGCGGCGGCCTGCCGACGCTCTCCGGTACGCCGAGCGCCGATCCCTTGCGCTCGACCCCTGCGCCGGCGGAGGCGAGCCCGGCCCCGCTGCCGACCACCGCCGAGCCGCGGCAGTCCGGCACCTCGTGGGTGAGCCTGCCGTGGCAGCTGGTCCGGCTGAGCAAGGACGGCCGCCGGGTCTTCCTCGCGTACGTGACCGGTGGCTGCACCTCGCCCGGCTTCGTGGCCGTGCGCGAGAGCGCGCGCGACGTCGTCCTGACCGCGTGGTCGCAGCGCCAGAGCGGCGCGCGGCCGTGCCCGGCGTACGCGCGGATCGACTACGGGTGGGTCCGGCTCGCTGCTCCGCTGGGCGATCGCGCGCTGCTGCACGCACCGGTGACCGGCGGCGCGTGAGCCGTCACGGCCCGCCGCAGGTCGATGCCGACGTGGCCGAGCGCAGCGGTTGCAGCAGGCCCCAAGCGGCCCAGCCGGCGAGAGCGCCGGAGACGTTGAGGATGACGTCGTCGATGTCGGCGAACCTGCCGTCGTGCGAGGCGTACTGGAAGCACTCGATGCCGGCCGACAGCAGCAAGGCGATCGCCAGCACGGCGAGCAGCCGATGCCGGCGGACGACGAATGGGAGCAGCGCCCCCAGCGGCATGAACAGGACCACGTTCGCGACGAGCTCGCTCGTCGATCGGGCGGACTCGGACGTGAACGAGGCGAACGGCCTGAGATTGACGTACGACCGGGGGGCGACCCACTGCTGCGGATGGCCACCGAGGGTCGCCCAGGCCGTGAGCAGCAGCCAACCGGCGAGCAGCACGAGAGCAATGCGCCGGGCGGCGACGAGGCGTCCGCTGCCGCTCAGCCAGCGCAGCAGGACGACCGCGATCGCTCCCAGCACGGCGCCAGCGACCAGGAGGCCGGGCAGGCGCTCGTTCAGATCCCGCACGACTGCCTGCTCGGGCGGTGCGTACCGTCGTCCGGTCGCGCTCCTGTCACACGTGCACTCTGCACCGGCGATCTGGAAGGACGTTGGTAGGGTGCCGGGAGACGGCAGGGGGCGGTAGCTCAGCTGGTTAGAGCAGGGGACTCATAATCCCTTGGCCGTGGGTTCGAGTCCCACCCGCCCTACTTTTCGAATTGCGGTTGACGCTATCGCGCCGGCTCAATAACGTCGCTACCTCATTGTTGATCGTGGCGGTTTATCTCGGTCACGAAGCCCCACCCAAAGATTAGTCGTGCCGGGACGGTCTGCTTGGTGCACCCTCGGTGATCGCCGTGGCGCCACGGCATGATCGTTGGCAAAGGGTCTCTTGCCGCTCCTGCCAGGTCATGGCAACTCCTTTCGCGGGTGGTCAGTCTCATGTGACGATCCGCCCGCTACCGTGGCTGGCCGGTGAAGATCGCGACGTGGTTTGGGCCCGATGCGGGTCGAGGGTGATCGTCGAGGCCAGGCCACGTACCAAGGTCTCCCGGCCGGCGTCGCGTACCCCCCGAGCGAGGCGCCGGCCGGGAGCGTTGCCTTGCGCCTGCCGACGCCGAATCTGCCCGAGCAGCTTTGATTTGAGAGCACCAAATCGAGCTCAGTCAAAGGGGCGGCGGCAAAATTCACCGCATGGACTCCGCTCCGGTCCCCGACGCAGCAGTCATAATCCGGCCCTCCTGTAGGATGCTCTGGCCATTGGCTATACGGGAAAGGGGCGCTGGTGGATCTCGCGGCGGTTCGTGCGGCGGGGTGCGGACTTCCGACGGGCACACCGCAGGAGCTAGAAGCGGCTTGCTCGCTCGATCGGCGTCGGCGGCAGCCATGCCTCAAGCATCGAACCCAGCAAGCGCGACGGTGGCAAGCACGTTCTCGTACGGATCGCCGACGCGCTGGACCTCCTATCGCTGCGCCCGCTAGCGATCGGGGACGCGGTGAATGCCCGCGCGACTCGCAAGCGGTGCATGCGCCAGGGATCGCTCTGGCTCCGCCAACTCGCGGGCAACCTGCCGTATCAGGATCAGCCGGGACTCCTCTAGGGCGCTCACCTCGCAGCGCGAGAATCGTCAGGTCACAGAGCGGTTAGGCTTCCGCCAACGCCCTAGGGGGTCGCCATGCGTAGCTCAGAGGACGGCGTCGTGTCGGGAGCGGTCGGAAGACGAGTCGCCGAGCTGCGCCGCGCACGCGGGCTCAGCCAGAAGAGGCTCGCCCGCGTTGTGAGGATCGACAACAGCCACGTATCCCGAATCGAGAACGGGCGCCGTGAACCGAGCAACGACGTGCTGCACGCGCTGGCGAGGGCGCTGGGTTGCACCGTCGAGCACCTAGCCACTGGCGAGCCCTGGGCCGGAGATCCGGTGGCGATGGATGTCGAGCTGAACTTCGCTGAGCTCGCTCTCCTCTCTGGGGACGCTGTGACTGCCCGCGACCGCTACACGGAGCTGCTCGCGCGCGCCCGTAGCGTCGATGATGAGCCTCGCGCGGCGACCGCAATGTACGGGCTTGCAGGGTCGCTCGCGGACCTGGATGCGATGCACGATGCCGTGGAGCTGCTTCAGGAGCTCATCGAACTGCCCGAGCTGCCACCGTCCGTGAACCGCACCAAGGCTCTGATGCTGCTCTGTCGCACCTCAATGCAGTGCGGTGACATGAATCGGGCAGTCGATGTCGGGGAGGCCGCGCTACGGGAAGCTGGCTGGGGCACCGGGCTGGCCGATGAGGCTCTGATCGAGCTCGCCTCGACCCTGGTGTTCTGCTATTGCGAGCGCGGCGACCTTGTCCGAGCCCGCTGCCTTGTCACGAAGGTTCTCGCCCGGGCCGAGGAGCACGGGTCGGTGCGGGCCCGCGCGTCCGCGTATTGGAACGCTGGCCTTGTCGCTCAGGGCAACGGCGACATCGCAACAGCGCTTCAACTCACCGAACGGGCACTCGCGCTGTTCGGGGAGATCGAAGCTCGGTGGGCGACCGCGGCGCTGCGTCGCAACGCTGGCTGGCTGATGCTAGAGCTTGATGACCCGCCGCTCGACGACGCCAGGCTAGTCCTCGACAGAGCTCTCGCCGAGCTGCACGAGGTCGGCAGCCCAGCGGAGATCGCCGAGGCGGAGATCGACTTGGCGCGATTGCAGCTCAGCCGTGGCGACGACGAGGCAGCGCTCGCCCATGCCACATCGGCTGTGAGTCGCACTGCAGACGGTCCGACCCTTGAAGCCGCCAAAGCGCGCCTCGGACTGGCAGACGTGATCGCCGGTATGGGGAACCATGAGAGCGCACTGGTGCTGTACCGAAACGCTGCTGAGGACTTCGAGGCGTCCTCAGCCGATCGGTACGCCGCTACTGCATGGCGGCGGCTCGCTCAGCTGCTCGTGGACCTGGACCGTCATCAGGAGGCCACCGAGGCGTACGCACGGCTGGCCGACGCGAGCGGCATTCCACGGCCTGCGCCGACCAGCCGGGGCGCACGAAGGCGTGCCTCCTGAGTCAGTGCTTGCAGCAGCCGGTCAATGGTTGCGGCCCCGATGAGCCAGCGGATGCCGTGGCGGCCGGAACGGCTAGGGCCGCGGTGACGGCGACGGTGCTGAGAGCCAGGGCAATGAAGCGGCGCATGAGCTTCCTCTCGGTCTGGCCCGCCGACGGGGGTGGTGGCAGGCAACCTGATTGTTGCCTCATTTGCCTGCGCAAGGGACGCGCCCCTGCCTGGAACGCGATAGGCGCGGAAGGCGATGTGACGACGGGCGGGCCCAGCTCGGGGAGGCTGGGCGCGACGCGTTAGAAGCCCTACGGGTCGGTTGCCTCGTCCGCAGGCGACCCCCCGGCTGAGGATCGTCGACCAGCGCGGCACGGGTAGTGGCGAGGACGCTGGTCAGGGCCGCGCTGGCGAGGACCAGGGCGACGACGCGCGTCGCTGTGTCGCGGATCCCCGAAGTGCGTGCCAGCCTGCGGGTGCGAGACGAAATGTGACACGTTGCTCGGCATCCGGGTGGCGCGTGCCCGCTGTCCGCGGGTGAGCGCGGCTCATGCCGGGCAGCCTCAGGCGATCAACTAGCGCTTGGAGCGCCCGGCAACAGCGGGGGATTCGACGCCCTACGCTCCCGCTGACCCCGCACGGCGCGCGGAGCGGCACAGCGCTCAGGCGGGGAGTGCTCATAATCCCTTGGCCGTGGGTTCGAGTCTCACCCGGCCCACTGAGCATCCGTAGGACGGCGTCCATCCGCCGCACCATTGCTGACAGCAGTAAGCTAGGCGCCCCCTGGACGTGCCCGTACGTGTGAAATTAACGCGTTCACGGCGCGCCGGTTCTCGCTGTCGTGCCTCCCCTTTCTGACCCACCTTTCGGGATTCATTGCACCCCAGCAAATGCAATCCGGTGCAGCCCAGCCGCAGCCTTCCGTTCTGGGAATCCCCGAGTTGGAACGGCTAGTCAACGCTGGCACAGGGCGCCGTTGCCTCTTGTGCCAGCCCCGGGGCAAACTCCTTCCGCTCGCCGACGGGGCCGTGTGACGATCCGTCTGCCCGGCAGCGGGCCAGAGAGGGACGACCATGGCCAGCGTCGGCTCAGATCGGCTGGCGAAGGCATCAGTCCGAGGACCACTTCGGGCCACAGGCAACCAGGCCATGACCGACAGGCGACCGGTGCGCCTCCGGGTGAGGACTGATGCGAGAAAGCGCCTGAACCGGTCGGCAGGCGCTCGCCAGCGCTAGTCCGGATGAGAGGTGCCATAGCACGATCGGCATCGACATCGTGCCGGGCAGTGCGCTTTGTCGAGTGCATGCGCACTCCTGACCTCCGTCGGTGCTCTTAGTCGCGCTGCACATGCGCACCGAGATACGGAGATGGGCCGTTGTGACCAGGCTGAGCAGCCCGGTCGATCTAGCCGCGAGTTGGTCCTTGACCGTCGGAGTGGTCGAGTGAAGCGTCCGGTGAACCTGGCGTCCCTCTTTTCCAGGCCCCTCTCGAAGGGTCGCGGTCATGGTTGCTCTCCGCCGTTATGCGCTTGCAGTTGCTGCTGTCACCACTCTGGGCATGACGCTCAGCCTCCCGGTGACGGCCTCCGCCGGTCAGAGCGCGTCCGGTGCGTCCGCACGAAGCTCGCCCGCGGATGCCTCCCATCCGACGCACCCGGCGACGGCGCAGGACTACCTGCACAGCAAGCACAAGGCGCCGTCGGGATCCGGGTTCATCCGCAACGTCGACTCGTCGACCGGGAGCTTCACCGAGCCCTCGATCGCGGTCAACCCGGCGAACACCAACGAGATCGTGGTAGCGGCCGGCTTCGGCGGCTGGAACGGCGGCAACGCGCCGCTGTTCGTCTCCGAGGACGGGGGCAGCACGTTCACCAGGTTCAACTCGATCCCGCCGCCGCCGAACGGCACGGCGACGAACGGCTGCCCGTGCGACCAGGCCATCGACTTCGGGCGCGACGGCACGCTCTACGGCACGTTCCTGGCCTTCTCCTCGACGGTCAGCGAGATCTACTCCGGCTCGACGACCGACCCCACCAGCGCCGCATCCTGGTCGTGGAACGCGCCGGGCAGCCCGCCGACCGCTCAGGTGTCGAGCATCAACTCGTCGGGCACCCCGCACAGCGTCGACCAGCCGTGGCTGCTGGTGAACCGCGATCCCACCACGGCCGCGCAGGACAACACGTACACCGCGTACGACGACTTCAACGGCAGCCCTGACATGCGGGTCGCCGTCGCGACCGGCACCCAGCCGCCGAACTTCGTGCGCGATAACAAGGTCGGCGACTCCGGTGGCGGCATCAATCCCGGTCACCGGCTGGCGAACGACCCGACGACCGGCTTCATGTACGACCTCTGGCAGCAGTCGCCCGGCGGCGGCTCCGGCGGCTCGCAGAGCGTCAACTACCGGCTGAACCGCTCGACCGACGGCGGCCAGACCTGGACGCTCAACGGCAGCGGCACCGGCATCGTGGTCGCCAACGCCGACAGCGACCAGCCGACCAAGTTCGGAACGGTCAACGCGCTGCTCGGCGGCGTGGACCACGCAGCCGTCGACCCGACCACGGGCGACGTGTACGTGGTGTACGGCAACCGCGACTCGGGCACCGGCAACAACCGCCTGTCGCTGGCCAGGCTCCAGTCCGACAGCACCGGCAACAACATGAACGTGACCGCCACGACGTTCGTGACCGGGCAGGTGCAGGCGGCGCTGCCGTCCATCGCGGTCGCGAGCAACGGCACCATCGGCATCCTGTACGACACGTTCGACGGGTTCTCCTCGACCGGGTTGCCGATCTTCACCGCGCACTTCGCGATGAGCACCGACCACGGGCAGAGCTTCGCCACGCAGACGCTCGAGACGTTCCTCTCGCCCAACAAGGACAACGGCAACGCGCGGCAGCGCAACCTCGGCGACTACCAGCAGGTGAAGGTCGCGGGCCGCACCTTCTACGGCGTCTTCACCGGCAACGCCGCGGCAACCGGTGGCGCGACGTCGAAGATGGACCCGGTCTTCTTCAAGGTGAGCGCCGGCGGTCCGGTCATCGCCGTGAGCGGCAGCCTCGCCTTCGGCACCGTCGCGCGCGGGACGTCGCAGACCAGGGACCTGACCATCCAGAACACCGGCAACGAGGACCTGCTCGTCAACGGCGTGTCGATGGCCTCCGGCAGCGACCCGGCCTTCAGCGTCCTGTCGAACCCCGGCGTGCCGCAGACGATCCCGCCGGGCGGCAGCGTCGTCTTCAGCGTCAAGTTCGCACCGACCGCATCCTCGTCGGACGGGTTGCGCACCGGCAACGTCACGATCAGCAGCAGCGACCCCATCACGCCTACCGTCACCGTGCCGGTGAGCGGAACCGTCGGCGTGCCGACGGCCGTCCTGTCGCCAGGACCTCTGACGTTCAGCGCGACATGCAGCGGGACGGCCAGCGACCTGACGGAGACGGTGACCAACACCGGGCAGGCCGACCTCACCGTCCAGACCGCGTCGATCAGCGGGCCGGACTCCGGCGACTTCTCGGTGGTCAACGCGAGCGCCCTGCCGGTGGTCGTGCACCCCGGCAGCTCGTACGCATTGACGGTCCGGTTCACGCCGTCGTCCGGCGGGCCGAAGTCGGCCACCCTCACCATCACGACCGATGACCCGGTCACCCCGACGCTGACGGCGAGCCTGTCCGGCAACGGCGCGACGAGCAAGATCGTGGCCGGCAGCAACAGCCTCAACTTCGGCGGCGTCGCGGTGGACGACCGCACCTCGCCGAGCACGGTGAGCCTCGTGCTCGCGGTGTTCAACCAGAGCGACTGCCCGCTGACGGTCAACTCGCTCGTCGCCGCGACGGCCCCCGAGTTCACGCTCAGCGGGCCACCCACCACGCCGACCGTGATCGGGGCGCACAACGAGCTGGACCTCACGCTCGTGTTCAACCCGTCCGCGGCGGGCGCGCGGTCGGGCAGCTTCTCCCTCGCCAGCACCGACCCGGCGACGCCCGTGCTGACCGTGGCACTGGCGGGGACGGGGCTGCTGCCCACCATCGGCACGTCGACCAACCGCATCGTCTTCCCGCCCACCGTGGTGGAGCCGACGGCGGCCGGCCTCGGCGGCACGACGAGCAACCTGACGGTGACCAACACCGGGCAGGCGGAGCTCATCATGGACTCGCAGGTGACCAGCGGCGTGCCGTTCTCGGTCGCGAGCGCGACCAGCCCGCCGAGCCGGTACTCAGCGAACACCGGATTCAACCTCCCGGTCACCTTCCACCCGAGCGGGTCGCCGACGTCGACCACGTACAACGGCACGCTGACGCTGACGGACAACGGGCCGACGGCGGTCAGCACGGTGGTGCAGCTCTGCGGCGAGGCCGTCGGGCGCGGCATCCGGGTGACGGTCGTCAACAAGGCCGGCACGCCGTACAGCAAGGTCGACAAGCTCCAGCTCCAGCCGCACGGCGTGACCGGAGGGTCGCAGAACATCAACCTGAAGAACCTGGCCCTGGTGACGCGCACGACCTGCGCGCAGATCCGCTACCAGTACGACAACGAGCTGCTGCCGGCCACGGACACGACGAACCCGCGCGGGTCGTACTACGCGCTGTCGGTCTCGGTCGGCAACAAGAGCACGAACGTCGTCTTCACCCTCGGCATTGCGGAGTTCAAGTCGCTCGTGGTCACCGTCGGGTGAGCGGGCGAGGGGGCGGCCAGGACCAGCGGCCGCCCCCTCGTCAGCCCTACGGCAGCGTGTTGACGTAGACCCGTACGGCGAACGTCATCGACGGGTCGCACCCGTCGCCGCAGGACGCGCGATGGCTCTGCACCACGACGTCGCCAGGGTTGCCCGCCAGCAGGCGGGCGCGGGCCGGTCCGGGCGACGGATAGCCGGTCGCCGCCTGCAGGTAGAGCGGACGGTCCTGGCCGGTGCCGCCTCGCGGCCCGACGAGGTACGGCGGTACCCACGCCGAGCTGCCGTCCCCGAGGCTCAGCTCGAGACGCTGGCCCATGTCGACGAGGACGACCCGGCCGTTGTCCGCATCGGACAGCTGGACGACGCCGTGGCCGCGCTCGTCCCACACCGCGGCATCCGCCCGCCGATCGGCCGTGCTCTGGTGCCGGGCGGCGCGCGCGGTGGCGGAAGGCTCCGATCCGGCGCGATCGGCCCCGCACCCGGTGGTGGCCACCAGGAGCGCTGCCAACCCGTAGCGCCACATCATCGATCGCTCCACGCTCATGAGACGCGGGCAGGCGCCGGCGGGATCCACGCCATGCGGGGCTCCCTACGACTGGCGGTTGGCGTCGATCTGGTCGAAGTCGCCGTAGCCGTTGCGGCTCCCACCGCCGCCGGACCACTGCCACATCAGCGCGTGGCTGCTGGACGTCGTCACCCCGCCGAAGAAGCGGGCGCAGGTCGACGTGCCGCGCAGGCACCAGCCGTACGGAGGATCGCTCAGCTTGCTCGTGAAGGGCTGGTAGGTCCACTCGTCGGTGCCGGGGATGCTCCCGTAGCTGGTGCCCGCGAAGATGCTCGTCCAGACGTCGGGCGCTGAGTAGACGCCGGGGACGAAGTGGGTGCGCTGCTTGATGTAGTCCCAGTAGCCGTTGAAGGTCGCCCGGTCGAGCCGCGCGGGGACGAAGCTCTGCACGACCCGGCCGCTGCAAGGCGACGCGTAGACGGAGTTCCAGCCGTTGTCCGGCGCCGGCGTGTAGCTGGGCGCGTCACCAGGCAGCTCGATGTCCATCCAGATCACCGGATAGGTGACGGCCAGGTGCGAGACGTTGCTCGCCGTGCGCTGCGCCTGGGCGTTGCCCCACGCGTACGCCTCCCGCGCCGTGCCGTCGTAGTGCGGGTCCACGCCGGGGCCACCCATGAACCAGTAGACGCCGGTGCCGATGCCCTTGTGGTACGTGCGGCGGTTGGCATTGGCCTGCGCGCTGTTGGCCGACGACCACACGATCTTGCCGCCGCAGCCCTGCCATCTCGCCCAGTTGCCCGCCATGCCGATGTAGCCGCCGTAGTAGCCGCCGACGACCGGCTCCCGGTACGGCGCGCTGCCGGTGATGGTCACCGACGCGCTGTCGGTGCCGTACCAGAAGCCGGACGGGCCGTCGGCGGCGAGCGCCGGCGCCGGCAGCCCGAGCGTCAGTGCCATCGCGCCCACGGCGACCACGCGCGCCGCCAGCCGAGATGCCATCCCATCCACCTGCCTCTCAGGCACGATGATGCGCCGCGGGACACGGCGGCAGCAACCGGGCCGAACGACTCCGAGACCGCTACGATTCGCCGATGCGTCCTCGGCTCAAGCTGCCCGTCGTGATCGCCTCGCTGGTGGCGGCTCTCGCCGGGCCCGCGACCGGGGGAGCGCCCGCGGCCATGGCGATCACCGGTGGCGCGCCCGACGGCAGCGGTCATCCGTACGTCGCCATGGTGCTCGGCCCGGGCGCCACCGCACCGGGCTGCACCGGAGCGCTCGTCCGGACGGACGGGGGCGCGCAGGTCGTCCTCACCGACGCGCACTGCCTGTTCCGGGGCGGCCGGCACGACGGCACCGGCGTCCGGTTCACGTTCGCCTCGACGTGGAGCGCTTCGGCTCAGCTGCACTGGGGTCGCTTCTACGTCGACCCCGGCTATCACCCCAGGCTGTCCACCATGCACGACATCGCGGTCATCGTGCCCTACCGGACGCAATCGCCGGCACCGGCGCATCTCGCGGCGGTCGGGAAGCTCGGCACGTGGACCGGCTCGACGGTGACGGTGGTCGGCACCGGCAGCCCGTACCGGGGACAGCGCCGGGTCGCCACGGAGCGGATCACCAGGCACGACGCGTACTGGCTCTATCTCGTGCCTGGCAACGGCAACACGTGCAGCGGCGACTCGGGCGGTCCTGACCTGATCCCCGGCACCGCGACGGTGCTCGCCCTCACCGATCGCGGCACCTGCTCCTGGGACCAGGACACCCGGACCGACACCGCGGCCGTGCACCAGCTGGTCGGGGCCGCGGCGACGTGGCCGCGCACCGCTCCGCGGCTGTCCATCGCGCTGTCGGCCTCCAGCGTGCCGGTCGGATCGAGCGTCACCCTGCGCGGCCGGACCAGCGCGCTCTACTCGGGGGAGACCCTGTACCGGCAGGGCTACTACGGCGGCGCCTGGCACGCCTGGGCGACGACGAGCGTGCGCTGGGACGGCAGCTACTCGTTCACCATCTCGCCGACCGTCCGGACGACGGACCACTACCGGTTGTGGCTGCCGGCCAACGGTGCGCACCCCGCGGGCGCCAGCGCCACGGTCGCGCTGACCGTCCACTGATGCCGGCCCGCTGGCCGTGCTCGCGAGCGCATAGGCGCCCGACTGGAGCCGCATCGAGCTCTACGTCGAGCTGCGGCACGGGCACGGGCACGGCAGCGGCTGGGCACGCTCGGTGCCGGCGTGGCCGTCGTGCAGCACGAGCGTGCCCCGGCGCGGCAGCGACAAGCGGTGCAGCGCAACGATGAGCGGTGACCATGCCGCGCGCCACGAGCCGCGCGGCCGTGACCGGGGTGCCCGCGGGGTTGCCGCGCGGGCCTGCGCGGCGAGCCGCCTGCAGGCGCCCTCGTCGAGCATGTCCTTGACGCGCTGATCGGCGATCGCGTGACTGGCGATGGGGTTCATGCCCGATCACCGGTGTCCCGACCGCGATGGTCGTGATGTCGGTGATGCGCGGTGTGGTCGTCCGTGACTGCTGCGCTACTGGCTCGCATGTTCTCTCCTGTGGTCGAGCATTGATCGGTCGATGCGCCGCACGCTAGGCGGGCATGCTTTGCACGCGCTTATCCACGACCTTGTTCAGCCGTCGTGGCCATGCGGCCGCAGTAGACTTCCGCGCAGGGAGGGCGAGCTTGGCCGGCGCACTGCGCGTTCGTCTGCTGGGCGGTTTTCACGTATCGGCCGGAGAGTCGGACGTCGCCCCCAGCGCATGGCGGCTGCGCAAGGCGCGGACGCTCGTGAAGCTCCTCGCGCTCGAACCGGCTCATCGGCTGCATCGCGAGCGCGTTGTCGACGCCCTGTGGCCCGACGTCGACCCGGAAGCGGGGCGCAACAACCTGCACCAGGTCGTCCACGCGGCGAGGAGCGCACTGTCGACCGTCGGCCTCGACCGCGCCGACGCGCTCGGGATGCACGACGACCTCGTCGTGCTCGGCCCTGGCTGCGTCGTCGTGACCGATCTCGAGGAGCTGTCGTCGGCGGTGCGCGCGGCCGAGTCCGACGGCGACCACGACGCGCTCACCGCCGCCCTCGACCGCTGGCCGGGCGACCTCCTGCCCGAGGACGTGTACGAGCCGTGGGCGCAGGCATGCCTGAGCGGCTTCCGCGAGTGGCGGTCGCGGGTCGTCATGGACCTCGTGGAGGCCCGCCTCCAGGCGGACGACCCGGAGCTGGCCGTGTCGCTGCTGGCGCCCGTGGTGAGCGCCGACCCGCTTCACGAGCCGGCGCAACGGTCGATGATGCGGGCGCTGTCCGCCGCGGGTCGGCGGTCTGAGGCGCTGCTGGTCTTCGAGCGGCTGCGCCGTGCCCTGCGCGACGAGCTCGCCGCCGATCCCGAGCCGGAGACGCGGCAGCTGCTCCGCGCGCTCCTGGCCGACCAGAGCGGTGCGGCGGCCGCGGAGATTCCCCGTCCGCGCGACGGCGGCAACCTGCCTGCGCCGGTGACGAGGATGGTGGGCCGCGACCGCGAGCTCGCCGAGACGGCCGCGATCCTCGCGCGCACGCGCCTGCTGACCCTTACCGGCACGGGGGGCGCGGGCAAGACGACGCTGGCCGTCGAGCTGGCCCGCCGGCGGACGCCCGACTATGCGGGCGGCGTCCATCTCGTCGAGCTCGCGGCGGTCGCCGACGGCGAGCTGGTGGTGCCCGAGATAGCCCGCTCGCTCCAGGTGCAGCTGCCGTCGGACGCGCATCCGCTGCAGTCGCTGGTAGGGCAACTGCGGGACCAGCAGTTGCTGCTGGTGCTCGACAACTGCGAGCACCTGCTCGAGACGTGCGCCCGGATCGTGAGCGTGCTGCTGCGCAGCTGCCCCGGCGTGTCCGTGCTCGCCACGAGCCGGGAGGCGCTGCGCATCGAGGGCGAGATCTCGTGGCGGACGCCCTCGCTCGCCCTGCCCGACCCGGCGCGCTCGCCCGGCGTGCAGGAGCTGGCCGCGGTGGCCGCCGTCCAGTTGTTCGTCGAGCGCGCCACGGCGGTTGCGCGGACGTTCGAGCTCACCGAGGAGAACGCGACAGCGGTCGCCGAGATCTGCTACCGGCTCGACGGCATGCCGCTGGCGCTGGAGCTGGCCGCGGCCTGCATTCCCGCGCTCGCGCCGCAGCAGATCGCGGAGCGGCTGGGCAGCGCGCTGACCCTGCTGCGCCGGGGCGATCGGGCGACCATCACCAGGCAGCAGACCCTGGAGGCGACGCTGGCGTGGAGCTACGACCTGCTCCTCGACGACGAGCGGGTGCTGCTCCGCCGGCTGGCCGTATTCGCCGGCCACTTCACGCTGGACGCGGTGGATGCGGTGTGCGGGCACGAGCTCGGCCAGGAGCGCGTCCTGGCGGCGCTGACGAGGCTCGTCGACACGTCGCTCCTCGTGGCCGAGGTGCGCGGGGCGGTCACCCGCTACCGGTTGCTCGAGACGGTGCACCAGTACGCGACCCGGCTGCTGCGGGCGGCCGGTGAGCAGGCTGAGCTGCGCCGGGCGCACTGCGAGTGGTACTTGCGGTTCGCGATCCCCCGTGATCCCGAGGGTTCGCCGGCCCCCGAGGCGTCGCCGGCGTCGCAGGCGAGCCTGGACCTGGAGCACGACAACCTGCGGACCGCCCTCTCGTGGGCGCTGCGCCACCGCCCGGAGGCCGCGCTGCAGCTGGCCGTCGCGCTGTGGCCGTACTGGCTGGCGCGCGGCTTCTTCGCCGAGGGGGGTCGCTGGCTCGGGGCGGCCCTGGCGGCTCATGCGGAGCCGACCGCCCTCCGGGCGCGGGCGCTCCCGGCGCTCGCGGTGCTCGACGTGCGCCGCGGCAGCGGCGAGCGACTGGCGGAGCTCGGCGCCGAGGCGGTGGCCATCGCGAGGGCGCAGGACGACGACCCGGACGGGCTGGCGCAGGCGCTGCACGCCGACGCCGTCCTCGCCTACATGCGGGGCAGCTGGACGGAGTGCTGGCAGCGCACCATCGAGGCGCGCGAGGCGGCGACGGCCGGCGGAGCCGGCCAGGTGCGGGCGGCGTCGATGCACCTGCAGGCCGTCGTGCTGATGGGCCGCGGCGAGCTGCTCGCCGCGCGGGCGGTCATCGACGAGGTGCGCCTCGCGCTGCCGGAGGTGCCCAGGACCGGGCGCCCGTTCTTCCCACCGGTCATGCTCGGCTTCGCGGTCGAGGGGACGCGCACGGCGAGCCCGCGGGCGTACTTCGAGGAGACCGTGCTGCTCGGCCGGCACGTCGGCACGGAGCAGGCAGCGGCGTACGTGCTGTGCAACCTCGCCGATCTGGACCGCCTCGCCGGCGAGCTGGACGAGCCGCTCGCCCTGCTGGACGAGGCGGTCGCCCGGTTCGAGGGGCTCGATGACGTGGACGGGCAGGCGCTCGCGCTCAGCCGCCTGGGCTGCCTGCACCGCGTCCGGGGCGAGCTTCCCGACGCGAGGGCGGCGTTGAGCCGCAGCCTGCGGTTGCGCCGCGCCGTCGGCGACTTGCGGGCGATCGGGATCACCCAGGCCAACCTGGGCGTGCTCACCGCGGCGGAGGGCGATGTCGAGGAGGGCTGCGCACTGATCGAGCGGGCGGCGGCCGGCTTCGCGGCGACCGAGGACGAGGCCGGGCGCGTCGGCCTCTCCCTCACCGTGGCGAGCGTTCTCGCCGACGCGGGGGCCTTCGCCCCCGCCGGGCGGCGGCTGGCCGAGGTGCTGCCAGCCTCCGGGCGGGTGCCCGCCAACCATCGCGCCACCGGATGGGGCTACGCGATGCTCGGCGACATCGAGCGCCGGCTCGGCCGGGAGGAAGCTGCCGAGCGAGCGTCGAGGCGGGCCGGCGCCATCTTCGATGCGCTCGGCTGCGTGGACGGCGTCGCGCACGTGCGCGCGCAGCGCCTTCTGCCGCAAAGCCACGACTAAGCGGATGCAAAGCCTGCCTTCCTAGCGTGGGCACCGAACCTAGAGCCCAGGAGGGCGACAATGACGACAACCACCCAACCAGCCACCGTTATCGGGCAAGCCACCCTGGGCGAGCTGCAAGCCGCTGTCAGAGGCGATGTCCTCGGCCCCGGCGACGAGGGCTACGACGACGCGCGGGCGATCTGGAACGCGGCGCACGACAAGCGTCCGGCCCTCATCATCCGGTGCGCCGGCACCGCCGACGTCATCACGGCGGTGGGCTTCGCCCGCAGCCAGGGCCTCCCGGTCGCCGTGCGCGGCGGTGGGCACAGCATCGCCGGGTTCTCCACGTGCGACGACGGCGTGGTGATCGACCTCTCGCGCATGACGGCGGTGCGCGTCGACCCCGCGCGCCGGCGGGCCGTCGCCCAGGGCGGCGCCACGTGGATGGACTTCGACCACGAGACCCAGGCGTTCGGCCTCGCCGTCACCGGCGGCCTCGTCTCCTCGACGGGGCTCGGCGGCTTCACGCTCGGTGGCGGCATCGGCTGGCTGCTGCGCCGCCACGGCCTCGCATGCGACAGCCTCGTCGGCGCCGACCTCGTCACGGCCGAGGGCCAGCTGATCCACGCCAGCGCCGACGAGCATCCCGATCTGCTCTGGGCGCTGAAGGGCGGCGGCGGCAACTTCGGCATCGTCACCTCGCTGGAGTACGAGCTGCACCCGGTCGGCCCCACCGTGCTCGCCGGCCTGCTGTTCTTCCCGGCCGAAGCGGCGCGCGACGTGCTGACCGGCTGGCGGGAGCTGACCGCGTCGATGCCTGACGAGCTGACCTCGCTCGTCAACCTCACGACCGCGCCGCCGGTCCCGTTCCTGCCGGAGTCCGTGCACGGCAAGCCGATCGTCGTCGTCGCCGCGATGCACTGCGGTCCGCTGGAGACCGCCGAGCAGGACGTGGCGGCGCTGCGAACCCTCGCCGAGCCGATCCTCGACATCATGGGCCCGATGCCGTACGTGGCGATGCAGCAGGCGCTCGACCCGCTGTGGGAACGGGGCGCCCAGAACTACTTCACGTCCGCCATCCTCGACGGACTGCCCGACGCCGCCGTCGACGAGCTCATCGCCAGGTGGACGAGCAAGCCCACGCCGCAGAGCGAGCTGCACGTTCACCACGCGGGCGGTGCGATGGCGCGCTTGGCGAAGGACGACACGGCCTTCTTCCACCGCGATGCGGCCTTCATCCTCAACGTGATCGTGCGCACGCCCGACGCCGCCGGGTTCGCCGGCCACGTCGACTGGGCGCGAGCCGCTCGCGGCGCGCTGTCCAGGTACGGACCGGACGCGATGTACGTCAACTTCACCGGCGAGGCCGATGCGGACAAGGTGCGCGCGTCCTACCCGCCGGCGACCTACGCGCGGCTGGTCGCGGTGAAGGGCCGCTACGACCCGACCAACATGTTCAAGCTCAACCAGAACATCGCGCCGAGCGCGCCGACCGTGCCCGCGCCGGCGGCGCCGCCCGAGGGGCGGCGGGCGCAGTCCTGACGCCCTGAGCCGGCGGGCAGCGTCGCGGGGGAGCGATGCCAGCGTGGGAGGCGGCCGATGTGGTCGCCTCCCACGCTCGCGCGATGCGGTGATCCGCTCGACGGGCTCGCTGCGCGGCGGTACCGCGCTTCGTTCCGTCCACTACCGCGCGTGGCTGCCGCCAACGGAGCGCATCCGGAACCAGCGAAAGTGCCGCGCTGAGCGTCGATCGGCCAGGTGGCTAGCTCGGATTGGCTATTGCTGCGGTGATGGCGCCGCCGAAGGCTGGAGTCCTCAACTCGGGAATCAGGGAAGCTGGTAGGTGGGCGAGCATGGCGACGACGTTCCTGCGGCACAACGTGAACGACTATGACGAATGGCGCCAGGTCTACGACTCGGTCGCGGACCTGCAACGAGCCGGCGGCGTCATCGAAGAGGCCGTCTACCGCTCCATGGACGACCCTAACGAGGTGCTCGTCATGCACCGCTTCGGCTCGCTGCAGGAAGCACGCGCGTTCTTCGAGAGCGACGAGCTTCGCGCCGCGATCGACAAGGCAGGCGTGAAGGAGTCCAGCATGCGCCTGGAGATGTACGACAAGATGTGACGTGCCTGGCCCGTGCCGTACCAGCTGACGCCGGTCACCCGCGACCGCCATTGGCGAAGGACCAGGCGAACGTCTCGATCTCGGAGGCGATGCCGCCGACGGGCCGCAGGTCGTACGACTGGATCGCGCCATCGGCCAGCCGTGGCCCACCGATCGACGTGCGCACCTTCGTGACGATCGCGAAACCGGCGTACGGCATCTCCTGCTCGCCGATGTTGACCTCGCCTGCATCCTCAACGTGATCGTGCGCACGCCCGACGCCGCCGGGTTCGCCGGCCACGTCGACTGGGCGCGAGCCGCTCGGGGCGCGCTGTCCAGGTACGGACCGGACGCGATGTACGTCAACTTCACCGGCGAGGCCGATGCGGACAAGGTGCGCGCGTCCTACCCGCCGGCGACCTACGCGCGGCTGGCCGCGGTGAAGGGCCGCTACGACCCGACCAACATGTTCAAGCTCAACCAGAACATCGCACCGAGCGCGCCGACCGTGCCCGCGCCGGCGGCGCCGCCCGAGGGGCGGCGGGCGCAGTCCTGACGCCCTGAGCCGGCGGGCAGCGTCGCGGGGGGAGCGATGCTCGCGCGATGCGGTGGCCCGCTCAGCGGGCTTCCAGGGCTGGCTCCCCGGCAGCGGGCGCCCTAAGATCACGGACGAGCCGGCGCGCGGGTCGAGGAGGCGTCACCATGGCGGGAACGAGCCCTGCATCGCAGAGCGGGTCCGACAGTCGCGCCCGCTGGATGCTGGCCCTGGCGATCGTGACCCTCTCGGTCATCGGCATCACGATCGCGTCCGTGGTGGCGATCGCGTTCGCCACCTCGGCGGACAGGCCCGAGATGGCACGCCTGGTCTTCAGCGCCGTGCTGCCCCTGTTCGGCACGTGGGTCGGCACCGTGCTGGCGTTCTACTTCGCTCGGGAGAACCTCGCGGCCGCCACGACGGCGACGCAGAGCGTCACCGAGAGCGCCCTTCGGCTGACCCAGCGCCTGCGGCCCGATGCTCCCGTCCCGGAGGTCATGATCCAGCGGTCCAGCATGGTCGAGATGGCCGTTGCGAGCGGGACCGACCCGAGAGCGCTCTTGCTGGCCGACCTGCGCACGCGGATGGTCAACGCGCACGTGCACCGGTTGCCGATCCTGGACGCGTCGGGCGCGGCGCTGTACGTGGTGCACGACTCCACGCTGGCGTGGTACGCCGAGTCCGTGAGCGCACCAGCCGGCGTCCTTCCCGGGACGCTCGGCGACCTGCTCGACAACGTTACCTACGGACCGGCCATCCGCGCCCTCGGCTTCGTCGGATCCGCGGCCACGGTCGCCGACGCGCGCAGGGAGATGGCCGCCGTACCGTTCTGCAACGACGTGTTCGTCACCAAGACCGGAGCTCGCAGCGAGGCCGTCGTGGGCTGGATCACCAACACGCTGCTGGCCGAGATCGTCTGAGCGGCCGGCTGATCCCACCGCGCTGTCGGCCATGGCGGCGGGGATCAGGCGAACGTCTCGATCTCGGAGGCGATGCCGCCGACGGGCCGCAGGTCGTACGACTGGATCGCGCCATCGACCAGCCGTGGCCCACCGATCGACGTGCGCACCTTCGTGACGATCGCGAAGCCGGCGTACGGCATCTCCTGCTCGCCGATGTTGACCTGCGGCAGCAGCAGGCGCACGCGCACCGTGTGCGAGTCGGGCACCGCCTCGACGAGGCCGTCCACGGAGATGCCCACGTCGCTGAGGTCAGCCCGCACGTCCTGGACGCTCCGACCGTCGACCTCGAGGCTGATCGCGAGCGACCCGGTGATGCCGGCCGTGTCGACGACGCCCTCGATGCCGTGACCCTGGACGGTGTAGTGGTTCGCGATCGTGCGTGCCATGGCGTGGCCTCCTGAGCGGTGGTCGGAGCTCGTGGTGGACCGAGCATGATGCATCGCGCCGAGAGATGCGACCGTGGCCGCGACCCGTCCGGCATCGTCGCCCGAGTAGGTTCGAGGGAGTGGCCGCCGGCGCCGGCGCGCGGCCCGGACGAAGGAGAGAGACGTGAGCGCGTCGCTCAAGGATCTCGGTGCCATCACCCTGTTCGTCGAGGACCTCGATCGCACCAAGGCGTTCTATGCGGACGCCTTCGGCCTGCCGGTGGTCTACGAGGATGACAATTCCGCGGTCCTCGATCTCGGCAATGCGCTCATCAACCTGCTGCGCGTGAGCGAGGCGCACGGGCTCATCGAGCCGGCCGCCGTCGGCGGTCGCGACGCCGGGTCGCGCTTCCAGCTCACCATCTGGGTGGACGACGCGGACGCCGTCTGCGCCGGGCTCGCCAGGCGCGGAGTGACGCTGCTGAACGGTCCGGCGGATCGCCCGTGGGGCCAGCGCACCGCCGCCTTCGCCGACCCGGCCGGCAACGTCTGGGAGATCGCGCAGCGCATCCCGGCGTCGGGCGGCTGACCCGCCATGCGGAAGATCGTCCTCATGATGTCGGTGTCGCTGGACGGCTTCATGGAGGGGCCCGATCGCGAGCTCGACTGGCAGCTGATCGACGAGGAGCTGCACGGCCACTTCAACGAGCAGCTCGCCCCGATGGGCGCGTTCCTCAGCGGCCGCGTCACCTACGAGCTGATGGCCGGGTTCTGGCCGACGGCCGACGCCGACCCGGCGAGCCCCCCACCGATCGTCGAGTTCGCCGGCATCTGGCGGGACACTCCGAAGATCGTGTACTCGCGGACCCTGGAGCGGGCCGACTGGGGGACCACCGTGGTGCGGCACGTCGTCCCCGAGGAGGTGCTGGAGCTCAAGCGCCGGCCAGGCGGCGACCTCGCGCTAGGCGGCGCCGACCTCGCCGCGACGTTCATGCGGCACGATCTCGTCGACGAGTACCGGCTCTACGTCCACCCGGTCGCGATCGGTCGGGGAAAGCCGCTGTTCCCGCCGTCCGGCCGTCGCACCTACCTCGAGCTCGCCGAGACCCGGACCTTCGGCAGCGGGGTCGTCCTCCTTCGCTACCAGCGGCCCGGGCGGTGAGCGCGACCGCGCCGGTGGACGTCGTGCGCGCGGCTTTCCGGGCCTACCTCGGGCAGGACCGCGCGGCGATCGACCGGCTGCTGGGCGAGGACTACGTCTTCACCAGCTCGCAGGACGACCACATCGGCAAGGCCGGCTTCCTCGACCGCTGCTTCCCGACCGCCGACCGGTTCGCCGCCCACGAGATCCTCCATCTGGTCGACGTCGGCGAGGGGCGCGTGCTGGTCCTCTACGAGTACGAGCTGACCACCGGCGAGCGTTACCGCAACGTCGAGCGCAGCACCGTCAGGGACGGCCGCCTGGTCGAGACCGAGGTCTTCTTCGGCGGCCGGGTCGACTAGTCGAAGCGCCGCCCGGCGCAGCATGGTCACCCGGCCGGTGCACCACGTGCGCCGGCCGCTCGCGTCATGCGGGCCCGCCCAACAGGTGTACCCGGTAGGAGCGGAGCCCCGGAGGCCTGGAGGAGCGACGGCATGCGACCTGACGCGCGGGAGCTGGAGGCGGCGGGCACGCTGCCGTCCGCGCCGCCACACGCTCCGCTGCCCTCGCAGCCGGGCCCAGGGACAGGAGCGGGCGCCGTCATCGCCGGCCGGTACGCGCTGAAGCGGCCGTGCGCCACCGGCGGCATGGGCAAGGTGTGGCTCGCGCACGACTCGATGCTCGGCCGCGACGTCGCGGTCAAGGAGCTCAGGACCAGCGCACCGGGATCGCCGACCCAGCCGTTGCTGGAGGCGCGGGCCGCCGCGGCGGTCAACCACCCGTGCGCGGTCGCCGTCCACGACGTGGTCGAGGACGGCGGGCGGCTCTGGGTTGTCATGCAGTACGTCGACGGACGGACGCTCAAGGACGTCCTGGCGCGCGTGCGCCACCTGTCGCCGGCGGTGGCGGCGCACGTCGGGCTCTGCCTGCTGGACGCGCTCGTGACCGCGCACCGCAGCGGCGTCGTCCACTGCGACGTGAAGCCGAGCAACGTGCTGATCTCGCGCCAGGGCGACGTGGTGCTCATCGACTTCGGGATCGCCAGCAACGGCGGCGCGAAGTGCGTGGACGACGCATGCAGCATCGTGGGGTCGCCCGGCTACCTGGCGCCTGAGGTGATCGGCGGCGAGCCGGCGACGCCGGCGTCGGACCTGTGGTCGCTCGGCGCGACGCTGTTCGCCTGCATCGAGGGGATGGCGCCGGTCGACCCGGCCGACGTGCTGTCCGGCACCGCGAGCAGCGCCCTGCGCCCGGTGCGGCGGGCGGGCGAGCTCACCGGTCTCCTGCTGGGTCTGCTCGCCGCCGACCCGGCTGCGCGCTGGTCGGCGCGGGACGCGCGCGTCGCCCTCGCGACCGCGCAGGACGCGCGCGCAACGCTGAGCCGCCTGGTCAACGACGGCGGCGAGCCTCGAGGCTCGGGCGGGAACTGACGGGGGATCCGCCCGGAGCGCCTCCGCCCTGCCGCAGCTCCCCTGCGGCAGGGCGGAGCGCGTGCTCAGGACGGTTCGATGCCCCTGATCTCGGCCAGCGTGCGCTGCGACATCTCGTACGGAGCCAGGAGCTCGACGAGGAACCGCGCCGCGCATGCGGCCACGGCGGGGATCTCGTCCGGCTCGGTCGCCGTGCGCAGCACGTCGGCGAGGATCTCGTGATGGATCTCGGCGAGCTCGAGCAGGCTGAGCTGCCCCTCGACGGCGCACCGGCCAAGCTGGTAGGCGTCGTGGAACGCGCGCTCGTCCGGTCGTCCGAGGCACCGGAGGAGGACCACCTTGTAGTCGCGCCGGAAGGCCTCCACCGTGGCCGGCGGCCCCTGGTCAGCCGACACGGGCGCTGCCCAGCTCGCCGAGGAGCTGGAGCCCTTCCTCCAGGTCGAGGGCGGTGCGCATGCCCTCCAGGTTCAACCCCAGCGTCACCATCGCGAACGCGACGTCCGGCTGCATCCCGACGAGCACGGTCTCGGCGCCGCGCAGGCGCGCCATCTCGGCGATGTTGCGGATGCAGGTGGAGCCGTACGAGTCGAGCACGTCGAGCGCTGCAATGTCGATGATGAGGCCGCGCGCCCGCTTCTGGCCGATCCGGTCGACGACGTCGTGCTGGAAGCGGCGCAGCTCGCCGTCGTCCAGCGCGGTGTGGATCGACGCGATGAGATAGTCGCCCTGCTTGAGGATCGACACCAAGGGTGGGGCGCTGCGGCTCATCACGGCACGCTCTCTGCCCGTGTCACCTTGAAGCCGAGCAGGCGCTCGGCCTCCTCGAGGCCGCCTTGCAGGTCGCCGATGGTGTTCATCTTGCTGAGATCCACGCCGATCGTGACGAGCGTCTGCGCGATCTCGGACGACAGTCCGGTGATGATGACGCTCGCACCCATGAGGCGGGAGGCGTCGACCGTCTGCACGAGGTGGTTGGCGACGTCGGCGTCGACGTCGGGGACGCCGGTGATGTCGATGACGACGACCTTGGCGCGGTGCGTGCGGATGCCGCGGAGCAGCTGGTCGGTGAGCTGCCGCGTGCGCTGGCTGTCGAGCACGCCGATGATGGGGAGGATCAGCAGGCGCTCGCGCACCTGGAGCACGGGAGTCGAGAGCTCGCGGATCGCGTCCTGCTGCTGCCGGATGATGCGCTCGCGCTCCTCGACGAAGCTCACCGCGACCGTGTTGGCGATGCGGTTCGCGGCCGGCTCGTACGCGTCGAGCACGCGATTGAGAACGGCGAAGTCGTTGTGGTACTTCTCGAACAGCGAGCGGGCCAGCACGTCGCGCAGCAGCAGCACGATGCCGACGACCTCGTACGTCTCGACGCCGCGCGGGATGATGCGCTCCGAGAGGTCGCGCGCGTAGTGCCGCAGCGCCTCGACGCTCCCCGTCTCGAGCACCTCGACGTAGTTGTCGTACACCGAGGTCGTCTCGGAGAAGATCTCGTGCTGCGTCATCGCGGTGAGCAGGTGCGCTCCGGTGATGCGGCCGGCCCACTCCTGGCGGAGCTGCGTCCTGTTCTTGCGCAGGTGGGACACGAGCTCGGGCAGCAGCTTGTCGTCGGGCAGATACGTGTCGTCCGTGTCCAAGCGCTGCGCCTGGTCGACCTGGTCAGTGGGAGTCGTCATGCCCGCCTAGCCTTCCCGCGATTCGCCGGCTCGATCGGCACCGTCTGCGCCGATGTCCCAGTCACCGCCCACTTCGTCATCGTCACCGTCGTACCCTCGTCGACGGCGGACGCGATCGCGAAGTCGTCCATGATGCGCCGGCAGCCGGGCAGCCCGAGCCCCATCCCGCCGTACGTGCTGTAGCCGTCCTTGAGCGCCGTCTCGACATCCGGGATGCCGGGCCCGGTGTCGCGCGCGACCACCTGGATGCCCTCCCGGCCCGAGTCCTGGACGCGCCGGACGGTGATCTCGCCGTGCCCGGCGAACCGGACGATGTTGCGCGCGATCTCGGACACCGCGGTCGCGATGAGCGTCCGGTCCGTCGGGGTGAACCCGGCCTCCTCGGCCACCTCGCGGGCCTTGTGCCTGGCGGCCACGATGTCGGCGTCGCGCCCGACGACGACGCGCACGTCGTCCGAGTCCTCCCGCCGCCGCTCGAGCAGCGGAACGCTGAGCGCCGCGCACGTGCGGCACTCCAGCAGGTGGCGGCCGGCGTCGACCTCGCGCTGCCGCCTCCGGTCGCCGCCGGACAGTGCGAGCAGGACGGGGCGGCACCGCTCGGTGGGCAGGTCGACCAGGCGCTCCAGCGCGATCAGGTACTCGACGCGCAGCCGCGCCCTCGCCCGGTTGAGCTGGGCAGCCACCGCGCCCGGCGTCGACCCGCGCTCGTGGGCGAGCGATGCGGTGTCCTGCCCGTTGATCTCGTGCGCGATGATCGCGTCGCGGTCGGGCTCGGCGAGCCGGCCGAGCGCGTCGGTCACCGCCTTGGCCTCCTCGTCCTGCACCAGCACGTCGTCGGGGCGGGTCGGCTCGTCGAGGTCGACCACGCGGTGGGCGTTGCGCCGTGCGACGTCGGCCCGCTCCCACCACGTGCTGACGAGGTTGCGCGCGGTCACGATCGCGTACGGCGTGATCGCGCCCTCCTCCAGCCGCTCGCTCACCGACATCACGCGGGTGACCGTCTCCTGGACGATGTCGTCCACGGTGTGGCGATCCGGCACGCGAGCCGCGACGACCCGCCTGATCACGGGGACGACGTCGACGATCTCCGCGTGATCGGCAGCGCTGGCCGCGCCCGCCCCACCCAAGCAGCACCTCCGAGAGCGACCGGCGCCGGCCCGGCCGGTCGTCCGCTGCATTCCCCGTGGGCGGGCGATCACGCCTCGCGCGCCCGGCCGGCACCGCCGCGGCCGTCAGCCGCCCGGCTGCAGCTCGCGGAACGCCGCCAGCAGCCCGTCGCGGGTCGCGGGCGGCAACTGGTCGACCGCAGGCACGGCACCGAGCGCGCGGATCGTCGCGCGCAACTGATCGAGGTAGTCCCGGCAGGGCGGGCACACCTCGAGATGCCGCTCGAGCCGGGTCAGCGCCGGCTCCTCGAGCGCGCCCTCGAGATAGTCGGTCAGCAGCTCGACGAGGGTCCGGCAGTCGATGAGGAAGCCGGGGTCGTCCCGGTTCACGGCGCCGGCCTCTCGCCCTGGCGGTAGTAGCCCTCGAGCGTCGAGCGGAGCCGTGCCCGTCCCCGGTGCAGCAGCACCCGTTGGTTGGCGGCCGACAGGCCCAGCAGGTCGCGCACCTCGTCGCTGCCGAAGCCCTCCACGTCACGAAGGGTGACGACCACCCGCTGCCGCTCCGGCAGGTCGTCGAGGGCGGCCGCGAGCAGCCGGCGGGTCTCCGCGGCCACCGCACCGGACTCGGGCGAGGACTGCCACGGCTGCGGGCGGCCAGCCTCGCTCCACCAGCCCGCCCACTCGTCGCCCGCCGCGCGGAACCGGCTGGGATCCTCGGCCGGCCCCTCGCCCTCCGCCGCGGCGAAGGAGGACCACGGGACGGTCCGGCTCTCCCGCACGGCTCTCGTGCGCGCGGTGTTGACCAGGATGCGGAACGACCACGTGCGCAGCGACGACCTGCCCTCGAAGCGGGCGAGGCCGCGCAGCACGGCGAGCCAGGTGTCCTGGACGACCTCCTCAGCGCTCGCCGGCGTGCTCACCAGGCCCCGCGCCACCCGCATCATCGCGGCCGACCAGGCGTCGACGATGCCACCGAACGCGTCCTGGTCGCCGGCGCGGAGCCGCCGGAGGAGGTCGGCGTCGGACGCGTCGTCGCTGTCGTGCCCCGGCACGGTCGTGACCGGAACGGGGCCGGTCCCAGGCACAGCACGACCGTAGTCCAGCGCTGGTGCGCCGTCAGCGACATGGACCGTGCTGCGCTGCGGACCCGCGCACGGGAGCGAGACCGCTCACGGCGCCTGCGCTCACTCGGACGACCAGGTGGTCTCGAACGACGGGTACAGAGTGAGGCCACCGTCGACGAAGAGCGTCTGCCCGGTGATGTACGCGGCCTCGCCGGAGAGCAGGAAGGCAGCTGCGGCGGCCATCTCCTCGCTGTCGCCGGCCCGGCGCATCGGGATGTGCGCCTCGACGGCCGCCCGCTTCGCGGGGTCGTCGATCCACGACCGGTTGATGGGCGTCACCGTCGCGCCGGGACCGATCGCGTTGACGCGGATGCCTCGACTGGCGTACTCGAGCGCGAGCGTCCTGGTCAGGTTCTGCATGCCGCCCTTGCTCACGCTGTAGCCGGCGAACCGCGGCTTCGGGATGAGCTGGTGGACGCTCGACACGTTGACGATGGCGCCGCCGTCGCCCTGGTGGAGGAAGTGGCGCACCGCCTGCTTCGCGCAGAGGAACGACCCGCGCAGGTTGACGGCGAGCACCTTGTCGAAGTCCTCCGCCGACAGCTCGTGCGTGTCCCGGGCGATCTGGATGCCCGCGTTGTTCACCAGGAAGTCGACCCGGCCGTAGTGGTCGGCTACCTGGCGGAACATCGCCTCGACCTGGTTGGCGTTGGCGACGTCGGCCACGACCAGCAGCGGCTCGGTCGCGGTGGCGGCGATCTGCTTCATGCACATCTGCACGCCGTGCTCGATCGCCTCCTTGGTCTCCTCGGCGCCCTCGGGGCGACCGACGTAGTTGATGGCGACGTTGACGCCCTCCTTGCCCAGCCGGACGGCGATCGCCTGGCCGATGCCGGAGGACCCGCCGGTGACGACGGCGACCTTGCCCTGCAGACCCTTCATGACGCTTCCTTCGCTCAGGTCGCCGCCGCCGCGGCCTTGGCGTGGCCCTCGAGGAGGAAGGCCAGCGCCGCCGCGGCGGTGGCGAGCTCGGAGACGGTGCGGAGCGCGCCGAACGGCGCGTTCCAGTACGGGTCGCCGCCGGCCGGCGCGCCGGCGTGCGGACCCACGTAGGCGTACGGGTCGGCGACGTGCTCGTCGCCGGGGGAGAAGCCGTAGTTGACCGATCCCGCGGTGATCGCGAGGTCGAGGTGCTCGGGCCACAGCTGCGCCTCGCTCGGCTGCTCGCCGGCGAGCAGCTCGGCGAGCCGCTCCAGCGCCTCGGCGCCGAGGGCGTACCAGTCCGCGAGCGCTCGCATCGCCTGCCGGTCGAGCGTCAGGGGCGCGTCGAGATCGCACGGGGTCACCGGGCGGTAGACCGCGGCCGGTGCTCCCGGCGCGATGCCGACCACCTCGCCCGCGGCCCGCAGCGTGGCCACCCGGCCGCGGTGCAGCTCGCCGGTCGCGCTCGTCACCACGCGCTCGTCGCCCTCGACGGCGACCACGCGCTCGTCGGTGCCGAAGGGCGGCGTGCGCAGCCCGCCCGGGTGGGGCCGCAGCCCGATGCGCCCGGTGACGGCGTATCGCGCGGGGCTCAGGACGTGCTCGGCGAGCCGGTGCAGCGACTCGCGGGTCGCCGGGAGCCCGGCGGGCAGAGGGGGCAGAGTGGGCCGAGCGCTCGAGGCGGTCATGCCGGTTCCCGTACGCCCGGACGCGGCGCCGGCATCACGGTGCGGCGGCGCTCCTCGGCCTCCGCGATCGCGTACGCGGCGTTCACCAGGCCGATGTGGCTGAACGCCTGCGGGAAGTTGCCGATCATCTCGCCGGTCGCCGGATCGACCTCCTCGGCGAGCAGCCCCAGCTCGTTCGCGTAGCCGATCGCGGTCTCGAAGGTCGCGCGCGCCCGCTCGACCCGGCCGGCCATGGCATTGGCCTGGGCGAGCCAGAACGTGCACAGCAGGAAGGCGCCCTCGTCGCCGGCCAGGCCGTCGACGCCGCCCGACGTGCGGTAGCGGTAGACCAGCCCGCGCTCGTCGGTCAACTGCTGCTGCGTGGCGTCCAGCGTGGCGAGGATGCGTGGATCGTCGGCCGGGAGGAAGCCGACGATGGGCAGCATGAGGTTGGAGGCGTCCAGCTCGTCGCCGCCGAAGTACTGCGCGAACGCGTTGGCGCGCTCGCTCCACCCCTGCCGCAGCACGGCCTCGGCGATCTCGTCCCTGGCCAGCTGCCAGCCGGGCACCCGGTCAACGGCGTCGATCCGGTCGGCCATGACGATCGCACGGTCCAGCGCGACCCAGCACATCACCTTCGAGTGCAGGAAGTGCCGGGGCTCGCCGCGCACCTCCCAGATGCCCTGGTCCTTCTCCTTCCAGCGCACCGCAGCCGTGTCGGCGAGCGAGGCCAGGAAGGCCTTGGTGTCGGCGTCGATGCCGCCGATCTGGTGCTCGAGGCGGTGCGCCGCGCCCATCAGCTCGCCGTAGACGTCGACCTGCTGCTGGTTCCAGGCGCCGTTGCCCACGCGCACGGGGCGGCTGCCTCGCCAGCCCGAGAGGTGCGGCAGCTCGCGCTCGGTGAGGTCGCGCTCGCCCGCGACGCCGAACATGATCTGGAGCGGCAGGCGCTCCCGCACGACCGAGCTCGCCGCCGCCGTCGTCATGAACGAGAAGAAGTCGGCGGCCTCGTCCGGGCAGGCGGCTACCCACAGCGCCTCCATGGTGAGGCTCGCGTCGCGCACCCAGGCGTAGCGGTAGTCCCAGTTGCGCTCGCCACCCACCTCCTCGGGGAGCGACGTCGTCGCCGCGGCCACGATCGCGCCGGTGGGCTGGTAGCTCAGCGCCTGCAGCACCCGGCCGCTCTGGTGGACCAGCTCGCGCCACGGCCCCTGATAGGCCTGATGGAGATCGGACCACGACTGCCAGGCGCGCACCGTGGCGTCGAGCCGGCGGCCGAGCTCGTCCTGCGCCCACGTCCTGGCCGGCGCCTCGCCGACCGTCGAGCGGTGCAGGCAGAAGTGGAGGACGTCGCCCTCGCGCATGCGGATCCGCGCCGTGGCGGTGGACCCGGCGATGTCGAGCGGTACGGGCGTCGTGAGCACCAGCCAGTCGGCCCCGCCACGCGCGGTCACCCCGCCGTCGACCGCCGAGAGCAAGGGGTGGATGAGGCCGTACTCGGGGCGCGGCGCGTACGAGACGTCGATCTCGGCCGTGCCCTCGACGCAGCTCACCCGCCGGATCAGGCAGTGCGGCGAGCCCGCGCCAAGCGCATGGCCCTGATCGTGCTCGCCGGTCGCGAGGCAGTCGGTCAGCACCACCGCGCCGTCCGGTGCGCGGAACGTCGTCTCGAGCACCATGCTCCTGTCGACGTAGCGGCGGCTGGCGCTGCTGACTGCGACCGGCGCGACGGACCAGTGACCGGCATCGTCGTCGAGCAACCGGCCCAGCACGGACGGGCTGTCGAAGCGCGGGAAGCACAGCCAGTCGACAGAGCCGTCACGGGTCACCAGTGCGGCTGAGTGGCGGTCGGACAGCAACGCGTGGTCGGCGACCGGTGCACGGCTCATCGGGGGCTCCCAGCTCGTCGGTTCGGCGTCGATGCGGTACCGACTGACGGGGAGCCGCATGCGTTACAGCCGCCGGGTCCACCGGAAGGCGGCTTCGGTGGGGGCCGGTCGGCCGCGGCCCACGAAGGATGTTCGCCGCAGCGGCGGCGGCGCGGGCGGTTGAAAGCGGCCCGTCATGGACATCACGGACCCGTGGCCGTACATGACTCGGTCGGCTCGACCGGGAGATGGCGCATCGGGCGGCTCGAGCTGCGCGGCGGGCCGGTGGTGCTCGCCGCCGCGGCGGTCCTGCTCCTCACCATTGCGGTAGCCGTCACGCTCGTCCGCATGCGGGCCGGCTTCCTGGTGCGTGGCGACCAGTCGATCGAGCTCGACGCCAACCGGGCCGTGCTCGCCTCGCACCCGCTGCTCACCGTCGCGCGCGCGCTCGGGACGGTCGGCTCGTCGCTGGTCCGCTGGGTGATCGCCGGCGTGGCGCTCCTGGCGCTCGCGTGGCGCCGGCAGTGGCGGACCGCCGGCTGGCTCGCCGCCGCCTTCCTCGGTGGCCTGCTCGTCACGAACGGCTGCCGGCTCGCCGTCGACCGGCCGCGACCCCGGCTGCCCCACCCGGTGCAGCCCAACCCGGGTGGCGCGAGCTTCCCGTCCGGCCACGCGATGGGCTCGGCCGTGCTCTTCGGCGCGCTCTTCGTGCTCGCCGCGGCGCTGCTGCCCCGCGCCCTGCGCATCGCCCTCGGCGCGCTGGTCGCGCTGCTGGTCGCCGCGATCGGCGCGAGCCGGGTGCTGGTCGGGCTGCACTTCACCAGCGACGTCATCACCGGCCTGGTGCTCGGCGTCGCGTGGCTGACGCTGGTGACCGCCGCCTACCCGCCCTGGCCGGACGGCTGGCTCAGGCGGTCGCGTCCCGGCGAGCGCGCGTGACCCCCGCGACGAGCGCGGCCACCGCGGCGTAGCCGAGCGCGGGCACCATGCATCGCGGCCGGGGGCCGGCATCCCCTGGGCAGAGCAACCGGCAGGTACGCGCCCGGCCGTGCGCCGTCGTCAGGAGCCGCTTCGAAGCTCGTTCCGGGTGGGGGCTAGGCGCGGGCACGAGCTCACGGTACGTTGACGCCGCTGTGACACCAGTTGTCGTATCTTGTCAAGCACCATGTGCAGCGCCACCAGTGCATATCGGGCGGGCGCGCCCGGAGGTTTGACCGGATACGCCGAGCATGTGGGGGCCGGGTTGACGACGGAGACGATCGGGCAGCGCCTCGTGCGCCTTCGCCATGAGAACGGCCTCACGCAGGGCCGGCTGGCCGAAGCGGTGGGCATGTCGGACAGCTACGTGTCGCTGATCGAGGCCGGCAAGCGGACGCCGAGCCGGCGCGCCCTCGAGCGGCTCGCCGAGCGCCTCGGGTGCGCGGTCGACTACCTCGCCGACGGGCGCGGCGACGACGCGGCCCTGCTCGAGCTCGAGCTGGGGTTCGCCGAGCTGGCGCTGCGCTCGGGCGATGCGCAGGCGGCCAGGGACCGGTGCTCCGACGTGCTGCACCGGGCGCGCGAGGCCGGCCTGCCCGACATCGCCGCGGCCGCGTCGTTCTGCCTGTCGATCGCGCACGAGGCGCTCGGCGACCTGCGGGTAGCCATGGCCGGCCTTCAGCAGCTGGCCGACGACCCCGGCCTGCCCCTGACGGTGGACCGCTTCGCCGTCCTGACCGTGCTGTGCCGCACGGCGATGGGGTGCGGCGACGTCAACCGCGCGGTGGAGATCGGGGAGAGCGCCTTGCGCGAGCACCGCGCAGCCGGCGGTCAGCTGACCGAGAAGCCGATCGAGCTCGTCGCGATGCTCGTCGCCTGCTACTACGAGCGCGGCGACGTCAACAGGGCCCAGATGCTCATCGACGACGCCATGGCCGCGGCCGAGCAGCTCGGCTCCCTTCGCGCGCGCGCATCGGCGTACTGGAACGCCGCGCTCGTGGCCGAGGGGCAGGGCGACGTGCGGGTCGCCCGCCGGCTCATCGACCGGGCGCTCGCGATCTACGGCGAGCTGGAGAACGCGTGGGCGCTCGCCATGCTGCGCGGCAACCGTGGCCGGCTGCTGCTCTGCGGCGAGGAGCCGCGGTACGAGGAGGCGCGCACCTTGCTGGAGCGCGCGCTCGGCGAGCTGGCGGAGATCGGCAGCCCTGGTGAGGCCGCCGAGGCGCAGGCCGACCTGGCCCGCTGCCACCTCCTGGCCGGCGACGTGCACGAGGCCGTGCACATCGCGAACGAGGCCGTGGCGAGGGCCGAGCGCGGCTCGGTCATCGACTCGGCCAAGGCGCGCATCGTCCTCGCCGACGCGTTGCTGGCATCCGGGCACGCCGAGGAGGCCATCGAGCTCTACCGCGCGGCCGCGACCGACCTCGACCGGGCCGGCGCGTCCCGCCGGGCGGCGGCGGCCTGGCGCCAGCTCGCTCTCGCGCTGCGCCGCCTCGATCGGCTCGACGACGCGCTCAACGCGTACGAGCGGCTGGCGGACGTGAGCGGAGTGCCCGCGCCGTTCACGTCCACCAGTCGGGCCCGCGTGGCAGGCTGACTGCGCGAAGCGCCGGTCAGGTCTTGCAGCACCAGCCGGCGGGAGTCACGGTGGGCGTGCTGTGCCCGGTGGCGAGGGCTGGGGTCGCCGTCAGCGTGCCGATGCCGATGGCGAGCAGGCCGATGGCCAGGATGCGTCGCATGGGGGAGAGGGCTCCTTCGATCCGGTCGGCAGCCGCGGGCCCATGGCGGCCGCTGCATGAGGGGGTCAGCCGCAGGGTTTACTGCCCTGACTGAGCGCTGTCAAGAGTCGCCGCCCGCCGCAGCGCTCCCGGGCGCGCCGGGGGCTCGCTCGCACGGGGCATGATGCCACGCGCCGGCGGCCGTGGCGGGTCCGCGCGGTGGCGACGCGCCCACCCTGCCGGTGGCGGACGTTCCGCGCGTCGCGACCGGTCGGTATCAATCGCGGACGCCGTCCGCGCCAGGCTCAGCCCAGGGGCAGCAGCCGCGCTGGGCCGGTGCGGGGCCGCGCCCTGGCCGGGGCCCGGCCGACCGTCACGACCAGGTGGCCGGGCAGGGTGGCGGCCACCCGGCGCGGGTGCGGCAGCGTGCGCAGCGCCCCGGCCCGGTCGGTGCACGAGGACCGGTGGCGGGGCAGCACGAGCAGCCCGCCGGACGGCGGGAGCGCCACGCGCAGCGCGCGCCAGCCGGCGCTCGTGAAGCGCCAGCTCACGCCGCGGGCCGACAGCACCTCCTCAGCGGCCGCCAGCGTGCGCAGCTCGTGGTCGCAGACCAGCCGGGCCACCACCGCCGGCGGCAGCGACGCCGCGTGCCAGCGCAGCCGGTGGTAGGTCACGAGGTGCAGCTCCACGCCAGAGCGGGCCGCGAGGCCGGCGGCCCATTCCAGCGCCGCCCGCCCGCACGGCGACGCGTCGCCGACCACGTCCAGCCGGTGCCGGACGTCGACGGCCGGCAGCCACCCGGTGTCGTCGCGCTCGCTGAAGGGCAACATGGCACCTCGCTCGGATCGGGCCGGCTGGATCGTGGCCGGTGCAGGGGCTAGGGCTCGCCGGTCAGCAGCCGCATGAGCCCGGCATCGACGTCCATGGCGGCCGTCTCCCTGCCGACGGGCACGATCGCGGCCGTCTCGGTCAGGAAGCGCTCGAGCCCCTCCTGCCCGAGGTGGATCGTGCCGGCGTGGCGCGAGAGCAGCGTGATCGCGACGTAGCGCCTGCCCTCGGCGTCGATGCGCGGCCGTACCTTGATCGCGCGGGTGTCGACCGTGCGGCGCATGCCGGTCAGGAGCACCGTGCGCGGCAGCAGCCACGAGGCCTGGAACTCCCCGTACGAGGCGACGAGGTCGACCGCGTACGGATCGGTGCCGTCGTAGCCGAGCAGCACGTCGATCGCCACCGCGATCCCGTTGACGGCAAGGGTCCCCGCGGTGGCGTGCACCACGGTGCCCGCAGCGGAGCGCTCGTCCTGGTCGTCACGGTCGGGCTCGGGCCGACGTCCGGTCACCTGGTGCATCCCTTCGCGTCGCTGGTCACCGCGGGACCCCCGACGGACCCGCCTCGGTTGCCGACATGACGGGATGGCTCAGCCGGGCGTGACATGGGCCGCGCCCGGCCCGGGAGCGAGGCCGCCGAGCGCGGCATCGGCGACCTGCTCCGCGTAGGCGGCGGAGAGCGGCCCGGTGCGCAGCAGGAACCGGAACCAGAGCGGCGCGAACGTGAGGTCGATCGCGACGTCGAGGTCGATACCGGCCCGTACCTGACCGGCCCGCTGCGCGCTCGCGAACCGGTCGCGTGCCGCCGCGCGATTGGGCCGGAACACGAGCTCGGCGAAGGCGAGCGCCGTGCCGCGGTCGCGCTGCGCCTCGGCGACGAGATCGGTGAGCAGTGGTCCGAGCCCGGGGTCGGCCAGCAGCCGCGCCATGCCGGACAGCTGGGCGCGCAGGTCGGCCCGGAAGTCCCCGGTGTCGGCGTAGCGAAGCTCGGCTGCCATGACCCGGCGGAAGGCGGTGATGACGAGGGCCGCCTTCGACGACCACTCCCGCACCAGGTCGTCGACCGTGCCGCCCGCTCGCTCGGCGACGTCGGCGAGGCTGGTGGCGGCGTAGCCGCGCTCCCGGCACAGGTCGACGGCCGCGGTCAGGACGGCATGCCGGCGCTCGTCGGCCGGTGCGCGCTCGCCGTCCGCGGCCTCGGGACGGGATGGGCCGGTCAGCATGCGATGCGCTCCTCTCGATCGACCGTCGCGCCCGGCGCGAGCGCCGATACCAGCCGGGCGAGATCGCCGTCGGCGCAGGCGGCGAGGAAGCGATCGGTGACGGCGGCCCGCGCGCGCCGGTCGACGGCGTAGCGCTCGGTGCGCTGGATGACGCGGTGCCGCGCGCGCGAGGCCAGTTGCCGCACGGCCGGCTCGCTGCGGCCGAGCGCGACCGCGAGCTCCGCATGCGACAGCGAGAACGCCTCGCGCAGCACGAACGCCGCGCGCTCCAGCGGCGACAGGGTCGCCAGCACCACCGCCATGGCCTCGAGCACCTCGGCGGCGCGCTCGACCGCGGACGCCGCGTCGCCGACGGTCAGCGCCGACTCGGGCAGCCGGGTGCCGGCCGCCGTCTCGTGCCGCCCCGGTCCGCGCCGGAGCCGGTCGATGGCCAGCCGCGTGGTGACGCGGACGAGGTACGCCCGCGGATCAAGGACCGTGCACCTGTCGACCGCGCACCAGCGCAACCAGGCGTCCTGCACGACGTCCTCCGCGTCGCCGTGCCGTCCGACGATGCGGTGCGCGACCGAGAGCAGCGCGGTGCGATGCTCGGCGAACGCCGTGCCGAGCGCATCATGCTCAGGCGTCGGGCCCATCGCCGCGCTCAGCCCACGCTCTCGAGCGGTGCGGCCGGACGGCGCTCACCGACCCGATCGACCCACGACCGCACGATTGCGTACCACTCGTGCGCGCCCTCGTGCAGGGTGAGCGAATGACCGGCGCCGGCCACCACGTGCGCTGCCAGCTCGGCGCGGTCCGAGTAGAACGGGCGCTCGAAGTCGAGCACTGCCTCGGCCGTGGCGGCGAACGACACGTCCGTGCCGGAGAACAGCGCATCGTGCTGACCGATCACGAGCAGCACCGGCACGTCCACCGCGCGCGACACCTCGGCCGCGTACGTCGCCGGGAGCGACTCGCCCTCGCCGATGGTCGCCGTCGACTTGATGGCTTCGTCGTGCCGCGACAGCTCCGGGCGGATCGCGGGCGCGTGCTCGAGCATCCGCGCCCGCAGTCCCGGTCGCTGCGTGGCGTAGTCGACGGGGTACGCGATGCCGGTGGTGGCGAGGACCGGGTCGTCGTTCGCCTGGTGGAACAGTGCGCGCGCCTGCGCGTGCAGCGGTGCGGTGGCGTGCAGCATCCCGGTGACGACGAGCGCGTCGACGTCGTGGTACTGCGCCGCCTCGAGGAGCGCGACGCCGGAGCCGAACGAGTGCCCCACGACGACCACGCGCTCGAACGGCTCGGTGCCGGCGATGCCGGTGCGCAGCGCCTGCACGACATCGTGCAGCGCAACGGCGTTGCTGCGCGCGGTCACGTCGCCGGCGGGCGGCCGGTCGCTGCCACCGGTGCCGATCCGGTCGAGGGCCAGCACCGCATGACCGGCCCGCACCATGTGGGCCGCGTAGTCGTGCTCGCCCGGAACGGTCCAGTACCGGTGGTCGTACGTGAGACCGGGCACCAGCAGCTGGACGGTGGCGGGCTGCGGCCCGGGCGGCAGGAGGAGCACGGCATGCACGGTCCAGCGCGCCGGCTCGTCCGGTGCGAGCCGCACGCCGATGGTCACGGAGCGGCCCGGCTGGTCGTGCATGGTGCCTCCTGGGGACGGTGCTCGGTACGGTGGGTCGCGGTCGGTCCTGATTGGTCCTGGTCAGTCGACGAGGGCGAGCGGCAGCGGTGCCTCGCGGGCCGGCGGCGACGGTGCGACCGGTCGCCGCGACGGGCGCAGCGCGGCCGTCACGACGGCCGGGCGCAGCACCGCGGCCGGCGTCGCGACGAGCTGGTTGATGTCGAGCAGCGCCCTGGCCGCTGCGGTACTGCTGGGGCAGGCGCCGATGACCCGGTAGAGCCAGTGCAGCGCCAGCCTGGTGCGCAGGTCGACGCGGCCACTGGCCCACGGGTACTTGAGATCGGCGGTGGCGGCGATGGCCCAGGCGACGGCGATCCGCTTCGCCACCGCCCGCTGCATCAGGTGGCCGAGCCCGTCGAGCGAGCGGCGGCTGGACAGCAGCGCATCGAGCGCGACGGCGCTGCTCGCGGCGACCGACATGCCCTGCCCGTACGACGGATTGAAGGCACCCGCCGCGTCACCGACGACGACGAGCCGTTCTGGCCACCGGTCGACGCGCTCGTAGTGCACCCAGCGGTTCTCGGTGCGCCCGGAGCGGCGGATCGGAGTCATCGGCGTGGCGTCGCGGAGCGCGTCGTGCAGCACGGGCGAGCGCAGCGTCGCGCTGAACCGGAGGAAGCCGTCGAGATCGGTCGGCGGCACGGCACCGCCGAGCGCGGCCAGCGAGACCATCCAGCGGCCGCCCTCGATCGGGTTGAGGATGCCCTGCCGGGGCGAGCCAGGCGCGTACTGGAGGAGGATGCACTTCCAGTCGGCGTCGTGCCCGGCCGGCGGCTCGAAGACGCACGTCGCGTACGCGGTCCGCGCGTCGACGACGGTCGGCTCGGGCACGTGACGGCCGAGGTCGGCCAGCCACTGCGGCAGCCGCGAGGTGCGGCCCGTGGCGTCGACGACGAGGTCGGCGGTCAGCTCGCGCTGCGGCGCGAGCGCGCCGGTGGCCGGCTCGCGCTCGCGCACGAAGACGCCGGTGATCCGGCTGCCGTTGCGAGCGGACAGGAGCCCGACCACCTGCGTGCGTTGAACGATCGACACCCGCGGGTGCGCGCCGAGCCGGCGCCTGACCACCGCGTCGATGACCGGTCGCGACCCGGTGAGCATGGCCAGACCGGTCGGGAAGCGTGGCATCCAGCCGGCCGCCGTGAGCAGCAGCATGTCCTCCGGCATGGCCACGCTCACCATGCCGGCCTCGAGCAGCTCGCGCCGGATGCCGGGGAGCAGCCGCTCCATCGCGGCGTGCCCGGCGGTCATGAGGTTGTGCGCGTGGTGGGCCTGCGGCAGGCCGCGCCGCCACTGCTCGCCGTCCGGCAGCTCGTCGCGCTCGACGACGGTGACGCGATCGACGTGCCGCGCGAGCGCACCGGCCGCGAGCAGTCCGGCGAGGCTCGCACCGAGGACGATCGCGTGGCCGCCCACGGCCGGTGCGTCCCTGCCGGCCGAGCCGCCGGCCGGGCTGCTGGCCGAGGGCATGCGACCTCCCGCACTCGGGCGATGACGCGCTCGGGTCGAGCGAGCCGCTGCGGAGCGTACGAGCGCGGCGCTCGCACTGCCAATGACAGAAGGGAAGCGGCGGGGCGCGCGCCGGGTGCGGCAGCGACGCCCGCGTAGCAGTCGGCGCAGCGGAACTAGCAGGCGCGTGACAACCCGGTCGTGCGGCGGCTCACCGCTCGACGTCGATGCCCGTGACGTCGATGCCCATGACGTCGATGTCGACGACGTCGACGTCATCGGCGGGGCCGTCCTCGGACGACGCCGGCCGGCTCAGGAACTCGTGGATGGTCTCGCTGTCCGGGTGCAGGTGCTGCAGCTTGTGCGGGTTGACCACCATGTGGATGGCTTCGATGCGGCCGTCGACCACCGTGAGCGCGTAGGTGCCGAGCGCCTGGTCCCGCGCGAAGCCGACGACGCCGGGGCCGCCGTTGACGAAGCGCTGCTGGATCGTCCAGTCGCCGGGGACGTCGCCGATCACGCTGGCGAGGAACCGGGCGACCTTGTCGGCACCGTGGATCGGGCGCCGTGGCGCCCTCGCGAGGCCACCGCTGTCGGCGACCAGCACCACGCCGGGCGCGAGCAGGTCGAGCAGCGCCCGCATGTCGCCACCCGTGCACGCGGCGAGGAAGCGCTCGCTCACCTGGCGGTGCGTCACGGCATCGGGCTCGTAGCGGGGCCGGCGCTCCTGCACGTGGCGGCGGGCGCGGTGGGAGAGCTGGCGCACCGCGGCGTCGTCCCTGCCGATCGCCTCGGCGATCTCGCCGTACGAGAAGCCGAACGCCTCGCGCAGGACGAACACCGCGCGCTCGAGCGGCGAGAGCGTCTCGAGCACCACCATCATGCCGACCGAGACCGACTCGGACAGCGCCACGCGCTCGCTCGCGTCGGGCTCCACGAGCAGCGGCTCGGGCAGCCACGGCCCGACGTAGGTCTCGCGGGTGCTGCGCGCGCTGCGCAGCCGGTCGAGCGCGAGCCGGGTGGTGATCTGGACGAGGTACGCCCGCGGGCGGGCGATGCCGGACCGGTCGTCGGACGTCCAGCGCAGCCAGGCGTCCTGGACGAGGTCCTCGGCGTCGGCGACGCTGCCCAGCATCCGGTAGGCCACGGCGAAGAGCAGGTCGCGGTGCTCGGCGAAGATCTCCGTCGCGCTCTCGTCCGGGCCGATGACCGGCCGCTGGATCGTCATGCCGCCTTCACCTCGTCAGCTCGGTCCGCCGGGGGAAGCATACCCCTGGCCGGCGGCCCGGCGGGTCGCTCACGAGCCGTCGTCCGGTCGTGCCCACAGGGCCTGCGCGAGATGTCACGGATCGGCCAACCACCGGCGTCACAGGCAGCGAAATGTCGCCCGGAAAGCGGATGAACGGGCGCTCTTCGCCGTAGGAGGCATGTCGATGCTGGACCGGCTGGCGAGCCTGACCCTTCGCAACCCGAGGCGGATCCTGCTGCTGACGTTGCTCGTGGTGGTGATCGCCGGTGCCCTGTCCGCCGGCATCGGCAACCGGCTCACGATGGGCGGCTACGAGAGCAGTCGCACCGAGTCGCACCGGGCAGCCGTCGCGCTGCAGGACCGCTTCGGTCAGGGCGAGCCCAACATCGTCCTGCTCGTGAGCGATCCACGAGGGGTCGACGCACCGGCGGTCGCCGCGCTCGGTGCCGGGCTCACCCGCCGGCTGGCGGGCGAGCCAGGCGTCACCGACGTCGTGTCGTACTGGTCGGAGAAGCGGCCGCCTGGGCTGCGCGGCCGATCGGGCACCGAGGCCCTCGTCGTCGGCCGCATCACCGGCGGCTTCGACACGACCATCGAGCGCGCCGCCGACCTCAGCCGGCGCTACGCCGGCCGGGCCGGTGGTGCCTCGGTCTCGGTCGGCGGCTCGGCGCTGATGTGGCGCGAGAGCACGCAGCAGGCGGCCAAGGACGCGACGAGGGCCGACTCGACGGTGCTGCCGGTCGTCCTCGTTGCTCTCGTGGTGGTCTTCGGCAGCGTGGTCGCCGCTATGGTGCCGCTCGGCGTGGCGGTGGTGACGATGATCGTCGCGCTGGCCCTGCTCAGGGTGCTGTCCCTGCTCGTCTCCGCGTCGACGTTCGTCACCGACGTCACGACGTTCCTCGGTCTCGGCCTCGCCATCGACTACAGCCTGCTGCTCATCACGCGCTACCGCGAGGAGCTGGCCGGGGGAGCGGCGACGCCGAAGGCGATCCGCGCGATGCTCCGCACCACCGGTCGCACGGTGATCCTGTCGGCCGTCACGGTGGCCGTGTCGTTCCTCTGCATGCTGGTGCTGCCGTTCACGATGTTCGCCTCGCTGGCCGCGGGCGGTGCCGTGACGGCGCTGCTCGCCGCCGCCACGTCCGTCGTGGTGATCCCCGCGGCGCTCGCGTGGCTGGGCCCGCGCATCGACGGGTGGCGCATCGTCCGGCGGCGACCGCGCAGCTCGCGGGTCGAGGACGGCCGCTGGCACCGGCTCGCTCTCGTGGTGATGCGCCGCCCCGCCACTGTCATCGCCGGATCGCTCGCGCTCCTCGTGCTGCTCGCCCTGCCCGTCGGCGGCATGAAGCTGCGCCTGCCGGACGAGCAGGTGCTGCCGGTGTCGGCCTCATCGGCGCGCGTGGCGCAGGCGGTCCGCGCCGGCTTCCCGGCCGACGAGCAGCAGGCCGTCCAAGTCGTGGCGCCGGACGCCGGCGACGTGAGCGACCACCGGCCGGAGATCGACGCGTACGCCCGTCGCTTGTCCGCCCTGCAGGGCGTCGCCCGCGTCGACGCCCTCACCGGCAGCTATGCGGATGGCCGGCGGATCGCGCAACCCGCGCGGGCGTCGGGCGGTCGCGCGGTGCCCGGTGCGACGTACCTCTCGGTCGTGCCGGCGGTCGACGGCTACTCGGCTGCCGGTGCCCGGTTGGTGCGCGCCGTACGGAGCGCCCCTGCACCTTTCGGCGTCATCGTCGGCGGCAGCCCCGCGGTGTCCGCCGACACCTTCGACCTGTTGCGGCACCGGCTGCTGCTGGCCGCAGGCTTGCTCGTCGCCGCGATGCTGTTCCTGCTGTTCCTGCTGACGGGGAGCGTCCTGCTGCCGGTGAAGGCGATCCTGCTCAGCGCGCTCAGCCTGAGCGCGACCTTCGGCGTGCTGGTGCTCGTCTTCCAGGACGGCCACCTGCGATGGCTGGTCGGCGACTTCGTCGTCACGGGCGCGCTCACGTGGACGGTTCCGGTGCTTGTCGTCTCGGTCGCGTTCGGGCTCTCGATGGACTACCAGGTCTTCATGCTCGCGCGCATCAAGGAGGAGCACGACCGGACCGGCGACGATGTCACCGCGGTCGCGGTGGGCCTCGAGCGCATCGGGCGGGTGGTGACCTGCGCCGCCCTGCTGCTCTCGATCGTCCTCCTCGTGCTGGTCACGTCGGGCGTCTCGTACATGAAGGCGATCGGGCTCGGCCTGCCGCTCGCGATCCTGCTAGACGCGACCGTCGTCCGGGGCGCGCTGCTGCCGGCGCTCATGCGCGTGCTGGGTGCGGCGAACTGGTGGGCGCCGGCCCCCCTGCGCCGGTTGCATGCCCGGCTGCACCCCCGGGTGCACGGCCACCAGCGGAGCGATGCCGCAGCTCCCGCAGGGGCCGTGCAGGAGAAGGCAGGCGCACGGGTCGCGCAGTAGTGGTGCAGCAGCCCTGCGCCGCCAACCTTGCTATCAGCCTGCTATTGCAGGCTGCGGAGGCCCGTCACTACGGTGGCTCCCGCTGGCGGACCGGGGCGCCGACGTGCGGAGCAACGCACCAATCGACAGGAGCGTCACCGTGGGCGATCGTGGCCGGCCGACGAGCATCGGGTCGCTGTTCGACTGGCACGCCGAGGCGCGGCGGCAGACGGTGATGCACCTCGACCGCCCGTTCGACGTGGCGCCCGAGGGCGGCCTGCGGCACGACGCGGCGAGCCTGGCCTCGATCGTCAGCGAGGCCTCCGGCTGGCTGCACGCCGCCGGCCTGCGGCGCGGCGACCGCCTCGTGGTGGTGAAGGACAACCACTACGACGTTCTCATGCTCGCCGCAGCGGCAGCGCGGCTGGGCGCCCTGCCCGTGCTGATCGCACCGCTGTCGTCGATCGACGCGATCCGCACGATGACGATCCGTGCCGATCCCGCGGTGGTGGTGGCAAGCCCGCGCATCCTGGAGCTGGCCGTGCGAGCCGGGTGCGAGCTCGGCGGCCCGCGCACCCGCATCGTGGTCCTCGGCGAGCCCGGTGACGGCGCGCCGCCCGGTGCGATGCGCCTCGCCGAGCTGCGCGGCGCGGCGGCGCCCTCACCGCGGCCCGTTCGCGACGACGAGCCGATGATCGTGACGCACACGTCCGGCACGACAGGGGTGCCCAAGCTCGTCGTGCACTCCGCGCGCACGATCCTCGGGACGATGAGCCGCCTGGAGTCGCTGCGACTGCCGATCGTCGCCAGCCGCCTGGACGACGTAGTGGCGATCGCGGTGCCGTTCGCTCACGCGCGCGCGGTGTCATGGACGGCGGGGCAGTTCGGGCTGACGCCGAGAGGGCTCGTCGTCGTCTCGGACTTCGGCATCGACAACGTCGCGCGCACGCTCGACGAGCATCGCCCGACGACGCTCGAAGCGTGCCCCAACGTCTTCCAGCACTGGGAGGAGCTGGCCGTCGCGCGACCGGAGCTGTTCCGGCAGGTACGGCTGTTCGCCGCCACGTTCGATGCGGTCCATCCGCGCACCGTGCGGACGTTCCTCGGCGCGTCGGCGCGCCGATTCCCGCTGTGGGCGCAGGGCTGGGGGCAGAGCGAGGTCGGGCCGGTGAGCGTCGCCACGTTCACCCGCCGGCAGGTGCGCAAGCGGGGCGGCGCACGGGCGGTCACCAGTGACATCGGCTGGCCGGTGCCCGTCCTGGTCAAGGCGCGCGTCGTCGATCCGGAGACCGGTCGTCGGCAGCCCAGGGGCGTGCCGGGCCTGCTGATGGTGTCGACCAAGGGCCGGTGCCTCGACTACCTCGGGGAGAGCGACCGGCACCGCGACAAGCGCGACGGCGAGTGGTGGAGCACCGGCGACGTCGGCGAGCGCGGGCGGTTCGGCCGGCTGCGCCTGGTCGATCGCGAGGTCGACGTCATCCCCGGCGGGAGCGCCATCGAGCTGGAGAGCATCCTGCTCGACCGCCTGCAGCGCGCCGACGAGGTGGCGGTGCTCGGCGTGCCGGACCGGTTGCCGGTGCCGATCGTCTGCACGCGCGACGGGCGCCTCGACCCCGACGAGTGGCGGGCCGCGACCGCCGGCCTGCCGCCGATGGAGGAGCCGCGGCTCGTCAGCTGGGACGAGGTGCCGCGCACCGCCACCTGGAAGGTCCGCCGACTCGAGCTCCGCGAGCAGGTGCTCGGCACGAAGGAGTCGATCGGCACCGGGCGGTGGACGTAGCCGCCCGCATCGCACCGCCGCACCCACCACGACGCGTACCGCGAGATCGATCGATCCGCACGAGCGAAGGACTGTCGAAGGACCATGGACTGGTCAGTGCTGCTGCACCTCCCGGCCACCGCGCCGGTCGACATGACGAAGCACGCGATCCCCGGCGGGCTCTACTGGCCGCTTGAGGCCGTGCAGGGCATCGCCTGGATCTACGCGTACGCGATGCTCATCAGATGCGGCATGATCGACCGCTTCCTCGGCATGCCGCTCGGCGCGCTCGGACTGAACCTCGGGTGGGAGCTCACCTACGCGTTCGTCCTGCCCAACCCACCGACGCAGAAGGTCGTGAACTTCGCCTGGGTGGTGCTGGACGCCTGCATCCTCCGGCAGGCCTTCCTGTACGGCCGGCGGGACGCGCCCACCTTGTCGAGGGCCAGGTTCCACCAGCTGGTGTGGGGGATGCTCGCCGTCTCGATCCTCTTCCAGATCGCGCTCGGTCACGATCTCGCCGATCGCTACGGCATCTACGGCGGGCTCGCCATCAATCCCTACATGAGCCTCGCCTTCATCATGATGCTGCGCCGTCGTGGCTCGTCGGCCGGGCAGTCGATGCACATCGCAGTGTCCAAGTGCATCGGATCGCTCGCGGCCGGGACGATGTTCGTCGCGATGTTCCCGAGCCGGTGGCTGCTGCTGCTCTGCACGCTGCTCAGCTTCGGGCTCGACATCGCCTACATCCGGCTGCTGCGCCACCAGATCCTGGCCGAGGGCGTGCCGCTGTGGCGCATCGCCGCGCAGCACCGGATCGTCTCGGTGCCACGACGGCCGGCTCCCGCGACCGTGCCCGCCGGCTGAGCCGGGAGCAGCGATGACCGACCTGGACGTGGCCGTCGTCGGAGCCGGCATCGCCGGGCTGACCACCGCCTACCGGCTGTCCCAGCAGGGGCTCACGGTCGACGTGCTCGAGTCGGAGAGCGAGCCCGGCGGGCGCATGCGCTGCGGGCGCATCGACGGCTACACCATCGACCGCGGGGCCGAGACGCTCGCGCCGTACGGATATCCGGCGACGTGGGAGCTGATCCGCGAGCTCGGGCTGGAGCCGGAGGTGCACCGCATCCGCCATCCGGTGGCCCTCTGGCACGGCGGCCGCGCGCATCCCTGGATGGGTCACCCGCTGTCGGTGCTCAACCGGGCCGGGCTGTCCACGCGCGGCTGGCTCGCGATGGCGAGGCTGATGGCTCCGATCGCACGGCATCCGCGGCAGGTGGTGCCGGAGCGGCCGGAGAGCACGCCCTACGGCGACCTGACGCTCGCCGACATCGGTCGGCAGCACGGCGAGGAGCTCGTCGATCGCATGCTGGAGCCCATCGCGGCATCCGCGTTCGGCTGGCTCCCCGAGGAGTCCGCCGTCGCTCCGCTCATGGCGATGATCGCCGCCACCAGAGGGATCTGGCGATGGCGCACGTACCGACAGGGGCAGGACACGATGACGCGGGCGCTGGCCGACCGCGTCGACGTCCACCTCTCGAAGCGGGTCCAGCTCGTGAAGCGAGATGGTGACGGTGCGCGCATCGAGCTGGCGGACGGCACCCTGCTCTCGGCGCGCGCGGTCGTGCTCGCCGTGCCGGCGCCGCAGGTCCTCGACCTTCATCCGGACGCACCGGACGAGGAACGACCGTACCTGCGGGCCTGCACGTTCACCTCGGTGATGCGCGTGGCCTGCCTGCTGGATCGTCCGCTCGAACCGGTGCGCCGCCGCTTCGGGCCGCGGCTCTATGCGGCCCTGCTCGCCACCGGCGAGAGCCCGTTGCTCGTCGGCTGCACCGTCGAGCACAACAAGTGCCCCGAGCGGGCACCGGCAGGGCGCGGTCTCGTGTCGCTGCTGATCTCGCCCAGGCGGGTGCCGGAGCTGATCGACCTGCCGGACGAGCAGGTGGTACGGGCCGTCGTGGCGGAGGGCGAGCGGCTGGTGCCGGGCCTCGGCGACGCGATGGTCGGTCACGACGTCGTGCGCTGGCGGCATGCGCTTCCGGCCGCGCCACCGGCCGCGCTGCGGCTGCGCGGCGATTTCGTCCGGCGTCCGCTGCAGCCGATCGAGTACGCGGGCGACTGGCTCTACCTTCGCCCCAGCAGCGAGGCGGCCACGGCGTCGGCGCGGCTCGCGGTGCCTCGGATCCGGCAGCTGCTCGCCGGATGAACGGCGCTCTGTCGCCGCATCTCCGCGACAGTGTGGTTGGCAGCTCAATCATCTACGTCACGGTCGTCATCTATGTGCAGTGCTGGACGCTGGACGAGTACCGATCAGTGCGCAATTTCCTGCCATGGTTGAAGATTCGGCGCGATCGGCCTATCCGCGTTGACAAGGCAGGGCTAAGCTCGCTGACACTTAGTCAAGCAGAAGTTGACCCTGGTCACGCGCCGGATTCAGTCCGGTCGCGTTCGAGCTCAGGAGTTGAGGCGTGCCCGTAAGCGGTGCACTGACTCCGCTGGTCGGTCGAGAGGCGAAGAGCGCGACGCTGCGTGAGCGCATCCTCGATCCGCGCCTACGGTTGGTCACGTTGACCGGCCCGGCCGGCGTGGGGAAGAGCCGATTGGCCGCCGCCGTTCTCGACGATCTCGCCGACCACCTCGCGGACGGCGGTTGCTTCCTCGACCTCCGTGACGTCACCGACGAGCGCGGCGTGCTCGCCGCACTTGCCGCCGCTGTCGGCGACGCATCCGTGCAGCCGACCTTCGACGACGTGACGGCGCGCATCGGTGCGCGCGAGATGCTGGTCGCGATCGACCATTGCGAGCGCGTCTGCGACGTGGTGTCCGCCATGACCACCGCCCTGACCGCAGCGTGCCCCGCGCTGCGAGTGCTCATCGTGAACGGCGAGCCGTTGCACGTGTACGGCGAATGGCTGGTGCGCCTGGAGCCGCTCGGCATCCCCGCCGATCGCGGCGCGGGCAGCGAGCTGGCGCAGGTGCCGTCGGTGCGCTTGTTCGTCGACCGGGCGGCCGCGGTGCGCGAAGGATTCTCGCTCACGCGCGAGAACGAGACGGTCGTCGCCGAGCTCTGCGACCGGCTCGACGGACTGCCGCTCGCCATCGAGATGGCTGCCGCACGGACCAAGCTCTTCACGCCCAAGGCGATCCTTGCCGAGATGGAGCGCGGGCTCGACATCCTGCAGACGACGCGCACGGGTACGTCGTCCCGCCACCGGACGATGCGCGATGCACTGGCGTTCAGCTGCAGCCGGTTGAGCGCGGCCGAGCTCGCACTGCTCGCACGGCTCGCCGTCTTCGCGGGCACCTTCTCGATCGCCGCCGCCCGGCTGGTCGCGGGTTCGACGTCCGACGACGTGGTGGAGCTCGTCGAATCACTGGTCGACAAGAACCTGCTCATGCTGCGCGAGCGATGCGACGGGGAGCTGAGCTTCGCGATGCTCGGCACCACGAGGGCTTACGCTGCCGAGCTGCTGTCGGACCGGGGCGAGTACGAGGCGGCGCGCCAGGGCCATGCCGCCTGCTTCGCGGCTGTCACGCTCGGCACCGGACCCCAAGGCAAGGAGCGCCGGGACGCCTGGTTGCGCCGGATCACCGAGGCTCACGCCGATGTGCATGCCGCGCTCGAGCATCTGATCCGGCAGGCCGCTGACCGGGAGGGCGACGCCGGCGACGTGGACGACCAGGGTGCCAATGCCGCGGAGCGCGCGGCCGCCATGGCGGTGGCGCTGCGCCCGTACTGGCTGTCGAGCGGCTTGCTGCGCGACGGGCTGGGCTGGCTCGACCGCGTGCTCGTCCTGCCCGGCCTGCGCCGCGCGGTGGTCGCCGACGTCCTGCAGGCGAAGGGCGAGCTGGCGGCGTGGCTCGACGGCGACTCGTGGGAGGCCGAGTCGTTCCTCGACGAGGCAGCGGCGATCTACGAGGCCGACAGCGACCTGCACGGCGTGGCGGCATGCCAGCGCGAGCTGGGGCTGTTCCTCGTGCTGCGCGGCGAACCGGCCCGTGCGGAGAAGGTGCTCGTCGAGAGCATCGACGGCTTCATCGACGCCGGGGACCTCGTGCAGGCCGCTCATGCGAGGGTGCGGCTCGCTGCCCTCTACGGCGAGACCGATCGGTACGACCGCAGCCGGCAGGAGCTCGACGCCGCGCGGCAGTCGCTGCGAGCGGCGGGAGAGGCCCGGGCGCTCGTCGTCTCCGGATTGCTCGAGGCGATCCTGGTCGCCGCCGACGGGGAGAACGACGAGGCCGAGCGGGTGTGCAGGGATGCACTGCGCCGATTGCACGAGATCGGCGAGCGGTTCTGGCTCGCGCCCGGCGTCGAGATGCTGGCGGTGCTGCTGACCCGCCATCACCGGTCGACCGCGTGCTGGCGGCGGGCCACCCTGTTGCTCGGTGGTGCGGCGGCGATGCGCGAGGATATCGGTCACCGGACGGTGCCGGCGATGGTGGCCAAGGTGCGGTCCATCGTCACCGAGGCGCGCGACCGGCTCGGTGACGACGTCTTCGCGGAGATGTGGGCCGCCGGCCGTGCGCTGTCGACCGCGGCGATCGTCGCGGAAGCGCTCTCTCCCGTCTCGTCCGAGCCGCAGGTCTCGCTGATCCACGCCGGCGACGCGACCAACCCGCTCACCGCGCGCGAGATCGAGGTGGCCGAGCTCGTCTCGGCGGGGCTGACCAACCGGCAGATCGCGCGGCGGCTCGGCATCGCTGAGTGGACCGTGGTGAACCATCTCCGCAAGATCATGCGCAAGCTCGACTGCGCGTCCCGGGTGGAGGTCGCGCGCTGGCTGACGCGGCAGCGCATCGGGGAGGTAGCGCACGCGTGAGCGGAGGCGCAGGCCGAGCGCGCCGGCTCAGCGGGCCGGCTCGAACCGCACCGCGGCGCCGATCGGCGCACCGAGCTCGAGGCCGGTGCGCGGCCGGTCGGTGCGGATCAGCACGTTGTAGTGGTTGGGGAAGTGGCAACCGTCGAAGCCGAGCACCGTTCCGACGCGGGCGTCGCCGATCCAGACCTCGTCGCCCCTGTCGATGACGCCGGCCGTCTCGATCTCGACGAAGCCGACGAAGCCGACGTGGTCGACGCGGGCGCCCGCGGCCGGATCGCCGGCGTCGGTCGTCACCAGCTCGTGCAGCTCGCCGCGGCGAACGCAGCGGCTGGCGAACGCCTCGACCGTCATGCCCCTGTCGAACCGGCGGTGCGTCAGCAGCTTGACGAGGCTGCCGCCGACCGCTCGCTTCAGCTCGTGCGGCGCGCGCCGGCAGCCGTGGTCGCCACCGCCGGCGGCCTCGTGCGCGTAGACGTCGGTGACCAGGCGCAGTGCGGCCACGCCCCGTGGCCACCGGTCCACCCTGCCCGCGACGGCGTCGCGGAGCTCGGCGAGGACGGCGACGTACTCGTGGTCGAGCGATGCTTTGAAGCCATGGTGGCCGGCGAGCATGTCGGCGTGCCGCACGCTGCCGTCGGCCAGCTCGACGCGGACGTCCTTGCGCTCGCCCTGCCCGTACGACCAGTCCAGCTCGACGCGCGCGGTGGCACCTGACGCAGCAACCAGCTCGATCGCCGCCTGCCGGTCGATGCCGTGATGGTCGCGCACCACGTCAGCGTCCACCAGCTCGACGTCGCCGAGGAGGAGGTGGACGAGGTCGAGCGCATTTGGTCCGTTGTCGGCGACGCAGCCGCCGCCGCACCTGGCCGGATCGAGGTACCAGCTGTCCGGCCCGGCATGGTCCTCGATGCGCTCGAAGTAGCGGACGGTCGCCCGCCGGATCGCGGGTGCATCGCGCAGGCCGGCGGCGAGGGCGAGCACGTTGTCGTTGTAGCGCCGGTGGAACGCCGTCAGCAGCACCAGCCCGCGCTCGTCGGCCATGGCGGCCAGCCGCTCGGCGTCGGCCAGGCTGGTCGCGAGCGGCTTCTCGACGCACACCGCGCGACCAGCCGCGAGAGCGTCGCTGCACACCTCGGCGTGCGCGTCGTTGGGCACCACGACGACGACCGCGTCGACGTCCGCGTCGGCGAGCAGCTCGCGATGGTCGGCGTAGCGCTTGGCCCGACCGGCGAACGGCTCCAGCCTGGCCGGGTCGCGGTCGCACGCGGCGGCGAGCTCGATGCCCTCGAGCCGGTCGAGCGCACGCAGGTAGTACGCGGAGATGACGCCGAGGCCGACCAGCCCGATGCGCAGGCTCATGCCTCCGCTCCCGAGCCGGGCGGCCAGGGGATGCCGAGCTCGTCGGCGAGGCTCGACAGCTCGGCCTCGAGCGCGGCGGGGAGCGGGACGCCGGTCCGCCGGCGCAGGGCGGCTCGCTCGGCCTCGAGCCAGCCGGGGTAGCGCACCTGCTCGCCCGGCGTCGCGGGCGGGCACGCCAGCAGCGCACCGAACATCGCCGCCGCGTCGGCGCGGAACGCCCCGGCACCGCGCAGCGCGCCAGGCGCCAGCGCGAGCACGAAGTAGCCGATGTCGTCGTCGCGGCCGCCTGGCCGCCCGTCGCCCTGCAGCGCGCGCGGGGACGGCCCGCACGCCGCACCGGACGCGACGGCGGCCAGCAGCTCGACCATCAGGCCGAGGCCGTAGCCCTTGTAGCCGCCCGTCTCCGGCCGTCCGCCCAGCCAGGCGAGGTGCGCGGTCCCGCGGTCGAAAGCGCCCGGGTCGGTGACCGGTCCGCCGGCGTCGTCGACCAGCCACCCCTCGGGGATCGATCGGCCGGCCCTTGCCGCGGCCCGGATGCGCCCCGTCGGCGCGGCGGTGGTGCTCATGTCCAGCACGTACGGATGGCCGTCGGCGGCCGGAGCCGCCACGCTGAGCGGGTTGGTGCCGAGCAGCGCGGATCGTCCCCCGGGCGGCCGGGCGATCCGCTGCCCGCCGCAGTTCGACGCGACGATGCCGACCATGTCGTGCGCGACGGCCCGCCCGGCGTGGTAGCCGGCGCAGCCGAAGTGCGTCGCGCCGGCGACGGAGACCACGCCGACGCCGAACCTCGACGCGCGCTCCACCGCGAGCTCCATCGCCTCGGCCGCCGCCCACAGGCCGAGCGCGCGGTGCGCATCGATCAGCACGGCGGCCCCGCTGTCCGTCACGATCTCGAGGTCGGCCGCGAGGTCGGTCCGCCGCTCGCGCACGAGGGGAAGGTAGAGCCGCGTGAGGTTCGCGACGCCGTGCGAGTCCATGCCGGTCAGGTCGCCGTAGCAGAGCGCGTCGGCGGCCATGGCGGCGCGCTCGCTCGCCAGGCCGTGCCGCTCCAGGACCGCGGCGACGAACCGGACGAGCGCCCCATGCGGTACGAGCACGGGCGCGGCCCGCGGCGTGGTCGCCGGCAGCGGTGCGGTCATGACGATCCCTCTCCGGCGGTGCGGGCGAACGCGGCGAGGATCCGCACGACGTCGCCGGCGAAGGCCTCGAGCTCCGCGAGCTCGGCGTGCTCGCCGTCGGCGTGCGCGCGGTTGGCGGCGAGGTCGCCCGGCCCGATGACGGCGGTGAACGCGTCCGGGCGGTCGTGCATCCAGATGGCGTCGCAGGTGAACCCCGGCTCGCCGGCGGGCCACGGGAGCAGGCCGGCCTCGCGCAGCAGCCGGGCCTCCGTCGCCGGGTCGCTCCCGGCCAGCGCCGGCAGGTCGCGCTTCCACCACTCGACGGTGGTGATGCGCTCGGCGTCCCTGGCCGTGCGGGCCAGCTCCGGCACGCCGGCGAAGCGGTCGGCGAACGCCGCCAGGCCGACGGCGACGCCGGCGCTGAGCGCGGACTCCGCGGCGGCAGCGGCGACGGCGGAGCCGTACGACAGGTTGAGCAGCAGGCGCCCGGAGCCGTGCACCCGGTTGTGGAGATGGCCGGTGTGCAGGCCGGCGACGCACGCCCCCGCGCCCTGCGGCAGCCCGGTGAGGTGCGCACCGAGGTGCTGCGCGAGGAAGCCGAGCAGGACGGTGGCGTTGTGGCCGGCGCCCGGTTCGTCGTCGATCGCGTCGTCGCCGTCGACCCGCACGCACGGCGTCATCGCGGCGGACGCGCGGGTGAGCAGCTGCCGCCGCGTCGGCTCGCAGAAGAGGTTCCACCGTCCGACGTGACCGCGCCGGACGAGCGGCCGCGTGCCGTGGCAGCCCATCGCGCCGCCCTCCTCGCCGCCCACGGCCTGCACGAGCACCGACACGGTCGACCCGATCGCCGGCACCGATGCGGCCGCGGCCCGCAACCCGGCCAGCAGCGCCACCGCCGGGCCCTTGGCGTCGATAGCGCCGCGGCCCTCGAACCGCCCCGCCAGCAGCCGCGGCGGTGCCCAGCCGGCCACCGTGTCCAGGTGCACGTTGAGCATCACCGTCGAGCCGGGCGGGCGCTCGGGCCCGAGCCGCAGCACCAGGTTGGGCTGGCAGGCAAGGTAGCCGGGCAGCGCGCCGATCGCCTCGCGCACGGCCCGCGGCGTCGACCCGTCGACGGCCTCGGCGAGGTCGGCAGGCGCGTGCAGCACCACGCGCATGCCGATCTCGGCCGCCGCCTGCGCGTAGGCCAGCTGCGCCTCGTGCAGCCTGGTCGAGCAGTCGCCAGTCTCCAGCGGGCCAGCGGTCGGCAGCTCCAGCAGGTGCAGCAGCAGGTCGCGCTCCGCCCCTGACAGCGGTACGCCGGCCGGCGAGCCGGCGGTGCGGTCGGCTGCGCTGCTCGCGGCACGGCTCGTCGCGCGCTGCCGCGGCGGCCGCGCGGCGCGCAGCCCGCCGGCCAGCCGCTCCAGCTCGCGCCCGTACCGGACGAAGGACGGCACCCCGTCGGCACCGGGGTCGAGCGTGCCCTCGTGCGGCCGCACCAGCAGGTGCGGCTCGATCGACCAGGCGCCGCGGTAGCCGTGGTCGAGCAGGAACCGCAGGCAGTCACCGACCCGGCTGCTGCCGTGGCCGGGGTACGTGTAGACGGGCGCGCCGGCCGGACCCGTCGCGTCCTTGACGTGGACGTGGGCCACGTGGTCGATGACCTCGCGCAGCAGGTCGTGCGCGGAGTAGCCGTGCGCCACCCCGTTGCCGGTGTCGAGCAGCAGCCGCAGGGCGTCGCTTCCGACGGCGTCGAGCAGGTCGAGCATGCGGTCGGCGCGGGTGGCGGCCCAGCCGGAGCAGTTCTCGTGCAGCAGCACGACGCCCGAGCGCTCGGCCAGCCCGGCGAGGCGGCGCATCCGCTCGACGGCGAGGCGGCGCCAGGCGCCGTCGTCCAGCCCGTCGTTGGGCCAGGACATCACCCGGACGTACCGCGTGCCGAGCGCGGCGGCGCGCGGTGCGAGCCGGGCGAGCTCGTGCAGGTCGTCGTCGAGGGGCGCGCTGACCGGCCGCGCCCAGCCGCCGATGCGGGAGTCGATGCACGTGACCCGGCAGCCGGCCGCGGCGATCGCGCCGGCAACGGTGGCGAACGCCCGGTCGCCCAGGTCGGCCACCGCGACGCCGTCGACGGTGCGCAGCTCCAGCGCGTTCCAGCCGAGCAGCCGGATCGCCGCGAGCTGACCCTCGATGGAGGCGGCCGCCTCGTCGGTGATGCCGGCGTACGCGATGCCGGGCGGCGCGCCCACCGGTGCGCGCTCGCCCAGCGCACCGAGGTCACGCACCGCGCACCGCCCGCGCGATGTCGGCGCAGGGGAGGGCCATCGACTTCGCGTCGGCGATGAGCTCGCTCACCCGGAGGTTGAGCCGGAACTCCTCGTCCGAGTCCGTGCCGGCCGCGAGCTCGCCGTAGACGCGGGCGAGGAAGGTCGCGAGCGAGTCGTCCGGCAGCAGCGCGCGCTGGGAACGGCCGTGGACGACGGTCTCCAGCTGCGCGTAGCTGTCGTCCTGACTGCCCGGGTAGTGGCCGATCAGCCGGCCACCGGACAGCTCCAGCGTGATCCGCCGCTCGCGCACCGGCGAGGTGAGGTCCGACACCACCTCGGTGCGCACCCCGCCGGTATGGCGCAGCACGAGGTGCGCCGAGCCCATGCGCGGCAAGATCCGGCCGTCGACATGCATGTCCGTGCAGCCGGCGGCCACGACGTCGGCGTCGCCGGCCACGCGCAGCGCCACCCCTAGGATGTGCGGCACCTCCACGTCGAACGCGGTCGGGTGGCCCGTCGTGCGCAGGCTGCGGCTCAGCCGCGGCTTGCACTGCAAGGACGAGATGGAGCGCAGCGCGCCGAGCCGGCCGGACGAGACGACCTCGACGATGCGCCGGGTGAGCGAGCTGTCCAGCCAGTGCCCGACGACGGCGATCCGCAGCTGGTGGGCCCGCTTCAGCTCGACGATCTGCCGCAGCACGGCGACGTCCGGTGCGAGGGGCTTCTCCACGAGGATGTGCCGGAAGCCGAGCTGAGCGAGCCTGCGCAGCAGGTCGATGCGCGCGCTCGGCGGGGTGCACACGTGGACGACGGTGCTGGCCGGCTCGAGCATCGAGCGCGCGGCGCTCAAGGTCTCGGCCACCACGAGGCCGTGCTGCCGCGCGACGCCGTGCACGTCGCGGACGTCATGCACCACCGCGGGCTCGGGAGAGAGGAGCTGAGCGGTGGCCGGCGCCTCGCGCAGCCGGCTGAGCACCGCCCAGTGCAGCCCGAGCCCGGCCCGGCCCAGGCCCACGATCAGCGTTCTCTGCACCCGGTCAGCTCTCCGTTCGTCGGCGACGGCAGGCGCACCGGCGTACGGCGCCTTGCCGGCGTGCGCCATCTCACCGGCGCGATGCGGCCGAGTCAACGGTGCGGGCACCGCTGCGCAGGAAGCAGGTACGCCTGCGGCGATGCCTGCCGCCACCCTGCTACGCGACGCCGCCGGTCGTGGCGGCGCTCCGATCCTTGCTACCCGGCTGCTATTGAGCAGCACCGGCGCCGGTCACTAGCTTTCCCCCGGCCGGGTCAGTCCGGCCCGTCGTCACCGCTGGAGGGTCGCTCGGCATGAGCAGCGCGTCAGCGACGACCGACCGGTCGCCCGTGCCGTTCTTCTCGCAGGCGCGAAGCTTCGAGGAGCTGTGGCCGGTGATCAGCGCGCACGTCGAGGAGATCGTCGAGCGCGGCAAGTACTCGCACGGCCGCAAGGTGGCCGAGCTCGAGCGGGCGATCGCGAGCTGGACCGGCGCCAAGCATGCGATCGCGGTCAACAGCGGCACCGACGCGCTCGTCCTCGCGTTGCGCGCCTGCGGCATCGAGCCCGGCGACGAGGTGGCCGTCCCCGCCTACACGTTCGTGGCGTCGGCGTCGTCGGTGATGCTCGCCCGCGCGCGCCCGCTGCTCGTCGACATCGAGCCGGACAGCTACGCCATGGACCCCGCTGCGCTGTCGTCGGTCGCCGGCGAGCGCACGCGGGCGGTCATGCCGGTGCACCTGTTCTGCCAGCTGGCCGACATGGACGCGATCGGCGCGGTAGCCGGGCGCATCGGGGCCGTGGTGGTCGAGGACAGTGCCGAGGCGATCGGCATGCGGTGGAACGGCGTGCATGCCGGCCTGCTCGGAAGGGCAGGCGTGCTGTCGTTCTTCCCCACGAAGACGCTCGGCGCGGTGGGCGACGCCGGCATGATCCTGACGAACGACGACGAGGTCGCCGCCTCGGCCGGGATCCTGCGCCATCACGGCCGGCTGGGCCGCACCATCGATCACATCGCCGGCATCTCCAACCTCTCCGGCGCATCCGGCACCAACAGCAAGATGGACGACGTCCAGGCCGCCGTGCTCCTGGCGAAGCTGTCGCGGCTCGACGCTGACATCGCCCGCCGGGCCGAGCTGGCCGCCGCGTACTCCGAGCGGTTGCGCGACGTCTCCGGCGTCGTCAAGCTGCCCACGATGGTGCGCCGTACGGCCGACAGCGCGCCGGTGCACTACGTCTACGTGATCGAGGTGGAGCGGCGCGACCAGCTCGTCGGCCACCTGGGTGCGCTCGGCATCGGCACCGAGGTCTACTACCCGACGCCGCTGCACCTGCAGCCCTGCTTCGCCGAGCTGGGCCACCGCCGCGGCGACTTCCCCGTCGCGGAGGCGGCAGCGACGCGCGCGGTCGCGCTCCCGCTCTACGCCGATCTCGCCATCGAGCAGGTCGACGTCGTGTGCGATGCGATCCGCCGCTTCTACGACGGTGGTGCGGCATGACCGGCCGGGCGCTCGTGCCGTTCTTCCCGCCGGACCTGTTCGCGGCCGACGCGGACGCGCTGCTGAAACTGCTGCACGACGTCGGCACCGATCCCGAGCAGCGGTTCATCCTCGGATCGCGCACCGCCGAGCTGGAGCGCGAGATCCGCGACCGCACCGGAGCGAGGGACGCCATCGCCTGCGCGAGCGGCACCGGCGGCCTCGAGCTCGCCGTGCGCGCACTGGGCATCGGGCCTGGCGACGAGGTCATCGTCCCCGCGTTCTGCTGCCAGCCGGTTGCGAGCAGCGTGGCGAACGTCGGTGCGACGCCCGTGTTCGCCGACGTCGACCCGTGGACGATGGTCATCGACCCGGACGAGATGGCCGCGCTGATCACCCCCCGTACGAAGGCGGTCATGCCCGCGCACGTCTTCTCCGTGATGGCGGACATGCCGCGCATCGAGGCGATCGCCCGCGCGCACGGGCTCGCGGTGATCGAGGACGCGGCCGTCGCGCAGGGCGCCGTCCTCGACGGCCGGCCGGCCGGCACGTGGGGCGATATCGGCGTGCTCTCCTTCTTCCAGGTGAAGGCCTTCGGCACGGCCGGCGAGGGCGGCATGGTACTCACCGACGACCCCGGGCTCGCCACGGCCGTCCGGATGCTGCGCAATCACGGCCAGGACGGCGTCCATCGCTTCCTGCATCACCGCGTCGGGCTCAACAGCCGCTTCGACGAGGTGCTCGCCGCCTTCCAGCTGCACCGGCTGCCCGGCCTCGACGACCGGCTCGAGCGCCGCGCGCAGATCGCCGAGCACTACGCGGAGCGCTTCGAGGGGCTGCGCGAGCACGGCGTCGTGGCCCCGCCGGCGGGTCGCAACGGCCGCTGCTACTACGTGTACGCGCTGCTGGTCGACCGCAGGGACGACCTGCGCGCCTACCTCACCGAGCAGGGAATCGGCACGCACGTCTACTACCCGGTGGCGCTGCCGCGCCAGCCGGCGTTCGACCGGTACGCCCCGCCCGGGCGCTCCTGGCCGCATGCCGAGCGTGCCGGCGCGCGCAACCTGGCGATCCCGATCTGGCCGCACCTGAGCGACGCCCAGGTCGAGCGGATCGCCGACGCGGTCTGCGAGCACTTCGCGTGACGCGGGCAGCCGGGACGGCTGGAACGGCCGTGCGCCCGAGGGAGTACGCCTTCGACCCCGGGTGGGACGGGGAGACGGAGCGCCTGCGCACCAACGAGTCGATCTGGGACGACGGCACGTTCGAGCGGTTCGACCGGCTGGGCATGGCGCCCGGCTGGCGCTGCCTCGAGGTCGGTGCGGGCAACGGCTCGGCCGCTGCCTGGCTCGCCGACCGGGCCGGTCCGGCAGGGCTGGTGGTCGCCGTCGACATGGAGACCGGCCGCCTGTCGCACCTGGCGGAGCGGGGCGTGCGCGTCGTCCGCGCCGACCTGCGCTCGGAGGACCTGCTCGCGCAGCTGCCGCCCGGCGGCTTCGACCTGGTGCACGCGCGGATGGTGGTGCAGCATCTCGCCGAGCCGCAGGCCGCCGTCGGCACGATGATCCGCGCGCTGCGCCCCGGCGGCCACCTCTTCCTCGAGGACACCGACTCGCTGACGCTGTTCCGCAGCCACCGGTCCGAGGACTTCCTCCGCGACGTCAAGGACGCCGGGTACGGGTTGATGCGCGCGGCGGGGCACGAGCCGAGGGGCGGCCACTTCGACCTTCGCATGCTCCTGGCGAGCGAGCTGACCGACGTGCGCGCGGAGGGGCGGGCCGTCATGGTGACGGGTGGGTCGGAGCAGGCCCGGCACTACATGCTGTGGCTGGAGTACCTGCGCCCGCGCATCGTCGCCGCGGGTCTGCTCACCGACGAGCGGATCGACGCGGCGCTCGCGGAGATGGCCGATCCGGGCAACCAGTGGCTGAGCCAGGTGCTCATCTCGACGTTCGGGCGCCGGCCGTGACGACGCTCGCGCTTGGCCGCGGCACCACCGAGCGGCTGCTGGCGTACGCCCGGCTGGCCAAGCTCTCGTTCTTCGACTACTACCTCTCGGCGCTCGTCGCGGTCACGCTGGTGCCCTCGCCGGTGCGGAGCAGCGGCCGCGCCTGGGCCACGCTCGCCGTCCTCACTGCCGGCTGGGTCGCGGTGGTCGCCGCCGCCGTCTCCCTCGACGACGTGACCGGCTACGTCGACGGCAGCGACCAGCTCAACTACGACCCGCGCCAGCAGGCCCTGCGCAACCGCAGCCGCAAGCCGCTGCTCGACGGCCACCTGTCCGTGCGCGATGCGCTGCGCTTCGCCGGGCTCGCGGTGCTCGCCGCCGCCGTCGTCCTCGCGGGCGCCGTGGCGATAGCCCCGCACCGGCCGGCGTGGGCCGCTGCCCTGGTCGCGCTGGTGCTGCTGGCCGGCGTGCAGTACTCGTACGGGCTGCGCCTCAGCTACCACGGCGGCCAGGAGCTGGTGCTGCTGGTCACCACCGGTCTCACGGTGCTGGTGCCGGTCGGGCTGCTCACCGGGCGCTGCCCGGCGCCCGCGCTCGCTGAGGCGTGGCTGTTCGGCCTGTGGAGCCTGCTCGTCTCGGTCTACTCGAACCTCAACGACGTCGAGGGCGACCGCGCGGCCGGCCGCCGCACGATGGCGGTCGTCTGCTCGCCGGCGGCGTACCGCGGGCTCGTCGGCATCCTGATCTGCTCCGAGCCGATGGCCGCGGCGCTGCCGGCCGCCCTCGGCCGCGCGTCGTGGTGGCTGCCGGTGACGGTCGCCCCGATCCTCGCGATGCACGTGCGGCAGGCGCGGATCGGGCTGCCGGGGGGCGCAGGCAGCGCGGGCGGCCCAGGCGGCGCAGGTCGGGTCGCCGACCCGCTCGCCGCGCGCCGCCTGGGCATCCGGGCGCACCGCTGGGGCATCGCCGCGCTGATCGCGGCCAACCTCCTGATGGTCAACGGCTAGGCGAGGAGAGGACGGCGCATGGGCGCGACGAAGCCACCGAGGAGCATCGGCCTCCTGCTCGACTGGGCGGCGGGCGACGCCGGGCGGGCCGGTCCCGCGTTCGTGCTCGACCGGCCGTACGACATCGCACCTGACGGTGGCTGCCGGTACGACGTGGCGGCGACGGCGGCGCTCGTCGCCGACGCGTCGGCCGCGCTGCACCGGGCCGGGGCGCGCCGCGGCGACCGGGTCGCCGTCGTGAAGGACAACCACTTCGACAACCCGCTGCTCGCCGCGGCGGCCGCTCGCATCGGCGCGCTGCCGGCGATGATCTCCTCGACCGTCGTGCCCGAGGCGCTGAAGGCGATGCTCGGGCGACTGCAGCCGCGCGTGCTGGTCGCGAGCCCCGGCGTCCTCGGCGCGGCGGCGGCGGCCGGCGTGCAGCTGACCGGTGCCGGGACGAGCGTCGTGGCGGTCGGTGCGGGCGAGCGCGACGTGCCTGATGCGGTCGCGTTCGCCGACATGCGCGGCGGGGCCGTCCCGCCGGCCGATCCGGTGCCCGACGACGAGCCGATGATCTGCTTCCACACGTCCGGGACGACGGGCGTGCCGAAGCTCGTCGTGCACTCGGCGGCGACCCTGCTCGGCGTCCTCACCAGGCTCGAGACGATGAGCATCCCGTTCCTGTCGACGCGGCCGGACGACGTCGTCGCGACCTGCATCTCGTTCGTCCACGGCCGCGCGATCACCTGGACCTACGCGCAGCTCGTGCGGCCGGCGAAGGAGGTCGTGGTCCTCGCCGACTCCGACCCGGCGACGGTCGTGCCCGTGCTGCGCGAGCACCCGCCCACGACGCTCGAGGCGTGCCCCAACATCTTCCAGCGCTGGGAAGGCATGCCCGCGGCCCATCCGGAGGCGTTCCGGCGAGTGCGGGCCTTCGTCAACACGTTCGACGCGGTGCACCCGCGCACGGTGCGGACGTTCCTGGCCGCGACGCCGCACCGGATGCCGGTGTGGGGGCAGGTCTGGGGGCAGAGCGAGATCGGCCCGGCCACGATGGGCCTCTACACCCGCCGCAGCGTGCGGGGCGGCCGCGCCCGTGCCGCGACGAGCAACGTCGGCCGGCCGATCCCGGTCGTCACGCGGGTCCGCGTGGTCGACCCGCAGACCCGCCGGCCGGTGCCGCGCGGCGCGCAGGGGATCGTCCTCGTGCGCACCCGCGGGCGGTGCCTGACCTACCTGGGCGAGGAGGACCGGCACGCGGCGAAGGACTGGGACGGCTGGTGGAACACGGGCGACATCGGCATCCGGACCCGCTCCGGTGCCCTGCGCATCGTCGACCGCGAGGTCGACCTCATCCCCGGCACGAGCGGCATCGCGCTCGAGAGCGCGCTGCTCGACCGGCTTCCCGAGGCCACCGAGGTCGTCGTCCTCGGGGTGCCGGGGCGGCTGCCCGTCCCGGTCGTGAGCACGCAGGACGGCACGCTCGACGAGGCGGCGTGGCGGGCGGCCACCGCCGGCCTGCCCGCCATGGCGGAGCCGGTCGTCATCGGGTGGGAGGAGTTCCCGCGCACCGCGACCTGGAAGGTGCGCCGGCCCACGCTGCGCCGCCAGCTCCTCGCCACCAGCGAGACGCACGGCACCGGCCGGTGGACGTGACCACTGGCCGCCGGGTGCGCCGGGTGCTCGTGACCGGCGCGACCGGCTTCGTCGGTGGTGCCGTCGTGCGGGCGCTCGCCGACGCCGGCCGGGAGCCGGTCGCGCTCGTCCGGCCCGGCGCGGCCACGTCGGCGCTGCGCGCGCACGGTGCCGCGCTCGTCGTCGGCGACATCACCGATCCGGCGACGTACGTGGGAGCGGTGGCCGGCGTCGACGCGGTCGTCCACGCCGCGCAGGTGCGCATCGGCGGCCGGGTGACCGCGCGCAGGCTGGCCGCGGCGTGGCGCGCCGACGAGGTAGCCACGTCGGCGCTGGTGCGCGCGTGCCTGGCCGCCGGCGCCCGCCTGGTCTACACCAGCGGGTGCCTCGCGTACGGCGACCACGGCGACCGCTGGATCACCGAGGCCACGCCCCTCGCCCCCGCGCCGATCAGCGCCGGCCACGCGAGGCAGGTGCGCCGGCTGCGGCGGGAGGCGGCGCGCGGGCTCGACGCCGTGGTGCTGCACCTCGGCCTGGTGTACGGCCCCGGCGGCACGTTCGAGCGCGCGATCTACGCCCAGGCGCGCAGTGGCCGGCTGCGCACCATCGGGCCCGGCACCAACTTCTGGAGCGTCGTGCACGTCGACGACGCGGCGAGCGCGTACGTCGCGGCCCTCGACCGCGCGGCGCCCGGCAGCGAGCACGCGATCGTCGACGACCGGCCGCTCGCCCAGCGCGAGCTCGTCGACCACCTCACCGACGTGCTGGGGAAGCGGCGGACGGGCAGCGCCCCTGTCGCGCTCGCCGGGCTGGTCGTCGGACGCCCGGCGGCGCGGTCGCTCGCGATGTCCTACCGGGTGAGCAACCGGGCGGCCCGCCTGGCGCTGGACTGGGAGCCGTCGCTGCCGACGTTCCCCGACGGGCTGCCGGTGACGGTCGCCGCGATCGAGGCGCGCGTGCGCTGCCCGGCGGGCTACCCGTTCGACCAGGGCCGGACGGCGCCGATGTAGTCGGACCGGAAAGCGGGCGCGACCCGGACGACCAGACCGGTCTCCGGCGCCTCGATCATCATGCCGTCGCCGATGTAGATGGCCACGTGGTGGATCGTCGCCGGGTTGCCGGTGTCGGTCGCGAAGAACAGCAGGTCGCCGGGGAGCAGCGCGTCGCGCGAGACGTGCGGCCCGGCGTTCCACTGCGAGCCGGTCCAGTGGTCGAGGCTGATGCCCGCGTGCGCGTAGGCGAACAGCGTCAGCCCCGAGCAGTCGAAGCCGAGGATGCCGGTTCCCTGGGCGACGCCGTACGTCGGGCCGGCCGCGTCGCCGCCGCCCCACGAGTACGGGATGCCGATCTCCTTGAACGCCCAGCGCACCGCGGTGGCACCCGCGCCGCTGCCCAGCGACGGGGCCGGCGCGCTGCCGCCACCGCCCTGTGCGCTGCTGCCACCGTCCTGAGCTCTCCTGGCCGCAGCCTCGCGGGCCCGCTGCTCGCGGGCGAGCCGCTCGGCGGCGAGCCGGGCCTGCCGGCGCGCCTCGGCGGCGGCCCGCTCGAGCGCCGCCACGTTGGCGACGAGCTGGTGCACCCGGCGCAGCTGGGCCTGCACCGCGCGGGCGGCGGCGGCCTTGGCAGCCGCCGCACTGCGCTCGGCGGCTGTCGCCGCCCGGTCGGCCTGCGTCGCGACGGTCGCCGCCTCGCTGGCTCGCTGCGCGGCGGCGGTGGCGAGCTGCGCCTTGTCCGAGGCCGCGGTGGCGGCGTCGCGCGCGTCGGCGGCGGCCCGGTCGGCCGCGACCGTGGCGACGGCCTGGTCGGCGCGCGCCGTCGCGAGCTCGGTCACCACCGACTGCTGGTAGTAGCCGACCTGGCCGACCAGCGCCTGGCGCTGCGCGAAGTCCATCGGGTCGGCCGAGTCGATGACGCTGCTCCACTGCATCATCGAGCCACCGGACTTGTACGCGTCGACGGCGATGATGTTGAACTGCTCGACGGCGCGCTCGACGCGCGCCTCGGCCGCCGCGAGATCGGCGCGCGCGCTTGCCGCCCGCCCGTCGGCTGCCGCCGACGCGGTGGCCGCGGCCCGTGCCGCGTCCTCGGCGGCCCGCGCGGCATCGGCCGCCTGCGTCGCCAGCCTCGCCTTGTCGACCGCGACGGCATGGGCGGCGCCGGCCGCGACCGTCGCCTCGTGGTAGGCCTCGACCGCCGCCTCGGCCCGGTCGCGCAGCGTCGAGAGGTGCACGCGGGCGGTGGCGGCGTGCTTCGTGGCGCGCTTGATGTCGGCGGCGGACGGTGCCCTGTGGCTCGCCGCGGGCACGGCCTGGGCCGGAACGGCGGCCGGCAGGGCCACCGCCACCGCGAGGGCGGCGGCGGCCGTCGTCAGCCCAGTCCTGGACAACCGGGCCGATCCGGGCACGCGTCGCATACAACATCCCCTGCCGCAGGAGCCACACCGTCTGGCGAGCGTAGGGCGCGGGCGCCGCCGGTGTCCGGCGAAACGCCGAGGTAGGGACCGGTCCCCGCTGGCGATGCACCACGACGCCTTCACGCGTCGCCATGCCGACGCGGGCCGAGACCCCGCGTCCCTGAGGCGACGTCGGCTCCCGTTTCCCCCGAATCACCCCAAGCCGGCTCATTGCTCTCTCGACGGGGGCGGCCCGTTGGTCAGGCGGCCGGGGAGTTCTGTAGCCTGCGACCCGTGATCGCCACCAAGTGGAGGCCGGCCACGGCCACCGGCGCTGGTGCCGGACCGGCCGGCTACCGCGCGGCGGTCGAGGAGCTCCGCCGCGCGCTGGCCGCCCTGCCGGCCGGCAGCCCCGTCCGGCTGGCCAAGCCCACCTCCAACCTGTTCCGGCCACGAGCGGCCGGCAGCGGGGGGCTCGACGTGTCGGCGTTCGCCGACGTGATCGCCGTCGATCCGGTCGAGCGGGTGGCCGACGTGGGTGGCATGACGACGTACGAGCGGCTCGTCGACGCCACGCTGGCGCACGGGCTGATGCCGGCCGTCGTGCCGCAGCTCCGCACGATCACCCTGGGCGGTGCGGTGACCGGCCTCGGCATCGAGTCGACGTCGTGGCGCTGGGGGATGCCGCACGAGACGGTCCGCGAGATCGACGTGCTCACCGCCACCGGCGACGTCGTCACGGCGACGCCCGACGGCGAGCGCGCCGACCTGTTCCGGTGCTTCCCCAACTCGTACGGCTCGCTGGGCTACGCGCTGCGGCTGCGCATCGACCTGCTGCCGGTGCGGCCCTACGTGCGGCTGCGGCACGTGCCGTTCGCCGATGCCGGCGCGCTGACCGCGGCGGTGGCCGAGATCGCCGAGTCGGGCCGGTATGGCGGCGAGACCGTCGACTTCCTCGACGGGACGTGGTTCGGCGCCAGCGAGATGTACCTGACGCTCGGTGCCTTCGCCGACGCCGCGCCCTATACGAGCGACTACACCGGGCAGGAGATCTTCTACCGGTCGATCCGCCGCCGGGAGGTCGATCACCTGACGGTGCGCGACTACCTGTGGCGGTGGGACACCGACTGGTTCTGGTGCTCGCGCGCGTTCGGTGCCCAGCACCCGCTGCTGCGCCGGCTCTGGCCGCGCCGCTGGCGGCGCAGCGACGTCTACTGGCGGCTGGTCGCGCTGGAGAACCGCTGGCACCTCGCCCGCGCGATCGACCGCCGCCGCGGCCGGCCCGAGCGCGAGTCGGTCGTCCAGGACGTCGAGATCCCGCTCGAGCGGGTGCCCGAGTTCCTCGCGGCGCTGCACGAGGAGACCGGCATCAGCCCGGTCTGGCTGTGCCCGCTGCGGCTGCGGGGCGACGAGAGCTGGCCGCTGTACCCGATGAGCCCTGGCAGCACGTACGTCAACGTCGGCTTCTGGGCCACCGTGCCGCTCGCGCCCGGCGAGGAGGACGGCACCCACAACCGGCGCATCGAGCAGGTCGTGACCGGGCTCGGTGGCCACAAGTCGCTGTACTCGACGAGCTTCTACGCGCGCGACGAGTTCTGGCGGCTCTACAACGGCGACGCCTACTGGCCGGTGAAGCGCGCCTACGACCCGGCCGGCCGATTCGCTGACCTGTACGCCAAGTGCGTCGAACGCGCCTGAAGGATCTCAAGGAGGGAGCCCGCATGGGACTCGCCGACGTCTTCGCCGCGGTGCTCGACCCGTCCTCGCCGATCGAGGTCGTCGCCTTCGACGGCAGCCGGGCCGGCTCCCGCGATGCTGCGGTGCGCATCGAGATCCGCAACCGGCGGGCCGTGTCGTACGTGGCTCACGCGCCCGGCTCGCTCGGCTTCGCGCGCGCGTACGTCAGGGGCGACATCGACGTCGAGGGCAACCTGCACGACGCCCTCGGCTCGCTCACCACGATGAGCATCTCCGAGCTCACGTGGGCCCAGCGCGCGCAGCTGCTCCGGTACGCCGCGCCCGCGCTGGCCCGTCGCCCGCGGCCACCGGCGCTGGAGGTGCGGCTGCGCGGCAAGCGGCACAGCAAGCGCCGCGACGCCAAGGCGATCGCCCACCACTACGACGTCTCCAACCGGTTCTACGAGGTCTTCCTCGGGCCGTCGATGGCCTACACGTGCGCCGTGTACCCGGCCGCAGAGGCCACCCTCGAGCAGGCGCAGTGGACCAAGCACGAGCTCGTCGCGCGCAAGCTCGGCCTGCGGCCAGGGATGCGGTTGCTCGACGTGGGCTGCGGCTGGGGCGGCATGGTGATGCACGCCGCCCGCGAGCACGGGGCGAAGGCCCTCGGCGTCACGCTGTCGAGGCGGCAGGCCGAGTGGGCGCAGAAGGCGATCGCCAACGCCGGCCTGCAGGAGCTGGCCGAGGTGCGTCACCTCGACTACCGCGACGTGACCGAGACCGGGTTCGACGCCGTGAGCTCGATCGGGCTGACCGAGCACATCGGCGAGGCCCAGCTGCCGGCGTACTTCTCCCAGCTGCACGACAGGCTCAAGCCCGGCGGCCGCCTGCTCAACCACTGCATCACCCGGCCGAGCAGCCACGTCGACTCGGTGCCGGAGGGCGGCTTCATCAACCGCTACATCTTCCCGGACGGCGAGCTCGAGCCGGTGGGTCACCTGGTGACGCAGATGCACGACGTGGGCTTCGAGGTTCGTCACGAGGAGAACCTCCGCGAGCACTACGCCCTGACGCTGCGCGACTGGGTGGCCAACCTCGAGGCGAACTGGGACGAGGCGGTCGCCGAGGTCGGCGAGCCGAGAGCGCGGGTGTGGCGGCTGTACATGGCCGGCTCGCAGGTGGGCTTCGAGAGCAACAGCATCCAGCTGCACCAGGTGCTGGCGGTGAAGCTGGACGGGACGGCCGCGCACTTCCCCCTGCGCCCGGACTTCGAGCCCGGCGAGCCGCCGGTCCGCGCCTAGCGCCGCCTAGCCCGTCCGGGCCGCGCCCTTGCCTGGCCGCGGGAACCTCGTCGCCATCGCGGCGTCCCAGGCGACGTCCGGCAGGAGCTTGCGGGTAGTGAGCATCAGCCGGGCGCCGAGCGTGACCCGGTAGCGGGTCAGCGGCCGGCGCGCGGTCGCGGCGCGCTCGACGGCCCGCGCCACCGCGCCGGGACCGCTCGCGAGCGGCGTGCCGTACGACGAGGCGATGGCGGCCTGCGAGGCCGCGGTGAACCCGGCGTACGCGCTGTCGCCGGCCGGGTGGGGATGGCTCTCGTGGGCGGTGTCGCCGAACCGGGTGCGGATCAGCCCCGGCTGCACGACGCACACCCGTACGCCGAAGCCTGCGACCTCGAAGCGCAGCGCGTCGGACAGCGCCTCCACCGCGTGCTTGGAGGCGTGGTAGTACCCGCCGCCGGGGAACGTGAGACGGCCGCCCATCGACGACACGTTGACGATGCGGCCGTGGCCGGCGGCGCGCATCGCGGGCAGCACCAGCTGGCACATCCTGGCGAGGCCGAGGACGTTGGTCTCGAACTCGCGCCGCACGTCGTCGAGGTCGACCTCCTCGACCGCGCCGTACTGCCCCCAGCCGGCGTTGTTGACCAGAACGCCCACCCGGCCGTGCTCGCTCTCGACCGCGGCCACCGCGGCGCGCATCGACGCCTCGTCGGTCACGTCGAGCGGCAGGACGCGGCACCCCGCGTCGGCGAGGTCGCCGATCGACGCGGGCCGGCGCGCCGTCGCGTAGACCACGTGGCGCCTGGCGAGCCGCAAGGCGGTCGCGTGCCCGATGCCGGACGAGCAGCCGGTGATGAGAACGGCGCCGGTGGCGGTGCCTGCGTCGCGGGTGGAGCGTCGCATCAGCTCTCCTTGGCCTGGTCGGGCCGGCTGGGCCGGTCGAGGTGGTCAGGGCGGTCGGGATAGTTGAGGCGGCGGAGCATGGCCCAGAGCCGGGCCTCGGTCGCGTCCCGCAGGCCCGGGGTCAGCGCGAGCCGGCCCTGCCCGGCAGCGCGGTGCACCCCGGTGACGGCACCGAGGACGAGCGCGATCAGCAGCTCCGGGTCGTCGGCCGCGATCTCGCCGCTGCGCCCGGCCCGCTCGGCGAACCGCCGCGCGGCCTCGCCGAGCTGCGCGTCGAGGGCGCGGCTCGCCGCGTCGAGGTACGCGTCGTGGTGGTGCGTCTCGACGAACGCGAACGCCGCCGGGTGGGCCGCGGCGAAGTCCCACAGGGCTCCGAACCAGGCCGCGAAGACCGCCCGTGCCGGGCCGCGAGCCTCCGCGGCCGGGGCGAGCGCCACCGCGAGCGCGCCCTTCCACCGCTGGTAGAGGGCGTTGACCAGGGCTTCCTTCGACGGCCAGTACCGGTAGAGCGTGCCGACCGCGACCCCGGCACGGGCGGCGATCGCCGGCACCGCCGTCCCGCCCACCGACCGCTCGCCGAACAGCGAGAGCGCGGCGTCCAGGATGGCGGCCGGCTTGTCGGCCCGCGCGCCCGCCGGCCGGCCGGCTGACCTGCCGACCGGCGCGGTGGCCGGCTGGCCGGCCGAGCGGGGCGGCGCTGCCATCCGTCCTCCCTCGGTTCCGGCCAGGGTCGTCTCCTGGTGAATGAACGTTCGCTCACTCTGTCCGGCCAGGCTGGCCCGGTCAAGGCGCCGCCAAGCGGGCCCGGTTGCGCGGCGGCGCTACCCGGCCACCCGGGCCGCCCGGGCGACGTGGACGACGTCGGGCTCGCCCCTTCTCACCGGCACCCGGTGCACCGCCACGTCGGCGAACCGCTCGCGCAGCAGCAGCTCGAAGGCCGGCTCGGCGGCGGCGGACCAGACGGCGAGCGCGCCGCCCGGCCGCAGCCGGCCGCGCAGCAGGCGCAGGCCAGCCGCGCCGTAGAGGCGGGCGTTGGCCGGGACGACGGTCCACGACGGCCCGTTGTCGACGTCGAGGCAGATCGCGTCGAACCGGTCCGACGTCGTGGCCAGCCACTCGGCGAGGTCGGCGACGACGAGCCGCACCCTGGGGTCGCGCAGCGCCTCGCCGGTGACCGCGCGCAGGTGCGTCTCGTGCCAGCGCACCAGTGCCGGCTCGATCTCCACGACGGTGACGGCGGCGACGGATGGATCGGCGCAGGCCTCCGCGAGCGAGAAGCCGACGCCGAGGCCGCCGATCAGCAGCCGGGGAGCGGCGGCGCCCGCCGCGTCGAGGGCGGCGCGGACGAGCAGCCGCTCCGACGCGCCGTCCCGCGTGTCCATGAGGAACGTGCCGTTGCTGATGATCTCGAGGTGCGGCCCGGCGCGGCGCAGCACGAGCTCGCCGCGCGGCGTCGCCACGCGCTCCAGGACGACCGGCTGCGGGGGCGGCACGGGACCGACGCTAGCGGTGCCGGCCGCTTCGCGACCCGCCGGTCAGCGGCCGCCGGGCCCGTCGGTGCCGGTGGCGCGCTCGACCGGCTGGGCCGGCTGGGCCGGCTGGGCCAGGTGAGCCGACCGGGCTGACGCCGCCTCGACGCCGGGCAGCTCCTCGGTGAGCGTCGCGAACGCGGCGCGCAGGCGCTGGAGCTCCTGCATGTGCATGGGAGTCAGCTCGGTGAGGACGCGCTCGCCGCGCTCGGTGAGCCGTACCCGCACCACCCGCTGATCGCGCCGGTCGGTGTGCCGCTCGACCAGCCCGGCCGCGACCGTCCGGTCGACTAGCTCCACGGTGCTGTGGTGAGCGATGAAGAGCAGGTTGGCGAGGTCGCGAATGCGCGGTCCGTCCGGATCGGTGGTGCCACGCACGGCGAGCAGCAGTTGATGCTGAGCCGGCGTGATGCCGGCTTCGCGCGCGGCGTCCTCGATGTACCGCGTGAACCGGCGAAGTTCGCACCGGGTGCGGAGCAGGAGCGAGAAGTCCTCGTCGGAGAGTTGGCCCATCGTCGTGCGTCGCCTCTCGGGCAGAGGTTCGTCGCACAAGGGCCACGGCGCGAGCGATGCGGCGAGCGTTGCCGCAGGGACGTTCTGACCGAACCATGATGGACCATTCATCGTCAAACCGCGTGGGGGAACCGGAAACGAATCCGACCGAAGTTCTGCGGCGGCGGCGCTCAGCGCCTGGGCGGCAGCTCGACCCGGTCGAGGTCGGCCGCGACATGGGCGCCACGGAACGCCGGGTCCGCGTCGGCGGCGAAGTCGCCGGGGTCGTCGTAGCGCTGGGAGAAGTGGGTGAGCACCAGGCGCGCGGCGCCGGCGTCGGCGGCCAGCCGGGCCGCCTGCCGGGCGGTCAGGTGGCCGTAGGCGGTGGCGAGCCCCTCGTCGCGGTGCAGGAACGTGGACTCGCAGACCAGCAGATCGGCCCGCTCGGCCAGGGCCTCGGCGCCCGTGCACGCCCTGGTGTCCATGACGAAGCCGAAGGCCTGGCCGCGGCGCGGCGCGCTGACCTCCGCGAGGGTGACCTGGCGACCGTCGACGTCGAGGAGCCCCTCGCGCCGGAGCCGGCCGACGGCCGGCCCGTGCACGCCCGCGGCGGCGAGCCGATCCGGCAGCATCCGGCGCCCGTCCGGCTCCTCGACCCGCCAGCCCAGGGTGTCGACGCCGTGGTCGAGCCCGACCGCCACCAGCGCGGCGGTGGCGACCCGGTCGACGACGACGGCCGTCGCGTCGCCGGCCCTCCCTGGCTGGTCGACCGGATGCAGGACGACCTCCACCGCGCTGCGGTGGATCGTGGCGCCGAGCAGGTTGGCGACGTGGCTCGCGCCGCTCGAGGGGAAGTAGAGGTGCACCGGGTGCCCGACCCCGTCGAGCGAGAGCCGCTGGATCACGCCCGGCAGGCCGAGGCAGTGATCGCCGTGCAGGTGGGTCAGGCAGATGCGGGTGATGGTCGAGGCGGGCACGCCGGCCAGGGTGAGCTGGCGCTGGGTGCCCTCGCCCGGGTCGAGCAGGATGCCCTCGCCGTCCCACCGCAGCAGGTAGCCGTTGTGGTTGCGCCGGCGCGTCGGCACCTGGCTCGCCGTCCCGAGGACGATGAGGTCGCGCGCCGTCATGGCGCCCGACGCTACCTGCCCACCGGCCGGCTCAGGTGAGCAGCAGCCGCTCCAGCCGGCGGCCGGCGACCACGAGGCCGACGAGGCCGAGGGCCACCAGGTAGCCGACATCGGCGAGCATCGACCAGCTGAGCAGCCCCGTGGTCAGCCCGCGGATCAGCGAGACGCCGTGGAAGAGCGGCGTGAGCTCGACCAGCCAGCGGACGGCGTCGGGGTAGGTGGCCAGCGGGTAGAACGTCGCCGAGAAGAGGAACATCGGCAGCACGGCGAGCTGGACGATGTCGAAGTCCTGCCAGCTGCGCATGTACGACGTCGCCGCGATGCCGACCGCCGCGAAGGCGAAGCCGATCAGCGTCGACGCCGGCAGCGCGAGGACGGCCCACGGCGAGGCGACCAGTCCCATCGCCGCCATGGTGACGAGGAACGCGGCGGCGTAGAGCAGGCCGCGGCCGAGGGCCCACCCGATCTCGCCGAGCGCGACGTCGCCCACCGACAGCGGCGTGGACAGGATCGCGTCGTAGGTCTTGGCGAACTTCAGCTTGAAGAACACGTTGAAGGTGCTGTCGTAGACCGCGCCGTTCATGGCGGAGGCCGCCATGAGACCGGGCGCGACGAAGGTCGTGTAGGCGACGGCGTGCCCCGCCACCGGCACCGTGCCGACCAGCTTGCTGATGCCGACACCGACGGAGAAGAGGTAGAGCACCGGCTCGAAGAACCCGGTGACGATGATCATCCAGTGCCGCCGGGTGGCCATCAGGTTGCGCTCGAGGATCCGGTGGGCGCGGCCGCCGAGGAGGACGGGCGGCACGACGCGCGCGACGAGGGTGCTGCTCACGGTGGCTCCTTCAGACCTGCAGCCGGCGGGCGTAGCAGCGCTGCGCGAGCGCGACGCCGACGAGGACGAGCGCGGCGAGGTAGGCCACGTGCACGGCGGTGAGCCACGCCTGCGCGGTCCCGAGGTCGAGCGACCGGCACAGGTCGACACCGTGCCAGAGCGGGGTCAGCCAGGCGAGCTGGTGCAGCCCCGTCGGCAACTGCTCGATCGGGAAGAAGGTGCCGGAGAACAGGAACATCGGCACGATCACGAACCGGAACAGCGTCGAGAAGCCGACGTCGGTCTCCTGCGTTGCGGAGAACGCAGCCACCGGCACCGCGAAGGCCATCCCGGTGAGGACGGCGGCGGGCACGGCGAGGACCGAGTAGCCGTGCGGCACCGTCCCGAAGGCCACCATCACGCCGAAGTAGACCACCGTCGTCATGACGACGCGGGTGAGCATCCACCCGATGTGGCCCAGCATCACGTCGCGCACCCGCAGCGGCGTGGCGAGCATGGCGTGGTAGCGCCGCCACCACTTGATGCTGCCGAGAACCGGCCAGGTCGACTCGCCCACCCCGACCTGCATCGCGGTCGCGGCGAGCAGGCCGGGAGCGATGTAGGTGAGGTAGTCGTAGCCGCCGAGGGCGTCATGGCCGCCGCCGGAGCTCACGTAGTGCCCGAGCCCCCAGCCCATCGCGGCGAGGTAGAGGACCGGGTTGAGGAAGCTGGTCACGGCCGAGCCCCGCCAGGTGCGGCGGTACATCTGCCACCACGCCTCGTAGGCGCGCACGGTCGGGTGGGCCATCGCGGCGCTCCTAGTCGACCAGGGTGCGGCCGGTGAGCCGCAGGAAGACGTCCTCGAGCGTGCTGCGCCGGACCAGCGTGCTGAGCGGGGCGACGCCGCGCTCGTGCACGGCGGCCATCGCGGCCTCGCCGTCGGGGACGTAGAGCAGCAGCCGGTCCGGCAGCGCCTCGACCCGCTCGGCGAGGTCCTCGACCTCGGGCACCCGTCGCTCGGAGCCGCCCGGCTCGAACCGCAGCTCGAGCACCTCGCGCGTGGAGTACTGCACGATCAGCTCGAGCGGCGAGCCCTCCGCCGCGATGCGGCCCTTGTCCATGACCACCAGCCGGTCGCAGAGCTGCTCGGCCTCGTCCATGTAGTGAGTGGTGAGGACGAGCGTCACCCCGCGCTGCTTCAACCGGTAGAGCCGGTCCCAGACCACGTGGCGCGCCTGCGGGTCGAGGCCGGTGGTCGGCTCGTCGAGCAGCAGGATGTCGGGCTCGTTGATGAGCGAGCGGGCGATCGTCAGCCGCCGCTTCAAGCCGCCGGAGAGGTGCTCGACCTTGGCGTCGGCCCGCTCGGCGAGCTGGACGAAGTGCAGCAGCTCGTCGGTGCGCCGGCGGATCTCCTTGCGCGACAGGTCGAAGTAGCGCCCGTAGATCAGGAGGTTCTCCCGGACGGTGAGCTCCATGTCGAGCGTGTCCTCCTGCGGGACGACGCCGAGCCGGGCGCGGATCACCGCCCCGTCGCGCCCCGGATCCATGCCGAGGATGCTGAGCGACCCGGCGCTCACCGGCGACACGCAGCCGATCATCCGCATCGTCGAGCTCTTGCCCGCGCCGTTGGGCCCGAGGAAGCCGAAGGCCTCGCCGCGCCGAACCCCGAAGTCGATGCCGTCGACGGCGCGCAGGCCGGCGAACTCCTTGACCAGCCCGCGCGCCTCGATGTAGGTCTCGCTCCGCCCGGCCGGCGACCGCCCGCCGCGCACGCCAGCCTCGGCCGACGTGAGGCCGGGCGCGGGCTCGACCCGGTCGGCGAGGCGCTGGGCGTCGTGGTCGGCTGGCACGGGCAGCTCCGGGGGGCTGGGGGCTGGGTGGCGGGCTCGGCGGTGATGCGCTAGGACCGTCCTACCCGAGGGGTACGACGGTTCGCGACTCAGTTTCCTCATGCTCGCCACCTGGCGCACCACCTGTCGTACGGCATGGTGCATCACGCGGCGCACGGCATGGCGCACCCGCATGTCGCTCGTGGCGCCGTCCGGCCGCCGGCCCAACCCGCATGGAGGCTCAAGGCCACCGTCCGGTCAGCCGTTACCAGACCGTCACCGTCGTACCGCGTTTCAAGCGCACGGATCGGCAGGATCATCGCTGCAGGGGGTGGGCAGGGGACGGCGCTTCGGGGCGACGGGCGGGACGAGGCAGGAGGCGGTCCGGTGAGCGTGCGAGTGGCCGGCGGGACGGTGGCGATCGCCGTGACCGCCGCGGTCGCGGCTGCTGCCGCGGTCGGTGTCGCCGTCACGAGCGTCCACCACGGGGCCACGACCGGGCATCCGTCGCGGCCCGCGGCAGGGTCGACGGCGTCGCCGCCGGTGCCAGCCGTCCGGCTCTCGGTCGTCGGCGCGCGCCACGGCCGGGTGCCGCCCGGGCACCTGCTGCGGCTGCGTGCGGCCGACGGCTCGATCGTCTCGGTCTCGGTGCGCGACGACGAGGGACGCGCGTACGCCGGCCGGGTGCGCGAGGCCGGGTCGCGCTGGGTCGGCACCGCCATCCTGGCGCCGAGCAGCACCTACCACGTGACGGCCACCGTCCTCGACGTGCAGCGCCACCGGGCGGTTCGCCGGTTCGACGTCGCGAGCGGCACCGCGCCGGTCGTCGCCAGCACGGCGATCGCTCCGCTCACCGGGCGGACGGTCGGCGTCGGGCAGCCGCTCGTCGTCCGGTTCAGCCACCCCGTCGACGACCGGGTCGCCGCGGAGCGCGGCCTGCAGGTCGCCACGTCGCAGCCGGTGACGGGCGCCTGGCACTGGATGAGCAGCAGCGAGGTGCACTTCCGGCCCAGGGCCTACTGGCCGGCCGGCGTCCACGTCGTCCTCGACGTGCGGCTCGCGCGCACCCAGCTCGCGCACGGCACGTGGGGAGAGGACCGCACGGTCAGCTTCTCGGTCGGCTCGGCCCACGTGAGCACCGTCGACGTCGCCGCGCACACGATGACGGTCCGCAGCGACGGGCGGGTCCTGCGCGTGCTGAAGGTCAGCACCGGTCGCGACAAGTACCCCACGAGGGGCGGCGTCCACCTCGTCATCGAGAAGCAGCCGAAGCGGGTCATGGACTCGGCGACGGTGGGCATCCCCAAGGGCGACCCGGACTACTACCGCGAGACGGTCCTCTGGGACGTGCGGATCTCCTACGGCGGCGCGTTCGTCCACGCCGCGCCGTGGTCGGTCGCCGACCAGGGCGTGCGCAACGTCAGCCACGGCTGCGTCAACCTCAGCCTCTCGGACGCCAGGTGGTTCTACGGGCTCGCGCGGCCCGGCGACGTCGTCGATGTCGTGCGCTCCGCCGTGCCTCCCGACGTGAACGACCCCGGCATGGCCGACTGGAACATGTCCTGGAAGCAGTGGCTCGTGGGCAGCGCGACAGGGTTGGTGCGCTCCTGACGGATGCCATTCGGCATCTCACCGCCTACCATGCGGGAATGATCGTGACCAGCGTGGTGAGTCTCAAGGGCGGCGTGGGAAAGACGAGTCTCGTGCTTGGTCTTGCCGGAGCGGCGCAAGCGAGTGGCATGCGGGTCCTCGTCGTGGACCTCGACCCGCAGGCCAACGCCAGCCTGGTGCTGAGCGCCGACCGGTCGGACTTCACGACCAACGACGTGCTCGCCGACGGTCGTCCCGGCGTCCTGCTGGACGCCGTGCAACCCACGGCGTGGGGCGACGAGGTCGACGTCGTGCCGTCCGAGCTCGCGCTCGAGCACCGCAACGCCGACGGCCGCGACATCGAGGTCGCACTGGCGAGGAGCATGGAAGGGCTCAGCGGCTACGACCTCGTTCTCATCGACAGCCCGCCGACGCTCGGGCATCTCGCGGTGACCGGCATGGCAGCGGCCGATCGCGCGCTGATCGTCGCCGAGCCGACGCTGTTCTCGCTCGTCGGCGCGGAGAAGATGCTCGACGCGATCGCCGTCGTACGACGCAACTTCAACCGCCGGCTTCGACCCGCCGGCATCGTTGTCAACAAGGCACGCCACACCAGTGAGCACGAGTTCCGCATTCAAGAGCTCATCAACGCCTACCCTGATCTCGTGTGGCAGCCGGTGGTTCCGGACCGCGCAGCGACGTACCAGGCGCAGGGGGCATACGTCCCGGTGCAGCGCTGGCGTTCCGCAGGCGCTGCCGAGCTGTCGGAGATATACGCGCAGTTCCTCGATCGGTTGATGACGGCCGGGCCGGCCCGCCGGGCCGGAAAGGAGCAATGATGGCGCCCAACCCCTCACCCCGTCCTGCGCTGAAGAGGGCGGCGGACAAAGACGTCCACCCGGCGGAGCCACGTCGTCGAGCGACGAGGACGACGACCGCCGGCGCCGCGAGCGCGTCGGCGACCGGAGGCACGACGGCCCGAGCCGCGCGCGGCACGGGCAAGAAGGCCGTCGCTGCCAAGGCGAGCGGCACGACCACCCGCCGCTCGACGGCCAGGACCGGCACCGCCTCGACGACGAGGTCGACGGTGAAGTCGGCCGCCAAGTCCGCGACCACCGCGGCGAAGCGGACGACCCGCAAGGCCGCGACCGCGGCGACGTCGGGCGGCCGCTCGGCGACCAAGAAGGCGACCGGCACCAGGGCGACGACCGCGAAGAAGGCGACCGGGACGCGGGCGTCGACCGCGAAGCGCACCACCGGCACCCGCGCCACAGCGGCCAAGAAGGCCACCGGCACCCGCGCGACCGCCAAGAAGGCCACCGGCACGACGGCCCGCAAGACGACCACGCGCAAGGCAGCGGCCCGCACGACGACCGCGCGCACGACGACGGCGCGCACGACGGCCGCCAGGAAGACGACCGCACGCAAGACGCCTGCCCGCAAGACCACGACGAGGTCGCGCGGCTGAGCGCAGCACCGTTCCGCCGAGGGCGGCGAGTCGCCGGGACACCCCCGCCGCTCGCCGCCCTCGCCGTCGTGTCGGCCGCCGTCTGGGGCGGCCTGACCACCCTGCGCGGACGGTACTGGCGCATCGACCGCCGGCTGCCGGAGCCGGCTGCCGGGCGCACCGACTGGCCGTCCGTGGCCGTGGTGATACCGGCCAGGGACGAGACCGCCATGCTGCCGGAGACGCTGCCGGCGATGCTGGCCCAGGACTACCCGGGACCGTTCCGGGTGGTGCTCGTCGACGACCGCAGCAGCGACGGCACGGCCGCGCTCGCCCGCGGGCTCGGTCGACGGCACGGCGGCGACCGGCTCGCCGTCCTCACCGCGGCCGACCGGCCGCCGGGCTGGGCCGGCAAGGTGTGGGCGCTGCGGCAGGGGCTCGATGCCGTCCGCGCCGAACCGCCGCGCTACGTCCTGCTCACCGACGCCGACATCGCGCACCCGCCTGACTCGGTGCGCCGGCTCGTGACCGCGGCCGAGGACGGCGACCTCGACCTCGTCAGCCTGATGGCGCTGCTGCGCTGCGAGACGCCATGGGAGCGGCTGCTCGTGCCCGCGTTCGTGTACTTCTTCGCGCAGCTCTACCCCGCGCGCTGGGCGAGCGACCCCCGGCGGCGGACGGCCGCGGCGGCGGGCGGCTGCATGCTCGTGCGCTCGGACGCGCTGGCGGCCACCGGCTGGCTCGAGCCGATGCGCGACGCGCTCATCGACGACGTGACGCTGGCCGGGCTCGTCAAGCGCCGCGGCGGCGCGCCGAGCGCGCCCCCGTACGGCCGCAGCTGGCTCGGGCACACCACGGAGGTCGTGAGCCGGCGACCCTACCCGCGGCTGGCCGACGTGTGGGACATGGTCGCCCGCAGCGCCTATGCCCAGCTGCGTCACTCGCCGCTGCTGCTGGCCGGCACCGTCGCGGGCCTCGTCGTGACGTACGCCGTCCCACCGGTCGCGGCGCTCGCCGGGTCCGTGCGATGCGTGCGGCGACCAGGCGCAGCCGCCGCGACGACGGCGGCATGCGGCGCTGCGGCGTGCGCGGCGATGACCGCGACGTACCTGCCGGTCGTGCGGCACTACCGGTTGCCGGCGCGCTGGGCGACCACGCTGCCGGTGGCGGCCATGCTCTACTTCGCGATGACGGTCGACTCGGGACTGCGCCATCGGCGCGGGACGGGCGGCCGCTGGAAGGGCCGCACGTACTGAGGCGATCGGCAGCAGCGACCGCGGCAATGCGGCGTCGCGACGGCGCAAGCCAGCTACTCCGGTCGGTCGATCAGATCGTGGCCTCGGCATGGCGATGTCTCATACGCCGCTTCCGAGAGGAGCGGGACGCAAGGACGAGGAGCCCGATGCCCGCCGACGTCGCCCGACTCGCGCGACCCCTGCGCGAGATGCCCCTGGCCGAGCTGCGCGCGCACCGGCAGGAGCTGCGCGAGGAGGAGCACCGCATCTCCTACTGGCGCCGCCTGGTGCAGGCACGGCTCGACACCTCGGCGGCCGGCCGGCTCTCCCGCGTCCCGCTGAGCCCGCGCCAGATCGTGGTCGCGCTCGGGGACGGCGTCAGCCGTCACCAGCGGCTCGGGCTGCTCGCGCTCGAGGCCGGCCAGGAGCTGCCAGAGCTGCCCGAGCTCTCGCGGTTGTGGGCCACTCCGCTGTCGCCCGACGGCGACCCAGGCGGTGCAGGCGGTGCAGGCGGTGCCGGCGGCTCAGGTGGTGACGGCAGCGATGATGCCGCCTTGCGCGCCGAGGCCACGACGATCGCCGGGCTCGCCGACGCCGAGGCTCGGCTGTCGACGTACCGGACGACCGTCCACCGGCTCCTCGATGCGGCGACGGGCGAGCTCATCAGGCGCTACCAGGACGATCCGTCGGCCTGCCTCGACGTGCTGCCGGCCGTCCTCCCGGCGAAGGCTCCCGCCCGCCGGGCAGCCGCCGGCTGAGCTGCGGGCCTCGGCCGGCGGTCACCCGCTCGGGTCAACACCACGAGGACCGCGGCGTCGAAATGACAACCGTGTCATTCAACGCGCAGACGATCGCCGCTCCGCCGGTTCTCGCGCTGCTCCGCTCCGGCATCCCGCTGACGCTGCTGGTCGACCTGCTCGACCCGCGCGGCCCCGACTCGGCCGAGATCGCCCGCCGCGAGGCCGGTCGCGCCTGGTTCCGAGGTGCCATCGGCGCACGGCCGATCGGCGTACGAGAGGCCGGTCACCGCTACGACGAACGGGGCTGATGCGACCGCGCCTCGCCCGCCGATGACTCCCGTGCCGGTCGTCGTGGGGCGACGCAGTTCAAGGAATCGGCGATATCTGCCGACCACGCCCTCGGAGTCGGCTGGACGGGACATGTGCCCAGGCGCGGTGATCGAAGGGACGCGAGAGTGACGACGTTGCACCCGGTGCGCGGCGCGACCTCTGACGAGGTGGCGCAGGACCGTGCGCGTCCGTCGACCGCTTCCACGACCGCCTGCCGGGGTGCCAGCGCTCTTTCGGAGGTGACCAGGTGAACGTCCTGGCTATCGGGGCTCACCCAGACGACATCGAGCTCGGCTGTGGCGGTGCCCTGCTGCGGCATGCCGCGGCGGGTCACCGCGTGACCATGCTGGTGATGACCACCGGCGAGCGCGGCCCGCAGGATGCCGTGTCGCGGGTGATCGAGCAGGAGGAGGCGGCCCGGATCATGGGTGCCGACCTGATCTGGGGCGGCCTCGCCGACGGCGCGATCCCGCACGACCGCGAGACGGTCGCCCTCATCGACGACGCGATCCGGCGCTGCGCCGCCGACGTCCTGTACACCCACTCGAGCCAGGACTCGCACCAGGACCACGTCAGCACGGCCGCGTGCTCGCTCTCCGCGGCCCGGCGGCTCTCGCGCGTCCTGTGCTACCAGGCGCCGAGCACCAACGCCTTCGAGCCCACCGTCTTCGTCGACGTCGAGGGCCAGATGAGCGGCAAGATAGCCGCGCTGGAGGCGCACCGCTCGCAGGTGCTGCGCTGCCAGCTGGTCGACCTCGAGGCCGTCGAGGCGACCGGGCGCTACTGGGGCCACCGGTCCCGCATGCGCTTCGCAGAGGCGTTCGAGACCCCGCGCTTCGTCTGGGACATCGAGCAGCGGCCGGCATCGAGGACGATGCTGGTCGGTGACACCCGTCGGCCGACAGCGCTCCCGCGCGCCGTCCGCCCCGTCGCTCCCGCCGTCATCCCGGCGGCCGGCGTCGGTGCGGCGGTCGCGCGGCTGGCCTGACGGGCCAGGAGCGCCCTCGTGCCCGCCGCGACGCCTCCTGCCAGGTCCGTCCTGGGCCGGATCGTCGCGGTCGTGGCCGTTGCCGCCGCCGGGCTGTGCGGCATGCTCGCGCTCGGGCTCACGGCAGCCGCGCCCGCTGCGGCGGCCGGCAAGGATCCGGTCACCGTCCAGGTGCAGTGCGTCTGGGACAACGGCGACGGGACGCGCACCGCCGTCTGGAACTACACCAGCACCAGCAGCCAGGCGGTCGACGTCCCCGTCGGCACCGACAACCGGTTCACCACCCAGCCCGACGACCGCGGCCAGCCGACCCACTTCCTCCCCGGCGTGCACCTCAACGCCTGGGTGGTCACGTACGCCGACGCGTCGCTCGCGTGGCACGTGATGTCCGGGGGCGACACCGCCAACAACGGCTCGACCCCCTGCGCGAGCCGGCCGGTCAGCGTGATCGGCGACTGGCGCGCGGCGGCCCTCGCCCTCGCCGTCCTGCTGCCGGGCGCCTGGCTGGCAGTGCGCCGCATCCGGCCGCGGTGGGCCGCGATCCGCACCCCGCAGCGGAGCCGGCGATGAGCGCGGTGGCGCTCGACGCGCCGTCCGCCGAGACGCTCACCGCCTCCGACGCCAGGGTGGCCGGTGCGCCGTGGACGTTCTGCTACCTCGCGGCCGGCGTCGCCCTGCTCGTCGCGTGCCTCGGTCCCGACCGTGCCGTGCTCGTGCTGACCGTCCTGGTCAACGTCTCGTTCGTCGCGTTCTTCGTCCGGCACGTCGCCTTCGCGGCGGCGGCCATCAGGTGGGCCCCGCGCGACCTGTACGAGACGCCGTCGATCGACGTCGACCACCAGCCGCCGGTCAGCGTGGTCGTGGCCTGCCGCAACGAGGAGCTGGTGGTCGAGGGACTCGTGCGCGGCCTGCTGGCCCTCCAGTACCCGCACGAGCTGCTCCAGATCGTCGTCGTCGACGACGGGTCCGCCGACGCGACCGGAGCGATCCTCGACCGCCTCGCCACCGTCCATCCCGAGCTGGTGGTGATCCACCGGTCGCCGGACGCCGGCGGCGGCAAGTCGGGCGCGCTGAACAGCGCCCTGCCGCAGGTGACCGGCGACGTGGTCGTCATCTTCGACGCGGACCACATCCCTCGGCGCAACGTCATCGGCAAGCTGGTGCGCCACTTCGCGCACCCCAGCGTGTCGGCGGTGCAGGGGCGCTGCGTCGTCCGCAACTCGATCGAGTCGCGGCTCGCGCGCTCGATCGCGATCGACTACTTCTCGGGCTACCTGGTCAACGAGTACGGCCGCCAGGCGCTCTTCGAGCTGCCAGCGTACGGCGGGGCCAACTGCGCCGTGCGCACCTCGGTGCTGCGCGAGCTCGGGGGCTGGAACACCGACAGTGTCACCGAGGACACCGACCTCACGCTGCGGGTCGTGCTCGCGGGCTACCGCGTCCGCTACGACATCACCGCGGTCGACACCGAGGAGGGCACGACCACGATCGGCCGCTTCTGGCAGCAGCGCTACCGGTGGGCGCGTGGTCACCAGCAGGTCTGGCGGGACTACCGGCGCGCCGTGCTCGCGACGCCGCACCTGACCGTCGCCGAGAAGGTGGAGACGGGCCTGTTCCTGCTCGTGTATCACGTGCCCGTGCTCTGCACGACGAGCGTCGTGCTGCTCGCGCTCCGGATCGTCGGCGTCGGCTACCCGGTCACGGTGTTCGAGCTGCTGCCACTGGCTGCGCTGCTGTTCGCCGGACCGTTCTGCGAGCTCGCGGTCGGCCTGCTGGTGGGCAGGGCGCCGAGGCGCGCGGCCTGGTCGATCGCCTGGATGACGCCCATCTTCGTGCTGTTCATGCTGATCTGCACGAAGGCGTGGATCGACGGGCTGCTCGGCCGGCCGTACCGCTGGGTGAAGACCCGCCGGTCGTCGTGGCGGCCCGTCGGCGCCGGAACCGCCGGGAGCCCGGGATGATGCGCCGACGCGCCGAGGTACTCGCCGCCATCGCGCTCTGCGTCGCGCTCGCGATCGTCGGCTTCGACCTGCTCAACGTGCCGGTGCGCACGTGGGAGGTGGCGGTCGTCTCCGCCGTGATCGGCCACGGCGGCACGGTCTCCGTCGTGCCGCACCACACGTTCCAGGTGCTGCCCGCGCACCACGCGCCGTTCCGTGCGCACGTCACGCCGTTCTGCTCGTCGCTCGTGTCGATCCTCGCGCTGGCCGGGATCGGCCTGTTCCTGCTGCGCGGATCGCTGCTGCGCCGGGTCGGTGCGGTCGCCGCGGCCGCCGCGCTCATCATGGCCGGCAACGTCCTGCGCATCGCCGGCTCGCTCGCCGTCGGCCTGGGTCTCGGCGACGGCTCGCTCGTCCTCTTCCACGACTGGGTCGGAACGCTGTTCGGGCTCACCTACACGGCGGCCGGTTTCTTCTTCATGCTCTGGCTGCTCCTGCCGAGTGCCAAGGACACGTCGCTCGTGCGCGCGGCGCGCGTCAGCGACGTGCTGTAGCGAGCGTCCCCCATGGGAGCGACAGTGGTGACCATACTGAGCGGCGTGCGCGCCGATCTGACGCCGAGCCACGGCCCGGCCCTCGCGCTCGGCACCGGCGCGGTGACGCTGCTGGCGGTCGCCGGTGGCCTGCTGCTGCTCGCGGTCGGCTGGCGCCTCGTGCAGGCGCTCGCCGTCCGGCGGCGCATCCGGCAGACGCTCACCGACACCGACCCCGAGGTGCGCCGGCACGGGATCGAGCTGGCGACCGACCGCGGCCTCGGCTGGTCGGCCGACATGCTGCTCGACCTCGCCGTGACCGAGCAGGATCCGGCCGTGCTCGCCGCGCTCGTGCATGCGGTCGCCCGCCGGCAGTGGGAGCCGGCGTCGAGCGCGCGGATCGTCGAGCTGCGGCTCTGGGCCAAGGCGTACGTCGACGCTCACCAGGAGCTGCGCCCGCAGCGCGAGCAGGCGGTCGAGCCGGTCGAGCCGGCCGGTCTGGCCCGCCGGGCGAGCGACGCCACCGAGGCCGACCTCGCCGCGATGGCGGCAACAGCCGCAACAACCGCAACAGCCGCAACGGCCGCGCGGGTCGCCGGGGAGCCGGGCGCGCGCGTGCTCGTCACGGGGGCGGGCGGCGCGGCCGGCGTCGCGGTCATCCGCGACCTGCTGCGCCACGGCCATCACGTCGTCGCGGTCGACGCCGACGAGTCGGCCGTCGGGCTGCGGCTGGCGCACGAGAGCCACGTCCTCCCGCGCGCCGACGACGACACGTACGCCGCCGAGCTCGCGAAGGCCGTCGCGGTCTCGCAACCGCAGGCGCTGATCTGCACGGTGGCCGAGGAGTACGCGGCGCTCGTCGCGGCGGTGCCGGCGCTCGCCGAGGCCGGCGTCGCCACGATGCTGCCGCCGCTCGAGGCCGCGCTCGCCTGCATCGACAAGTGGCGCTTCGCGCAGCTGGCGGCCGAGAAGGGGCTGCCGGTGCCGGCGACGGCGCTCGGCGCCCGCGAGGGCGTCCCCGGCCCGTGGGTGGTGAAGCCGAGGTACGGCCGCGGCTCGCGCGATGTCCACGTCGTCATCAAGGCGCGCGGCCTGTCCGCCGCGATCGCCGCGACCCCTGATCCGGTCGTGCAGTCGCTCGTCCAGGGGCGGGAGTTCACCGCCGACGCGCTCGTCGACCGCGACGGCGCGGTCGCCGCCGTGTCGCCGCGCTGGCGGCTGGAGACCAAGGCCGGCATCTCGACCAAGGGCCAGACGTTCGACGACCCGGCCGTCGTGGCCGCCGTCGAGCAGGTGCTGGCGGCGCTCGGGCTCGTCGGGCCGGCCAACGTGCAGGGCTTCGTCTCGGCCGACGGCGGCGTCACCGTCCACGAGGTCAACCCGCGGTTCTCCGGCGGGCTGCCGCTGACCCTGCACGCCGGTGCCGAGGTGGTGGAGGAGTACCTGCGGGCGATCCTCGGCCGACCGATGCGCCGGGAGCGGCTGGTCGCCAAGCCGGGCGTCGCGATGTACCGGCACTGGGCCGAGGTGTTCGAGGGGTGAGGATCACCGTTCCGGTCGGCACCAGGCCCGAGGTCATCAAGCTGGCCGCCGTCGTGACCGGGTTGCGCGCCGCCGGTCACGAGGTGCGCTGCATCGCCACCGGGCAGCACTCCGACCGCCGGCTCGCCGGCGACCTGTTCGCCGCGCTCGGCTGCGCGCCCGACGCCACCTGGGCGCTGCCCGACGGCGAGGGCCCGCGCGTCGGCGCCCTGCTCGCCAACGCCTTCGACGAGCTGGCCGCCCACCGGCCCGACGCGCTGCTCGTGCTGGGCGACACCTACACCGCGCCGCTGCTCGCCGTCGCCGCGCGGCGGCACGGAGTGGGCGTGGTGCACCTCGAGGCCGGGTTGCGCTCCTTCAACGAGCTCTCGATGGAGGAGACCAACCGGCGGCTCATGGTCGCGCTGGCCACCCTGCACCTCGCCCCGACCGAGCTGGCGGCCCGCTTCCTCGCCGCGGACGGAGTCGACGAGCGGCGGATCCGCGTGGTCGGCAACCCGGTGATCGACGCGCTGCGCACCAGCGGCGTCGCGCGGGTCGCGCCCGAGGCGCGCTCCGGCGTCGCGGTGACCGCGCACCGCGCGACCAACGTCGACGATCCCGCCCGGCTCGCCGAGCTCGTGCGCCTCGTCACCGCGCTCGGCGCCCGGCTGGGACCGGTGACCTTCCCGCTGCACCCGCGCACCCGCGACCGGCTGCAGGCCGCGGGGCGGCTGGGCGAGCTCGCCGCCGCGCCGGGCGTGCACGTGGGCGACCCGCTCGGCTACGCCGAGATGCTCCGCCTGCTCGCCGGCAGCCGTCTCGTGGTCACCGACTCGGGAGGGCTGCAGGAGGAGGCGTCGTACTTCGGCGTGCCCGTCGTCGTCCTGCGCCGCTCGACCCCGCGCTGGGAGGGAGTGCAGAGCGGCGCCGCCGTGCTCGCCGGGCTCGACGCCGAGCGGGTGCTCGGTCTCGCCGAGCGCCTCGCCACGCCGGCCGAGCTGGCCCGCATCGCCGCGCTGCCGTGCCCGTACGGCGACGGCCGCACCGTCGAGCGGGTCGTCCACGCGCTCGCCGAGCCCGGCATCGCCGAGCTGCTCGCGCCGGGGGAGCCCGACTTCACCGCCGCCGATGCGCCGCTCCCGGTCGTGCCGGCATGAGCCCGGCCGTCGAGCGGGACGTCGCGGCGGTCACGCTCGACCTGGACGACACGCTCTACCCGCAGGCCGACTACCTCGACGGTGCATGGCGCGCCGTCGCGCGCGCTGCGGGGCTGCCCCTGGCGGCGAGCGTGCGGCTGCACGAGGCTCTGGTGGCGATCGCGGCAGAGGGCTCGGACCGCGGCGGCATCATCAATCGGGCGCTCGGCGCGGCCGGCCTCGACGCCGCGCTCGCACCCGGCCTCGTCTCGGCGTTCCGGCAGCACGCCCCGCAGCGGCTATGGCTCTACCCCGGCGCGCGGGAGGCGCTCGCGATGCTGCGCGCGGTCGTGCCCGTCGCCTGCATCACCGACGGCGACCCGGCCGTCCAGCGGGCCAAGCTCAGCGCGCTCGGCCTGGACGAGGCGTTCGACGCCGTCGTCATCTCCGACGAGCACGGACGGGCGCACCGCAAGCCCGACCCGCTGCCGTTCCGGCTGGCGCTCGACGCGCTGGGGGTGCAGCCCGGCGCGGCCGTGCACATCGGGGACCGTCACGGCAAGGACGTGGTCGGGGCCGTCGGCGTCGGCATGCGCGCCATACGGGTGCTCACCGGCGAGTACGCCCACCTGCCTCACCCGCGCGACGGTATGGACGCGTGGGCGACCTGCACCGACGTGGTCGCCGCGACGGCGCTCGTCATGAAGTGGCTGCCGGAGCGCCGCGCCGCGCACCGTTGACGACCCCCAGACGGCCGTGCCGGCTGAGTGGGGCGACGTGGGGACGACGTGGGCCTAGCGGCACCACGCCGGCTCCCTCGCGCGCCTACCCAAGAGTTACAACCGTGTGACACCGTTCCCAACGCAGCTTGTGGGTCAGGCATCGATCTATAACTTTAGGCCCTCATCGTTATAGGCTGGCCCTGTGGATGCAACCAACTTTGTAGCTCCTCAGTGGGGCCGGGTGATCCGCACGGGGGGATCCGGCTCGTATGCCGCCTTCATCCCCAAGGACCTCCCGCGAGAGATTGAGCTCGACTTGAGCACCGTACTGCTGCTCTCGGAAGCCGACTCGTCGCTGGGAAGACTGGCCGGAGCCGGGCGACTCCTACCTGATCCGCACCTGCTCGTCAACGCATATATCACACGAGAGGCTGTCTCTAGTTCACGCATCGAAGGCACGCAAGCATCGGTCACAGAGGTCTTCGACGCAGCCGCAAGGGGTGGGGCTGTTCGCGAGGACATACGCGAGGTGTGGAACTATATCGACGCCTTGCAGCACGGTATTCGACGTCTGCAGCAGGACAATTTTCCGATGTCCCTCCGGCTGATCCGGGAGATGCACGCAATCCTGCTGGCGGATGTCCGTGGGCAAGAGCGCACGCCGGGCGAGTTTCGGATCAGCCAGAATTGGATCTCCTCTCCGGACCATCGCCCTAGCACAGCCAGGTTCGTACCACCCCCGGTGGAGCACATGTGGCCTGCGCTCGGAGCATGGGAGAACTACCTGCATGATCAGGATCCGAGACTTCCTCTCCTGATTCGCTGCGCTCTCCTGCACTACCAGTTCGAGACGATCCACCCGTTCTTGGACGGCAATGGCCGCCTCGGCAGGTTGTTCGTCGTCCTGTACCTGCTTGACAAGGGACGCCTGCCTGCCCCTCTGTTGTACCTGTCGAGCTACTTCGAGCAGCGCAAGGGCGAATACTACGACCGCCTGCAATACGTTCGTGAACGCGGCGAGGTCGCGGAGTGGCTGCGCTTCTTCCTTCGCGGAGTGGAGGCCCAAGCTACCGACGCCGTTGACCGAGCAGAAAAATTGGCCGACCTGCGAGAGCGCTATCGCGCCCGCTTGCGGGGCACCCGCAGTCGCGCGCCCGAGGTGGTTGACCTCTTGTTGGAGCGGCCGGTCGTGACCGTCAAGTACGTCCAGCAAAAGCTTGGCGTCAGTCAGCCGGGCGCCACCAATCTGCTGCGAGCGCTGGCGCAGCATAAGATAGTGCATGAAGTAGGGGTCGGACCCGGTGTGCTTCACCGTTGGTTCTCCGACGAGATCCTGGAAGTTCTGGACCCGCAGCTCTAGATCGTGGGACCACGCTCGTCGCGTGTCTCGCTGACGGGTTTCCGGAGCCTGCTAGCGGGCGGCCTCCTCCGGGCGGGCGACGTCGATGCGCTCGCGCTGCTCGGCGGCCACCAGCGGCGATCGCGCCAGCGCGCAAACGCCCCAGACCATCATAACCAGCGCGGCCAGCTCGCCGGCCAGCGCGGCGCCGGAGGCGTTGACGTGCTCGCCGAGCACCAGCACGCCGACCACCATGCCGACGAGCGGCTCGCCGACGGTGAGCGCCGGCAGCGATGCGGGCAGCGCCGCCGACTTGTACGCGTCCTGGCTGAGCAGGAGCCCGTACACGGCGGTGAGCAGGATCGCGTAGGACTGCCACGAGGTGACCAGCGCCAGGGTCCCGGCGCGATCCGCCGCGTCGAGCAGCGACTTGGTCGTCGCGTCCTGCAGGCCGAACAGCATGCCGACCGCGGTCGCGAGCAGGGCGGCCCGCACCGCCCCCTCGAACCGCAGCCCGGCCGCCACGATCGTCGCCGTCGCGGCCGAGGTCGCGCAGCCGGCCAGCGCCCAGTGCACCGGCGAGCCGACCCGGGTGGCGCCGCCGGGAGCGCCGATGACGAGCAGCAGCGCCACGCCCAGGCTCACCGCCACCGCCGCGACCCACCCGCCGCGGTGCAGGCGCTGGCGCGACAGCGCGGCGCCCAGCGGCAGCGCGAGGAGCAGGCTGCACACCAGCACCGGCTCCACCAGCGTGAGGTTGCCGACGGCGTAGCAGATGGCCGCCGCGAGCCCGAGGACGACGGCGGGCGCGGCGGGGTCAGCGCCCGGGCCGGGTCGCGGGCGTCGCGGTCGAGGACGTCAGGACAGCCGCGTGCGCAGCTCGTTGAGGTAGTCGTCCGGGTACTGGTCCACGATCGTGTCCAGCTCGAACTCCTCGTACAGCTCGGTGGACTTCTTGCGCTCGAGGAGGAAGCCGATCGACTCGCGGACGACCTGCTCCTCGTCGGCGTCGGGCACGGCGAGGGCGTCGAGGAAGTCCTCGGTGACCCGTACCTTGTGGTCGGTGGCGATGTCGCCTTCGATCACCGTGACGCCGTAGTCGTGCTCACCAGCCGGTCGCAGGCGGATCTCAGTCATGCCGACCCCCTACCCCCCTCGACCGCCATCTCATGCCACCAGGGCCCTATGCTGGCATCCGGAGCGATCACCGGGCACAATGCGTGCAACGGGTGACGCGACCGTCGTGACCCCCGTCTGGGCGAGGCCGCTGGGGAAGGCGCCCCTCGTCAGCCGGAGGTCCCTGTGTCGGTGCGCGGTACGTTGCATGTCTACTCATGCCCTCCTGCGCTGTGCCCGCACGTCGAGTGGGCGCTGGCGCACGAGCTGGGCACCGCCGTGACGCTCACCTGGCGCCCGCAGCCGCTGGCGCTCGGTGCCCTTCGCGCGGAGGGGCAGTGGCGCGGGCGCGTGGGTGGCGCCGGGCGGCTGGCCTCGGTCCTCAAGGGCTGGTCGCTGCTGCGCTTCGACGTGACGGAGGAGGCGAGCCCCGGCTGCGACGCGGAGCGCTACAGCTTCACCCCGAGCCTCGGCCTGTTCCACGCGACGACCAGCGCCAACGGCGACATCCTGGTCAGGGAGGACCAGCTGCGCTCCCTGCTCGGTGCGCACGGGGAGCTGCGCGGCCTCGTCGGCGGCATCGCCGAGCTGCTCGGCGCCTCGTGGGACGCCGAGCTCGAGCCGTACCGGCGGGCGGCGGAGGGCCCGAGCGCGCACCGGCTCACCCGCGTGGTGTGAGGTCGGTACGAGGGCTCGCGGCGCCGCAGAAAGCGATCACCACGAGGGTCTTCGGGCCGCCCGTCCTGCGATAGCGTCGGTGCCATGCGGGTGGGCCTGTTCGTGGCGTGCTACAACGACACGTTCTTCCCGGCCGCCGGCCGGGCGACCGTCGAGGTGCTCGAGCGGCTCGGCGTCGAGGTCGACTTCCCGCTCGAGCAGACGTGCTGCGGTCAGCTGCACCTCAATACCGGCTACCGGCCGGAGGCGACCCGGCTGGCCACGCGCTTCGTCGAGACGTTCGGCGCGTACGACGCCGTGGTCACGCCGTCCGCCTCGTGCGCCGGCATGGTGCGCGAGCACTACGCCGCGCTGGGCGCCACGGGGGCGCCGCCGGTCCACGAGCTCACCGAGCTCCTCGTCGACGTGCTGGGCGTGACCGATGTCGGCGCGTACTTCCCGCACCGGGTGACCTACCACCCCACCTGCCACTCGCTGCGGATGCTGCGCGTCGGCGACCGGCCGCTGCGGCTGCTGCGCGCCGTCCGCGGCATCGACCTGGTGGAGCTGCCCCGCGGCGACGAGTGCTGCGGCTTCGGCGGCACCTTCAGCGTCAAGGAACCGGCCGTGTCGACCGCGATGCTCACCGACAAGGCTCGGCACGTGCTCGACACCGGCGCCGAGGTGCTCACGGCGGTCGACAGCTCCTGCCTGATGCACATCGGCGGCGGCCTGTCGCGCCAGCGCAGCGGGGTACGCACGGCGCACATCGCCGAGATCCTCGCGGAGACCGACGGGTGACCCTCGACGGCCGCACGGACTTCCCCCGCACCGCCGAGCGGGCGGTGCGCGACGCGCAGCTGCGGGCCAACCTGCGCAGGGCGACGTCGACCATCAGGGCCCGCCGGGCCGCCGTGGTCGGCGAGCTGCCGGACTGGGAGCAGCTGCGCCTCGCCGGCGAGGCGATCAAGCGCCGTACGCTCCGCCATCTCGACGCGCACCTGGTGCGCCTGGAGGAGGCGGTCACCGCCGCCGGCGGCACCGTCCACTGGGCGCCGGACGCGGCGGCTGCCAACCAGGTGGTGCGCGACGTCGTGCGCCGGCACGGCGCGCGCGAGGTGGTCAAGGTCAAGAGCATCACGACCGACGAGATCGGGCTCAACGACGCGCTGGCCGCCGACGGCGTCCGCGCGATCGAGACCGACCTGGCCGAGCTGATCGTGCAGCTCGGTCACGACCGGTCGAGCCACTTCCTCGTCCCGGCCATCCACAAGAACCGGTCGGAGATCCGCGCCATCTTCCAGCGCGAGATGGCGCCGGAGCTCACCCGCGAGCTGACCGACCGCCCGTCCGATCTCGCCGCGGCGGCCCGCCGGCACCTGCGGGCCGCCTTCCTGCGCGCCAGGGTCGCGGTGAGCGGTGGCAACTTCGCCATCGCGGAGACCGGCAGCGTCTGCGTCGTCGAGTCCGAGGGCAACGGCCGGATGTGCCTGACCCTGCCCGAGGTGCTCGTCAGCGTCGTGGGCATCGAGAAGCTGCTCCCGACCTGGCAGGACCTCGAGGTCTTCCTGCAGCTGCTGCCGCGCAGCTCGACCGGCGAGCGGATGAACCCGTACACGTCGATCTGGACCGGCGTGCACGACGGCGACGGGCCGCGCGAGTTCCACCTCGTCCTGCTCGACAACGGGCGGACGCGGGCGCTCGCCGACGAGATCGGCCGGCAGGCGCTCGCCTGCATCCGCTGCTCGGCCTGCCTCAACGTGTGCCCGGTCTACGAGCGCACCGGCGGCCATGCGTACGGGTCGGTATATCCGGGCCCGATCGGCGCGGTGGTCACGCCGCTGCTCGAGGGCGTCGGGGCGGCGCCGGCGCTGCCGTACGCGTCGAGCCTGTGCGGCGCCTGCTACGAGGTGTGCCCCGTGCGCATCGACATCCCCTCGGTGCTCGTGCACCTGCGGGGCAAGGTGGTGGAGCACGAGCGGGCCGGCCGGCGCGGCCCGGTGAGCCCGGAGGACGCCGTCATGCGGGCGCTCGCCGCGACGTTCGCCAGCCGCCGCCGCTACGAGGCGGCGCAGCGGCTCGGCCGGGCCGGCTCGCGGATCGTCGGCCGGAAGGGGCACGTCGGCCCGCTGCCCGGACCGCTGTCGGCGTGGACCGCCACCCGCGACGCGCCCGTGGTGGCCGAGCAGACGTTCCGGCAGTGGTGGCGGGCGCGCAGCGCGCAGGCACCCGGGGGACGGCGGTGACCGCCCGCGAGCAGGTGCTGGCCGCGGTGCGGGCCGCCCTGCGCGACGTGCCCGCCGCCGAGGCGCCCGGCGACGTGCCGGTGCCGCGGGACTACCGGCGCGCGGGCGAGCTTTCCTCGCCGGACGTGGTGGCGCTGCTGGTCGAGCGGGTGGCGGACTACCAGGCGACCGTCCACCGGGCGGCCGGGGACGAGGTGGCGGGGCTCGTGGGCCGCATCCTCGACGTCGAGGCGGCCGAGCGGGTCCTCGTGGCGCCCGGCCTGGACGCGTCGTGGTGGCCGGCGGTCGACGGGGTCGTCGCGGACGACGGCTCGCTCGGCGCGCTCGGCCTCGATGCGGTGGACGCCGCCGTCACCGGCTGCGCCGTCGCGATCGCCGAGACGGGGACGCTCGTGCTCGACGGGTCGCCCCGCTGCGGCCGCCGCCTGCTCTCGCTCGTTCCCGACCTCCACGTCTGCGTCGTCGACGCCGCCGACGTGGTCGCGACCGTGCCGGAGGCGCTGGAGCGCGTCGATGCCCGCAAGCGGCCGGTGACGCTGGTGTCCGGGCCGAGCGCGACCAGCGACATCGAGCTGTCGCGGGTCGAGGGCGTGCATGGACCGCGCCGGCTGCACGTCGTCATCGTCGACGAGGCCTGATCCCCGGCTGATCGGAGCGGCTGCCGTAGGCGTCCGGCCCGACCTGCCGACTGCGGGCCCACCGGGCCCGCAGTCGGGTTGCGGCGACGGAATTCGTGAGCCAGGCTCATGGTTGCACGGTGCAACCAGATTGCCGCCAGCTCGATGGGACCGCATGCTCGCCGACCGCATCAATCCGAAGATCAGCGTGAGCGTGGTCTTCGTCCTCGCCATGTTCATGGCGATCATGGATACGACGATCGTCAACGTGACGCTCCCGACGCTGGGCCGGGAGTTTCACGTGCCGGCGGCGCAGATCGACAGCGTGATCGTCGGGTTCCTCGTCAGCCTCGCCGTGTTCATCCCGGCGTCCGGCTGGCTGGGCGACCGGTTCGGCACCAAGCGGGTGTTCCTGACCGCGCTCGTCGTCTTCACGATCGCGTCGGCGCTGTGCGGGCTGGCGCAGAGCCTGACCCAGCTGGTGTGGTTCCGCGTCCTCCAGGGCGTCGGCGGCGGGATGCTCACACCGGTCGGGCTCGCGATGCTCTACCGGACGTTCCCGCCGGAGGAGCGGGTGCGCGCGTCGAGCATCCTCACGGTGCCGACGGCGTTCGCCCCCGCGCTTGGCCCCGTCCTCGGCGGCTTCCTGGTGAGCGACGTCTCGTGGCGCTGGATCTTCTACGTCAACGTGCCGATCGGCGTGGCGGGCTTCCTCTTCGGCGCGCTGTTCCTGCACGAGAACCGGCAGGCCGAGGCAGGCCGGTTCGACCTGCCCGGCTTCGCGCTCGCCGGCGCCGGCTTCGCCGGCCTGATGTACGCGCTGTCAGAGGGTCCCTCGCGCGGCTGGACGTCGCCGTCGATCGTCGGCCTCGGGCTGGCCGGCCTCGTGCTGCTCGCCGCCCTCGTCCGGTTCGAGCTGCGCGCGCGTCAGCCGATGCTCGACCTGCGCCTGGCCGCCAACCACCTGTTCCGCAGCACCACGCTGGTGATGGTGGTCGGGACGATGGCCTTCCTCGGGACGCTGTACCTCGTCGCCCTCTTCTTCCAGGACGGCCTCGGGCTCTCGGCGCTCAACTCCGGCCTCAGCACGTTCCCGGAGGCGCTCGGCGTCATGGCCAGCGTGCAGATCGCGACGCGGATCTACCCCTACGTCGGTCCGCGCCGCATGGTGATGGGCGGGCTGACCGGCGTGGGGCTCACGACCGCCGCGATGGCGCTCGTCGGGCTCGACACCGACCTGTGGTGGATGCGCGGGCTGATGCTCCTGCTCGGGCTGTCGATCGGCCAGGTCTTCGTGCCCGCGCAGGCCGCCGCGTTCGCGACGGTCAGCCCGGCGTCGACCGGCCGCGCCTCGACGCTGTTCAACGCCGGGCGGCAGCTCGGCGGGGCGGTGGGCGTCGCCGTCCTCAGCACCGTCATCGCGGCCGTCGGGACGACCCGTCAGGTCGACGGGCACCCCGCGCCGCACCTCGCGTCGTACCACCTGGCCTTCCTCACGGCCGCGGCGCTCGCGCTGGTCGCGGCCGCGTTCGGCGGGCTGATCGACGACCGGGCCGCCGCACCCACCATGCGCCGCCGTGGCCGGAACGCGCCGGCGCCGGTGCCCGCTCAGGTCCGGCGCGAGGTGGCCCCCGCGGGCTGAGCGCCCCGACCGGCCGGGAACGGCCCGGCGCAGCAGTAGTCTCGCAAAATGACCGGGACCGACCTGCCGCCGGCTGCGTTCCTGAGCTACGTCCATGCCGACGACGAGAATGACAACGGCGCCATCACGACGCTTCGCGAGCGGCTCCAGGGCGAGATCGGCGTGCAGATCGGCCGGAAGTTCGTCATCTTCCAGGACCGCACCCACGTGCAGTGGGGCGAGGCGTGGCGCCGGCGGCTGGAGGAGGGCGTCGACACGGTGGCGCTGCTCATCCCGGTGATCACGCCCATGTTCTTCGCGAGCGGCGAGTGCCGCCGCGAGGTCGAGCGGTTCCTGGACCGCGAGCGCGAGCTCGGCCGCAACGACCTGATCCTGCCGATCTACTACGTCAGCGCGTCCGAGATCGACGACCCGGCTCGCCGCGAGGGCGATCCGATGGCGGGCGAGCTGGCGAGCCGGCAGTACGAGGACTGGCGCCACCTGCGCTTCGAGCCGTTCACCTCGCCGGTCGTGCGCCGGCAGCTGGCGCAGCTCGCCTCGCGCATGCGCGACAACTTCTGGCAGGACGTGGCTTCGTCGACGATCGCCCCTCCCGCGGCCGCCGAGCGCGCGCCGGAACGGGCCTCGGCGGCCGCCCGGCCGGCCAGGACCGTCGCGGTGCGGAACGACCCGCCGACCCTGGTCGTCGACCAGTTCGGCAGGGCCGACCACGACACGATCACGGCAGCCGTCGACGCCGCCCGGCCGGGCACCCGCATCCTCGTCCGCCCTGGTCTGTACGAGGAGGGGCTCGTCATCGACAAGGCCCTCGAGATCCTCGGCGACGGGCCCGTCGGCGACATCATCGTGCGCGCCAAGGGCCAGGACGCGGTGCTCTTCGAGGCCAACATCGGCCGCATCGCCAACCTGTCGCTGCGGCAGGCCGGCGAGGGGGCCTGGTACGCGGTCGACGTGACGCAAGGGCGCCTCGAGCTAGAGGACTGCGACATCGTCAGCGCGAGCCTGGCCTGCGTCGGCGTGCACCACGGGGCCGACCCGCGCGTCCGGCGCTGCCGCATCCACGACGGCGGGGGAGAGGGCGGCATCTTCGTCTACGAGCGGGGCCTCGGCACGTTCGAGGACAACGAGATCGTCGGCAGCAGGACGTCGGGCGTCGAGATCAAGGACGGTGGCGACCCGACCTTCCGCCGCAACCGGATCGTCGACGGCCGCCAGACCGGCATCTACGTCTACGAGCAGGGCCTCGGCACGTTCGAGGACAACGAGATCGTCGGCAACGGTTACTCGGGGATCGCCCTCAAGGAGGGCGCGAGCCCGACCTTCCGCCGCAACCGCATCGCCAACGGCCACCAGACCGGCGTCTACGTGCACGACGAGGGGCTCGGCAGGTTCGAGGACAACGAGATCGTCGGCAACGCCCTGTCCGGCATCTACGTCACGACCGGCGGCAACCCGATCGTCCGCCGCAACAAGGTGGCGTCGAACGGCGGGTACGGGATCTGGCTCGCCGAGGACGCCAAGGGCACCTTCGAGGGCAACGAGCTGGCCGACAACGCGAAAGGGCCCTGGAGCCCTGACCGACCCGCCGACGTCGACGTGTCGGACAGCACCGAGAGCTGACCGTCGCGAGACCGTCGGAGGTCGGGCCGCCCGAACGATGATGAGGACGTGAGCGACCAGCCGGCACCCGCCGCCGCCCGCTCGGGCGGCGATCCCCGCGCTGCCCTGCTCGCCGTCTACGGCCATGCGCTCCCGCAGGTGTACGGCTACCTGCTCGCCCGCTGCGGCGGCCGCGCGGCCGTCGCCGAGGAGCTCACCGCCGAGACGTTCCTCGCCGCCGTCGACGCCGTGCGGCGCGACGACCCGCCGCCGGTCGACGTGCGCTGGCTCGTGGGCGTCGCGCGGCACAAGCTCGTCGACCACTGGCGGCGGCAGGCCAGGGAGGAGCGCGCGCTGGAGGCGGTCGGCACCGACCCGACGCACCCGGCGAGCCGGGCAGCGGCGAGGGACCCGTGGGACGAGCCGTTCGACTCGATCGACGCCGCCTGCGCTCACGCGACGCTGGCCAGGCTGGCGCCGTACCACCGCGCGGCGCTCACCCTGCGCTACCTCGACGACATGTCCGTGCCCGAGGTGGCCAGCGCGCTCGGCCGCACCCTGCACGCCACCGAGGCGCTGCTGGTGCGGGCCCGCGTCGCCTTCCGCCGCGCGTACGCCGACGAGGCAGGGGAGGGACGGCCGTGACCGACCCGCTCGACGTCCTCCGGCTGCCGGTCGCGCCGGTCGACCCCGACCCAGCCTTCGCCATCCGCCTGCGCGCTCGCATCGAGCGGGCGCTGCACCTGCCCCCAGGAGTCGCCGTGACCACCACGACCGCCGCGCCCCGCACGGCGCCGTCCCCGCCCGCGCCGCCCCACGGCGCCGCCATCCCGTACCTCGCGGTCGCCGACGCTCGCCGCGCGATCGCCTGGTACGTCGAGGTGCTCGCCGCCACCGTCGCCTACCAGCCGATCGTCATGCCGGACGGGCGCGTCGGCCACGCCGAGCTCGCCGTCTCGGGCGGCGCGCTCTACCTGTCCGACGCGCACCCCGAGATCGGCGTCGTCGCCCCGGCTCAGGAGGGCGCGTCGGTCACTCTGGTCCTCGACGTCCCCGACGTCGACGCGACCGTCGCACGGGCGGTCGAGGCCGGCGCCCGGCTGGACCGGCCCCCGTACGAGGACCACGGCCACCGCAACGCCGTCGTCGTCGACCCGTTCGGCCACCGCTGGATGCTGCAGGCCCCGCTGCCGCAGGCCGACGGCTACCGGCACGGCGACATCTGCTACGCGTCGATCTGGACGGCCGACGCCGACCGCGCCGCTGAGCTGCTCGCGGACGTCCTTGGCTGGGGAGACGCTCCCACCCAGGGCATCAGCGGCGGGCACGAGCGGGGCACGCTCTTCTGCTGCTACGCGGTCGACGACGTTGACGCGGCGACCGACCGCGTCCGCACCGCCGGTGGGAGCGCCGGCGAGCCGCGGCAGGAGCCGTACGGCATGGTCGCCGACTGCGTCGACGACCAGGGCATGCCGTTCGCGGTCTGCGAGCTGGCCGGGGACGCGGCGGCGATCCCGCGCCCGCCCGCTGGCGGCGCCCGCCACGGCGACCTCGCCTACGTCACCCTGCTGGTCGTCGACGCCGACCGGGCCAGGGCGTTCTACGGCGCGGTGCTCGGCTGGACCTTCACGCCCGGCCGGGTCACCGACGGCTGGAACGTCGAGGGCGTCGTCCCGATGACCGGGCTCTCCGGTGGCCACGAGCAGGCGACCGGCGTGCCGATGTGGCGGGTGGACGACATCGGCGCGGCGGTCCGCCGGGTGCGCGCGGCCGGCGGTACCGCGACCGACCCGGAGCGCCAGCCGTACGGGATCACCTCGCACTGCGCCGACGACCAGGGGACCGCCTTCTACCTCGGTCAGCTCTGAGCTGGCCGGCTCGCCGGCCGGGTCGCCATGAGCCACAGGAACTCGGCGATCCGGCCGCCGCCCTCGTCGCCTCCTCGCCGATGCCGCCGAAGAACATCGGCACCCCGAGCCAGTCCGGGTCGACGTCGTCGCCGGCACCGACCGGCGCGGCCGGGTCATGTCAGCCTGCAGCAGCCGGGCGCCCGGCGCGGCGCCGCGGGCCAGCCGCAGCTGGGCCAGCGACGCGTCGACGCCGACCACCGCGTGCGTGGCGGCGAGCAGCCGGGTCGCCGGCTCTCCCGCGCCGCAGCCCAGCTCCACGACGAGGCTGCCCGGGCGCAACCGGGTCAGCAGCCGGTCGAGCTGGGCGAGCCGCACCGGCCCGTCCTTCGACCATTCCCGGTAGCGCTCGCCGATCCGGTCGTAGCCGGCTCGGACGACGTCGAACGGCTCGTGCGTCACCGGCCAAGGCTATGCGGGCGCCGACAAGGGGTGCCTCGCCGGAGTCGCTTGCGGAATCCGCAACCGGTTGCGGATCCGGCAAGCGACTCCGGAGGGACACCGGTCGCCGGGCCGCCCAGGTCGCACCTGATGGCCGAGCTCGGGTCGCGCCAGGTGGCCGAGCTCGGGTCGCGCCAGGTGGCCGCGCTCGGGTCGCGCCAGGTGGCAGAGTGGGAGGGGTGCTGCTCGCGACCGTCCCACCCGACCGCCGACCGCAGCGGGCCGTCCGTCTGCTCGTCGGGCTCGTCCTGTACGGGATCAGCACCGGCCTGCTCGTGCTCGCGGGGCTGGGCCTCGCCCCGTGGGACGTCCTGCACCAGGGACTGAGCCGGGCGCTCGGGATGCAGGTCGGCACCTGGACGATCATCGTTAGCGGCGTCGTGCTGCTCGGCTGGATCCCGCTGCGGCAGCGGGTGGGGGTCGGGACGCTGGCCAACGCCGTGGTCGTCGGGCTGGTCACCAACGCCGTGCTGGCGCTCGCGCCCTCGCCGCACGGGCTGCCGGCGCGGTTAGGCGTCATGCTCGGCGCCGTCGCGCTGAACGGCATGGCCACCGGCCTCTACATCGGTGCTGGACTGGGCCCGGGGCCGCGCGACGGGCTGATGACGGGCATCGCCGCCCGCGGTCCGTCGATCCGGGTGGTGCGGACCGGCATGGAGGTCACCGTGCTGGTCGCCGGCTGGTTCCTCGGGGGCACGGTCGGCATCGGCACGGTGGTGTACGCGCTCGCGATCGGGCCGATGGTGCACCTGACGATCCCGTGGCTGGCGCTGGCCGCCCGGTCGCGCTTCCCCGCGCCGTGCGCGGAGACCACCACGGCGTGAGCCGGCGGTCCTGCCGGCCGCCCCTCAGAGCGGGATGTTGCCGTGCTCGCCCCTGCGGGCCGGCGCGGCCGCGAGCGCGCGCACGAGCGCGACGCGGGTACCGGCCGGTTCGACCACCTCGTCGACCACGCCGAGCTCGCGGGCCCGCTCGAGGCCGCCGACCAGCTTCTCGTGCTCGGCCGCGAGCGCGGCCTCGACCTCGGCTCGCTTGCTCTCGGGCACCTCCGCCAGCCGCTTGCGGTGCAGGATCCGCACCGCGGCGATCGCGCCCATGACGGCCACCTCTGCGGTGGGCCACGCCATGACGTGCGTCGCGCCGAGGGAGCGCGAGTTCATCGCGATGTAGGCGCCGCCGTACGCCTTCCGGGTGATGAGCGTCGCGCGCGGCACCGACGCCTCGGCGAACGCGTGGAGCAGCTTGGCGCCCCTGCGCACGACGCCCTCCCACTCCTGGCCGACGCCGGGGAGGTAGCCGGGAACGTCTACGACCACGACGAGCGGCACCCCGAAGGCGTCGCACATCCGCACGAAGCGGGCCGCCTTCTCCGCGCTGGTCGAGTCGAGGCAGCCGCCGAGCCGCATGGGGTTGTTGGCGATGACGCCGACCGTGCGACCGGCGAGCCGGCCGAGGGTGGTCACGATGTTGGGCGCCCACTTGGCGTGCAGCTCCACGCCGGGCTCGTCGAGCAGGCCGCTGACGATGGGGTGGACGTCGTAGGCCCGGTTGGCGGCCTCGGGCAGCAGCGCGCCGAGGTCGCGGTCGACGACGTCGTCGGCGAAGCGGCCCTGGTGCGCGAGCAGGCTGGTGATGCGCCTGGCGACGCCGAGCGCCTCGGCGTCTGACTCGGTGGTCACGTGCACGACGCCGCTGCGCCGCCCGTGCGGCTCCGGCCCGCCGAGGCGGGCCATGTCGACGTCCTCACCGGTGACGCTGCGGACCACGTCGGGACCGGTCACGAAGACCCGCCCGGCCGGGCCGAGCACCACGATGTCGGTGAGGGCCGGTCCGTACGCCGCGCCGCCGGCCGCCGGCCCGAGGACGACGGACAGCTGCGGAATGCGACCGGAGGCCCGGGTCATCGCCGCGAAGACCTGCCCCACCGCGTCCAGCGACTCGACGCCCTCGCGGAGGCGGGCGCCGCCGGAGTGCCACAGGCCGATGATCGGCGTGCGGTCGCGCAGCGCCCGGTCGTACGCCTCGACGATGTGCCGGCAGCCGTCGGTGCCCATGGCACCGCCCTGCACGGTCGCGTCGGAGCTGAAGACGACGACGGGCGACCCGTTGATCCGCCCGAGCGCGGCGAGCACGCCGCTGCGGTCGTCGACGGGCGTGATCGGCGTGACGCTGCCCTCGTCGCAGAGGGCGGCGAGCCGCACCCGCGGGTCGCGCGGGTCGGCGGCCAGTTCGAGCGTCGTGGCCGACTCGCGGTTGCCGGTCAGGGTCACGCGACTGCTCCGATCACGAGTGCGACGTTGTGGCCGCCGAAGCCGAAGGAGTTGGACAGCGCCCGCGCCGGGCGGCCGTCCGCCGTGCCGGGCAGGTCGCGCGGGTCGATCCGCACGAGGTCGAGGTCGACCTCGTCGTCGGGGTCCTCGAGGTTGCGGATCGCCGGCGCCTTGCCCTCGGTCAGCGCGAGCACCGTCGCGATGGCCTCCACCGCGCCGGCCGCGCCGAGCAGGTGGCCGGTCATCGACTTGGTGGCCGAGACGGCGACCCGGTCGGCCGCAGCGCCGAGCACGGTCCGGATGGCGATCGCCTCGGCGAGGTCGCCCTGCGGGGTCGACGTCGCGTGCGCGTTGATGTGCACGATCTCCTCCGCCCGCACGCCGCCGTCGGCGAGCGCCAGCTCGATGGCGCGCCGGGCCCCTGCCCCGGTCGGGTCGGGCTGGGCCACGTGGTGGGCGTCGTTGCTGATGCCGGCGCCGAGCACGGTGGCGTGGACGCGGGCACCGCGAGCCGCCGCGTGCTCGGCCGACTCGAGGACGAGCATGCCGGCGCCCTCGCCGAGCACGAAGCCGTCGCGCTGCTTGTCGTAGGGCCGCGACGCCGCCTCGGGCGTCTCCTCGAAGGCGGTGGACAGCGCCCGCATGGACGCGAAGGCCGCCATCGGCAGCGCGTGGATGCACGCCTCGGCGCCGCCCGCGACGACGATGTCGGCCCGGCCGGCCCTGATCAGGTCGAGGCCGAGCGCGATCGCCTCCGCGCCGGACGCGCAGGCGCTCACCGGGGTGTGCACGCCGGCCCGCGCGCCGAGCCGCAGCCCGACCGCCGCCGCGGCACCGTTGGCCATGAGCATCGGGACCGTGTGCGGCGACACGCGGCGCGGCCCCTTCTCGCGCAGGATGTCGTACTGGTTCATCAGGGTCAGCACGCCACCGATGCCGGTGGCCACGACGACCGCGAGGCGCTCGGCGTCGGCCTGCGGCTCACCCGCGTCGGCCCATGCCTCGCGGGCCGCGACGACCGCGAGCTGCTGCACGCGGTCGAGCGTGCGGGCCTCGACGCGGTCGAGCACGGTGGACGGCTCGACGGCCACCGGCGCGGCGATCCGCACCGGCAGCCCCTGCGCCCACTCGTCGGTGAGGTGGCGGACGCCGGAGCGGCCGTCGAGCAGCGCCCGCCAGGTCGAGGGCACGTCGCCGCCGAGCGGCGTCGTCGCGCCGAGCCCGGTGACGACGACAGGGACCTGGGGACGGGCAGTCACGCAGCAGCACCTGCCTTGACGATGTAGTTGACGGCGTCGCCGACGGTCTTCAGGTTCTTCAGCTCGTCGTCCGGGATCTTGACGTCGAAGGTGTCCTCGGCGGCCGTCGCGATCTCGACCATGGACAGCGAGTCGACGTCGAGGTCGTCGGCGAACGACTTCTCCATCTGGACGTCGGTGGTCGGGATTCCGGTGATCTCGTTGACGATCTCGGCGAGGCCGGACAGGACGTCGTTCTCGGACATGGGTCGCTCCTCCTGGGGGGACTACGTGGCCGGGGCCGGCCGTGGGTCGAGGAGCCGGCGGTCAGCCGGCTGGACGGTCATGGGACGAGCACCACCTGGCCGGCGTAGGTGAGGCCGGAGCCGAAGCCCAGCAGCAGCGCCGGGTCGCCGCTGCCTACCTCGCCGAGCTCGATCAGGCGGCTGAGCGCCATCGGGATCGACGCGGCAGAGGTGTTGCCGCTCTCCACGACGTCGCGCGCGACCACCGCGTGCGGCACCCGAAGGGTGCGCACGATGGCGTCGATGATCCGGTTGTTGGCCTGGTGCAGGACGATCGCCTTCAGATCGGCAGGGGCGAGCCCGGCCCGCTCGCACGCGGCCAGCGCGACCGGTGCCAGCTTCGTGGTGGCCCAGCGGAAGACCGCGGGGCCGTCCATGCGCAGGTACGGGTCGTCGGCGCGCACCGTGATGAGCTCGCCGCGGTCGCCCTCGCTGCCCCAGACGACCGGCCCGATGCCGGGCTCGTCGGCCGGCCCGACGACGGCCGCGCCGCCGCCGTCGGCGAAGAGGATGCAGGTGCTGCGATCGGTCCAGTCGGTGATGCTCGACAGCTTCTCGACGCCGACGACGAGCGCCAGCCGGGCGCTGCCGGCGCGCACCGCGTCGGAGGCCTGCGCCAGCGCGTAGCAGAAGCCGGCGCACGCCGCGTTGACGTCGAGGGCTCCCGGCCGGGTCATGCCGAGGCGGTCGGCGAGCTGCGGCGCGACGGTCGGCAGGCGGTCGGCGGCGCTGCAGGTGGCCACGAGGACGAGGTCGATCGCGTCCGGCTCCACGCCCGCGGCGGCCAGCGCCTTCGAGGCCGCGGCGCAGGCCATGTCGACGACCGACTCGTCGTCGGCGGCGACCCGGCGCGACACGATGCCCGTGCGCTCCCTGATCCAGGTGTCGCTGGTGTCGACGAGCGCCTCCAGGTCGACGTTGGTGACGACCTTGGCCGGCCGGTGGTCGCCGACGCCGAGGATGCGCGCGCCAGGGGCTCCCGTCATGAGCTTCATGCCTGGGCTCCGTCGGGGTGGAGGCGGGCGAGGGGCTGGCCGGGGGCGACCGGGTCGTCGGCCTCGGCGAGCCACTCCACGAGGGCGCCCGCGTGGGCGGTCACGACCGGCTCGGCCTTGCCGCGCACGTTCACGGTCGCGATCGTCGTGCCAGCCTCGACGTGCCGGCCGAGGCTGACCTGCGCGGGGACGAACGTGCCGCCGAAGGGCGAGACGACCACCCGCCAGGCAGGCGCCGGCTCGGGGGCGAGGTGCCCGTGGTCGGCGAGCAGCCGGCGGGCGGCGTCGAGGTCGGCCGGCGACTTGAGGGCGAGCGCCTCGACGCCGGGCAGCTCGCGGCGGACCAGGCCGACGAGGGTGCCGGCCGGCGGCATCTCGATCACCGCGGTGACGCCCAGCTCGCCCAGGGTGGCCATGCAGGCATCCCAGCGAACGGGCGTCGCGACCTGCGCCACCAGGCGGCTCAGCAGCTCGCGGCCGCTCGTCACGACGCCGCCGTCGGCGTTGCTCACGATGCGCACGAGCGGGTCGCGGACGGGCATGGCCGACGCGAGGGCGGCGAGCCGCTCGGTGGCCGGTGCCATGTAGCGGGTGTGGAACGCGCCGGCGACCGAGAGCCCCCGCACCCGGGCCGACGCGGGCGGCTCGGCGGCCAGCTTCTCGAGGTTCTCCAGGCGCCCGGCGGCGACGATCTGGCCGGCGCCGTTGTGGTTGGCCGCGGTGAGGTCGAGCTCGGCGATCCGGTCGAGCACGGCGGTCCGGTCACCGCCGAGGACCGCGCTCATGCCGGTGGGCTCGAGCGCCGCCGCGGCCGCCATCGCGCGCCCGCGCTCGCGGACGAGGACGAGGGCGGCCTCCGGCGCGAGCGCCCTGGAGACGGCGGCTGCGGCGAGCTCGCCGACGCTGTGACCGGCGGTGACGCCGACGGCGGCGAGGGCGGCATCGAGGTCGGCGCCCTCGAGCAGCGCCTCAGCGGCGGCCAGCGCGGCGGCCACCAGCAGGGGCTGGGCGACGGCGGTGTCGCGGATGCGCTCGGCGTCCCAGCTCGTACCGGCCTCGATCAGGTCGAGGTCGACGACGGCCGACCACCAGCGCAGCCGGTCGGCGACCGTGGGGACGGGGGCAACGGCCACGGCGGACGACGCGGGCCCGAGAGGGACGTCGAGCCAGGGGGCCAGGAAGCCGGGTGCCTGCGCACCTTGACCGGGGAAGAGGATCGCGAGCACCCGTCCACGGTGCCCGAGGCGGCGGGAAAAATCGGTGCGGGTCCTCACCAAGTCTGGCGTGCCCCGTTGGAGGGTTCCTACAACCACGGGCGCGCGTTACCCGGCGCCCTCCGCCTCGGCGATCCGGCCCAGCGCGAGGGCGAGCCATAGCTGAATGGCGTCGCGCGGATTCGTGGCGTCGCAGCCGCAGGCCTCCGTCACCCGGCGCAAACGGTAGCGAACGGTATTCGGATGGACGAACAGCAACCGGGCCGTGCCCTCCAGCGAGCCGGCCTGCTCGAGGTAGGTGGCCAGCGTCTCCAGCACCACGCCGCCCGCCTCGCACAGCGGCGTGTAGATGGTGTCCACAAGCGCTCGCCGCGCCGCATGATCGCCGGCGAGGGCCCGCTCGGGCAGCAGATCGTCCGCGGCAACCGGCCGTGGCGCCCCGGGCCACGCCACGACCGCGCGCAGGCCGGACAGCGCGGCCGCCGCCGACTCGCTCGCGCCGGCGAGTGCGCTCACCCGTGGCCCGACCACGACGGGGCCGCGCCCGAACGCCGGGAGCAGCCCCCTCGTGGTCCGGTGCGGGTCGGCCTCGCCGGCCACCATGACGACGAGCCGGGTCCCGTGCACGCCGGCGAGCACGTCGACGCCGACCCGCCTGGCCAGGCGGTGCAGGTCGTCGATGACGTCCTGCGAGTCGGGGCTGCGCGGGGAGCCGACGACCACGAGCACCGGCGACGTGCCGGTCCAGCCGAGGGCGGCGACCCGGCCGGGGAGCGAATCGTCGCCCTCGCCGCGCAGCAGCGCGTCGACGACGAGGGCCTCCAGGCGCGCGTCGAGCGCCCCGCGGGCCTCGGCGGTCTGCGCGTAGACCTCGGCCGCGGCGAAGGCGACCTCCCGCGAGTAGCGCAGCACCGCCTCCCGCAGGAAGGCCTCCTCGCCGGGCGCGGCCAGCCGCTCGGTCTCGCTCTCGACCACGTCGACGGTGACCCGCACCAGCTCGACGGTCTGGTGCAGGGTGATCGCCCGCGTCAGCTCCCGCGGCGCGGCACCGAAGACCTCGCCGGTGATCTCCCTGCGCTTGTCCGGCCGGCGCAGCCACTCCACGAACGAGGCGATGCCGGCCTGCGCCACGAGCCCCACCCAGCTGCGCTGCTCGGCCGGCATGTCCCGGAACCACGGCAGCGTCTCGTCCATCCGGCCGGTGGTCATCGTCGCGAGCTCGCCCGTCGCCCGCTCCACCCGCTGGACGGTCGCCGCTCCCGGCACGTGCGGGGTACGCGCGGACGCCACGGCGCTACCCTCCCACGAGCGCGAGCGACGGGGCCGGTCGCCACGCCCCGGACGCCCATCGGCGGGCGAGCAGCAGGGCGCGGGCGCCGAGCCAGACGTCGAGCGCGCACCACACCCCGGCGATGCCGATCGACGGCACCGCGACGGTGAGCGCCGCGAGCGGCGCGTAGGCGAGCAGGGCGAGCGCCATCGACCGGGCGAGCGCGGCGTAGTCGCCGGCGCCGAGCAGGAGCCCGTCGAGGACGAACGCCGCGGCGGCGAGCGGCTGCCCCGCGCCGCACACCACGAGGGCGATGAGCGCCTGGTGGCGCACGGCCGGGTCCGAGGAGAAGGCGTACGGCAGGGCCGGCGACAGCCCGATCGTCGCGGCGGCGAGCAGGCCGCCGGTCCACCAGCCGAGGCGCATGCACCGCCGCCCCACCTCGAGCGCCTGCGCCGGGTCGGCGCCGCCCATCGCGTTGCCCGACGTAGACCTGCGCCGGCACCGCGAGCGCGTCGAGGCTGAGCGCGAGCAGCAGCCAGAGCTGGAGGGTGATCTGGTGACCGCCCAGCACGGGGGTGCCGAGGCGGGCGGCGATCGCCGTGGAGACCAGCAGCGCCGCGGTCAGCGCGATCGTCCTGGCGAGCAGCACGCCGCCGGCCCGCCACAGCCGGCCGAGGTCGGCGCGGTGCGGCGCCCGGCGCGCCCGAGCGGCCGGCCGTGCCCCCACGGCGACGAACGCGGCCGCCGACAGCGCCTGGGCCGCCACCGTCCCCGCCGCCGAGCCCGCGACCCCGAGCCCGAAGCCGTAGACCAGCACCACCTCGAGCAGCACGTTGAGCGCGCTGGCGGCGAGCGTGATGCGCAGCGGCGTGCGGGTGTCGGACAGCCCGCGCAGGTGCCCGTTGCCGGCGTACGTCATCAGCAGGAACGGTGCGCCGATCGCCGCGACGCGCAGGTAGGTGGCAGCGGCGCCGATCACGTCGCCGTCCCCGCCGAGCGCCGTCGCGAGCGGCCTGGCCCCCACGGCGATCACGGCCGCGACCGCGACGCCGAGCACCGCCGCCGACCAGTACGCGGCCATCGCGGCCGACGCCACGCCGTCGGCGTCCTTGCGCCCGTCGCGATAGGCGACGCCGGAGGTGGTGGCCGTCGACAGGAAGCCGGCGCACCAGCCCAGCAGGTTGAGGATGCTGGTGGCGATCGCGAGGCCGCCGAGAGGGACGCGCCCGAGGTGCCCGACGATGGCCGTGTCGGTGAGGTTGTAGAGCGGCTCGATCGCGAGCGTGCCGAGCGCCGGCACCGCGAGGCCGATGATCCGGCGGTCGAGCGGGTCGAGTGGCCGGCGCATGGGCGAGAGCCTAGGTGCTGGTCAGGGCAGCTGGACGAGCCCCGTAGCGCGGAGACGCCGGGCGCGCGCGCTTCCGCGCCTGCCGGTCGCTCCCGCACACTGGCAGCGGGCGGCCCGGCTGGGCGGCGGCTGGAGGCACCGGTGGCACGGGTGGCACCTGGCAGGCGCGGCGACCGCGACGACGACTTCGGGTCGTTCGTGGCCGCGTCGTCCTACCGGCTGCTGCGCACCGCGTACCGGCTCACCGGCGACCGCGGCGCGGCCGAGCAGGTGCTGGAGCGGGCGCTCGCCCGCACCTACCGGCACTGGCGCCGGGCCAGCCGGTCGGCCGCGCCGGAGGACTACGCGCACCGCGCCGTGGTCAGCGCGGTGGCCGGGCGCGGCGCCGCCGCACCGGGGCCGGAGCCCGCGTCGCTGGTGCCCGACCGCGACCTGGCCGACCGGGTGCGGTCGACGGTGGCTGCCAGGCGGCGCCGCAGCGTCGCGGGGGCCGTCGCGGCCGCGCTCGTGGTCACCGGCGGCACCGTGGCGGCGGCCGCGCGGCCGCACCACCGCGCAACGGTCGCCGCCCGGCCGCCGGCGCCGACCAGGAGCCGGGCGCAGGCGATCACCGCCACGGTGACGGCGGTGGCGGCGACCGACGCGCTGCTCTACGTCGCGACGACCGCCGGCGGGCACGCCCGCCTCGCCGCGTACGACAGGGGCACCGGTGCGCAGGTCGCCTCGGCCGACCTCCCCGGCAGCATCCACCGGCTCGCGGCCGGGCACGGCTCGCTCTGGGTGAGCTTCGATCCGAGGGCGGCCGAGCTGAGCGCGCTCGTGTGGCACATGGCCGCCGACCTCGGCTCGTACGACGGCCAGTTCGTCGCCCCCGCGGCGGTGACCGGCGAGTCCCTGGAGCCGGTGCCGCTTCCCGGCGACCGGGCGCTGCTGGCCACCGAGATGGGCGTCCTGCGGCTCGGGCTGCCCTCGTCGGGGCAGCTCGGCGCCGGTGCGGCCTCGTGGGTGCGGCTGCCGCACGCGTGGCGCGCCGCCCTGGCCGTGCCGCTGGGCGGCGACGCGGTGGCCGTCCTCCCCGTCGGCACCGGGGGGCTGGCGACCGGCACCGTCGTCGCGGTCGACGCCGGCCGGGTCGTCGCGGCGTACGGCACGGGCCGCGGCCGGGTCTCGTGGATCGGCCCCGCGTCCGGCGCCGGGCTGTGGGCGGTGGTGGCCACCGGCTCCGGCCGGCGCCTGGTCCGCCTCGACGGGTCGCTGCGGCCGCTGCCTGGCGGCCTGCCGCTTCGCGCCGGGAGCGGCCAGGCACCCTGGGTCGCCGACGGCCTCGCCTGGGTGGGCGCCGGCGGCGACCGGCTGCGCTGCGTCGGCGCGTCGGGCACGGGCGTCGGCACCGTCGGGCTCGGGACGGCGGAGCGAGCCACCGACGTCGCCGTGGCCGACGACGTGGCCTACGTCGCGACCGCGCACGGCCTGATCGCCCGCCCGGTGCCGGTCGCGTGCCGCGCGTAACGGCCCCCCGCGCCGGGGTAGGGGCACCGGCATGGTGACGCCTCGCGATCCGATCACCGACCTCAAGCGGATCGTCTTCCTGCTCGACCGCATGCGGGAGCCGGCCTACCGGGCGAGGGCCTTCCTCGGCGCGGCCAGGACGGTCGAGCGGATCGGCCTCGACGAGGCGCGCCGCCGCGCGGAGGCGGGGACGCTCGAGGAGCTCGCCGGCATCGGCAAGGTCACCGCGACCGTGATCGCCGAGTCGCTGCGCGGCGAGCGCCCCGGCTACCTCGCGAAGCTCGAGGACTCCGCCACCGGGCCGCTCACCGCTGGCGAGGGGGAGGCGCTGCGAGCGGCCCTGAAGGGCGACTGCCACGTCCACTCGGACTGGTCGGACGGCGGCTCGACCATCCGGGAGATGGCCGAGGCGGCGCGCGACCTCGGCCACGAGTACATCGTCCTGACCGATCACTCCCCGCGCCTGACGGTCGCGCGGGGCCTCTCGCCCGACCGGCTCCGCGAGCAGCTGCGCGTGGTCGCCGGGCTCAACGAGGAGCTGGCGCCGTTCCGGATCCTCACCGGCATCGAGGTCGACATCTGCGAGGACGGCTCGCTCGACCAGGAGCCGGAGCTGCTGGCCGCGCTCGACGTGGTCGTCGGCAGCGTCCACTCCAAGCTGCGCATGCCGGCCGCCGAGATGACGCCCCGCATGGTGGCCGCGATCGCCAACCCGCACCTCGACGTCCTCGGCCACTGCACCGGGCGGATCGTCGTCGGCAAGGGGCGCCCGCCGTCGCAGTTCGACGCCGAGATCGTGCTCGAGGCGTGCCGGCAGTTCGGCGTCGCCGTCGAGATCAACTCCAGGCCGGAGCGGCTGGACCCGCCGCGCGAGCTGCTCGCGCTCGCCGTGCGGACCGGCTGCCGGTTCGCCATCGACACCGACGCGCACGCCACCGGCCAGCTGGACTGGCAGGCGTACGGCTGCGCCAGGGCCGAGCGGGCGGGCGTCGACGCGAGCCGGGTGGTCAACGCGCAGGGCGCCGACGAGCTGCTGGCCTGGACGGAGCGAGGCTGAGCGACCGAGGGTAGGCGGCCGAGGCTGAGCGGCGAGGCTAGGCGACGTCGTCGGGGGCGCGGCGCGGCATCGGGATCAGCTCGCGCAGCGGCAGCACGAGGATGTCGGTGAGAGTGTCGTCGACCGCATCGGAGACCAGCAGGCCGCACGCCGCGTCGAGGCACAGCTCGAGGACGAGCTCGTCGACGGCGCCGTCGTCGGTGCGCCGGCACTCGTGGCAGGGCCGGCTCATCGCCTCGATGCCGCTGCGGCGCACCATGGCCCATACCCGGCGCCGCGAGGTGAGGACGGCCGCCTGCCACGCCTCGTCCCGGGCGGTCTGGCGAAGCGAGCCGTCCATCGTGATGGCGATCCGCGCGAGCGAGTCGTACAGCTCCCGCCCCTGGTCGTCGTGGCAGCGCGACGACAGCAGGGGCATGGCCGAGAGCAGCGCCTTCACCTGGCCGGCCGACGGGCCGAGGTCGGGCTCGTCGAAGGACTGGTAGGGGAAGACCTCGCGCCACGGGCGGATGAGCGAGGCGTACTCGTTGTGGGTGAGGACCGGCCTGGCGTACGCGGCCGCGATCGCGTCCCTGATCGCCTTGAGCGCGGTCGTGGTCACCGGGACGGGCACGGTGACGTAGTGGGCCTCGCCGGCCAGGTCGTCCTCGAACAGCGCGACGACGGCCTCGAAGCAGGCGAGCACCTCGAGGACGAGCGGGGAGTCGGGGGAGAGGGCCTTGGCGCGGGCGTCGGCGATGTAGGCGGTGTTGCGCCAGCGGCGGGCGAGCCCGGGCAGGTCGGCGTCGGACACGTGGGGCAGCTGGGCCAGCAGTCCGAGGATCTCGTTGAGATTCGGATGCTCCTCCAGGTGGGCCATCCCCTCGGTGCGCCACCGCGGCTTGCGCGAGCCTCTCATGTGGTCATCCTCGGTCGGGCGACGCCGGTCTGAAAGTCATGTCGCCCAGAACCGTGCCGTACGGAGCCACAAACCCCCCGAACGGGCCATCGCCCGGGAGTGACGACTGACTAACCGGGTGTATACGTCGGACGCCCCCCGAGGACGAGTGGACACGCCGCCTTCCGCCGCGCGGGAAAAGCGCGGCGGAAGGCTGATCGGCCCGCTGCCTAGAAGCGGTGGGCCTCCGAGCCGCCGCCGAGGGCCGTCCAGACGTCGTTGACGTTGGCGAACTCGCGCCCGTCCGGCAGCCGGTGCAGCTCGGCCATGATCTCGTCGGGGGCGTGGTTGGCTGCCGCGTCGTCGACCAGTTGCCCGCGCACGGCCGGGAACGCGCTGCGGTCGAGGTAGCTCGCCAGCCGGCTGCGCCGCTCGACGTCCTCGGCGGTCATGCCGTCGGGGGTGCCGCCGGTCAACGTCGTGCCGGGAGCGCGGTCGACCTCGGGCTCGTCCTCGCCGGCGGCCTGCGGGTCGCGCCACTCCTGGGCCCGGGTGCTCCGCCCGGACGTCACCAGGCCGGCCGTCTCGTGCTTGAGCTGGTCGTCGAGCGCTGCGCCGTGCTTGTCGCTGCTCTCCATGCCCGCGTCCTTCCGTCCGTCCTCCCACCGCTGCGCTGCGGTCGCCCTACCCGCCTGGCGCCGGATGACACGACCGGGGAGTGCGCGGCGCCGCGGCTGGGCATGACCCGGGCGCGGTCGGGGAGTCACGGGGAGGGCCGATGCACCGGGCGAGGCACCATCGACGACGGATGACCCCGCACGGGATGCGGACCGTCGGCATCGCGGGCCTGCTGCCCGCGCTCTTCCTCGCCGCGCTGTACGTCGCGGCACCCTTCGCCGGCACCACGACGCACGCGATCGCCCGGGTGGACCAGGGCGTCGCCGCCCCCGCGCACCCGGCCACCGCGCACCGGCCGGCCAACCTGCGACTGGTGCGGTGACCGCCGGGCGGCGGCCACGGCTCGAAAAGGTAACGAGCGCACGCTCAAATCGGAAACGCTGCGCACGTCGGCCACTGATGCTCCTAAGCTGAGCGCCCTCATTGGCTCGCCTTAGGAGGTATCCAGCCATGTGCAGGCATTGGTTGGGCAAGGTGGCGGCGGGGACGGCGGTCGTGCTGTCGTCGCTATCGGTCGTGACGCTGTCCGGGCAGAGCGCATTCGCGGCGGTGCCGCCTAACGACGTGCTGGCGGGGGCCACCACGGTGACCACGCTGCCGTTCAGCGACACGGTGGACGTCACGCAGGCGACGACCGACGCGCAGGACGCGCAGGTCAACGCGAGCTGCGGCGCGCCGGCCACCGAGCACAGCGTGTGGTACAGCTACTCGCCCTCCTCGGACGGCGCGATCCTCGTCGACGTCAGCCAGTCGGACTTCTCGGCCGGCGTCATCATCGCGACCGGCACGCCGGGCGCGCTGGACACGTGGGCCTGCGGCCCCGGCGAGGTCGCCGCGCCGACGTTCGCCGGCGAGACGTACTACGTCATGGCATTCGCCGACACGCCGGGCGACCCGGGCGGCACGTTGCGGCTGACGGTCGACGTGGCGCCCCCGCCGCCGACCGTCGAGGTCACCGTCGCGCCGAAGGGCACCGTCAGCAAGGGCGTGGCCACCCTGCACGGCACGTACGTCTGCACCGGCGATGCCGAGTTCGTCGACATCTTCGGCGAGCTGCGCCAGCCGGTCGGCCGGTTGGCGGTGATCGGCGAGTTCGAGACCTTCGTGGCGCCGCCGGCGTGCGACGGCGCGGCGCACCCGTGGTCGGCGGACGTCTTCGGCGAGAACGGCAAGTTCGCCGGTGGCAAGTCGGCCTCGGTGACCATCGCCCTGGCGTGCAACGTCTTCCAGTGCAGCGAGTGGGACACCCAGCAGGCGGTCCACCTCTCCGGGGCGACGAAGAAGTGAGCAGCTGACCAAGCTCGGCCGGGTGGCGAGGGCTTCCCCCGCCACCCGGCCGTCAGTCCGTCCGTCAGCCGGCGTCGGTGGTCCTGGCTTGCTCGACGTCGTCGTACCGGCGGACGCCGTAGCGCTCGATCGCCTCGCCGATCAGCTCGTGCTTGACCTCGCCGCGCTTGGCCAGCTCGGCGAGGGCCGCGACCGCGACCGACTCCCCGTCGACGTGGAAGAACCGGCGCAGCGCCTCGCGGGTGTCGGAGCGCCCGAAGCCGTCGGTGCCGAGGCTGACCATGCCCTGCGGCACCCAGCGCGCGATCTGGTCGGGAACCGCCCGCATGAAGTCGGTCACCGCGATGACCGGGCCGGGTGCCTGCTCGAGGCAGCGGGTCACGTAGGGCACCCGCTGCTCCTCGTCCGGGTGCAGCAGGTTCCACTCGTCGCAGTCGATGGCCTCGCGCCGCAGCTCGGTCCAGCCCGGCGCGCTCCACACGTCGGCCGCGACGCCCCAGTCGTCGGCGAGCAGGCGCTGCGCCTTCAGCGCCCAGTGGATCGCCGTGCCGCTCGCCAGCAGCTGCAGCCGCGGCGTCGCGCCGTTGCCGGCGGTCTCGGGAGCCTCGGCGTACCGGTAGAGACCGGCGAGGACGCCCTCGCGCAGCCCGTGCACGGCCGGCTCGGCCGGCTGCACGACCGGCTCGTTGTAGATGGTGAGGTAGTAGTAGACCGGCTCGTTGCGCTCCCCGTACATCCGGTCGAGGGCCTCCTCGACGATGTAGGCGATCTCGTAGGCGAACGCGGGGTCGTAGGTGATGACCCCCGGGTTGGTCGAGGCGAGCAGCGGCGAGTGGCCGTCCATGTGCTGCAGGCCCTCGCCGGTCAGCGTGGTGCGGCCGGCGGTGGCGCCGAGCATGAAGCCCTTGCCCATCTGGTCGCTCATCGCCCACGCCAGGTCGCCGACCCGCTGGAACCCGAACATCGAGTAGAAGATGAAGATCGGGATCATGTGCTCGCCGTGCGTGGCGTACGACGTGCCCGCCGCGATCATCGAGGCCATCGAGCCGGCCTCGCTGATGCCCTCGTGCAGGATCTGCCCCTTGGTGTGCTCGCGGTAGGACAGCAGCAGCTCGGCGTCGACCGGGTCGTACTTCTGGCCGTGCGGCGAGTAGATCTTCGCCGTCGGGAACAGCGAGTCCATGCCGAAGGTGCGGGCCTCGTCCGGGATGATCGGCACGAACCGCGCGCCGAGGCCCTTGTCCTTGATGAGGTCCTTCAGCAGCCGGACGAACGCCATCGTCGTCGCGACGCCCTGCTTGCCGGAGCCCTTCTTCAGGTCGGCGAAGCCGCGGTTGTCGTGCGGGACGGTGAGCGGCCGCGCGCGGACGACCCGCTTCGGCAGGAAGCCGCCGAGCGCCTGCCGCCGCTCGAGCATGTACTGGATCTCGTCGGAGCCCTTGCCAGGGTGGTAGTACGGCGGGAGGTCGGCCTCGAGCGCGGAGTCGGGGATCTCGAGGTAGAGCCGGTCGCGGAAGGTCTTCAGCTCCGCCACGGTCAGCTTCTTCATCTGGTGCGTGGCGTTGCGGGCCTCGAAGTCGGGCCCGAGCGTCCAGCCCTTGATGGTCTGGGCGAGGATCACCGTCGGTTGGCCCACGTGGTCGCGGGCGGCCTTGAACGCCGCGTAGACCTTGTGGTAGTCGTGCCCGCCGCGCGAGAGCCGAGTGAGCTGCTCGTCGGTGAGGTGCTGCGCCATCTTGCGCAGCCGCGGGTCGCGGCCGAAGAAGTCCTCGCGGATGAACGCGCCGTCGCTCACCGAGTAGGTCTGGAACTGGCCGTCCGGCGTGGTGTTCATCGCGTTGACGAGCACGCCGTCCTTGTCGGCGGCCAGCAGCTCGTCCCACTCGCGGCCCCACACCACCTTGATGACGTTCCAGCCGGCGCCGCGGAAGTACGCCTCGAGCTCCTGGATGATCTTCCCGTTGCCGCGGACCGGGCCGTCGAGCCGCTGCAGGTTGCAGTTGATGACGAAGGTGAGGTTGTCGAGCTCCTCGCGGGAGGCGACGCCGATCGCCCCGAGCGACTCCGGCTCGTCCATCTCGCCGTCGCCGAGGAACGCCCACACGTGGCTGCGCGACGTGTCCTTGATCTCGCGGGCCAGCAGGTAGCGGTTGAACCGGGCCTGGTAGATCGCCTCGATCGGGCCGAGGCCCATCGAGACGGTGGGGAACTCCCAGAAGTCCGGCATCAGCCGCGGGTGCGGGTAGGACGGGATGCCGCCGCGGCTGATCTCCTGCCGGAACGCGTCGAGGTGCGTCTCGGTGAGCCGTCCCTCGAGGAAGGCCCTGGCGTAGATGCCGGGCGAGGCGTGCCCCTGGAAGTAGATCTGGTCGCCCGACTCGCCGCCCTGCTTGCCGCGGAAGAAGTGGTTGAAGCCGACCTCGTACAGGCTGGCGGCGCTGGCGTACGTGGCGATGTGGCCGCCGACGTTGGTGAGCTTGTTGGCCCTGCTCACCATGATCGCGGCGTTCCACCTGATGTACGCCCGGATCCGCCGCTCGATGTACTCGTCGCCCGGGAACCACGGCTCGGCCTCGGCCGGGATCGTGTTGACGTAGTCGGTGCTGCGCAGGCCAGGCACGCCCACCTGGTTGTGCCTGGCGTGCTCGAGCAGCTTCAGCATGAGGTAGCGCGCCCGCACCGGCCCCTGCTCGGCGATCACGGCGTCGAGCGACTCCAGCCACTCCTGGGTCTCGCCCGGATCGACGTCGGGGATCTGGCTCGGCAGGCCGTCGGTGATGACGCTGTAGCGGTGCGGTCCGGATGCCACGCTCGTCTTCCCCTCGTCGTGCGGCTGCTCATGCGCAAGCTCGGGCCGGCGAACGCCACCCGAGCATCCATCCTCGCTCGCGCCGACGGCGCCGTCACCTTCGCGGGTGCCCCAGGGGCCGACCGGGGAACCTGAGTCTCATGCAGACGACCACGTTCACGGTGCGCACCGGCTCGGCCGAGCGGGTCGCGGACATCACCGCCGAGTGCGAGCGGTTCGTCCGTGACCGGCCGGGAGGGGCGGCCGACGGGCTGCTCCATGCCTTCGTGCCGCACGCCACGGCCGGGCTCGCCGTCCTCGAGCTCGGGTCGGGCAGCGACGACGACCTGCTCGCCGCCCTGGCCGAGCTGCTGCCGGCCGACGACCGCTGGCGGCACGCCCACGGCTCCCGCGGCCACGGCCGCAGCCACGTGATGCCGGCGCTGATCCCGCCGTGGGCCACCGTGCCGGTCATCGGCGGCCGGCTGGCCCTCGGCACCTGGCAGTCGATCGCGGTCGTCGACCTCAACGTCGACAACGCCGAGCGGACCGTGCGCCTCTCGCTCCTGCCCGGCTGACCTGCCCGTCCGCCGACCGGCCGGGCAGGCGATCTTTGCCGGTGATCCCGCAGCTGATCGCGGCCGGATACTTGCGCCCCGGGCCGCGCGCGTGTGGACTACCGCCAACGGCCCGGATCGTCCTGGCCGGATCGGCGCCCCTGGCGCGACGAGGAGGCGACACCAGTGAGCGCGACCGCGGGGAACGCGGCGGGTCAGCGGAGTCCGGCCGACCGGCTCGGCATGACCGAGGGAATGGTCGTCCAGGAGATCGGCTACGACGAGGACTGCGACGACGCCCTGCGCACGGTGATCGTGGAGCGGGTGGGCAGCGAGCTGGTCGACGTGGACTACGACGATGTGGTCGACGCCGTGCTGCTGTGGTGGCGCGAGGACGACGGCGACCTCGTCGACGCGCTCGTCGATGCGCTCTCGCCGCTGGCCTCCGGCGGGGTGATCTGGCTGCTGACGCCCAAGGCCGGCCGCGACGGCCACGTCGAGCCGAGCGACATCGCCGAGGCGGCACCGACCGCCGGCCTGTCGCAGACCAGCAGCATCAGCGCCGGCGTCGACTGGAACGGCGCGCGGCTCGTGGCCCGCGGCTCCAAGCGCTGAGCCGCCCGTACGGCTCCGTGCGCTGAGCCGCTCGTACGGCTCGGCTCACCGCCGGCCGCCCGGCAGCCGCCCGGCGAGCCACCCCATGCCGCCGATCGCGCGCGCCGCGACCTGCAGCGCCGAGCCGCCCGGCAGGCCGGGCACCTGCTCGAGCACCGGCGCCAGCCGCAGCAGCATCCCGATGCCCTGCACCTTGATCCGGCCGGCGGCGAGCAGCGGCGGCACGCTGGCCCGGCCGGCCGAGGCGTTGAGCAGCGTCGATGCGTCGCCGAGCACGGCCGCCCCGCCGACCGGTCCGGGATCGCGCTCGACCGTCTGCCAGCCGCGGGCGCTGGCGCGCATCGCCCAGCCGCCGTCCGGCGCCTGCACCGACATCGCGACCTCGATGCCGAGCCGGTGCGCCAGCGCCGCCGTCGTGTCGGTGAGCGCACCGAGGCCCTCCCGCAGCAGCTCGGGCGGCGGGGCCGGCGCGCCGCACGGCGCCAGGTCGAGGGCGTGGACGGCGAGCTCGTAGCAGGCGGCGACCACGACGGTCGTGGCCGGGAGCTGGCCGAGCATCGACGGCACCGGGCGGTGCCCGACCTCCGCGGCCGCGCCGGAGGAGAAGAAGTAGCGCGCGACGGCCGCCCGCTCGGCCGCGAGGGCGGCGAGCACGTCGTCCCGGGAGGCCGAGCGCTTCCCGGCCACCCAGTCCGTACCGCCGGTGCGGCGCTCCCCGTCGTCGCCGCCCGCCCCGCCCGCGCGGGCCGCCGCCACGACGGCGCCGGTCGCGCTGCGCTCCGGCCAGCTGCCGAGGTGGGCGCAGACGTCGTGCCCGCTCCAGCCGGCGACCCGCGAGGGCGCGTCGAGATCGGCCGCAGCGGCCAGCGCGATGAAGGCGTCCCAGGCGGCGAGCACCCGCCCGCCCAGCCGGCTCGGGCGCCGGTCGGCCAGCCCTCGAGGACCCGGGGGGCCAGCCCCGTCGGCTGCTGTCACACTGACGATCGTGCCAACCGCCGCGGCCGGCGGTGGCCCCGGGTGGGCCGCACCGCGGCCGCACCAGATGCGACGGAGGACGGGAACGTGGTGGAGATCGGGGACCGGGCGCCTGACTTCGAGCTGCGCGACCAGGCCAACCAGCCGGTGCGCCTGTCGGACTACCGGGGCAAGAAGAACGTCCTGCTCGTGTTCTATCCCTTCACGTTCACGCCGGTGTGCGGCACCGAGCTGGTCACGCTCAGGGACAACATCCAGACGTTCCAGAACGACGACGTCGAGCTGCTCGCCGTCTCGTGCGACTCGACCCCTGCGCACCGGACCTGGGCCGAGCAGCACTCGTTCGGCTTCCCGCTGCTCGCCGACTTCTGGCCGCACGGCGAGGCGGCTCGCGCGTACGGCGTCTTCAACGAGGAGCGCGGCTGCGCCACCCGCGGCTCGTTCGTGATCGATCGCGAGGGCGTCGTCCGGTGGAAGATCGTCAACCCGATCCCCGACGCGCGCGACCACGAGCAGTACGCGAAGGTACTCGCCGAGCTCTGAGAGGTCGCCGCCATGCCGTGCTACCGCTGCGGCGCCCGCCAGGCCGACCCGGCGCGCGGGCCGAGCGCGTGGCGGCGCGGCGTGCGGACCGACGCGCAGGTGCTCGTCTGCCCCGACTGCCAGCGGGGCCGGGACTGGACCGCCGACCTCGACTCCTGCGACCGGTGCGGCTCGACGGCGCTCGTGCGCTCGCTCGGGATCACCTCGTGCCGGGGCTGCGGGGTGGACGGCGTGACGGCGGTGGCCGCGGTGGGGGAGCCCTCGACCGGTGGCGGCGGCCAGCAGCGCACCGCGCTCGCGGGCGAGGTGGCGGCCGCGCTCGATCGGATCTTCGGCCGGGCGTGATCCCGGCGCTACGCTGTGACGGCGCCGGGCAGCGGTAGCACGGCCAGGTGCGACGGTCCCTTAGCTCAGTTGGCTAGAGCGTCTCGCTTACACCGAGAAGGTCGCAGGTTCAAGCCCTGCAGGGGCCACCAGACCCGTCCAGCTCGACGATCATCACCGCGCGGTGGCGCTGGACGACCGGCCGGCACGCATGTCACCGCAGGAGGGCCCATGACCGACGCGACGACCTCGGTGCCGGCCGCGTCCGCCGCATCGGCCGGGCCCGACCGCTCCGCGCAGCGCTACCGCGCCTTCGGCACGTCGGTGTTCTCCCGGCTGACCGAGCTCGCCAACAGCCACGGTGCGGTCAACCTGGCCCAGGGGTTCCCCGACTTCGGCCCGCCGCCCGCGCTGATCGAGGCGGCGGCGGAGGCGATGGCGGCCGGGGTCAACCAGTACAGCCCGAGCGTCGGCCTGCCGGCGCTGCGCGAGGCGGTCGCCGCGCACGTGCAGCGCCACCACGGGGCGGTGGTCGACCCGGTCTCCGAAGTGACGATCACCGTCGGCGCCACCGAGGCGCTCTGGTGCGCCGTCCAGGCCTTCGTCGAGCCGGGCGACGAGGTCCTCATCGTCGAGCCGTTCTACGAGAGCTATCCGGCGTGCGTCGTCGCCACCGGCGCCACGGTGCGCTACCTCACGACGCGCTGGCCCGACTTCCGCATCACCGAGGACGCGCTGGAGCATGCGTGCTCGGCGCGCACCAAGCTGATCGTCGTCAACACGCCGATGAACCCGACCGGCCGCGTGCTGACGCGGGAGGAGCTCGCCCTGGTGGGGCGGTTCGCCGCGCGGTACGGCGCGGTCATCGTCTCGGACGAGCCGTACGAGCACCTGGTCTACTCGGGGCGGCACCTGCCGGTCGCCGGCGTCCCGGAGTGCAGCGACCGCACGATCACCGTGTCGTCGGTGTCGAAGACGTTCAACGCGACCGGCTGGCGGGTCGGCTGGGCGCTCGCACCGGCGCCGCTGACCGCGGCCCTGCGGCGGGTGCACCAGTTCGTCACCTTCGCCGGCCCATCGCCGCTGCAGGCGGCGTGCGCGGCGATGCTGTCGAGTGCGGCCATGCCCGGCTACGTCGAGAGCCTGCGCGAGAACTACGCCAGGCGCAGGGAGACGCTGCTGGGCTACCTGACCCGGCCGGAGCTCGGGCTCGAGGTGCGGGAGCCGGAGGGCGCGTTCTTCGTGCTGACCCGCTGCCCCGGCGACGATGTCGCGTACTGCACCAGCCTGATCGAGCGCGCGGGGGTGGCCGCGATCCCCGCCTCGGTGTTCTACGCCGACCCCGACGCCGGCCGCGGGCTCGTCCGGTTCGCCTTCTGCAAGCGGATCGAGACGCTCGAGGCGGCCGGCGACCGCCTGCTGGCCGCGGCGCGGGCCCAAGCGATCTGACGGAGGTACCGTCGGCTCATGAGCGATGACCGGCGCGCGCTGCTCGTCGTCGACGTGCAGAACGACTTCTGCGAGGGTGGCAGCCTCGCCGTCGCCGGCGGCGCGGCGGTGGCCGGCGCCATCACCCGTCACCTCCGCGCGCACCGCGGCGACTACGCCCTCGTGCTCGCGAGCCGCGACTGGCACGACGCCACCGGCGGCAACGGCGGCCACTTCTCCGACCGGCCGGACTTCGCCGGCACCTGGCCGTCGCACTGCGTCGCCGGGACGCCGGGCGCCGACTACCACCCCGACCTCGACGCCTCGCTCGTCGACGTCCACGTCCGCAAGGGGCAGGGCCGTCCCGCGTACTCGTTGTTCGAGGGCGTCGACGAGGAGGGCCGCGCCGCGGCGGAGGCGCTCAGGGCCGCCGGCGTCGGCGCGGTCGACATCGCCGGCATCGCGACCGACTACTGCGTGCTGCAGACCGCGCACGGCGCGCTCGACGAGGGCCTGCGGGTACGGGTCCTCAGCGACCTGTGCGCAGGCGTGGCGCCGGTGACGACGGAGGAGGCGCTCCGGTCGCTCGGCGAGCGGGGCGCGTCGATCGAGCCGGCCGGCTGAGGCCGCGCGCCGTCGCTCAGCCGGCGCCCGGCAGCATCACCTCGACCCGGTCGCCGACGATGCGGGTCTCGAACGCCGGCTGCGGCGCCGTCGCCGGCCCGTGCACCACCGAGCCGTCCCGGAGCCGGAACGTGCTGCCGTGCCACGGGCAGCTCACGCACGGCTCCCCGGCGCGGTCGTGCGTCAGCTCGCCCTCGTGCAGCGGGCCGGACAGATGGCTGCAGTGGTTGGCGAGCGCGTGCACCACGTCGGCCTTGCGCAGCAGCATGATCCGAACGCCGCCGAGCTCGCGCTCGATCGGCCGCCCCTCCTCGAGCTCGCTCGCCGCCGCGACGTCGTGCCAGCCGGGCGGCACCAGGTGCGGCACCTGCTCGGCGTGGTTGACCCCGGCCGCCTGCCGGTACGAGAGGTGGCCGCCGATCGCGCCGCCGGTCGTGACGAGCGCCAGGCCGGCGTAGCCGAGCAGCCGGCCACGCAGGCCATGGCCCCGGCGGCGGGCCCGCAACGAGAGCAGGTAGCAGCCGAGCGCGCCGTAGTTGCTGGTCGCGTGCACCAGCCCGACGCGGGCCTGCTCCGGGTGCAGCTCGGACCAGTCGGTGAGCCCGGTGGTAGCCGCTGGCAGGGCGGCGAGGACGCCGGCCGCGATGAGCCGGCTCGGCGCCTTGCCGCTGCCCGGCAGCGCGTCGAGCAGCCCGGCCGACACCCAGGCGCCGATCGGCACCTGCACCAGCAGCGGATGCACCGGATGGCCGAGCCACGTCCCGTGCAGCGCATCCTTGACCGCGCGGTTGCGCCGCAGCACCGCACGGACGGCGGTCCGCAGCTTGTCGGCGACGGGATCGAGGCGCTGGTCCCGCTCGACCGATTCCAGGGTGACGAGCTGTGGCACAGGGCCTCCTCGGGGTAGGTCGGCTGCCCGGTGCCTACCCCGACGACGACCCTGCAGTGCACGCCGGCTGGGTTGCCTGGACGCGCCCGGCTCGGCCTGGCTCAGGGCTGCGCGACGCCCGTGGGAGCGCCGGCCGGCACCGGAGCCTGCGGGCTGCGCGCCGCGCGGATGGCCGTCGTGAGCAACTCGGCCGCGGCAGCCTCGCTGCACTTGGCGACGATGCACACGGCGAGGCTGATCACGTGCTCGGCCGAGGCGTCGTACAGGTGCCGGCGCGCCGCGTCGTACCTGGCCCTGCCCCAGCGGCCGACCGGGCCCGACCCGGCCGCGGCACGGCCCTGCGCCTTGTCGACGGCGGCCAGCCGGCGGCGCGCCCTCGCACCGGCGGAGCGCAGCCACTGCCGGTGCGCGCACCGGTTGCTGCCGCACCCGTTGGCGAAGCAGGCCCGGTGGTGCTCCTGCACGCCGAGCGCGCGATCGGTGCAGAGGACGACGAGCAGCGGGCCGAGGCGCGGATCGTCGCGGGGCACGCCCACGACGTCCGGGATCATCGGCACGAGGCGCTGGCGAGTGCGGGAGCCGACCGCGTCGTTGACGGCGCGGGCGACGGCCGCGAGCACCGGATGCGTGCAGCGAGGCCGGTCGCTGAAGCGCTCACCCGCCAGCACGGATGCGAACTCCATGAAGCACGCACCGTCATCGGGATGCACGTGGCTGCCCCTGTCCAGCACCGGCAGCGAGTCGGGCAACTGCTGGTGCAGCGGGTCTCGAATGGTCACCGCCCCCACCTCCTCGTACGGCGACGTCGGGGTTCTTCCCCCGCCGTCGTACCAGGAGAACCTGCCGCGGTGGTGACCGTCCAGTGAGGTGTGCGGACCGGCGGCTAGCATCCGCACGTGCCCGTGCCGTTCCCGACGTCCGAGCCGGCCCCCGCCGGCCGGGTCGCCACCGTCGCCGAGGTCGTCGCCGAGCTCGACCGCCTCTACGACCCCCGCTGGGCCGAGGGCTGGGACGCCGTCGGCCTGGTCTGCGGCGATCCCGGTGCCCCGGTCCGCCGGGTGCTGCTCGCCGTCGACCCGGTGGCCGAGGTCGCCGAGGAGGCGATCGGGCGCGGCGCCGATCTGCTCGTCACCCATCACCCGCTGTTCCTGCGCGGCGTGCACGGGGTGCCCGCGACGACCGCCAAGGGCCGGCTGGTGCACCGCCTCATCCGGGCCGGGGTGGCGCTGCACGCCGCGCACACCAACGCCGACGCGGCCGACCCCGGCGTGTCCGACGCGCTCGCCCGGGCGCTCGGCCTCGCCGAGCTGCGCCCGCTGGAGCCGCACCCCGGCGAGCCGATCGACAAGCTCGTCACGTTCGTCCCGCACGAGGCCGCTGACCGGGTCCTCGACGCGCTGGCCGAGGCGGGCGCCGGGCGCATCGGTGACTACAGCAGGTGCGCCTGGTCGGTCGAGGGCGAGGGGACGTTCCGCCCCGAACCGGGCGCCCGTCCGGCGATCGGCGAGGTCGGCTCGGTCGAGCGGGTCGGCGAGACCCGCCTCGAGACCGTGCTGCGCAGGGACGCCAGGCGCGCTGTGGTGGCGGCCCTGCTGGCCGCCCATCCGTACGAGGAGCCGGCGTACGACGTGATCGAGCTCGCCGCGCCGCCGTCGGCGCGCGGCATCGGCCGGGTGGGCAGGCTCGCCGCCCCGGTCACCGCGGCCGAGCTCGCGAGGCGGGCGGCGGCCGCGCTGCCGGCCACGGCCGGTGGCCTGCGGCTCGCCGGCGACCCGGACCGGCGGGTGGAGGTGGTCGCCGTCTGCGGAGGCGCCGGCGACGGCCTGCTCGGCGCGGCCAGGCGCAGCGGCGCCGACCTCTACCTCACCGCCGACCTGCGCCACCACCCCGCCTCCGAGCACGTCGAGGAGGGCGGCCCGGTGCTGGTCGACGCGGCGCACTGGGCCACCGAGTGGCCGTGGCTCCGGACGGCGGCCGAGCAGGTGCGGCGGGCGCTGGCCGATCGGGGCACTACGGTGGAGGTCGAGGTCTCGCATCGATGCACCGATCCGTGGCGGCTCGCCGTCGGCGGCAGCGAGGCGGAGCCGGGGCCACGAGCGGGCGAGGGGACGGGCGCGATGCGGGCACCGATGGGAGGCCGGACGACGTGAAGGCCGCGGCCGACGAGCAGCTGCGCCTGCTCGACCTGCAGTCGCTCGACACCCGCCTCGACCAGCTGGCGCACCGCCGGTCGTCCCTGCCAGAGCTCGCCGAGATCGCCGGCCTGGACGAGCGGCTGACCCGGCTGCGCGGCGACCTCGTCCGGGTCGAGACGCAGGACAGCGACCAGGGCCGCGAGCAGACCAAGATCGAGAACGAGATCGACCTCGTCCGCACCCGCGCCGTCCGCGACCAGCAGCGGCTCGACGCCGGCCAGGTCTCGAGCCCGCGCGAGCTGGAGAACCTCCAGCACGAGATCGGCTCGCTCGCGACCCGGCAGGCCGAGCTCGAGGACCGCGTGCTCGAGGTGATGGAGCGCCGCGAGGCGCTGCAGGGATCGGCCGCCGAGCTGGCCGCCGAGCGCGACCGGCTGACCACCCAGCGCACCGACGCCGAGCAGCGCCGCGACCGCGCGCTGGCCGAGATCGCGGCGGCCGCGGCGGAGGCGACCGCCAGGCGGTCCGGCCTCGCCGGCGAGCTGCCCGGGGACCTGCTCACGCTGTACGAGAAGGTGCGGGCCGCCTCGGGCGGCGTGGGTGCCGCGGCGCTGCACCGTGGCCGCTGCGAGGGCTGCCACCTGTCGCTGTCGGGCTCGGAGCTCGCTGGCGTTCGTGCCGCGGCGGAGGACGAGGTCGTCCGGTGCGACGAGTGCCGGCGCATCCTCGTCCGCACCGCCGAGTCCGGGGTGTGACGCCCCGATGACGGCCTACGTCATCGAGGCCGACGGCGGATCCCGCGGCAATCCAGGGCCGGCCGGCTTCGGCGCCGTCGTCCGCGACGCGGCCAGCGGCGAGGTCGTCGCCGAGGTGGCCGGTGGCATCGGGCGGGCCACCAACAACGTCGCGGAGTACCGCGGCCTGCTCGCCGGGCTGGCGTGCGCGGCCGAGCTCGGCGCGTCGAGCGTCGAGGCGCGGATGGACTCGAAGCTCGTCGTCGAGCAGCTCAGCGGCCGCTGGCAGGTCAAGCACCCCGATCTCAAGCCGCTCGCGTCCGAGGCGAGTCGCCTGGCGCGCGCGATCGGTGACGTGCGCTTCCGCTGGGTGCCGCGCGAGCAGAACAAGCACGCCGACCGGCTGGCGAACGAGGCGATGGACGACGCGGCCGCCGGGCGCGAGTGGGAGCCCCGTACGCCGGTCACCGCCGCGGCCCAGCCGGCCGCGCCCACGAACCGGTTCTCCGGATGGATGGCGGCTGACGAGCCACCGACCACGACCCTGCTGCTCCGCCACGGCGAGACCCCGATGTCGATCGACAAGCGGTTCTCCGGGGTGGGCGACGCCCGGCTCACCGAGCGCGGCCTCGCGCAGGCCGCCGCCGCCGCGCGCCGCCTCGCCGGGCGCGGCGGCATCGACGTCATCGTGTCGTCGCCGCTGGCGCGGGCGCTGGCGACCGCCCAGGAGGTCGGGCGGGCGTGCGGCCTCGACGTCGTCGTCGAGGCCGGCCTGCGGGAGACCGACTTCGGCGCCTGGGAGGGCCGCACCTTCGCCGAGGTGCAGCGGCAGTGGCCGGACCAGCTCGCCGCCTGGCTCGCCGACGCCGACGTGGCACCGCCCGGTGGCGAGAGCTTCACCGCGACCGCCAGGAGGGTGCGCCAGGCGCGCGACCGCGTCATCAGCCGGTATGCGGGCTGCAGCGTCCTCGCCGTCAGCCACGTGACGCCGATCAAGACGCTCACCCGCATCGCGGTCGAGGCGCCGCCGGCTGCGCTGTACCGGCTGCACCTGGATCTCGCGAGCGTGACGGAGATCGACTGGTACGCCGACGGGCCGGCCGTGCTGCGGCTGTTCAACGACACCTCCCATCTGTCGGCGGTCGAGCGCGGGGTGTGGGGCGCTTAGCTCGGGGTGGTCGTCCGCTGCGCGGCGTGGAGGTCGCGCAGGAGGGCGATCTCGGCGCCGTGGTGGGAGATCTCGTCCTGCGCATGGAGGACGAGGGCCGCCCACGAGTCGTCGGCGTAGGCCCCCCAGCCAGGGCCGAGCGCCCGCCACATGCCGTCCTCGCCGAGGCGCTCGAGACCCGAGCGGAACGCCGACCAGGCCGCGTCGGCGGCCGGGAGCGCCTGCCCCACCTCGCCGAACCACTCCGCGTCGCGGACCTCCAGCGGCCAGGGCCCGAGGCCCGCGCTGGTGTAGCCCGCCAGGCAGTCGGAGGCGATGTGCCAGAGCCGCCAGGCGATGGTCGTCACCGGGGGCGGCACCGGCTCCGGACGGGCGAGGTCGGCGAGCCAGGCACCGTCGTGCTCGCGGACGCTCCAGCAGCCGGGCGCCGGCTCCCAGAGGTACTCGTCCTGGTCGAGGCCGCCCAGCCGGTCGCGCACCCGGCTCCACACGTAGTCGATGCTTCCGAGGACCAGGGGAGCGACCTGCCGGTCGGGGTCATTGGTCATGGCGGCCAGAGTAGGGCCGCCGTCCGACAGTTCCTCCGAGCCTCTCGCGGGCTCAGTGGGTCGCGAGCAGTGCCGCCCACGCCCCGCCGAGCAGGAGCGGCAGGCCGGCGAGCCCGGTGAGCGCGAACCGGCCGGCCCCGATGCGCACCCCTCTGGCCAGGCACCGGTCGCGCCAGAGCAGCGTCGCGAGCGACGCCCACAGCGTGACGAGCGGGCCGACGTTGGTGCCGACGAGCAGCCCGAGCAGCTGGGTGGTGCTCCCGTCCGCGACCCGCTCGACGGCGAGGTAGGCGGGCAGGTTGTTCACGACGTTGCTGGCCCCCGCGCCCACCACGGCGGTGCGCAGGACGCCGACGCCCGAGCCGGACGTACCGGCCGCATGCCCGAGAGCGGCATCGAGCCCGTGCTCGCCGGCGGCGGTCACGGCGAGGAAGAGACCCATGACCAGCAGCACCAGCCGCCACGGCAGCAGCGACCAGCGCAGCGCTCCCGGCCGCCGGCGGGCGAAGGCGAGCGCGAGCGCGCCCGCCGCGGCCGCGGCGGGCCACTGCACCGGGACGCCGGCCACGAACGCGGGCACCATCGCGATGCACGCGACGGCTCCGAGGCGCAGCAGCACCGGGTCGGCGACGACGGTCGGGGCGGGGACGAGGAAGCGGCCGCTGAGCGCGCGCCGGTGGCTCAGCCCGATGATCGCGACGGTGACCGCGACGGTGACCGCGACGGCCACCAGCTCCGAGAGCGCCGTGCGACCCGGCGAACGCGGTCGCCGACAGGTGCAACCGGTCGGCGGCGAGCAGGTTGGTGAGGTTGGAGACGGGGAGCAGCAGGCTCGCCGTGTTGGCGAGCCACACCACGGCGAGAGCGAACGGCACCGGATCGAGGTCGAGCTGCTGAGCCAGCGAAAGGACGACCGGCGTGAGCAGCACCGCGGTCGTGTCGAGGCTGAGCACGATCGTGGTGAGCGCCCCGAGGACGGCGACGAGCGCGAACAGCCGAGCCGTGCGCCCGCGGGCGAGCCGGGCCGCCCCTCGCGCGGCGACGTCGAACACCTGGGCGGCGTCGGCGAGCTCGGCCACCACGGTGATCGCGACGAGGAAGCCGAGGATCGGTGCGACCCTCGTCGCGATGTCGGCGGCGTCGTGCAGCGGCAGCCAGCCGGTGAGCAGCACCACCGCTCCGGCGGCGACCGCGACGATCCACACGCGCCGTCACGCTAGCGCGCGCATGCCTCGCCGGCCGCTCGGCGGTAGGCTCGGATCACGGCGGACGAGCCGGCCGGGCGGTCGCGTCGGGTGCTGCGCATGCAGTGCCCGCCGAGGAAAGTCCGGGCTCCACAGGGCAAGGTGGTGGGTAACGCCCACCCGGGGTGACCCGCGGGACAGTGCCACAGAGAGCAGACCGCCAGCGGCCGGGACTCGCGTCCCGGCGGCCGGTAAGGGTGAAACGGTGGTGTAAGAGACCACCAGCGGCCGCGGTGACGCGGTCGGCTCGGTAAACCCCACCTGGAGCAAGGTCAGACAGGGAGCGTTCGAGGGCGGCCCGCCCGAGCTCCCGGGTAGACCGCTGGAGGCCGGCGGCAACGCCGGCCCGAGAGGGATGGCCGCCGCCGCGGCCGCCGCGAGGCGACCACGGCACAGAACCCGGCTTACAGGCCGACTCGTCCGCCTTCGAGCTTTGCCCTGCAGGCGTGCAGCGAGCAAGATCGCTAAGTTCGCCAGCAACCCGTATGATCCATGCCTCGCGGTCATGACGGCGCGGTCGGACGGTAAGGGACTGCAATGACGTTCAGCGAGGCTATGAATCGGGCGGCACAGGTGTTCGAAGGCCTCGGCGCAGTGGTTCTGTTGCTGGGGCTGGCGTGGTCCGTCACGCTGGCAACGCTCGCGTGGCGGCGGACCCGCACCGGCCGTACGGCTTACCGCGTGCTGCGGGAGGCATTCGGAGGCGTGCTGCTGCTCGCCCTGGAGATCCTGGTCGCCGCAGATCTCATCCGGACGGTGGCCATCGCACCGACAGTCCAGAACGTTGCCGTCCTCGGCCTGATCGTGCTCATCCGCACCTTCCTCAGCTTCTCGTTGGAGATCGAGATCGAGGGCGTGCCGCCATGGCGACGCGCATTCGTGAGCGGAGCGCAGCTCACGGCCCACGCGGCGATGCATGCCCGGGGGGAAGGCCGGCAGTAGCCAGCGCCGTGCGCGACGTGCAGGTACGCGCGGAGCCGCTGCGCCAGCCCGCCGTGCACGCCACCCATGGCTCCTGCCGTTTCGTCCGTCCCGGGTGATGCCACATCAGCCGGTGGGCGCTGGTCTGGTGAGGATGTGAGTCGCGGCCCGCGGGGTGCGCGACGCCCACGCCCGATCGAGGTCGAAGATGCCGTACGCGCCGAAAGATGCCTCCCTCGAGACCGTTCGCGTCGACCGGGATGCGAAAGCGCAATACGACCTCGATGGCAGGCGGCCCTTCGTCGACGCCAACCGTGGGCTCATCGCACCATTTCCCGACAAGGCGCTCGGTTGGGACGGGCGTGCTTGCGGTCCGCAGGTCGACCTGGTCATCCCGTAGCCGTGATGACCATCCCCGGGAATGCGCGTCCGTGGGTCGGGTGAAGCTGCGTGGGATCGATCCTCGGGGACCTGCTCCCGCTGGCGCTCGGCGTGGCTATCTCGCCGGTTCCGATCATCGCGGTCATCCTGATGCTGCTCGCCCCCGCGCGCCGGGACGGCCAGCACCGGCTTCGGCCTGGGCTGGGCGCTCGGGATCGTGGTCGCTACCGGCGTGGTTCTGGTGATCGCCAACATCGCCGGCCTCGGTGGCGGCTCCTCCAGCCCGTCCACGGCCGCGTCGTGGGTCAAGCTGGTCCTGGGGGCTCTCCTCATCCTGCTCGGCGCCCGGCAGTGGCATGGGCGCCCGAAGGGCGATGAGCCAGCGCCCCTGCCCAAGTGGATGGCGGCCATCGACAACGTCACGCGGTGAAGGCGTCCCTCCTCGGGTTCGCGCTCGCCGCGGTCAACCCGAAGAACCTGCTGATGTGCGCCGCCGCGGGCACGAGCGTCGCCGGTGCCAACCTCAGTGCGGGTGACCAGACGATCGCCGTCGCCGTGTTCACGGTGATCGCGGCCAGCACGGTGCTGGTGCCGGTCGTCGGCTATGCGATGGCGAAGCAACGGCTGCGGGGGCCGCTGAACGAGCTCAAGGGTTGGCTGCAGCAGCACGACGTCGCGGTGATGGCTGTGCTGCTGCTGGTCATCGGAACGGTCCTTCTCGGCAAGGGTATCGGCGGCCTGACGTGACGTGCCGGGACGTTCGCATCTGTCCCCGGCGCCCCGAGCTGCGCTCAGCTGTGGCATGAGGTGAGCGACGATGACGGATGCGAGCGTCGACCTGTACTGGCTGCCGCTGGGCGCCGGCGGTTGCTCGGTGCGGTGGAACGGCCGGGCGTACGAGGCGCTGGTGGCGCATCGCGAGGCACGCGCGCCGAAGGACCTCTACCACTCGGCGCTGGAGGTCCGCCTGGACGGCGCCCGGTACGTCATCGAGATGGCGCCCGTCTGGAACGTGGGAGCGCCTGACCGCGGCGTGGTGGGGGAGGGTCCCGTCGGCAGCAGGCTGCTGGGTCGTTCGCGATGGTTCCGGTACGAGGTACGGCGCTGGCGCGACGGCGTCATCCCCGATGTCGCCGAAGCGGTCGCGAGCCCGGTGCGCGTCAGCGCGGACGCCGATCGGGCCCGCCGGGTGCTCGAGCTCGTCCCGCTCTTCACGACCGCCACGTGGGGCCGTGACGAGCAGTGCACCGGCGACATGTGGAACTCCAACTCTCTCGTCTCCTGGTGCCTCGCGCGCACCGGCCACGACGTGGCTCTCATCGCGCCGCCGCTCGGCGGCCGGGCACCAGGCTGGACGGCTGGACTGGTCGTCGCCCGTCGACGGCTTCGCCGGCAGCCGCTCGTCGACGGTGGCGAACCGGTACGGCCGGTGCAGCGGCTCAGTGCGTGACCGGGTCGGTCATCGTCAATAGGCTGCCGCTATGAGGAGCCGCCGGGTGGTCGTCATGGGCGCTGGCGTTGCGGGCCTGGCCGCGGCGTTGCTCCTCGCGCGCGACGGCCATCGCGTGACGCTCGTGGAGCGCGACGACCTGCTCCTCGGGGAGCCGGGCGACGCCCTGCGGTGGCCGCGCTCGGGCATTCCGCACTTCCTGCAGCCGCACGCGTTCATCCCGCGCGGCCGGAGCGAGCTGCGCCGGCACTTCCCGGACGTGCTCGCGGCGCTGCTCCGGGCCGGTGCTCACGAGGTCGACACGCGGCCGAAGCTGCCCGGCGGCGCGCGCGAGGACGACGAGGAGCTCCAGTACCTCGCGGTGCGCAGGCCGGTCATCGAGTGGGCGCTGCGGCAGGCCTGCTTTGCCGAGCCCGGGGTGGTGGTGGTTGCCCCCGCGCGCGTCGAGGGACTGGTGCGGGAGCGTGGCCGCCTCGTCGGCGTGCGGGTGGAGGGGGCCAGCATCGAGGCGGACGTCGTCATCGACGCGCTGGGCCGGCGCACGCCGGCTCCCCGATGGCTTCGCGACGCCGGCGTCGACGTCGGGATGGTGAGCAGCGACTGCCATGTCGTCTACTACAGCCGCTACTACCGGGTGCGGCGTGGCTTCGAGCTCCCCGACGGGCCCTGGTTCTTGAGCCCGCGCGGCGATCTCGGGTACTTCGGCTTCGCGACGTTCCCCGGAGACAACGGCACGTTCGCTGCCCTGCTCGCCGTGCCGTCGCGCGTCCCCGACTGGCGGGCTCTCAAGGACGAGGCAGCGTTCGAGGCGGCGGTCGCTCTGATCCCTCAGCTGCGGCAGTGGGTGGATCCGGACGGCGTCGAGCCGCTGACCGGCGTCATGCCGATGGCCGGGCTGCGCAACAGCCTGCTGCTGCACGACGCGGCTGCGATGCCTGCGATGCCCGCGGTGCTCCCGGTCGGCGACGCCTACGGTCATACCGACCCCGTGCTCGCGCACGGCCTGGCCTTCGGCCTCGTGCATGCCGCGGAGCTCGCCGCCGCGCTCGCCACGCACGACGACATGGCCGACGCCCTCCCTGCGTACGTCGACGCGACCGCGCCGGCCCTGCGCGAGCGGTACGAGCTCGCCACGGAGCTCGACGCGCAACGGCACCGCATGTGGCTGGGCGAGCCGGTCGATCTCGCGCACCGCGACGGTGACCACGCGCTCTTCACGATGACGGCCGCCGGCGTGGCTGCCACCGTCGATCCCGACGTCGCGCGCGCCTTCCTGCGGCGCATCGGACTGCTCGACGGCACGGCCGTGCTAGACGCCGACATCGCGCTCCAGCGGCGCATCGAGGGCATCTTCGCCGATCTCGTGACGAGGCCGCGACCGCCGGCCGGCCCGCCGAGGGAGGAGATGCTGGCGGCCGTTGCGCGAGCGGTCCCCGCGCCGGCCGTCGGCTGAGCGCATGGCATCGCTGGATCCGCCTGAGCGGCAACGGCCGGGGCGGGACTACCTGCGCCTGTCGTGCACGACGAGCCGGGGCGCGTCGGGCACCGCGTTGTCGATGACGATGCCGGCACGGTCGCGAGGCGAGCACGCGGCGACGTACGCGCGCTGAGCTTCCACGTAGCGGCGCAGGCCCGGATGGCCCGGGTCGGGGTCGGAGCCGTCGCGCACCGCCATCCGGCGCGCCGTGACGTCGAACGGCACCTCGAGGAGGACCGAGAGGTCCCACGCGCCGGCGAGCTCGTCGCGGTGCAGGAACAGCCCGTCGATCACCACGACGGCGTCGGGCGTGGCTACCCGCGGCTCCGGCCGCAGCTCCCGGTCGGTGGCGAGATCGTGCGCCGCATGGCGGTAGCGGCGCGAGCCACCCGGGCCGAGGGGCTCCAGCACGTCGCTGCGCAGCCGGGCGTGGTCGAACGAGTCGAGCCAGAAGCCCTCCGGGGAGTCCCGGCCGCGGCGATACCGGACGGCTCGCCGCTGGTGGAAGTCGTCGACGGACACCCGTACGGTCGCCCGGCCGCCGGCTCGGAGCACCGCGGCGAGCTCATCGGCGAACCAGGTCTTGCCGGCGCCGTCGGGCCCGTCGACGCCGACCAGCACGCAGTCGTCACCCTCGGGCGCGGGCACCGCGGCCGCCACCAGTCGCAGGACCCGCAGTCGCTTGGCCGCGATGCCGGCCGGCGGATCGGTCCGCAGGGGCGGCTCAGTCCGTCCCGGCGCGCCTGGCGAGATGTCGCTCATGCGGTGGCTCCAGGGGGACGGGCGCGGCCGTCACATGATGCGGGTGCGCCCCCGCCGGCGATCCGGCAGGGGCGCACCCGCAGCGCAGGTGACAGGTTCCCGTCAGGGAGAGGTGGGGTCCGTCGCCGAGGTCGTCGTCGGCTTGGTCTCGTCGCCCTCCGCCTTGGTCTCCAGCGTGGGGGTCGCCGGGTCGATGCCGAACTTGCTCACGAGCAGCGGGCTGTGCACCCACAGCTTCACGACCTGCGGGTCGTGGTCGCTCGCCTGGTCGGCGAACTCGCTGTTGACGTGGACGACGTCGTAGAAGAACGGCTTCGGCGCGTTGCTCGGCGACGTCCGGCCCACCGCGGACAGGCCGGGGCTGAGCAGGATGTGGTCGAGCACCTCCGAGTTGCCCTCGAAGTCGTAGGTGTAGCGCTCCTCGTCCGGCAGGGTCCTCGGCAGGTCGAGCAGCACGTCACCGGCGGTCAGGATGTCGATCGTCTGCGTGAAGTCGAAGTCGTTCAGGTCGCCGAGCACGACGACGGCAGCAGCCGGGTCGATGCCCTCGATCTGCGACACGAAGTCGTGGACGAGCGTCGCCTGCTGGTGCCGCTGCGTCGCCGACGGCTGGGCCGGCGGCTGGAAGCGGCCGACCAGCGGGTCGTCGCCGCCCTTGGAGTTGAAGTGGTTGGCGATCACGAACAGCATGCGGCCCTGCCAGCTGAACTCGCCGGCCAGCGGCTTGCGGCTCGACGTCCATGCAGCGTTGGTCGGGTCGATGCGGCCGGGCGAGAGGGTCAGCTGCGGCTTGCCGCCGTCGCCCACGACCACCTGGTCGGCCGTCGTGGAGTCGCCGCCGGGCCGGTCGACGAACGCGAGGCCGCGGTCGGTGCGGAACAGGAACGCGACCCGGATGTTGCCGCCGGGCTGGCCGCCGTCCTGGTCGTCGACCGGGTCGATCGAGCGCCACTGGTACGCGGGGCCGCCCGCGGCTGCGATCGCGTCGACCAGCCTCTGCAGCGTCTGGTCGGCGGCGACGACGCCGTCGTCGGTGGGCCCGTCGTTGTCCTGGATCTCCTCGAGCGTGAGGATGTCGGGCGCCGCCAGGTTGTGCACGGCGTAGTCGGCGAGCCGGTCGAACTTCGACTGCGGGTCGAGCGGCGAGAGGTTCTCGACGTTGAACGTCGCGACCGACAGCTCGTACGCCCGCGTGGCCCGCGTCGTCTCGCGGGTCAGCCCGCCGCTGTGCAGTACCGGGCTCGACGTCGGCAGCAGGAAGAAGTTGCCGAAGTTGTAGTCGAGGACGCCGACGGTCGCGCCCGCGTAGCTGTCGCCGACGTTGGCCGCCGGGACGCTCGCCAGCGTCGATGCGATGACGACCCGCTCGGGGTTGAAGTCGTCGGCCCGGGACACGATCCCGCCGCGGCTGGTGCGGATGCCAGAGCCTTGCGGCACGACGGTGGTCTCGCCGAACTGGTTGGTGGGGCCGACCACCTGCGCGTCGTCGAGCTCGACGCGCATGCCCTCCATCGACTCCCAGAAGTCGATGCCGTCCTGGGCCGGGTCGAAGACGTTGGACGTCTCGATGGAGCCGTTGACGTCGTTCTCGATGACCGTCGAGGGCGGCACGCGCCCACCGGGGCCGACGAGCGTGGCCGCGGGCAGCGGCTGCCCGCTCGCGGTCACCGTGACGGTGGCGCTGCCGAGCTCGGTGGTGGTGAGGTTGGCATTGGTGGAGCTGCCTGGCCGGAACTCGCTGACCCTGGCGGTGACCTTCACCGCGTCGCCCGTCGTGACGGTGGGCGCCGATCCGGTGAAGACGAAGATGCCCTCGCTGGTCGCCGGGTCGGCGTCGGCCAGCGGGTCCTGCATCCAGAAGCCGTTGGAGCTCACGGCGGTGACCACGCCGGTCACGTTGTTGACCGTCTTGCCGGCGTACGGCGACTGCTGCGCCGCGCCTTGCACGTCGTGGATGCGCAGCCCGTCGATGCCGCCGTTGCCGCCGCCGCCCCCGGCCGAGTTCTGCGGGCTCGGCGCGCCGGTGGTGAAGTCGGCTGCGTTGCTGTCGGTGTCGGTGCCCGCGGCGTTGCGGTTGTCCGAGGTGGTGTTGGACGGGCCGGGCGCTGCCGCCGTGCCCTCGAAGTCGTTGGCGGTCCCGAAGCCGACGAAGTCGCGCACGCCGGGCGCGGCGTGGCAGGCGGTGCCGCAGGACAACCGGGTGGTGCTCGTCACCAGGGCGATCTTGCCGGCGGTCGCGCTCATCGCGATGGTGCCGGTGGCGTCGGGGGTCGGCAGCGCCTGCGTGCCGCCGGCGCCCTGCGCCTCCTGGACGAGGTAGCGCGCGCCCGCGGCCAGCGTGCCGGACAGCGACGTGGCCTGCCACGTCGTACCGGCCGCGGCCGCGTACTGCACGCTCCAGCCGGTGAGGTCGACGGGGGCTGAGCCGCGGTTGTAGAGCTCGACGAAGTCGTTGGTGAAGGTGGCGCCGGAGTTGCCGCCGCCGCCGTACACCTCGGCGATCACGACATCGGCGGACACCGCCGAGGCCGGGGTGCTCGATACGAGTTGTGCCGTGGCGGCCGTCATGCCGGCGACGAGCGCGCCGACGAGCAGCCGGTTCCTGGTAGAGGCCACGAAGTTAGCTCCCGATGACGAACGGTGGCGCGCCCGATATGCACCGGTACGGGACATCGACGGCGCGAAGGAGAGGATCGTCGCCACCCTAGCAGCGACCGTCGCCCCCGATCGTCGATCGAGCAAAAGTTCCGCCGCCGTTGACCTCTCGGCCGGCCGCCCGCAACCTCCCTCGTACCGGACCGGCCGCTGCGGCACGATGGGCGCCCCTGGACATGACAACCCCCTGGGCATGACAAGGAGCCGGCATGCGCGCACGACTGCTCATCGCCCTGTCCGCGGTCCTCGCGATGCTCGCGAGCGCAGCTCCGGCGCACGCGATCACCCACGGCCAGGCGGACAACGGTCGCCATCCCTACGTGGGCGAGCTGATCTTCTACGTGCCCGACGAGGTCGATCCGCGCTTCGACGACCCCGGCGCGTGGTTCACCTGCTCCGGCACGCTGCTGAGCGCCACCACGGTGCTGACGGCCGGGCACTGCACGTACGGCGTCGGCCGCGACGGCGCCTCCACCACGGCCGGCGGCGGCAACGGATCCGGCGGCACCGACGTCTGGATCAGCTTCAGCGATGCGCCCGACTTCTCGATCCTGCCGCCGAGCTCGTCATACGCGCGGGACGAGAACCCGCAGCGCTACCAGGACTGGGCGGCCGCCCTCGACGCGTCGCCGGACTGGCACGAGGCCACCGCGCACCCGCACCCGCAGTTCGACCCGGCCGCGTTCTTCCTGCACGACGCCGGCGTGCTGGTGCTCAGCGAGCCGGCCCCGATGGCCCAGTACGGCGCGCTGCCGCAGGAGGGCTTCCTCGACCAGTTCCAGACCGCGCGGCGCAGCGACCAGTACTTCACCGTCGTCGGCTACGGCCTCAACAAGGAGCTGCCGCACGCCGACTTCGGCGGCGACGTGCGCTTCCAGGGCACCGTGCAGCTGGTGACGCTGAAGGGCTTGTTCGGCACTCCGTACGGCACCGACGCGCGCTTCACCAACAACAACGGCGCGGTGCACCAGGGCGGCACCTGCTTCGGCGACTCCGGTGGGCCGACGCTCTACGACGGCACCAACGTCGTGGTGGCCGTCACCTCCTTCGGGATCAGCCCCAACTGCACCGGTACGGACGACGAGTACCGCATCGACCAGCCCGACGACATTGCGTTCCTCGCGACGTTCGGGGTCACGCCCTCCTGAGCCGGGACTGCCCCCTGCCCCCTGCCCCTTGACCTGCTCTTGCCCTGCCACCGTTCACCGTGGCGCACGGCGCGTCGCCACGGCGTGCCCCCCGGGGAACGGTGGCAGGGCCGTCCACGGCGGCGAGGGCGCTGGCACTTCGGTGATGCGCGCGGTGCCGTCCGAGGCGATCTCCGGCAGGTCGTGGACGCCGGCGATGCCGCCCGTGCGCACGGCCGGCGTCATCTGACACCGGCCGGGCGCTGCCTCATCAGCCGGCTCAGTAACCGCGCCGGCGGCGGTCGAGGCGCCTGCGGATGATTCCCACGAACCGACGCCAGAGCATGCTCTCTCCTCGTGCTGGACGGTTCGTCACGATCGTGCCGCGCAACAGTACCGTGCGGCAACGGTGGTTGCGCGAACCCGTTAGTCGAGCAGATCGCTCCCGCCCGCACATGCATACCGAACGGTAGGCAAGCAAGGAAAGGCCGTGCGTCGTACCACGGCCGGCTAACGCCAGCTGGCATGTGCAGTCGCTCGACCGCGTGCGCAGTCGGTAACGGTGAGAATCCCTTGTGTGATTGAAGAAAACACATCACGACGATTGCTGGACCGCTAGGTCCTGGACGCGTAGCGTGACGCGGCACGTGATCGGCGCAGGGCCGATCGTCGTCCCCCGAAGGTGGGTCCGTGCGCAAGAAGCTCCTCGGTATCACCGCACTCGCCAGCGGCGCGTTGCTCGCGCCCGTCGTCGTACCGGTCGTCGCGAGCAACGCTGCAACGACCTCCGCCGTCTCCACGTCCCGCTCCTCGCTCGGTCACGGCATGCTGGCGCAGGCGCAGCGCGAGGCCGTCGCCCGATTCCGTTCCGGTGCTGCCGGCACCGCGCAGCGCTCGATGACCGCGACCTCGGCCGCCGGGCCGACCGTCGTCGTCTCCGGGCTCAACAACCCGAGGCAGCTGTCGTTGCTGTCCGGGCAGGACGTCCTGCTCGTCGCCGAGGCTGGCCGGGGCGGCTCGGCCTGCACCGGCTCCGGCCAGGACCAGACGTGCGTCGGCGCCACCGGTGCCATCAGCGCCGTGCTCGGCCCGCAGACCGCCTCGTCGACGAAGCCGCTGCGCATCGTCGAGCGGCTGCTCTCAGGGGCCGGTCCCGACGGAAGCGGCGCCGTCGGCTCCGACGGCGTGTCGGCTCGCACGCTCAACCGCATCTACGTGCAGATGACGTGGGCGCCGCCGGACGTCATCCCGCAGGGACTGCCGGGCGACCAGGCCGGCAAGCTGCTGCGCACCAGGCCGTTCGGCCCGAAGGCCTCGGTCGCCGACCTCGCTGCGCACGAGGCGGCGCACGATCCCGACCACCAGGGCTTCGACTCCGATCCGTACGCCGTCCTGGTCCTGCCGCACCGCATCCTGGTGGCCGATGCGGCCGGCAACGACATCCTGTCGGTCGATCCGCGCACCGGACGCATCTCCACCTTCGCCGTCCTGCCCAACATCAACGAGGGCGCCTGCAAGGGCGCGCCGAACGACGCGGGAACCGTGGGTTGCGACGCCGTGCCCACCTCGCTCGCGGTCGGCCCGCACGGCGCCATCTACGTCGGTGGCCTCGGCGGCGAGGCTCCCGGCACCGGCCGGGTGTGGCGGCTCAATCCCCGCACCGGCAACGTCCAGTGGACCTGGCGGCACCTGACGACCGTCACGGGCGTGGCCGTCGACCGGTGGGGCGCCATCTACGCGAGCGAGCTCTTCGGCGGCAGCGACCCCGACCTGCCGGGCGCGGTCGTGAAGATCCCGCGCTACGGCAACCGCACGACCAGGCAGGTGCCGCTGCCGGCCGGCCTCGCGGTCGACCGCTGGCGCAACGTGTACGTCTCGGCGTTCTCGCTCGCGCCGGCGACGGGGCTCGGCGTGCCGGGCATGGACACGTCCGGTCAGGTGTGGCGCCTGCGGTTCTGACCGGGGGGCGGCGGCGCAGGAGGGGAGTGCCGCATCCCCGGAGCATCGGCGCCGCAGCCACGCTCGCATCGGACGTTCGACGGAGGGCCGCCCAGCCGGTGGGCGGCCCTCCGCCGCATCGGCCGGTCCCGCGAGTCAGGAGCCCGCGCCGGACGGGCCGACGGCCCCCACCGCCCAGAACGGCTCGGGGTAGTCGATGCGGCCGCGCAGCGCGGGATCGTAGCCACGCAGCGGCAGGCACATGAAGCCCTGCTGGGGAATGAGCTCCGACGGCCGCTCGATGCCGAGCGCCGTCGAGACGGTGAAGCCGTAGCGCTGGTAGAGCGCCGGGTTGCCCTCGACGGTCACCAGCGGCCAGCCGCGCTCGTCGGCCCTCGCCAGCGCGTTCCGGACGAGCGCGCTGCCGATCCCGCGTCGCTGCGCCGGCGGCGCGACCGACAGCGGGCTCAGGCAGAGCACCGGCACCGCCTCGCCCGGCTCGGTGACGAGGTCGACGACCGTGAGCATGACGTGGCCGAGCAGGCCCCCGCCCCCGTCGCCGTCGACGGCGACGAGGGCCAGCTCGGGCAGGTGACCGGGCGAGCGGCGCAGCAGGTCGACCAGGCGGGCGGCATGATCGTCGCCGAACGCCTCGGTGACGAGCCGGCGCACGGCAGTCTCGTCCGGCGGCTCCTCGGTGCGGATGAGCGGGAACGGGGCCGGCGCAGGGCTGGGGACGGGATCGGCAGGCATGCCGCGATGGTGCCCGCCACGGGGCCCCGGCGCGAACGAAAATCGCGCCGGGATGGCCACGCAGCCGTCCCCATGCGCCACCCCGCGTCGTCGTTAGGCGCCGAGGGCGACGGGTAGGGCTCGCGGCGCGGCGCGCCGGACCGGGCGCCCGCGAAGGACCGACGCGACGACGAGCCGGTGAAGGAGGGCTTCGGTGCCAGGCCCACGGGTGCTCGTCGTCATCCTCGCCGGCGGCGCCGGCGGCCGCCTCGAGCTGCTGACCCGCTCGCGGGCCAAGCCGGCGATGCCGTTCGGCGGCGTCTACCGGTTGATCGACTTCCCGCTGAGCAACTGCCTGCACTCGGGGCTGTCGAACGTGTGGGTGATCGAGCAGTTCAACCCGGTGTCGCTCACCGACCACCTGGCCAACGGCCGTCCATGGGACCTCGACCGCACCCACGGCGGCCTGCTCGTGCTGCATCCCCGGCTGGGCGAGGGGCGCGATGGCTGGCACCGCGGCACCGCCGACGCGCTGTGGCGCAACGCTGCGCTGATCGGCGAGCTCGAGCCGGACGTCGTCGTGGTGCTGAGCGCCGACGCCGTCTACCGGCTGAACTACGCCGACGTGGTGGCCAGGCACCTCGAATCCGGCGCCGACGTCACGATGGTGACGACGAGGGTCGCCGCCGAGGACGCCGGCCGCTACGGCGTCGCGCGCGTCGAGGACGGCCGGGTGACCGACTACGCGTACAAGCCGGAGGAGCCGGCGAGCGACCTCGTCACCAACGAGGTCTTCGCCTTCCGGCCCGCCCGGCTGCTCGCGCTGCTCGAGGAGCTGGCCGGGCAGGACGACGGCGAGGGGTTGCGCGATCTCGGGCACGCCGTGCTGCCCCGGCTGGTCGGCGAGGGGACGGCTCGCGAGCACCGGTTCGACGGCTACTGGCGCGACGTCGGCACCGTCGACAGCTACTGGTCGGCCCACATGGACCTGCTCGGCGACGAGCCGGCGATCGACCTGGACGACCGGAGGTGGCCCATCTACAGCGCCGACCCGCAGCGCTCGGCGGCCAGGGTGCGCCGCGAGGCCACCGTCGTGGACAGCCTGCTCTCGCCCGGCGTGCGGGTCGCCGGGGTGGTGGAGCGCTCGGTGCTCGCGCCCGGCGTGGTGGTCGAGCGCTCGGCGGTGGTGCGGGACTCGGTCGTCCTGCATGACACGGTGATCGAGAGCGGTGCCCGGATCGAGCGGGCCGTGGTCGACGCGCGGGTCACGGTGGGGGCCGGCGCGGTCATCGGTGGCCCCGCAGCTGGCATGACCGACCCCGGTGCGGGGATCACCCTCGTGGGACTCGGGGCGAAGGTGCCGGCAGGCGCCGAGCTGGGTCCCGGGGCCCGGTTCCCGGAGGACGGCGAGGAGCCGGCCGAGCGATAGGTCAGGACGGGACGCGACGAGGAGCTGCTGTGTTCGTTGGACGAAACCTCAAGCGCTACGTGGTCGTGGCGGTCGCCGCTCCGGTGGCCGGCCGCTTGCTCGTGCGCCAAGCGGAGGCGATGCGGGCCAAGTCGGGCCAGAGCACCGCGGCCGATCGCCTGGAGAAGGTGGGATCGCTGCTGCAGCGGGGTCGCCGTCGCTGACGGCCAGGGAAGCCTCCGGTCGGCGCATCGACCGGTTCGACGCCGGATGGTGCGCGACACGACCGGTCGATCGAGATCCGTTTCGGTGAAGGAGCGAGAATTTCGTGACGACAGCCAGAGAGATCATGAGCACCGGGGTGGACCACATCGCCTCGGACACGACCGTCCTCGATGCCGCGAGGAAGCTGGCCGGTGACGATGTCGGCGCCTTGCCGATCTGCGACGGCGGGCGGCTCAAGGGCATGATCACCGACCGCGACGTGGTCGTGAAGGTGCTCGCCGAGGGCCGTGACCCGGCGACGACGAAGGTGATCGACCTCGTCCAGGGCGAGGTCGTGACGATCGGCGCGGACGACTCCCTCGACGAGGCGGTCCGCACGATGAAGCAGTACAAGGTACGGCGGCTGCCGGTCATCGACGGGACCGAGCTGGTCGGCATGGTCAGCCAGGCCGACCTGGCCAAGAACCTGCCGAACGACAAGGTGGGCGACCTGGTCGAGGTCATCTCCGCCGCGCCCTGACCGGGGTCGACCGCGGCGCGCCGGCCGACGGCGCGAACGGCAGTGACGGCAAAGGGGCCGCCGCCCAGGGCATCCCGGGCGGCGGCCCCTTTGCCGTCGATCCCGGTGCGGGTCAGAGCCGTGCCTCGATGTGCTCCGACGCGTTGAGCTGCACGTAATGCCGGATGCGGTCGAGGACCCATTCCTGGTCGGGCTGGGACAGTGAATCGAACAATGCCCAGAAGATCTCCCCGCGGCGGCGGCTCGTGATGCCGCGGGTCATCGCCCCTTCGGGTGGGCGGTCGGTGAATGCATAGCTGCCAACCGTCATCGGAGCTCCTCGGCTGGAACGGAACCCCGACGGCAAGCGCGGTCGAGGTTCGGGGGAACCGACGTGGCGCTTGCTTGGCCGACCTCAAACTTACTACAGCCGGCGGGCGGCGAAAGCCAGCAACGAGCACGAAGCCCCCGTGCTGCCGGCAATGCCGCATGACCCCCACGGGCCGCCTCGCCGTGCGTCACCGGCGCTATTCGCACCGTGATTCCTGCGGACCCGTTCCAGCAGCCTCGACGAGCGGCCGGTCGTGCCGCGCCGGGGTAGGAGCGGCACCGGCCGGACGCGCGGGTAGGCTGCCCGCAGCATCCGTACGAGCGTCCCAGGGCCAGGTGACCACGTGAGCAAGGGCAGCAAGGAGCACCTCGTCGAGTGGACCTACGCGGGTGGCTGGATCCTCCTGCTGCTCATCGGCGCCATCCTCGCCTGGCGCATGTCGCGGGAGTCCAACGCCACCTACCGGTCGTTCGTCCCGTTCATCGGCCTGCTCACCGCGCTGATGCTGATCGGCGGCCTCATGCTCGCCGGGCGGTACTTCCCCTCGGAGTGAGCCCGGGGCGAGCCCGGACTGAGCTGAGCGCGAGCTGAGCGCGAGCCCGGCCGAGGCTCAGCCGCGGTCCGGCGGCTGCCCTGAGAGCAGGTCGAGCATCCGCGCCAGCCGGTGCCGCGGGCCGCGCTGCGGCTGCGGATCAGGGTCGCCGGCCGCTGCCGACACGAGGTGACTGACCAGGTCGAAGGAGATCACCGGCAGCAGCTCGCCGGGCGCCGACGGGATCACCAGGCCGCCAGGCGATCGGTCCAGCTCGTCGTGCACGGTGAGCGCCTCGTGCGCGAGGCCGGTCAGCTCCTCGTCCCCGGCGTCGAGCGCGAGGACGGTCGCGCCGTCGTGCTTCGCGTCGCTCACCCGCTCGAGCAGCTCAGCCGGCGCCGCGTCCGGGGCGACCACGAAGACGGTCTCGCCCCGCCCGGCCTGCTCGAGCCGGTCGAGCGAGACTCCGAGGTGCGCCGGCGCGCCGGGCGGCGGGTGCCAGCGGACGAGGGTCGGGGCCAGCTCGCTGATGCCGCTCCACCTGGCCTCCTCGTCGAGGTGGGCGGTGAGGTGCCACGGCTCCTCGGCGGGCGTCCCCACGATGAGCAGGCCTCCGGGCCGGTGCCCAGCCCGGCGCAGCGACCGCCCGAACCGCGCGGTGCGGTCCACCCAGCCGGTGGTGGCCAGCACCTCGCGCATCGCGGCGATGCGGGAGCGATCCACGCTGCCCATCCTGCCGTGCGCGGCGGCCAGGGGGCGGGAAGCGGGCCGCTTCGGCTCGCCGGGCGGCATGACAGGATGCGGTGTCATGAGCACCGCTCCTGCCCAGCCGCCCGGGGACCGCCAGGCGGTGGCCGTGCTCGGCGGCACCGGGGAGCAGGGCCGTGGCCTTGCGCGCCGGCTGGCGATGGCCGGCCATCTGGTCGCCGTCGGCTCCAGGGACGCGGCGCGCGCCGAGCAGGCGGCGGCCGAGCTGCGCGAGCGCGACGGCATCGAGGTGCGCGGCGGGAGCAACAGCGACGTGGCGCGCGACGCGGACGTCGTCATCGTCGCGGTGCCGTGGCCCGGTCACGGCGCGCTGCTCGCCGAGCTGGCCAGCGAGCTGGCCGGCAAGGTCGTGGTCGACTGCGTCAACCCGCTGGAGCGCGACGAGCGCGGGCCGCGGCCGGTCGACGTACCGGAGGGCAGCGCGGCCGAGCAGGCGGCGGCGCTGCTGCCCGGCGCGCGGGTGGTCGCCGCGTTCCACCACATCAGCGCGAAGGTGCTGCTGGAGAGCGACGAGCCCGACGAGACCGACGTGCTGGTCGTCGGCGACGATCGCGACGCCAAGCGGCTCGTCATGGCGCTCGCCGACTCGATCGCGGGGCTGCGCGGCATCGACGCCGGGCCGCTGCGCCTCGCCCGCTGGATCGAGGGGATGACGGCCGTCATCATCGCCGTCAACCGGCGCTACAAGACCAGGGCCGGCCTGCGCGTCACCGGTGTCTGAGCCGCGCCCGGCCGTCGACGACCTCGGCGCGCCGGTGGCCCTGCCCGCCCGCGTGCGCCGCGTCGTGTCGCTGGTGCCGTCGCTCACCGAGGCGGTGGCCGAGAGCGGCGGGGCCGGCCTGCTCGCCGGGGTGACCGACTACTGCACCCATCCACCCGGCGCGCTCGCCGGCCTGCCGCGAGTGCGCGGCACCAAGAACCCGGACGTCGATGCGGTCCTCCGGGTCGCGCCCGATCTGGTGCTCGCCAACGAGGAGGAGAACCGCGCAGCCGACCTCGACGCCCTGCGCTCGGCGGGCGTCCCGGTGTGGGTGACGGCGCCGCGCACGGTGCCGGCGGCGATCGACTCGCTCGCCCGGATGCTGGCCGCCTGCGGCCTCGGCCGCCCGGCCTGGCTGGCCGCCGCGGCGAGCGCCTGGGCCGAGGCGCCGGCCGGGCCGGGCCGCCGGGCCGTCGTACCGATCTGGCGGCGGCCGTGGATGGTGCTCGGCCGCGACACGTTCGCCGGCGACGTGCTGGCGAGGCTCGGCGTCGACAACGCCTATGCCGGTCACGACGAGCGCTACCCCAAGGTCGCTCTGGACGACATGCGCGCCAGGGCCGACCTGGTCGTGCTGCCGGACGAGCCGTACGCCTTCGCCCCCGAGCGCGACCTCGACGCCTTCGCCGGGTGGGGCGTGCCCGTCGCGTTCGTCAGCGGCCGGCACCTGACGTGGTACGGCCCCAGCCTGGCGGAGGCTCGCGGGGTGCTGAGCGGCCAGCTCGGGGCGGCGCGGCTGCCGCCAGAGCCATAGGTCCCTTGCGTGGGCGACGGCGACCGGCGCACCCTCGCCGCATCCCTAAGAAGGAGGGACCGCTCATGAAGCCAACTCTCCGCGGTGGCCGAGCCGCCCTGGCCGGAGCCCTCGCTCTCGTGGTCGCCGCCAGCGGTGCCGTCACCACGCAAGCGGCCGCGAGGAGCGATGCGGCGGCGCAACCGACCGCCGTGTCGACCCTCGTCGGCATCAGGGCCGGGCATCACCCGGGCTATGACCGCGTGGTGCTCGACCTCACCGGCCCGCTGCCCGCCGACCGCATGCGCTCGTGGGTCTCGACGGTCACCGAGGACGGGTCGGGCCGCATCGTCCACGTGGCCGGCCACGCGTTCCTGCAGATCGTGCTCCACGTCGCCCAGGCGCACGACGCCGGCGGACAGACGGTGCGCACGCGCAAGACGTACGCCCTGCCCAACGTCACCCAGACCTTGCTCAACGGCGACTTCGAGGGCTACGTGTCGGTGGCCATCGGCCTGCAGCGCAAGACGCAGGTCCTACGGTTCTTCACGCTGACCGCGCCGAGCCGGGTCGTCATCGACATCAGCACGCCCTACACCTGGTACCAGCGAAGGGCCTACTACCTCAACGCCCAGCGGTACGCGAGCGGCACGCGGCCGTACACCATCGCGGTGCCCCGCCCGGTGATCCCGCCGACCGTCGCGCGGCAGGCCCTCGAGCGGCTCTTCGCCGGGCCGACGGTGGCCGAGCTCGGCCGGCACCTGCGGTTCGTCAGGTCGGGCGCCACCGGCTTCAGCGACCTGTCGGTCTCAGGCGGCATCGCGCGGGTGCGGCTGACCGGCGGCTGCGACAGCCGCGGCAGCACCTACACCATCGCCAACGAGATCTTCCCGACGCTGAAGCAGTTCGCAACCGTCGACCACGTGAAGATCTACGGGCCGAAGGGCTACACCGAGCAGCCGACCGGCGACGTGGACTCGATCCCGCCCTGCCTCGAGCCCTGACCCGGAGCTTGACCCGGCCGGGTGGCGGTCGCTGCGCGAGGCGCCACCCGGCCGGTAGTCCCAGGAGGAAGTCACCGGGACTCTACGGCATCGCCGCCCGCCGTCGCGCGCACCCCACGCGGCCGGGCGAGTCGGTCACTCGTACGCGTGCTGCGCCTCGGGGAACCGGCTCTCGCGCACGTCCTCGGCGAACTCGCGCGCGGCCGCGGTCAGCGTCCCTGCCAGGTCGGCGTAGCGCTTGAGGAACCGCGGGCCGGGCCCGGGCGTGAGCCCGGCCATGTCCTGCCAGACCAGCACCTGGGCATCGGTGCCGCCCCCGGCGCCGATGCCGATCGTCGGGACGGACAGCGACCGGGTGACCCGGTCGGCGAGCTCGGCCGGCACGACCTCGAGGACGATCGCGAAGGCACCGGCCTCCTGGAGGGCCTTCGCGTCGGCGAGCAGCCGCTCGCCCGACTCGCCGCGGCCCTGCACCCGGTAGCCGCCGAACGCGTTGACGCTCTGCGGCGTGAGCCCGAGGTGCGCCATCACCGGCACGCCGCTCGCGGTCAGCAGCTCCACCTGCGACAGCACCCGGTCACCGCCCTCGATCTTGACCGCGTGCGCCCCGGCCTCCTTCATGAAGCGGGCGGCGGTGTCGAGGGCCTGCGCCGGCGAGGCCTGGTAGGAGCCGAACGGCAGGTCGGCCACGACCAGTGCCCGCTTCGAGCCGCGGACGACCGCCCCGACCAGCGGCAGCAGCTGGTCCACGGTGACCGGCAGGGTGGTGTCGTGCCCGTAGACCACGTTGGCCGCCGAGTCGCCGACGAGCAGCACGGGGATGCCGGCCTCGTCGAAGATCCTGGCGGTCAGGGCGTCGTAGGCGGTGAGCATCGCCCACCGCTCCCCGCGCTCCTTCGCGGCCTGGACGTCGCGGACGGTGACCCTGCGGCCCACCGCTCCGCCGTAGAGCGCTTGCGTGCCCATGAGCGAGCCTCCTGTCATCTCGAGGCGCCGCTGCGGCGTCCCCGGACTGCCTCCATGGTGGCATCTCACCGTCCCATCCCGCTGGCGGACCCGCCAGGGCTGATCACCTACCTTCCGCACCCCTGCAGACACCTCGCCGGAGATGGCGTAGAAAAGGAGGGCACATCGGTTCACGAACGGGTGAATTTCGACGTGCCCGGCATTCGGGGGACGGGGGAACGGCAGTGCGCACTTCTTCGCGCGGTGCGGCGATCGCCGCGCTGGCCTGCCTCGCGCTGGTCGCGAGCGCCTGCAGCGACAAGGCGGCCAATCAGGGAGCGAAGGGCCAGGGGCCGGGCGTCGGCAGCAAGCAGGCGGCCCTCGGCCGGGTGGCGCCCGCCGACGCGGGCGACCAGGGCACCCCGGTCAAGGGCGGGACGCTGCGCCTCGCCGGCAAGGGCGACGTCGATCACCTCGACACTGCGAGCGCCTACTACTCGGTGACGTGGAGCATCATGCGGGCGTTCACCCGCCAGCTGGTCTCGTACCCGAACGACAAGGACCTGCGGCCGACCGGCAAGGCCAACACGCCGATCGCCGACATCGCGACGGCGGTGCCCAAGCCGACCGACGGCGGCCGCACGTACTCCTTCCAGATCCGCCAGGGCGTGAAGTGGCACGCACCGAGCGGCGACCGGCAGGTGACGGCGCAGGACTTCGTGCTCGGCTTCAAGCGGCTCTGCAACCCGGTGCAGCCCAGCGGCGCCCTCGGCTACTACGTCAACAACATCAGCGGCATGCAGCAGTTCTGCGACGGCTTCGCGAAGGTGGCGCAGACGGTGCCGGCGATCAAGGCGTACGTGCAGTCGCACGACATCCCGGGCGTGCAGGCGCCGGACTCGTCGACGGTGGTGTTCCACCTCAACACCGCGGTGGCCGACTTCCTGAACATCATGGCGCTGCCGTTCTCGTCGCCCGCTCCCGTCGAGTACCTCGACTACCTGCCCGACAGCCCGCAGTTCCGCCAGCACACGATCTCGGACGGGCCGTACCTGGTGACGTCCTACCAGGCGAAGCAGTCGATGCGGCTGGACCGGAACCCGGCGTGGGACCCGGCGACCGACCAGATCCGCAAGGCGCACGTCGACAGCATCCAGGTCACGATGGGCGTGACCGAGGAATCCGTCGCCCAGCAGATGCAGGCCGGCAGCACCGACCTCTACTTCAGCAACCAGTTGCCGGTCTCGTACGTCCGCAAGTTCCGGGCGCAGAACGACGCGAAGCTCGGCTACGCGCCGACCGGTGACACCTACTACATCGTGATGAACCTGCTGAGCCCCAACCAGAACGGCGCGATGCGCAAGCTCCAGGTGCGGCAGGCGCTCAACTACGCCATCAACAAGCAGCACGTCATCCAGCAGCTCGGCGGCCCCAGCATCGTCGCGCCCGTCGACACCATCCTGACGCCGTCGCTCATCGGCTTCCGCGACGTGCACCCGTACGGCACCAAGCCGGACCTCGCCAAGGCCAAGGACCTGCTCCGGCAGGCCGGCTACCCGAACGGGCTCACGCTGAAGTACCTCTACGCGAGCGACCAGACCCGGCAGGTGCAGCTGTTCACCCTGCTCCAGCAGGACCTCGCGCCGATCGGCATCAAGCTGAAGGCCGTCCCGCTGTCGACCACCGACGAGTTCTACGGGACGACGCTGCCGCACCCGCCGGCCGCCAAGTCGGGGCTGTGGGACATCGCCGAGCCGGGCTGGATCCCCGACTGGAGCGGCAACGGCGCACGCTCGTTCTTCGTCCCGCTGCTCGACGGCAGGCACTTCGCCGAGGGGACCACCAACTACGGCGACTACAACAACCCGGCGGTCAACGAGCTGGTGGACGAGGCGCTCCAGCAGACCGACGGGGCCAAGGAGTCGTCGATGCTGGCGCAGGCCGACGCCATGGTGATGAAGGACGCGCCGTGGGTGCCGCTCTACACCGAGTTCTACCCGACGTACCACTCGGCCCGGGTGCACGGCTACGAGTACTTCCCGTTCGCGTTCAACTGCGACTTCACCAACGTCTGGCTGACGCACTGAGCGGTCGGCCGGCAGCGCAGAGGAGCGCGATGGCCCTGCTGGACGTGCGCGACCTGCGGGTCGCCTTCCGCACGGAGGACGGGATCGTCCGAGCGGTCGACGGCCTGTCGTTCACCGTCGACCGCGGCCGGACGCTCGGCATCGTCGGCGAGTCGGGCTCCGGCAAGAGCGTGAGCATGCAGGCGATCGCCGGGCTGATCAGGGGCGCGGAGATCAGCGGGGAGGCGCTCTTCGACGGCACCGACCTGCTCACGATGCCGGAGGCCCGCCGCCGCCGGCTGCGCGGCGCCGAGCTGGCGATGGTGTTCCAGGACCCGCTGTCCAGCCTGCACCCGCACTTCACGATCGGCTGGCAGATCGTGGAGATGATCAGGGCGCACCGCGACGTGAGCAAGGCGGCGGCACGGGCGCGGGCGGTCGAGCTGCTCGGGCTGGTCGGCATCCCGCGGCCGGTGGAGCGGGTGGACGACTACCCGCACCAGTTCTCCGGCGGCATGCGGCAGCGGGCGATGATCGCCATGGCGCTCGCGCTCGAGCCCGCGCTGCTCATCGCCGACGAGCCGACCACGGCGCTCGACGTGACCGTGCAGGCGCAGATCATCGACCTGATGCGCCGGCTCCAGGACGAGCTCGGCACCGCGATCATCCTCATCACCCACGATCTCGGCGTGGTGGCCGACGTGGCCGACGACGTCGTGGTGATGTACGCGGGCAAGCCGGTCGAGCTGGCTGATCGCCGGACGCTCTACTACCGGCCGCACCACCCCTACACCAAGGGGCTGCTCCGCTCGCTGCCGACCGGCACCGTGGCGCGGCTCGTTCCGATCCCGGGCCAGCCGCCGAGCCTCATCACGGTGCCGAGCGGGTGCCCGTTCCACCCGCGCTGCCCGCACCGGTTCGAGCCGTGCGACACCGACCGGCCGCCGCTCGCGATGGTGGCCGGCGGGCTGGGGCACCGGTCCGCGTGCTGGCTGCCGCCCGACCGGATCGGCAGGGAGGACCCGGCGCCGGAGGCCCCGCCCTCCGCGGCCGATCTCGCCGGGAGGGCCGACCGGTGAGCGACGACTCGCTGCTGCGCCTCGATGCGGTGGTGAAGCACTTCCCGGTGCGGCGCGGGGCGGTCGTGCGCAGGGACGCCGGGCAGGTGCACGCCGTCGACGGCGTGACGCTCGACGTCCGGCGCGGCGAGACGCTCGGGCTCGTCGGCGAGAGCGGGTGCGGCAAGTCGACGCTGGCGCGCTGCATCGCGGGCCTGCACCCGGTCTCGTCCGGTCGCATCCTGTTCGACGGCGAGGACATCACCAACCTGCCCGCGCGGCGGATGCGCCCGTACCGGCGACGGATCCAGATGATCTTTCAGGACCCGTACGGCTCGCTCAACCCGCGCCGCCGGGTGGGATCCGTCATCGGCGACCCGCTCGCGATCCACCGCGTCGCGTCCGGCGAGGACCGCAAGCGCCGGGTGCAGGAGCTGATGGAGCTCGTGGGGCTGAACCCCGAGCACTACAACCGGTTCCCGGCCGAGTTCTCGGGCGGGCAGCGGCAGCGCATCGGGATCGCCAGGGCGCTCGCGCTGCGTCCAGACCTCGTCATCTGCGACGAGCCGGTGTCGGCGCTCGACGTCTCCATCCAGGCGCAGGTGGTCAACCTCCTCACCGACCTGCAGCACGAGCTCGGCCTCACGTACGTCTTCATCGCGCACGACCTCTCGGTCGTGCAGCACGTGTCGACGAAGGTTGCGGTGATGTACCTCGGCAAGGTGGTCGAGGTCGGCGACGCCGCCACGCTGTACCGCGCGGCGCGGCACCCGTACTCGCGGGCGCTGCTCTCGGCAGTCCCGGTCGCCGACCCGGACCGTGCGGAGGGCAGGGAGCGGATCGTGCTGCGCGGCGACGTGCCGACCCCGCTGGACCCGCCGAGCGGCTGCCGGTTCCACCCGCGCTGCCCACGGGCCGGCGAGGGCTGCGACGTGGTCGAGCCGCCGCTCGTCGGCGCGCCGCTCGCGGCGGCCTGCCACTACCCGGTCGAGGTGGGCGAGCAGGTGGCGGCGACAGGGAGGTCACGATGACGACACCAGCCGGCATGCCGGACGTCGTCGTCGCGGGCGGGGCCGCGGACGAGCGGCTGGCCGTCGCGCCGGCGATCGAGGGCCGCTCGCCGTGGCGGCTCGCCTGGCGGCGGCTGCGCAGGGACAGATGGGCGATGGCGAGCCTCGCCACCATCGGCGCGCTCGTGCTCCTCGCGCTCCTCGCGCCGCTGGCCGTCAAGGTGATCGGGCACCCGCCCAACGTGCAGTACCGCGACACCGGACTGACGTACGACGGCAGCCCGGTGGGCCCGAGCCGGACGTTCTGGATGGGGACCGACAACCTCGGACGGGACGTGCTGTCCCGCATCGTCTACGGCACGCGGGTCTCGCTGCTGGTCGGCGTCGTCGCGACCGGCCTGTCCATCGTGATCGGCGTCGCGGTGGGCCTGGTGGCCGGCTTCTACGGCGGTGCCGTCGACACCGTGCTGTCGCGGTTCGTCGACACGATGCTCAGCTTCCCGTTCCTGCTCACCGCGATCGCGCTCGTCAGCATCGTCGGGCCGGGCCTGTCGGTGAGCATCTTCGTCATCGTGCTGTTCAGCTGGACGGGGGTCGCGCGGATCGTCCGCGGCCAGGTGCTGTCGATCCGCGAGAAGGAGTACGTCGAAGCGGCTCGCTCGCTCGGCGCCGGGCCGCTGCGCACGATGCTCGTCGACGTCCTGCCCAACCTCACCGGCCCGCTCATCGTGTACGCGACGCTGCTGGTGCCGACGGCCATCGTGTTCGAGGCGACGCTGTCGTTCCTGGGGCTGTCCGTCGTGCCGCCGACCGCGACGTGGGGCAACATGCTGGCCGACGCCGAGCAGTACTACACGCAGGCCTGGTGGTTCATCACGTTCCCGTCGCTCGCCCTGCTCGTCACCACGCTGGCGTTCAACCTGCTGGGTGACGGCCTGCGCGACGCGCTCGACCCGAGGTCGGAGCTCTGAGGTCATGGTGCGCTTCGCCGTACGGCGGATCCTGCTCATGCTCGTCGTGCTCTTCGTCATCAGCATCGTGGTCTTCGGCCTGTTCTACGCCCGCCCCGGCAACCCGGCGCGCTCGCTCGCCGGCCGTCAGGCGTCGGCGCAGCAGGTGGCGCTCGTGGCGCACCGGCTCGGGCTCGACCAGCCGGTGCTGATCCGCTACCGGCACTTCGCCGGCCGGCTGTTCCTGCACGCCGACCTCGGCACCGACTTCCAGAACGGCGAGTCGGTGCGCTCGGAGCTGCTGCAGCGGCTGCCGACCACGGCGTCGCTGACCGGCGGCGCGGTCGTGCTCTGGTTGCTCGCCGGCATCCCGATCGGCGTGCAGGCGGCCACCCGGCCGCGCAGCGCGAGGGACCGGATGGCCACGTTCTTCGCCCTCGTCGGCCTCTCGATGCCCACCTTCGTGCTCGGGCTGCTGGCCCTGTACGCGCTCTACTTCCTGCTCACCCGGGCCGGGATCCCGCTCTTCCCCGGCGGGGGCTACGTCCCGCTGACGCAGGATCCGCTCCAGTGGTTCCGGCACCTGCTGCTGCCGTGGTTCACGCTCGCGTTCGTCACGGCGGCGACGTACAGCCGGCTGACCCGCGGCTCGCTCATCGACACGCTGAACGAGGACTACATCAGGACGGCGCGGTCCAAGGGCCTGCCCGAGCGCCGGGTGATCTACCGCCACGGGATGCGGACGGCCGTCACGCCGGTGCTGACCCAGCTGGGCATCGACATCGGCACCCTGCTCGGCGGGGCCATCGTGGTCGAGACCATCTTCAGCCTCAACGGCATCGGCAAGTTCGCCGTCGACTCGGTCTTCAGCGACGACCAGCCGGTCATCGTCGGGACGGTGCTGCTCGGCACCGCGTTCATCGTGGTCGCCAACGCGGTGGTCGACATGCTGTACGCCGTGCTCGATCCGCGGGTGCGGCTGTCCTGACGCGCGCGCCGGCCCTCATCGACCGCTGTCGTCCATCGCGGCGACCAGCCGCTTGGGGGCGACGGCCCGGTAGCTCTCCTCGACCCAGTCGAGCAGGACGCCCTCGGGCGGCAGGTCGCCGTCGAGCCGCACGGTCACCCAGCCCGCCTTGCCGAGGCCGTAGCCCATCGGGGCAGCGCCGGGCAGCGCGAGCGCCTGGTCGAGCGACTCGGCCAGCTTCACGCCGAAGCCGGGCGGTCCCTCGCCGTCTGGCGTCCCCAGGAACACGAAGACCTTCTTGCCGACCTTGACCACCGTCTCGCCCCACGGATGGTCCTCGTGCGCCTCCGGCAGCGCGAGGGCGCGGTCGTGCAGCCGCTCGTGCAGCACGGCGCCGCGGGATCGCCGAGCCGGCATCAGCTCGTCCGCTCCGGCCGGATGCGCTCCGGCTCGGGCTGGCCCGGTGCGGCGAGCTCGCGCCACCGCGACGTGATCGGCAGCCGCCGGTCGCGCCCGAACGCCTTCAGCGAGATCTTCGGGCCGGGCGGGTACTGGCGGCGCTTGTACTCCGCGGCGTCGACCATCCTGATCACCCGCTCGACGAGGGTGGGGTCGTGCCCGGCGGCGACGAGCGCGTCGCGGCCCATGTCCTTCTCGACGTAGTCGTCGAGCAGCCGGTCGAGGACCTCGTACGACGGCAGGCTGTCGGTGTCGAGCTGGCCGGGGGAGAGCTCGGCCGACGGCGGCTTGGTGATGCTGCTCTCCGGGATGGGTGGCGCGTCGCCCCGCTTCTCGGCCTCGGCGTTGCGCCAGCGGGCGAGCTCCCACACCAGCGTCTTCGGGATGTCCTTGATCGGGGCGAAGCCACCGGCCGAGTCGCCGTAGAGCGTCGAGTAGCCGGTGGCCAGCTCGCTCTTGTTGCCCGTGGTGAGCACCAGATGGCCCTGCTCGTTCGACAGCGCCATCAGCGTCGTGCCCCTGATCCTGGCCTGGAGGTTCTCGGCGGCGAGGCCGTGCAGGCCGCCGGAGCCCCCCAGCGCACCGTGGAACGCCTGCACGACCGGCTCGATCGGCACGACGGCGAACGAGATGCCCTGACGGGCGGCGAGCTCGCGGGCGTCGTCGATCGAGTGCCCGGACGACCACCGGCTCGGCATGCCGACGGCATGCACCCGGTCGGCACCGAGCGCATCGACCGCGACGGTGGCGGTGAGCGCCGAGTCGATGCCACCGGACAGGCCGAGGATCACCGACGCGAAGCCGTTCTTGCTGACGTAGCCGCGGGTGCCGGTGACGATGGCCGCGTAGACCTCCGCGCAGTCCGACAGTGGCTCGGCGATCACCGCCGGCTGCGGCTCGTACGCAGGCACCGGGTCGGTGCTGACCACGGTGCGCTCGACCGTCATCACGGTGCCGTCGTCGGTGCGGATCGCGCCCGACCGCTCGTACCCGCCCGGGTCGAGGTCGAGGTCGACGACGAGCAGCGCCTCCTCGAACTGGGCCGCGCGGCCGAGCAGCGCGCCGTCGGCGGCGACCACCAGCGAGTCGCCGTCGAAGACCAGCTCGTCCTGACCGCCGACGGTGTTGACGTAGACGATCGGGGCCCGCGCGTCGGCCGCGCGGCGGCGCAGCAGCGAGAGCCGGAAGTCGTCCTTGGCGCGCTCGTACGGCGAGGCGTTGAGGCAGAGCAGCACGTCGACGCCCGCGACGCCCGCGACGCTCGCCGGCCCGCCGTCCTGCCAGAGGTCCTCGCACACGCAGATCGCGACGTCGAGCCCGTGCAGCCGGACCACCGGCAGCCGGTTGCCCGGCACGAAGTAGCGGAACTCGTCGAACACGCCGTAGTTGGGCAGGTGGTGCTTGGCGTAGCGGGTGACGATCGCGCCGCCGAGCAGCAGCGCGGCGGCGTCCTGCGGCTCGCCGGCCGGGCGCCCGTAGATCGGCTGGGCGTCGGGGCAGCGGTCGAGGTAGCCGACCGCGACCGCGAGATCTCCGAGCCCGTCGGCAGCGAGGTCGGCGGCGAGCCGGTCGAGGGTCTCCAGCGACGCGTCGACGAAGGACCGCCGGAGCACGAGGTCCTCCGCCGGGTAGCCGGTGAGCGTCATCTCCGGGAAGACGACGACGTGGGCGCCCGCGTCGGCCGCCGCGCGCGACCACCGGCGGACGACCTCGGCGTTGCCGACCAGGTCGCCGACCGTGATGTCGACCTGCGCCAGCGCCACCCGCAGCTGAGCCACGGAAGCCTCCTACCGCCGCCACGACACGAATCGTCGTGTCAACCAACGACCTCAGCCTACGGCGAGCCGGCATCGCAGTGCTCGTCGACGGTCGTCGCGACGGGCCATGCCCGCGACCCGCCGGAGGTCACCCGATGCCCGGCAGCCGGTCGAGGTCGACGACGCCCCGCGACGGCGCGACCACGACCACGCTCTGGCCGAACCGGCCGAGATCGAGCGTGGTGCCCTCGCCGGCCGCGACCCGCAGCGGGTACGGCGGGCCGTCGGCGGCGACGTCGATGACGGTGATCCCGCTCACCACCTCGGTCACCCGCCGCCCGGCCAGCGTCGTGGGCACCCCCGCCTGCGCCATGCCGGCGCTCGTTTCGATGAGCGACGCGATGCCGTCGAGGCTGGTCGCCTGGTCGAGCGCCCGCTCGGTGCCGGATCCGAGGCGGCCGGGGTCGAGCGCGACCCACCGGTCGCCGACGTACGAGGCGACCGTGGCGCCGGCGATGCTCTCGATGAGCTGGCGGCTCCTGACGTACGTGCGGCCGCCGGTCCGCACCACGTCGACCGGCACCCCGGCGATCACGAGCGTGCCCTGGGCGTCGCCGTTGGCGGTGACCGACAGGTCGACCCGCACGGGCGACGCGCCGCCGCCGATCGCGCCGGCCACGTGAGCCGTCGTGGTGGCCCGCAGCGCGGCCGCCGACGACCTCAGCAGCTCGGCCGCCGACGCGGCGGGGATCGTCGTGGGAGGCGGGCTCGTGGCGGTGGCCGGCCCGTGGCGCACCACGGACGGCGGGTGCGTGGTGTCCCAGAGCAGCGCGGCGCCCACCAGCACGCCGAAGGCGGCCACCGCCGCCGCCGCGGCCACGGCCGCTTGCTGGCGCCCCGACCACTGACGGGTGCGAGTGCGGCTCATGCCCTGAGGGCCTCCTGATGGGCGGGGTGCTGCTCGCCGCGCTCGAGCGCCTTGCCCGGCCACCCGCTGAACCGGCCGAACAGCGACAGCAGGGCCGGCACCAGGAGCGAGCGGACGACGAAGGCGTCGATCAGGATCCCGAGGCCCAGCACGAGCCCCAGTTGCTGGAACGGCGCGAGCGGCACGATGCCGAGCAGGCCGAAGCTGAGCGCGAGCGCCAGCCCCGCCGCGGTGATGGCGCTCGTCGAGCGCGGGACGGCGAGCGCGATGGCGTCGCGCAGGTGCCGGCCGCGCGCCTCGTCCCACACCGACCCCACCGCGAAGATGTTGTAGTCGCTGCCGAGCGCGAGCAGCAGCACGAATGCGGCGAACGGCACGTAGAAGACGAGCCCGTCGTAGCCGAGGACGTCCTGGAAGACGTACGTCGTGATGCCCATCGCCATGAGGAGCGCCATCGTGTTGGCGAGCAGCAGGTAGAGCGGCGCGATGAGCGCTCGCAGGAACAGCGCCAGCAGCAGGAAGTCGACCGCGAAGGCGACGATGGCGATGCGTCGTAGCGAGCCGGTGGTCGCGTCGGTGGCCTCCTGCGACAGCGCGGTGTCGCCGGCGTACTCGACCTGCACGCCGGGGAGCTTCGCGCGCTGGAGCATCGCTGGCATGCGGTCCTGGATCGCCCGCAGGCTCTGCACCGCTCCGTAGTCGGTGGGGAAGCTGCGGAACAGGACGACGTAGCGCGCGGCCGATCGGTCCTTGGACAGCACGGCGCCGTACTTGTCCTGGTAGGCCTGCTGGCTCGGCCCGATGACCGCGGCGACGCCGGGCACGCCGCGCAGCTGCTGCTCCAGGGAGTCGAGCTGCGGCCGCTTCCCGGTGAGGCCGGGCTGGCGCACGAGCACGACGGTCGGGGAGAGCAGCCCCTTGGGGAAGCCCTCGCCGAGCGCCACGGCCGCGCGGCGCGACTCGTCGTGCGTCGGCACCGATGTCTCGACGCCGAGCTCGAGGTGCAGGTGCCGCAGCGGCTGGGCGGCGAACCAGGTGCCGGCGAGGCAGCCGAGCACGACCAGGATGGCGACCGGCTTCACGGTCAGGAACCGCGCGAGCCTGCCGCGCCAGTCGAGCACCGCCGGGTCGAGCTCGCCGCCGGTGCCGAACGTCTCCTCGGCCTCCACCGGCACCAGCGCCTTGGGCTTGCCGGGCCAGTACGCGGCGCGGCCGAGGATCGCGAGGGCGGCCGGCACGAACGTGACGCTCACGAGGACGACGATCGCGACGGTGATGGCCATGCCGGGCCCGAACGTGCGGAACAGCCCGAGCTTGGCGGCGAGCAGCGACAGCACGGTCGCCGACACGGTGAGGCCGGCGGTGAGCACGATGGGCGTGAACTCGGCGGTGCCGACGCGCGCGGCGGTGAGCCGGTCGTCGCCGTGACCGAGCCGGTCCTCGATGCCCGCCAGGTAGAAGATGGTGTAGTCGGTGACCACGCCGAGCAGCAGCGCGATGAGCAACGGTTCGAGGTCGCTCGGGATCGGCGTGCCGGTGCGCTCGCTGAACCACGCGGCGATGTGGTTCATCAGCAGGTAGCTGATGCCGGCCGCGAGGATCGTCACGAGCGGCGCCACGAGGGATCGGAAGCGCAGCCCCACCACGATGATCACGGCGGCGAGCGTGACGATCTCGAGCAGCGTCAGATTGCGGTTGATGTAGTCGAGCTGCGCCTTGCGGCCGGCGAACAGCCCCGTCACGCCGACGACGTGGTCCTGCGGTCCGGTGTGACCGCGGATGAACTGGTGCGCCAGGTCGACCTGCCGGTCGAACGGCACGTTGGGGTCGAAGCCGAAGACCGTGACCGCCGTCGTGCCCGGCTTGCCGTGCCCCACCTGGAGGCTCTGCGTGCCCACGTTGACGAGCGGCACCGCGTACGCCCGGCCGAGGTCGCGGTACTGCGGCTTGCGCTGGTCGATGTCGAGGGCCCGCTGGACGGCTGCCTGCTGCACGGCGGGAGAGAGGCCCTTCGGATCGTGCTGCACGACGAGCACGCGGGTGATGACGGGGAAGGTGAACAGCTTCAGCGAGTCGACCTCGGCCTGGATGGCATGGCTGTTCTCCTGGGTGAACCCGCCGAAGCCGCCGCCGCCCACCTCGGTGAGCGTCGGGAGGTAGAACGAGGTGGCCGCCACCGCGGCGATCCAGAGCAGGACGATGGGCCAGCGCGCCCACACGACCACCGAGGCGTACCAGCGGCGCAGCTTCGTCATCCGCTGCCAGCGGGACGGCCGGCGGCGCCGGGTCGGCGGGAGCGGGGGCAGCGGCATCGGCCGGTGGAGGCGTACCGGTCGGCGGGCGGCGCGCGCCGCCGCCGCGCCCGGAGCGGCAACGGGGGTGGCGCCGCCGGAGGCTGGCGGGCCACCCGGCTCCCGTGGGGTCATGGCGCACCATTACCCCCACGGTCGACTCTCCTACACCGGAAGTCAGACCTCTGGCGGTGGCGCCATCCGGTTGCCACGACTGTCACCCTGGGTAGGAGCCCGTGCAGCGGACGGCAGGAGGCAGCCCATGATCCCGGCGGAGAACATCCGCGACTGGCGCGGCCGTGCCGTCGTGGATGCTCAGGGCAAGAAGATCGGCGAGCTCGAGGCCGTGTACGTCGACACCGCCTCGGACGAGCCGTCGTTCGTGACGGTCAAGGTCGGGGGACTGCTCGGCAAGAGCCGACTGGTCTTCGTGCCGCTCGACGGCGCCATGGTCAGCCCCGATCATGTCCGCGTCACCGTCGACCGCGACCAGTCGAAGAGCGCGCCGGCCATCGACACCGACGGCGAGCTGGTCGCCGAGATGGAGCCGAGCGTCTTCGCGTACTACGGCATCGACTACCAGCCGGGCGCGAGCGGCGAGCGACGCCTCGCCCGGCGCTGACCGTCCTCGACCCCGACCGCTCCACCTGCCGGAAGGTGATCGCCGTGCTCAGGTTCTTCGTCATCGTCGTTCTGCTCTGGATCCTGCTCGGCATCATCGGGTTCGTCGTGCACGGGCTCTTCTGGCTGTTCATCATCGCGTGCGTGCTGTTCGTGCTGACGTTGCTGGTCTCGGCGTTCCGGGGTGGCCGCCGCGGGCGGATGCGCGCCAGGTAGTCACCGAGCCGCTACCGTCCGGTTCGCTGTCGCCGGCGCTGTCGCCGGGTGGGCGGAGGGAAGCTAACCGTCCTTCCGCCAGACCGAGACGTGCTGCCCGCTCCTGTCGGTGAACGGTTCCTTCGTCCACGAGCCCCAGCGGTCCACCAGGGACATGCCGGCGAGGCGCGCCATGAGGTCGAGCTCGGCCGGCCATGCGTACCGGAAGGGCATCGAGAACGTCCGCGCGCTGCCCTCGCTCACCCAGTAGTGGTGGGAGATCAAGCCCTGGCTGACCACGTCGTACTCGTCGAAGCCGACCCTGCTCTCGCTCACCAGGAACGGCACGTAGCGCTCGCCGACCGGCAGGCGCTGCAGTTGCGGGACCGCGATGTCGACGACGAAGCGACCGCCGGCCCGCAGGTGCGTGGCCGCGTTGCGGAAGCAGTCGACCTGTTCGTCCTGCGTGGTCAGGTTCATCAGCGTGTTCCACACGATGTAGACGAGGTCGAACGTGCCGTCCACCCGTGTCGTGGCGCAGTCCCCGACCGTGAGGCCGATCTCGTCCGCACCGGGCTTCCTCCGCAGCTGCTCGATCATCGCCGCCGACAGGTCGATGCCGTGGACGTGCCTGATGCGCGTGCGCAGCGGCAAGGCGATGCGGCCGGTGCCGACTCCGAGCTCCAGCGCGGAGCCGTCCTCGCCGGCGAGGTCCGCGAGGAGCTCGACCGTCGGCTCGACGACGTCGGGCGCGAACATCGTGGCCGACGTCTCGTCGTAGCGACGCGCCACGTCCTCGTCGAACCAGTTCTTCCGCTCGGCCACGCGGTCAGTGCCTACGTGTCGATCGGAGGCGGCAGCACCAGGCCCGGCGCATGGACCTGCGCTGCTCCGCGAGGGAGGCGATGAGCGGCGCGGCGAACCAGCCGTCGTCCCGCGTACCGCGCCGCTCCGGGCCGCCGTGTCGTCATGGCTACCGAGTGTCGGCTCATCGTCGCGCCGGATCAAGGAAGGTCCGGGCGGGGTCCGGGCGGGGCGTAACGTCGCCGAAACACGCCGCGGGCAGTATGGGGACGCTCTGGTCCGGCCACCGCCAGCAGGGAGACCGCCGCCGTGGACAAGCAGCAGGAGTTCGTGCTCCGGACCTTGGAGGAGCGTGACATCAGGTTCGTCCGGCTGTGGTTCACCGACGTGCTCGGCTACCTGAAGTCGGTGGCGGTCGCGCCGGCCGAGCTGGAGGGCGCGTTCGCCGAGGGCATCGGCTTCGACGGCTCGGCGGTCGAGGGGTTCGCCCGCGTGCACGAGTCGGACATGCTCGTGCGACCCGATCCGGCGACCTTCCAGATCCTGCCCTGGCGCGCGGAGGGGCCGGTCAGCGCACGGATGTTCTGCGACGTCCGGATGCCGGACGGCAGCCCCAGCTGGGCCGACCCGCGCCAGGTGCTCAAGCGCGCGCTGGAGAAGGCGTCCAGGCAGGGCTTCTCGTTCTACACCCACCCAGAGATCGAGTTCTTCCTGCTGCGCGACAAGCCGGAGGTGGGGCGGCCCATCGAGCCGCGGCCGATCGACCAGGGCGGCTACTTCGACCAGATGGCGCACGACGTCGGGCACGACTTCCGGCGCGAGGCGATCACGATGCTCGAGCGGATGGGCATCTCGGTCGAGTTCAGCCACCACGAGGTCGCCCCCGGCCAGCAGGAGATCGACCTGCGCTACGCCGACGCGCTCACCACCGCCGACAACGTCATGACCTTCCGGCTCGTGGTCAAGGAGGTCGCGCTGGAGCAGGGCGTCTACGCGACGTTCATGCCGAAGCCGTTCGGCCAGCAGCCGGGCTCCGGCATGCACACCCACCTGTCGCTGTTCGAGGGTGACCGCAACGCGTTCCACGATCCGAGCGACCCGTACCACCTGTCGAAGACGGCCAAGGCGTTCATCGCCGGCCTGCTCGTGCACGCCGCGGAGATCAGCGCGGTCACCAACCAGTGGGTCAACTCCTACAAGCGCCTCACGTACGGGGGCGAGGCTCCGGCGTACATCTGCTGGGGCCACAACAACCGGTCGGCCCTCGTCCGCGTGCCGATGTACAAGCCGCAGAAGCCCGGTGCGACGCGCGTCGAGATCCGCTCGCCCGACTCGGCGTGCAACCCCTACCTCGCCTTCGCCGTCCTGCTCGCCGCCGGCCTGAAGGGCATCGAGGAGGGGTACGAGCTGCCGCCCGGCGCCGACGACGACGTGTGGTCGCTCTCCGATGCCGAGCGGCACGCCCTCGGCATCGAGCCGCTCCCGAGATCGCTGTCCGACGCGATCGTGGCGATGGAGCGCAGCGAGCTGGTCGCCGAGACGCTCGGCGAGCACGTGTTCGACTTCTTCCTGCGCAACAAGCGGGCGGAGTGGCAGGACTACCGCAGCCAGGTGACGCCCTTCGAGCTGGAGCGCTACCTGCCGGTCCTGTAGCAGTAGGAGCCGTCAGCGCTCGGTCGGGGCTCGCTCGCTCGTAGCGAGAGCCCGCTGGTGCACCGCGGGTGCTTCTGCTCGCCCCACCGACCTGGCCAACCTGGTCCTGCTCTGCGCCTGCCACCACCACCTGATCCACGAGCAGCACTGGCAGCTCGCCCCCGACCCCCGACGGCGGCTGGACCGCCACCGCCCCCGACGGCCGCACCCACCACCGACACCGACGACGAACCACCGCCTGACCCCAGCACCCGCGGGTCAGGCGAGGGGATGTGGCCGGGACGGGACATCTCGCACCGGGCTCCCACCCGCCGTGACTGGCGGCCCACCGGTGCAAGCCGTAGCGTTGGCGGTGAGGCCAGAGGAGGACCGCGGGATGCACAGGCAGGCGGACAAGCGCCCGGTGCTGATCACGGCCGCGTCCCAGAGCCGGTACGAGGAGGCGCGCGAGCGCCGCGTCCGCTACGTCGTCACGATGACGATCCGCGCCGCGTGCTTCGTGATCGCCGTGCTGGTGCCCGTGCCGATCATCCGCATCGTCGCCGTCGTCGGGGCCTGCGTGCTGCCGTACGTCGCGGTGGTCGGCGCCAACACCGTCCGGCGGGTCGGTCCCGACCGGGCGCCGTCGTACTACATCCCGGGCCCGCGCCCGGAGCTGCGGGCCGGGGTGGGCGGCCGTGGCCCGGCGCAGGAGTAGCCGCCGGTCCGGGCGCTAGCGTTGAGCGCGTGAGCGCCGGGCCCGAGCACCTCCGCCGCACGAGCGCCGCCGCGCTGCTGGCCCGGCTGGGCTTCGCCGATCCGGCGCGCGCCGAGCGGCTGCTCGCGACGCCGGCCGGGCGGCTGATCGACCCGGAGCCGGGCGGTCAGCTCGTCGCCGCGATCGGCGACGCCGCCGATCCCGACCTCGCGCTCGCCTCGCTGGTGCGGCTGGTCGAGGCGGCCGGGGACCGGGGCGACCCGTCGGTCCAGGCCGCCCTGGTGTCCGGCCTCGCCGCCGACCCGGGTGCCAGGCAGCGGCTCGTCGGCGTGCTGGGCGCCAGTGCCGCGCTCGGCGAGCACCTGGCCCGCCATCCCGGCCACTGGTCGGTGGTGGCGCCGGACGTCGTGGCGAGCCGCCCCACCGGCTACGGCTTCCGGCACGCGCTGCGCACCGCGATCGGCGCGGATCCGGACGCGCCACCGCCCGGCGCGCCCGGCGGGGCGGTGGCCGGCCTCGCCGGGCGCGCGGGTCATGACGCGCTGCGGATCGCCTATCGGCGCTGCGTGCTGGCGCTGGCGGCCCGCGACCTCGACGGCGCGGTGACGGTGGACGAGGTGGCCGGCGAGCTGGCCGACCTCGCGGCCGCCACCCTCGACGCGGCCCTCGCGCTGGCCGCCGCGGAGCTGCCGCCGGGCGCCGCGTCCTGCCGGCTGGCGGTCGTCGGCCTCGGCAAGGCCGGCGGGCGCGAGCTGAACTACGTCAGCGACGTCGACGTCCTCTTCGTCGCCGAGCCGTGCCGCGAGAGGGAGGGAGCAGCGGACGGGGCGGCCGACGGGACAGCGGACGAGGCGGCGGCCCTGCGCACCGCGGCCGCGCTCGCCGCCGGCCTCGTGCGGGCCTGCTCGGCCACGACGGCCGAGGGCGCCATCTGGCCGGTCGACGCGGCCCTGCGCCCCGAGGGCAAGGACGGCCCGCTCGTGCGCACCCTCGCCAGCCACGAGGCGTACTACCGGCGCTGGGCCAGGACCTGGGAGTTCCAGGCCATGCTCAAGGCGCGGCCGCTCGCCGGCGACCCTGAGCTGGGCGCCGCGTTCGTGGCCGCGGTCGGCCCGCTGGTGTGGTCGGCGGGCGAGCGGCCCGGCTTCGTCGAGGACGTGCAGGCGATGCGCCGGCGGGTCGAGGAGCACGTCCCGCGCCGAGACGTCGAACGCGAGCTGAAGCTTGGGCCCGGCGGGCTGCGCGACGTCGAGTTCGCCGTGCAGCTCCTCCAGCTCGTGCACGGCCGCGGCGACGTGGCGCTGCGCAGCCCCAACACCCTCGCCGCGCTCGAGGCGCTCACGACGGGCGGGTACGTCGGTCGCGACGACGGCGCGCGGCTCGGCGAGGCGTACCGCTGGCTGCGCACGGTCGAGCACCGGCTGCAGCTCCAGCGGCTGCGCCGCACCCACCTGGTGCCCACGGACGCGCGCTCGCTGCGTTGGGTGGCCAGGGCGCTCGGCTACCGGGCCGAGGCGGTGGAGGCCTTCGAGCGCGACCGCGCCGCGCACGTGCGCGAGGTGCGCCGCCTGCACGAGAAGCTGTTCTACCGGCCGCTGCTGCTCGCGGTGGCCCGGCTGCCCGCCGACGAGGCCAGGCTCACCGCGGAGGCGGCCACGGCGCGCCTCCAGGCGCTCGGCTTCGCCGACCCCGCTGGCGCGCTCCGCCACCTGGAGGCGCTCACCACGGGGGTGAGCCGCCGGGCCGCGATCCAGCGCACCCTGCTGCCGGTCATGCTCGGCTGGTTCGCCGACGCGGCCGACCCCGACGCCGGCCTGCTGTCGTTCCGCCAGGTCAGCGAGGCGCTGGGCACGACGCCCTGGTACCTGCGCCTGCTGCGCGACGAGAGCGCAGCCGCCGAGCGGCTGGCCCGGCTGCTCGCGTCCAGCCGCTACCTGTCCGACCTGCTCCAGCGGGCGCCCGAGGCGGTCGCGATGCTGGGCGACGACCGCGAGCTGGCGCCGCGCTCCCGCGCCGACCTCGACGCGACGCTCGCCGCGCTCGCCGAGCGCAACGAGCAGCCCGAGCGCGCGGTGGCCGCGATCCGGGCGCTGCGACGGCAGGAGCTGCTCCGCATCGGCGTCGCCGACCTCTTCGGGCTGCTGGACATGGCCGGGGTCGGTGCCGCGCTCGCAGACGTGGCCGGTGCGAGCGTCGAGGCGGCGCTGGGGATCGCGCGGCGGACCGTCGAGGCGCGGCACGGCGGCCCCCTGCCCGTACGGCTGGCCGTCATCGCCATGGGCCGGTTCGGCGGGCGGGAGCAGGGCTACGGCAGCGACGCCGACGTGCTGTTCGTCCACGAGTCTGACGAGGACGTGCCCGATCACGACGCCGCCGCGCTGGCGCACGAGCTGGCCGAGGAGCTGCGCCGGCTGCTCGCCCAGCCGGCGCCCGACCCGCCGCTCCAGGTCGACGCCGCCCTGCGCCCCGAGGGGCGGCAGGGGCCGCTCACCCGCTCGCTCGCCTCGTACGTCGCGTACTACGCCCGGTGGTCGAAGACCTGGGAGGCGCAGGCGCTGCTGCGCGCCGCTCCCGTGGCCGGGGACGCCGATCTCGGGGCCCGCTTCTGCGCCGCCGTCGCCCCGATCCGCTGGCCGGAGGGCGGGCTCTCGGACGCCGAGATGCGCGAAGTGCGCCGGATCAAGGCGCGGGTCGAGTCCGAGCGGCTGCCGAGGGGCGCCGACCCGGCGACCCACCTCAAGCTGGGCCGCGGCGGGCTCGCCGACGTGGAGTGGACCGCCCAGGCGCTCCAGCTGCGGCACGCGCACGCCGTGCCCGCGCTGCGGACGACGGCCACCCTCGCCGCCCTGCGCGCCGCCGTGGGTGCCGGCCTGCTGGCCGAGGACGACGCCCGCGTGCTCGAGCGCGCGTGGTGCCTCGCCGCACGGGTGCGCAACGCCGTGCTGCTCGTGCGCGGTCGCCCGTCGGATAGCCTGCCCGCGCAGTTGCGCGAGCTCGCCGGCGTGGCCCGGATGATGGGCTATCCGGCCGACCGGACGGGGCAGTTCGTCGACGACTACCGGCGCGCCACCCGGCGGGCCAGGGCCGTCGTGGAGAGGGTGTTCTACGGATGACATACGGACTGCTTCCCGGTGCCGAGCAGAAGCAGGTCGCCGTGGAGGGCGTCCGGCTGGCCCTCAACGTGGCCGGGCCGGCCCGGCCGCCGCACGGCGCAGAGGGTGGCCCGGTGCCCGTCCTGCTGCTGCACGGGGTGCCGCAGACGGCCGTCGCGTTCCGCTTCCTGCTGCCCGAGCTGGCCAAGGACCGGCGGGTGCTCGCGCCCGACCTGAAGGGGCTCGGCGAGAGCGAGGTGCGCGGGCCGTACGACCTCGGCACGGTCGTCCGCGAGCTGGCCGCCCTCGTCCTGCACGAGGTCGACGGCCCGGTCGACGTGGTCGGCCACGACTGGGGCGGCACGATCGGGCTGGCGCTGGCCGGTGCCCGGCCCGACCTGGTGCGCCGGCTCGTCGTCGTCAGCGCGCCGTACCGGCACGTCAACCTGGTGCGGGCCGCCTACATCCCCTTCTTCGCGCTGCCGGTGCTGCCGGAGCTGGCGTGGCGGCTCGGCGGCCGTGCGCTCGTGGCGGAGGTGCTCCGCCGGCTGTGGAAGGCGGAGCGGCCGCTCGACGACGTGGTGCGCACGCACTACGAGCGCGTCTACACCGATCCGCGGCGGGTGGCGGCCATGCTCGGCTACTACCGCGACAACGTGCGGCCGCGGCTGTGGTCGATGGCCCGCGGGGCGGTCCGGTCGGTGATCCCGCCGGCCGGCGGAGGGCGGCCGGGCGACGCCGTCCGGCCGCGGCGGGTCCGGGCGCAGAAGCACCTCGTCGTGTGGGGCACCGAGGACCCGGTGCTGCCGATGTCGGTCGCCGAGTCGGTGGTGCGCGACCTCGGCGCCGACACCACGCTCGTCGCGTTCCCCGGCGTGGGGCACTTCCCGCTCGAGGAGGTGCCGGAGGACGCCGTGGCGGTCGTCGCCGAGTTCCTCCGCGAGGCCAAGGAGGCGCTCGCCGTCGAGCCCGTCACCGAGCCGGCCGGCGACCCGATCACCGAACCGATCGGCACGCCGATCACGGAGTCGATCACCGAGCCGATCAACGAGCTGGCCGGCGAGCCGGCGAGCGAGCCGGCCGGCCTCGAGATGCCGCTGCTCCCGCAGAGCAAGGCCAGCGGCCGCGACCCGGACGCCCAGCGAGCGTCGGCGCAGCGACGGGTGGCCGAGGTCAAGGCCGACACGGCCAAGCGGGCGGCGGCCCGGCGGGCGGGCAAGCGGCCGGGGCCGGGGCCGTCGGGCAACACCGACCCGATCGTCTGAGCCGGCCGCCGGTCAGCCGGGCGTCGGCGCGGCCCGGTGCCGGGCATCGTCGGCGAGGGGGCCGTACGCCGGCCGGCCGGACACGATGCGCTGCACGCCGTAACCGATGGCGAGCGCCGCCATGCCGCCGGCGGCGTCGAGCACGAAGTGGTTGGCGGTGCCCACGATGACGGCCAGCGTGGCGAGCGGGTAGCACAGCCCGAGCATGCGCACCCAGCGGCGGGGCGCCAGGCGCCACAGCGTGATGCCGCACCACAGCGCCCACCCGATGTGCAGGGACGGCATGGCGGCGAACTGGTTGGACATGTCGGCCATGTCGCCGGAGCCCCACGAGCCCCAGGTGTGGAACTTCACGATGGTGTCGACGTAGCCGGGCAGCATCCGCGGCGGCGCCAGGGGGAACAGCCAGAAGCCGGCGAGCGCGACCAGGTTGGTGACGTACAGCGCCGTGCGCACCCCCCGGTAGCGGCCGGGGTGGCGCAGGTAGAGCCAGAGCAGCACGCCGATGGTCACGCCGAAGTGCAGCGTGGCGTAGTAGTAGTTGGCCCCGACCGCGAGCCACGCGACGTGCGCGAACAGCGCGTTGGCCGAGCGCTCCACGTCGATGTGCAGCACCTGCTCGATGCGCAGCAGGTCGCCAGCCCGGTGCATCGCCAGCAGCTGGTGAGCGGGCACGCTGTTGCGGGTGAGCGTGTAGAGGAAGTAGCTGCCGCCGATGAAGAGCAGCTCCTGCCACCAGCGGGGGCGGCGCCACGAGCCGAGCCAGCGCCCGCGCAGCCTCGATCGCCGGCCGTCCCGGTCGGCAGGCGCCCGTGAGCCGCGCCCAGCCATTGCCGCGCGCTCCTCCTCGTCCGTCACCGACATGACGCCATCTTGCCAGAGGGGTACGTCAGGATGGACCGTTCTCGCCCGTCCGGCGGGACGCCGACGGGGACGAGCCGCCGCGTTTCCGCCCCCCTTCGGACGGAAGACTCCTCCCGGACGCGGCCGGTCCGCCGGCCGGTCCGGTGCAGTCCAGAGCTGATCCAGGAGGAGACGTGTCCGACGAGCAGCGTGACGTGATCGAGGTGCTGACCCACGACCATCGCGAGGTCGAGCAGATGTTCTCCGAGCTGGCGGCGCTGCGCGGCGCGACCGGCGAGGCCGAGCGGACCAGGATCAAGGACCTCACCGACCAGGTGACGATCGAGCTGGTCAGGCACTCGGTGGCGGAGGAGGCCGAGGTCTACCCGCGCGTGAAGGAGAAGGTCAGTGACGCCGAGGCCGAGCGGGCGAAGCACGAGCACGCCGAGGCCGAGGAGACGATGAAGCGGCTCGAGCGGCTGAAGCCGGACGACCCGTCCTTCGACGCCGAGCTGGCGACCCTCCTGCAGGAGGTCCGCCAGCACGTGGCCGAGGAGGAGGGGGAGATGTTCCCCCACCTGCGCCAGGTCTTCACCCAGGAGGAGCTGGTCGAGATGGGGGCCAAGGTCGAGAGCGTCAAGAAGATGGCCCCGACCCGGCCGCACCCGACGGCTCCCGACGAGCCGCCCGGCGACAAGATCCTCGGGCCGGTCACCGGCCTGCTCGACCGCATGCGCGACGCGGTGACCAAGCGGGGCACCGAGCGCTGAGCCGCCCGCCCGGCTGCCGCACGGGCCGCACGGGCCGCACGGACCCGCACGGACCCGCACGAGCCCGCGGCCTGATCGCCGTTCGCCCGACCGGGCGCTCGCGCGGGCCGCCCGCCGTGCCGAAGCATCGTCCATGAGTGGTCGCTCGCGAGCCCGCCGGGGGCTCGCCAGGGCAGCCGCGGCGGTGGTCCTCCTCGCCGGCGGCGGCGGAACGGCGTGGGCGCTCCAGCACCGGTCCGGCGACGGTCACGAGGTCAGGTACGCCAGCGCCGCGGCCATGGCCGCGCGGGCCGGCTGCGTGCACACCTACCAGCCGACGGCGACGTACGCCGGAGTGGTGAGCGCCGGACGCTGCCGGATGGACGGCGGCTGGGTCGACTTCCGCGTCCTGCCGAGCCTGTCAGCCGCGTACGCCTGGCTCGACGGCGCGCACGGCCCGTCGGGCAAGCCGGAGGGCTTCGGCGTGGTCGGGGACGGCTGGGTCGCGCACAGCCTCGACCGGACCGCCATGGTCCGGGTCACCCGCTCCCTGACCAGCTGAGCCGAGAGCCGTACCTGCCCGGCGCTGCCTATGGCGCCGGCGGCGCGCCGGTGACCCGGTAGTCGACGAGGAGCTCCTCGTACCGCACGCCGGCGCCGTTGCCCGGCCGGTACACCGCCACCTGCACCTGCTCGTTGCCGTGCGGCGCGGTCCACGCCCAGCCGGCGACCTGGTCGGAGGCCCGGTAGTAGGGCGCCCGCTGGTAGCCGAGCGCGACGAGCCAGCTGTCGTACCACGCGTGCAGCGCGTCGGCCCTCATGGGAGCGACGGCTATCGTGCCGGCGAACGCCGGGTCCGGCTCGTCGGCGCCGGGCGGCTTGCTCTCGTCCATCCCGACCCGGCGCACCACGCGCGAGCCGGGCGCGAGGACGAGCAGGTCGCCGTGCGCGCGGAGCTCGGCCTTGGTCACCGGCCGGTGCACCGGGAGCCCGAGCGCATCGACGGCAGTGGCGTCGCCCTTGGAGCAGGCCGTAGCGAGGCAGCCGATCAGCGCGAGGGCGGCCAGTGGGCGGCCCCGGCTCACCGCCCGCGGAGCATGGCCGCGCCGCACGCGAGGAGGACGACGAGCCCGGCTGCCTCGGATGCGAGCGACCAGTCGGCCCACGGAACGTCCAGCCCGTCGTGCAGGCCGAGGAAGCCGACCGTCGCCGAGAGCAGCAGGGCGACGATGCTGCTGGCCAAGAAGCCCGCGGCCAGCGCGACGGCGACGAGCCGGCGCCAGGTGACGAGCACCAGCGCGAGCGCGAAGCCGCTGATGGACTGGAGCAAGAACGACGGGCCGATCCAGCGGATGTGCTTGTAGCCGATCGACCACAGGTGCAGGTGGATCGCCGCCGAGACCACCACCATCGCCGCGCCGACCAGGATGCCGGCGAGGAGCAGGAGACGAGCGGCGGGCGACGCGTCGCGCGGCGCACCGCGCAGCAGCACCGCCCGAACGCTCGGCCTAGACGTCGCAGCCGTCGCCGTCATCGGGGCCGCCATTGTTGTCCGCATCATGATCACCGCCGTTGTTCTGGGGGATCGTGCAGGACGGCGACGGTGCTGCCGAGCCGCCCGTCGATGCCCCAGGAGAGCTGGGTTGCTGTTGCTGGCTGGGTCCTGATGACCCGTTGTTGCAGCCGGCGAGGGCCATCGCAGCGAGCAGTACCGGCACCACGAGGAGAGCGCGTCGTCGCATGGCTCCTACCTTCCGTCGCTCGTCACCACGTGGGCGACCTGTCGGCGGTTCATCCACCGGCCTCGACGGTCGTCCTACCATGGCGGCGGCGCAAGGGTGATCGGGATCTAGGGTGAGTCGGTGCCCGATCACCACTTCGCCGATCCGCGGCTGGCGCAGCTGTACGACCCCCTGGACTCCGACCGCAGGGATCTCGACGCCTACGTCGCGCTCGCCGAGGAGCTCGGCGCCCGCTCGGTCCTCGACATCGGCTGCGGCACCGGGACGTTCGCCTGCATGCTGGCGCGCCGGGGGCTCGACGTGACTGCCGTCGACCCGGCTGCGGCCTCGCTCGACATCGCGCGGGCCAAGCCGTGCGCCGGCCGCGTTCGCTGGCTGCACGGGGACGCGACGGCGCTGCCGCCGCTGCAGGTCGACCTCGCGACGATTACCGGAAACGTCGCGCAGGTCTTCGTCAGCGACGACGACGGGGCCGCCACGTTGCGGGGAGCCCGCGCTGCGCTGCGGCCGGGGGGTCATCTCGTCCTCGAGACGCGCGATCCGGCGAAGCAGGCATGGCGCGGCTGGAAACGCGCGGATACCTACCGGAAGGAGGACATCGCGGGCATCGGCGTGGTCGAAACGTGGGTCAACGTCACCGAGGTCAGAGCATCCTGGGCGGCGCCGCGGGAGGCGTCCTGGCAGCCGGCCAGCGCGAGCGCCAGCACCAGCGCCGTGCCGAGGCTCAGCGCGGCCGCGAGCGGTCTCACCGTGCCGCATCACCCTCCGCGCGAGCTCCCCGCGGGTGAGACGCCGGACGAGACCGCGAGGTTGTCCTGCTACGCCGGACCGCCGGCCCGCTGGAGGATCTCGGTCACGACGGCGGTCTTGGCGTCAGCGTAGTGCTGCACGTGCCGCCACGTGCGTTTCGCCAGCTCCCGCTTGACGCTCGCGTACCGCTCCAGGTCGGCGGGGGAGGAGCGCAGGTGGTCCCGGAAGCGCAGCATGCGGTCGGCCTCGGCCGAGCCGGCGCTGAGGACGTGCAGGTTGACGTTGGTGTCCGGGCCCTTGAGCAGGCGGTGCTCGTGCCAGTCCGGCTCGCGGATGCGCAGGACGTACCCCGCGGCCTCCAGCGCCGGCAGGTACGCCGGCTCGTCGGCGGAGTCCGGCACGACCAGCAGGATGTCGATGATGGGCTTGGCGACGAGCCCGGGGACGGACGTGGAGCCGACGTGCTCGACGAGCAGCGCCGCGCCGCCGAGTGCCGTACGGATCCGTGCCGCCTCGCGCTCGAACAGCCGCGGCCACTCCGGGTCGGGCTCGGCGAGCGGGATGGGCGCGTCGTGCGGGCGCAGCTCGCCGACGACGATGGCGCGCAGCTCCTCGTCGCCGGTCACCCCGTCAGGCATCGCCGGTCAGGCCGGGCCGATGCTCGCGACGATCGCCTGCGCGAGCTCGTCGGGCTTGGTGAACTGCGGCCAGTGGCCGGTGGGCAGGTCGACGTACTGGACGTCGTGGATGCCGGCGAGCTCGCGCACGTACGGGCTGCCCTGCTCGATCCACTCCCGGAGCTTCGCGCTCGGGAACTCGCATGCGATGACGGTGACGGGCACGTCGTAGCGACGCTGGTCGGAGAGCTCCTGCCGGTCGCTGGCGACTCGCGCGGGCGAGGGGATCGCGCGCTCGCGGAACGTCGTGCGCAGCTCGTCGTCGAGGTCGACGAGATCCTCGTCGTCGAAGACCGACCAGTCCGGCAAGGGGATCTCGCCGTTCTCGACGGGCAGCTCGTCGTTGATGCAGCCGCCGTCGCCGAGCGGTCCGCTGTCGACGTAGACGACGCGGGCGACGCGGACGGGCCGTGCATCGACCGCGGCGTGCGCGATCGCCCCGCCGCCGGAGTGCCCGACGAGCACGACCTTGCCGTTGGCGGGGGCGACGGAGTCGATCGCCTTGACCACCGCATCGACGTGGTCGTGCAAGGTGATCGCCGCGCGCTCGGCGTCCTTGGACTCCATGCCGGGCAGCGTGAGCGGATGAGCGCGGTGCCCCGCCCGTTCGAGAGCGGGGACGACCGCGTCCCACGAGGAGGCGTCGAGCCAGAGGCCGGGGATCAGGATGACGTCCATGGGTTCGTAGGTTAGCCAGTTCGCCGGTATGCGTTGCGACTCCGGGGTGCAGTCAGTGCTGCGGGTGGTGCGCACCACGGCTCCCGAGGCCGTCGGCCGGACCCGCTACCGATCACGAGTTAGCGTGCCCTTCGCTATTCACTAACTCCAACGAGTTAGCGCCCCATCGCGACAGGGAGAAACCGGCCGGTGAATCGACCCGTTGCGACGGCTGGGACGGCTCACGGCGATACCTTCTACGTCTGCGACACGCACGCGGATGGCAAGGGCGCCCAGCTCGACTGGAAGACAGCCGACGGACTGCGCAACGGGTCGTTCAGGGACAGCGAGGGTGCTAGCACCTGCGTCGGCAAGAACGTCAACCTCGCCGAGGGCAGCCTCTTCTATTACCGGGTCTGCCTCGTCGACAACGGGGTCGAGACCAGCACCTGCACCGCCTGGAAGTACGACTACGCCTGAGCGGTTCGGCGCGCTCTCGCTACCGTCCCGGCGCGTTCAGCGAGTCGCCACCCTCAGATGTCGAAGTAGAGCTCGAACTCGCAACGGGGGACCGCTGACCTGCGCCGATACCAGTCGGTAGCCGTCTGACCTGCGCTTTCGTGCGTTTGTCGCGTTGCCGCTGTTGGGTGGCGTACTGCTGTGTTGCGGACTCGCTGCGGACTGAACGCGGACTTGACGGTCAGGCGATGTACCGTCGCGCGCATGACGGACGACGACCAGCCCGACATGGACAAGGCGTCCGAACTCGCCGCAGCCATCATGGAGCTGGACGCGCAAGCCGTGGCTGCCCCGTGCTACATCAGCCCAGCGACGAAGCGCGAAGCCGAGAACCTGGTCCTGCTGATGCTGCCGGCGGACCAGGACCGGCGCGACAAGATGGTCGACGTGCTAGCAATCATCGCAACGCGTGTGAAGGGATCGACACCCTGGGACGCCATCCTTGCGGCGCTGACCGATGAAGACCTCGCGAGGCTTGCCGAAATCGATGAGGACTGGCAGTTGATCGCCATGGACGCGCTGCGCCAGCGCCCCCGGCTGGTAGAGCCTCCCGACTGAACCGCCGCACTCACTCGCCTGGCGGTCGCTTCCGTGGCCGGCCAGGGCGCAGGTCGACGGTGCGATGCCACTCGATGACGTCGGCGCGACGCCATACCGGCCCCGCCGCGAGGCGTGCGACAGGCTCGGGGAAGTCCGGCCGGCTGGCGTAGCGGGCGGCGCTCCGCTTCGTGACGCCCAGGGCGTCGGCGACTTCGGCGACGCCCGCCAGGTCGCAGTCTCGCGCCACCCGCGCACCCCTTCGGCCGTGTCTCTACCTGTCCGCTCTGCTGTCAGGTATTGTCTCGCGTGACCCACCCGGAAGGCGGGACCGAGCGGCGTTGGAGCGCCGCCCGGCCCCTGGCAAGGCCCCTGTCCGTTCTCAGGCAGCAAGGAGCCTCACCGTGTCGCACTCTACCGAGCCCGGTGGCCCGTCCCCTGATACGTCCGTTGGCGACATCCCGGTCTACGACCGCTGCCCGCCGTGGTGCGCGTCGCGCGAGGAGATGCGCGAGGATCACCCCGAGCGGCACGAAGGGAAGCCGTGCGGCGTGTCGACGGCGCGCCCCCGACGATGACCCGCCGGCCGCAGTTGCTCGTCACACCGACGGCGCTGTACGTCCACGGCGCGGCCCCGGCCGACGTGGTGCCGTGGACCGAGCGTGGACGGGTGCTGGTGAGCGTCGACGACGCCGACGTGGTAGAGGTCGAGCCAGGCGACGCCCGGTCGCTGGCGGTCGCCCTGGTGCGCGCCGCCGACCTCGTGGAGGGCTTCGCGGTCTGATCCCTTGGCCACGACCAGCGAACGGCCCCCAGCGCGCCTCACAGGGCGTCCGCTGGGGGCCGTTCGCTGTGCTGGGCGGCTACGATCCCGCCTCATGGCCCACTTTCAGTTCACCGACGAGGAGAGCGGGGACAGCCTCGTTCTGTCCGACCCTCCGTCTGTGTCCGAGCCTGGCGTCGTGGCTTGGTTGCACTGCGCGGGGCTGACTGACCCTGACGGCTTCGGCTTCGACCTGACCGCCGGTGATGCGCGCGACTTGGGCGAGGCGCTGATCCGCCTAGCTGACCGCTACTGGCCCGACGACGAGTGACCGCGCGCGGCACCTGGCTACCTCCTCCTCCCGGCTCGCTCGCGGCCCTGCCGCGCGAGGTCGACGTAGGCGACGCCCTGGTTGACCTGGCGCTGCACGTTCTGGTCGGCCCACTTGTCGAAGTGCAGGTGCGTCCCGCCGTCGTGGCCGCGCTGGTAGCCCTCGGGCAGGGGCACGTCGAACGCGGCGGCGGTGAACGCCGGCACCGCGGCGAGGTCGGCGATGGCCTGGTGCGCGACCGGGGTGGCCGAGACGACGCCCTCGGCGAGGCCGGCCCCGATGTGGCCGCCGATCTCGGCGAAGACCAGCGACGGCGAGTGAATCTTCAACCGGGCCTTGATCTCGGCGACCATGACGTCGGCCAGCTCGCGCATCTGCCGGGCGAGCGGGCCGCGCTGCGAGCGGAGGCCCTGCACGAGCCCGCGCGCCGCCGCGACCGCTTGGCCGTACAGCGACCGGCCGGCGAACTGGCCCTGCTGGTCGGTGAGCCTGGCGATAGCGAACTGCGTGCGGTTGAGCGACCGGATGCTGCCGGCGTCGGCGAGGATGCCCCGGGCGTAGGCGAGGCTGGCCGCCGGGTCCATCGACCAGAGCTGGCGCAGCAGGCCGGGCGCGAGCCCGAGCGTGGTGAGCCGGCGCATGGCCGCGCCGCGCTGCCGCAGGGTGGTCAGCACCGCGCGCAGGCCGGCTTCCGCTTCCACGACCTGCGGCACTACTTCGCGTCCCTGCTGATCGCGTCCGGCGCGGACGTCAAGGTCGTGCAGGCGCGGCTACGGCACGCGAGCGCGACCACGACCCTCAACACCTACGCCCACCTGTGGCCCGACTCGGATGACAGAACGCGCGCGGCGGTCGACGCAGTGCTGGGTGCACGCGCCGACTCGCTCGCGGTGGCCGGTAGCGCCGACGGCTAGGCGGTTGCGTTGTCCGTGTAGGCGGTGCAGATCGGGCAGTGCTGACCGATGCGCAGCAGCTCCCAGGTGATCGAGCGGTCGACCGGGGTCATCCTGCGCGGAACGTCGCACACCGGCCCGCCGTCGGCCCTGAGCAGGTGGCACTGTGACTCGATATGCGGCCGGATGAACGGCTCGCCCGACGGCCCGGTGACCGTCTCGGCCCGTTCGGCTGCAACTCGGTACGTCGTCATGCCGCGAACCGTAGCCCACGGCCACCTTGTAGGAACGCTTGTGCGGACTCCCTGCGGACTGAGGGCACCGGCTGACCGCGTTTCCGCAGGTCACGCACAGTGCGCCGGTCAGATATCGAAGTAGAGCTCGAACTCGTGCGGGTGCGGGCGCAGCCGGATGGGGTCGATCTCCTGCGTGCGCTTGAAGTCGAGCCACGTCTCGATGAGGTCGGGTGTGAAGACGCCGCCCTCCAGCAGGTACTCGTGGTCGACCTCGAGCGCGGCGAGCACCTCGGGCAGCGAGCCGGGCACCTGCGGCACGTCGGCGTGCTGGTCCGGGGGCAGCTCGTACAGGTCCTTGTCGATCGGCTCCGGCGGCTCGAGCTTGTTGCGCACGCCGTCGAGCCCCGCCATCAGCATGGCGGAGAACGCAAGGTACGGGTTGCACGACGGGTCGGGCACGCGGAACTCGATGCGCTTGGCCTTCGGCGACGTGCCGGTGATCGGGATGCGGATGCATGCCGACCGGTTGCGCTGCGAGTAGACGAGGTTGACCGGGGCCTCGAAGCCGGGCACCAGCCGGTGGTAGCTGTTCAGCGTCGGGTTGGTGAAGGCCAGCAGGGACGGCGCGTGCGAGAGCAGGCCACCGATGTAGTACCGCGCGACGTCGGAGAGCCCGGCGTAGCCGACCTCGTCGTAGAACAGCGGCGAGCCGTCCTTCCAGAGGCTCTGGTGCGTGTGCATCCCCGAGCCGTTGTCGCCGAAGATCGGCTTCGGCATGAAGGTGGCCGTCTTGCCCGCCTGCCAGGCGACGTTCTTGACGAGGTACTTGAAGAGCACGACCTGATCGGCGGCCTTGAGCAAGGTGTTGAAGCGGTAGTTGATCTCGGCCTGGCCGGCCGTGCCCACCTCGTGGTGCTGCCGCTCGACCTCGAGACCGGCCGCCAGCATGACGCGGGTCATCTCGGCGCGCAGGTCGGCGAAGTGGTCGGTCGGCGGCACGGGGAAGTAGCCGCCCTTGTAGCGCACCTTGTAGCCACGGTTGCCGCTGTCCTCGACCCGCCCGGTGTTCCAGGCGCCGGCCTCGGAGTCGATGTGGTAGTAGCTCGAGTGCTGGTTGGTCTCGAACCGCACGTCGTCGAAGACGTAGAACTCCGCCTCCGGCCCGAAGTACGCCGTGTCGGCGATGCCGCTGCCGGCGAGGTAGTCCTGCGCCTTGCGCGCCACGTTGCGCGGGTCGCGGCTGTACGCCTCGCCGGTGAGCGGGTCGTGGATGAAGAAGTTGACGTTGAGCGTCTTGGCGGCGCGGAACGGGTCGAGCACGGCCGTGGACGGGTCGGGCAGCAGCATCATGTCCGACTCGTGGATCTGCTGGAACCCGCGGATCGACGAGCCGTCGAACATCAGCCCCTCGGTGATGACCGCCTCCGTGAAGGCCGATGCGGGCACCGTGAAGTGCTGCATCACGCCAGGCAGGTCGCAGAACCGGACGTCGACGAACGCGACGTCCTCGTCCCGTACGTACCGCAGCAGATCATCGGCGCTGTCGAACATCCGTGCCTCGCTCCGTGTCGGTGCCCCGGCGCCCTGCCGGTTGGCTCACCATAGGCCGGGCCAGTTTCCCGGGGGTGTCCCTCGTGTTTCTCCCGCGTTACGCCGGGAGGATCGCTGGGACGGGGCTAGCGGTACCGTGAGCGGCAGTGGAGCACCGGCGGGCCGAGTGGTGGCGGGAGAGCGTGGACGTCCACGACGAGCGCGAGAAGGACCGGGAGCCGCGCGAGCGGTCGCGGCTCCCGGTCACCCTTCCCCTCCAGCCGGACGACCTCCTCGCCACCCCGCCCGGCGCGCCGGGGGCCCTGCTCGACCAGCTGTCGACGCTCACCGACCCTGAGCTGCTGCGGTTGCCGCTGCCCCACCTGCTCGACCAGACGCTCGACCGGCTGCTGCGGATCGTCCACGCCGACGTGGCCGCGGTCTTCCTCGCCGCCTCCACCGCCACGTCCGCACCCGCCGCCGCCACCTCCGCTGCTGCTGCCACCCCTGCCGTCGCTCCGCTGCGTCTGGCGGCGGCCAGGGGCGTGGGCGGGCCGGGCGGCGCAGCCCTCGCCTTCGAGGCGGCCAGCGGGATCGCCCAGCGGGTGGTCGCCCTGGCCGAGCCGCTGCTGGTGGAGCCGGGCGACCCGCTCGACGCCGGCCTCGGCACGGCGCTGGGCGTCCCGCTGCTGGCCGGGGCCCACGTGCTGGGCGCCGTGGTCGTCGGGGTCGGCGGGGACGGCACGCTCGGCGTGCGCGACATCCCCGTCCTCTCGCTGGCCGCGACGCACGTGGCCCTGGCCCTCGACCATGGCGTCCTCCTCGACGCCGAGCGCCGGGCCCGCCGGGTGGCCGAGGCCGCCGGGCAGCGGCTGGACCGGCTGCAGCGGCTCACCGCTTCGCTGGCCGGCGCGCTCACCGAGGCCGACGTCGTGACCACCGTCGTCTCGGGCGGCCTCGAGCTGCTCGGCGCCGTCGCGGGGGCCGTCTGGACGCTGCACGGCGACCGGCTCCGGCTCGCCGGCTCCACCGGTTACCCACCACGCATCACCGACCGGCTCGCCGACGTGCCGCTCGACGCCCCGTACCCCACGGCGGTCGCCGCCAAGGAGCGCCGCCCGGTGCTGGTCCATTCGCTGGCCGAGCGTGACGCCGGCTACCCGGGCCTGCGCGACGAGCCGGCGGTGGGGGAGGCCTTCGGCGCGCTGCCGCTGATGCTCGGCGGGTCGCTGCTCGGCGTCCTGTCGGCGAGCTTCCCCGACGGCGAGCGCTTCGATCAGCCGGCCGACGTGGAGTTCCTCGAGGCCGTGGCGGGGCAGTGCGCGGTGGCGATGCACCGTGTCTCGGTCATCGCGGCCGAGCGCGAGGCCCGCCGGCTGGAGCAGGCCGCGGTGCGCCGCCTCGGCCGGCTGCAGGCGTTCACCTCCGCGCTGTCGTCGGCCTCGAACTCCTCGGAGGTCGCCGACGTCACCGTCGCCGCGCTCGTCGGCGAGATCGGCGCCGACCGCTGCGTCCTCGCCGTGCTCGACGACCAGCGCGACGCGCTGACGTTGGTGCGGGCGAGCGGCGTCGACGCCGACCACCTCGAGCGGTTCGCGACGATCCCGCTCGACCACCACCTGCCGGCCGCCGACGCCGTGCTGCGGGGCACCCCGATCGTCATCCGGTCGCTGGCCGAGCGTGACCGCCGCTACCCGCTGCTGGCCGGCGTCCCCCCGCAGCACGACCACACCCTGCTCGTCCTGCCACTGCTGGTCGAGGACGACCCGATCGGCTCGATCTCGCTGTCGTTCCACGACGGCAGGGAGGTCGAGGACGACGACCTCGGCTTCCTGCTCGCTCTGGCCGGCCAGTGCGCGCAAGCGATCGAGCGCTCCCGGCTGCGCGAGGGCCAGCGCCGCAGCCGCCGCCAGCTCTCGCTGCTCGCCGAGACCGGGCGGCTCTTCGCGACCTCGCTCGACCTCGACGCGCCCCTGGAGCAGGTCTGCCGGCTGCTCGCCCCCGCGATGGTCGACGCGGTGACCGCCCGGGTGATCGACGCTGACGGCCAGCTGCGGGTGGCCGCGTACGCCCTCGCGGACTCGGACGTCGAGGCTCCGCTGCGGCGGCTCTGGAAGCGGGGCGGCGCCGCGTACGAGCGGCGGCTGCGCGCCGTCATCGAGTCCGGTGAGCCGGTCATCGAACCGGTGCCCGACCTCGCGAGCCTTCCCGACGACATCGACCCGGTCATCCGCACCGACCTCGAGACGCTCGACCTGCGCTCGTCGGTGCTGCTCCCGCTGCGCGCCCGCGGCCGCGCCGTCGGCCTGATCAGCACCGCCACCAGGTCGGGCCGCCCGCCGCTCGCCGAGGCCGACCTGCCGTTCCTCACCGAGCTCGCCGCCCGGGTGGCGCTCGCTGTCGACAACGGCCGCCTGTTCCGCCACCAGGCCGAGATCGCGCACACCCTCCAGCGCAGCCTGCTGCCGGCGGAGCTGCCACCGGTGGACGGCGCGGAGGTGGCCGTCAGCTACCTGCCCGGCATGGAGGGCACGACCGTCGGCGGCGACTTCTACGACGTGATCCCGCTGCCGAGCGGCCGGATGGGGCTGGTCATCGGCGACGTGATGGGGCGCGGCGTGCGGGCGGCGGCGGTCATGGGCCAGCTGCGCGCGGCGGTGCGCAGCTACGCCCTGGAGGGGCACGCGCCGGCCGCCCTCCTGGCCCGCCTCGACCGCCTGGTGACCACCCTCGAGGACGGCCTGCTCGTCACCTGCGTGTACGGCGAGTGGGATCCGCAGCGCTCGCTCGTCACGCTGTCCTGCGCCGGGCACCTGCCGCCGCTCGTCCGCCTGCCAGGGCAGCGCCCGCACTACCTCGAGATCGATCCAGGGCTGCCGCTCGGCGTGGGTGGCCTGGCGGCGAGCGACATCGACGTCGATCTGCCGCCCGGGTCGCTGCTGCTCGCCTACACCGACGGCCTCGTCGAGGCGCCCGACCTCCCGCTCCAGGACGGGATGGCCGAGCTCGCCGACCTGGTCGGCGCGGCCCCGCTGGTCGCCTCGGAGATCTGCCGGCTCGCGGTCGAGCGGGTACGGCCGAGCGGGCACCGGCCGTGGGGCGCCCAGGCGGCCGAGGGCCACCGGCACGACGACGACATCGCGCTGCTGGCGCTCGTCGTGCTCGACGGGCCCGACGGGCGCACGACGGCCATGCACCGGGCGCCCGACGGGGCGTACGTGGAGCTGCCGGCCGACACCGGCTCGCCCGCCGTCGCTCGGCAGGCGGTGGCCGGTGCGCTGTCGCGGTGGGGCGTCAACGCGCTCACCGACACCGCCGTCCTGCTCGTCAGCGAGCTGGTCACCAACGCCGTGCGGCACGCCGGCACGGCCCTGCGGCTCGCGGTGCTGCGCCCCTCGCCCGGCCGGGTACGGATCGAGGTGACCGACCACGCGCCGCACGCGCCGCTGCGCCCGCTGGCGGTCGAGACCAGCGCGGAGGGCGGCCGCGGGCTGTTCCTCGTCCAGGCGCTCGCCGCCGGCTGGGGCAGCGAGATCACCGGCACCGGGAAGACCGTCTGGTTCGAGCTCGACGAGCTGGGCTGAACCAGGCTCGCACCGGGCCGATCCGCCTGGCCTGCGAGGCCGCGGGCGCGCGCAGCCGCTAGCGTGGAGGGATGGGCAGGTCGGACTCGGCGGCGGGGCCCCGCACGCCGGACGAGGCGCCGACCCCCTACCCGGGCGAGCGGTTCGGCTTCCCGCGCGAGGGGCCGGGCTCGATCGCCAGCATCGGCCGCCGCTTCCTGCAGATCCTCATCGACATCGCGCTGTCGTGGCTCGCCGCCGACGCGTTCGCTCCCCGCTACGTCGAGGGCGTCCGTACGCCGCACCCGTGGGCCAGCGTCCTCACGTACGTGCTCGAATGCGTCGTCCTGCTGCTGCTCGGCGGGCAGACCGCCGGCATGCGGCTCACCGGGCTGCGGGTGGTGCGCCTCGACGGGCGCCCGGCCGGGCCGGTGCCGGTGGTCGTCCGTACCCTGCTCACGCTGCTGCTCGTACCGCTGCTGCTGGTCGACCGCGACCTGCGCGGGCTGCACGACCGGGCGGCCGGCGTCGCGGTCGTCCGGACCAGGGGCAGCCGCTGAGCGCCGGCCGGGTCAGCGGATCTTGCCGCGCGGCACCCGCGGCGTCCTCGGCATCGGGCCCTTGGGGATGGGCAGCTGCGGCCCGCCGATGGCGCGCATGCGCTTCTTGATCTCGCTCATCTGCGCCGGCTTCAGCGTCCGCGGCAGCCGCATGACGTGGGTCTGGAGCTTGCGCAGGGGCACCTGGCCGTCGCCGTCGCCGACGACGATCTCGGTCACCGGCACCTCGGCCGCGACCCGGTTGACCCGGCGCCGCTCCTGCCCGATCAGCGAGCGCACCCGCGCCGGATTGCCCTCGCCGACGAGGATCACGCCGGGGCGGCCGACGACCCGGTGCACGAGGTCCTGGTTGGCGTTGAAGGCGACGGCCGGGGTCACCTGCCAGTCGCCGCGCATCGAGCTCAGCACGCCAGCCGCCGCGCCGGGTTGCCCCTCCACCTCGCGCAGGGCCGCCTTGGTCGCCCTGCGGTAGAAGACGCCCATCGTGACGGTGACCGCGATGAGCAGCCCGAGGACCACGAAGGGGATGAGCCAGCCGACCACCAGGCCGATGACGGCCAGCACGGCCCAGGTGCCGACGAAGGTGCCGAGCAGCACCAGGGGCAGCATGGGATCGCGGGCCTTGGTGATGCTGTAGACCTCGCGCATCTGGCGCACGCGCTCTCGGCGGGACGGTCGAGGGGTGGTCATACGGTGAAGGATACGGGGCGGGAGCGGTCGGCCCTCGCTCAGGCGCCGGCCGCTGCGGTGCGCGCGGAGCGGCTGGCCACCGCCTGCTGGTAGAGCCGGCCGGCCCGGTACGACGAGCGGACGAGCGGGCCGGACAGCGCGCCGGCGAAGCCGATCGCCTCGGCCTCCTCGCGCAGGGCGACGAACTCCTCGGGCCTGACCCAGCGGACCACCGGGTGGTGGCGCACCGACGGCCGGAGGTACTGCGTGATCGTCAGCAGGTCGCAACCGGCGTCGTGCAGGTCGCGCATCGCGCGGGTGATCTCGTCGCGCTCCTCGCCCATGCCGAGGATGAGGTTGGACTTGGTGACCAGACCGGCCCGCCTGGCCGCCGAGATGACCTCGAGCGAGCGCTCGTAGCGGAAGCCGGGCCGGATCTGGCGGAAGATCCGCGGGACGGTCTCGACGTTGTGGGCCAGCACCTCCGGCGCCGCGCCGAAGACCTCGGCCAGCAGCTCGGGTCGGCCGTTGAAGTCCGGTATCAGCAGCTCGACGCCGGTGCCGGGGTTCCGCGCGTGGATCTGCCGCACGGTCTCCGCGTACAGCCAGGCGCCGCCGTCGGGGAGGTCGTCGCGGGCCACCCCGGTGACCGTGGCGTAGCGCAGCTCCATCGCGGCGACCGACTCGGCCACCCGCCGCGGCTCGTCCCGGTCGAGGGCGGCCGGCCGGCCGGTGTCGATCTGGCAGAAGTCGCAGCGCCGCGTGCACTGGTCGCCACCGATGAGGAAGGTCGCCTCGCGGTCCTCCCAGCACTCGTAGATGTTGGGGCAGCCGGCCTCCTCGCACACCGTGTGCAGCCCCTCCCTGCGCACCAGCTGCTTGAGCTCGGTGAACTCGGGGCCGAACCTGGCGCGCGTCTTGATCCAGGCCGGCTTGCGCTCGATCGGCGTGCGGGCGTTGCGCGCCTCGATGCGCAGCAGCTTGCGGCCGTCGGGCGATACGTGGGCGAGAGGCTCAGGCAACGGAGGGCTCCGGCTGGCTGGCGTCGAGGTGGAGATGCAGGTCGAGATGCAGGTCGAGGTCGTCGGGCGATGCCTGGCGGCCGGAGGCGTCGAGCGCCGCGCACAGGTGGCGCTCGACCGCGGGAAGCGCCTCGTCCACGCGGACGGCACGGCCCAGCTCGGCCGACAGCGACGTCACGCCGGCGTCGCGGATGCCGCACGGCACGATGCGGTCGTACCAGGCCAGGTCGCAGTCCGCGTTGAGGGCGAAGCCGTGCATCGCGACCCCGCGCGCCACCCGCACCCCGATCGCGGCGACCTTGCGGTCGGGGCCGCGCTCGTCGGCCGGCACCCAGACGCCGCTGCGGCCGCGCACCCGCGTGGTCGCGAGACCGAGCTCGGCGCACGCGTCGATGAGCGCGGCCTCGATGCGGCGCACGTGAGCCACGACGTCGACCAGGCCGGTCCGCTCGCCGTCGGCCCCGCGCAGCGGCGGCACCGCGACGATCGGGTAGCCGGTCAGCTGGCCGGGGCCGTGCCAGGTGATCTTGCCGCCCCTGTCGACCTCGACGACGGGCGTGCCGTCGTACGGGCGCTCACCGGCGGCGGTGCGCCGTCCGGCCGTGTAGACGGGGTCGTGCTCGAGCAGCAGCACCGCGTCGGGGGTCTCGCCGGCGACCCGGTGCTCGTGCAGGGTGCGCTGCCAGGCCCAGGCCGTCTCGTACGGCACCCGGCCGGCCCGTACCAGCAGCAGCTCGCCCACGGATCAAGCGTACGCCGGGCCGGGCGTCACGCCGGTCGGAGGAGTCGCACCGGAAGAGGGGTCTCGACCGCCGTGCCGTCGGGCGCGCGCCGCACGACGTAGGCGCCCGCGCCCTTCTTCTCCGCGAGCGCCTCGTGCAGCCCGGTGCCCACGTAGTGCAGGCCGGCGCCGTCGTCGGTCGCGTACGACGTGGGCAGCGTTCCGTCGGCCACCAGCCGGTGCAGCAGCGGCCGGCGCTGCTCCTCGGAGTCGTAGTGCACCCCGTTGCCGTAGGGGAGCAGGCCAAGGCCGTTCGTGACCGGCCGCAGGTCGGGGCCGAAGGAGTCGGTGGTGCCGCCGACGTGCCAGCAGATGCTGCCGGCCGAGACGCCGGTGAGCACGACGCCGGCCTCCCACGCCGCGCGCATCGCCTCGTCCACGCCGTGCAACCGCCACAGCGCCAGCAGGTTGGCGACGCTGCCGCCGCCGACCCAGATGACGTCCTGGCTCAGCAGGTGCCCGGCGATGTCGTCGACGTTGGGCATGAGGAACAGGCTGAGGTGGCTGAGGACGACGTCGTCGCGTCCGGCGAAGGCGCCGTGGAGCATCGCGGTCCACCACGGGTCGTCGCCGGTGGCCGTCCCCACGAGGCAAAGGCGCGGCCGGGTGGCTCCCGACAGCGACAGCGCGTGGTCGAGCAGCGGCGCGGCCACCACGCCACCCCGCGCGTCGCGCCGGAGGCCGCCGCTGGTGGCGAGGATGTGCCGCCCGCCGTCCCTGCTCACCGCCTGCTCACCCCCCGCCCACCGTGCCCTCCCGTCGCCGCGGCCGCTCGAGCCCACCGGAGCCTACCTGTGGACGACGGCGGCGAAGCGTCGGCCGAGCGTGCCAGCCTGTGCGCCGACCGGGGTCGCAGCGGGACGGGAGGGTGCAGGTGGTCCAGGCAGGGCGCGGCCGGCCGGGGTGGTCGCTTTCCGGGTACGAGGTCGAGGAGCTGATCGGCATCGGCGCGACCGGCGAGGTGTGGCGGGGCCGGGAGCTGGCGAGCGGGCGCCTCGTCGCGCTCAAGCGACTGACCGGGGCTGGCTCCGGTGGGCAGCCGGAGGGGCGCGACCGGCTGCGGCGCGAGGCCGCGCTGCTCGCCGGCGTGACGTCCCCGCACCTGGTGCGGCTGCGCACGGTCGTCACCACGGGGGACGGGCTCGTGCTCGTCCTCGATCTCGCCACCGGCGGCAGCCTGGCGTCGCTGCTCGGCGTCCGGCGCACGCTGCCGGCCGGCGAGGTGGTGGCGGTCGCCGCGCCGGTCGCCGAGGCGCTCGCCGACGTCCACGCGGCCGGCATCGTCCACGGCGACGTCAGCCCGGCCAACGTGCTGCTCACCGCCGACGGGCGGCCATTGCTGTCCGACCTCGGCGTCGCCCGCATGGTGCACGAGCGCGCGGCGGCGGCGGTCACCATCCGCTACGCCGATCCGGCGGTGCTGGCCGGTGGCGACGTCGACCCGGCCGCCGACGTCTACGCGCTCGCCGCGGTCTGCCATGCCGCGCTCACCGGCGCGCCTCCCTACCCGGGCGACGACGTCGAGGAGATCCTGCGGGCGGTCGCGGCCGGGCGGCGGCTGCCGCTCCCGATCGCCGTGCCTGGCCTCCCGGGCGGGCTGGCCGATGCGGTCGAGGCTGCGCTCGCCCTGGAGCCGGCGCAGCGGCCCGACGCGGCGACGCTCGCGGCCGGGCTCCGCGCGGCCTGCCCGCCGGCGCGGCTGCGGCTCGCC
>JBJMHZ010000005.1:0-317865 GCA_045807125.1 Frankiaceae bacterium
GCACCGACGTCGTCGGCATCTTCCCCAACCGCGACGCGCTGACCCGCCTGGTCGGCGCCGTCCTCGCCGAGCAACACGACGAATGGACCGAGATGCGCCGCTACATCGGCCTCGACGTGCTCACCCGATGCCGGCCCGCCCCCCACCACGAAGCCCAAAGGACCGAGGAGATGCCCCTGACCGCCATCACCGCATAAAGTCAGCCGAAGGATCACGCGGCGACCAACTCACACACCACGCCGGCGGGCGCGACCCAAGGTGGCGGACACCTGAGCTCGAACCGCAAGTTGCCCTGCCTGAAAGACTGTTGCAGGGCAGGGACAGGTAGCGACGTGTTGAACGAAGCAGCGGCAGGGAGGCAGGAGGGTGAGCGGCAACTTTCGGGCCCGGTTTCCCCAGTACCGGACCGCTCAGGAGCAGGCACGCCTCGACGCCGACAGTGCTGCGGCCAGGGAGGATACGCAGCGCACCAGGTACGACGCAGTGATCGGCGAGAGCCTACGAACCCTTAGAGACGCCGTGCGCGTTCTCCCGGAGAGCGACGTGCCAGTCGCCGCCGTGGAGCTGCCCGCGCGTCTGCTGCGTCCGGGCCGCACGACGGCAGGATGGGTCTTCGGAGAGTACACATTTCCATCGGGCAACGAGGCGCGTCCCACAGGGTCCGGTCCTTGGCACTATGCCATTACCGAGGAGGGACTTGTCGTAGGCGGACGACGAGAATGCCGCGGCGAAATGTTCGCGGTTGTAGTGACGAATTCCTATCGCCATGCGAAGACCGCCATGCAGCTACTGGACCACCAAGAGGAGCACTTTCGATCGAAGGGATTCCCTAAGCGCTACTACGGTGACTCCGGTCTAACCTCGCTGCTGCTGAGCCCACAAGAAATCAAGGCGGCTCTGCGCATGCTCTAACGCCGGGCAGACCGCGGCTCGTTGACGAGCGCGCCTCAGCGCAACTGAGGATGTACTAGCGACTAGCCACGTTGGCCAGGTCGGTCGGACCGCTGCGTGCGGTTGCCACGGTGCCCCGACGACTGCGAGCCTTGGCGGGGCGGTGCCTACCGGTGTACGAGGCTGCCGGCGAGGGTCGAGGTCGTGGCTCGCTATGGCGCCTGATGCAGTGGGGCTCGGCCCGATCAGTGCGAGGGCTGCGGCGCCTTGCACTTGACCTTCGGATTGGCGCCCACGTAGTTCAGCGGGCCAGCCAGGACGGTCACGGCGACGGTGCCGGCCTTCGCGCAGCTTGGTCGACCGCCACTCAGGTAGTGGCGCTGACCGGCGGCGATGGCACCGATCGCCAACCAAACCACCAGCGCGACGATGACGACGGAGCGCATGGCCGCCTACCGCCGCCGCTGCCCATGGTTGGAGCGCGAGCTTCCAGGGACGACCAACCCACTGCCCTCCTATGACTGCCGAGCGCAGCGCGCCTCTGTGGCCGCTGGTGATCTCCGTATGCCCGCACAGTGGGAGTCCATGCCCTTCCGCGACCGGATGGCCACGCTTCGTGCAGGGCCGCACGTCGTCGAGATCGACGTCAGAGGCGTCCACGCGGAGACCGACCGCGCGCGCCGCGGTCGCGCGGTGGCGACGGCCGTGGCCTACGGCTGCTGCGCCAGGGACCGTACGACGCGAGCGGGTGCGCCGACCGCCAGGACGTTGGCCGGGAGGTCCCTGGTGACGACGGAGCCGGCGCCTACGACCGTGCCCTCGCCGATGCTCGCACCGGGACAGACGATGACGCCACCGCCGAGCCACACGTTGTCTCCGATGGTGACGGGTCGCGCTGATTCCCATTTGTCACGGCGTGGTCCCGGCTCCAGCGGGTGCGTTGCGGTGAGGAGCTGGACGTTGGGGCCGATCTGCACGTCGTCCCCGATGCTGATGGGCCCTACGTCGAGGATGACCAGTCCGAAGTTGGCGAAGGTCCGGGCGCCGATGCGCGTCCGGTGGCCGTAGTCGCAGTAGAGCGGCGGCCGGATCTCCGAGCCCTCGCCCAAGCCGCCCAGCAACTGCGTCAGCAGCCGTCGCCGCTCCGCAGGGTCCGACGCCGGTGAGCGGTTGAACGCCTCCATCAGCGCCATCGCGCGCTGGTTCTCCTCAGCCAGCACAGCGTCGTCCGCGATGTAGGGCTCGCCGGCCAGCATGCGGTCGCGCATCGATCGCCCGTGGCTCGTCACGAGCCGAGGGTAGCGCCGCTGCCCCATCCGCCCGGGAGAGCGAATGGCCGCGGCTCAGAGCTGGATCGACTTCACCTCGAGGAACTCCTCGAAGCCGTACCGGCCGAGCTCGCGCCCGACGCCCGACTGCTTGTAGCCGCCGAACGGCGCGAGGAAGTTGAAGCGGCCGCCGTTGACGTCGACCTGCCCCGTCCGCATCCGGCGCGCGAACGCCTTGGCCCGGTCGGTGTCGGCCGAGAAGACGCCGCCGGCGAGGCCGTACACGGTGCCGTTGGCGATCGCCAGCGCGTCGGCCTCGTCGTCGTACGGCAGGATCGCCAGCACCGGCCCGAAGATCTCCTCCTGGGCGATCGTCATCTCGGGCGTCACGTCGGCGAAGACGGTGGGACGGACGAAGTAGCCGCGCTCGACGCCGTCCGGCCGGCCCTCGCCGCCGGTGACCAGGCTGGCGCCCTCGTCGACGCCCTTGCGGATGTAGTCCTGGACCCGCTCGTACTGGGCCGCGCTCACCATCGGGCCCAGCTTCGGCGCCATGGCGTCGGCCGCCGCTCCCGCCATCGACGCCACCTCGTCGTGGACGGCGCGCGGGACGACGAGCCGGGTCCACGCGCTGCAGGTCTGGCCGGAGTTGAGGAACGCGTTGCTGACGTTGATCTTGACCGCCTTGGCGAGCGCGTCGCCGGTGACGTCGTCGAGGACGACGTTGGCCGACTTGCCGCCGAGCTCGAGCGTCACCCGCTTGACCGTCCCTGCCGCGACCGCCGCCACGCGCCGCCCCGCCCGGACCGAGCCGGTGAAGCTCACCATGTCGACATCGGGGTGGGCGGCGATCGCCTCGCCGACCACGGGCCCCGTGCCGCAGACCAGGTTGAGGACGCCAGGCGGGAAGCCGACGTCGTGGACCAGCTCGGTGAGCAGGTACGCCGACAGCGGCGCCACCTCGCTCGGCTTGAGGACGACAGTGCAGCCGGCCGCGAGCGCCGGGGCGATCTTGGCGACGACCTGGTGCAGCGGGTAGTTCCACGGCGTGATCGCGCCGACGACGCCGACCGGCTCGCGGACGACGAGCGAGTTGCCGACCTCCTCCTCCCACCGCATCTCGGCGAGCACGGTGACCATGCTGTCGAGCACCGCGACCGGGTTGCCCACCATGATCGCGCTGGCGATCTTCGGCGGCGCCCCCATCTCGAGGCTGACGACCTCGGCAATCTCCTCGGCCCGCGACTGCAGCGCCTCCTTCAGCCGCTGCAGCAGCTTGCCGCGCTCCTCCGGGGAGGTGGCCGCCCACGGCTCGAAGGCCCGGCGCGCGGCGCGCACCGCCGCGTCGACGTCCTCGGCGGTGCCGTCCGGGACGTGGCCGACGACCTCCTCCGTGCGGGGGTCGACGACCTCGATCCGCCCGGCACCGGCCGACGGCACCCAGGCGCCGTCTACGTAGATCGTGTCGTGGTCGTGCACGGCGTACCTCCAGCGGGCCCAGCGGCTTTGCCATCAGGGTCGCACGCGACGGACCGGCTGTGACTCCCGGGGACCGGAACGGGCGATGGCGTGAAACACTCGGGGGACGAAACGGGAGCCCAGCGAGGCGGCGACGGCCACTGAAGGCCAGCGAAGATCACGAAGGAGACGCCGGCGGTGTCGGTCAACAACATCACGCGCGACGAGGCCCGTGAGCGGGCTCGGTTGCTCGACGTCGACCGGTACGTGGTCGACCTCGACCTCACGACGGGTCCTTCGACGTTCCGGTCGACATCGGAAGTGACGTTCGCCTGCTCGCAGCCGGGCAGCGGCAGCTACCTCGACCTGACCGCCGCGACCGTGCACGAGGTGGTCCTGAACGGCGAGTCCCTCGACCCGGCCGAGGTCTTCGACGGCAACCGAGTGCAGCTGCACGGGCTCGCCGCGAGCAACTCGCTGCGCGTGGTGGCCGACTGCCCTTACATGCGCACCGGCGAGGGGCTGCACCGGTTCGTCGACCCGGTCGACGACGCGGTCTACCTCTACACCCAGTTCGAGACGTTCGACGCGCACCGGATGTACGGCTGCTTCGACCAGCCCGATCTGAAGGCGCAGTTCGCCTTCCGGGTGACCGCCCCCGCCGGCTGGCAGGTCGTGTCCAACGCGCCGGTCGAGAGCTGCGAGCCGTCCGGCGACGCGATCCGCGTCACGTTCGCCGCGACCCCGCAGATGTCCACCTACATCACCGCGCTGGTGGCCGGCCCGTACCACCGGGTCACCGACTCGTACGTCTCGCCGGCGGGCGTCGAGATACCGCTCGGTCTGTACTGCCGCTCCTCGCTGGCGCAGCACCTCGACGCCGACGCCCTGTTCGAGGTGACCAAGCAGGGCTTCGACTTCTTCCACGCGACGTTCGACTACCCCTACGCGTTCGCGAAGTACGACCAGCTGTTCGTGCCCGAGTTCAACGCGGGCGCGATGGAGAACGCGGGCTGCGTGACGTTCCTCGAGGACTACGTCTTCCGCTCCAAGGTGACGGACTACTCCTACGAGCGGCGCGCCGAGACCATCCTGCACGAGATGGCCCACATGTGGTTCGGCGACCTCGTCACCATGCGGTGGTGGGACGACCTGTGGCTCAACGAGTCGTTCGCCAGCTACGCGGCCGTGCTCGCTCAGTCGGAGGCCACCCGCTGGACCAGCGCGTGGACGACGTTCGCCAACGTGGAGAAGACCTGGGCCTACCGCCAGGACCAGCTCCCGTCCACCCACCCGATCGCGTCCGACATCATCGATATCGAGGCGGTACGGGTCAACTTCGACGGCATCACGTACGCGAAGGGCGCGAGCGTCCTCAAGCAACTGGTGGCGTGGGTGGGGCGCGACGAGTTCATCGCGGGGCTGCGCGCGTACTTCCGCACCCACGAGTGGAGCAACACCTCGCTGCAGGACCTGCTCGACGCGCTGGAGCAGTCCAGCGGGCGCGACCTGTCCGCGTGGTCGAAGCAGTGGCTCGAGACGGCCGGCGTCAACACGCTCCGCCCGTCGTTCGAGACCGACGACAGGGGTGCGTTCACGTCGTTCGCCGTGCTGCAGGAGGCACCCGCCGACTGGCCCACCCTCCGCTCGCACCGCGTCGCGATCGGGCTCTACGACCTCGAGGGCGACCAGCTCGCCCGGCGCGAGCGCGTCGAGGTCGACGTCATCGGCGACCGCACCGAGGTGCCGGCGCTCGCCGGGCAGCGCCAGCCCGATCTCGTCCTCGTCAACGACGACGACCTCACGTACGCCAAGATCCGCCTCGACCCGCGCTCGCTGACGACCCTCACCCAGCACATCGGCGGCTTCGAGTCGTCGCTGCCGCGCACCCTGTGCTGGGCCGCGGCCTGGGACATGATGCGCGACGCCGAGCTCGCCGCCCGCGACTACATCGCGCTGGTGCTCGGCGGCATCGGCCAGGAGCCCGACGTCGGCGTGGTGCAGTCGCTGCTCGCCCAGGTGCGCAGCGCGCTGATGTTCTACACCGACCCGGCCCACGTTCCGACCGCCCGTCAGCAGATCGCCGATGCGGCGCACGAGGCGCTGCGCTCGGCAGCCCCCGGCAGCGACCTGCAGCTGACGTGGGCCCGCGCGTTCGCGACGTACGCCCGCAGCGACGAGCACCTGGCGCGGGTGCGGAGGATGCTCGACGGCTCGGAGCCGGTCGAGGGCCTGGCCGTCGACACCGACATGCGCTGGCACCTGCTCCGCCAGCTGGCCATCGCCGGCTGCGCCGACGACGCCGAGATCGACGCCGAGCTCAAGCGCGACAGCACCGCCGCGGGCGAGCGGCACGCCACCACCATACGGGCCGCGCGGCCCTCGGCGGAGGCCAAGGCGGAGGCGTGGCGGTCGGTCGTCGACTCCGACGACCTGCCCAACGCCATGCAGGCCGCGGTGATCGCCGGCTTCCAGCAGCCCGAGCACGTCGACGTGCTGCGCGCCTACGTCGAGCCGTACTTCGCCTCGATCAGCGACATCTGGCGCAACCGCACGCACGAGATGGCGACCGGCATCGTCGAGGGCCTCTACCCGAGCCTGCTCATCGAGCAGGCGACCATCGACCGCACCGACGCCTTCCTCCGCACCGACGACGTGCCGCCGGCCCTGCGCCGGCTGCTGCTCGAGGGACGGGCCGGCGTCGTACGGGCGCTGCGGGGTCGCGAGCGCGACGCCGCGGCCGCCGGCTGAGCGAGCCGAGCGGAGGACCACCCGGCCGCGGCAGCCTCAGGGCACGCGGCTGCGGCCGGGCGTCCTGGCGTGCTCGGCGAGCATCCGCAGGCCGGTCACGATGCCGCCCACGAGGTCGCCGCCCGAGAACGAGCTCGTCATCGAGAGCGCCGCGAGGGCGCAGTCGCGGTCGCTGAGCCGGTGGCGCACCTCGGTCCCGGTGACGATCTCGACGCGGCGCTCGTTGGGCGCGACCATCACCAGCACCGAGTGCCGGGGGTCGGGCAGCGCCTTGTGCAGCCGCTCCGCGTGCTCGCCAGGGTCCTCGTCCGGGCGGCCGACGAAGACCGAGAACTGCACGCCCGTGTCGACGCTGACCGCCTCCACGGTGCGGCTGATCTCGCGGAGCTGCCGCTCGCTGAACGCCTCACCAGCCGGCACTGGCGCCGCCCCCCTTCATCACGATGGCGGGCGTCGAGACGATCGCCTTCTCGGGGTCGTCAGGGCCGTTGAACCACACGGCGTCGTAGTCCCACACCCGGCTGGGCCGGTAGCGCGGCCGCTTGCGCATCGACGGTGCGTACGTCAGCAGCGTGATGAGCAGGAACGTGCCGAGCGGGATCGCGACGAAGATCAGGACGACGTACCACGCGCCGGTGCGCGACGACGTCTCGCCGTCGTCGACCCTGGCCTGGGCGGGCAGCGCCGCCAGCACGGGGCAGGCCAGCGCGGCCCAGGCCAGCGCGGCCGCGCGGGCGATGCGACGAGCTCTCACGGCATCCTTCCGGGGCGGGCGGAGTCGGACGGGCAGCCGGACAACGGCAAGCACGGCAACCGTAGCGAACCCCCCTGCCGGCCATCACGACCGGTCCGGTGACGCGGGGCTCCGGCGGGCCAGCGCCGCCGCGATGCGGGCCGCGAGCGGCGCGTCGAGCGCCTCGTCGACGAGCACCGGCCGGCCGGCCGCGTCGGCCAGCGGCAGCCGCCAGTTGGGGTACTCGTCGACCGTGCCGGGCAGGTTGGGCTGGCGCAGGTCACCCACGGCGTCGCCCGGGTAGGCGAGCTTCACCACGGCCGGCGTGCGACCGAGCAGCTCGTGCAGCGCCACGACGACGTCATCGCCGGTGGGGTCCTCCCCCAGCACGCCCTCCCGCTGCGCGAGCGCGAGGAGCTCGGCCCGCTCCCGCTCGGCCTGCGCGCGCTCCTCCTCCTCCGGCCGGCCGAGCACCCCGAGCCCGGCCCGTGCGCGAACGTGCTCGCCGGCGAGGAACCCGGCGGCCGTCGGGAGGTCGTGGGTGCTGATGCTCGCCGCCGCCAGCGCGCGCCACCGCTTCGGCGGGAGCGGTCCGCGGTCGGTGCCGTCGTCGTCGACGTCGCGGGTGAACCACAGCACGTCGCTGCCGAGCACCCTGCGCGCCGCGAGCGCCTGGGCGACCCTTGGCTCCACGGTGCCGAGATCCTCGCCGACGACGAGCGCGCCGGCCCGGTGCGCCTCGAGCACGAGGACGGCGAGCAGCGCGTCGTCGTCGTAGCGCACGTACGTCCCGCGCGAGGCCGGCTCGCCGTCGGGCACCCACCACAGCCGGAAGAGCCCCATGACGTGGTCGATGCGGATGCCGCCCGCGTGCCGAAGGACCGCCCGCAGCATGTCGCGGAAGGGCGCGTACCCCAGCTCGGCCAGCCGGTCGGGCCGCCAGGGCGGGAGCCGCCAGTCCTGCCCCTGCTGGTTGAACGAGTCGGGCGGCGCACCGACCGTCGTCGTGACCGCCAGGGCGTCCTGCAGCGCCCAGGCGTCGGCGCCGCCCGGGTCGACGCCGACGGCCAGGTCGTGGATGACGCCCACCGGCATGCCGGCCTCGCGCGCCTCCGCCTGCGCCGCCGCGAGCTGCTCGTCGCAGAGCAGCTGGAGCCAGGCGTGCAGCTCGACGCGGTCGGCGAGCTCCTCGCGGGCGCGGGCCACGTCGGGCGAGTCGGGGCGGCGCAACGGCTCCGGCCACCCGGTCCAGCGCCGGCCGTGCTTCTCGGCGAGCGCGCAGTACGTCGCGAAGTCGCGCAGCGCGTCGCCCATCTCCCGGGCGAGCGCCGCCGTGCACGCCGCGCGCTCGGGGGATCGCGAGACCGGGAGCAGCAGCTCCAGCGCGGCGAGCTTCGCCTCCCACGCCGCGTCGCGGTCGAGCCGCTCCGATCGGTTGGTGGCTCGCATCCTGGCCGCGAGCCGGCCGACCTCCACGCGCACGCCCGGGTCGGCGAGCGCGTGCTCGGGAGCGTCCTCCACCCGCAGGTACAGGGGGCTGCGGAACCGCCGGCTGGACGGGTAGTACGGCGAGCTCTCGATCGGCCGCACCGGCGTGAATGCGTGCAGCGGGTTGACGAGCACCGCGCCGGCGCCCTGCTCGCGGCCGGCCCGCCGGGCGATGGCCCGCAGGTCGGCGTAGTCGCCGAGCCCCCACGAGCCGGCGCTGCGGGCGGCGTAGAGCTGCACCTGCCAGCCCCACAGCTGGGCGGGCACCGGCAGCCGCGGCGGGGCGACGATCAGGGTGGCCGTGCCGGTTCGCCCGGCGACCTGGACGGTCAGCCGGTGCCAGCCGGGCGGCAGGTCGGCCGGCAGCCGGCAGATCGCGCCGTCGAGCGGCCACTCCCGGGTAGCGCCACCCTCCAGCTCGACGGTGACGGTCCCGCCGCCGCCCTCGCCCGCAGCGCCCAGCTCCACCGCGCGCTCGGTGCCGGCGATCCCCACCACCGTCGGCGGCAGCAGCCGGGCGCGCCGCGCCTCTGCCGCGGCGGCCAGCGCCGCCCGTGGATCGGTCGCGTCGACGCCGAGCGCGCCGAGGGTCGTCACCACCACGTCGGCGTCGACCCGCACCGGCCGGCCGGCCCAGTCGTCGTACGACGTCGCGACCCCGTGCGCGGCGGCCAGTGCGGCGAGGTCGGGGTCGATGTCGTCCCGGTCCCTGCCGGTCGCGGCACCCATGAGGGGCAGTCTGTCCGGCCCGCCCGCGGCGCAACCGCACGGGCCGGGGGTCAGCCCGTCCAGGCCGGCGGCACCCGGTGGGCCCACGGCCGGGCAGCCTCGAGCTGGGCGGCGAGGCTGACGAGGGTGGCCTCGTCGTGCGGCCGGCCGGCGAGCTGGACGCCGATCGGCAGCGGCGCCGGGCCAGCCGTCCAATGCAGCGGCAGGACGATGGCCGGCTGGCCGGTGATGTTGTACGGGGCGGTGAACGGCGTGAACCGCTCCTGCGCGGCGAAGTCGGCGGCCGGGTCGGCGTCGTCCCGCAGCGCCCCCAGCGGCAACGGCGGCTGGGCGAGCGCGGGGGTGAGCACCGCGTCGTACTGCGCCGTCGCCGCGATCGCGGCCCTGGACACCACGGTCAGCTGCGCCGAGGCCGCCACGTACTCGGGGCCGCTGCGCGCGACCCCCTGGGCCCGCAGCCAGGTGGTGAGCGGCCGCAGCAGGCCGGTGCGCTCCGGCGGCACCGGGACGAGCGTCGAGCGCACCCACCACACGGTCTCGAAGAGCGGCACGACGTCGGCGCCGAACGGCGGCCCGACGTCGACGACCTCGTGGCCGAGGTCGGTGAGCAGGTCGGTGGCCGCCTCGTACGCCGCCACGCACTCGGGGTGCACGTCGGCCGCGGCGATCACCGGGGTGCGGTAGCGCCCGATGCGCAGCCGCCCAGGGTCGCGCTCGGCGGCGGCGAGCAGCGGCTCGCGCAGCGGCGGCGCCCAGGTGATGTCGCCAGGCATCGGGCCGGCCATCGCGTCGAGCAGCGCCGCCGCGTCGGGCACCGTGCGGGCCAGCGGGCCCTGCACGGCCATGCCGGTCGCGTCGCCGAAGGGCCCCATGCTCACCCGGTCGCGACTCGGCTTGATGCCGACGAGCCCGCAGCAGCTGGCCGGGATGCGGATCGAGCCGGCGGCGTCGTTGCCGTGCGCGAACGGCACCAGGCCGGCCGCGACCGCCGCCGCCGCTCCCCCGCTGCTGCCGCCGGCCATCCGCGCGAGGTCCCAGGGGGTGCGCGCGGGCGGCGCCGCCGCCGGCTCGGTGTAGCAGGCGGCCCCGAACTCGGGGCTGCTCGTCTTGCCGACGCTGACCGTGCCGGCCGCCCGCAGCTTGACGACCACGTTGTCGTCGACGGCCGGCACGAAGTCGTCGTACGCCGCGCTGCCGAACGTCGTCCGCACGCCGGCCGTGCCCGTGAGGTCCTTGATCGCGATCGGGACGCCGAGCAGCGGCGGCAAGCCGGCCGGGCCGGCCCTGCGCAGGGCGGCCGCGGCCTCCATGGCCGCCGCGCGGGCCACCTCGGGGACGACCGTGACGAAGGCGCCGACGCTGCCGTCCAGGCGGTCGATGCGGTCGAGGTAGTGGTCGACCAGCTCGACGGGGTCGATCTCGCCGCGCCGCAGCGCGGCCGCCTGCTGGAGCGCGGTCAGGTCGTGCAGCTCGCTCACGGGCAGCTCACGCGGTCGCGGTCTCCTCGTACTCCTCGCCGAACCCGTCCATCGCGTCGTCCTCGGCGAGCCACTGCCGCCACCGCGGGTCCATCCGGCCGGTGCCGAGGACCCGCCACATCGATCCGGTGGGCGCCCGCGGCGTCCGCCGCAGCCGCCAGCCCAGCTCGGAGATCACGCGGTCGGCCTTGACGTGGTTGCACCGCCGGCAGGCCGAGACGACGTTCTCCCAAGCGTGCGGGCCGCCGCGGCTGCGGGGCACCACGTGGTCGAGGCTCGTCGCCGGCGCCCCGCAGTAGACGCAGCGCCCGCCGTCTCGCGCGAACACGCCGCGCCTCGTCAGCGGGACCGCCCCGCGGAAGGGCACCTTGACGAACCGGGTCAGCCGGACGACCGCCGGCGCGATCAGGGCCTGCCGCTCGCTGTGGAAGACCTCGTCGCCCGGCTCGACGACGACGGCCTTGTGCGCGAGCAGCAGCATGATCGCCCGCCGCTGCGGCACGACGCACAGCGGCTCGTACGAGGCGTTGAGCACCAGCGCGTAGGGCACCATGGGCCTCCTCGGCCTGCCCGGCACGTGGCTCGCGCCGGGGCATGGTGACCAGTCAACCCGACGACGGCGCCGTGGTCACGCGTCTTGACCTTGCGGCGCCCCCTGTGCCTCGGCCGCGCTCGGGCTGCTCCCGGGTGCCGGCCCCCGTAGGGTTCGGGTCATGGACTACCCCCCAGCGACCCGGCTGGACCTCGTCGAGGAGCTGCACGGGCACCGGATCCCTGACCCGTACCGCTGGCTGGAGGACCCCGCGACGCCCGAGACGCGCGCCTGGCTGGCCGCCCAGGACGCGCTGACCGACGGCGCGCTCGCCGCGCTGCCTGGCAAGGACGCCCTGCGGGCACGCGTGACCGAGCTGCTCGCGGCCGGCGTCGTGACCGCTCCCGCGTGGCGGGGCGACCGCGCCTTCTTCCTGCGCAGGGAGACCGGGCAGGAGCACGCGAGGCTCATCGTGCGCGAGCCCGGCGGCGAGCGGACGCTCGTCGACCCGGAAGCGCTCGATCCCAGCGGCATCACGACGCTCGACGCCTGGCAGCCCGACCGGGAGGGCCGGCTGCTCGCCTACCAGCTCTCGGCCGGTGGGACGGAGGAGTCGGTCCTGCGGGTGCTCGACGTCGCGACCGGCGCGGTCGTCGACGGGCCGATCGAGCGCACTCGCTACTCGCCGGTCGCCTGGCTCCCCGGCGGCGCCGCGTTCTACTACGTCCGCCGGTTGCCTCCCTCGCTGGTGCCGGAGGGCGAGGAGCAGTACCACCGGCGGGTCTACCTGCACCGGCTCGGCACCGACCCGGACGACGACCCCGTCGTCTTCGGCGAGGGGCTCGACCGCACGACGTTCTACGGCGTCTCGGTGAGCGTCGACGGCCGCTGGCTCGCCGTGACGGCGAACGAGGGCACCGCCCCGCGCAACGACGCCTGGCTCGCCGACCTGTCCGGCGGCGACCTCGCGCGGCCCGACCTGCGCGAGGTGCAGCGGGGGGTGGACGCCCGCGTCGGGCTGCGGGTCGGCAGGGACGGTCGGCTGTACGCATGGACCGACCGCGACGCGCCGCGCGGGCGGCTGTGCGTGGCGAGCCCGGAGGCGCCGGCGCACGAGAACTGGCGCGAGCTCGTGCCGGAGGACCCGGAGGCGGTGCTCGACGACTACGCGATCGTCGACGCGCCGGAGCGGCCGGTGCTGCTGGTGGCCCGCACGAGGCACGCCATCAGCGAGGTGACCGTGCACGACCTCGGCACCGGTGAGCGTCTGCAGCGGCTGGAGCTGCCCGGGCTCGGCACGGTGACGGGCCTGTCCGAGCGGCCGGAGGGCGGCCACGAGGCGTGGCTCGGCTACACCGACCACGTCACGCCGTCGCTCGTCCTGCACTACGACGCGCGGGACGGCGCCTTGCGCACCTGGGCCACGGCACCGGGAGCCGTGCGGGTGCCACCGGTGCGCACCGAGCAGGTGACCTACCGCTCCAAGGACGGCACGCCGGTGCGGATGCTCGTGATGTCGCCCGAGACCGACGGAGCCGACGGAATCGAGGGAGCCGACGGGACCGCCGAGCGGAGGCCCCGGCCCACGATCCTCTGGGGGTACGGCGGGTTCAGCGTGCCCATGACGCCCGGCTACAACGCGGCAGCCCTCGCCTGGGTCGAGGCCGGCGGCTGCTACGCGGTCGCCAACCTGCGCGGGGGCTCCGAGGAGGGCGAGGACTGGCACCGGGCCGGCATGCGCGAGCGCAAGCAGAACGTGTTCGACGACTTCGTGGCCGCCGCCGAGCGCCTGGTGGCCGACGGCCGAACCACCGCCGGCCAGCTGGCGATCCACGGCGGCAGCAACGGCGGCCTGCTCGTGGGAGCCGCGCTCACCCAGCGGCCCGAGCTGTACGCGGCCGTCGTGTGCTCGGCGCCGCTGCTCGACATGGTGCGCTACGAGCGGTCGGGGCTCGGAGCGCTCTGGACCGACGAGTACGGGACGGCAGCCAAGCCGGACGAGCTCGAGTGGCTGCTCGCGTACTCGCCGTACCACCACGTGCGCGAGGGGGTCGACTACCCGGCCACGCTGTTCACCGTGTTCGACGCCGACACCCGCGTCGACCCGATGCACGCCCGCAAGACATGCGCGGCGCTCCAGCGCGCGACGTCGGGCGAGCGGCCCGTGCTGCTGCGCAGGGAGCGCGACGTCGGGCACAGCTCCCGCTCGATCAGCCGCGCGGTCACGCTCGCCGTCGACGTGCTCGCCTTCATCGCCTCCCGCACCGGCCTGCTGCTCGCCCACCCCGTGTCGCTCCCACGAGACGGCGGCCGCTGACCGTACCGTCGAGACGTGGCTGGCATCACGCCCGACGACGCCCCTCCCGCAGGCCACGACGTCGCTTCGGAGCTCGCGGAGCTGCGGGCCGCCGTGGTCGAGCTCACGGCGACGCTGCGCCGGATGGAGGAGCGCACCGTCCGGGTCGAGCGCGCCGTCGCCGAGCGACCGGCCGGCCCGACCCGGCCGCCGGCGCGCGCCGGTCGGCGCGCGCGCGAGCGCCCTGGCCGGCGCACCGGCCAGGGCCGCCACCGCCGTCACGGCGCGCGCCCCCGCCACGCCCACCGGAGCACGCAGCTGCGCCACGCGGCCGCGGTGACGATGGTGATGCTGCCGTGGGTGCTCTGCTTCGCGTGCTTCGCAGCGGCGATCGGACTGATCGCGGTCAGCACGTTCGCCTAGCCGTCCTGGGGCACCACCCGCGCGTACGGTGGGTGCCGCCCATCACGAGAGCAGGAGGTGACCGTCCGCGTGCCGCCCGACGGCCTCGCAGCGCTCGCCGCCGACTCGTGCGGCAGCGGCGACGCGTTCTGCTTCCACGCGGAGAGCCCCGTGAGCGCGTCGGTGCACATCGCCGTCATCGTGGTGCTCGCCGTGGTGCTGCGCTGGCTCGTGCACCGCATCATCAAGCGGCTCATCCGGCACACCGCCAACGGGCTGCCGCTGCCGCTGCGCCGCCTCGGCGGCCGGGCCCGCGAGCTGCTCGAGGTCACCGAGGAGCCCCCGCTCGTCAACGAGCGCAGGGAGCAGCGGGCGCAGACCATCGGGTCGGTGCTGCGCAGCTCGGCGACCGCGTTCATCTTCACGACGGCGTTCGTGATGATCCTGCGCGAGCTCGGCTTCGACGTCACGCCCGTCCTCACCGGCGCGGGCATCGTCGGCGTCGCCATCGGCTTCGGCGCGCAGAACCTGGTGAAGGACTTCCTGTCGGGGATGTTCATGATCCTCGAGGATCAGTACGGCGTCGGGGACGTCATCGACGCCGGGCCCGCGACCGGCACGGTGGAGGCCGTCGGGCTGCGGACGACGCGGCTGCGCGACCTCAACGGGACGGTCTGGCACGTCCGCAACGGCGAGATCGCCCGCGTCGGCAACATGAGCCAGAACTGGTCGCGGGCGGTCATCGACGTGCCGCTGCCGTACGACACCGACGTGCCGCGCGCCGTCGAGCTCCTGAAGCAGGTCGCCGACGAGGTGGCGCACGACGACGCGTGGTCGCCGTTCGTGCTCGACGAGCCCGAGGTGTGGGGCGTCGAGCAGGTCAGCGGCTCCAGCGTCGTCATCCGGCTCGCGGTCAAGACCCGGCCCCTCAAGCAGTGGGAGATCGCGCGGGAGGTCCGCGTCCGCGTCAAGCAGGCGCTCGACGAGGCCGGCCTGCACTACGCGACGTAGCCGTCAGCCCTCGAGCGACGCGTCCAGGGTGATCGCCGTGCCGGTCAGCGCCTTGCTGACCGGGCAGCCGGTCTTGGCCTGCTCGGCCGCCGAGGCGAACGCGGCGGCGTCGAGGCCCGGCACCCGCCCCCGGACGGTGAGCTTGATGCCCGTGATCGTGAAGCCGCCCTCGGTCTTCTCGATGGTCACGTCGGCCGTGGTGTCGAGCGCCTCCACCGTGCCGCCCGCCTGGGCGAGCTGGTTGGACAGCGCCATCGAGAAGCAGGAGGCATGCGCCGCCGCGATCAGCTCCTCGGGGCTCGTCTGGCCGCCGGGTGCCTCGGTCCGCGCCGGCCACGACACGTCGAACGCGCCGGCGCCGGACGACTCGAGCGCCACCGAGCCCTTGCCCTCGAACAGGGTGCCCTCCCAGTGAGCCTTCGCTGAGCGCGTGGTCATCTGCATCCTCCGAGGTGGGTCGGGTGAGCGTCGCCGGTATCGTCCGTCCTGTCAGCCTCTCCCATGGCCGCTGCCCCCGCAAACGAGCGTTTGGCAGGATGGAAGCGTGCAGATCGAGCCAGCCCCGCCCGAGCCGGGCATGACGTTCTACGAGGCGGTCGGCGGCGAGGACGTCTTCCGCCGCCTCGTCGCCGCGTTCTACCGCGGCGTCGCCGGCGACCCCGAGCTGCGGGCGATCTATCCGGAGGAGGACCTCGGCCCGGCCGAGGAGCGCCTGCGGATGTTCCTCGTGCAGTACTGGGGCGGCCCCACGACGTACGGCGAGACGAGGGGGCACCCGCGGCTGCGCGCCCGGCACGCCGGGTTCCACGTCGGGCCGGCGCAGCGCGACGCGTGGCTGCGTCACATGCGGGCCGCCGTCGACTCGCTCGACCTGCCCGAGCAGTACGAGCGGACGCTCTGGGCCTACCTGCACCAGGCCGCCTACGCGATGACCAACCAGCCGGCCTGACGAGCGCCCGCACCCGGCGAGCGGCCTGGGCAGGCCGCTCAGGCCTGCCAGACGCTGATGCGGACGGGCGAGCCCTCGTTGCCGGCGACGAAGTCGACCTGGCTCAGCAGCATCGCCGGGCCGCCCGGCTGCCAGGAGCCCTCGTGCACCACCGGCAGGGACAGCCGGCTCGGGGCCGGCAGCAGGCTCTTGATGTTGCCGCCGATCATGTTGGTGAGCTCGCCGAGCGCGTCGGCGACGTCGCTGTCGCCGACCGCCGAGCGCTCCATGAGGAACATCGCCGCGGCCATCGAGCGGGCCGTCTCCAGCGTGCACTGGAGCACGATGTGCCCGCGCCAGGTATCGAGCACCTCGACCGCACCGGTCATCGCCTCGTCGGCCTCGCCCGCCGCGCCGGGCGGCGCCGGTCCCTCGGCGGGCTCCAGCCTCAGGTCGAGGAAGGAAGACCACACGTCCTGCGCTATTACCACGATGTCGCCGCTGCCGACGATCTCCACGCCGCTGTCCGCGCTCAGTGTCATGACGGGGCCTCTCCGCCACGCAGCCGGTAGCAGGTGGCACGGTCGTACTGGACGGGCATGAAGGCGTCGTCCACGTTGAGGGTGGTCTCGGCTCCCCCCAGGAAGAGGTAGCCGTCGGGACGAAGGACCCGCCGCACCTGCGCGAGGACGCGGCGCTTCGTCTCGTGGTCGAAATAGATGAGCACGTTGCGCAGGAAGACCACGTCGAAGCGCGGCAGCACCGGCCCGACCGGCTCGGCGAGGTTGAGGGGGCGGAACTCGACGAGCTGGCGAAGGCGGTCCTTGACCACCCACTCGATGCCGGCGCGGTCGAAGTGGCTGACCAGCATGGTGGCCGGCAGGCCGCGGTTGACCTCGAGCTGCCCGTACCGCCCGGCGCGCGCCTTGGCGAGCATCTCGCGCGACAGGTCGGTCGCGAGGATGCTCACCTGCCAGCCCGGATGCAGCGACATCTGGCCGTGCAGGATCATCGCGATGCTGTACGGCTCCTGCCCGCTGGAGCAGCCGGCCGACCAGATCGAGATCTCCCGTTGCGCCGCCCGCCTCGCGAGCAGGTCGGGCAGGATCCGCGACGCGAGCGCGTCGAACGGGTGCCGGTCGCGGAACCACGAGGTCTCGTTCGTCGTCATCGCGTCGACGACCTCGTGCTGCAGCCCGTCGTCCGGCTGGGTCCGCAACCGGGCGACCAGCTCGGACACGCTGCCGTCGCCGGTCCGGCGGGCGACGGGCAGCAGCCGCGACTCGACCAGGTACTCCTTGCCAGGCTCGAGCACGATGGCCGACCGTCGCCGCACCAGCTGCGCGATGTAGTCGAAGTCCCCCGCTGCCACGCTCATGAGCGACCTTTCGTGCCGGCCCGAGGGCGCAGCGGGGTGACGGTGCGCCCGCGCGCCACGACTCGCTGAAGGTGGTCAGCCACCTCGTCCAGGGGAAGCACATGGTCGGCGAGGCCGGCCGTCGCGACCGTGCCGGGCATCCCCCACACGACCGACGTCCGCTCGTCCTGCACCGCGATCCGGCCGCCGGCCGCGTGGATCCGCTCGCAGCCGCGGATGCCGTCCTGGCCCATGCCGGTCAGCACCACCGCGAGCGTGCGCTCCCCGTACGTCTCGGCGACGCTGCGCAGCAGCACGTCGACGGCCGGGCGGACCCAGTTCTCCGGGCCCTCCTGGTCGGTGACGAGCCGCACGCCGGTCGCGGTCCGCCGCACGCCGAGGTGATGGTCGCCCGGCGCGATGTAGACCGTCCCCGGCCGCACCGCCTCGCCGTCGCGGCCCTCGCGCACGGTGACCGCGCACGCCTGGTCGAGCCGGCGGGCGAACAGCCGGGTGAACAGCGGCGGCATGTGCTGGACGACGAGCACCGGCACCGGGAAGTCGGCCGGCAACCGGACGAGCACGGACGACAGCGCATCGGGGCCGCCGGTCGAGGCGCCGATCGCCACGACGTCCACCGGTGACGACGGCTCGCCGACCGGCCTCGGCCGCAGGGCGAACGGCCGCGCGGGCGGCACCCGCAGGGTCGGTGCCGGCGCCAGCCGGATCGGGCACAGCGCCTTGATCTTCGGGATGAGCTGCGCCCGTACGTTGGCCAGGGCCTCGTCCGGCGTCGTCATCCTGGTCGGCTTCGTGACGTAGTCGTTGGCACCGAGGGCGAGCGCGTCGAGCGTCGTCCGCGCGCCGCGCTCGGTGAGCGAGCTGAACATGATGACCGGGAGCCGGGGGTGCGCACGACGGATCTCGCGCAGCGTCTCCAGCCCGTCCAGGCCGGGCATCTCGATGTCGAGGGTCACGAGGTCGGGCGTGGTGACCGCCATCCGCTCGAGCGCCAGCTGCCCGGACGACGCGCTGGCGATGACGTCGATCTCGGGATCGGTCGAGAGCGCGGTGGTGACGAGCCGGCGCACGACGACCGAGTCGTCGACGACCAGCACCCCGATCCGGCGCGGCGGCCGGGGTGCCGGCAGCTGAGCCTCTCCGGCCTCGCCCATGGTCACACGCTCGCGAGGCCGAGCAAGCTCAGCTTGTCGACGATCGCCTCGCTGGTGAAGGGTTTGATGACGTACTCGTGGGCACCGGCCGCGAGGGCCCGCACGATCTGGCTCTGCTCGCTCTCGGTGGTCACCATCATGAGGGTCATGCCGGCGTACCGGTCGTGCTGGCGCACCGCCTTGACGAAGGCGAGGCCGTCCATCTCCGGCATGTTCCAGTCGATCAGCGCCAGCTCGGGGACGGGTCCCTTCGACAGCACGTCGAGGCCCTCGCGCCCGTCGGCGGCCTCCGTCACCTCGAAGCCGACCTCGCGCAGGATGCGGCCGAGGATCATCCGCATCGCGCGTGAGTCGTCGAGCACCAGTGCGCGCATGTCCGTCCCTGTCTCCTGTCGGACCGGGCGCCGGCCCGGTCGCTACGTCCTATCTCGGCGCGATGTCGCTGGAACGTGAGGCCCAACTCGGACCGACCGCACGCTCAGCGGTCACGCGGCTGCCCTGACGTCGACCGCCCGGTGCAGGTCGAGCGCGAGCAGCAGGCGGCCGGGCAGCTCGTACGCGCCGGTCACCAGCTCGCCCGCCGGTCCGGTCACCGTGTCGGGCCGCTCGGCGAACTGCTCGTCGGTGACGTCCGCGAACCCCTCGACGCGGTCGACCAGGAGGCTCACGATCCCACCGGCAGCACCGGCAGAGCCGCTCGTGCGGACGACGACGTTGGCGGTGGGTGCGCCGGCCTCCCTGGGCGGGTAGCCGAGCCGGACGCGCAGGTCGACGACGGTGACGACCTGGCCGCGCAGGTTCATCAGGCCGGTGACGGCCTCGGGCGCCAGCGGAACGGGAGTCACCTCGTGCGACCGGGTGACCTCCTGCACGTCCTCGACCGGCACGCCGAACAGGTCGCCGCCGATCCGGAACGTGGAGAGCTTGCGGCTCGTCATCTCAGGCTCCTGCCGTCCCCGCGGCCGGCCTCCCGGCCGGCACGGTCTCGTCGTAGAAGTGCGGATCGGCGGCGAGGATGGCCTCCCGCACGTCGAGCATCTCCATCACCCGGTTCTGCACGACGGTCGTGCCGGACACGCCCGGCCCGTCGATGTCGGTGACGGTCGCGAGCGACTCGGCCGCGATGTCGAGGACCTCCTCCACGACCAGCCCGACGCTGCGCCCGCCCTCGGTGTAGATCACGACCTGCAGGACGTCCTCGCCACGGTCCGGCCGGCTGGCGACCAGCTCGGACAGCCGCGCGATCGGCAGGATGCCGTCGCGGTACTGGAGCGCCTCGCGGTCGCCGACGCGCTCGGCGGTGCTGACCGGGATCTCCTCGAGCCGGGTGACCCGGTCGAGCGGCACGGCGAGCAGCCGGTCGCCGGCGACGCGCACGACGAGCAGTGACACGAGGCCCTCCCCGTCCGCAGCGGTCGGCGCGCTCTTGCCGCGCAGCCGCGTCGTGGCCGCGCCGACGGTGGCGTGCGCGGCGAGCGACCATGCGTCGAGGATGAGCGCGACGCGGCCGTCGCCGAGGATCGTCGTACCGGCGTAGGCGGGGATGCGCTTGAGCTGCTCGGAGAGCGGCTTGACGACGATGTCCTCGGTGTCGAGCACGTCGTCGACCAGCAGGCCGAAGTGCCGGTCCTGCGTGCCGATCACGACGATGTACGTGCCGTCGCCCTCGCCGTCACGGGGCGGCTGCCCCAGCAGCTCGCGCAGCGGCAGCAATGGCAGCAGCTGACCGCGCAACCGGTGGACCGGCGCGCCGCCGATCCGCTCGACGGCCTGCTCCAGCTGGCCGGGCGGGATGCGCACGAGCTCGATCACGTTGGCCTGCGGCACGGCGAAGCGCAGCCCGTCGCTCGCCACGATGAGCGCCGCGACGATGGCCAGCGTGAGCGGGATCTTGACGTGGAGCGTCGTGCCGGCGCCGACCGCGCTGCGCACCTCCACGGAGCCGCCGATGCGCTCCATGTTCGTCTTGACCACGTCCATGCCGACGCCGCGGCCGGAGACGTTGGTGACCTGCTCGGCGGTCGAGAAGCCGGGCAGGAAGATGCAGTCGACCAGCTCCTGGGTGGACATGCGCTTGGCCTGCGCGAGGCTGAGCATGCCCTTGTCGACCGCGGCCGCGACGACGCGCGCGGGGTCGATGCCGGCGCCGTCGTCGCTGATCTCCAGGTGCACCTGCCCGCCGTCGTGCGAGGCCGAGAGCGTCAGCCGGCCCTCGGCAGGCTTGCCGGCGGCCAGCCGCTCCTCCGGCGTCTCGATCCCGTGGTCGAGCGCGTTGCGGACGAGGTGCGTGAGCGGGTCCTTGACCGCTTCGAGGACGCTGCGGTCCAGCTCGGTCTCCCCGCCGACCAGCTCGAGCCGCACCTGCTTGCCCATGACATGGCCGAGGTCGCGCACCATCCGCGGGAGCTTGTTCCACGCGCTCTCGATGGGCTGCATGCGCGCCTTCATGACGCCTTCCTGCAGGTCGGCGGTGATGGCACCGAGCCGCTGCCAGGCCTGCGTCATGGCGAGGTCGCCGGAGGCGCTGATCGCTCCCGTGACCTGGTTGCGGGTGAGCAGGAGCTCGCCGACGAGCCGCATCAGCCCGTCGAGCACGTCGACGTCCACCCGTACGCTGCTGTCGACCACCGAGCGGCGGCCGTCTGGCTGTCCGTCGAGCACCTCGTGGAGCGCGCTCGGGTCGACGGCCCCGTGCTCGACGAGGATCTCGCCGATGCGCCTGGAGTCGCCCACGTGCTGCTCGAGGACGGCGAGCGTGACGTCGTCCGGGTGGACCAGGCCCTCCTCGACCAGCTTCTCCCCTAGCAACCGCGGCGCCGACCCGTCGGCGGCGTGCTGGAGCCGGGTGAGCCGGTCGATCAGCCGGGCGAGGCCGGCACCGTCCTCGACGGCGTCCTCGCCACCGGTGCGCTCGATCGAGCCGAGCAGTCGCCGGACCGCGTCGACGAGCTCGAGCAGCACCTGGGTGATCTCCGGAAGCAACTCGATCTCGCCGTCGCGCAGCTTGCTGAGCAGGCCCTCGCCGACGTGGGTCAGGCGCTCGAGCTTGCCGAAGGCGAGGAAGCCGCTGGTGCCCTTGATGGTGTGGATCGTGCGGAAGACGCTCGCGAGCAGCTGCCGCGAGCCCGGGTCCTGCTCCAGCGCGACGAGGTCATGGTCGAGCTGGTCCAGGTTCTCGTAGCTCTCCACGAGGAACTCGTGGACGATCTCGTCCATCCCCTGCACCATGCCTCTCGCGCCTCTCCTCGTGGCCCCCGAGGGCCCGCAGCGTCCCGCGCCCACGCCTCGCGGACCGATCCCTTGCCAGATGCATCGGCGCGCGCGCGCCGAGCATGAGCGCCGACTTCACCCGTGCGGACGCCACCGGGCCACGCCGGCCGGCCTCACGATCACCGCTGGCTGCCGATACGACCGGCGGGAGGTCGGGACACGTGGAGTTGAGCGGGCTCGTCAGGGTGCTGGCGAAGGAGCGTGCGCAGCTCGAGACGCTCGTCCTGCGGCTCCAGGTGCTGGCCAGGCTCATCGAGGCGGGCGACGACCGCCTCCTGCCGATCGCCTCCGACGACGTGGAGCGCGCGACGGCCGCCGTCCGGTCGACCGAGCTCCAGCGGGCCCTGCTCGTCGCCCAGCTCGCGGCCGACCTCGGCGTGCCGCCGGACTCGCTCACCCTGCGCGGCATGGTGACGGTCGCCCCGTCCCCGTGGCGGCCGGTGCTCGCCGACCACCGGTGGGCGCTGCTGCGGCTGGTCGCCGACGTCGAGGCCGCCGCGGCGGCCTGCCGGGTCGCCGAGCCGGTGCGAGGGTGAGCGTGCGCTCCGTGGCCGCGGTGCCGGCCGCGCTGGCCGTGCCCCCCCTGCTGGCCGGGCTGCGCACCTGGCTGGACGGCGCGACGCAGCACGCCGGGGAAGCGCCGGAGGGGGCGACCGGGGAAGCAGCTGCGCGCGAGCCCGCGGCAGGCAGTGACGCCGTCCGCGGCGACGGCAGTGGGATCGGCGTCGACGAGCCGGCGCCGACCGGCGGCCTCGCCGAGCGAGCGGCGGCGCTGCCGTCGCTCACCGACTTCCTCCAGTAGGGGCCGCCGGCTCAGGCGGTGAGGCTGATCCGGGTGCGGAAGGTGGAGCGGCGACCGACCGCGGCGGCGAACTCCGCGTGCCGCTCGGGCAGATCGGCGCCGTCGCCGTACTGGGCGGCGAGCGCGGCGCGCAGCAGGCCGAGGGCCTCCGAGCGCAGCTGCGAGACGCGGGACTCGGTCACCGTCAGCCGCGCGGCGATGGACGCGGACGACTCGCCCTCGAGGAAGTAGCTGACCACCACGTCGCGGAGTCGCTCCGGCAGCATCGCGACGGCGTCGCGGACGTACGACGACTGCTCCAGTCCCTCGAGCACGGCCAGCGGGTCAGGCTGGCGGCGGTCGGCGATGCGGGCGGCGAGGCCCCCGCCGTCCTCGTCGTCCTCGGCAGCGGCATCCAGGCTGACGACGAGCGCGCGGTGCGCCCGCCCCTCGAGCGCGCCGAGCTCGGTCGCCGACATCCCGAGGCGGGCAGCCTGCTCGGCGGCGGAGGGGGTGCGGCCCAGTTCGGCCTGCAGGCTCTCGCGCGCCGACTCGACGTCGCGCAGCGCCGAGCGCAGCGCCCGGGGCGCGAAGTCGATGGCCCTGACCGCGTCGAGGATGGCGCCGCGGATGCGCAGCGCCGCCCAGCGCTCGAACGGCACGCCGCGCTCGGGGCGGTAGCGGCGGGCTGCCTCCACCAGGCCGAGGCGGGCGGCCTGGGCGAGCTCGTCCCGGTCGGCGTGGCGCGGGAAGTTGGCCGCCACCCCGGCCAGCACCTGCTGGCAGAGCCGCAGGTGGGACCGGATCAGCTCGTCCCGGTCGACGGCCTGCGCCGTCACCGGCGCCGCCGCTGTCACCGGCACCGCTGCCGTCACCGGCACCGCCAGCGCCACGTTCGTCATGGCTGCCCTCGCCTTCCCGCGCATCGCCCGGATCGGCGTCCGCTCGACCCGGCGCGATGTGCCTCGACGGGCCGCGCGGGCCGATAGATAGACCGCGGGGTCGAGCCGGGAGCCCCCGATCGGCGGAGCGGGCGGCGACAGCGGTGAGCGCAAGGAGCCCCCGCGGGCGCGGCCGGTTCGCGCCGTTCGCTCCGCCATTGGGGTGATCTGCGCTCGGCCGACCGGGGCAATTGCGCAGGCCGCGCCCTCGGCCGGACAGCGGGGAACCACCAGATCCGGCGGAGCAGCGTGCGGCTGGCACCGCTGCGGGCTACCGTTGACCTCCGGGGCGTCGGGCCAGGTCCGGCCAGGCTTTTCTAAGGTGGTAGCGGGTCGATGAGCGACCTCAGCGAGATGCTGACGGCGCAACGGGACGGCCTGTTGCCGTCAGGGCAGGCGTCGACATCGCCGCTGCTCGCCGACGCGCTCGCCGACCTCAGCGCGGCGGGCTCGGCGGGCGAGATCGCCGCCGTGGCCGTCGCGCACGCCGCCGCCCTCACCGGGGCGAGGGGCGCGGCCCTCGGCCTGCTGACACCGGCCCGCACCGAGCTCGCGCTCGCCGGCTCGCTCGGCTACGACTGCGCGGCCATGGCCGTCGGCGCCCGGCTGCCGATGGACGCCGGCCTTCCCATCACCCGGGCCGCCGCCACCGGCCGGCCCGTGGTGGCCGCCGACGCCGGCGGCGGCTGGGTGGCCGTGCCGGTCGCCGTCGACCCAGCGCGCCCGCTCGGCGCGCTGCTCGTCAGCCTGCGCCCGTCCAGTGCCGACCCCGACGTCGAGCTGCTCACCGCGCTGGCCGCGCACGTACGGCGCGCGCTGCACCGCAGCGTCGGCACCGGCGGGCTGCCGGCCGCCGAGCCGCCGGTCACGGCCGCCCCCGAGCAGGGGACGGTTGCCCGCACCCTCGCGGGGATCCAGGTCGCGTGCCGCAGCGAGCCACTGCACCAGGGCGCCGGCGGCGACCTGATCGAGGTGATTCCCGACCACCGTGGCGGCGCCTGGGTGATCGCGGCCGACGCGTGCGGCAGCGACTGGGGCGCCCACGAGGAGGCCGAGCGGGTGCGCCTGCTCGTCCGCGCGCTGGCCCGGCACGTCGACGACCCGGCCCAGCTGCTCGAGGAGCTCGACGAGCTGCTCTCGCAGGCGCCCGGCGAACGGTACGTGACGGCGCTCGCCCTCCACGTGACCCCGCTCGACGACCACGAGGGCGCGCGCATCCGGCTGGCCAGCGCTGGTCATCCGCTGCCCATCGTCGTCACCGGCGCCGACGCGGACGGCGAGACGGGCAGCGATGCGCTCGCCACCGGCCTGCCGCTCAACCTGCGGCTCGAGCGGTCGATCGCCGCGCCGGTGCACGAGCTGCTGCTGCCCAGGGGCGGCGCGCTGCTCGCCTACACCGACGGGCTCACCGACCGGCGCGACCGGGCGGTCGATGACGACATCGTGGCCGGCGTCTTCGCAAGGGCGACGAGGCTGGCCGAGCCGGCGACCGCCCTCGAGACGGTCTTCGCCGTGCTGAGCGCCGCGCAGGGCACCGCGCGCGACGACGCGGCCGCGGTGCTGCTGCGCATCGGCTGAGCCGGCTCGCTCGGCTCGCTACCTCGGCTCAGCCACGGACCAGCTTGCGGTAGGTCACCGCGTGCGGCCGGGCCGCGTCGGGGCCGAGCCGCTCGAGCTTGTTCTTCTCGTAGTCGGCGAAGTTGCCCTCGAACCAGAACCACGACGCCCAGTTCGCCGGCGAGCCCTCCCAGGCGAGGATGTGCGTCGCCACCCGGTCGAGGAACCACCGGTCGTGGCTGACCACGACGGCGCAGCCGGGGAAGTCCTCGAGGGCGTCCTCCAGCGAGCGCAGCGTCTCGACGTCGAGGTCGTTGGTGGGCTCGTCGAGCAGCAGCACGTTGCCGCCGGCCTTCAGCGTGAGCGCCAGGTTGAGCCGGTTGCGCTCGCCGCCGGAGAGCACCCCGACCGGCTTCTGCTGGTCGGGGCCCTTGAAGCCGAACGACGCGACGTACGCCCGTGAGTTGATCTCGCGGTTGCCGACCTTCATGTGGTCGAGGCCGTCGGAGACCACCTGCCAGAGCGTCTTCTTGGGATCGAGCCCGGCGCGCGCCTGGTCGACGTAGGAGATGTCGACGGTGTCGCCGACGCGCAGCTCGCCCGCGTCGGGCTTCTCGTCGCCGATGATCATCTTGAACAGCGTGGTCTTGCCGACGCCGTTGGGGCCGATGATGCCGACGATGCCGCCGCGCGGAAGCTTGAACGACAGCCCCTCGATGAGGACGCGGTCGCCGAATCCCTTCATCAGGTCCTCGGCCTCGATGACGAGGCCGCCGAGCCGCGGGCCCGGCGGGATCTGGATCGCCTCGGAGTCACCGGCCCGCGTGCGCTCCGACTCCGCGACGAGCTCCTCGAAGCGGGCGAGCCGGGCCTTGCTCTTGGCCTGCCGCGCCTTGGGATTGGAGCGCACCCACTCCAGCTCGCGCTCGATCTCGCGCTTGCGCTTGGCGTCCTTGTTGCCCTCGACCTTCATGCGCCCGGCCTTGGTGTCGAGGTAGGTCGTGTAGTTGCCCTCGTACGGGTAGGCGCGGCCGCGGTCCAGCTCGAGGATCCACTGGGCCACGTTGTCGAGGAAGTACCGGTCGTGGGTGACCGCGAGGACCGCGCCCGGATACTGCGCCAGGTGCTGCTCGAGCCACTGCACGCTCTCGGCGTCGAGGTGGTTGGTGGGCTCGTCGAGCAGCAGCAGGTCGGGCTGCTGCAGCAGCAGCTTGCAGAGCGCCACCCGGCGCCGCTCGCCGCCCGAGAGCAGGGTCGGGTCGGCGTCGCCCAGCGGCAGGCGCAGCGCGTCCATCGCCTGCTCGATGCGGCTGTCGAGGTCCCAGGCGCCGGCGTGGTCGAGCTTGTCCTGCAGCTCGCCCATCTCGTCGAGCAGGCGCTGCATCTCGTCGCCGTCGGCCGAGCCGAGCTGCTCGCTGATCTCGTTGAACCGGTCGAGGGCGCGCCGGATGTCGACCACGGCCTCCTCGACGTTGCCCCTGACGTCCTTCGTGTCGTCGAGGGACGGCTCCTGGAGCAGGATGCCGACCGTGGCGCCCGGCTGGAGGATCGCGTCGCCGTTGGACGGCTGGTCGAGCCCCGCCATGATCTTGAGCAGCGACGACTTGCCCGCGCCGTTCGGCCCCACGACGCCGATCTTCGCGCCCGGGAAGAACGCGAGCGTCACGTCGTCGAGGATGACCTTGTCACCGTGGGCCTTGCGGGCCTTGATCAGCTGGTAGATGTACTGCGCCATGCCACCAGGGTACGGGGCCGACGGCCGCGCCCACCGCTACCGGTGCGCGCCGGGCCGCTCGCCCGGCTCGACCGGTGCGAGCTCGCCGGTGAGGTAGCGCTGCACCGTCGGCGCGAGGTCGCTGACCAGCGTGGCCACGCTCAGCGAGGCGATCGGCTCCAGCCGCACGATGTAGCGGCACAGGGCGACGCCGAGCATCTGCGTGGCGACGAGGGCGGCCCGCCGTACCGCCTGCGGGTCGTCGAGGGCCGCAGCCACCGGCTGGGCGATCTGCTCCTCGAACACCCTGCGGAGCCGCTCGGCCGCCATCTCGTGGGTGACCGCGCTGCGGAAGAGGAAGATGAGCGCGTCGTCGGCCAGGTCGCCCTCCCACCGCTCGACGAAGTTCCGGACGAGCACGTCACCCATCTGGTCGCGGTCGATGCCGCGCAGGTCGGGCATCTGCAGCCGGATGGCGGACGCGGCCTCGAACAAGCCTGCCTTGCTGCCGTAGTAGCGCATCACCATCGACGGGTCGATGCCGGCCTGACCGGCGATGGCCCTGATGGTGGTGCGCTCGTAGCCGTTGGCGGCGAACTGGTCCCTGGCGGCCTGGAGGATCGCGTCGCGCGTGCGCTCCGACCGCGGGCCGCCCGGCAGCGCGAGGACGGCGGGCGGCGCGGACCGGTGCCCGTCGTGCATCGGTGGCGCCTCCGTCCCCCGCGGGAGCGTGGCCGCCCCCCGAGCGGCCACGGGAGCACAGTAGCGGCACCAGCCCTCGTTGGCCAACGTACGTTGACATCGTGTCCGGAAAAATCCTAGGTTGCAGACAAACCGCATCACCGGACGCCGAGCGCACCCGGCGCACCGACCCCCTGCCGGCCGGATGGCGACGAGGAGGCCTGCCCCCCGCCTCTCGCCCTCCTGCCGTGATGGCCGGTGCCGCGCTGATCGGCGGCCCGGCCCCGCCCGCGCCGCCGGTACCCTGAGTCACCTGGCGCCCGTAGCTCAGCGGATAGAGCAGCCGCCTTCTAAGCGGTTGGTCGCAGGTTCGATCCCTGCCGGGCGCGCCCGCTTGCGTCCCGGCCTCCCGCCTGGGTACCTGGGAGCCGTGACGGATCGTGGCGCGCCGACGGCGGCCCGGCGAGCGTTCCGGAGCGACGTGCAGGCGCTGCGCGCGCTCGCCGTGGCGGGCGTGGTCGTCTACCACCTGTGGCCGCGCGCGCTCCCCGGCGGCTTCGTCGGGGTCGACGTGTTCTTCGTCATCTCCGGGTACCTGATCACCCAGCACCTCGCCGACGAGATGCGCCGCACCGGCCGCATCTCGCTCCCGAGCTTCTGGGCGCGCCGGATCCGCCGCATCCTGCCGGCCGCGCTGCTCGTGCTCGCCGCCTGCCTCGGCATCCTCCTGCTGCTGATGCCGCGGGTGACCTGGGAGGGCAACCTCCAGGAGATCCGCGCCGCGGCGGCCTACGTCGAGAACTGGCTGCTCGGCCACCATGCCGTCGACTACCTCGCCGCCGAGAGCAGCCCCTCGCTCGTCCAGCACTACTGGTCGCTCTCGGTCGAGGAGCAGTTCTACCTCTTCTGGCCGCTCCTGCTGCTGCTCCCCCTCGCGGTGGCCCGGCGCCGCGGGCAGGAGCGGCTGCGGTTCGGGCTGGCCGTCGTCCTCGGTTGCGTGGCCGTCGCCTCCTTCGTCACCTCGGTGCTGTGGACGGCAGCCAGCCCGTCGATGGCGTTCTTCGCCACGCCGACGCGCGCGTGGGAGTTCGCGGTCGGCGGGCTCGTCGCGGTGCTCGTCCCACGCGCGGGCGGTGCGCGGGCCGCCCCGATGCGCGCGCTCGCCGCATGGGCCGGGATCGGCCTGGTGCTGTGGTCGTACGCGGGCATCGGCAGCGGCGACCCGTTCCCCGGGTGGATCGCCGCCGTGCCGGTGGCCGGTGCGGCGACGCTGATCGCCGCGCAGGCACCGATCCGGCTGCTGGCGCTGCCGCCGGTGCAGTGGATCGGCGACAACTCGTACTCGATCTACCTGTGGCACTGGCCGCTCATCATCGCCGCGCCGTGGGTCACGCACGGGCGGACGTCGTGGCCGGACAAGCTCGCCATCCTCGCGCTGTCGCTCGTCCTCGCCGGCATCACGAAGCGCTTCGTCGAGGACCCGGTGCGCACCGGCCCCCGGTGGCGGGCGCACGCGCTGCCGGCCTACGCGCTCGCCGTCGTGGGCGTCGCCGCGCTCGTCGTGGCGAGCTCGACGGTCTACACCGGCGCGCGCCACGCGGAGGTGCGGGCGATGGCCCGCGCCGCCGCCCGCTCCCAGGCCGAGACCGAGCGCCTGGTGGTCTCGCAGCAGCGGTCCTGCTTCGGCGCTGCGGCGATGCTCGCCGTCAACCGCTGCCCCCGGCCCTACGCCCGTCCACCGCACCTCGACACCGAGCTCGCGGCCGCGGACGGACGCACCGACCCGTGCCTTCAGCACTACGACGCCGCGGCGCCCGAGACGTGCGTGCTGGGAGCCGAGCGGTCGCCGCAGCGGACGATCGCCATCGTCGGCAACTCCCATGCCTGGCGGCTCGTACCGGCGCTCGCGCTGTACGGGCGGCACCACGGCTGGCGCGTCGTCGTTGACTCGCGCATCAACTGCCTCGGCCTGATCACCCAGCAGATAACCGTCGCGGGCGCCAGCCCCAACTGCCTCAGCTGGTCGGCGGCCGTGCAGCGCCAACTGCTGTCGATGCCTCGCCTCGACGCGGTCGTCTTCGCCGGCTACCGGTTCGCCGACGAGTTCGTCGAGGGCGCCCACGAGCCCGCTCCGGTCGTGCGCACGGCGGAGCAGCGCATCCTCGCCACGTGGGAGGCGCTGGCGGCGCGCGGGATCCGCGTCATCGTCACCGGCGACGTGCCGGGAATGCGACCGGTCGACGACCCCGACTGCCTCGCCCAGTCGGACGTCCGCTACGACCCGTGCGCCAGGGACAGGGCATCCGTCGTACGGCCCAGCCTGCTGGCCACCGTGGCGCAGCAGCACCCGGACGTCGCGAGCTACCTGCCGCTCACCAGGTACTTCTGCGACGCCACGAAGTGCCACGCGCTGATCGGTGGCGTCGTCGTCTACTTCGACTCGCATCACCTGACGCGCACGTACTCGCGCTCGCTCGCCCGCTACCTCGGCGCCGACGTGCAGGCGGCGATGACGGCGCGGCGCCCCGCGCCGGCGGCGCACCGATAGGCTCCGCCCCATGGTCGACGGATCGGACGCCGGCGAGCGACCGGCGCCCATCTTCATCGTCGGTTCGCTGGGGTCCGGATCGACGCTGCTGCGCCTGATGCTCGACAGCCACGCCCGCATCGCGATCCCGCAGGAGACCGGCTTCATGCGGGCCGTGCTCGCCAACGAGTGGATCCCGTTCTGGAAGTTCGGCGGCGAGTGGTACGGCCGGCTCGGGCTCGGCGAGGACGAGCTGCGGGCCCGGCTCGCCGATTTCTACGGCGGGCTGTTCCACGACTATGCGGCCGCCCAGGGCAAGGCACGCTGGGGCGACAAGACGCCCTTCCACGTCTGGCACATGACCGAGATCCTGCGGCTGTTCCCCGACGCCGTCTTCATCGGAACGGTGCGCCATCCCGGTGGGGTGGTCGCGTCGCTGCACAACCGGTTCGGCTACGACTGGGCCCGGTCGGTGCGCCACTGGGTGCGCATCAACGCGCGGCTCACGGCCACCGCGGCCGGTCTCGGCGACCGGTTCCTGCTGTGCCGGTACGAGCAGCTCGTCCGCGAGCCGGAGCCGCTCATGCGGGGCGTGCTCGACTGGCTCGGCGAGCCGTGGGACCCGCGCGTGCTCGCCCACCACGAGGTGCAGCGGGCCCGTGGGGCACCGGCCCGCGTCGAGGGCCACACCCGTACCGACCAGGCGCTCGACGTGCGGCGCATCGACGCGTGGACCGCCGATCTGGACGAGCCGACCAGGGCGCTGCTGCGCGAGCTGGCCTCGCCGCTGGCCCGCTTCCTCGGCTACGACGTCGACGATCCGACGCGACTCGACCCGCTCGACCGACTCGGCCCGTCGGGCCCGGGACCGGCCGTGACCGGCGCGGCGCTCGACCGGCGCCGGGCCGAGTTCCCCGGCATCGACTGGTCCCACCCGCCCGCGCCGGCCCTGGAGAACCAGCTGCTCACGCCCGAGCTGCTGGACCGCCTGCCGGCCGGTGCCGGGCGCCGCGGCGGCCGGGGCCCGCTGGCCGCCGCGCGGCTGGGGCGGCGCCTCGCCAGTCGCCTGCCGGAGCCGGCCCGCGCGCCGCTGCGCCGCCTCGCCCGCCGGGTGCGCCGCCGAGCCGCGTAGCCTTGCGACGCATGAACGTCACACTGCTGCTGTGCGACCACGCCGAGGTCGCCGAGGGCAAGCTCTTCATCAACGGCGGCGGCTGGGACACCACGAGCGCGCCGACAGCCCCGTTCTCGGTCGCGGTCCTGCTGTGGGTGCCCTGGGACCGCACCAACAGCCGGCTCCAGTTCCGCCTGGGGCTGTTCGACGAGGACGGCGAGCCGGTCCGGCAGGAGACGCCGGACGGCACCGTCGTGCCGGTCGAGCTCGCCGGCGACTTCGAGATCGGGCGACCGCCAGGCGCGGCGCAAGGAGCTGCCCTCCCGGTGCCGATGGCGTTCCACTTCGCGCCGATGCCGCTGGCCGCCGGCCGCCGCTACTTCTGGCAGGTGTGGGTCGACGGCGAGACGGAGGAGTCGTGGACGTACGCGTTCGCGACCCGCGGCCCCGTACCGGCCCCCGGCCCTTCCGGGCCGGCCGACTACCGCTTGCCCTGACGCCTGCTCTGGCCCGCGCCTACGGCAGCGCCACGAACTGGCCGAGGAACGCCCTTGCCGAGTCGGTGTCGAGGCGGTAGTCGACGTCGGTCGAGCGGCACTGGGAGTCGCCGGTGATGGTCGTGGCAACGATGTGGTTGGACGAGGTGCCGCCGAGGAAGTGCGGGCCGCCCGAGTCGCCGTAGCAGGTGCCGCCCGAGCCGGTGCTGATGTTCTCCGACAGCCGCAGCCACGCGTTCTCCAGCGAGTTGAAGTATTGCGTGGCGTACTTGCGGGTGCCGTAGTCACCCAGCGCGTGCGGACCACCGGTCTTGTCGTCCCGGTAGGTGCCGTAGCCGACCGCGGTGAAGTCCTGCGAGCCGAGCTGGTGGCTCGCCGCGAGCGCGTCGAGCTCGTGCGCCCTCGGCAGCGTCGCCGGCGTCACGCCGGTGACCGCCCGGTCCAGGACGATGACCGCGATGTCGTGCGGGTCGGACTGGGCGCCGCCGTACTGCGGGTCGTAGTGGTACGTCCCGCGCAGCAGCTTGCTGCGCCCGGCCTGCCAGGTGGGGTCGAGGGTGACGTAGACGTCGTGGGTGCCGATGCCGTAGTCGGCGAGGTCGTAACCGCAGTGCGCCGCCGTCAGGAAGACGGTCGTCGAGATCAGGGTGCCGGAGCACCACAGGTCGTACGTGCCGTCCGGGTACTGCACGATCATGGCGCCGACCTCCGGGTGGAGGTTGCCGTCGTCGGTGCCGAAGGTGATCGCGCTCGCCTGGCCGGTGGTGCCGGTCAGGATGCCGAGCGCGGCTGCCGCCGTGGCGATGGCCGCGCGTAGTCGCTTCCCCATGTCCGCCCCTGTCTCCCCTTGCCTCGGTGGCCGGCCGCGGGCCTCTCGGGCGCGGACCGGTCGCTGACCGGACGACGGTAGGCGAACGAGGCGAATCGCACAATGATCACCCGCCCGGATCGCTCGTCCCGCCGGTGCCGTAGGGTTGGCCGGTGAACGACCGACTCGTGTGGATCGACTGCGAGATGACGGGGCTCGACGCCGACCGCGACGTCCTGCTCGAGGTGGCGGCCGTCGTCACCGACTCCGAGCTGCACGTCCTCGACGACGGCATCGACGTGGTCGTCTCGGCGAGCGACGACGCGCTCGGCGGCATGGTCGACGTGGTCCGCGAGATGCACGCCGTCTCGGGCCTCACCGAGGCGGTACGGGCGTCGACGACCAGCGTTGCCGAGGCGGAGCAGCTCGTCCTCGCCTACGTTCGCTCGCACGTGCCGGAGCCGGGGCGCGCGCCGCTCTGCGGCAACTCGATCGCCACCGACCGCGGGTTCCTCAGCCGCTACATGCCTCAGCTCGACGGTTACCTGCACTACCGGATGGTCGACGTGTCGAGCGTCAAGGAGCTGGTCCGCCGCTGGTACCCGCGGGTCTACTTCGCCTCGCCGACCAAGCACGGCGGCCACCGTGCGCTCGCCGACATCAGGGAGAGCATCGACGAGCTGCGCTACTACCGGGCGGCCGTCTTCGTGGCCCAGCCGGGCCCCGACTCGGAGCAGGCACAGGCGATCGCGAAGGAGGCCGTGCCGGGCGCCGGGGCGCCGTCGGTGGGGGCATCAGAGCCGCCCGAGGCCCCGAACGGCGTCGCCGCCTCGTAGCCGGGGTCATTGCCGCGTCACGGCCGGCGGGCAGTCGCTTCCAGGCGTCCCGCGCCCCTGCGGGACGTGCGCGCGAGCCGCTACACTGGCTCGCGACGGGGTCCTCCCCGCATGGTGGGCGTAGCTCAGTTGGCAGAGCACCGGGTTGTGGTCCCGGGTGTCGGCGGTTCAAGTCCGCTCGTCCACCCCGCCGGAGAGCCCGCAGGTCGCTTGGCCTGCGGGCTCTCCGCTCGTCACGGGGTCACCGGGTCACGGTGTCACGGGGTCACGGGGTCACTGGGTCTTGACGCCCCAGGACCAGATGTTCCACACCGGCCCGGCCGAGGTGGGGTTGTCCTGGATGTTCGCGTACTTGTTGCGGTAGGCGAGGTAGATCGGCTTCTGGTACAGCGTCACCGTGTTGACGTCGGTCCAGAGCTGCTTGTCCACCTTGTTCATCAGGTCGATCGCCTTGCGCGGGTCGGTCTGCCCGATCGCTTCCTGCAACCACTGGTCGACCTGCTTGTTGCTGTAGGCCGTCCAGTTCTCGCCGCCGCCGGTCTGGTAGATCGCCACGTTGCTCGACACCGGGAACGGCGTGCCCACCCAGGCGAAGTCGGCGATGTCGTACTTCTCGTTCGGCACGATGTCGCTGAAGAACTTGTCCGCCGGGTAGTTCTTGATGTTGATCTTGATGCCCAGCTGCTCCATCTGCTGCTTGAAGATGGTCTCCTGGTTCTGCCGGAGCGCGTTGCCCGCGGTGGTGCTGATGTCGAGCGCGAGCGTCTGCCCGTTCTTGGCGTACCACTGGCCCTGCTTGGTCCAGCCGGCCGCCTGCAGGGTCTGCTGGGCCTGCGGGATATTGCCGCTGCCCAGGCCGCCGGAGTTGTCCTGGTAGCCCGACTGGCCCGGCATGAAGATGTGGTTGTTGAGCACCTGAGCCTGGTTGGTGAACTGCTTGACCGTCGCGTCGAGCAGCTGGGTGCGGTTCAGCGCCTGGGCGATCGCCAGCCGCACCGGCTTCTGCGCCAGCAGCGGGTTCTTCTGGTTGAAGTCGAAGTGCTCGAAGTCGGCGCCGAGGCTCGTCGTGGCCGTGATGTTGGGGATCGCCTTGACCTGCTGGATGATGTCGAGCTGCGGCTGCGGGTAGATGAGGTCGACCTCGCCGTTCTGCAGCGCCTGCGGCTCGCCGGTCTCCTCCGCGAGGAAGCGGAACGTGACCGTGTCGAGGTGCGCCTTCGGTCCGGCGTAGCCGTCCCAGCGGGTGAGCGTGACGCTCTGGTCCTTCTGGAATCCGGTGATCTTGAACGGACCGCCGGTCCAGGACGGCGGGTTGCCCTCGAGCTTGTTGTTGAACGCCTGCGGGCCGCCCGACGCGAAGACGTGCGCCGGCAGCAGCGCGCTGAACAGCGACCGCCAGTCGGCGAACGGCTTGGCGAAGGTCACCACGACCTGGTGCGCGTCCTTGCCCTGCTTGACGCTCGTGATGTGGTCGTAGCCGGTGGTGCCGGCGCAGTTGTACTTGGTGTCCTTGCCGTTGCAGGCGTCGAACATGTACTTGAAGTCGGCGGCTCCGATCGCCGGGCCGTCCGACCACTTCGCGTTGGGGTTGAGGTCGTACGTCACGACCTGCTTGCCGGTGCTGATGCTGACCGTCGGCTCCTTCACCAGCAGGCCCTTGTTGGCATGCAGCGAGTAGTCCGGATAGACGTCGAACGTCGTCGGCAGCACCGCGGGCGACATGATCAGTGCGCAGATGGCGAGGGCGTCGTTGGCCTGGTTGACGTTGAACCCGGGGCACGCCTGCGCGTACGCGAACGTCAGCGAGCCGCCGGTGCCCACCGACTGGCTGGGTCGCACCGACTGCTTGGTCGTCGGCGCGCCACCGCCGGATTGGCTGCTGTTGCTCCCACCCCCGCAGGCAGCCGCCCCGAGAGCCAGTACGGCGACCGGCGCCAGCACGGCGGCCCGCTTCCTCAATTCCTGCACAGTCCTCCTCCTGTCCCCCACCCGGACGCGGATCACCGGGCGGGACATCGACCCCCCGAGCACGGCCATATCGAGGATAGGTGCGCAAGCGCAAATGCCGGAAACCACGTCAGAGTGGACGATGCAAGACCGTGACCCCTGGGACATCGAACTGTGCCTCGATCAAGGGAACCTCGCGGCGATCTAGGCGATCGCGTCGGCCAGCGCCTGCTCGTCAGCGGCGAAGTCGGTGGGGTCGGTCGCGGTGCGATCGGCCGTGCGCTCGCCGGTGCGGGCCCCGTCCTCCTCGACCGGTGGATGAGCCAGGTGCCACCGCACCGAAGCGCGGACCGCGTCCTCGATCGGCGAGTGCCGCCAGCCGAGCAGCCGGGTCGCCTTGCTCGAGTCGACCAGCACGTGCTGGGCGCGGGCGGCCAGGAACCGCAGATCGTCCGGCAGCGACCGGTCCGGCACGGGGACGAGCTCGGCGTCGTGCTCCGCCGCGGTCAGTATCTGCCTGGCCCACATGCCGAAGCTCCCGGTCGTCGGCTCGCCGACGTTGAGCACCTCGCCGGTCGCCGCCCCCGTCCGCGCGGCGAGCGCGATGGCATGCGCGACGTCCCCGATGAAGCCCCTGGTCCACAACCAGTTTCCCGCGCCGATCGGGATGCGCCGGCGGCCGGCCCTGACCCTGCGCAGCATGAACTCCTCGCGCCGTTGCGGGTCGCGCGGGCCGTACACCATCGGCAGCCGCAGCACCGCCGCTCCGCGCTCGAGGTAGCGGGGCTCCACGTCGAGCTTGTCGTAGTCGGGCAGGCGGTAGCGCGGGCTGTCGCGGTATGGGTAGCGCTCGGGCCGCACCGGCGACTCCTCGGTGATCGGCAGCGGGTCGGTCTCGGTGTCGGTGAGGACCGCGCCGAAGGCCCGGTACACGTCCATGCTGGACAGCAGGACGAGCCGCGCCTGCCCGTCGACGTACGGCAGCACGCTGTCGACGTCGACGCCGGTGTACGCGGTGCAGTCGACGATCGCCTCGGCGCCGAAGCGGCGCACCTCGTCGGCCACGTCCGCGAAGCGCGATCGCTCGCTGTGCACGTGCACGACAGCCGGCAGGTCGGCGGGCTCGGTGTCGCCCCTGTGCACGACGGCGACCTCGTCGCCGACCGCGGCCAGCTCCTCGACGACGGCGCGCCCGATGAAGCGGGTACCGCCCAGGACCACCACGCGCACGACCGGCTCCCTCCGCTCGCAACCCCGTCCGACCACCCTGGCCCGCCGGGCGCCGGGAGCGGAAGGGCCCGGCCGTCCGCTCTCCGCGAGCACCAGGAGCGCACCTGCCCGCCAGGCGACCCCAGGTCGTCTGCTACTCTCTGTCTCGTTGCGCCGCTAGCTCAATTGGCAGAGCAGCGGACTCTTAATCCGCGGGTTCGGGGTTCGAGTCCCTGGCGGCGCACCCGGCTTGACCTGCAGCGAGGCCCGCCCGGCGCTCGAGGAGCGACGGCCGATGGTGGCCCTCCTGGTGCCACTGCGGCTCTCATACCAGCGCCGTTGCCCGTGGTCGGTCGAGCGACGACCTCCCCTCCCGCCCCGTGCGGCGGGGGCGCCAGCGCGCAGGCCCGCGCCGCCAGTGGCGTTGGCCGCCTGGACGGACGCTAGCCCGCCGGTCAGCGCGGCGGCGACGGCAAGGGTGGCAGCGGCGGTGATGAAGCGTCGCACCGTGGGCTGCGCTTCGATCTTGGTTCTGGGTAACTGGCCGCTGCGCCGTAACTGCGGCAGTCAGTGCGCGCCCAGCCCGGCAGGGGAGAACCGGTGTCGACCGAGACGTCGTCAACCCGTCACCGTCGTCGCGCTCACCCACGGCGCCCGGCTCATCCGCTCGCCGCTTCCTCGGCCAGCTCGGGCACGACTTGCGAGTGGGTGAGCGTTGATCTGCGAGTGGCCGAGGATCGCCAGTGGTCACCTCGGCACCGCGCGTGATCCGCCGATGCCCCTTCGCTTGTCTTCGTACATCGCGTCGTCGGCATCGCGCAGCAGCCCGTACAGGCTGAATGCGGAGCCCGCGCTGCCTGCCGCCACGCCGACACTGACCCTGAGCCTGTACGGCCTTTGCTGTCGCTTGGCGTGGTCGTCGAGGTCGTTGTTGATGCGCTCCGCGGCAAGTGCAGCGTCTACGGCAGCTCGTGCCCCCGTGAGGATGACTCCGAACTCGTCGCCACCAAGCCGCGCGATCACGTCCGCGCCGCGCAGGGTCGCGGTAAGCGTAGCCGCCACGTCGCAGAGCATGTCGTCGCCAGCAGCGTGACCGTACTGGTCGTTCACCTGCTTCAGTTGGTCCACGTCGAGGGCGAGAACCACGAGCGGGAGCCTCTGTCGATGCGCTTGCTCTTCGAGCGCATGGCCGACCGTCATGAACCCCCGACGGTTGAGCAGGCCGGTGAGAGGATCAATCGTCGCGAGTCGCGACATCTCGCGCAGGGTGTCATGCAGTTGGCGTTCGAGCGCCCGTTGCTCGCTGACATCACGGAAGATCAACACCGCATACCGGTGGTCCTCGACCTCGAAGACAGCAGACGACATCTCGGCGGGAAAGGTGCTGCCGTCACCGCGACGCATCGAGGCTTCCCCTACGAAGGAGCCTGTGTGGGCGCGCTGTCGCAGCCCGGTAATCCACCGTTCGTCATTCATGTCACGTATGCCATCGCGTCCCAGCGCCCGAATCTCCTCGACGGACAGGCCCAGGGTGCGACAGGCAGCGGGGTTGGCGTCGAGGATTGCGCCGGTGTCCGGCTGCGTGAGCATCATTGGGTCGAGCGCCCATAGGAACAGCGCTCGGCCCACGGCGAGCGCAACGGGCACGCCTGCGATGCGAACGTCCAACTCCGTCAGAGAAACAGCTGCCGCTTCACCGCTCACGGTCCTCCTGGACATGCACGCCGCCAGATCTGACTCAAGGCCGCTACGGTCGGCGAGCCCAGCCCGTTCGGAGCAGGGTCGAAGGTCCCAGGCAGGGACTCACGTCACGCCGGTTCGCCTGCGTCGGGATCGGCCGGCGTGGGCAGTCAGTCCTCGGTGTTGTTGCCGCCCTCAGGATAGCCGCTCTCCACGCTCCAGATGGCGACTCGATCGCCCAGGAGCCCATGCAGGCATCCGCACCTCGCGCGCATGAGCCGATCCAGAACGGTCTCGGGCGAGATCGACGGGACGAGTGCGGGCAGCAGACGGGCTCCGGTTCGCCCGCTTCGGATGATGCGAGGCGTGCCGCCGTGCACGACCGTCGCAACAAGCGGCCGCATGAGCCGCCGCAGGAAGGTGAGGGCGACCGATGAGAAGCGAGCGGACGGCAGGGCCCGTCGCCGCCGTCGCCGGGTAGCGGCCATTGGCTACCACCGCCGACGTACCGGACGCCCGAGTCCGGCCGCCGGGCGCGCTCCGGGCGCTGTCACCCGGACGGCTGGAGGCCTTCAGCGACGGCGTGTTCGCGATCGCGATCACGCTGCTGGTCATCGAGCTGCACCCCCCGAGCAGTGGTGAGCCACTCGTCGCAACGCTCGAGCACGAGTGGCCGCGCTACCTCGGCTATCTCGTGAGCTTCGCCTTCATCGGCGGGGTGTGGATGGCGCACAGCAACATGACGCGATTCCTGCGGTTCGTCGATGTTCCGCTGCTTCGGCTGAACCTGCTGTTGTTGCTCTTCGTATCGCTGCTGCCGTTCACCACTGCCACCGTCGCCACGCATCTGTTCGTGTCCTACCTCGCGACCGGCAATGACGTCTCCACGTCGCAGGGCGCCGAGCGCGTTGCGGTCGTGCTGTTCGGCGCGGATCTCACACTAGCGGCGCTGATGATCTTTCTCCTCATCCGGCGCGCTTCACGCGTACGTAGCATTGCGGTCGACGACCAAGCGGAGGAGGAGTTGAAGCGCTTCGCGTCCGATCGTCGCACGGCGATGCTCTCCCAGGCCGGAGCAACCGTCGTCGGCGTGTTCATCCCCCCGCTCGCTGTGATCTTCTACCTGTCCGTATCGGTCTTGTTCATCATCTCGCCATTCACCGTTTCTCGGCTGCACGCTCTGCGACGGCGAAGACCAGGGACATGACTGGCGAGCTGAGGCGGATCGCCCGGCGCTCATGTGGAGCGTGGAGGGAGCCGGCGTTGCCGTCGGCTATCAGGTTGTGATCACCTCGCGGAGCTGGATCGCGATGCGGGCTCGCGCACGGCGTCGATACGAGGGCTCAGCCATGCAGGAACTCGTGCAGCGGCTGGCCGGCCTGCACTTCGCCACCACTATCACGATGTTCGGAGCGGCGTTCCTGCTCTCGACGCTGCCGCTCATCATCCTCTTGAGCTCGTTCGCGAGCAGGCGCATCGAGGACGACCTCGCCCGCCACCTGGGTCTCAATGCACGCGCGACGCAGATCGTCGAGCAGTTGTTCCACAGCTCGTCGAAGCACTCCACCTCGGCCCTCGTCCTGGCGCTGGTGCTCGGCCTCGCGGGCACCATCGGCGTCGCCGGCTCGATGCAGTCCGCCTACGAGCAGATCTTCGGCCAGCTCCACCACGGTGATGCGCGCAACATCCTGCGGTTGCTGCTCTGGATAGTCGGCGCGGCCGGCTGGCTCATCCTCGACGGCATCATCAACGATGCGGTTCGAGGGATGCCCGGTTCAGCCGTGCTCCGTGGGCTCGCCATCCCCATCGTCAGCGGGGCCTTCTTCTGGTGGTCCATGCATCTCCTGCTCGCCGGCAAACTGACATGGCATGCGTTGCTCCGGCCCGCGGTCGCCACCGGGCTGTTCTGGATGGGCCTCGAAGCGTTCGCCGCGCTCTACTTCTCCCCCACCATCACCAGCGACAGTCGGCTCTACGGCACCATCGGCGTGGTCTTCAGCCTCCTGACCTGGTTCATCGCCATCGCCGCGGTGGTGGTGCTCGGCGCCCTGACCGGCCACGTCTGGCAATCGCGACGAACGCCACGATCGACGCCGGTACGGCGCGCGCCTGCCATCTCAGACAGGTCATAGGCGCGACGGTGGGCCAAGCGGCACGCCGTCCCTTTGATCGGCTGGTTCGAGGTTTCGAGCCCCTGGCGGCGCCCCCCTCCCACCCGACCTTTCGCCCTCATGGGCGAGGGTCCAGCGCCATGGCCGGTACGGTTGTGCCCGTGCCGACGATCGCCAGTACCACGTCCCCGTATCCTCCGCTGAACGTGCAGGTGCATGCCCCCCGGCTGTCGCTGCTAGGGGCAACGGACGACCTACTGCGGGAACTGGTGCCAGCGGTCCGCAAGGGGGTGGCCACGGCGCCGCCGTGGCCGTTCGACGACCCGATGTCGCTCTACAAGGACAATCCGGATCGGGAGTGGGCCTGGCTCCGCGGCATCTGGGCCGGCCGCGCAAAGGTCAGCGACAGCTTCTGGCGGCTGTACTTCGTGGTGGTCGTCGACGACGAGCCGGTGGGCATGCAGGATCTGATCGGCACCAGCTTCTCCGCGTTCGGCACGGTGGAGACGTTCTCCTGGCTCAGCACCGGAGCCCGCGGCCACGGCCTGGGCAAGGAGATGCGGCAGGCCGTGCTGCATCTGGCCTTCGACGGGCTCGGCGCCCGGCAGGCCGACAGCGGGGCGTTCGTCGACAACCACGCGTCGAACCGCATCTCGCAGGCCCTGGGCTACGCGCCCAACGGCGTGGACTGGTCCACTCGCCGGGGCGACGCGGCCGAGGTGAATCGCTGGCGGCTGACCCGCGAGCGCTGGCTCGACGGGCGGCGGGACGACATCGAGCTCGTCGGCGTCGCCGAGTGCCTTCCGGTCCTCGGTATCCGAGGGCCTGGGTGATCACTGACCCCGGTTCGGAACGGACGGCGCGAGCCCGCTGGGCTCGACTGCGGTTGACACCCATTCCGCCGCGTACCACGGTGGAGAGACGGCCGCAGCGACCATGAGCTGCCTGGGGGACCTCCGATTGATCGAGACGCACGTTCTCTCACCGGCGGACGCCCTCGGCCTCATCGGCACCACGTGCTGGACGACCCCCTCATCAGCGCTTGACCCGGCTCGGCTCTCCAGCCTTGCGGCAGATGCCCGTCGGCGCACCTCCTTCGTGGTTGCCATGCACGGCCATGACGCGGTGGGCCTGCTCGGCGTGCACCAGCAGAAGGGAACGGCCTTCCCTGCCGAGATGTTCGATCCACATCGCGTCGCGCCCCAGCTCTTCGAGCGTCCGCGACCTGCGCGCGACTACCTCCTCATCGGCGGCACGACGGATCTCGTCTCGGACGCCGCGGTCTCGGCGGAGCTCGAAGGGACCGCTGCCTCGGCGGTCGTCACCGAGCTGGCGGAGGCGGCCTTCGCGCATGCGCAGGCGCGCGAGCTCGTCGGTGCTGCTCTCTACGTGCGCGACGACCGGGTCGCCGGCTTCGTCGGACCGGACGCCGCGCGCCGCGCCGCGCACATCGACGACTTCTCAATGCTCCGGGTCCCCGGCCGTGATCTCGCCCACTATCTCGCGTCGCTCGACCACTCGCGCCGATCGGTGGTCAAGCGCGACTGGCGGAAGCTCGACGAGATGATGCTGCGCGCGCGTTGCGTGACGGCGGCCAGCACGGTCGATGAGGCCCTTCCGCTCATCCTTGCCGTGAAGGATCGGCACGGCGGCGGCGACCATCCGGCGTTCCTGCGGCTGCGCATGGAGGAGTGGGCGGCCGAACCACTGGGGCGGCGCGTTGCGTTCGTGATCCGGTCCCTCGAGGGCCGCCTGCTCGCGGCCAGCTTCGCCTGCCATCGCGGTGCCGTGCTGGAGATGCACGAGGTAGGGCTCGCCGACGGACCCGAGACCCGGCACTTGGCCTATGTCGAGGTGCTCGTCTACGCGCCGCTGCGCTACGCGCTCGAGCACGGCTGCAGCGAGATCCATCTCGGCCTTGCCTCGCCGGTGCCCAAGCGCCTGCGCGGGGCGTCGGTGACGCCGGTGTGGGCGGTTGGTTGAGCCGTCCGGTCAGCTCTCGACGGCAGCCTGGATTATCTTGAGCCGGCCGAGCGCCAGGAGGCCCTGCTCGCCACCCTCGTAGCCGTAGCCGCTGGCCCGACGCCCGCCGAGCGGCGCGTCGGGGGCTGCGCCCGGTGCCGCGTTGATCGAGACGCTGCCGGCATCGAGCCGCGCGGCGATCGCCGCGGCCCGGTCCGCTCCGCCGAAGACGTACGCGGCAAGGGCGTAGTCGGTCGAGTTGGCGACTCGCACCGCGTCGTCGATCTCGTCGAACGCCAGCACGGGAGCCACCGGCCCGAACGGCTCCTCGACCAGCACGCGCGCGTCGAGCGGCACCTCGGTGAGCACGGTCGCCGGGTAGTACCACCCAGAGCCTGCCGGCACCTCGCCGCCGCAACGGAGCCGAGCGCCACGCTCGACCGCGTCGGTGACGAGCGCGTGCACCTCGACGCGCCTGCGCTCGTTGTTGAGCGGCCCCATCACCCATTCGCCTGTCGCGCCTCGGGCAGCGGGCTCGAGCGCGGGCGCGGCCGCGATGAGGCGAGCCACGAGCCCGTCGTGCACGGGCCGCTCGACGAGGAATCGGCTTGGTGCGCCGCAACTCTGGCCCGCCGAGCCGAACTTCGCGGCGGCGAGTCGCGTGACGGCGACGTCGAGGTCGGCATCGGCCAGCACGATCGCTGGCGCATGCCCCCCTAGCTCGAGCGTGCACGGGGTGAGCGCCTCGGCCGCGAGCGCGGCCACGATGCGGCCGACCCGCGTCGAGCCGGTGAACGTCACGTGGCCCAGCTCTCGTCGGCGCACGAGCTCTTGAGTGACGGCGGGATCGGCGAGCACGACCTGCACGACGCCCGGCGGCAAGCCCGCACGCCCGGCGGCACGGGCGAACGCCGCGCTGACGAACGGCGCTTGCTCGGCAGCCTTGACGATGACCGGGCAACCCATGACCAGCGCGGGTCCCAGCTTTCGCGCGAGGACGACGGCTGGGAAGTTCCACGGCACGATCGCCAGCACGGGACCGCCGGGCTCCACCGTCACCGATCGAACCAGGCCGTCCCGGTCGGGAAGGGCCGCTGCGCGCGCGACCTCCAAGGCGGCGCGAGCGCTCCAGCGCAAGGCGTCGGTCGCCCGCTCCAGCTCGGTGCGCGCCTCGATCAGCGTCTTGCCGTGCTCGCGCGAGAATGCGCGGGCCACCACCTCGACGTCAGCGGCCAGCTCGTCGGCGAGTCGCTCGACCAGCGCGCAGCGCTCGGCCAACGGCGTGCCGGCCCACCGCTCGTTCGCGGCCACGGCGGTCGACACCACCCGCGCTACCTCGCCGGCCGGCAGCATGGCCACTCGCTCGAGAACCTCACCGGTCCGCGGGTCGACGACCGGGAACGAGGTCGCGGCGACCGCCGCTGCGACGCCGGCGGTCATGCCTCCCGCTCGCATGTCGGCGCCCTGGTCAGATCGCCGGGCGGAAGAAGAACGTCCGCCGATGGACGATCCGGCCCTCCCGCACGCGGTAGGCGTCCGCGAAGTCCTCCTCCAACGGCTCGCCCGACTTGCTGCGGCCGGTGAACCGTCCCCAGCACGCCGCGACGCCGAGATCGCTGACCACGTGCTCGACCCGGTGCTCGCCCGCGGCGATGATCCGCTCATGGCGATAGAAGCGCTCGATCGCCTCGATGCCGGTCAAGGCTGGGTAGCCCGGTCGCAGGTAGACACCGTCCTCGGCGAAGACGGTCAGGAGGTCGTCCCAGCGCCGTTCGTCGATCACCGCGAACAGCTCGGTCACGAGGCTCTCCGCCGTGCGCGTGGTGATCGTCATGTCAGGCATCGATCGCGCTCCTTGTCGTCAGTGCCGCGAGCTCGTCGTCGTCCTGCGCCGTCTCGCAGGCACCGCCAGCCGATGGCTCCCACCGCTCGAGCTCGGCACCGGTCATGCACAGAGCCCGGCCGCCGATGTCCAGCTCATAGGTCAACGCCCGGTTGACGGTGGCGATGGCGGCGGGAAGCTCATCGGGCGCCTCGCACCTGCCCCACAACAGGTCGAGCTCGGTGGTGCCGACGCCGCCGGGCAGCGGCTCACCGAGCGCGACCAGCGTCCGGTGACCACGCACGCCCGGCAGCCGGCGCGCCTCCCTCGCCCCTCGGACGGACAGCAAGCGGCAGGGGGCGGTGGGGGCCAGCGCGTGCTTCTGGAAGAAGACCGACGACGGCACGGGGACCTGGTCATCGTCGAGCCGGCCCAATGCGGCGAGACCGGCCATCCGGACGAGGTCGACGCCGACCGAGTCCTTGGACAGCCAGTTGACGTGGCCGCCGAGCCGCCCGTTGACCTCGATGATGCGCGGGCCGCTCGCCGTCAGCTTGATCTCGGTGTGCGCCAACCCCGCGCGCACCTCGAGCGCCAGCAGCGCCCGCGTGGTCAGGTCGAGCACCGCGACCCGCTCCTCGGCCGTGAGCGCCGCCGGCCAGAACTGACCAGCCTCGCGGAACGGCGGCAGGAGCGGGAGCTTCCCCGTGACGGCGAAGTGGCGCACGTCACCGGCGGCGCAGAGGCTCTCGACGGAGACGTAGTCGCCGAGGGCCGCGCCCGGCGCCCCTTGCAGGTAGCTCTCCACGACGTACGCCGGTGGTCCTGACCCTTGGTCGGCGCGGGCGAGGAGCCCGGCCAGGAGGCGCTCGCCCTCGCCCGCCTCCCGCACGAGGAACGTGTCGCGGCTCCCGCCGCCGCGCGCCGGCTTCACCACGGCCGGCAGCCCGACGTGGGCGATCGCATCCGCCCAATCGGTCGGGGCACGGACCGGCCACGCCGGCGTGTCGTCGACGCCGGCCGCTCGCAACCGCGCACGCTGCCTGACCTTGTCGGTGAGCAGGTCGACCATCTCGGGGGCGTGCCCCGTGACGCCAGCGGCCGCGGCGACGAGCGCGGTCCGCGAGAGGGCCAGCTCGCTGAAGGTGATGACGGCCGCCGGCCGCATCGCGCGGATCCGTCGCGCATCCTCGTCCGGGTCGGTGCTCCACTGCATCACCGTGCCGAGCCGCTCCAGCGCCGGCCGGACCCGCCGGACGTGCTGCGACTCGCCGACCAGGAAGGTCAACGGCCCGAGGCCGGCCAGGCCCACCGCGATCTCTTGCGGGCTCACGGCGCCCGCCTCGTAGACCACGACCATTGGCCGCTCGTGCCCGGTCGGGGCCGTGGTCGTCACGTCCGGCGCTCCGACGCCGCGCCGCGGCGACCGGGCGCCGCGCCCTTCCCCGTCACCGCGCCCCCCGGGTCGGCTGCGGCCCGCTCCAGCGCATCCCGGTAGAGATCGCGCAGCTCGGCCGCGCTTGCCGCGTCGACGACGGCCGGATCGAAGTCGACGAGCACGGCCGCCTGCCCGCGACTGGCGTCGACGACCTCGAAGTCGACGAGGAGGGGAAGGCTCGGCTTGCTGACGGTCCATGGCCGTCCCACCCGCACCGACGACAGCTCGTCGAGCCCCCGGTAGACGTGGAAGTTGGCGTAGTTGAACGACACGTCGAAGGCGGGGCGGCCCAGCCGCCGCTCGATCTCGGCGAGCGGATAGCACCGGTGCGGCGCAGCGGCGCGCTCGGCCTCACGAGCGGCGTGCGCGAGGTCGGCCCATGTCGTCGTCACGCACCGGAACCGCATGGGGAGGGTGTTGAGGAAGAGCCCGACGAGCCGATCGCTGTCGGCCGACTCCGGGCGCGTGCTCACGGCTGCACCGGTGACGACATCGCGCTCTCGTCCGGTCCACAGCCCGAGCGCTCCCGCGAAGGCCCCGAGGACGAGGCTCTTGAGCGACGTGCCCTCGTTCCTCGCGGCCGACATCAGCCCGTCGAGCACCGACGGGCCGAGCTCGAACGCGTACCCGGCGTTGAGGTCGGCCGGGCCGCTGAGCCGCTCGCGCAGGGACAGCAGGGGTGCCACGTCGCACTCGGCCAACCAGTGCGCGGCGCTCTCCTCGCTGGCCAGCGCGGCCATCTCGGCCTCCAGCAGCTCGCGGTGCCCGTGGAGAGGCACCGGCGGCGCGTCGAGGAGGGAGCCGCTCAGTGCAGCGTCGTAATCGCTCATCAGATCGGAGACCAGGCGCCCGTAGCTCCAGCCGTCGACCACCGCGTGGTGCATCGCCAAGGTGACCGTGAACCGCCGAGGCGCGCAGGCGACGTGACAGCGCAGGAGCGGCGGCTCGCGCCAGTCGATCCCGGCGTCGAGCTGATGCTCGCGCCACTGCTCGGCGCACGTCGCGAGCCGGTCGGAGTCGTCGTCGGTGCGATCCACCTGCAGTCGACGCGGCACGTCGCGGTGCACGAGCTGCATCGCGGTGGAGAACGTGCCGAGGTCGAACGAGGTGCGCAGCGCCGGATGCCGGGCCGTCAACCGGTCAAGGGCGGCGCCGAGCAGTGCCTCGTCGAACGTGCCCTCGACCTCCCATCCGGCGATCGAGTGGTAGAGCCGGGGATCGCCCGATGCCTCGCACTGGTAGATCATGCCGAGTTGCATCGCCAGCGCGGGCAGCGCGTCGTCGAGCCCGGCCGGCAGCAGGGCCCGGTCACCAGGGGTCAGGAGCCCGAAGGGCTCATCGACCGGCACGTCCGGCGCGAGCGGCACGCCCGTGGTCGGCGCCACGCTCACCGCGGCGACCAGCTCGCGGACGGTCGGGTTGTAGAGCAAGTCGCGCAAGGTGAGGGCGATCCCACGGGACTCGGCCTCCGTCACGACGCGCAGCGCGACCAGCGAGTCGCCCCCCATGGCGTAGAAGTCGTCGTCGGGCCCCATCTCCGGCTCGTCCAGCTCCCGCCGCACGATGTCGAGCAGCGTCTCCGTAGCCGTGGCCTGCCATGAGCCGGCCGGCGTCGCCTCCACCTCCGCCTCCTCGATGCCGATCAGCTGGCCCTGCGTCAGGTCTGGCATGGGCTCTCCTCGATCCAGCGCGGATGCCGCCGCGCCCGGACCATCAGCCGGCGGTGCCCCGCCACGAACGTCGACTGCAGCCGCACCGGCTGGCCGACCAGCTCCAGGTCGGAGGCGAGCGAGAGCAGGCCATCGAAGAAGGCTCGCAAGGTCAGCCGGGCGAACGCCGCCCCCAGGCAGTAGTGCGGTCCGTGCCCGAAGGCGATGTGCCTGTTGTCACGGCGGGTGACGTCGAAGCGGGAGGCATCGGCGAACGCGGACTCGTCACGGTTGGCCGCCCCGATCCAGACCGCGACAGCGTCGTCACGAGCGATCCGCCCGCCCGCGATCTCGACGTCGCAACCGGCATGCCGGAGGAATCCGTTGGCGGGCGACGTCCATCGCAGGCCCTCCTCCACGAGCGCATGGCAGACGGTCCGCTCGCGCAGCGCCGTGCGGTACTGGTCTGGGTGCTGAGCGAGGGCGAGCACCGTGCCGGAGATGGCATGCGGCGTCGTCGCGGTCGCCCCCAGCAGCACGCTGTAGCAGTTGAGGACGACCTCGGGCTGCGTCAGCCGGGACGCCCCGGCGGTCATCGTCATGAGGTGATGGATGAGATCGTCACCGCCGAGCCTGCGCCGCCGTCGTACGTGGTCGTTGAAGTACTCGAAGAGCTCGTGATGCGCGATTGCCAGCGTCGTGGCCGCGTTGCGCACCCGCTGCCCCGGGTCGTCGGGCGACGCGGCCATCGCGGTCCACGCTGCCAGGTCGGACCAGTCCTCGCGCGGGAGGTCCATGAGAGTCGCCGCGACGGCCACCGGCAGGTCGGCGACCTCGGCCGCGAGGTCGATCGGCTCTTCCTGCGCCAAGCGGTCGACGTGGAACCGCACCACCTGCTCGATCCTGGCCGTCATCGCCTCCGCCGCGCGGCCGCTGAAGAGCCGGGCGAGCGGTCGCCTGAGCTCGGTGTGCCTCGGTGGATCGGTGGCGACGAGCATGCGTCCAGCCGCCACCTCGCCACGACCCAGCTGGTGCAGCAGCGTGCCACGCTCGCTCGTGAACTCGGCGGGGCTGCCGAGCACCCGACATGCGTCGTCGTAGCGGGTCACCGACACGACGGACCGTCCGTCCGGCAGCTCCTGCCGATGCAGCGGCGCCCGCGAGCGAAGGGCAGCCCAGACGCGGTGCTGCCCCTCGCTCGCGTGGAAGCCCGGATCCAGGAGGTCGACCCGCGTCAGGTCGACGTCTCCGAGATCGTGGTCCGTGCCGACGGTCATGACGCGTCCCGGACGGAGATGCGGCTCTCGGTCGCCGCGGCGAGCCCTTGCGGCGTCGGGTCGAGGTAGAACTCGCGCGCCGACACCCGGATGCCGAACGTGCTGTGCAGGTCGGCCATGATCTCCGCGGCGACCAGCGAGTCACCGCCGAGCTCGAAGAAGTCGTCGTCGCACCCCACGTCGAGGACGCCGAGATGGTCGGACCATATCTGGGCCACCACCCGCTCCCGGTGCGATGCCGGCGGCCGGTAGTCGGAGGTCAGTGCCGGTCGCTCGCTCACCGTGGCCGCCGACAAGGACGTTCGATCGACCTTGCCGTTGGCAGTCAGCGGCAGCTCGTCCATGACGCGGATCAAGGCCGGGACGGCGTACGACGGCAGCTGCTCGGCCACCTGTCGACGGATGCCGTTCGGCGACAGGCCGGCCCCTGGGTCGACCACCACGAAGGCGAGGACGACCCGATCACCGGACGGACGGCGGCCCTGGACGACGGCGGCCTCCGTCACGCCGGGGACGGCGACCAGCGCAGCTTCCACCTCGGCCGGCTCCAATCGGAAGCCGTGCACCTTGATCTGCGCGTCGATCCGACCCAGGAACTCCAGCGAGCCGTCGTCGTCGAGGCGCACGAGGTCACCGGTCCGGTACATCCGGTCTCCCGGCGTCATCCCGAACGGGTCGGCGACGAAGCGCTGCGCGGTGAGCGATGAGTTGCCCAGGTAGCCGTGCGCGAGCCCCGATCCCGCCGCGTACAGCTCGCCGACCTCGCCCGGTGCGACGGGCCGCAGCCTCTCGTCCAGCACGTGCACGCGCATTCCCGGGACCGCCGTGCCGATCGGCACCCGGTCACCGGGCACGGCTACGACCCGGTGGCAGCAGGTGAAGGTCGTGCACTCCGTCGGCCCGTAGCCGTTCACGATCGCCGTGCGGGGCAGCTCCTCCATCGCTCGCCGCACGTGCGGCGCCGAGAGGACATCGCCGCCGGCGAGAAGGCAGCGCACGCCGCGCAGCTGCGCGGGAGCCACGTCCACCAGGCGGTGGAACAGCCCGGCGGTCAACCAGAGCACCGACACCCGGTTGCCCTCGATCACGTCGGCGAGCTCGGCGATCGACAGCTCACCTGGCGGGGCCAGGGCGAGCTCGCAACCGTTGAGCAGCGCCCCCCAGATCTCGAAGGTGGAGGCATCGAACGCGACCGGCGCGAACTGCAGGAGGACGTCGTCCTCGCGAAGGTCGACGACGCCTGGATCGACCACCAGCCCGACCACGGCGCGATGCGGGACGAGGACGCCCTTCGGGCTGCCGGTCGAGCCCGAGGTGCAAGCGACGTACGCGACCTGCTCCGGGTCGGCGGCCGCGTTCGCGGTGGATCGGTGCCGGGCGGAGGCGGGCTCCTCGCCGACCTCCACGCGGACGATCCCCTCCGTGCCCTCCGTGCCCTCCCTGCCCTCCCTGCCCCCCGTGCCCGAGCGATCGGTGACGAGGAGCGCTGCACCGGCGTCGCGCAGGAGCAACCGGCGGCGCGCCGGTGGGTAGTGCCGGTCGAGGGCCAGGTAGGCCGCGCCCACCTGGAGGATGCCCAGCAGCGCCACGATCAGGTCCACCGACCGGTCCAGGTCGACGCCGACGACGGTACCGGCGCTCGCACCGTGCTCCGCGAGGCGATCGGCGAACGCGCATGCTCTCGATGCCAGCTCCTCGTACGTGAGGCATTGGTCACCGGCGCGGACGGCGATGCGGTTCGGATGCATCGCCACGCGCTCCCAGAGGATGCCGTGGATGGTCGCTGCCGGCGCCGCGTCGGGCTGCGCCCCCCGCGTCAGCGGCTCGACCCGGTGGAGATGCGCGCTCATCCGGCCGCCTTGCCGTCGAGCGAGAGGTCGCGACCCAACTCGTCGAGGAGAGGCTCTGGCGCGGTGAGGAAGTCGTAGTGACCCCCGTCGAGAACGGTGAAGCGCACGTCCTCCGAGTAGTGCCGCCAGCCCTGCAGCTCCTCCGCGGTCACTTCCGGGTCGTCGCTCCAGTGCACGACCGTGATGGGCACGGGGACCCTGACCGGTCGCTCCAGGCGGTAGCTGCGATTGGCCTCCAGGTCGCCGTGCAGCACCTCGAGCGCCAGCTCGATCAGCTGCGGGTGCGGCCGGCCACCGCGCAGCACGACCAGTTCCGAGAGCTCCTCGACCAGCTGGTCGTCGTCGTGCTCGAGCCACCGGTCGTGCGGGCAGTGGTGGGGAGCCACCTGCGCCGAGACGACGAGGCGGCGGGGCAGCGGCAGGTCGCAGTCGGCCAGTCGACGCACCAGCTCGAACGCAGGCAATGCTCCTGCGCAGTGGCCGAACAGGACGTACGGGCGGTCGAGGTGCGGCACCAGCGCCTCGGCCAGCTCGCGCGCTAGCGCCTCGTAGGTCCCGTAGTGCGGCTGGCGCATGCGGTTCTCGCGCGCAGGGAGCTGGATGGGGCAGACGTCGAGGCCCCGCCACCGACGCGGCCACTTGTTGAACATGGAGGCACCGATGCCGGAGTACGGCATGCAGAGCGCGCGGGCCACCGCGTCGCCGTCGGGGACGCGGAGCAGCCACCCCGGGTCACGGCGACCCCCGCGCTGCGCTGTCGCGGTCACGTCCACGACACCACCGTGGTGTCGTCGATGAACCCGAGGATGCCGGCGAGCGTCGTGCGCCGTTCGCCGGACCTGGTCGGCTCGACCGCGTGGACGTGCGCGCCGTTGAACACGTAAACGTCACCAGGATGCACGTCGACCCACATCATCTCGATGCCGTCGAGCACATCCGCCGGGTACGGCGAGCCGGTGTAGTGCACTCCCAGCCGACGCCGGCTCACGATGTCGGGCCGGATGTTCCAGTACGCGAGCCGGCCCGAGGAGCCGTTCTCGATGCACATGTTGAGCGCGACGCCGTGATGGGCGACGACCCGCTGGATCTCGAAGTCCACCTGCTTGGGCTCGGTGCACTGGGAGAGGTCCTCATGAGGAGCCAGGGCGAACTCCCCCTCGCCATGCCACGACCGCAGCAGCCCTCGGCAGGCGAGTCGATCGCCGTGGCGAGCGCGCCGGACGGTCACGCCCTCCGGCGCGAGCGCGCCGGCGAGCTCCCGGTAGAACCTGTCGAGGGGATCACCTGGCACGGCGAGCACCTCATCCAGCGCGGCGGCCACCCGCTCGGAGTCGGCGAGATACTCCTCCGTCGTGCGGTGATAGTGATAGGCACCGACGTAGTACCCGGGCGCCTCCGACCCCCGGACGCGCCGGGCCGGGCTGGCCCAGAAGCGCGCAGCCAGCGCCGCGCAGGTCTCCGGCGCCATCATCCCGCGGAACATCGCTCCCGCAACCCTGCCACGCAGCACATCGACGACGGAGCGCGCGTCGTACCCGTCCTGCTCCCGGAACGTGAAGTAATCACTGCCTCCCGACCATCCCGTCAGTCGCTCCTCGCGAGGGCGAGCGGCCGTGGCCGGCTCGCGCCTCGACGATGCCTTCCCCGGCGTCGTGAGATCGGATGAGCCCGTACCGCCCGATCGCGCGTGACGGGTGGACAAGTGGCTCAGCGCCCTGGTCAGCCGATGCACCGCCTCGACGGTCTGGTCATGGTCGAGCGTCGCGTAGGACAACCGGACGTAGCGCCCGCCGTCACGCTCGATGCAGAAGGGCGCGCCAGGAACGACCGCGACACCGCACTCGATCGCCGCGGAGAGAAGCGATTCCGAGTCGTGGGCGGGGTCCACCAGCTCGCACCAGAGGAACAGGCCTCCGCGCGGTCGTTGGAAGCGCAGCTCTGGCGCCTGCTCGCCCAGCAACGAGGCGAGGCGGTCCGCCCGGTCGCGGTAGAAGGAGCGCAGGCCCGCCACGTGCGCGGGCAGGAACGCCGGGTCGGCGAGGAGCTCCGCGATCACGTACTGGTCGAACGTGCTCGTCTGCAGGTCGGCGCACTGCTTCGCGCGGGCGATCTCGGCAGCGATGCCGCGGGGCGCGGCAAGGCCGGCGACCCGCAGGCCGGGGCAGAGCACCTTGCTCAGGCTCATCAGGCGGATGACGCGGCCCGTCGAGGTGTCGATCGACCGCTGACGCTCCCCGTCGAACGAAAGGTCCGCGTACGGATCGTCCTCGACGACGACGAACCCGTACCGCTCGGCCAGCCGGGCGAGATGCAGGCGGCGCTCTGCGGAGAGGACCGCCCCGCTCGGGTTGTGGAAGTGCGGGACGACGTAGACCAGCGTGCAGCGCACGCCGCCGGCGATGGCGCGCTCCAGCGCCGACGTGTCCATGCCGTCCCGATCCCCGGGGACGGCGAGCAGGCGGGCGCCGGCCCGGCGGAAGGTCTGAGCCGCCCCGAGGTAGCTGGGGTCCTCGAGGGCGACCACGTCACCCTCCTCCACCAGCGCGGTGGTGAGCAGGTCGAGGCCCTGCTGGCTCCCGCTGGTGACGATCACCTCGTCGGCATCCCTCGCCGCACCGGTCGCCGAGGCGCGCGAGGCGAGCAGCTCCCGCATCGCGGGCACGCCCGCCGTGGCGGCGTACTGCAGGGCCGACGCCGCGGAACGGCTCAGCACGCGCCTGGTCGCTTCGGCGATCCGGTCCACCGGGAACGTCTGGGGCGCCGGTATCCCGCCCGCCATCGAAAGGATGCCCGGAGCGCTCGCCGCCGAGAGGATGCGCTGGATCGCATCCGACCGCGACCGCTGCATCCGGCGCGTGACAGTGACGCCGAGCGCCTCCGTCTCCCGCACCGTCACGCCTCCTCCGCCCGGATCGCGACCGGAGTCGACATCGTCACGGCATCGAGAGAGTCGCGGTCGGCGGCCCCGGTCACGACCGGAGGCGCCAGCACCCGGCGGACCGACGGCATCAGCAGAGATATCGGACCGGTCACCACGATGAGCGCACCGGCGCCGAGCAACGTCGAGCGGACGCTCGTGGCACTGGCCACCGGGCCGGCGATCGCGAGACCGAGGGGCACGAGCGCGAACGAGCCGACGGCCTCGTAGGAGAGCACGCGGGACAGTGCCTGCTCGGGCACGTGCCGCTGCAAGGCCGTGTCCAGCAGCACCTCGAACACGTCGATGCAGATGGCGGCCAGGAACGCGGCGATGGCGATGACCACCACCGACGAGGGGATCGCGAGGAAGAACAGCGGCAGGGCGAACGCGCTCATCATGAGGGCCGCGACCGCCACCGGTCGACGCGGCCGGAGGCGGGTCGCCAGTGCGCTCCCGACGACGTAGCCGATCGCCTGCGCGGTCAGGATCGCTCCCCACGACGGCGCCCCACCGAGGTGGTCGTGAGCGACGACCGGACCGAGCACGTAGAAGCCACCGGCCAGCAGCACGTTGACGAACGACAGCTGCAGGACCATGGTCCAGACCCAGCGCCTCGCGGTGAACTCGCGCCAACCCTCGCGCAGCTGGCCGATGAGTCGGAGCTGCGGCCCGTCGGACGATGCCACCGCGGCCACCCGGATGCCGGCGAGCAGCACTGCTGAGATCATGAACGTGGCCGCGTCGACGAGCAACGTCTCGCCAGGCCCGATGACGGCGACGAGAACGCCTGCGACGGCCGCGCCGATGACGGTGCCCCCACGTATCGAGATCTGCAGCAAGCCGTTCGCGGACTGCAGCGCATCGTCGGAGACCAGCTGAGGCATCACCGACCGGGACGCCGGCTCGAACAGCGCGGCGGCAGCACCGTTCACCGTGGCCAGCAGGGCGATGGCGAGCGGCGTTGCGGTACCGCTGATGACCAGCAGTCCGACCACGGCTTGCGTCGTCCCGGCGGCCAGGTCGGCCGCGACCATGACCCGGTTGCGCGGGAGCCGATCGGCGAGCACGCCACCGAACAGGACGAAGACGACCTGCGCCAGCAGCCGGGCGGTGAGCACGAGACCGAGCGCGCTCGCCGAGCCATTGGGCATGTCGAGGATCGCGAACGCGAGAGCGACCGGAGCCATCCCGTTGCCGAGGAGGGAAACGGCACGGGCGGACAGGAGCAATCGCACCGAGCGCACCCGCAGCACGCCGAACTGCCCCCACCGGCCCGAGGTCATGACGCACCCTCGGTGCCGGCCCGTCGCGGGTGCACGTCGGTCCAGTGCGCCTCGACGTGCGCGAGGCAGGCATCACGGCTGTCCTCGTCGTGGACGACGCGCCACCCGGCGGGTACCTCGGCGAAGCACGGCCACAGCGAGTGCTGACCCAGATCGTTGACGAGGACGCGGAACCGGCCCGTCGGGTCGTCGAACGGGTTGGTCATCTCGCGCCTCCTACCGCACCGGTGCGTGCCAGATCGCGCAATCGTCGAGCCAGCACCTCGCTGATGGCGGCAAGAGGCTCAGCGAGGGTCATGTCCATGTGCCTGGCATCGACCACGTGGACGTCGACCCGCCCGGTGGCGTGGGACTCCCACACGTCGGGCGTCGGTGCGTCGGCTGGACGGTCACGGGTAGCCGCGAAGAACAGGATGTCGCCGTCGTGCAGGCGCGGCACGAAGTCGCGGACGAGCAAGCGGTTGTGCGCGATGGAGCGCAGCAGGCCCACCAGCTCCGCCTCGGACAGGGTCGAGAGGGCACCGCTCTCCTGCCGGAGCAGCCGAACCGCCTCCCCGACCTCCGGCGATCCCTCATGAGGGACGACCTCCGGCCGGTCCCTGTCGAGCAGCGACAGCAGCACGTCGTTGTCGTCAGCCCGGTAGTGAACCGGAACGCCGGGATAGCAGTCGAGCAACGCGAGCAACTCGACGACTTGCCCCTGCTCTTCGAGCTGCACGGCCATCTCGTGCGCGACCATGCCGCCGAAGCTCCAGCCCAGCAGGCGGTAAGGGCCGTGCGGCTGCACCTGCCGGACCTGCGCCACGTAATCGGCAGCCATCAGCTGCAGCGATGCCGGCTTGTCGTCAGCGCTCCTGATCGAGCGCGCCTGCAGCCCATGAACCGGGATATCGGGGCTCAGGTGCCGCAGCAGCCCTGCATAGCACCAGCTGAGGCCACCACCCGGGTGCACGCAGAGCAACGGAGCCTGCTTCCCGGACCTGCGCAGCGGCAGCATCACGTCGAGCGCGCCTTCCCGGGTCTCCCCGGACCGCTGGGCGAGACCGGCCACGGTGGGTGACTCGAAGAGCGCGCTCATCGTCAGCGCGGTGCCGAGCGTGCCGGCCACCCGGCTGATCAGCCTCGCCGCCAGCAACGAGTGCCCGCCCAGCGCGAAGAAGTCGTCGTCGATGCCGACGGTCGGCAGGCCGAGCACGTCGGCGAACAGTGCGCAGAGAACCTCCTCGCGCGGCGAGCGCGGCTGCCGCCCCCTCTCCTGGACGGCCACGGTGGGGCTGGGCAGCAGGTCGTGGTTCAGCTTGCCGTTGCCCCGCAACGGCAACGCGTCGACGGTCAGGAGGGCCGTGGGCACCATGTAGGCAGGTAGCCGCTCGGAGAGGTGGTCACGAAGGCTGTCGGCGAGCGGCGTCGCGCCCGGTCTCGGCACCACGTAAGCGACGAGGCGCTTCTCGCCCGGCTGATCCTCGCGCACGACGATGCCGGCTTGCGAGACGTCCGGATGAGCCGCCAGGGCGGTGCTCACCTCACCGAGCTCGATGCGGAAGCCGCGCACCTTGACCTGCGCGTCCGCCCGGCCGACGAACTCGAGCCGGCCGTCGGGCCGCCACCGGCACAGATCGCCCGTGCGGTACATCCGCTCGCCGTTCCCGCCCCACGGATCGGCGACGAAGCGCGCGGCGCTGAGCCCAGCCTTCCCGAGATAGCAGCGACCGACGCCGGTGCCCGCGATGTAGGCCTCACCGGTGACCCCTACCGGTACCAGGCGGAGATGGTCGTCCAGCACGAGGATGCGAGTGCCAGAGAGCGGCCGTCCGATGGGCACGGGTCCGGTGAGGTCGGCAGGCTCGACGTGATGGATCGTGGCCATCATCGTCGTTTCGGTCGGCCCGTACTGGTTGACCACCGCGCAGCCCCATGACTCGATGACGTTCGCGGCGAGCGCCGGTGCCAGCGCCTCCCCTCCGGTGGCGACCAGGCGCAGGGATCCGAAGTCGGCAGGCTCGACCTCCTGGTCCCGCGCAATGGCGACGACCGTGGCCAGCAACGAGGGAACGATGCAGAGGATCACCGTCGGCCGCAGCTGCCGGATGGTGTCGATGACGACGGCCGGGTCGCGAGGCCCCTCCACGGGCAGCAGCGCCACGGAGGCGCCGCAGATGAGGGGCGCGAAGATCTCCCGGACGGGCGGCTCGAACTCCGGTGCGATGAGCTGCAGGCTGATGTCGTCGGCGGTGAGCTCGAAGCGCTCGACCACGTCGTGCAACCTGCTCACCACCCCGGCGTGCTCGATCACGACGCCCTTCGGCTCGCCGGTGGAGCCGGACGTGTAGATGACGTATGCAGCGTCGCTGCCGTTCACCGGCGATCGCAGCCGAGCGACGGGAGCCGCGCCGAGCCGGGCGTCCAGGTCGAGCGCGAGGACGTCGATCCCGGCCGCCGGGAGGCGATCGGCGAGAAGCCTCTCGGTGACGAGCATCCGCACCGCGGCGTCGCTCATCTTGCGGTGCAGCCGCTCGGGCGGGTCGTCCGCGCTGAGCGGCAGGTAGGCGGCCCCCGCCTTCCACACGGCCAGCATCGTGGCGACGAGCTCGGCTCCGCGGGGCAGCAGCACCGCCACCGGGTCACCTCGACCGACCCCGGCCGCGCTCAGCGCATGGCCGATCTGGTTCGCCCGCCGGTCGAGCTCGCGATAGGTCCAGCGCCTCGGGCCCTGTCGCAGCGCGACGGCGTCCGGCGTGCGGTCGACCTGGCGCTCGAAGAGCGAGACCACCGTGACATCGTCGGGACGGGTCGCCGGCGGGCCGCTGCCCGCGATCAGCAGTCGCCTGCTCTCCTCGTCGTCGAGGAGCTCGACCTGACTGAGCGGCAGGTCGGGCCGTGCCGCTACCTGCGCGAGGAACCTGATGCACAGCCGGACGAGACGATCAGCGGTTCCCGCATCGAACAGGTCGGCGTCATGCTCGACCGCTCCGGTGATGCCCGCCGGTTCGCCGGACGGTGAGCGACGCTCGTCGAGCTTCACCGACAGGTCGAACTTCGCGGTGTCGAGATAGACCGGTTCGAGCCGAGCCTGCAGGTCCGGCAGGGCGAACTGGGTGGGGACGTCGCTCTGCGTCGCGAGCATGACCTGGAACAGCGGGTGACGCGCGGCCGAGCGCGGTGGGTTGAGCAGCTCGACCAGACGGTCGAAGGGGAGGTCCGCGTGCGCGTAGGCCGCGAGGCTCACCTCACGGACCCGCCGCATCAGCTCCATGAAGGTCGGATCGCCGGAGGTGTCGCAGCGCATCACGAGCGCATTGACGAAGAAGCCGACGAGCTGGTGAAGCGCGTCATCGGTGCGGCCGGCGATGGCAACGCCGATGGGTATGTCGGTGCCCGCCCCCAGCCGGGTGAGCAATCCGGCCAACGCCGCCTGCAGCAGCATGTGGATCGTCACGCCCCCAGCCCGGGCGATGGCCACCAACGCGGCGTGCGCCTCCGGGTCGACCTCGACGTCGACCGATCCCCCGCGATAGCTGGGCACCGGCGGGCGAGAGCGGTCGGTCGGCAGGTCGAGCTCGCCGGGCAGGTCGCGCAGGGCAGCCAGCCAGTACGCCTCCTGCTCGGCTGCCGCTCCGTCCGCCGAGGCGCCGGTCAGCCAGTTGCGCTGCCAGAGCGCATAGTCCGCGTACTGGACCGGCAGCGGTGCCCAGTCCGGGGCCCGGCCTTCGAGGCGTGCCGCGTACGCGGTCGAGAGGTCGGATGAGAGCGGGCCGATCGACCAGCCGTCACCCGCGATGTGGTGCAGCACGAGCATCAGGACCGAGCGCCTGTCGTCCAACCTGAGCAAGGCGGTTCGCATCGGCATGTCCACCGCAAGGTCGAAAGGCGCTCCGGCGATCGACCGGACCAGATCGTCCATCCCGTCATCGCCGGTGGCGACCACCCGCAGCCGTCCGGAGCGGACCGCCGACTCCGGCAGCACCCTCTGGCGCGGCTGCCCGTCCTCGGCCGGGAAGACGGTGCGGAGGACCTCGTGGCGCACCGCGACATCGGCGAGCGCCGCCTCCAGCGCGGGGACGTCGACGTCCCCGGTGAGGTGCAGCGCGTGCGCGATGTGGTAGGCCGGGTTGTCGCCGTGGAGCTGGTGCAGGAACCACACCCGCTGCTGGGCGAACGAGAGCGGCATGTCCTCCTGCCTGGCAGCAGGGACGACCGCTGGCCGGCGCGCCTTGACGCCCAGCGCACTGGCTAGCCTGCCGACGGTGCGCGCATCGAGGAGCTGCTTGATCGACAGCTCTGCACCCAGCACGTGACGCACCCGGTTGACCAGTCGGATGGCCATGAGCGAGTGGCCGCCGAGGTCGAAGAAGTCGTCATCGATCCCGACGACCGGCCGGTCGAGCACCTGCGCGAACAGCTCGCAGAGAAGCTCCTGGATCGGCGTGCGCGCGCCGTCCACGCGCTCTGCCGGCTCATCGCCGGTGCTGGCGATCGGCGGGACCGTGCGCAACGCGCTCCGGTCCAGCTTTCCGCTCGCGGTGGTCGGCAGGCGGGGCAGCAACGTCACCCGGTGCGGGACCATGTGCCGGGGCAGCCGCTCGGCCGCGCGGTCGCGCACGCTCCGGGCGAGGACCGGCCCGGGGGTCGCGGGTCGGGCCTCGACCGGCACCACGTACGCGACGATCTGCTTCACATCGGAGGCTGCGGTCTCGACCGCGCATGCCGCGTCCTGCACGTCACGGACCGCTCGCAACGCGCTCTCGATCTCACCCAGCTCGATGCGGAATCCGCCGACCTTCACCTGATCGTCGCGCCGGCCCACGTAGGCGAGCGTCCCGTCGGGCAGCTCGACCGCCCAGTCACCGCTGCGATAGTGCACGTCGCCGGCGTCCTCCGCGAACCGCTCCGCGGTGAGCTCGCGCCGACCCAAGTAACCGGCGGACACACCGGCGCCGGAGACCCACATCTCCCCTGCGGTGCCGGCAGGCACCGGCAGCCCCGCGGCATCGCGCAGCGACACCGACAAGTGCGGCAGCGGACGGCCGATGGGAGTGCGGCCGTCGCGCATGCGCTCCAGCAGGTCGGCGCTGAGCTCGCAGTGGGTCACGTGAACGGTGGTCTCGGTGATCCCGTACATGTTGATCAGACGGGCATCTGGCGCCAGACCATGCCGCCACCACGATGAGATGTCGGCCGGGACGATCGCCTCTCCACCGAGGATCACGTAGCGAAGGCAGGGCAGGCGCTCGCCCTGCGCGACCAGCTCTCGCACGAGATGCCCGAACACCGTCGGCACCTGGTTGAGCACCGTGACCCGGTGCCTGGCGATCAGCTGCACGAGCAAGCGAAGGTCCCGCGCCGCTTCGTCAGGGACGATGCACAGGCACCCGCCGTGCAGCAGCGCTCCCCACAGCTCCCACACGCTGAAGTCGAAGCTGATCGAGTGGAACAGCGTCCAGACATCGGTAGGCCCAAGATCGAGCAGTCCGGCAGTCGCATCCATCAGGGCCAGCGCATTGGCATGCGTCACCACGCAACCCTTGGGCGCGCCGGTGGACCCCGAGGTGTAGATGACGTACGCCGCACCAGGTGGCAGATCGCTGACCGGGCCGGGCGGGCGCGCAACGACAGTTGCCCAGTCGAGCGCGAGCAACGGGTCGCCGGAAGGGGACGGCGCGTCGGTGAGCACCAGACGAGCCCCGCAATCCCGAAGGACGAGCTCTTGCCTGGCTTGCGGGTACGACGGATCGACCGGCACGTAGGCGCAGCCGGCTTTCAGCGCACCGAGAATCGCGAGGGGGACGTGCTCTGATCGCGTCAGGTGAAGCGCTATGCGGGCTTCCGGAGCACCGATGTCCAGGATGCTGCGGGCAAGCTCATCACTGCGCTGATCCAGTTGCCGATAGGTAAGGCTCCCCTGTGCCCCGATGACGGCAACCCGGTCCGGGAACCGTCGTGCGATCGAGCTGAACCTTACGTGGAGCGCGTCCTCCACGAGCTGTCCCCCGTTGCCTGCTGTTGCTGCTCATGGCTCACCGGCCGCATGCGTGAAGATCGCTCGTCAGCTCACGGCATCAACCGTGCACGACATTGTCATATCGAGTGCCCCCCTGGCCCCTGACTACGACAGCACGCTGCCTGGGCTCAGTCAACCCAGAACGGCAGTTGCGGTAGTTGCGCGCGCGACGCACGATCCGCTCGGTTCCGTCCCCCGCCGGATGCCCTTGCTGGCCGGCGCTCGCGCCGGGATCGGCGAGGAGCTCGCGCACTCCGGAAAGCGGTCGACGGGCCGCGCTCGACGAGCGCTCATCGGGAATCCTCGGTCGCAGGCAACTGTGGCGCGGGCTCGTCAGCGGGCGGCTCGTGCGGGACGACGACGTCGGCGGCGACATCGGCCACGTACGGGTACAGGACGCGCACGGTGAGGACCGCCGCACCCGCTCCACCGGCCTGCATGAGAAGGAACATCGGGACGGATGACGGCGCGATGCCGGCGAAGGTGTCCGACAGCGTCCGGGCGAGGTCGATCATCGGGTTGGCGAAGCTGGTCGAGGAGCTCCACCAGTAGGCAGCCATGACGTACGCGCCGACGGCGAAGGGTGCGAGCGCGGCCCGGCCGGCGCGGACGAGGCCGAAGACCAGCACCACCAGACCGAAGGTCGCGAGCAGCTCGGACAACCACAGCCCTCCGGAGGAGCGGTGATGGGTGGAGACGCTGACCGGGTCGAGGCCGTGCATCACGTTCGCGAGGACGGCGCCCAGCACGCCGCCGGCGAGCTGCGCGGGCAGGTACGCCGCAACCTGTCGGTTGCTGATGCCGCCCAGGGCGCGGTCAGCCACGGTGATCGCTGGATTGAAGTGACCACCGGACACGGGGCCGAGCGCCAGGATGAGCGCGACCAGCCCGGCGCCGGTGACGAGCGCGTTCTCCAGCAGCTCGAGGCCGGCGTCGTGCGGGGACAGCCGCTGCGCCGCGATGCCGGAGCCGATGACGGCGGCGACGAGGCCGGCCGAGCCGATCAGCTCGGCGAGCGCCTGCCGGGCGAGGACGCCGCCGCGCACTGGGGGTATCGGGCGCTGCATCAGCAGCAGTTCGGGTCGATGACCCGGCACAGCGCACCGAGCGCGTCCCGCTGGGCGCGGTAGTAGACGTTCATGCCGCGCCGCTCGCCGTCGCTGATCAGACCGGCGCGGCGCAGCACTCCCAGGTGATGGCTCACGGTCGCCTCCGTGAGCCCCACCGCAGGGGCCAGCTCGCAGGTGCAGACCTCCTCGGCGGCGAGCAACAGGCTCATCAGCCGGACGCGGACCGGATCGGCGATCGCCTTCAACCGCACGGCGACCTCCAGCGCGGCGTCCTCGGTCATCGGGGCGGCGGCGACGGGCGCGCAGCAGATCGGGGCGGTGGTGTCGATCACCGGCAGGGCCTTGGGCATGGCACCCATGATGCCGACCTTCTTGACATACGTCAAAGAGGTTGGCACCGTGTCTCCGACGGAAGGTTCGATGAACGTCGAAGACCTTGGAGGTCGGCATGTCCCGCATCCAGCTCGCGCTCAACGTCGATGACGTCGAGGCGGCGACCGCGTTCTACGCGAAGCTGTTCGGCACCGAGCCGGCGAAGACCCGCCCTGGTTACGCGAACTTCGCCATCGCCAACCCGCCGCTGAAGCTCGTCCTGCTGGAGAACCGCGGCCGGGGCGGGACGCTCAACCATCTCGGCGTCGAGGTCGAGTCGGTCGACGTGGTGGAGGCGGAGCAGACCCGGCTCGCCGCCGGCGGGCTGGCCTCGGTGGCGGAGCGTGGCACCACCTGCTGCTACGCCACGCAGGACAAGTTCTGGGTGCAGGGCTCGCCCGACGGCGAGCGATGGGAGGTCTACACCGTCCTCGCCGACAGCCCCACCTTCTTCGGCGAGCCGACCAAGGGTGAGACGTGCTGTGGTCAGGACACGGTCGCAGCCGGTACGGCGAGCTGCTGCTGAGGAGCTGAAGGGCGGCCGCCACGCGCGCGCCGTTCGGCGCCGCGCCCAGGATCGGCGGGCGAGGTCGGCCAGTGCACCGTGAAGATCGGCCCCGCTCGGCTGGTGGGCTCACGGTGAGCTCATGGCATCAGGATCCTGCAACTGCCCGCGACAGCGTCGGTCAACGGTTGGCCGCTACGTGTCACCGATCCAAGCCGGACGGCATGTGCAGCGAGGGGCTGACCCGCGAGGGCTTGACTGCACGAGCTTCAAGGGTCTATTCAGTGCCCTTACCACCACTGATCGGATAGGGGCCGCGGCGTGGGCTTGAGCCGGATCAGCAACCCGATCGCCCGCAAAGCGGCCAGGACGGCACACGACGGACTCTTCGGTTCCGCTGCTCCGAGGCCCGGCCCGGCCGTGCCCACGTGCGGTGACGCGCGGACTGCCTCGACCTCGTTCCTCGACCGACGTGCCGGCGCAGCCGGTCCGACCCACGGCGCTGCCGATGCGACTACTGCCGGGAGGGTGTAGTGGACACCGACGTTCACGCCAAGGACGCCAAGGACGCCGAGGCCGTCCCGCTGTGGAACCAGGCCTACGACCCGTCGCAACTGCACGGGCAGGGGAACCTGTGGGGCGACCCGCCGGTGCCGTACGCGGAGAAGGCGGCCAGGGCCTTCGCCGAGAATTCCGCGGCGGTCGTCCTCGACCTTCCGTGCGGCGACGGGCGCAACCTCCCGCCACTGGCCGCCGGCGCCCCGGTCCTGCTCGGCGGCGATACCGCGGAAAAGGCGATGGCGATCGCCGAGGAGGTGGCCGCGAAGGCCGGTATCCGCGACAAGGTGGTCCTCGTCAAGATGGACGCGTTCGCGACCGGGCTGCTGGACGAATCGGTCGACGGCGTCTTCTGCTGGGACCTGCTCGGCCATCTGCGCAACCCGCAGGACGCGCTGCGCGAGCTCTACCGGATCATCCGCCCGGGTGGCCGGATCGTCGCGAACATGTGGACGATGAACGACTGCCAGGTGAGCGACCCGAATATCAGGGAGATCGGTCTCAAGGAGTTCATCGACCATTTCGAGTTCTACTGCAAGTTCTACGACGAGGCCGACCTGCGGGCGCTCCTCGACTCGATTGGGCTGGCCGCCGAGAAGGTCGAGGTCGAGCGCTGGTGGGAGCCGCCGCACGCGGTCTACCGCGATTACGACCACGAGCACGAGAGCCTCATCTTCACCGTCGCGAAGCCGAGCGGCTGAGGCCTTCGAAGGGCGTGACGGCCGAACGTATCCAGGATGACGTGATGCGGAACGCAGCGGGACCGGGACGCAGCGCCGGCGCGGGGTCCCCGAACGGCCACCGCGGCCCCCGCCCGGTCGACTTCGAGGCCGGCACCGGCTTCGCCCCGGCGCACCACGGCGAGCTCCTGCAGGGCATGTTCGCCGACGGGACGGGGCGGCTGCGCCGGGCGCTGGTGACGCTGCCCGACCCGGGACGGGGCAGCCACGCCGCGTTCTACCCGAGCGAGAACCACTGGGGCGTCGTCGGCACGCCGGAGCTGATCAAGGTACGGCGGGCGGCGATCGTCACCCTGCGCGAGCTGCCAGCTCACCCCTCCCCGGCGAAGGGCGGCCAGGTCGAGATCACCAGCAACGTGCCGCGCGGCATCGGGATGGGGTCATCGACCGCCGACGTGACGGCGACGATCCGGGCGGTCGCCGACTATCACGGCGTCGCGCTGTCCCGCGAGGAGGTCGGCCGGCTCGCGGTGCTCGCCGAGTGCGCGTCCGACTCCATCATGATCGACGACCGGGTGGTGCTGTTCGCGCACCGGGACGGCGTGGTCCTGGAGACGTTCGGCCACAGCCTGCCGGCGATGGTCGTCGTCGGCTGCGACACCGAGCCGGGCACGAGGGTCGACACGCTGGCATTCGCGCCCGCCGACTACGACGACCGGGAGATCGGCGCGTTCCAGGTGCTGCGGGCGGCGCTGCGGCGCGCCGTGGCGACCGAGGACATGCCGCTGCTCGGCCGGGTCGCGACCGCGAGCGCCCGGATCAACCAGCGGTTCCTGCCGAAGCCGCACCTGGCGCCGCTGCTCGAGCTGTGCCTGCGGCACGGCGGCTGCGGCATCCAGGTCGCGCACAGCGGGACGGTGGCCGGGCTGATCTTCGACGCGCGGCTCCCGGGAGTGGAGGCCGCGGTGCGCGAGGCGATCGCCGGGGTCAAGGCCATGGGTCTCCTGCTCACCTCGCTGATCGGCGCCGACCGGATCGTCCCCGACCTCGTCGCCGAGCTGGCGGTGGCGGAGCTCGCCGCCGGGCGCGCTCCCGCGAACCTCCCGGCCCAAGGGCCGCCCGCCCAGCAGCCGCTGCCCGTCGTCGGGGCGCAGGCGGACGTGATGGACGTGACCGACGTGACGCACGTCGACGGCGCGCGGGTGATCGCCTGATGAGCATCCGCACCAGCTACGAGGAGGCCACCGAGGCCTACCAGCTGCCGAGGCTGATCCGGCTGGCGCCGAACCTGTACGCGGCGTGCTTCGCGCTCATGAAGATGGTCCCGGCCCGCTACATCCTCCGCAAGGCCGAGCGGGACGGGCTGCTGGAGCCGGGCACGGTGATCGTGGAGACGACGTCGGGCACGTTCGGCCTGGCGCTCGCGATGCAGGCGGTGCACATGGACCGCCGGCTGATCCTGGTGAGCGACCCGGTGATCGACGAGCGGCTCTACCGCCGGCTCACCGACCTCGGCGCGGTCGTCGACCGGGTGCCCGCGAGCGCGGCGACCGGAGCCGGCGGCTACCAGGCCGCGCGGCTGCGCCGGCTCGCCGAGCTGCGCGCCGGGCACCCGTCGACCTTCTGCCCGGAGCAGTACGCCAACCCGGACAACCCGCGCTCGTACGCGAGCGTCGCCGAGCTGCTGCTGGAGTGCCTCGGCCAGGTCGACTGCGTCGTCGGCCCGGTCGGCTCGGGCGGCTCGATGTCGGGGACGGTCGGCTACCTGCGCTCGATCGTGCCGGAGTGCCGGGCGATCGGCGTGGACACCCACGGCAGCGTGCTGTTCGGCCACCCGGACAGCCCGCGCGAGCTGCGCGGGCTCGGCATGAGCCTGATGCCGGCCAACGTCGACCACCGGACCTTCGACGGCGCGCACTGGCTGTCAGCGCCCCTCGCGTACGCATCGACCCGGGAGCTGCACCAAAGGCACGCGCTGTTCATGGGGCCGACGAGCGGCGCGGCGTACCGGGTGGCGAGCTGGTGGGCGCAGGCCAACCCGGGCGCGCTCACCGTCGTGCTGCTGCCGGACGAGGGGTACCGCTACCAGGACACCGTCTACGACGACGCGTGGCTCGCCGAACGGGGCTACGCGGACCAGCCCTGGCCGGCCGTGCCCACCCCGGTCGACCGGCCGGCCCAGCCGGGCGGGGCGTGGACCTGCTTCGACTGGGGTCGCCGCTCCTACCTCGAGGTGATGGCCCGGGAGCCAGACCCGGCGACGGTGTCATGACGACGACCGGCGTCATGCCCGAGGGAACGGCATGACCGAGGGGACGGGACGGCTGCGCGGCGAGCTGGGCCCGCGCACCCGGCGGGTGGTGTACGGGGAGCTGTCGCAGGCCGAGATCGCCGCCGAGATGCCGTCGATGGTCCAGGTCGACCGCGCGCACCTGGTGATGCTCGCCGAGCAGAAGCTCGTCCCGGCCGAGTCGGCGGTCGCGCTGCTGCGCTGCATCGACGAGCTGGCCGGGCAGCAGTTCGCGCCGCTCGCCTCCCGCCCGGCGCCGCGCGGCCTGTACCTGATGTACGAGGGCTACCTCGTCGAGCGGCTCGGCCCGGACGTCGGCGGCGTGCTGCACACCGGGCGGTCCCGCAACGACCTCAAGGCGACCATGACCGCGCTGCGGTTCCGCGACCGGGCGCTGGAGCTCGCCGAGCAGGCGGTGCGGCTGGAGGCGGTGCTGCTGTCCCGCGCCAGGGCGTACCAGGACGTCGTCATGCCGGTGCACACGCACTTCCAGGCCGCGATGCCGGTGAGCTACGGCTACTACCTGCTCGGCGTGGCGCTCGCGGTCGGCCGGGACGTCGACGCGCTGCGCGCCGCCGCCGAGGGCCTGTCCACCTGCCCGCTCGGCGCCGGCGCGGTCGCCGGCAGCGACCTGCCGATCGACCCGGACCGCACGGCCCGGCTGCTGGGCTTCGCCGGCCCGGCGCCGCACGCGCTGGACGCCGTCGCGAGCCGGGACGTCCCGCTCCGGATGCTCGGCGCGGCGACCGGCCTGGCCGTCACGCTCAGCCGGCTCGCGACCGACCTGCAGCTCTGGAGCACCGCGGAGTTCGGCTTCGTGAACTTCCCGGACCGGCTGGTCGGCGGCAGCTCGGCGATGCCGCAGAAGCGGAACGCCTTCCTGCTCGAGCACGTGAAGGCGAAGCCGGCCGAGGCGCTCGGCGCGTGGGCCGCGGCCGCCGCCGCGATGGCCGGCACCCCGTTCACGAACTCGATCGAGGTCGGCACCGAGGCGGTCGCCGACCTGTGGCCGGGCCTGCGGGCCGTCGAGCAGGCGGTGCTGCTCTGCCAGGTGCTCGTCATCGGCGCCCGCCCGGACCGGGCCAGGATGGCGCAGCGCGCCGAGGACGGGTTCACGACCGCGACCGCGATCGCGGACCGCCTGGTCGGGCAGGGGGTGCCGTTCCGCACCGCGCACCGGATGGTCGGCGAGGCCGTGCGGCGGGCGATCGAGGCCGGCACGACGCGGCTCGGCGACATCGGGCTGGACGGCGCCGGGCTGGACGGCGTCGGGGTGCAGGACGCCGGCGTGCCGGAGGTCGTCCGGTCGCTCGCCCACGGCGGCGGGCCGGGGGCGTTCGCCGGCATCCACGAACGCGCCGTCGCCGGGTGGTACGGGCACCGGCAGTGGCACAGGGACTGGCGCCGGTCGGTCGCGGACGCCGACGCCGAGCTGGCCGCCGCCGTCGCGTCGCTCTGCGAGCAGCGGCCATGACCGGCTGGTTCGTGCTCGTGGAGAGCAACACGACCGGATCGGGCCGGCTGTTCTGCGCGGCGGCCACGCAGCTCGGCCTGCGCCCGGTGCTGCTCGCCCGCGACCCCGGCCGCTACCCCTACGTCGCGGCCGACCGGATCGAGCACCGGGTCGTCGACACCGGCGACCCGGACGCGGTGCTCGCCGCGTGCGAGCGTCTCGGCGGGACGGTCGCCGGGGTCGTCAGCAGCTCCGAGTACTACGTCGGCACCGCCGGCGAGGTCGCTCGGTCGCTCGGCCTGCCGCATCCGGACCCTGACGCGGTGCGGGCGTGCAGGGACAAGAGCGCGCAGCGCGCGCTGCTGCGCGCGGCCGGGCTGCCCTCCCCCGCCTTCGCGGCGGCGGCGACCGCGGACGAGGCCGTCGAGGCCGCGGCGGCGATCGGGCTCCCGGTCGTCGTCAAGCCGGTCGCCGGCTCCGGGTCGATCGGCGTCCGGCGGTGCGCGAGCCTGCCCGAGGTTCGCGAGGCGGCGAGCTACGTGCTCCGCACCGACCCGGCCGAGCTGGCGCTCCCGCCGCAGCCGGCCGTGCTGGTCGAGGAGTACCTCGACGGCGCCGAGCACTCGGTGGAGACGCTGGATGACCAGGTGATCGGCGTCACCCGCAAGCACCTCGGCCAGGAGCCGCACTTCGTCGAGACCGGGCACGACTTCCCTGCGCCACTGCCGCCGGCCGACCGGGTCGCGCTCGCCGAGACCGCGCTCGCCGCGCTGCGCGCGCTCGGCCTCGGCTGGGGCGCGGCGCACGTCGAGCTGCGGCACGCGCCCGGCGGGCCACCACGGGTCATCGAGGTCAACCCCCGGCTCGCCGGCGGGATGATCCCCCGGGTCGTGCAGGAGGCCACCGGCATCGACATGATCCGGCACCTCGTCGCGTCGGCCGCTGGGCGGCCGGAGCCGCTCCGCCCGACCTGGCACCAGGCCGCGTCGATCCGGTTTCTGCTCGCCACGGCCGACGGCCGGCTCACCGAGATCGCCGGCGTGGCCGACGCCCGCCGGGTGCCGGGCGTCGTCGAGGTCGGGCTGATCAGGGAGGCCGGCCACGACATCGTGCTGCGGCAGTCCTTCCAGGACCGCCTCGGCTACGTGATCGCCTCGGCGCAGGACGGTGCCGCAGCGGCGCGCGCGGCCGAGGACGGCCTGCGCATGCTGAGGGCGTGGATCACGCCCTGCCGCACCGACATCGACTTCGTCACGGAGGGCTCCCCGAGCTGATGGGCATCGCGCACCACGGCCGCACGCACCGGCTGGACTGGGAGGACCCGTCCATCCGGGAATGGGACTGCACGGTCCTGCAGTCCGACCCGGAGGCCGGCATCGTGCTGGACCGGTCGGCGTTCTACCCGGGCGGCGGCGGGCAGCCGCCGGACCACGGCGTCCTGCTCTGGCAGGGGGTGCAGACCCGGATCGCCGGCACCCGCAAGGGCGGGGACCTCTACCTGCTGCCGGTGCCGGGCGACCCGGTGCCGCCGCCTGGCACGGCGGTGCGCGGCGCGCTCGACGACGAGCGGCGCAGCACCCTCATGCGCACCCACTCCGGCCTGCACGTGCTGTGCGGCACGGTGTTCCGCGACTTCGGCGCGCTCGTCACGGGCGGCAACATGGAGCCCGGCGAGGCGCGGATGGACTTCAACCTGCCGGACGTCCCGCCGGGCTTCAAGCAGACCCTGGAGGACGCGGTCAACGCCGAGATCGAGGCCGACCGGCGCATCGACGTGCGCTGGCTGCCTCGCGAGCAGGCGCTCGCGATCCCGGACCTGATCCGCACCCAGGATCGATTGCCGCCGGAGACGCCCGAGATGCGGCTCGTCGACATCGTCGGCCTCGACGTCCAGGCCGACGGCGGGACGCACGTGGCCTCCACGAAGCAGATCGGCCGCATCCAGGTGACCAAGGTGGACAACAAGGGCCGGCAGAACCGCCGGGTACGGATCAGGCTGGCCGGATGAGCGGGCAGGCCACGGCCGGCGAGGTCTCCGTCGCCATCCTCGGGCTCGGCTCCCGCGGGCTGTCCGTGCTGGAGCGGCTGGTGACGCTCGCGAAGCTGGCCGGCCCCGCTGCCGGACCGGTGCGGATCGAGGTCGTCGACCCGATCTGCACCGGGGCCGGCGTGCACGGCACCGGGCAGCCCGACTACCTCATGCTGAACACGACCTGCGCGCAGGTGTCGATGTTCCCGGACGCCTGCACGGTCGGCGCGGACACCGACGCGCCGGGGCCGAGCCTGTACGAGTGGGTCACCGAGCGCGGGCTGCGGCTGGCCCCGGACGGGTTCACGGTCGGCGAGGCCGGCCGGCCGATCCGGCCGACAGACTTCCTGCCGCGGCGGATGCTCGGCGAGTACCTCGGCTGGTTCGCCGGCGAGGTGCTGCGCCGGGTGCCCGACCACGTCAGGGTCGTCCTGCACCGGTCCGAGGCTGTCGACGTCGAGCCCGGGCCGGACGGCTTCGCGGTCGCGCTGGCGGACGGCACCCGGGTGCACGCCGGTCACGTCTTCCTCACCACCGGGTACACGCCGAACGACCAGGGCGCCGGCGGGCCGGACGGCCCGGTGATCGCCCAGCCGTACCCGCTGCCGGACCGGGCCGCCGACGTCGGTCCGGGCGAGACGGTCGCCATCGACGGGTTCGGGCTGTCGGCGATGGACCTGCTGTCCTGCCTGACGGTCGGCCGCGGCGGCCGGTTCGTCGGGGCGGACGGCCGGGCCGCCGGCCAGGGCGGGTCCGGCGGCGAGCTGCGCTACCTGCCGAGCGGGCGGGAGCCGACGGTGCTGCTGCACTCGCGGTCCGGCGTGCCGTGCCGGGCCCGGCCGCTCGTGGTCCGGTTCGGGCCGCCGTACCAGCCGCTGGTCCTCGCGCCCGCGAGCATCGACGCGCTGCGGATCGCCCGCGGCGGCCCGCTGGACTTCGACAGGGACGTGCTCCCGCTCGTGCTCGCCGAGATGCGGATCGCGTACCGCCGCTGCGAGGCGCGGCTCGCCGGCCCCGACGCCGCGCAGGCGCTGGAGCGGCGCCTGACCGACGCGGTAGGGATGGCCGCGCTGCTCGACGAGCTGGACGCCGAGCTCGGGCCGTTCGACCCGTGGGCGGCGTTCGACCCGTCGGCGGAGATGCTGCTGGACAGCAGCGAGGCCTACCAGAAGTGGCTGGCCGAGCTCGTCGGGCGCGATCTGGCCGACGGCGCGCTCGGGTTCGCCGGCAGCCCGGTGAAGGCGGCCCTGGACATCCTGCGCGACCTGCGCGACACGTTCCGGTACGCGGTCGACTTCGGCGGGCTCACGCCCGGTTCGCTCGAGCAGTTCATCGGGCGGACCGTCCCGCTGATCAACCGCGCGGTCGTCGGGCCGCAGTACGAGCGGCACGCCGAGCTGCTCGCGCTGATGGCCGCCGGGGTCGTCGCCGTGCCGTTCGGGCCGGCGCCGGCGGTCGAGCGGAACCCGGCGACCGGCCGGTGGACGATCACGTCGACCCGGCTCGCCGAGCCGTGCTCGCGTGCCGTGGACTGGCTCGCCTCCGGGCACGTCGCGCCGCCGGCGGTCGCGTCATCGGCGAGCCCGCTGCTGCGCGCCCTGCACCGCAGGGGGATGGTGCGCAGGCACCGGCCCGGCAGCCGGTACGTGCCCGGCATCGACGTCGACCCCGACCAGCACCCGCTGGACGCGGCCGGCCTGCCGCAGCGGCGGATGTGGGTGCTCGGACCGCTCTGCGAGGGCGCGACGTTCTACAACAACCTCGTGCCGTCGCCCAGCGTGCGCTCGCGGCCGATCCTCGATGCCCATCGCTGCGCCGCCGCGCTGCTCGCGGGGCGGCGCAGCCTCGCCCAGCCCCGGGAGGCGGTGGCGCCGCCGTGACCGGCCGGGCGGACGAGGGGCAGCCACTCGACTGGCGCGCCGGAAAGCCCCCGGCGATGGTCGCGGCCCGAGCGAGAACCGGCGCGCGCGGCCCGCGAGCCGGCAAAGTCGCTGAATGGTGAAATGTGGGCCGCTCCTGAGCGCCGTGGCGCGCCCGCGGAGCCTGCCCGGCCAAATGCAGGGAGGCGACCGAGCCATTTCGAGCGCAAGGCCCGATAAGTAGCGAATTGCCGCAATCACCGCGATCAGCGGCGCATTCCGATTCATCATGAAGTGAATTCAGCCGGATCCACCGCGGAGAACCAGTCAAGTATATTGTTTCCACGGCCAGGGGGGTGACAGCGCGAAGTGCCCGTCATATCCTTCCAAGCGCCCCGCCAGCCGTTACTTTCCAGCGCTCCTGGTCGGACAAGGACCGCCCGTGACGTCGCTCTCTCCTCTGATCGCACGCGAGGTTGGAAGGTAGTCATGCGTCATTTCGTCAGTGACTCGGCCGAGTCCTACACGGTGGGAGCGGTCGACGTCGCCCGGTGGGAGCAGTACGCGCTCGGTGACGCCCTGCCGTTCCAGGCGATGTGGTACACCGTCGCGCCGCGCTCGAGCAGCCCGCGCGACTGCCATCCGGAGGTCGAGCTGTCGGTAGTGGTCACCGGCACCGCGTCGGTGGAGACGGGTGGACGCGTCACCGACGTCGCAGCCGGCTCGTGCTTCCTGCTGGACAGCGAGGAGGCGCACGTCATCCACAACCGGACCGACGCGCCGCTGCACGTGTGGACCACGTACTGGATGCCGCGCGAGACGGCCGGCGCGGTCGCCGGCGCCCTCCCCGGCATGCGCGTCGACGGCAGCGCCGAGGAGGTGGCCCGGTGACCGGGCCGTCGACCGGCGTCACCGTCATCGTCATCCCGCAGCCGACCGTCAACGGGCCGCTGCACATCGGCCACCTGTCCGGGCCGTACCTCGGGGCCGACGTCGCGTCCCGCGCCGCCCGCGCCCGCGGTGAGCGGGTGCTCACGCTGGCCGGCGTCGACGTCCACCCGAACTACGTGCTGACCAAGGCGGAGACCCTCGGCGTCGACGTCGAGGAGATGGTCGCCCGCTACCGGGCGCAGATCATGGCGGCCTACTCGGGCGCCCGGATGGGCTACGACGCGTTCCTCGACCCGCAGGACGCCGACTACCAGCAGGCCGTCGCCGGCATGCTGCGCGAGCTGGTCGAGAACGGCACCGTGCCGATGCGGGAGACGACGCTGCACCGCTGCTCGGACTGCGGTCGCACGCTGCACCACTCGTACGTGGTCGGGAAGTGCCCGGTGTGCGGCACCGGCTCCAACGGCACGTCCTGCGAGGGCTGCGGCGGCTTCACGTCCGCGCAGATCCTCATCGACCCGTGCTGCACCCGCTGCGGCGGCAGCCCGCAACCGATGGTCGTGACCGTCCCGGTGCTGCCGCTCGAGGACTACCGGGAGCGCCTGACGGCGGAATGGGTGCAGGCCGAGTGGCCGCACCGGGTCCGGACGGTGCTGCAGCAGTACCAGCGCGCGCCGCTGCCCGACTACCCGCTCGCCTACCCGACGAACTGGGGCATCGAGTGCGACGGGCCGCTGGCCGGAATGCGCGTGGACTTCCCTGCCGAGCTGGGGCTCTCCTACCTGTACGGCCCCGCCCGGGCGCTGCGCCCGCAGGCCAGGACGCTCGCCGAGCGGGTCGCCGCGTGGAGCGAGGTCGACGGCGTCTGGCACTTCAACGGCATGGACAACACGTTCTACTTCACGGTCCTCTACCCGGCGATCCTGGCCGCGGCCGGCGTGCCGGAGCCGAAGGCTCGCGGCGCCGTCGTCAACGAGCTGTACCTGCTGGAGGGCCGGAAGTTCTCCACGAGCCGCAACCACGCGCTCTGGGCCGACGAGTTCCTCTCCACCGAGGACCCCGAGCTGGTCCGTCTCTACCTGTCATGGGACCGGCCGGACCGGTACGAGAGCGACTTCACCCAGCAGTCCTACAAGGCGTTCTGCGACTGGGCCCGGCCGCTCATCGACGGGTCAGCGGCGGCGCCCGTGCCACCGCCGGGAGCGGCCGAGGTCGCGATGCCGTCGGCGCTCGCGCCGGCCGAGCTGGAGCGGGCGGAGCAGGCGCTGCACCTGGAGGGCTTCGACCCGGCGCTGGCCGTGCGCTGCCTGCTCGCGGCGCTCGGCAGCGGCATCGGCGGTGGCTCCGTCGCGATGGCAGCGCTCGCCGGGCGCGAGCCGGCGCAGCCGGCCGACGGCAGGTAGCACGCCGGTGCGCGCGTGCATCGTCGGCGGGGGCCTTGCCGGTTCGCTGCTGGCCTGGCGACTGGCCCGTGAGGCATCCGGTTGGGACGTCCACCTGGTCGTCGGGCCGGCCACGCACGCGGATGCGACCGCGGCCTCCGGCGGCGCGGTGCGCGGCTACGAGCGGCATCCCGAGCAGCGCCGGCTGGCGACCGCGAGCATGGCCGAGCTGCTGGCGAGCCCGACGCTTCGGGAGTGGGCCGGCTACCAGGAGGCCGGCTCGCTCTACCTGAGGGACACCGCGGCCGGGCTGGACGCCGAGATCGCCGACGTCGACGCGGCGCTGCCCGGGTCGGTGCGGCTGATCGGGGCGGCGGAGCTGGCGACGCTGGGCTGGGCGGGCGTGCCGGACGCGGCCGTCGGTGTCGCGGAGCGCAGCGCCGGCTACACCTCCCCCGAGCGGCTGCGCCGCGCGGTGCTGGCCGACGGCGCGGTCCAGCGGCGGGTGACGGTGACCGAAGCCTCGGTCGGCGCGATCGAGCCCGCGCGCGACGGCACGATCGCCTGCACCGTCGGGGGATCGCCCGCCACGTACGACGTCGTCGTCGTCGCGGCCGGGCCGTGGACGCCGGCGCTGCTGCGGGGTTCCGGCCTGCCGGCGGCCGGCTACCGCACCAAGTCGATTCAGTATTCTGTTTACCGGACGGGCGACTGGCGGCCGCCGCCGTTCGTCGACGAGGTCTCCGGGCTGTACGGGCGGCCGGCGGCGGACGCGGGGCTGCTGCTCGGGCTGCCCTCCGAGCAGTGGGAGGTGGACCCTGACCGGCCACCTGTCGCACCGGAGCTGCACGACGAAGCCGTCCGCCGCGCCGGGGACCGCTTCCCGATGCTCCGGATCGGCCCGCTCGTGCGCCGGGTCGGTGCGGTGGACTGCTACGCCGGCGAGCCCGTGCTCGCGCTGCGCCCGGTCGGCGGCGCCGACCACCGGCTGCTCACGTTCTCGGGTGGCGCGGGCGGCTCCGTGAAGACGGCGCTCGCCGCGAGCCACCGGGCTGCGACCCAGCTCGTCGAATCCGGTCAGCCAGCCGAACTCACATCCGTCGGACTTGGGGAAGGTCAACGATGATCGACGAGGAGACGCCAGTCGCCGAGCTCCCCTACTACCACACGGTGGGCCTCGGGGCGGGACCGGCGAACCTGAGCCTGGCTGCACTGTTCGAGTCCTCCACCACCGAGCGGATCGCGCTGTTCGACCGCCAGCCGGGGCCGTTCTGGCACAACCGGTTGCTGCATTCCGGCGTGCGGATGCAGACGTCGTGGTTGAAGGACCTGGTCTCCCTCGTCGCCCCGCGGCACGAGCTCACCTTCCTCAACTACCTCGTCACCACCGGCCGGATGTACGCGCTGATGAACGCCCAGTTCGACGTCATCCCGCGGCTGGAGTACGTGCGCTACCTGGCATGGGCATCGGAGAAGCTGACGAACGTCCACTACGGCGTCAACGTGGACCGGATCACGTTCGGCGAGGACGGCTTCCTGGTCCACTCCGGCGGCGCTCCGGTCGCCCGGTCGCAGAACCTGGTGATCGGCCTCGGCAGCGCACCGGTGATCCCTGACGGGTTCGCGGGGCTACCGCCGGAGCGCGCGTTCATCGCCGACGACCTGGCCGACCGGCTCGGCGAGATGAGCGGCCGGTTCGACGCCCCTGTCGCCGTCATCGGCGGCGGGCAGACCGGCATCGAGGCGGTCAGGAAGCTGCTCGGCCAGGGCTTCACCAACATCAAGTGGTTCGGCCGGCGGCTGTGGTTCGACACGATCGACGACTCGCCGAACGCCAACGACGTCTACCGCCCGGCGCACGTCGAAGCGCTGCAGCGGCTCTCGCCCCGCACCCGCCGGCAGATCATCGAGCGGCTCAACCCGACCGGCGACGCGCTCACCCCCGGCGCGATGCGCGTGCTGTACCAGGCCAACTACGACGGCATGCTCGAGCTGGGCAGGTTCCCCGTCGTCCTGCACCCGGGCCGCGACGTGAAGAGCGGCGTCATGGACGGCGACGACATCGTGCTGACCATGCGGGCCCCGGAGACGACCGAGGAGCACCGGGTGCAGTACGCGGTCATCGCGACCGGCCGGAGGAACGTCGACGTGCCGTTCGACGACGAGCTGCGCGAGCGGGTGGAGTACGGCGACGACGGCGAGCTGGTCATCGAGCCCGACTACTCGGTGCGCTGGAAGGACATGAACGGCCACAAGATGTACGCGCTGAACCGGGCCCGCTACAACCAGGGTCTCACCGACGCCAACCTCACTCTGCTCCCGGTGCGCGCCGCGATCGTGCTGAACTCCATGTTCGGCAGGGAGATCTTCCAGATCCGCGACGACCTGTGCCCCGTCAACTGGGGCTGAGATGACATCGGCGCCCAATCCCCCGGCTGCGCGCCGGGTGGTCATCGACTACGACGGTCGACGATTCCGCCCGCTCGGTGCCGAGCGCGGCACGTCCACGCTCGGCGCGTACCACCAGGACGGCGACCTCGTGTGGGCCGACTTCAGCGGTCCGGCGGTCCGGGCCGGCCGGCTCGTCGGCACCTGCCGGCCGGACGGCGTCATCGACGCCGCGTACTGCTTCGTGACGGCCGACGGCGAGACGGTCGCCGGCGCGTGCATCAGCACGCCGACCGTGCTTGCCGACGGCCGGGTGCGCCTCGCCGAGCGCTGGCGGCGCCTGGACGGCTCGTCGGGCGTCTCGCAGATCGAGGAGGTCGCCGAATGAGCGAGCGCGATGACCACCCGCTGCTGCTGGTGATCGGCACGGGCGACCGCAACTACCGCGACTACCTGCTCCGGTCGATCCACGCCAGCTACCGGGTCCACCTGCTGCTCGGCGCCGAGCCGAGCTGGGAGCGGCAGTACGTGACCGGCTGGACCGTGCTCGACATGAAGGGCACCATCGGCGCCGACCACATGATCGAGGCCGCCCGCGCGGTGACCGCGCACGAGCCGCTGTCCGGCGTGCTCACCTGGGACGAGGCGCGCATCCTGCAGGCGGCGAAGGTCGCCGCCGCGCTCGGCCTGCCCGGCGGCGACCCCGACATGGTGATGCGCTGCAGGGACAAGCACCTGACCCGCGAGGCGCTGGACGCGGCCGGCGTCCCGCAGGCGAGATCCATCATGACCGGCAGCGTCGAGGAGGCGCTGAAGGTCGCCGAGCTGCTCGGCTACCCCGTCGTGGTGAAGCCGCGGGCGATGGCCGCCAGCCTCGGCGTGGTGCGGGTCGACACGCCGGAGCAGCTCACCGAGCGGTTCGCGTTCGCCAGGGACACGACGGTGCCGGGTGCCTGGCAGTACGACGCCGTGCTCGTCGAGGAGCACCTGACCGGCCCGGAGATCAGCGTCGACTCGGCGGTGCACCGCGGAGAGGTGCTGCCGCTCTTCCTTGCCCGCAAGGAGATCGGCTACCTGCCGTACTTCGAGGAGGTCGGCCACGTCGTGGACGCCGCCGACCCGCTGCTCGCCGACCCGGCGCTGCTGCGCGTCCTGCGGGACGCCCATGCCGCGCTCGGCTTCACCGACGGAATGACCCATGCCGAGCTGAAGCTCACTCCGGCCGGCCCGAAGATCGTCGAGGTCAACGCGCGGCTCGGCGGTGACCTCATCCCGTACCTCGGGCTGCGGGCGACCGGCATGGACCCCGGGCTCGCGGCCGCCGCGGTCGCGTGCGGGCAGCGGCCGGAGCTGGTGCCGGACCGGTCGCTGGTCGGCGCGGTGCGGTTCTTCTACGCCGAGGACGACGACACGACGATCGGCGCTGTCGAGGTGGACGAGGCGGCGCTGCCCGAGGGGGTGGACCGGGTCGTGCCGCTGGTCGAGCCGGGCGACGTGGTGTCCCCGCCCCCGAAGGGCTCGCTGTGGGGCCGGGTGGCGTACGCGACCGCGGTCGCCGGCACCGCGGCGGAGTGCGTCCTCGCGCTGGACGCGGCGCAGGCCGCGTTGACGATCGAGCCGATCAGTCCGATCCAGTGGGCAGGGACGGCAGAGCCCGCCCGGCCGGCGCGCGCGCTGCAACGCTGCGCGGTGATCGTCGATCCGCTCGGGACGGGGCAGGAGTACCCGCTGGCGTTCGGCGAGGCCGGCGTGGCGACGGTGGCCGTGATGGCCTTCCCCGAGCCGATCCAGCTGTACCGAGCCTCCTGGCACCCGGAGAACTTCGCGGCGATCCACTACTTCGACGGGGACGTGCGCAAGCTGGCAGATACGCTGCGCGGCTACGACCCGATCTGCCTCATCCCCGGATCCGAGACCGGAGTGGAGCTGGCCGAGCAGCTCGTCGAGCTGGTCGTGCCTGGCACCGGCCACGTCCCCGGGCTCGCCGCGGCCCGCCGGGACAAGTGGGCGATGGCGCAGGCACTGCGCGCGGCCGGCGTGCCCCACCTGCGCCAGCTCTGCAGCGCCGACCCGGACGAGATCGACAGCTGGCTCGCCGACACCGGGCTGGACCGCGAGCGGCTCGTCGTCAAGCCGCCGAAGAGCGCCGCCACCGACAACGTCCACTTCGTGCAAGTGGGCGCCGACTGGCGGCCGCTGTTCGACGAGATCCACGGCAAGATGAACGAGTTCGGGCTGCGCAACGACGCCGTGCTCGTCGAGGAGTTCGCCGAGGGCACCGAGTACCTGGTGGACAGCTACTCGGTGGACGGGCGGCACGGGCTGGTCGACGTCTGCCGGTACACGAAGCTGCAGAAGGGCGACCGGATCGGCATCTACGACCTGGTCGACTTCCTCCCGCCGGATCATCCCGACGTGCTCGAGCTGTGGCCGTACGCCCAGCAGGTGCTCGACGCGGTGGGCATCCGCAATGGCTGCTGCCACTCCGAGGTCATCATCACCAAGGAGGGCCCGCGGCTGCTCGAGGTCGCCGCCCGCCCGGCCGGCGGCGGGCACCAGATGATCGCGAGGATGGCCACTGGCAGCAACCACATCGCACGCACCGTTGCGCACCGGGTACTGGGCGAGTTCGAGGACAGCTACGAGCTCAAGCAGTACGTGTGCAGCGTCGTGCTCACCGCACCGTGCGCCGGGGTCTGGCGCAACGCGGAGATCTTCGACGCGGTCGACGAGCTCGCCACGTTCGACTGCAAGCACTTCTACTTCGGCACCGGGGACGCAGTGCCAGCCCCGGCGGGCCTGTCGAGCATGCTCGGCTGGGTCGTGCTCGCCACGACCGACAGGGAGGCGATGCATGCGGACTACCGCCGCATCAAGCACCTGGAGCGGCAGATCCAGGTGGACGGCCCATGAAGGACAGCGGTACCGCACGTACCGCGCATAACGAACGCATGTAACGCGTCCAACGGCAAACTGACCACAACCGGCCAGCAGATACCGAAGACGCAGCAGCAGGTCTTCGGTACGTTACCGTGCAGTCCCGCAAGATCATGTCAGATCGGCTACGGCACTCGCGCCGCAGCCGCTCGGGCCGGGGGCCGAGCGTTGTTCCCGCGCCGAAGAGCGCAGGGAGAAGGGAGTCGTTCATGCTCCTATCACGCAAGATGCCACGTCGGCTCGTCGTTGCAGCGGCCGCAGGCTCCGCACTGGTGCTGGCCACGGCGACCGGGGCGGGAGCAAGCGGAAGCCCGTTCGCGCAGGCGAGCTACACGTCAGCATCGGCGTTCAAGGGTCACGCGCCCACCATCGACGTCAACGTGACGACCGACGGCGGGTTCTCGCTGCCCCGCCAGGTCCGGGCGGGGTTCGTCACCTTCCGCGTCAGCACTCCCGAGGACACCTACCACGGCTGGCAGGGCTTCCGGCTGGAGAACGGCGCGACGGTCGACCAGGTCATCCACGACTTCACCATCGGCGTGGCCGGCGAGACGTTGGAGGAGAACGCCGAGGGCGCCCAGGGGCTGCTGCGGGACGCGACGCTCGTCGGTGGCGTGGTGACCACCCCGGTCGCGCCGATCGAGGTCACCCTGCCGCTGGAGCGGGGCACCTACTACTTCTTCGACCTCGCCGACATCTTCAACGGCGTGACGCCGCGGGTGCACGCGCTGCGCGCGGTCGGCACCCCGAACTGGAAGGGCCTGCCGCGGTACAGCCAGGTCATCCAGACGGTCATGGACGGCATGGACCCTCGCTTCATCGCACCGACCGACCAGCACGCGGACGGCACGTACCTGGTGGTCAACTCGCCGAGCGACGAGATCCACGAGGCGGTCTGGCGCGCGGTGATCCCAGGCACGACCGACGCGTACATCACGCAGTACTACAACGCGTTCCTGGCCGGGACGCCGATCGCACGGCCGTGGCTGGACTCGCAGCACGGCCTGCAGGCGATGTCGCCCAACCGGTTCGCGGTGATCCACATCGACCTGCCACCGGGTCAGTACGCGCTGCTGTGCCTGGTGCCGTCGGACGAGAGCGGCCTGCCGCACGCGTACATCGGCATGCATGAGGTGGTGACGCTTCAGTAGCCGCGGTCGCCGCAGCGCTCGGCGGGGGCTCCCGATCACTGGGAGCCCCCGCCGATCACGTACGGGGGTGGAACGCCGCGGGCCGGCCAGCCGTCTCACGTCCATGACTCGCCTCGCGCCTTGCCTCGCGGCGCTCGCCGCCGCCGTGCTGCTCGCGGGCTGCGGCAGCGCGGCCGGCACGGCTGGCTCGAGCAGCTCGGCCGGACCGGGGTCGGCGCATGTCGTGGGGACGGTGACCGCAGGACCGACCTGCCCGGTCGTGCAGGCCGGCAGCGCATGCCCCGACCGGCCGGTGCCCGGCGCCCGGGTGCAGGCCCTGCGCGCCGGGTCGGTCGTGGCCACGACGAGGACCGACGCGACAGGTGCGTTCCGGCTCGATCTCGAACCTGGTGCGTACGCCATCGTCGCCACCAACGTGGGTGGCTACCGGTCAACCGCCGAGAGGCAGGTATCGATCCTCGCCGGGCAGCGGGCGACGGTGGACCTGGTGCTCGACACCGGCATCCGGTGACGCCGGCGCACGCCCGTGCCGGCGATGCTCATGACGTCCTTCACCACCGGGCCGGCGGCGGCCGGTTGGCGATGCTCGTAGCGGGGTCGACCCCACCGACCGGGCCAGACCGCAGCGCGTCGCCGACCCCGAGCGGGTCGAGCGGCACGGTGGGGACGCGCCGCCAGATGTCCCTGAGCGCCCACGGGACGACCACGACCGTCCACAGCACCAGACCGTAGAACCCGAACCCTCCCGTACCGAAGGCGAACCACGCGTCCGGCACGCACACCAGCACGGTCGCGACGATGCGCCCGACCGGCCCGAACGTGACATCGGAGCGGGCCCACCGGCTGTACCTCATCCGAGGCGGCCGCGTGGTGCCCGCACCGCTGCGGGCGGGCGGAGGGTCGGTCAGCACAGCAGGAGCATCGGCACGCCGTCCGGCCCGCTGAACGCCCCGGTGCGAGGGCACAGGGACCGTACAGGTTGCGCCCAGGCGGGCGGGAGGCTCGGCGGCGAGAAATGCTGCATGACATCGACCGCCTTGCCTCGACCGGACGTCGCGCCGGCCATGGTGAGCGTGACCGGTCCGCGGCCGGCTCCCGGTCAGGCGCCCGGCCGAGGCGCGCACCCGGGCGCCGTGCTCGCGCTCGTCGCCGCCGGGGCGCTGGCCGTCATGCTGCTCTGGTGGCACGACGCCCCGTCGATCTCCGGCTTCGGCGACTAGCTCACCAATGCCGGGCGGATCAGCGGCCTGCTCGCCGGCTACGGCGTGGTCGTGCTCGTCGCGCTGATGGCCCGCCTTCCACCGCTGGAGCGCGGCATCGGCACCGACCGGCTGGCCCGCTGGCACGCGACGGGAGGCCGGTACGTGGTGAGCCTGGTCGTCGCGCACGGGCTGCTCATCACGTGGGGGTACGCGGTCACCGCGCGCATCGACGTGGTCAGCCAGACGAGGACGCTGCTGCTGAGCTACCCGGACGTGCTCATGGCCAGCGTCGCCGGGCTGCTGCTGCTCGGCGTCGGCCTCGTCTCGATGCGCGCGGCGCGCCGGCGCATGCGCTACGAGACCTGGTACTACCTGCACCTCTACACGTACGTGGCGGTCGCGCTCGCCTTCAGCCATCAGTTCGCGACCGGGGCGGACTTCATGACCGACCGCGCGGCGCGCGTGGCCTGGGGCGGCATGTACGCCGTCGTCGCCGCCGCCATCCTCTGGTACCGGCTCGCCGTCCCGCTCCGGCAGGCGCTCCGGCAGCGACTGCGCGTCGAGTCCGTCCGCGAGGAGGCACCGGGCGTCGTCTCCGTCGTGATCGCCGGCCCGCACGTGCACGAGCTCGCTGCGCAAGCGGGTCAGTTCTTCCGCTGGCGGTTCCTCGCCAGGAGCATGTGGTGGGCGTCGAACCCGTACTCGCTGTCCGCCGCGCCGCTGCCGGATCGGCTGCGCATCACCGCGAAGGCCCTCGGCGACCACAGCGCCGGGCTGAGGACGTTGCGGCCCGGTACGCGGGTGGTCGCCGAGGGGCCGTACGGCGCGCTGACGCCGGCCCGCCGCACCCGGCGGAAGGTGCTGCTGATCGCGGGCGGCGTGGGCATCACGCCGCTGCGCGCGCTGCTCCAGGCGCTGCCGGCCGCTCCTGGCGAGCTCACCCTCGTGTACCGCGCCGGCCGCGACCACGAGGTGGTGCTCCGCGACGAGCTGACGGCGCTCGCGCAGGCTCGGGGAGCGCGGCTGCACATCGTCACCGGGCACCGCTCCGAGCTCGGCTACGACCCGCTGTCCGCGCCGTCGCTGATCCGCAACGTTCCGGACCTGGCCGGGCACGACGCGTACGTGTGCGGGCCGGCCGGGATGACGGCCGCCGTCATCGGCGCGCTGCGCGCCGCGAAGGTGCCGCGCCGGTGCATCCACTCCGAGAGCTTCGAGCTCTGATCCGTCCGACCCTTGGAAAGCAGGATTGCCATGAAGCGCGCAGCGCTCGCGATCGTGGGAACGATCGCCTCCCTCGTGCTGCTGCTGTCGTTCAAGGCGCACACCCAGGCCGCGTCCACGACGCCACCCGCCGCCGTCAGCGGTGGCGGGACCAGCAGCGCATCGGGCACGTCGGGCGGCTCGTCATCGGCGAGCCCCACGACGTCGCCCAGCTCGACGGGCTCGACGGGCTCGACGGGCTCGACGGGCTCGACGACCGCGAGGGCCTACACCGGTGCCGCCGCCGACACCCGCTACGGCCCCGTCCAGGTGCGGATCACCGTCCGCAACGGCAAGGTCACCGCCGTCACCGCGATCGAGTACCCGATGTCCGACCCGCGCGACGCGCAGATCAACGCCTACGCGATCCCGGCGCTCGACCAGGAGGCCACGTCGGCGGGCAGCGCGGGCATCGACATGATCTCCGGCGCCACCTACACCAGCGAGGGCTACCTCTCCTCGCTGCAGAGCGCGCTCGACCAGGCCGGGCTGTGACGGCACCGGCGGCCGGTCGGCCGGAGAGCGCGCGCACGGTCCACGTCGAGCACTGCATGGGCACCGCGTTCACCATCGACATCCGCGATCCCGGCGAGTGGTCGGAGGCCATCGCCGCGGTCGTCTCGTGGCTGCACCTCGTCGACGCGACGTTCAGCACGTACCGCCACGACAGCGACATCAGCCGGATCAGGCGTGGCGGGCTCCGCGTCGCCGACGCCGCTCCGGATGTCGCGACCGTGCTCGGCCTGTGCGCGCGAGCGCAGCGGGTGACGGACGGCTTCTTCACCTCGCTCCCGCACGGGCAGCTCGATCCGACCGGTCTCGTGAAGGGCTGGTCGATCGAGCGGGCCAGCGAGCTGCTGCGCGCGCGAGGGTCGGGCAACCATGCGGTCAACGGCGGTGGGGACATGCAGCTCGCCGGCGAGGCCGCGCCCGGCCGGCCATGGACCGTCGGGATCAGCGACCCGCACGACCGGTCGCGCGTGCTGTGCACCGTGAGCGGGCGCGGCGTTGCCGTCGCCACGTCGGGCGTCGGCGAGCGCGGCCGGCACATCGTCGACCCGTTCATCGGGCGCGAGGCAACCGGGCTGGCCGCCGTCACCGTCATCGGGCCTGCGCTGACCGACGCCGACGCGTACGCGACCGCCGCCGTCGCCATGGGACCCGGCGCGCGCGCGTGGGTGGAGTCCCTCGACGGGCACGACGCGCTGCTCGTCGCCGATGACGGCAGCGTGCGCTGCACGTCCGGCTGGCTCCGCCGCACCGCAGGGTGGAGAATCCAGGTGCACGAGGGAGCCCCGTTCCCCTGCGGAGGGAGAGTCCCGTGACGGACCACAAGGACGAGGAAGAGCTGCGCGAGGAAGCGCGCAAGCGGATCGAGGAGATGCCGGCCGAGACGGCTCTCGGCAACCGCGACCCGGAGGGCGGCGGGAAGGGCGATCCCGCCGACTACGAGGGAGGCACCGCCAAGCCCTAGCGGCGATCTCGGCGCCAGCGACGCAGCGGCTCGATCAGTGCGGCCCGCTCCCGCTGTAGACCTCGCGCAGCTCGCCACCGTGGTGAGAGCACCGACCCGACCGGCCGCCGGACATGCTGTACGTCCCGTCGCTGCACTCGATCATGTAACCGACGCCGTTGTCGAAGTAGTCGATGCAGTCGAAGTAGCCGCACACGTCCGGTGCCGGGTGATAGATGAGCGAGCCGCTGCCGCAGAAGTTGTAGCCCCACGGGTTCTTCGGCGCGCCACACGTGGAGGGCACCGCGTGCGTCGGCTTCGGGGTGGGCGTCGGCGTGGGCTTGACGGTCGGCCTCGGCGCGGTCGTCCGGACGGGAGCCGGCCGTGGCGACCGCGGACGGCTCGGGGTCGGCCGTGCCGTCCTCGCCGGCCGTGAGGTGACCACCGCCTGCGGCGACGCGGCCGAGGAAGGGCTGCTGACCGGCGGCTGCGCCGCGCTCGAGGAGGTGGCGCCCGCCGCCGGGGTAGCGTCGATCGTCCGACCAGTTGCGCTCGACACGGGCTGCTGCCCGTTCCCGCCGCTGAGCGCACCGATCACCAGCAGGGTCACCAGCACGGTGGCGAAGCCCTGCAGCACGCGCCATCCCCGTGGCCATCCGGGCCGCCCGAAGCAGAGGGTGCGGAGCGCGCCGAGCGCGCCCATGACGCCCGACGGCGCATCGTCCGGTCCGACGAGGCGCGGCTCAGCCGGCTTGATCCGCTCGTGCTGCTGCTGCTCGTCGCGGAGCTGCGCGAGGAAGGCCTCGCGGCTATCCTGGAAATCGGCCAGGGCCAGCGAGACGTAGAACCGGAATGCGGTTGCCTGCGAGGCGTCATAGAGCAGTCCCGACACCTTCTGCCGGTTCGAGACATGCATGAGCGTGAACGGGCGACTGGCATCGTGCTGGACGCCCAGCATCTTGCTGAACGCCCATTCGCGGCTGTTGCGACTGCCTTGGAGGATCACTCGCCGGTTAGTGATCGTTACCGCGCCCTGGTCGGTCACCTTGTGCTGCTCCGGGCCGGGGACGTAGCTGCCCCGGCTGGCCCCGACGCTGTAGCGAATGCCCTTCGCGATGCGGAAGGAGAAGCCGCTGTAACCGCCCACGTACTGCCCCGGTCCGCGCTGCACCTCGACGAGGGACACCGCAGGCAGCTCGAAGTACGCGCTCTCGCCACGCTTGAGCACGACCGAGCCGGTGGGCCGGCCGTGGTAATCCTGAGCGGTTCTCGTCATGTGCGCGAGCTCGTCGGCATCGGTGCGCCAGGCCGCGACGGCAACCTCGTACGCAGCGGCTCGCTTGGCATTCTCCCGCGCCGCCCAGCGGTCTCGCCTGCTTCGCGCCGACGTATCGGACATCCGTTTCTCCCCAATCGACCCGGCGAGCATAGGAACGAATCGGACGGCGTGCCCTCCGAATGACGAAAGTCACGAGCGGCGTCGCCTACGCATGGCGTTGCACCCGGCTCGACGCCAGTCGCACGAGCGACCCGGTGAACGGGCTTCCGGCTCGACGTGCGGGACGTCGGTCGTCGTCGCGACGTGGATTCGGCGCGATGACCCCGCCCGTAGCTTGTCGATGCGGCCACCCTGACTGCCGGCCATGGCGTCGCCGGCGATCGGCGGAGCGGTGGCGACCGCCGGACGAGAGGTGCAGCGCTCGCGATGAACGAACTGTTGGATGCGGTCCGGGCCGATGCCGACGCCGCCGAGCTCCTCGCGTGCCCGCTGCCCGAGAGCTATCGAGCCGCCTTCGTCCGCCGCGAGGACGAGGACATGTTCGCCGATGCGGCCGACAAGGACGTCAGCCGATCGCTCCACGTCGGCGAGGTGCCCATGCCGGAGATCGCTCCGGACGAGGTGCTGCTGGCCGTGATGGCCAGCGCGGTCAACTACAACACCGTGTGGACCGCCATGTTCGAGCCGGTGCCCACCTTCCGGTTCCTCAGCCAGTTCGCGCGCCAGGGCCGCTGGGGGGCGCGGCACGACCGTGACTACCAGGTGGTCGGCTCGGACGCCTCCGGCGTCGTCGTGCGGGTGGGAGAAGCCGTCCGGCACTGGAAGGTCGGCGACCGCGCGTGCGTCGCCGCTCCCTACATCGACGAGCAGGACCCGCTCGCGCAGCAGGACGGGATGCTCTCCGCCGACATGCGCGCCTGGGGCTTCGAGACCAACTTCGGCGCGTTCGGCCATTTCGCCGTGGCGCGGGCGACGCAGCTCGTCCCGAAGCCCGCGCACCTGAGCTGGGAGGAGGCCGCCTGCAACCTGCTCTGCCTCGGGACCGCCTACCGGATGCTGATCGGCTCGAGGGGAGCGCGCGTCAAGCTCGGCGACGTCGTGCTGATCTGGGGCGCGACAGGGGGGCTCGGCTCGTACGCCGTCCAGCTGGTCAAGCAGGCCGGCGGCATCCCCGTCGGCGTGGTCGGCACGGCGAGCAAGGGCGATCTCCTCGATCGGCTGGGCTGTGACGCCATCATCAACCGCAACGACATCGGCCTGTTCGACGAGGACCCCGACGATGCCGAGCGCACCGCATCGTGGCGCGCACTCGGCTCCGCCATCCGCAAGGTGGTCGGGGAGGATCCGCACATCGTCTTCGAGCACACCGGCCGGCGCACGTTCGGCGCTTCTGTCTTCGTCGCCCGCCGCGGCGGCACCGTGGTGACGTGCGGGTCCAGCAGCGGCTACGAGCACACGTACGACAACCGTTACCTCTGGATGAAGCTGAAGCGCATCATCGGCAGCCACGGGGCCAACTACCAGGAGTCGTGGGAGGCCAACCGGTTGATATCGCTGGGGGTCCTGGCACCGGCGCTGTCGCGGGTGCATCCCCTCGACGAGGTGCCGCAGGCCACGAGGTCGGTCCAGCTCAACGAGCACGTGGGCAAGGTCGGCATCCTGTGCGCCGCCGAGCGCGAGGGGCTCGGCGTCACCGACCCGGCGCTTCGCGAGCGCGTGGGCGAGCCCCGGTTGCGGCTGTTCCGCGAGCACGTGCTGGCCGGGCGGCCGTGACCTGTCCCGTGCACCGGATCGTCTCCGAATGGGCGGCACGGGCACCGGACGCCGTCGCGCTGGAGTCGGCCGACTCCGCGGTGACGTACGCCGGGCTCGACGCCTGGGCCGACCACCTGGCCGGGTGCCTGGCCGATCGGGGCGTGCGGCCACGCGACCGGGTGGCGGTGCGCATGGACCGCTCCCCCGCGCTCGTCGCTGCCCTCCTGGCGGTGCTCAAGGCCGGTGCGGCCTACGTGCCGCTCGACCCGGGCGAGCCGGAGGCGCGGCTGGCCCTGGTGCTGGACGACGCCGAGCCGGCCGTCGTGCTGACGTCGCGGCCCGGCGCCGGTGGGGGCCGATCGCCGGTCCCGGAGCTCGTCGTCGATCCCGACCCCCGGCCCGTCGAGCCGGCGACCGCCCGGCGCCCCGAGCGACCAGCCGTCCGACCCGGCGACCTCGCCTACCTGATGTACACCTCGGGGTCCACCGGGCGGCCGAAGGCCGTCATGGTCGAGCACCGCAACGTGGTGAACCTCGTCACCGAGCCGACGTACGTGACGCTGGGGCCGGGCGACCGCATCCCGCAGCTCGCCTCCGTCGCCTTCGACGCGACGACGTTCGAGGTCTGGGGGGCCCTGCTGAACGGTGCGCGCCTGCTGCTCCCGCCGCCGGGCCCGGTGACGTCGACGCAGGTGACCGAGCTGGTCGTCCGGTACGGCGTCACGGTGCTGTGGCTGACGGCTGCGCTGTTCCACCGGCAGATCGACGAGGACGTCGCGGCGTTCCGGACGCTGCCGACGGTGCTGGCCGGTGGTGACGTCCTGTCGGCGGAGCACGTACGACGGCTCATGGCGGCCGCGCCCACGTGCCGGATCGTCAACGGTTACGGGCCGACCGAGGCGACCACGTTCACCTGCTGCTACCCGGTCCCGCCCGGTGAGCCGCCGCGCGGCACCGTTCCCATCGGCCGGCCGATCCAGAGCGTCACGACGCGCATCGTCGACGGCAACGACGACCCGGTGCCCGACGGTGCGGACGGCGAGCTGCTCATCGGTGGCGCAGGCGTCGCACGGGGCTACTGGCGACGTCCCGGCCTCACCGCCGAGCGGTTCCGGGCAGATCCGCTGGATCCGGGCGGGCGCGCCTACCGCAGCGGCGATCTCGTACGCCGGCGAGCGGACGGCGCCCTGGAGTTCCTCGGGCGCCTGGACGACCAGGTCAAGGTGCGCGGTCACCGGGTGGAGCCGGGAGAGGTGGAGAGCGCGCTCGCCGCGCACCCCGGCGTGCTGCGCGCGGCCGTCGTGGCGCGCGACCACCACCTCGGCGAGCGGCGCCTGGTGGCCTACGTCGTGCCGGCGCCCGGCGCCACGTTCGACCGGCGCTCGATCCGCGAGCACGCGCGCGCGTGCCTGCCGCCGTACATGGTGCCCGCCGTGCTCCTGCCGCTGCCTGAGCTGCCGGTCACGACCAACGGCAAGGTGGATCGGGCCGCGCTGCCCACGCCCGACTGGAGGCGCAAGGAGAACTATGTCTGAGACGGACAGCCGGACCGGCACGGTCGGCGACCTGGACGACATCGTGCTGGCGATCTGGCGAGAGGTGCTCGGCGTCGAGGACGCCGGGCCCGACGACAACTTCTTCGACCTCGGCGGTGACTCGTTCGTCGCCACCAGGCTGGTGGTCCGGCTGGGGGACGAGCTCGGCATTCCCGTGTCGATGCTCGCCGTCTTCGAGAACCCGACCGCCGGCGAGCTCGCGCTCGAGCTGGCTCTCGAGCTCACGCGCGACTGACCGGACGACAGGGGGAGCTTGAATGTGCGGGATCGCGGGCGTGCTCGCCTTCGACCGGGACCTGCGCCGCGAGTCCGACGATGTCGCGGAGCGCATGTCCGCGGCGTTGCGCCGGCGCGGTCCCGACGGGGAGGGGACGTGGCGGGCCGAGCACGTCCTGCTGGTGTTCCGGCGGCTGGCGGTGATCGACCTTCCCGGAGGAGCGCAGCCGATGGTCGCCGAGGCCGACGGTCGCGAGCTCGCGGTCCTCGACTACACGGGCGAGGTCTTCAACTTCGCCGAGCTGCGCGAGGAGCTGCGCGGCCACGGGCATGCCTTCCGCACCAAGAGCGATACCGAGGTCGTGCTGCGCGCCTACCTCCAGTGGGGAGCGCGCTGCGCCGAGCGCCTCGTCGGCATGTTCGCCTTCGCCGTCTGGGACGCGCGGACCGAGGAGCTAGTCCTCATCCGCGATCGGTTCGGCATCTACCCGCTCTTCTACCGCCCGACCAAGGACGGCGTGGTGTTCGGCTCCGAGCCGAAGGCCGTCCTCGTGCACCCCGAGGTAGCGGCGGTCGTCGACCTCGACGGCATGCGCGAGGCGCTCTCCTTCGCACCGGTGCCCGGCCGCAGCGTCTATCAAGGCCTGTCCGAGGTGCTGCCCGGCCAGGCGGTGACGTTCTCGCGCGCCGGCGTGCGCACCGAGCGCTACTGGCAGCTGGCGGCGCGGCCGCACGCCGACGACCTGGAGACGACGATCCGCACCGTCCGCGAGCTGATCGAGCAGAGCGTCAGCGGGCAGGTCGTGTCAGACGTCCCGCTGTGCTCGACGCTCTCGGGCGGTCTCGACTCCAGCGTCGTCGCGGCGCTCGCGGCTCGCGCGATGGCGGCGGGCGGCCGGCGGCTCCCGACCTTCTCCGTCGACTTCGTCGGGCACCTCGAGCGGTTCCGACCCGGCGAGCTGCACGGGACGCCCGACACGCCGTACGTGCGGGAGATGGTGCCGTGGATCGACAGCGACCACACGGAGGTCCTCCTCGACGCCGCGGAGCTGCTGGACCCCGCCAACCGCAAGGCGGTCATCGACGCCATGGACATGCCGGCGCCCGGCGGCGAGATGTACACGTCGCTGTACCTGCTGTGCGCGGCGGCGCGGTCGAGGTCGACGGTGACGCTGAGCGGTGACGCGTCGGACGAGCTCTTCGGTGGCTACATCTGGTTCCACGACGAGCGGTACCGCCGCGCGCAGACCTTCCCGTGGCTCGTCGCCTCGCACGACATGGAGATGCTCACCGGGTTGCTGGACCGCGGGCTCGCGAAGGCGCTCGACGTCCGGGGGCACCAGGCCGCCGCCTACGACGACGCAGTGGCCGAGGCGCCGACGCTGCCCGGCGAGCCTGCGCTCGATGCGCGCATCCGCGAGATCACCTACCTGAACATCACGCGGTACCTGCGCATCATCCTCGACCGCAAGGACCGCATGGCGATGGCCTCCGGGCTCGAGGGCAGGGTCCCGTTCTGCGACCACCGCCTCGTCGAGTACGTCTTCAACGTGCCGTGGTCCATGCGCTGCTTCGACGGCAGGGAGAAGAGCCTGCTGCGGGCGGCGGTCCGCGACCTGCTGCCGCCGAGCGTGCTCGACCGCGTCAAGGCGCCGTTCCCGACGACGCAGGACCCCGCGTACGCGGCCGGCTTGCGGGACCAGCTGCGGACGATCGCCGAGGACGCGACGTCACCGGTGCACGCGCTGCTCGACAGGGACCGCGTGACGGCGGCCCTCCGCGGCCCCGCGCACGGCGCGCAGCTCGGCATCACCCGGCTCAGCGTGGACATGGCCGTGCAGCTGCACCACTGGCTGACGAGCAGCGACCTCACGCTGTCGCTGTAGTGACCGCGATCGTGACCCGGCCGGCCGAGGGGGTGACCACCTGATGCGCCAGTTGCTCGCTCGCTGGGACGAGCACGCCGGCGTGCGCGTCAGGCCGCGTCGCATCCTGACCGGCGAGGCGGCGCGCGCCGACCGCGAGGCCGGCCTCGCGCCCTTCCCGGCGCGGCTCATGCCGTACTACCACCACGAGGGGCTGGCTAGCCTGTCGCCGGACGACCGCACCGCGCTCTCCGCCCGGCACCTGTACGACTACCTGCACTACACCGTTCACCTCGAGACCAGCGTCGTGAACCCTGGCGTGATCGTCATCGCCCACGGCGACGTGGGACTCCCGCTGACCGCCCAGACCAAGCTCGACGCGCTGCGCATCTACTGCGACGAGGGTTACCACGCGCTCACCACCCTCGACGCCGTCGACCAGATGGAGCGGGCGACGGGCGTGCCGGCCCTGCCGTACGACTTCGCGCCGCGCCTGCGCCGCCTCGCGCTGAGCTCGGAGCGCTTCCTGCCGGACCAGCCGGACCTGGCCCGGCTGCTGCAGGTGGTCGTCTTCGAGACGGTGGTGACGTCGATCCTGTCCGACGTTCCGCGCGACGTCACGGTCTACCGCCTGGTGCGCGAGGTGGTCGGTGACCACGCCCGCGACGAGGCCACGCACCACGCCTTCTTCCTCCGCTTCTTCACCGAGCTGTGGGGGGCCCTGCCGCCCGCGGCGCGCACATCCGTCGGCCGGGTGATCCCGCGGTTCATCGACGACTGCCTGCGGCCCGACCTCGCCGGCGTGCGGGCATCACTGATCGCGACGGGCGTCGACGCGTCGCTCGCCGACGACGTCATCGTCGACTGCTACGCCCCGGCGAGGGTGGGCGCCACCGTGCGCGTGGCCGCCAGGCACCTGCTGCGCCTGTGCGAGTCGCTCCACGTCTTCGACGAGCCCGGCGCGAGGGAGGCGCTGCATGAGCTCGGTCTCGCCGGCTGAGCCGTTGCTGCCGCTCACCGAGGCCCAGCAGGCGATCTGGTACGAGGAGCAGCTGGGGACCGGCGAGAGCAACACGGGCGCCTTCTCCGTCACCATCCGCGGTCATGTCGACGAGCGGCACGTGCATGCGGCGTGCGCTGCCGTGGTCGCGAGCGAGCCACCGCTGCGGAGCATCGTGCGGCTCGTCGACGGGCAGCCGCTGCTGGCCGTTCTCGCCGCCGACCACCCGCTCGACTGGGCCGTCGCCAACGTGCCGTGCCGGGAGGGCACCGAGCAGGAGGCCGCGCGGTGGTTCCAGTTCGAGGCCGGGAGGCGGACCTGGGACCTGACTGCCGATCTGCCGATCTGCTTCCGCCTGCTGCGCCACGGTGACGAGCGCCGCACCCTGCTCGCCATCGTCCACCATCTCGGGTTCGACGGCCGGTCCAAGCACGTGTTCGCCCGCGCGTTCGCCGGCATGCTGAGGCGCATCCGGACCGGCGCGGCATTGCCGGCCCCGTGCGTCGACGGCGCCGGCCACGACGCGGCGCCCGCGGGCCTCGACGAGCAGGCCGAGCTTGCCGAGCTGACCGCCGAGGCGCGCGATCGCTGGGTCGCGGCCGACGTGCCGTCGATGCCGCCGCTCAACCTGCCGGTCGTCGAGGGCGACCGGCAGTCCAGGGTGCGCTGGGAGTCGTTCACCGTCGCCCCAGCAGAGCGGGAGCGGCTGTCCGGCCTTGCCGGCGCCGCCGGAGGCACGCTCTTCGCCGGCCTGCTGTCCTGCCTGGCCGCGCAGCTGCATCTCTACGGCAACGACAGCGTGGTCGTGTGCGTCTCCGCCGACATCAGCACCCCCGCGAACCGCGACCGGATCGGCATGGCGGTCAACGTCGTCCCGCTCCTGATCCCGGTGTCGGGCGACGACGACCTCCGATCGGTGCTGGCGACCGCGCGGGAGGCGCTCGCGCAGCTGAAGCGCTACCGGCGGGTGCCCTTCCGCAAGGTCTGGGCCCGCCAACCGTGGACGGCCGCCGCGCGGTCGCTGATGTCCACCCTGCAATGCTCGCTGCTGCGGGTGCCCGGGGAGGTGGGCGACGTCCCGGGCCTGCGCATGGAGTGGGACTTCGCGGCGCCCAACACCGCGCCGTCGTTCGACCTGATGCTGCAGTTCCGTCAGGTAGGGGATGCCTTGCTGGGTCGCCTCGACTACTCGTCCCGCTTCGACCAGGCCGCCGCGCGCCTGCTCACCGCTGACTACCGCGCCGTCCTCGCCGCCGCCCTCGCCGCGCCGGGCACCGCGCTGGCCGGCCTGCCGCCGCTGCCGTCCGCGGTCCCGGCGCTGCGCGGGCCGCGCGCGACGGCGGGGTCAGCGCCGGCGAGGGCGACGCCACGGCACGAGGTCGCCTCGGGTGGCGGGGCGGCCGTCGACCTCGTACGGCGGTGGGCGCGCGACCGGCCGGACGACGCGGCGGTCGTCGACGAGAGCGGGTGCGTGCCGTTCGCCCGGTTGGATCGGCTGCGCGCCGAGCTCGCCGAGCGGTTGAGCGTGGCCGGCGTCGGGCCGGGCGACTCGGTGTCGGTGGCCCGGCCCGGGACCTTCGCGGGGCTGGCCACCCTGCTGGCCGCCGGCGGCCTCGGCGCCGACGTGCTGCCGGGAGGCGCGGCCGGCGCTCCGGTGACGCGCGTGGTGGCCGAGCCGGAGGCGCTGGCGCGCGGCGCCGAGGGAGCGGTCCGCACCTGCGCGCGCCCGGGTGCCGCGCGGCCGGATCCGGCGTGGCTCGTCCCGTGCGGCGCAGCGGAGCGGGGCGGCGCGGTCGTACCGCTCTCCCTGCGGCGGCTGGCCGACACCGCCCGCTGGCAGGCCAGGGCGCTGACGGCCGAGGGGACGCGGCCGGGAGCTCAGCGGGTCCTGCGGCTCGCGCCGCCGGGCTCGCCGATGCTCCCGCTCGAGTGGCTGCTCGCATGGGCGGCGGGTGGTGCCGTCTGCCTGGGGCCCGGCGAGGGATGGGACGCCGGTCCGGCCGCCGTGCGAGCGGCGGTCGGGCGCCTCGCCGTCACCACGCTGGTGATGCCGTTCCACGCGCTGCGGGCTCTCTGCGAGGCCGGCCCGCTGCCCGTCACCGACGTCATCACGCCGCTGCCGCAGCTCCGGCCGTCCGCCGCGGTGCGGGACGGCCTCGGCCCGGCGCGGCTGCACGCCGTCTACGCCCCCGGCATCCCACCCGGCGCCGCTCCGGTCGTTGCGATGGCGTCGCTCCCCGCCGCCGAGCTCGGCCCGACGGCGTACTGCCCAGCCCTCGCCTCCGTCGCGCCGGGCACGAGCGTCGGCGTGCGCACCGCGCAGGGCCGCCCGCTGCCACCCGGACTCACCGGACGCGTCACCGTCGGCGTCGAGGGCGACACCGCGCCGACCGGCGACCTCGGCCGGCTGGACCGGGCCGGCCGGCTTCGCTACGACGGCAGGGTCGCCGACACCACGGCGTGGGCCGGTCTCCGCCTCGACCACGGCGCGCTGGAGGCCTTCCTCTGCGCCCATCCCGACGTCCGTGACGCGGCGGTGGTCGGCCGCGGCGAGACGGTCGTCGCGCACGTCGTGCCGCGGCCCGGCGCGACGATCGACCCGCGCGCGATCCGCGGCCACCTCAAGCGACGCCGGGCGCCGCGCGAGATGAGCGTCTCCCGCGTCGTCGTCGTGGAGGCGCTCCCCCGGCTCGCGGACGGCGAGATCGACCGCGGCCGGCTGCGCGAGCGGATCACTGCTCCCTAGTGAGCCGCAGCCGCCGGCGAGGGCGGCGAGGGCGTGGCCGACCCGGGCGGGTCGAGCGGGGCGAGGGGCTCGCCGCCGGGGCGGCCCCCAGGCAGGATGGAGCTCTCTCGTCGGTAACGGCGATTCGTGCTTCGAGCGCTAGGAGGACGTGTGTCGCTGGTTCGAGTCCACAACTTCGCGATCTCGCTCGATGGTTTCGGTACCGGCGAAGGGCAAAGCTTCGAAACCCCCTTCGGGCACGCCGGCCACAGGCTGCACGAGTGGTTCTTTCCGACGCAGGCTTTCCGTGCCCAGCAAGGGCAGCCGGGCGGAAGCAGTGGCGTCGACAATGCCTTCGCCAGCCAGTGGGGACCTGGTATCGGCGCGGAGATCATGGGGCGAAACAAGTTCGGGTACCAGCGCGGGCCCTGGGCAGACGAGGAGTGGCAGGGCTGGTGGGGCGACAACCCGCCGTTCCATACGCCCGTCGTGGTGCTCACTCATCACGCCAGGCCCGCGCTCGAGATGCAGGGCGGCACGACTTTCCACTTCGTCGACAAGGGCCCTGCCGACGCTCTTGACCTGGCGCACGAGCTGGCTGGTGATCTTGACGTGCGCATCGGCGGAGGAGTATCGACAGTCCGCCAGTTCCTCGCCGCCGACCTGATCGACCAGATGCACATCGCAGTCGTACCGATCGTCCTCGGACGCGGAGAACGGCTATGGGACGGGCTCGACGACCTCGATCGCCGCTTCGACATCGAGGCGGTCAGTTCACCGAGCGGCGTCACCCATCTCACGTTCACGCGCCCATCAGCGGACTAAGTGATCGGGAGTCAGTCCTCGAATCCGACCGGACGGCACCTACCGTCGCAGCCGGGAAACGCGCAGCCGTCGCCGCGCCGGGCCCCCACGGAAGGCTGAGGAGCTTCCGCGCCCGCCGGCCGGCTTCAACGACCAACCGCCTGTCGGGCCGCAGCCTCGATCCGAGCCCGGTGACTGGCCCACTCCTCCGGCGTCCGATCCGACAGGCTCGGATCGCCGGGCCGGCGGCCGCTCATGCCGTCGATGAGCTCCCTGATGACGTCCGCGTGGCCGGCATGCCGCGCGATCTCGACGCACACGTGCAGCAGGACCGTACGGAGGGTCGCGCGCCCGTGCTCGGCGGGCCACCATGGGACCTCGCCGGTCGCGTCGAGCGGGAGCGCTTCGATGGTCGCGTCGCTGTGCGCCGCGGCGAACCGGTGCAGCTCCACCAGGTCCTCACGCGTCTCGCCGGGCGCGACCCAGAGATCGGCGTCCGGCTCGGCGCCATCAGCCAACCACGGCAACTCGCGGCCGCTGGGACGCCCGAACACGTCGCCGAAGTATCCGAGCTCGACGCTCGCTACGTGCTTCACCAGGCCGAGCAGATTGGTGCCGGTCGCTGTCATTGGCCGGCGGATGTCGTAGTCATCGAGCCCGTCGAGCTTGCTGAGCAAGTCGCGGCGCTGAACGCGCAAGTAGCGCAGCAGTATCTGCTTCTCGTCCACGCCCACACTATGCACCGCCGCGGGACTGGTGATAGCGCCTTGTCGCCACCTCGACGGTTCTCGACGTCGCCGGCTCGCCACCACGCAGCTTCGCGCAGTGGGCTACCGACAATGAGCACGCATTCTCGGCCTGAGAACGCGGTGCTCGTCAACGGCACTACCGGATGGACCACGTCGGCGTCGTGGTCGAGGATCTGGCGGCCGCTCTCGCGCTCTTCGTCGAACTGGGACCTCCGCGGCCCCGACGGCATCGTCATCGGGCTGGTCGAAGAGCCCCGCTGAACGACGCTCCGAGCATCGGCATCACCGCGTGACGGCCCCGCTCGGCAGGCGGCGGCGCTCCGCTGCCTTCAGGCGCCCGCCCTGCGGGGCACGCGCGGGGCGTCAAGGGGAGATCGTCCCCGTCCGTCGCCGACCCGGGACCTTCGGTGACCCAGGACCCCACCGGACAGGGACCAAGGTCGGTGGGAGCGCGCGGCAGGATCCGGCACCGTTGACGACGTCGAGATGAGATCGCGAACGACAAGGACCGACCACCGTGGTGTGGTCACGGCCGAGGGAGTGACGTCATGCGTCGCAGGACATTGGACATCATCGCCAGCGCGGGTGGGATGATCCTCACGATCGTGCTGCTGGTCGCCGGCTCGTTGGCGCTCTGGGCCTACAGCTTCGCCAACTCCAACGTGCACGACCAGCTCGCCGCGCAGAAGATCTTCGTCCCGCCGGCCGGCAGCCAGGCGCTGGCCAGCCCGGAGATCGGCCCGTACCTGAACAAGTACGCCGGCCAGCAGCTCACCAACGGCGCGCAGGCCGAGGCCTACGCCAACCACTTCATCGCGGTGCACCTGAAGGAGATCGGCGGCGGGCAGACCTACGCGCAGCTCTCGGCGAAGTCACTGGCCAACCCGAGCGATGCGAAGCTGGCCGGGCAGGTGGCCACCATGTTCAAGGGCGAGACGCTGCGCGGGCTGCTGCTCAACGCCTACGCGTTCTGGAAGATCGGCCAGATCGCCCTGGTCGCCGCCATCGTCAGCTTCGTCCTCGCCGGCGTGATGCTGGTGCTGACCATCCTGGGCCTCGTCCACCTGCGCCGGGTCCGTCCCGAGGAGGAGTTCCTGGCCCCGCGCAACCAGGGGCTGCAGACCACCACCTGATCCTCACCCGCCAGCGGCCCGGTCCCACCCCAGGGACCGGGCCGCTGGCCGTCCGGGACGCTCGGGGCCGGGCCGGCGGCGAACTGGTCGGGCCTGGCTGTATCAACTCCGCCTCCCCATCTCCTCCCCCACCACAGAGCCATCGCTGAACGCCGAGCGAGGGCGGTTCCGGCATGAGTGGGAGTACGGATGGCGAATCGAGAAGTCGAGCTCCTCGCGGTGGGCGCAGGCCCGTCGAACCTCGGGCTCGCGGTGGCGCTGGAGGAGCTCGCCCCTGATCTCGCGGAGAGCTCGCTCGTCATCGATCGCAACCCGACGATCGAGTGGCAACAGGGGATGCTGCTGCCGTGGGCCAAGAGCCAGGTGTCGTTCCTCAAGGACCTGGTGACCCAGCGCAACCCACGCAGCAGGTTCTCCTTCCTCAGCCACTTGAAGGCGACGGGGCGGCTCGACGACTTCGTCAACATGAGCAGCTACCTGCCCTACCGCGTCGAGATCGCCGAGTACCTGCGGTGGGTGGCGCGCTCCCTCGCCAAGGTGCGGATCGAGCTGGGCCGCGAGGTCGTCTCGATCGCCCCGCAGTGGGACGCGCTCGGCGTGCTGTCCGGCTGGCTGACGACGCTCGCCGACGGCTCCACGATCACCAGCCGCTTCCTCGTCCTCGGCATCGGGCGCGACCCTTACGTACCACCCGTGCTGCAGGGCCTGCCGCACGGCCGGGTGGTGCACAGCAGCTCGTACGCCCCGCACATCGCGACCCTCTCGCGGGAGGTGCCGTACCGGGTCGCGGTGGTCGGCAGCTCGCAGAGCGCGGCGGAGATCGTCTGGGCGCTGCGCACCGACCTGCCCGACGCCGACGTCGCATGGGTCATGCGCCGGATCGCCCTTGCCGCCGACCCGTCGACCAAGTTCACCAACGAGCTCTACTACAACTCGTGCGTCGACCAGTTCTACGAGTACAGCCCTGAGGCGCGGGAGCGCATCCTGCGCGAGATGTACGGCACCAACTACGCCTGCGTCACGCCGGCGATGGCGGAGATGCTCTACGCGGACACCTACCTCGACCGGATCCGCGATCGGACCAGCCGGCGGATCATCACCGCGGTCGACATCACCGGCGCGAGCGTGGTGTCGGACGAGGTCGTGCTCGAGCTCACCGACCGGCGGACCGGCACGGTCAGCGAGCTGCACCGCGACCTGGTGCTGCTCGGCACCGGCTTCTCCACCGAGCCGCCCCGCCTCCTGCGCCGGCTGACCGACGAGATCGGCCTGGAGCGGGTCGACGTGACGCGCAACTACCGGCTGGCCATCGACCAGCCGGCCGAGGCGGCCTGCTACCTGCAGGGCGTCAACGAGACCACGCACGGCATCGCTGACTCGCTGCTCAGCGTGCTCGCGCACCGGGCGGACGAGATCACCAGGGACATCCTGGCGCTCCGGTCGGGCTCCCCCTTCGCCGAGCCCGCTGTATCACCGGCGGTCCCTCACCAGCTCTGAACGCGGTGCAGGCCCCTGCGAGATCCAGCCGGGCCGAGGCAGGCGCAGCCCGATCACCGGAGGAGAGTTGATGGCAACGCTGCAAGGGGAGCTGCAAGGGGATCGGACTCCTCTTTCCGACCGGCGCGAGCAGGCGTTCGCCGAGCTGCGGGCCGCCATGCCCGAGGTCAACTTCGCGGCGGCGCTCCGGTGCGCCGTCCGGCTCCGCGATGCCCTGCCGCACCCGCACCGCCTCGAGGACAACCTGGTGCTGGTGGCCTTCGGCGGCGGCAAGGACAGCGCCTACATGACGGCGTTCGTGCGCGCGATGCAGCTCATGCTGCACCGCATCCACGACACCACCTTCCGGATGCGGGTCGCGAGCATGCGGCACGCCGGGATGCCGCGGCCAGTCATGGAGAACATCGACCGCGTCTACCGCGCGCTGCACCTGCACGAGGACCCCGACTGCGAGCTGCTGCTGATCGACGGCGACGAGGTGTCGACGTTCGACGTGGACTCGCCTCAGCGCGACCACGTGGTCCGGCGCAACCGGCTCGACATCCTGATGACCGGCCATCGAACGTTCGCCGACGGACGCCCCACGTTCTGCAACGCCTGCAACTTCAGCGTCGCCAACTCGTTCGGCCTGGCCGCGTCGCACGGCGGAGGTGCGGACGTCATCATCACCGGCGACTCGGAGAACGAGCAGAACCAGTACGCGCGGTGGATCACCCGGCTCGGCCGGCGCCTCGCACCGGCGGCGAGGGGCGCCGACAGGGGCACCACGATCGTCCGCATCCTGTCGGACGTCGACCGGATCGCCCAGTCGTACTTCGCCGACATCCACGGTGGCGATGCGACCGCGCTCGCGGAGCGGCACGTCGCCTCGGCCGTCCCCGCGCACCTGAGGTTCTTCTCCATCTACGAGGACACGCACTACGAGGCCGGCGACCACATGGAGATGCTGACCGGCTTCCTCGGCTTCGAGTTCGACGACGTCGCCTTCAGCTTCACCGAGTCGGACTGCGGCAACCCGGCGCTGATGGCGCACCTTCGCGGGCTCAAGTGCGAGCGGGTGTTCGGCCGGCCCTACGAGGAGGGGCTGGCCGAGTACGTCGACTTCGCCCTCGGGCTCATGCGCAAGAAGCACATTCCAGAGCCCCTCATCGAGCAGATGCGGGCGCGGTACGCCGGCTCGGACGCGGTGTCGCGGATGCGGCAGGCGGCCGACGAGTACGCGCTGGAGACCTTCGGCCTGACCGAGGAGCAGCTCGTCTGCATGGTGCACTCGCCCTTCGCCGGCGAGGGCGCCGGGCTCGAGGAGCTCCTCGCCCGCGAGCACCCGGCCCTGGCCGAGCGCGCCGTCGAGATCCATGCGCTCCTCGCCGCCCCGGCGAGCGACCAGGCGAACGACGCCAGCGCGAACGAGGCGGCGAAGCTCGCGAACGAGCTGGAGCGCATCAGCGGGCTGGAGCTCGCGCAGCTACGGGTGCTCTACCGCAGCCCGCTGCACCGCCCGACGAGCGATGGTCGTGGCGCCGGCGTCATCGACGCCGTGCTCGCCGACGACCCGCACAAGGCGGTCATCACCACCCGCCACGCCCCCACCGGTCCGGACATGCTCGAGCAGATATCGGGGAGATGAACATGGGAGTAGAGGTCGTCCGCTTCGCCCAGGACCGGCTCAAGCCGGAGTACGGGCTCGTCGCCCAGCGGCTGCAGCCGTGGGCGGTGCTGAACGCGCCGTTCGAGAGCGCGTGGGCCGTGGTCAAGCCGCACACCGAGTCGGTCCTGCACTCGCACCACGAGCACGAGATCTTCGTCGCCGTCGGCGGCGAGGCCGTCATCGAGTGCGAGGGCGAGCGGACCCCCTTCGGACGGGGCGACGTCGCGTTCTTCAAGCCGGGGCTGCGTCACCACATCCTCAACGAGAGCGACGCCGATTTCGAGTTCTACAGCATCTGGTGGGACGAGGAGATGGCCGGCAACTACATCTCCCGCAATCGCCAAGAGGCCGGCCAGGAAGCGCAGGAGGCGCTCGCATGATGCGACCCCGGCCGTCGGAGGACGATCGTCCCGTCCTCGTGCTCGGGCCCAACCCGACGCCGAACGGAGGGATGCACCTCGGGCACATGGCCGGCCCGTACCTCGCCGGCGACATCTACGCGCGCTACCAGCGGGCGCGCGGGCGGAACGTGATCTTCACGACCGGGACCGACGACAGCCAGACCTTCGTGGTGGCGTCGGCGCGCCGGCAGGGCACCTCTCCCGAGGAGCTCTGCCGCACGGCGACCGAGGAGATCCGCGAGGCGCTCGTCGCCATCGGCATCTCGTTCGACGGCTTCGGCCCGTTCGACGACACGTACCAGGCGACGGTCCTCGACTTCTTCCGCACGCTGCACGCGGCCGGCAAGTTCGAGCTGAAGACCGTCAAGATGCCCTACCTGGAGCGCACCGGCGAGTTCCTCGTCGAGGGGCTGATCGAGGGCGACTGCCCGGTCTGCCTGTCGACCTGCCGCGGCGGCCTGTGCGAGACCTGCTGCCACCCGAACAACTTCGACGAGCTGATCAACCCGCACTCGACGATCGACCGCAACGACATCCCCGACGTGCGCGAGGTCAGCATCCTCGTGCTGCCGATGGAGGAGTACCGGGAGCAGCTCACCGCCTACCACGAGGCGTGGGCACCGTATCGGCGGCCCCACCTCGTGCAGATGATCCGCGACGTGCTCTCCCGTCCGCTGAAGGACCTGCCCATCACCTACCCGCTCGACTGGGGCATCCCCGCACCGTTCCCGGAGACTCCCGGGCAGGTGCTCAACGCGTGGCTCGAGCTGATGCCCGCCGGCATGTACACGACCTCGTACGCGGCGCGCAACCTCGGCATCGACACGAAGCCGGGCGAGCTGTGGCAGGCCGGCGGCAACCTTCGCTGGGTGCACTTCCTCGGCTTCGACAACGCGTACTTCTTCACCATGACGCACATCGCGCTGCTGATGGCGCACGGCGACACGTACATGCTGCCGGAGTGGATCTGCACCAACGAGTTCTACGAGCTCGAGAGCGAGAAGTTCTCCACCAGCAAGCGGCACGTGCTGTCGGTCCAGGACGCGCTCGGTGAGGTGCCGCGCGACGTGCTGCGCCTCTACCTGGCGCTGACCGCGCCAGAGCACCAGCGCACGAACTTCAGCCGCGCCGGGCTGGAGAAGGTCACCGACGAGCGCCTGCTCGGGCCGTGGAACCAGCTGGCCGGCCGGCTGGGCAAGGCCGTCGCCAACGCGACGAGCGGCGACGCGCCGCTCCCCGTCTCGGCAGCGGCTCGGAGCCGTGCGGCCACCATGATGGAGCGCTTCGACACCGTCTTCGAGATGCCGTGGTACAGCCCCAACCGGTGCGCGGACATGGTCCTCGTGCAGGTCGAGCGGCTCCGGCGGGAGGCTGCGGCGCTCGATGGCCAGGGCATCGACGACGTGCCGGAGGCGTGGGGCGACGTGCTCCTCCAGGTCAAGGCGCTGCTCGCGCTCAGCTCTCCCATCCTCATCGACCTCGCCGCCGCGGCGACGGAGGCCGGCGCGCTCGACGGACTGACCGGCACGCTGGTCCAGGGCGCGTTCGACGTGACCGAGGTCAAGCCCTTCACGCCGCCGCTGCTGCCGTGCGAGCCGGTGAACGTCCCATGAAGCTGCTCGCGATCGAGGCCGTGCAGACCTCCGAGTACTACCGGCACCGCTACGGGCAGGTGGAGGGGTACGACGCTGAGATCTACGTGCTGAACGGCCTCGGCTCCCCGGACTTCTGGCCGGCCGAGCGCTACCGGGTCGCCGGCTCGAAGCACGTCGACGACATCGTGGCCGCGGCCCGTGCCTGGCACGAGGAGGAGCGCTTCGACGGCGTCCTCACGTTCTCGGAGGCTGCGGTGGTGCTCGTCGCCATCATCGCCAGGGAGCTCGGCCTGCCCGGCATCGACGTCGAGGCCGCGCGGACCAGTCGCAACAAGCTCCTCATGCGCCAGGCGCACGAGCGGCACGGCGTCCCGCACCCGCGGTTCCGCTACGTGACGGATCTCGACGCCGCCCTAGCGGCGGCCGGCGAGCTCGGCTACCCGGTCATCCTGAAGCCGACGCTTGGCGCCGGCAGCTACTCGGTCTACCGCATCAACCGGCCGGAGGACCTGCAGCTGCGCTTCCCGCAGGCGCTCGAGGCGAGGATCCAGATCCCGTGGTTCCGGATGCAGCCGGACGGCATCGACTTCGGGCCCGACGGCCTGCTCATCGAGTCGTTCCTCGAAGGCCCCGAGTTCATGACCGAGTCGCTCGCGTGGGACGACGAGGTCTACATCGGCTCCATCGTCGACCGCGTCACCGTCGAGGGCGAGACCTTCGACGACGACGTGCACCGGGCGCCGACCGCGCTCGACGCCGACCAGGTGGCGGCCATCCACCGGGTCATCAAGGCGGCCGCGCACGCCCAGGGCCTGCACCGGAGCGCGATGCACGCCGAGGTCCGCTACCACGGGGGCGAGCCGCACATCCTGGAGATCGCCGCCCGGCCCGGTGGTGCGGGGCTCGACTACTTCGCCAGGGTCAGCGCCGGCTACTGCCCCATCCGGGCGGTCAGGGACCTCGCGGCCGGCGTCCGTCCCGACGTGCACCACTACCGCCCCACCGGCGTGCACGCGGCCGGTGCCTGCCTGTTCACCGATCCGGGCCGGATCGACGAGATCGTCGTTCCCGAGTCGGTCGCCACCTCCGACCGGGTCTTCTACCTCCGGATGATGATGAAGCCGGGGGACGTGGTGCTCCGCCCGCCGCACGGCAACTCCGTGCTCGGCTTCCTCTGCACCACCGGCAGCTCGTTCGAGGATGCGATGGGGATCGCGTGCGAGCTGGCCGACCAGATCCAGGTGCGGTTGTCGGATCCCGACGCAGGGCCAGCAGGACCGGGAGCGCCGGCACCACCAGGGACGCGCGGCGAGCTTCGACCCGTCCTGCTCACCTCGGTCCCGGAGCTGGCCACCGCCACCGCGAAGCCCTGAACCGCCCAGCCGTGGATCACACCGACGTCAGAAGGTAGCGATGGAACTGTCAACTGCGCCGACCGGATCGGTCGCGCCCGCCATGCGAACCGAGACCACGCAAGGGGCGACGCCGGACGGGCGGCCCGTCAAGGGCGGAGTCGTCACCTGGGCCTGCACCGTGGGCTTCCCGCCCTCGACCATCTTCCCGTTCACCCCGCCGGAGCGGATCGGCATCCGCAACCTGTTCGAGTTCCAGATGCTCATGTACCGGCCGCTGTACTGGCTCGGCAAGCCGGGCGAGCTCGGCGTGAACCACGAGCGCAGCCTCGCCCAGCCGCCGGAGTGGAGCGAGGACGGCCGCACGGTCACCGTCACGCTGAAGCCGTGGAAGTGGTCCAACGGCGAGCCGATCTGCGCCGACAACGTCATGTTCTACGTGAACATGCTGATGGTGAAGAAGGTCCGCAACGGTCTCTACGCGCCGGGCTACCTGCCCGACAACCTGACGTCGTACGAGAAGGTCGCGGACGACAAGGTGCGCTTCACCTTCGACCGCGCGTACAGCAAGACGTGGGTCCTGATGAACCAGCTGACGATGATCACACCGATGCCCAAGGCGTGGGACCGGACGGCTGACGGCCCCGCCAACGCGTCGGCCGACCTCGCCGATGTCGAGAAGGTCTACGACTACCTCGTCTCCGAGAACGGCGAGTGGACCGACGAGACCAACGAGCACCGCACGACATGGGCGTCGAGCCCCGTGTGGAGCGTGGTGAACGGGCCGTGGCGGCTGAAGAGCTACACCCTCGACGCGGTCGTGACGTTCGTCCCGAACGAGCACTACTCCGGCCCCAACAAGCCGCACATCGACGAGTTCCGGCAGGTGCCGATCAACTCGGACGAGGAGATGTACCAGCTGCTGAAGGAGGGGCCCAACGGTCCCCGCGGGGTCAACGTCGGCTACTTCCCCACCGGACTCGACCTCTCGCCGAGCGATGACCCGTTCACGGCTGCGTACGAGCTCATCCCGCAGGACACCCACACGATCCGCTACATGCTGTTGAACTTCGACAATCGGCGGATCGGCACGATCCTCGAGCAGACCTACTTCCGGCAGGCCATGCAGTACTGCTTCGACCAGGAGACGGTCATCCGCGACATCTTCATGGGCTGGGCCTACCCGACCAACGGCCCGGTGCCGGTCATACCGGACAGCCCGCTGCTGTCGCCGGCCTTGCGCGGCCGCGCACCCTGGTTCGACGTCGAGCGGGCGCGCCAGCTGCTGTCGGACAACGGCTGGGACGTCAGCACCACCCCTGCGGTGTGCGTGCGGCCAGGCACTGGCGAGGGCTGCGCCGGCGAGGGGATCGAGGCCGGCGCCAAGCTCTCGTTCAACCTGCGGTACGTCGAGGGTCGCGCCGCGCTGCTGCGCATGTTGGAGCTGCTCAAGGCCAACGCAGCCAAGGCCGGCATCGAGCTCGAGCTGGAGCCCGTCTACGGCTCGACCCTCGTCGGGGAGGACCACGGCGAGGAGAACGAGGCCAACCCGCGCCAGTGGGAGATGACGTGCTGGAACGGCGGCTGGACGTTCTTCGGTCACCCCACCGGAGAGATGCTGTTCAAGACCGGTGGCGGAAGCAACTTCGGCGGCTTCAGCGACCCCAGGACCGACGAGCTCATCGACAAGCTGGTGACGAGCGATGACCTCGCGGCGCTGCACGAGTACCAGGACTACCTCGCTGACCAGGTGCCCGTCATATGGACGCCCGGGATGGCCACCAGGCTGACCGAGGTCGCGCACGACCTGCGCGGCGTGGGTCCCTTCAACCCGTACGGGGTCATCAACCCGGAGGACTGGTACTTCGTCGCCGAGTGACCGGCAGCGGATGGGTTCGCGGGCCGCTCGCGGTCCCTCATCGCGTGTATCAGATCGAGGCCGTGGCGCCCTCTCCCCAGGCAGGGCGCCACGGCGGGGGGCGCGTCGCCGGGCGCATCGCACCTGGCACCGGATCAGTCTGGAGAGCCATGCACGAGGAGAACTTCCACGCTTCCGCTCCGCGGGCCGACGGCAGCCTGTCCGTCGTCGTCACGAGCGTGGCATCGGACTCGCACACGTGGAACCTGATCTACCTCCAGCTCGTCCTCGAGGAGCTGGGGCACCACGTGCACAACCTCGGCGCCTGCGTGCCGGAGGACCTGCTGATCGGCGAGTGCCTGCGCTCGCGGCCGGACCTCATCGTGGTCAGCAGCGTCAACGGCCACGGCTACCAGGACGGCATGCGGCTGATCCGCCGCATCCGCGAGTGCGCCGAGCTGGCCGGCATCCCCGTGGTGATCGGCGGGAAGCTCGGCATCGCCGGGCCGGGCGGGAAGCGCAACCGCGACCGGCTGCGCGCCGCCGGCTTCAACGAGGTCTTCGAGGAGGGCGACGGCATCGCCGCCTTCCGGGACCTCGTCGGGCGGCTGACTGCGAGCGTGGTGAGGTGAGGGCCGCTGATCCCTTGGACCGGTCCTTCGGAGGGTTCGTCGCGCGGGCGCAGGAGGCCGGCGAGCTCGTCGTCCAGCCACGCATGGGGGTGAGCAGCCCCCGCATCATGCGGGCCGGTCTCCTCGCGACGAAGGCCGCGAGGGCGACCACCGTCGGGACCATCACGCTGGACAGCTACACCCGCGTCGGCGACCACGAGAACGCGCACGCGGCGCTGCGGGCCGGCGTGGAGCTGAACGGGTACCCCATCGTCGCGCACGACCTCGACACGACCCGCGCCGTGCTCGCCGGCGTGGCGGACCTCGACTTCCCCGTCCAGGTGCGCCACGGCTCGGCCTGCCCCGACCAGATCTTCAGCGCACTGATCGACGCCGGCATGCACGCCACCGAGGGCGGCCCCGTCTCGTACTGCCTGCCCTACAGCAGGACGCCGCTGGAGGCGTCGATAGCGAGCTGGACCCGGTCGTGCGAGCTGCTCGCGCAGGTGGCCGGCACCGGCGTCGAGCCGCACCTGGAGAGCTTCGGCGGCTGCCTGCTCGGCCAGCTGTGCCCACCCAGCCTGCTGGTCGCCGTCGGCATCCTCGAGTGCCTCTTCTTCCGCCAGCACGGCCTGCGCAGCGTCTCGCTCAGCTATGCGCAGCAGCCCAATCCGGACCAGGACCACGAGGCGCTGCTCGCCCTCGGCCGGCTGGCCGCCGAGTGGATGCCGGACATCGACTACCACGTCGTCGTCTACGCCTACATGGGCGTCTACCCGCGCACGCCGATCGGCGCCACGCGGCTGCTGGAGGAGGCGGCCCGCCTTGCGGTCCGCACCGGCGCGGCGCGGCTGATCGTCAAGACCGTCGCCGAGGCGCATCAGATCCCCACCATCCCGAACAACATCGAGGCGCTGGAGGCGGCCGCGGCCGCCGCGACGGCCGAGCGCCGCCGGCCAGCCCTCCACCGGGTCGAGGACACCGGGATCTACGACGAGGCGAGGGCGCTCATCGAGGCCGTCGTCGACCTCCGGCAGGACCTCGGCCGGGCGATCGCCGACGCGTTCCGGACGGGCATCCTCGACGTCCCGTACTGCTTGCACCCCGACAACGCCGGTCGCACCCGCTCCTACCTCGACGCGACCGGGCGGCTCCTGTGGTCCGACATCGGCTCCATGCCGATCGGGCACGTCGTACGACCGTCCCGATCGGCCGAGCTGACCTCCTCGGGGCTCATCGCGTCCCTGTCGTACGTGGAGCGCAAGTTCGACGCGGCCGGGCTCGAGGAGCACCTGGCCGTCCCCCCGCAGGAGCTCCCCGACCTGCACCGAGAGCTCAAGGAATCCATGTAGATGGTCGAGATCGCCAGCCAGGGCACTGACCGTGACGCCGAGCCGCTCCTGCCGGGCAGTCCGCGCGAGCACCTGTCCGCGCCGATCACCCGGTCGGTGCTGAGGGTGCAGCACCGGATGCTCGTCGCGACCCGCGACTTCCTGTGCAGCCGGGGCTTCACCGAGATCCTGCCGCCCATCATCGGCCCGGTCACCGACCCGGGCGCGCGCGGCGCCAAGCAGGTCGACGTCGACTACTACGGCCACCGCTACAAGCTCATGACGAGCGCGATCCTCTACAAGCAGGCGTCGCTGACCGCGTTCGACAAGATCTTCTGCATCGCCCCGAACGTGCGCCTCGAGCCGCTCGAGACGGCGTCGACCAGCCGGCACCTCGCCGAGTTCCACCAGATCGACGTCGAGGTGGCCGACGCGTCCAGGGACGACATCACCCGGCTGATCGAGGGTCTCGTCAAGCACGTCGTCCGCGCCGTGATCGAGCATGCGCCCGACGAGCTCGACGCGCTCGGGCGCGACGTCAGCGCGTTCGCCGACCTGCTGTCGGAGCCGTTCGAGCGGCGCACCCACGCCGACGCGGTCAACGACCTGCTCGGCATGGGACATCCGCAGAACCCGGACGCCGAGATCAACTGGGACGGGGAGGCGACGCTGTCCCGCAAGGCGAGCCGGCCGTTCTTCCTCACCGACTACCCGAAGGGCTCGCGCGGCTTCTACGACAGGGAGAGCCGCGAGCGCCCCGGTTACCTGCGCAACTTCGACCTGCTCGCGCCCGAGGGCTACGGCGAGCTGTGCAGCGGGAGCGAGCGCGAGAACGACTACGCCACGATCATCTCGCGCATGCGCGAGACCGGCGAGAACCCGGCCAAGTACGGCTGGTACCTGAAGATGATGAAGGACGGGATCCCCCCGAGCGCCGGCTTCGGCATCGGGCTCGAGCGCTTCACCCGGTACGTCGCCGGCCTGCACTCGGTGTGGCAGGCAAGCGCGTACCCCAAGGTCCCTGGAGTGGCGACGCCATGACCGGACTGCGCGCCGACGCCTTCCCTGAGGCGGCCGTCCGGTCCAGGGCGCGGTCGGGGGCCGCCGACGCGTTCCCGGACGCGCAGGACTACGGCCGGGCGCTCTTCGGCGCCGACCCCGAGGCGCTCGCGGCGACCGCCGACCCGATCGACCGGCTCCGCCTCGTGCCACCGGTGTTCGTGCCGCAGCGGCTGGAGAAGCTCGTCGAGCTGGCCCGCGAGCCGGTGCACCGCGACGTCGAGCTCGACACGGTCGTGGGCGGGTTCCGCTCGACGCTGCCGCTGTACGTCTCCGCCTTCGGCTCGACCAAGGTGGCGAGCGTCGACCTCGGCGTCGCCGCGAGCCGGCAGGCCGGGCTGCTGGGAATCCCGATGGTGGTCGGCGAGAACGTCATGCCGGTCGACGGGTACGGCCGGCTCGAGACCGGCGCGGAGCGGTCGCTGCTCGCCCGCATCACCGCGTACGCCGGGCACGTGCCGGACGGCAGCGGTGGCGTGGTCGTCCAGCAGAGCACCGAGGACGCCGACGCCGAGGTGTGGAACATCGTCTACAGCGACCCCAACGTGCAATCGATGCTGGAGTCGGGCCGGCTGGCCTTCGAGCTCAAGGTGGGGCAGGGGGCGAAGCCCGGGCTCGGCGGCATGACGTTGCTGGACAGGGCGAAGGCCGCCCGGCTCGCCGACGCGTACGCCATGGACGACATCTACGGCGACGCCGACCGGATGCTGCGATGCAGCAGCCCAGGGACGTTCACCGAGGAGATCCTGCGCCACCAGGTCCGGCTGATGCGCAACAACTACCCCAGGGCAAGGGTGTGGGTGAAGCTGCCGCCGGCGCGCGACGTGCGCGCGGCCGCGCAGGTCGCCTGGCAGGCGGGCGCCGACGCGGTCACCGTGGACGGCGCCGAGGGCGGCACCGGCTGGGCGCCCGTGGCGTTCCTCCAGCATGTCGGCCTGCCGCTCGCCGAGTGCCTGCGCCGGCTCGCCGGCCACCCGTCCTGCCTCCTCGTGTCGGGCCGGATGTGGGAGGGCGCGCGGATCGCGAAGTGCCTGGCGCTCGGCGCCAATGCCGTGGGCCTCGGCCGGGCGGCGCTCATCGCGGTCGACACCGACCCGGAGAACGGCCTGCGCAACCTGGCCGCCTGCCTGTCGCTCGAGCTTCAGCTCGTGACCAGCGCGGTCGGCAAGTACCACGTCGGGGCCCTGCGCCCCGAGGACGTGTGGTCGCCGGACGCGGCCTGGACGCCGGCGGCGAGCTGGACGTCCGAGGCGGCTCCGCCGCAGGAGAGCTGGTCCTCCGCGATGCGGGACGCGGCCGGCAGCACGAATCAGCAATGGTGACGGGCAGCTCGCGTGGGAAGAAGGATCATGGATCGTGACGTAGAACTGCTCGCCGTGGGCGCCGGTCCCTCGAACCTCGCCCTGGCGGTGGCGCTCGAGGAGCTGGCACCCGACGACCTCGCGAAGGGCTCGCTCGTCGTCGAGCGCCGCGACGCCGTCGAATGGCAGCAGGGACTGCTGCTGCCATGGGCCAAGAGCCAGGTCTCGTTCCTCAAGGACCTCGTGACCCTGCGCGACCCGTGCAGCGCGTTCTCGTTCCTCAGCTACCTGCACGCCAACGGCCGGCTCGACGACTTCATCAACATGGGGAGCTTCATGCCGTACCGCATGGAGATCTCCGGCTACCTGCAGTGGGTCGCCGACTCGCTCAGCAAGGTGCGCGTCGAACTGGGCCGCACGTGCACGTCGATCGAGCCGATCCGCGACGGGAGCGGGATGCTGACCGGCTGGCTCACCCAGCTGGCCGACGGCACCAGCATCACCAGCCGCTACCTCGTCATCGGTACCGGTCGGGATCCGCACGTGCCGCCGGTGCTCACCGCGCTGCCGGCGGGCCGCGTCACGCACAGCACGCAGTACCGGTTCCGGATGGCCGACCTGCCGAGGGACCGGCCCTGCCGCGTTGCAGTCGTCGGCAGCGGGCAGAGCGCCGCCGAGATGTTCCGCTCCGTGCAGGAGGACCTGCCCGACGCGGAGGTCACCTGGGTGATGCGGTCGATCGGTCTCCGCTCGTACGAGATGAGCAAGTTCATCAACGAGCGCTACTTCCCGTCGCACATCGACGCCTTCTTCGGCGCCCGACCGGAAGGACGCCAGCAGATCCTGCGGGAGATGCACCACACCAACTACTCGGGCCTCGCGCCGTCGCTGCTGGAGAGCATCTACACCGACCTCTACCTCGAGCGGTTCGCCGGCATCGAGCGGACCCGCATCGTCACGATGACCGACATCACCGCAGCGCGCGAGGTCGACGACGAGGTCGTGCTCGACCTGACCGATCGCAGGACCGGACGGGTCACCGAGCTGCCGTGCGACCTGATCTTCTGCGGCACCGGGTTCTCGCGCGCCATGCCGCGGCTCGTCACCAGCCTCGGCGCGGCGCTCGGCCTCGACGGCATCTCGGTGACGCGGCACTACCGCCTCGTCACCGACGAGCCGGCCGCCGGAGCCTGCTACCTGCAGGGCGTGAACGAGGCCACCCACGGCATCGCCGACTCCCTGCTCAGCGTGCTCGGTCACCGGGCGGCCGACATCGCGCAGGACATCCTCGGTCACCGGGCGGCCGCCGGCACCGGCCACGACGGGCACGCCGGGCACGCCGGGCACGTCAACGGCGACCGGCCCGTCGCCGGTATCCGCCCGGCGTCGGAGGCGATCCCACTGGCCGCGCTGCCGATCTCGCCGGGCCGCGACCGCTTCGCCTAGCGCGGCCGCGTCGGCCCCTTTGGCCAGGACAGCATCCTCGCCTGGGCGACGCGGTGCCGTCGTCCCGCGCTCAGGCGGGCATCGGCAGGCGCGGCCGCAGCCGGCGGTAGAGCAGGGCGCCGCCGGTCACGACCAGCGGCCAGATGAGGTAGCTCCCGGCCATGACGAGCAGGGCGAGCACCGCCACCAGCGCCACCCAGGCGGCCGCCCGCGCCCGGCTGCGCCTCGGCAGCAGCCGGACCGCCGCCGCCACGCCGACCGCGTAGACGGCGACGAACAGGCCGGTGGTCAGCAGCACGAGCGGCCCGGTACCGGCGTCGGTCAGGATGGCGGCCACCAGGGCGACGAGCGCCAGGGCGCCGAGGAAGCCGAGGCTGCGGCGCGGCACCTCCCCCGACCGGCTGCCGCGGGCCAGCCAGAGCGGGAACGAGCCGTCGCGGGCGAGGGCGGCGCCGAGCTTGGACGCGCCGGCGTAGTAGGTGTTGAGGACGCCGAGCGTGAGGAGCACCGCCGTCACCGCCGCGAGGGTGCGCGCGCTCCCGCCCAGCCCGACGGCCATCAGGTCGCCGAGCGGGGCGACCGAGGCGCCGGCCCCCGGGCCGAGGACGGCGACCGTGGCGAACGCGACGGCGAGGTAGACCACGCCCACCACCGCGACGGCGGCGGCGGTCGCCCGCGGCACGTCGCGGCGCGGCCGGCGGAACTCGGCGGTGAGGTAGGTGACGGCCTCCCACCCGACGAAGCTCCACACCAGCTTGGTGGCCGCCGGTCCGATGGCGGCCCAGCCATGGGGCGCGAAGGGGTGCAGGTTGGCCAGCCGCGCGTGCGGCAGCGAGAGCCCCACGGCGACGAGCAGGAACGCGAGCAGCAGGCCGGCGAGCCCGAGCTGCACGCGCCCGGTCAGCTGGACCCCGAACGCGTTGACGAGCGGCGCGGCGATCAGCATCGCGACGGCGGTGGCGTCGACGGTGGCCCGTCCCCCGCCCGTCGCGCCCGCCACGTAGCCACCGGCCCACAGCGCGGCCGCCGGAGCGCCGACGGGTACGGAGAAGAAGAAGCACCAGCCGACGATGGCGGCGGCCCGCTCGCCGAACGCCAGGCCGGCGTAGCTCGCCACCCCGCCGGCGTCGGGGTGGCGAGCCCCCAGGGCGGCGAACGTCGCGGCGAGCGGCGCCGACAGGATGGCGAGGCCGAGCCAGGCCAGGAGCGACGCGGGGCCGGCGACGTCGGCCGCCAGCGCCGGCAGGGCGATGACGCCCGTGCCGAGCACCACGCCGACGTACAGCGCGGTCCCCTGGAGGGCCGAGAGCCGGCCGCTCGGCGCGGCGGCGGCTGCCTCGGCCATCCGCTCACCGCCCTCGCCCTGTCGGCGCCCGGCCCGCGCGGCCGCCCGGAGCAGTCCACCACAGGACGGCCGACCGGGCCGGCAGCGGTGCCGGCAGCGGTGTGGGAATCTGGCGAGCCGGTGCCGCCGTCACGACTCCGCGGCGGCGCGCTGAGCCGGCAGGCGGGTCACCCCCGAGTCGGTCTCGACGCGATCCCAGCCGACCTCCCCGCTGCGGAACTCGGGGGTGTTGGCCAGCATGCGCAGGGCGCGCATCCGCATCGGGCCCACGCTACCAACCGGTACGTCCATCTCCTCGGCGATCTCGGCGTAGCGCAGGCACCGGTCGGAGGCGAGCAGGCGGAGCAGCGTCTGGTAGCGGGCGGGCAGGCGGCTGAGCGCCTCCTCCACGACCGGCCCGAACTCACCGTCCACCGGGTACACGTCGAGGACCGCGGTCTTGGCCCGCTCGCCGTACTCCGTCGCGGGATCCGCGCAGGGCACGCACCGGCGCGACGCCGCGGCCACCCGGATGCTCTCGCGCCGCGCGGTGGACACCAGCCACCCCGGCAAGCAATCGGGCTCCCTGATCTGGTGCCCGTGCTCCAGCAGCCGCAGCCACGTCAGCTGCGCGACGTCGGCCGCATCGCTGTGGCTGAGGCCGATCCGCGCCGCGATGTGCAGCACCAGGCGGCTGAATCGGCGGATTATCTCGTCCCACGCCGCCCAGCTGCCCTCGGACGCCTCTGCCAGCAGATCGCGCAGGGACCGTTCCTGCGCGAGCTCGCCATAACCGTCGATGCTTTCGCCGACGACCAACCCATGACCCGACAAGTCTCCCCCTCCCGGCGGACGGCATGCGTCATCCGGAAATGCATGGCCTGACGACGCCGAACGACGCCGCGGCTCTTCGGTCAAGGAGCTGCGCGGCGGCGCACGGCGCCACTGAGATTCGTACCGATGGGAATGGTTCCGCCGCCCGGCAACGGCTCGTGCCGCGAGCGCGGCCCGCATACCGGACGACTATTACTTCATGTCCCAGTGCAATCCACTGCGAGCCCGTGATGACTGCTTCACGGGGCTGTGACCTGCTCGTTCACCGAGCGACTCGGCGTCGGTACCCGAGGATTGCCTGAGCCTCGAGCAGACGCCGACCAGTTCCGGGGCAGCGCAAGGCGCCCCTCGATCGAGATACCGCAATGTAACCCCCCGCCATTTTGGCGACACGTCAGAAGGACTCGTGACGGCCGCCCGAGCTGGCAACATTCAGGATCCTTCAGTACGGCCGTTCCGTCACCGCTTTCGAAGTGGCAGACTGCTGACATGGCAGACGACCGCCATGTTGCGAGCCACAACGTTTCGGGGGACAATGCGAATGCTCGAGGCACTGGGGCTGGATGCGCTTGACGAGGCGCTCTACGGGGCCCTCCTGGACGACCCGGATCTGGAGATCGAGAGCGCGGCGCAGCGCCTGCGCCGATCCGTTGCCGACATCATCGCGGCCTGGCGGCACCTGTCGGAGAAGGGCCTGATCCGGCGCTCGGTCGAGCGTCCTGGGCGCTTCTACCCGGTCCATCCCGAAGCTGGCCTCGGCCGGCTCATCGCCGAGCGGGAGGTCGAGCTGGCGAGGCAGCAGGCCGAGATCGCGACGTCGCGGGAGGCCGCCGCGCAGATCGCCCGCGACTACCTCGGCTCCCGCGCCTGGGGCACCGGCGACATCGAGATCATCAAGGACCTCGAGGCGGTGCGCGACCGGCTCGCCGAGTTCGCCCGCCGGGCCGCCAAGGAGGTGCTGACGATGCACCCGGGCGCGGAGCGCAGCCCGGCCGCGCTGGAGGCGGGCCTGCCGCACGACCTCGCCGTGCTCGCGCGCGGGGTGACGGTGCGCGACATCTACGCCGAGCGCAGCGCCACCCACCGCCCCACGGTGCGGTACGCCAGCCGCATCATGGAGGCCGGCGCCCAGGTGCGCGCCGCCCCGCTGGTGCCGGTGCAGATGATCATCATCGACCGGTCGCTGGCGCTGGTGCCGCTGGACGCGACCGCGAGCGCGAGCGGGGCCCTGCTCACCCGGGTCCCCGGCCTGATCGACGCGCTGGTGGCGCTGTTCGAGCGGTGCTGGGACGAGGCGCACCCGTTCGTCGACGCTCCGGCCGGTGGCCGCCACGAGGGCTCCAACGGCCACGGCAACGGCAACGGCGACCGCGGCGGCAGCGGGGTCCCGACCGCGTTCGACCGGGCGCTGCTGGCGCTCATGGCGGAGGGCGCCACGAACGAGGCCGCCGCCCGCCAGCTCGGCGTCTCGCTGCGGACGCTGCACCGGCGCCTGGCCCACCTGATGGCCGAGCTCGGCGCCGAGAGCCGCTTCCAGGCCGGCGCCAACGCGGTCGCCCGCGGCTGGATCGGGCCGGCCGGCGCGGCACGGGGAATGGCGGGAGCGGCACCGCCCGGCCGGTAGTGTCGTCGCCGTGACCGAGGCGGTGAGCGAGCGCGGACCGGCCGCCTGGCTCGGGCTGCCCGACGGCATCCGGGCCTGCCTGTTCGACCTCGACGGCGTCCTGACGCAGACCGCCAAGGTGCACGCGGCCGCCTGGAAGCGGATGCTCGACGACTACCTGCGCTCCCGCGCCGAGCGCACCGGCGGCGCGTTCGTGCCGTTCGACCCGCACGACGACTACGACGACTACGTCGACGGCAAGCCGCGCGCCGACGGCACCCGCTCGTTCCTCGCGTCGCGCGGCATCGAGCTGCCGGAGGGCTGCGCCGACGACCCGCCCGACGCCGAGACCGTGCACGGGCTGGGCAACCGCAAGAACGAGCTCGTGCTCCGGCTGATCGAGGACGAGGGCGTGGAGCCGTACGAGGGGTCGGTGCGCTACGTCCGCGCCGTGCGGTCCGCCGGGCTGCCCTGCGCCGTCGTGTCGTCGAGCGCGAACTGCCGGGCGGTGCTGGCCGCCGCCGGCATCGACGACCTGTTCGCGGTGCGCGTCGACGGCGAGGTCATCGAGCGCGAGCGGCTCGCGGGAAAGCCGGCACCCGATGCGTTCCTCGCCGCCGCGCGGTCGCTCGGGGTGGAGCCGCGCGAGGGAGCCGTCTTCGAGGACGCCCTGGCAGGCGTGGCGGCCGGGCGCGCCGGCGGCTTCGGGGTCGTGGTCGGCGTCGATCGGGTAGGGCAGGCCGACGCGCTGCGCGCGCACGGCGCCGACGTCGTTGTGCGCGACCTCGGCGAGCTGCTGGCGACGCCGTGATCGGGCACCCGGCGTTCGGGGTCGAGCCCTGGTGCCTGCGCGAGACCGGCCTGCACCTCGACGTCCTCGCCCAGTCCGAGTCGGTCCTCGCCCTCGCCAACGGGCACGTGGGCGTGCGGGGCAACCTCGACGAGGGCGATCCGCACGCGATCCCCGGCAGCTACCTCGGTGGCGTCTTCGAGCTGCGCCCGCTGCGCTACGGCGAGGCCGGCTACGGCTATCCGGAGTCGAGCCAGTCCCTCATCAACGTGACCAACGGCAAGCTGATCCGCCTGCTGGTCGACGACGAGCCCTTCGACGTCCGGTACGGCGAGCTGCGCTCGCACGAGCGGGTCCTCGACTTCCGCGCCGGCACGCTGTCGCGCCGCGCCGAGTGGACCTCCCCGGCCGGGTCCACCGTACGGCTCGTCTCCACCCGGCTGGTCTCGCTGACCCAGCGGGCGATCCTCGCGGTCCACTACGAGGTGGAGCCGGTCGACGGGCCGGTGCACGTCGCGGTGCAGTCGGAGCTGGTGGCCAACGAGCCCCTCCCCACCGTCAAGGGCGACGACCCGCGGGTCGGCCTCCTCCAGGCGCCGCTGCGCGGCGAGCTGCACGCGGGGCACGGGCTCGCCGCCGAGCTGGTGCACGCCACCGGGCGCAGCGGGCTGCACGTGGCTGCCGCGATGGATCACGTGGTCGAGTGCCCGGCGAGCTACCTCGCCGACCTGCAGACCGAACCGGATCTCGCGCGCATGACCGTCGCCGTGCGCCTCGAGCCCGGCCAGCGCCTGCGCATCGTGAAGCTGGTGGCCCACGGCTGGTCCAAGCAGCGCTCCGTCCCTGCATTGCGCGACCAGGTGGCCGCGGCGCTCACGACCGCCCGGCAGACCGGGTGGGACGGGCTGCTCGCCGACCAGCGGTCCTACCTCGACGGTTTCTGGGAGCGGGCCGACGTCGAGGTCGACGGCGACCCCGAGATCCAGCAAGCCGTCCGGTTCGCCTTGTTCCACCTGGTGCAGGCCGGGGCCCGCACCGAGCGCCGCGCGATCCCCGCCAAGGGACTCACCGGGCCCGGGTACGACGGGCACTCGTTCTGGGACACCGAGGCGTTCGTCCTGCGGGTGCTGACCTACACCGCGCCGCGCGCGGTCGCCGACGCGCTCCGCTGGCGGCACTCCACGCTCCCGGTCGCCGTCGCGCGCGCCCGCCAGCTCGGGCTCGACGGCGCGACGTTCCCGTGGCGCACCATCGACGGCGCGGAATGCTCCGGCTACTGGCCGGCGGGCACCGCCGCGTTCCACGTCGGCGCCGGCATCGCCGACGCCGTCATCCGCTACGTCGCGGTGACCGGGGACGAGGCGTTCGAGGAGGCCGTCGGGCTGGAGCTGCTCGTCGAGACCGCACGGATGTGGCGATCGCTCGGCCACTTCGACGTCGACCACCGCTTCCGCATCGACGGCGTCACCGGCCCGGACGAGTACAGCGCCATCGCGGACGACAACGTCTACACCAACCTCATGGCGCAACGGAACATGCGCGGCGCCGTCGACGCCGCCCGCCGCCACCCGTCGGCGGCCACCCGGCTAGGCGTGAGCGACGACGACCTCGCGGCGTGGACGGCGGCGGCCGACGCGGTGCACGTGCCGTACGACGAGCGGCTCGGCGTGCACCAGCAGTCGGATGGCTACACCCACCACGAGAAATGGGACTTCGCGGCGACGGCGCCCGAGCAGTACCCGCTGCTGCTGCACTTCCCGTACTTCGACCTCTACCGCAAGCAGGTGGTGAAGCAGGCCGATCTCGTGCTGGCCATGGAGCTGCGCGGCGACGCCTTCACCCCTGAGGAGAAGGCGCGCAACTTCGCCTACTACGAGGCGCTCACCGTCCGCGACTCGTCGCTGTCGTCCTGCACGCAGGCGGTCATCGCCGCCGAGGTGGGGCACGTCGAGCTCGCCTACGCCTACCTGTGCGAGGCGGCCCTCGTGGACCTCGACGACGTCCAGCACAACACGCGCAACGGCCTGCACCTCGCCGCGCTGGCCGGTGCGTGGATCGCGCTCGTGGGCGGCTTCGGCGGCCTGCGCGACCACGAGGGCGTGCCGGCGCTCGCGCCGCGGCTCCCCGGCAGCATCCAGCGCCTCGCGTTCCGGCTCGCCGTGCGCGGCACCCGGTTGCGCGTGGAGGTGACGCCGTGCACGACGACGTACGAGGTGCTCGACGGCGTCGACGTCGCGCTCCTGCATGACGGCGAGCGGCTCGTGCTCTCCCCGGGGCGACCGGTCACCCGGCCCACCATCGCCATCGAGCCCGTCGGACCACCCCCGGCGCAGCCGCCAGGGCGCCGCCCCGTGATCCGGCGCCCGAGCGGCCAGCTGCGCCCGTCGTGACGCGCGAGCGGGGTGCGCCGGCCGGCGACCGTGGTCATCTCGCGTCCCCCTCTGCGCGAGAGAACCGCCGATCGCCGGGCCGGCGCCGCTACCGGGCCGCCGTGGTGGCCGACCCGGCCGGGCTCGGCGTTGCGTCGCCGGGCCCGAGCTCCTCCAGGTACGACACGCCGCTCGACGCGCCGTCCCCGTAGCGCACCCAGTCCTCGCGCAGCCGGATGCGCCCGTCGTCGAGGATCTCCGGCGTGCTGAGGCACCGGCCGGAGACGATCTCGCCGTCGCGCATCACGAAGCTGTACGAGAAGTCGAGCGTCCCGTCCGGCCGGCAGATCCCGGTGAGGGTGCCCCTGCGCAGCGCGCCGCCGGTCGCCTCGCCCCAGAGCAGGTCGCCGTCCTGGTGGTAGGTCGCGGACGACCTCGTGCCGTCGGCGCCCGCCTCGCTGCGGAAGCGCTTGCCGTCGTAGTCGATCACCGGTGCGCCTCCTCGGGTGCCGTGGAACGTCGTGGTGCGTCCGGTTCCGGTCGGCCGGTCGGTGATGGCACCGGCAAGGGCACCGGGGATGACGCGTCCCGGCGGATCCCGGTCGCGAGCGCGCACAGCTCGCGGGCGAGGAGCGGCGCCATCTTGAACGAGGAGCCGCCGCAGCCGGCGAAGGCCCACGCCCGCTCGCCGATGCGGGAGAGCAGCGGCGCGTGCCCGGCGCCGTCCGCCGCGGTCGCGGCCAGGTAGTACGCGTCGCGCGCATCGACCACCCAGCCGGGGTCGAAGCCCCCGATCAACGGTGCGAAGGCGTCGAGCAGGATGTCCTGCACCGCCCGCGGCGCGGCGAAGTCGGTGATGCCCTCGACCGGGCGGCACGCGGCTGCGGCACTGAGCTTGAGCGGCGTGCCGGCCACCGGCGGCTGCAGCCACGCGCCCTCCGGGGTCCCGAGCGCCGGCATCACCGGCATCTGGGCCCAGTCGGCGTGCCGGTCCTGCGGGACCGTGCAGTAGAGCAGCGTCTGGCGGTACAACGTGAGCCGGCTCGCGACGTCGGCTGGCACCAGCTCGCGCGACCACGGCCCGCCGGCGACGAGGACGGCGTCGCCGTGCAGCTCCTCACCACCTTCGAGCCGGACCCCGCCGCCGACCGCATCGACCGCGACGACGCGGCAGCGCGCGAGCAGCCGGCAGCGTGGCGCGGCGGCCAGCCGGGCGGCGATCGCATGCAGGGCGAGGTCGGCCAGCACCACGCCGCCACGCGGCTCGTGGACCGCGCCGATGCCGGCCGGCCAGTTGACCTGCGGGTAGCGAGCCGTCAGCGCGCCGTGGTCCAGCGCCTCGCACGGCGCACCGGCGTCGGCCAGCACCTCGCACGCGGCGGCGGCCGCAGCTGGCGGCAGAGCGGTGAGCGCACCGACCCGCTGGTAGACCCGCGCACCGAGCGAGCGCTCGAGGGCCGTCCAGGACGCGTCGACCGCGACGGCGATCCGCGTCGTGCCCGGCTCGGACGGGTAGAGCGCGCGGATCGCGCGGTGCCGGTCGTACGAGGCACCGCGCGGGTTGGGCACCTCGGCCCGGTCGACGACCGTGACCTCTGCCCCCACCGCCGCGCACTCCAGCGCCGTCAGCATGCCGATGACACCGGCGCCGACCACGACGACGCGCACGTCCCCACCTCCTCGCCACGAGCCGGACCGGCGGGCGCCGATCCGGGGATGGTCCTGACCTGTCACGCCGGGTGCAGCGGCGACAGCGCGAAGACCGGGACGCGCGCGACGTCGTACGCCTCCCCGCCGGGCCAGTCGTCCCCCTCGACCAGGTGAACGGCCGGCCAGAGCCGGCCGAGGACCGGTGCCGCGCCCGCGATGAGCGCCCTGGTCTCGAGGAACAGGTCGCCGAGCCGCTCCCGGTGCACGACCGGGGACGGCGCGGCGAGGGCCGTCGCGACATCGAGCGCAGCCGCCCGGCGCTGCAGCCGCTCGACGTGCCCGACGACCATCTCGACCGCTGCACCGACCGCTCCGGCCACGTCGTCCAGCTCGCGGCAGGCGGCGAAGCGCTCGGCCACCCGCGCCGCGCGCGACCGGCCGGCCGCCGACACGGGCAGCGTCGCGCCGGTAAGCCCGAGCGCGGCGACCGCCCTCGCCAGCGTGCCCGCGAGCAGCTCCCACGGCTCCGCCAACCGCTCCCGGACCTCCTCGCCCGATGCCGGCTCGGCCAATGCCGGACGGAGCGCCCCGTCCGCAGCTCGCGTCACGCCACCGTCCTCTCCTCGTGCCTGGCGCGCCGCTCCACCGGTCAGGTGCTGATCGACACCGCACCGACCGGTGCGATCAGGTCGTCCAGAACGGTCGCCTCGTGGTCGGGCATCGTCATGTCGCGGTGCTTGACGATGTCGGTCGCGATCTCTCCGGCCCGTACGGCGAGCACGCTGAGCAGCGAGTCGGCGATGCCGTGCGTGGCCTCGTTGACGCCCTGCAGGTAGCAGGCCGCGGTCGCCGGCCCGTCCACCACGAGGCGGTAGTCGCGGGTGACCTCGATGCGCTCGATCCCGAGGGCCGAAGCGATGCTCTGCACGAGCCTCGGCATGCGGCGCGCGAAACCGGTACCGAGCAGCACGACGTCGCACCGGAGCTCCTCGATGGTGCCGGTGCGCCGGTCGGTAAGCTCGAGCACGATGTCGTCGCCGTCCTCGCGGGCAGCGGTGATGTCGACCATCGTGATGATGCGCATCCGCTCCTGGCCGTTGAGCCGCTCCAGGTACATCCGGCGGTACAGCGCATCGAGCAGCGACGGGGTGAGGCCGCCGTAGTTGCTGCGGTACATCTCCTGCAGGAGCTGGGCGCGCGCCTCGGGACGAGCGTTGAAGAACTTGTCGACGAACGAGGGGAAGTACAGCTCGTTGGTGAACTTGCTGAGCTCGTAGTTGTTGAGGCCGATGGAGCGCATCACCATCGTCGGCTGGCAGAGCGGCAGCTCGTCCTGAATGCTGTAGAACATCTCGGCCGCGCTCTGCGCACCGCCCACGACGACGACGCGGTGCGCCACGTCCTTGCGGAGCTCGGCGATGCGCTGCGAGTACACCGTGCTGTGGATGACCTTGTGCGACGGCAGGCCCGTGAGCACCGGCGGGACGTGAGGGTCGCGACCGGCGCCGAGCACGAGGTACTTGCTCGCGACGGTCGACCCGTTCGAGAGATGCGTGAGCCAGCCGGACAGCGTGCCGTCGCCGTCGTGGCAGGGCTCGATCGCCTCGCAGGCGACGTTGCACTCGACGCGCACCTTCTCCAGCGACTCGGCGACCCACTTGAGATAGCCGGACAGCTCGATGCGGTACGGGGTGAAGCTGCCCAGGTTGATGAAATCGTCGAGGCGCCCCACGGAGTGCAGGTAGTTGAGGAACGTGAACTTGCTGCACGGATCCCGCAACGTCACGAAGTCCTTGAGGAACGACACCTGGCTCTGCGTCCAGGGCAGCAGCATCCCCCGCTGCCACGCGATGGTCGCGTCCCTCTCGACCAGGAGCGAGCCCTCGGCCAGGTCCTTCGGCGCGGTCTCGTCAAGTGCGACGGCGAGCGCCAAGTTGGCCGGCCCTGCTCCGATCGCGAGCAGCTCGACATCACGATGGGTCATTACGTATCCCCCAGTAGGCGTTGCGGTGGCGCAACTCGTGGTTGGGCCGCCCCCCGGACATGCAGCAACAAGCGGTGACGCTAGGGCCGGTAAGAGGGACGGACAAGACTAGATCACCCACCTGACGACGGGCAGGTGGCTACAACCGGAATTGACGTCGCAGTCACGTCGTGCTCCGACTGCACGGGGTCGAGGTCGTCGACCGTCGCGCCGCCGGCGCGCACCGCGCGCATGCACGCGAACGCGAGCATGGACAGCGATACGTGCCGGTACCACGGGTGCCACTTGCGCACCTCGTAGTCGTCCAGCCCGGTCTCGCGCCTGGCCGCGTCGAGGCTGTCGACGAGCGCCGAGCGCGCGGCGACGACGCGCAGCAGCTCGCCGAGCGTCGTGCCCTCCGGCGCCGTCGCGAAGTAGTACGCCGCATCCGCGGCCCCGCCCGTGCGCCGGCCGACGAGCAGCAGCCGCTCCCCCTCGCCCGCCGCGGCCGCCGGCCCGAGGCGCAGCAGCGCCCAGATGCCGTCCTCTGCCGCACCGGTGGTGGCCGGCTCGAAGGCCAGGTCGGGCAGCCTGGCGGCGAGCGAGCGCGCGCTGCTCACCCGCCCGGCACCGACCGAGAGCGGCTGGTCGGGGGCGATCTCGAACGCGCACGGCAGCCCGAGCGCGGCGCAGCGCTCGCGCAATGTGCGGCAGTCGGTGCCGAGCTGCCCGGCGACGACCCAGCGCACCGGCAGGCCGGACCCGATCGTCCGGCCGACCATCCGGGCCGCGAGCTCGGCCCTCGAGGCGAACGCGACCGACGACGGCACCCCCGCGTCGGCCCGGCGCTCCTCGTCGTCGGCCCACTCGCGGGCCGGCAGGTAGAGCTCGCGGTCGACGAGGGCGCAGCCGTGCATGCCGGCGTACCCGGCGAACAGGGCGAGCTGGCAGTTCTCCACCCGGCCGGTCGCCGGGTCGACCTGCCTCGCCACCCCCACCGACTTGCGGCCGCGCTTGACGAACGCCGCCTCCCCGATCACCAGGACGGCCTGCCGGTCGGCGAACCGCTCGCCGACGTACGCCTGCACCTCGTCGCGGAGCGCATCGGCGCTCCACACGGCTCCGCGGAGCAGCCACTGGATGCCGTCCGGGCTGACGTGGCCGGCCTGCTCGGCGAGCCACCACGAGTTCTTCCGCCCTGGGCAGCTCAGCAGGCCGGTGACATAGTCGACCGCCCGCTGGTGCACCTCCCACCGCGCGAACAGCGGTTCGATGCGCACGCACGCCCGCGACAGCTCCGCGGCCCACACGACGATCCCCCCGTCCCCGCCGACGCTCGTCGATCCCTGAGCTTCCCACTGGATGAATTGCGGTTGTAGCCGAGTGCGGTGATTTGCGCCGAAACATCCGTCTCGGCGCACCGGTGACACGCTCAGTGCACCGGCGCCCGGCGCGCGGTCCACCGCTCGATGACGGTGAGGGCCGGTGCGGTGAGGAACGTCGACAGCAGGGTCATCACCAGCAGCATCGCGAAGACGGTGAGGTTGATGACGCCGAGGCTCAGGCCGACGTTCAGCACGACGAGCTCGGTGAGGCCACGGCAGTTCATCAGGGCGCCGATGGACATCGACTCGGCCCAGTCGAGGCCGGTCGCCCGCGACGCGATCGTGCTGCCCGTCCACTTCGACACCATCGCCGCCATCGTGACGATGAGGCAGACGGTCCAGAGCCAGGCATGGCCGCCGAGCAGCGCCAGCTTGGTGTGCAGGCCGGTGTAGACGAAGAACAACGGGACGAGGAACGCCACGGCGAAGGTCCGCATCTGCCCGACGGCGCGCTCGATCTGCGGCGTGCGCCGTGGCAGGATCGCGCCGAGCAGGAACGCGCCGAAGATGGGGTGGATGCCGACCTCGTTGGTCACCGCGGAGGACAGCATGATGCCGCCGAGGAGCGCCGACAGCACGACCATGTCCGACCCCGTCGCCGTCGTCGCCGGTCCGTGCGCCTGCCCAGGCGAGAGCCAGCGGGCGATCAGCGGTCGCGCGACCACCACCATGGCGATGAAGAACAGCACCGCGAGCATGATCGTCCACCCGACCTTGACGAGCGACCCGGCCTTGACGATCGCCGTGACCATGGCGAGGAGCGTCCACGCCGAGACGTCGTCGACCGCCGCGCACGCGAGCGCCAGCGATCCGAGCGATGTCTCGGTGAGCCCGCGGTCGGCGAGGATCCGCGCCAGCACGGGGAACGCCGTGATGCTCATCGAGGCCGCGAGGAACAGCGCGAACGCGAGGAAGCTCTGCCCGGACGGGGCGAAGGTGCGGTACATGCCGAGGGCGAGCAGCACGCCGGCCAAGAACGGCAGCGCGATGCTCACGTGGCTGACCACCGCCGCGAGGTAGCTGCGGCGGCGCACCACGACGAGGTCGAGCTCGTACCCCACCAGGAACATGAACAGGACGAGCCCCAGCTGCGCGAGCGAGTTCAGCGACGCGGTGATGAACGACGGGAAGAGCCATGCGTACGCGGCCGGCCACGCCCATCCGAGCAGCGAGGGACCGAGCAGGACGCCGGCGACGATCTCGCCCATGACCGCGGGCTGCCCCACCCTGGCGATGAGCTCGCCGGCGAGCCGGCAGGCGATCAGGACGACGGGCAGGGTGATGAGGAGCCGGCCGAACACGTCCGGGGTCGCCGTCTGCGCCGAGCGGTCCTGGTGACCGGTCGCGCCGTGCAGGTGGCTGCCGTAGCGCAGCGACACGACGACGCCGATGGCCGGCAGGACGACGAGCAGCAGGTAGACGCCGACGGCCTTGCGCGGCCTGCTCGCTCCGGTGCGCTCGCTGCCCGTCGCGGCCGTGGTCGTGGTGCTCATGCTTCCCCCGGTGTGCGGACGCCCGCGCGGCGCACGCTTCGCTCGGCTCGGCGCGCGCTCGGGCACCACGACGGACGGCACGGGGCTCCCCCGGGTCATCGGTCGGCGGCGCGCGACGGCGCGGTCGGGCCGGGCCGGTCGCGCTCGGACCCCCCTCGCGCCCACCGGCTGAGCCGACGCTAAGGCCCGCAGGTGACGGCGGCAAGACCCGTGGTCAGGCGGGGCCGGTGGCGATCTCCGGCGGGCACGGGCGCGGGGTGCGCAGGCAGGTGCGGGCGGGGTGCGGGCGCGTTGCGACGAACCGGACGGACGGGACGCCGGGTGGCTCGGACCGACATGTATCTGCCGTGACACGCCGTGACTCGCGTCAAGCATCGAGTCACCTCTCGCCAGGTCCTTTACTCTGTGAGTCAATGTCATCGGTCGTTGGCTGTCATGATGGGCACGGGTCGGCGAAGACGGAGTGAGGCATGAAGCTCGCGGAACAGACCGCCGCCAAGATCGAACTGGCGATCGCCGAGCGAGGGTGGCCGCTCGGCAGCGTCCTGGGGTCGGAAGCCGACCTCCTCGCCCAGTACGGCGTGAGCCGTGCCGTCCTGCGCGAGGCCGTGCGCCTCCTCGAGCATGACAACGTGGCGCGGATGCGCCGCGGGCCCGGCGGGGGGCTGGTCGTCGCCGAGCCCGACCCCGAGGCGGTGACCAGGACGGCCACCCTCTACCTGCGCTACCGGGGCGTCGACCCCGCGCAGATCTTCGACGCCCGGATCGCGCTCGAGATCGCCGCGGTCCGCGGCGCCGCCGAGCGGATCGACGAGGAGGGCATCGCGCGACTGCGGGCCGGCCTCGACGCCGAGCCCACCCCGGCGACGGCCGACCTGTGCGCGCCGGAGTTCCACGTCATGATCGCCGACCTCAGCGGCAACCCGGCCATCCAGCTGTTCGTCGACGTGGTCACCAAGCTGACGACGGCCACCGCGCTGCGCAGCGCGGTGCCCTTCGGCGGGACGCCGCGCGGCCGCTGGCCGGAGGAGGATCTGCGGCTGGCCCACGAGGACATCGCCGACGCTGTCGTCGCCGGCGACGCCGCGCTCGCCCAGCACCGCATGATGCGCCACCTCCAGGCGATGGCGGTCGCGCTCGCCCCCGGCCGGACGGTGGACGTCAGGGACGCCGGCAGCACCAACGGCACCAACGGCACCAACGGCACCGGCGGCACCACCGGGGCCGACCGGGTGGTGCGCCTCGACGCTCTCGGCGGCGGCAACGGCGCCGTCGATGCGATGATCAGCGAGCCCGGCGAGGGCTCCGCGTCGTCGCGCGAGACGGCTCGAGCGGCGGCCGAAGGAGCAGCCACATCTCGTCGAGCCGCCGCTTCAGGTCACGGTGGTCAGCCAGCAGGCTCGAGAGCCGTTGCACGCCGGAGAGCGCAGCAACGATGACCCGGGCGGCCGCGCGCGCGTCGATGTCGGGGCTGACCTCGCCGCGGCGCTGGCCGAGCGCGAGCAGCTCCGCCGTGCGGTCCGTCCACGAGACGTAGGGCACCGCCACGTCGCCCTCGATCAGGTGCCGCTCCAGAGCGAGCCGCATACCGGCCCGGACGACGACATCGGTGCGGAGCAGGCGGGCGATCTCGTACGAGATCGCCATGACCGTGTCGAGCGCTCCGGCGCCCTTGTCGACCACCTTGTCGAACAGCGGTTCCCAGCGCGCCGCCTGCTGGTTGACCACCTCGACGGCCAGCTCGTCCTTGGACGCGAAGTGCGCGTACACCGCGCCCTTGGTGAGCGGGGTGCGCGCGACGATGTCACCGAGCGAGGTGGCGGCGAAGCCGGACTCGTCGAAGGCCTCGGCCGCCGCGCGCACCAGGACCGCCTTGGTGCGGGCGGTGCGGACGTGGTTGGGGATCCGCCCCGTCTCCGTCACGGGCTCCTGCTGACCGCGAACGGCCGCTCGCCCGGATGCTGCTCCGGCTGCCACGCTGCTCATCTCCCCCTGCGCTCAGGCGCTCGTCACCGATCCGGCGCGGCCTTCCCTCGTGGTCGCGCCGGCACCGTCCTCACTCGTCACCGCGTCGCGGGCGACCCGCGCAGAGCCCTCACACCGGCGGCAACGGCGCCCTGATGAGGCGTTGCACGGCGTCGCCGGCCAGTCGCACCAACTGCTCGGTGGAGCGGCGCAGGTCGACGGCCCCCGCGACGCCCACGGTCATCCACAGCCCCACCAGCTGCGCGCAGATCAGCGAGCTGCGCAGCAGGTGCCGGTCGGGCGAGTAGCCCTGCACGGCCGGCTCCACCGCCGAGACGACGAGGGCCATCACCGCGTCGGCCTCCTCCTCGGACAGCGCGGCCGCCAGCAGGGCCCGGCACGACACGGGCTGCTCGTCCCAGGTGCGCAGCACGCGGCGGACCAGCCGGTGCCCGATCGAGTCCTCGTCGCCCGCCAGCTCCGCGCGCACGGTCTCCGCATCGAGACGGGCATCGATGCAGGAGCGCACCAGCTCCTGCTTCGATGGGAAGTAGTAGCGCACCAGCCGCGGATCGACCCCCGCCCGTCCCGCGACGCGGCGCATCGTCATGCCGTCGTAGCCGTGGGCCGCCAGCTCCTCGCGGGCCGCCGCGAGGATCGAGGAGCGGTTGCTCGCATCCGCGCGCTGAGTGGGCATCGTCGCGCCTCCTCGGGAGTCCTCGGCCCCCGAGCACGGCAAGATCATAGCCGGTCACCACTAGCCTCCGCCCCGCTCGCCCGGCGTGTCGTCCCGGGATATCACCACTTGACGATGCATACCGGGAGACCTAATTTCACTCTCAGATGAGTTAACCGCAGTATAGTCTGCGCAGCCCGCGTCCGGCGATCGCTCGGCACCAACCTGCCGACGCCTCCCCCCAGAGCTTCGTACCCGTAGGAAGGCTGGCCGAGAGGACCGCGCGATGGCCATCGCCCCGCTCCAGCGTTCGTACCGGACGGTCCGGCAGCTGCTCGGCGATCCGCGGCGCAGGTCCCGGACAGCCACCGCGCTGGCCGAGGAGGTCTTCCGCGCGACCGTCACCTCGACGACGAGCCTGGTGGACGAGCAGCGGTTCCGGGAGACCATGAGCGCGTTCCCGGCCGCGGTGTGCGTCGTCACCGCGCTCGACGACGGCGGCCGTCCCCGTGGCCTGGCCTGCAGCGCCGTCGCGAGCCTGTCGGTCGACCCGCCGCTGCTGCTCATCTGCGTCAACCAGCGCAACGGAAGCTTGCGCGCCATCAAGCACAGCGGCGGGTTCTGCGTCAACCTCCTCCGGGCCGGGCGCGGCGAGATCTCCGAGCGGTTCGCCTCGCCGTCGTCCGACAAGTTCAGCGGGATCACGTGGCGGCCGAGCCCCGTCTCGGGGCTGCCGTGGCTCTCATCGGACACGATGGCGTACGTCGACTGCCGCCTCGCCGCCGAGATCCAGGCCGGCACGCACGCCATCCTCGTCGGCAACGTCCGCGACGCCGCGCCGGTGCGCGGGGCGGGCGAGCCGCTGCTGCACTGGCGGCGCACGTACGGCACGTGGCAGGGCGAGTCGCCCACCGTCGCCGTCGTGCGCTGATCAGCTCCCGCCGGCGGCCGAGCCGGCCCGCGACGACAGCAGGCGCGGTCGCAACGTCTCCGCAGCGAATCCCCGCTGCTGGTGGAAGAAATGGCCGCCGGTGCACCACACCACGTCGCACTCGCGCACCGTCTCCTCACGCCATGCGCGCACGCCGTCGGCCGACACCAGGAGATCGTCCCGGCCCTGAAGGACCAGCAGCGGCACGGCCAGCGGATCGCGCGCCCGGTAGCGGTAGGTCTCGGCGGCCCGCAGGTCGGCCCGCAGCTGCGGGAGGAACGGGTCGAGCAACTGGCGGTCGGCCAGCACCTCCCTCGGAGTTCCCGCGTAGTCGCCGATCGCCTCGACGAGCTCGTCGTCCGGCAGGTGATGGACGGGCGGGCGCTCCGAGACCCGTGACGGCGCATTGCGCCCCGACACCACGAGGAGGGCCGGTGGCCGGCCGGCCGCGGCGAGATCGTGCGCGAGCTCGTACGCCAGCAGGGCGCCGAGGCTGTGCCCGTAGAGGATGACGGGCCCGTCCGCGCGATCGTGCGCCGCGCACCGTACCGAGTCGACCAGCTCAGGCACGCTCGTCGACGGCGGCTCGCGGTGCCGCCGTCCCCGGCCGGGCAGCTCGACGGGGACGACATCGACGCAGTCGTCGAGGGACCGGCGCCACGCCGCGTACCACGCTGCCGAGGCTCCCGCATGCGGAAGGCACAGCAGTGCGGGCCGCCCGTCGCGCACGACGCGCATGCCACCTCCTCGACTTCCGCTGGAACCGCCTGCCTCCCCATCCACCGTTACCTTGACACAAAACTCTCCCGCCGTAGAGTTTTAAGGACCAGGGAAATCATGGAATGAAGAATTAATCAGTATTCCGTTTTCGCCGCGTCCCGCGTGGACCGTCTCCCTGCGCATCCCCCAAGGAATGGAGGCGATCCCGCGGTGCACCGTGCTGACCCCAACCGGTCCGAGCCCATCGCGGTGGTCGGCATCGGGTGCCGGTTGCCGGGCGGCATCCGCGACATGGACGGCTTGCGCACCCTGCTCCACCAGGGACGCACCGCGTTCGGCGAGGTTCCGCCCGAGCGGTGGGACAGCAGCTACCACGACCCCTCGATGCGCCGGCCGGGAACGACGCACTGCAACGTGGGCGCGTTCGTGCCCGATGTCGACCGCTTCGATGCCGAGTTCTTCGGAATCGCACCGCGCGAGGCGCGCGCGATGGATCCGCAGCAACGGCTGCTGCTCGAGGTCGCGTGGGAGGCAATGGCGAGCAGCGGGCGAAGGCGCGCGGAATGGCGCGGATCTCGCACCGGAGTCTTCGTCGGCATCCTGGCCGCCGACTACGCGCTCCTGCACGCCCGTACGCTCGGCATGGAGGGCATCGATCCCTATTACGCGACCGGCACGGAGCACAGCTTCGCCGGTGGCCGGATCGCCTACTCGTTCGATCTCCACGGCCCGGTGCTGACGCTCACGACGGCCTGCTCGTCCTCGCTCGCCGCCGTGCACCTGGCCTGCAGGAGCCTGCGCTGGGGCGAGTGCGACACCGCGCTCGCGGGCGGGGTCAACCTGCTGCTCGCCCCTGAGCTCACCGTCTTCATGTCGCGCGTCGGCGCGATGTCGCCGACCGGGCGCTGCCGCCCCTTCGACGACGCTGCCGACGGCGTCGTACGGGGCGAGGGCTGCGGCGTCGTCGCCCTGCGCAGGCTCTCCGACGCGCTTCGCGACGGCGATCACGTGTGGGGCGTCGTGCGCGGCAGCGCGATCAACCACGACGGCCACAGCGCGGGGCTCACCGTCCCCAGCGCGCCGGCCCAGATCCGGCTGATCGCCGACGCTCTCGCCGACGCCGGGCTGAGCGCTGACCAGGTCGACTACGTCGAGGCGCACGCGACCGGCACGCCGCTCGGCGACCCGATCGAGCTCGCCGCCCTCGCCGAGGCGTACGCGCGCGACCGCGCGGGCGCGGCTCCGCTGCTCGTCGGCTCGCACAAGGCCAACCTAGGCCATCTCGACGCTGCCGCGGGCATCGCTGGACTGCTCAAAGCGCTCCTCGTGGTGGGCGACGGCATCGCTCCCCCGCAGCCGTCGGTCGACGCGCTCACCCAGCGCTTCGACTGGGCGGACGCGCCCCTTTCCGTACCGGTGCAGGCCCGGCCCGTCGAGCCGGCCGGGCGCCCGGTGCGCGCCGGGGTGAGCGCCTTCGGGCTGAGCGGCAGCAACGCGCACGTCGTCGTGGAGCAACCACCGGGGCTGGCGTCCTGGCGCCCCGGGCCGGTCGTTCCGCTCGCCATGCCACTCGTCCTGCCGCTCGGCACCCGCACCGCCGCGGGGCGGCGCGACTTCGCGGCCGGCGCCGCGGCGGCCCTCCGCGCCGGGCAGGACGCGCGCGACGTCGCGGCCACCGCTGCGACCAGGCGCGACCACGACCGGCACCGCGCCGTCGTGCTCGCCAGCGACCCGGCCGCGCTCGGCGCGGCGCTCGACGCGGTCGCCGCCGGCCGCGACGACGACCGGGCGGTCCTCGGCGAGCGCGTCGACGACCTCGCCGGGGTGGTCCTCGTCCTCGCCGGCCAGGGCGCGGAATGGCCGGGCATGGGACTCGACCTCTACGCCGCGGACGGCACCGTTCGCGACGCGCTCGACGAGTGCGACGCGCTGCTGCGCAGGGACGTGCCCTGGTCGCTGATCGACGTGCTGAACGACCCCGAGCGGCTGGCGCGGAGCGACGTCGCGCAGCCGGCGCTGCTCGCGCTCGAGGTGGCGCTCGTCCGGATGTGGCAGCGCCACGGCGTCGAGCCGGCTGCGGTGATCGGGCAGGGCGTGGGCGAGATCGCCGCAGCCTGCATCGCCGGGGCGCTGACGCTGGCCGACGCCGCGTCGATCGCCGTGCGCCGGGGCGAGCTGATGGCCCGGGTCACCGGCGCGGCCGCTCCGGCCGGCCAGCTGGCCGACCGGCTGGCCGAGGCGCTGCACGGGTTGCCGGTGGGCGAGCCGCGGCTGCGGATGCTGTCGGCGCTCGACCCGGGGACGCCACCGGCGTGCGACCCGGCGTACTGGGCGCGCAACCTGCGGGAGCCGGCGCTGCTGCGGGCCGCGGTGGAGCTGATGCTGACGGAGGCGCCGCACGCGCTGCTGCTGATCGGCCCGCAACCGGCCGGGCCCGGGCCGCTGGCCGGCGGTCTGCGCTCGCACGGCCGGCAGGTGCCCGTGGTGGCGACGCTCACGAAGGAGGCCGACGGGCCGGCGAGCGTGCGGCGCGCGCTGGCCGAGCTGTTCGTTCACGGCGTCGACGTCGACTGGTCGGCCGTGACCGGGCGGCCGCGCACGACGGCACCGCTGCCACCGCCCGACTGGCGGGACGACCGCTACTGGCTGCCCGGCCTGCGTCCCGGCCAGCAGAGCCGGCCGGCCGAGGAGCCAGCCGTACGGGGCAGCGGGCTCGACGGCGCCGGGCTGGACGGTGCCGAGCTGGACGGCGCCGGGCTGGACGGTGCCGAGCTGGTGCTGCGCGCGCCCGGCGGGCAGGTGCTGGCCCGCTTCGTCCGGGCCGGCGACGCGCCAGCTGCCTCGCGCGCCGCCCAGCTCCCGCCGGAGCCGGCGACCCGGATCCCGGCCGTTCCGCCGGTCCCGGCTGCACCGGCGGAACGGCCGGTCACCGCCACGGTGACGATGCCGGCCCAGCGGTGCGTCCCCGGCGTGGCGCTGCGCCGCACGGTCGAGGACGTCGTCAGGGCCGTCCTCGACCTCGAGCCGCACCGGCGGGTGCCACCGCGGCTGTCGCTGTTCGAGCAGGGGCTCGACTCGCTGAGCGCCGTCGACCTGTCCCGGCGCCTGGGGGCGGCGCTCGGCCGCCACCTCGACCGCACGGTGGCGTTCGAGCAGCCCACCCTGGAGGCACTGGTCGCCCACCTCCAGGCCCCGGTCGAGCAAAGGGCCGAGCAAGCGGCCGCCCGGCCGGTCGCCGCGCCGGCGGCCGCATCGGTCGCCGTACCAGCCGCCAGGCCGGCCGCGGCGCCGGCCCGCGTGCCGGTCGCGATACCGGTCGCGATACCGGTCGCGATACCGGTCGCGATCGTCGGCGCGGCCTGCCGCCTGCCGGGCGCCGCGAGCCCCGCCGAGCTCTGGGACCTGGTGAGCGGCGCGGTCGACGCCGTCCGCGAGCTGGACGGCGAGCGGCGCGCGCGGGACGGGTGGGCCGGCGTCGGCCCCGGCGTGCCGACCCGCGCCGGCTACCTCGACGCGATCGACGCGTTCGACGCGGCGTTCTTCCGCATCGCCCCGCACGAGGCTCGCAGCATCGACCCGCAGCAGCGGCTGCTCCTCGAGGTGGCCTGGGAGGCGCTCGAGGACGCGGGGGTCGACGTGCACGGCCTCGCCGGCCGCGCCGTCGGCGTCTTCGCGGGCCTCGACACCACCGACTACCAGCAGGTGCTGACGAGGGACGGCAGCGACGTCGACCTGTACTTCGGCACCGGGACGAGCTTCGCGGCCACCGCCGGCCGCCTCTCGTACTTCCTCGGGGTGCGCGGTCCGAGCCTGGCGGTCGACACGGCCTGCTCGTCCTCGCTCACGGCGGTGCACCTCGCCTGCCAGAGCATCGCCGCGGGCGAGTCGGAGCTCGCGCTCGCCGGCGGCGCCAACGTCATCGCCCGCCCGACCGTGTCGGCGGCGATGTCGGCGGGCGGCGCGCTCTCCCCCGACGGGCGGTGCAAGAGCTTCGCCGACGATGCCGACGGCTACGGCCGCGGCGAGGGTGCCGTCGTCCTCGTGCTGAAGGCGCTCGACCTGGCCGAGGCGGACGGCGACCGGATCCTCGCCGTGATCCGCGGCAGCGCGGTCAACCAGGACGGCGCGAGCGGCGGGCTGACCGTGCCGAGCGCCGCCGCCCAGACCGAGGTCGTCTCGCGCGCCCTCGCCCGGGCCGGTCTCGGCGTCGACGACGTCGACCTCATCGAGGCGCACGGCACGGGCACCCCGCTCGGCGACCCGATCGAGCTCGCCGCGCTGGGCGAGGCCTTGCGCGGGCGCACCCGTCCACCGGTCGCGGTGACCTCGGTGAAGGCGAACATCGGCCACCTCGAGGCAGCCGCCGGCGCGGCCGGGCTGCTCAAGGCCGCTCTCGCGGTGCAGCGCGGCGAGCTGCCGCCGCACCGGCTCGCCGGGCGGCTCTCGACGCGCGTGCCCTGGTCGCGCCTGCCGCTGCACGTGCCGCTGGTCGCGACGCCGTGGCCGCCCTCGCGGGTGCGAGCCGCCGGGGTGAGCGCCTTCGGCTTCACCGGCAGCAACGCGCACGTGGTCGTGACCGCCGCCCCGGCGCGTCCGGCCCGCCCAGTGGCCGAGGTGCCGCAGCCGTTCGTGCTGCCGCTGTCGGCGGCCCATCCGGATGCGCTGCCCGTGCTCGCCGCCCGGCTGGCCGGGGCGCTGGAGGGGCTGCCGCTCGCCGACGTCCTGCACACGCTGGCGCGCCGGCGCACCCATCTCGAGCATCGCGCGGCCGTGGTGGCGCGGGACGTCGACGACGCCCGTCGCCTGCTGGCCGCGCTGGCCGCCGGGGACGCGCCCGCCGGCGGCCGTCAGGTCTACCGGGGTCGGGCGGTCGACGAGCTCGCCGTGGCCTGGTGCTACGGCGAGCAGGCGACCGACGGGGGCCCGGCCCCGGTAGCTCCCGGCTGGGAGCAGGCAGAGCAGGCAGAGCGAGCAGAGCGAGCAGAGCGAGCAGAGCAAGCAGAGGAGGCAGGGCACGCGGAGGACCTCCTGCGCGCCTTCGACGCCGCCGTCGACGGGCTGGGCCCGCTGCCCGGCCCGGCCCGGCGGCGCCTCGCCACGCTGCGGCGCCAGGTCGGGCTCACCACCGCGTGGCGGGCGGCCGGCCTCGCGCCGGCGGCCGTCGTGGCCGCCGGGGACGGACTGGTCGCGGCCGGCTGGGCCACCGGCTCGCTGTCGCTCGCCGAGGCGGTGCGCGCGGCCGCCGACGGCGGCCCGCTGGCCGGTGCCGAGCGCTGGACCGGCGGCCTGCACGTGCTGGCCGACGGCTCGGCGGCGAGCTGGCGCGGCTGCCTCGCGACGCTGCGCGAGGCAGGCATCGGCGCGGTCGCCGACGTGGCGATGCACGGCGCGCTCGCCGGCGCGCGCGCCGTCGCCGATCCCGGCCTGCTGCTGCTCGACGCAACGCCGCCGTCCGCATCGCCGGCATCGCCGGCATCGCCGGCATCGCCCCCGCCCACCGCGGACACGCTCGCGCACGCCATCGCCGCGCTGCACGTGCACGGCTGCCTGGTCGCCTGGGACGCGGTGGTGCCGGCGAGCGGCCGCGTGGTGTCGCTGCCCACCTACCCGTGGCGGCACCGGCCGTACTGGCCGGGCACCGCCCCCGCGCCCGTCGCGCCCCCGGTCGACGAGCGCGCCTTCGAGATCGTCTGGCGCGAGCGGCAGGCGCCGCCGGTCGGTGCCGGCGCGGGCTCGTGGCTCGTCGTCGGACGCGCGGCCGGCCTGGCGGGTGCGATCGCCGGCGAGCTCTCGTCCCGCGGCCGCCGGGCGGAGGTCGCCGCCGCGCCGCCGCCAGACCCGGCGGCGTGGCGCTCGCTGCTCGCGGCGGCCGCCGGGCGGATGGGCCGGCTGGACGGCGTCGCCGCGGTGGTCGCCGACCTCGACGACCGCTCGGCCGCGCCAGCCGCCCTGGCGCTGGCCCAGGCGGTGCCAGGCGTCGCGGCCCCGGTGGGCCGGGCCTTCCTGGTGACCGCGGCGGCGCACGACCCGTCCGGCGGCGACGTGCGGCCGGCGCAGACCGCCGCGTTCGAGGTCGGCCGGGTGCTGGCGATGGAGCTGCCCGACCGCTGGGGCCGGCTGGTCGACGTCGCGGGCGCCGGGGCGGCGGGAGCGGCGGCGACCGCGCTGCTCGCCACCGACACCGATGACCAGCTGCACGCCCGCGACGGCAGCTGGTTCGCTGCCCGCCTCGTCAAGGCGGCCGGTCCCGCCGAGGCCCGCATCGAGCCGGTCCCGTCCGGCTGGTACGTCGTGAGCGCCGCGGATCCGCGCCTGGCCGCGCCGGTCGTCGAGCGGCTCGTCGCGAGGGGCGCCCGCCGGTTCGTGGTCAGCGCCGCGTGCGGGTCGATCGACGCCGGGGAGGGAGCGCAGGTGACCGTCGCGCCGGACGACGACGCGCTCGTCGAGCAGGCGGCCCGGCTGGGCGCTGGCACCGGTCCGGGGCCGCTGGCCGGCATCGTCCACTGCGCGCCCGCGATGGCCACGACGGCCCTGCGGCAGGCCGATCCCGGTGCCGCCGCTCCCCAGCCAGACGCTGCGCTGCTCGAGCGGCTCGACGCCGTGACCAGGTCGGCGCCGCCGCCGCTGTTCCTCGTCGTCGCCCAGGGCGCCCCGGCGTGGGGGGCGGTCGGCACGGTCGTCGCCGCGGCCGCGGCGGGGCAGGCGGCCGGCATCGTCCGCCGGCGCGCGGCCCGCGCACCGGCCCAGCTGCTCGCCCTGCTCCCGCGCGAGGGCACCGCCGAGGTCGACGACGCCTTCGCCCGCCTGCTGGCCGACAGCGGGGTGCGCCCGCTCACCGAGGCGGCGGTGACCGCCCTCGTCGACGGTGCCCTGTCCGGCGGGCGACCCGAGACGTACGCCGGCGACGTCGACGTCGCGACGTACGTCCGGCTCTGCCAGTCGCTCGCGCCGCGGGCGCTCCTGTCCGAGCTCGGCGGAGCGCAGGGCGCGGCGGATCGCCGGAGCGCCGACGCGGCCGAGGCGGTCGCCGCGCTGCCGGCCGGCCAGCGGCTGGCCCGAGTGCTCGACGACGTCGCCGCCTGCGTGGCCGGCATCCTCGGCCTGCCGCCCGCGGACGTCGCGCCGGAGCAGGGCTTCTTCGACCTCGGCATGGACTCGGTGATGGCGGTGAGCCTCAAGTCCCGGCTGGAGGCAGGCTACGGGCTCGAGCTGCCGAGCACGCTCGCCTTCGAGTTCCCGACCCTCGATGCGCTGGGGCGGCACATCGCCGACCGGCTCGGGCCGGCCGCCGCCGGGGACGACCTCGCGGACGAGCTGGCCGGCGAGCCCTACGAGGATCTGCTGCGGCGGCTCGAGGACGCGATCGCCTCGGTCGGCGACGACCTGCCGGGCGCAGGGAGGCGCTGACGGCATGGCGATCGGCGGCTCGGCCGGCAGCGGCGTCGACGTGGTGCGCGAGCGCCTGGCCGATGCGGCTCGCACCATCGAGCTGCTGCGCGACGAGCTGCGCGTGGCGAGGAGCCGGCGCCGCGAGCCCGTCGCGGTGATCGGCCTCGCGCTCCGGTTGCCCGGCGGGGCGCAGGCGCCCGAGCAGTTCTGGTCCGTCCTGCGCGACGGCGTGGACACGACCGGCGAGTTCCCCGGCGACCGCGGCGATGCGCGGGCGCTGCACCATCCCGATCCGGACCACCCCGGCACGGCGTACGTCGTCAGGGGCGCGTTCCTCGACCGGGTGGACGGGTTCGACCCGGCGGTGTTCGGCATCTCGCCGCGCGAGGCCGTGGGCATGGATCCGCAGCAGCGCATCGCGCTCGAGCTCGCATGGGAAGCGCTGGAGCGGGCTGGGCATGCACCCGACCGGCTGGCCGGCACTGCGACCGGCGTGTGGGTGGGCATCAGCACCACCGACTACGTGCGGCTGCGCCAGCAGCGCGGCGACATGCGCGACATCGATGCGTACCAGTTGGTAGGCGAGCCGAGCTTCACCGCCGGGCGCATCTCGTACGCCCTCGGCCTGCAAGGGCCAAGCAGCGTGCTCGACACGACCTGCTCGTCGTCGCTCGTCGCCGTGCACCAGGCATGCCAGGCGCTGCGGACCGGTGAGTGCGACCTCGCCATCGCCGGTGGCGCGAACGTGATGCTGACGCCGTACGGCTTCGTGCTGATGAGCAAGTTCCGCGCGCTGTCGCCGGACGGGCGGTGCAAGACGTTCGACGAGTCCGCCGACGGCTACGCGCGCGGCGAGGGCGCCGTCATGCTCGTGCTGAAGCGGCTCGGCGACGCGCTCGCCGACGGCGACCCCGTGCAGGCCGTGGTCGCCGGCACGGCGGTCAACCACGACGGGCGCAGCAGCGGGCTCACGGTGCCCAACCCCGAGGCGCAGCAGCGGGTGATCCGGGCCGCGCTCGAGCAGGCCGGCATCGCCCCGGCTGCGGTGGGCTACGTCGAGGCGCACGGCACCGGGACGGCGCTCGGCGACCCGATCGAGCTGCACGCGCTGGACGCCGTCTACCGCGAGGGCCGGCCGGACGACGACCCGCTCGTCGTCGGCTCGGTCAAGACCAACATCGGGCACCTCGAGGCCGCGGCCGGCGCCGCCGGCCTGGCCAAGGTGATCCTGTCCCTCGGCAACGAGACGATCCCGCCGCACCTGCACCTGTCCGCCGCGAACCCCAAGGTGGACTGGCACCGCCTGCGCGTCGTCATCCCGACCGAGCCCCGGCCGTGGCGGCGGGGCGACCGGCCCCGGGTCGCCGGGCTCAGCAGCTTCGGCGCGAGCGGCACCAACGCGCACGCGGTGGTGACCGAACCGCCACCCCCGCCTCCGCGCGAGCTGCCCGGCACGCGCGCGGAGGCCCTCCTGCTCTCGGCGCGCACGCCGACCGCGCTCGCGACGCTGGCCGCCAGCTACGCCGACCACCTCGATGCGACGGCGACCGTCCCGCTCGCCGATGTCGCGTGGACGACGCAGGCCGGCCGGGCCCGCATGGACCACGGCGTCGCCGTCACGGCGACCGACCACGCCGGCGCAGCCGCGGCACTGCGCGCCGTCGCCGGTGGCCGGCGCCACCCTGCGGCGACACCGGTCGCCCGCGCGCCGCACCGGCACCGGCGCACCGCATGGCTCTTCACCGGTCAGGGCGCGCAGTACGCCGGGATGGCCGGCGGGCTGCGCGAGCTGCCGGCCTTCGCCGCGGCGCTGGACGAGTGCAGCACGGCGCTCGACCCGCTGCTGCCGGCGCCGCTGCACGAGGTGATCTGGGGCGGCGACGGCCACGCCAACGACGGCCGCGTCAACGACACCCGGTTCACCCAGCCGGCGCTGTTCGCCGTCGAGTACGCCACCGCGCGCGCCCTGCTCGCCCTCGGCGCGCGGCCGAGCGCGCTGATCGGCCACTCCGTCGGCGAGATCGCGGCGGCGTGCATCGCCGGGGCGCTCGACCTCGATGCGGCGGCCCGCCTGGTCGCGGCCCGCGCCGCGCTGATGTCCGCGTTGCCACGGGACGGCGCGATGGTGGCGCTCGCGTGCGACGAGCGGACCGCCCGCGCCGCCATCAACGGCTTCGCATCCAGCGTGTCGGTCGCCGCGGTCAACGCCCCGTCGAGCGTGGTGGTGTCGGGCTCGGCGGTCGACGTGCGGTCGGTCGCCGCGCACCTGCGCGAGCGGGGCGTGCAGGCGCAGCCGCTCACCGTCTCGCACGCCTTCCACTCCCCACTCATGCGGCCGATGGCCGACGAGCTGCGGCAGGCGCTGGCGGACCTACCGGCACGCCGCCCGCGCCTGCCGCTCATCTCCGGCGTCACCGGCGACTGGTGGGACGACGAGTGCCTCACCACCGACTACTGGGTCCGCCACGCGCTGGGCACGGTGCGGTTCGCCGACGGCATGCGGCGGCTGCACGACGACGGCGTGCGCACGTACGTGGAGGTCGGCCCGCATCCGGTGCTGACCGTGCTGGGGCAGCGGTGCGTGCCAGGCGACGAGGCGACCTGGCTGGCACCGATGCGCAAGGGCGGCGACGACATGGCCGGGCTCATGGCCACGCTCGGAGCGCTCGACCTGCGCGGCGAGCGGATCGACTGGCGCGCGGCGCACGAGGGACGCGACGTGCGCCGCACGCTGCTCCCGACCTATCCGTGGGAGCGCAGCCGTTACTGGTTCCGGGCTGCCGACGGCCCGCCGGCCGATGGGCCGCCGGTGCCGGGGATCGGCCGCCGGGTGCGGGCCGCGGTGCCGACGTTCGAGGACGAGGCTGGCCCGGTCGCCGCCGGCGACGAGCTGGGCTGGCTGGTCTCGCGGGCGGCGGCAGCGGCCGGCGCGGCGACCGGCCGGCCGGCCGGGAGCATCGGGCCGGCGACGCTCGACGCGCCGCCGCCGGCCGACGCCGGTGCGCCCTGGCTGGTGCAGTGGTCGGTGCACGACGACGGCGACCGGCTGACCGTGCGGGCGGACGGCGCGACCGCGGCCCAGCACCGGGCGGGCGCCGCGTGGCACCGGCACGGCAGCGTGACCTTCCCGGCCGGCGACACCGGCGACACCGGCGAGGCCGGCGAGGCCACCGCCTTCGACGCCGGCTCGCCGCCGGACGACGCGGTCACCGTGCCGATGGCAGGGGCGGGCGACGGAGCGGGCTGGGACGTCCTGCTCGCCGGCTGCCGCACGGCCGTCGCGCGGGCGTCCGGCCGCCCGCCGACCGCGTGCGTCCCGGTCGCGCTCGACCGGCTGACCGTGACCGACCCGGCGGCGGTGACCGGCCTCGCCGTCCGCATCAGCGGCACCGACGGCGGCGGCACCGCCGACGGCTGGCTGCTCGATGCCGCCGGCGACTGCACCGGCCGCCTGCGCGGGCTGCGCTGGCGGTCCGAGCCGGTTGCCGCCCGCGCTCCCTGGTACGCCGACGAGTCGCTGCTGCTCGACATCGCCTGGCGCGACGTGTCGGCCGTCGCGCCGGCGACCGACGATGCCCGCGTCGTGCTGGTCGGCGGGCCGGCCGGCCTGCGCGCGGCGCTGGCCGTCGAGCTGCGGGGGCGTGGCGTCGACGCATCAGAGCTCGCCGACCTCGCCGACCTCGCCGACCCGCCGGCGGACGGCGGCCCCGCAACCACCCTCGTCGTCCTGCTGGACGCCGCCGGCCTGCCGGCCGCCGCCGGCACCGACGCCGCCGTGCTCACCGGACGCCTCCTGCCGCTCGAGCTGTCGACCGTGTCGCTGGTCCGGCGACTCGCGGCAGCCCCGGCGCAGCGGGCCCGCGTCGTCCTCGTCACCAGGGGCACCGCGCGGGTCGACGGCGCCGATCCGGTGCACGGCCCGGCCGGCAGCACGCTGTGGGGGCTCGGCCGGGTGGTGGCCCTCGAGCACCCGGAAACCTGGGGCGGAGCGATCGACCTGGCTGCTGACGGCGACGACCCGGCGACCGTCGCCGATGCGCTGCTGTCGCTGGCCGTCGAGGACCAGCAGGCCGTGCGCGGCGCGCGGCGGTTCGCGCCGCGGCTGGTGCCGGCCGACGCCGCGGCGCTGCCGGCGCCGGGCACCGGCCCCGCGCTGCGGGGAACCGCCCTCGTCACCGGCGGCCTCGGCGGCATCGGCCTCGCGATCGCCGGCTGGCTCGCCACCCGCGGCGTCGAGCGGGTCGTCCTGACCGCCCGCGCCTCGCTCCCGCCGGAGCGGGAGTGGGCGGCGCTGCCGCCCGGCCACCCGGCGGCGGAGCGAGTGCGCGGCGTCCGCCGGCTGCGCGCGACCGGCCTCGACGTCGTGGTCGAGGTGGTCGACGCGACCGACGTCGCTGCGATGCGCGCGCTCGTCGCCCGGCTCGCGGCCGACCCGCGCCGGCCGCTGCGCGGCGTCGTGCATGCGGCCGGGGTGTCCGAGCCGCAGCTGCTGCGCGAGGTCGATGCCGACGCGTACGCCCGCACTTGGCGACCGAAGGTGCTCGGCGCGTGGGCGCTGCACGAGGCCACGACCGAGATCGACCTGGACCTCTTCGTCCTCCTCACGTCGATCGCCTCGACGTGGGGGTCGCAGCACCTCGCCGGCTACGCCGCCGGCAACGCCTTCCTCGACGGGCTCGCCCACCTGCGCCGCGCGCAGGGCCGGCGAGCGCTCGCGGTCAACTGGGGCCCGTGGGAGCTGCCGTCCAGCCTGTTCGGCGCCGAGGTGATGGCCTTCCTGCGGTCGGTGGGGCTGCGGCCGCTCGCCCCCGACCAGTGCCTGTCGCTGCTCGACCGGCTGACCCGCACCGACGCCGCGCAGCGCATCGTGTGCGCCGCCGACTGGAGCGCGTACAAGCCGGTGCTGGAGGCGCGGGCCAGGCGCCCGATGCTCGCCGAGATCGAGCTCCCGGACGAGGCGCCCGAGGCCATCGGGAGCGAGGACATGCGCGCGGCGATCCTCGCCGCCGGCGAGGAGGGCGGACGATCGGGCCGGATCGCGGCTCTCGCCGGCATGCTGCGCTCGGCGGTGGCGGGCGCGCTCGGCGTCGACAGCGCCGCGCTCGGGCCCGACGCGGACGTCTTCGGCATGGGCCTCGACTCCGTCATGGTGATGCAGCTTCGCACCCACTTCCACCGGTCGTTGCGGGTGCAGCTGCGCCCTGGCGACCTCTTCGAGCGCAGCACGGTCGAGGAGTGGGCGGCGCACCTGGACGGGCTGCTGACCGGCGGAGCCGACGAGAGCGACGCCGCGACAGCGACAGCGGCAGCAGCAGCGAAAGGGACGGGCACGTCGGCGCCACCGACGACGCCGGCGGAGCTCGCGCCGCTCAGCCGGCTCGCGCCCGACGTCGTGCCGCGCGCGCCGGTCCGCACCGGAGCCGGGCATGCGCTGCTGACCGGAGCGACCGGCTTCGTCGGCGCGTACCTGCTGCACGAGCTGGTCCGCGCCGGAGCGCCGCAGATCACCTGCCTCGTCCGCTGCACCGACGAGGAGCACGGGCGCCGGCGGCTGCGCGCGAACCTGCGCCGCTACCTGCCGGACGATGCGACCGACCTGCGCCACGTGCGGGTCGTCCCCGCCGACCTCGGCCGGCCGGGGCTCGGGCTGGACGACCGGACCCGCGCGGCGCTCACCGACCCGGCCGATGGCGTCGACGCGATCTATCACAACGGCGCCTGGGTCAACTTCGCCCACGCCTTCGAGCAACTGCGGGCGGCCAACGTCGGCGGCACCGAGGAGCTGCTGCGACTCGGCGCGCGAGCCGGCGCTCCCGTCCACCACGTGTCGACGTACGGCATCTGGGGGCTGCCCGCGGCGGGCCGCGACCGCATCGGCGAGGACGACGACATCACGACGGCCGGTCGGCTGGTCACCGGCTACGTGCAGTCGAAGTGGGCCGCCGAGCACCTCGTCGCGCAAGCCGCCGAGCGCGGCGCGCCGGTGGCCGTCTACCGGCTCGGGCGGGTGCTCGGCGACTCGCGGACCGGCGCGGCGCTCACCTCGCACTTCACCTGCCGGGTCATCAAGGGCTGCATCCAGCTCGGCATGGCGCCCGACCTCGACATCGACGTCGAGATGACGCCGGTCGACTACGTCGCGGCCGCCCTCGTCCGGATCGCCGGAACGGTCGTGCCGGGCGGCGGCACCCCGCGGACGTTCCACCTCATCAACCCCCGGCACCTGCGCTTCGGCGCGCTCGTCCGCTACCTCGACGAGCGGGGGTGGGCCGTCGAGACCGTCGACCGCCATGCCTGGTGGCAGGCGCTGCAGCAGAGCATGGACACGGCGCCGAACGAGCTGCACCCGGTGATGGACACCGTGCGCGAGCTCGTCGTCGGCGGCGAGCGCGCCATCGACTACGACGTGGCCAACACCGAGGCGGCGCTGGCCGGGAGCGGCATCACCTGCCCGCCGCTGGACGAGCGGCTGCTCGCCGTCTACGTCGGGCACTTCATCGATTCCGGCTACCTCGACGAGCCCGGACGGCGCGCCACCGCGCGCCGCTCGACCCCGTAGGACGGAGCGGCCATGGAACCAGCGCTGCACCCCGCCCGGCAGGTACCGGGCGCCACGCGCGCGCTCGACGTGGCGATCGTCGGCTCGCACCTGACCAGCAACCTGCTCGCGGCGATCCTCGCCCGCCACGGCCTGTCGGTGGCGCTCGTCGAGCAGGGCGACGAGACGACCGTCCCCGCCGACGACAACACGGTGCCCTACACGGCGGAGCTGCTGTACGCGCTCGGGTCGCGCTTCGGCGTGCCGGAGATCGCCGACCTCGGGATGTTCGCGCGGCTGCCAGCCGAGCTGCGCCGCACGAGCGGGACGAAGCAGAGCCTCGGCTTCCTCTACCATCGCCGCAACCAGGGGAACCGGCCCGAGGAGGCGCTGCAGTTCAACGTCCCGGGCGAGCACGCCGAGTGGCATCTCTACCGGCCCGACGTCGACCCGTGGGCGCGCGAGCTCGCCCGCCGGTACGGCGCGACGATCCCCGAGGCGGCGGCGACCGAGATCGACCTGACCGGCGAGCGGCCGCGGCTGCGGCTCGCCGACGGCACCGTCCTGCACGCGGCGTGCGTGCTCGACGCTTCGATCGCACCGCTCGCCGCACCGCCCCCGGCGGCCGGGAGCGCCAGGCATGCCACGCGAGTGCTCGCGACCCACATGCACGGCGTGCGGCCGTTCGAGGAGGTCCGCCCGCTACGGCTGTACGAGCGCGCCACCCCCTGGTCGAAAGGGACGCTGCTGCACGCGTTCGACGGCGGCTGGATCAGGGTGGTGCCGTTCGGCAACCACCCGGCCGCCGTCAACTCGCTGACGGCCGTCACGGTGAGCCTCGACCCCGGGCGGTTCCCGGCGACCGGGGCGTCGCCGGACGACGAGCTGCGCGACCTGCTCGCGCAGTTCCCCGACATCCGGCAGCAGCTCGCCGCCGCCACCCGCGTCCGGCCATGGCACGCCGACGACGCGTGGGTGTCGCGGGCCGACGCGGGCGACAGCCCGTACGTGCTGCTCGACAGGGGCGCCGCTCGGCACGACTACATCTTCGGCCGCGAGCTCACGATGGGCCTCGAGCTCGTGCACGCGGCGGCGGCGACCATCCTCGGGTCGAGGGACCGGCTCGGCGCCGAGGCGTTGCGGCCGCTGCGCGACTACCAGCGCCGGCTCTTCGAGCACCACGACCGGTTCGTGGCGGCGTCGCGCACCGCGACGCGCAGCTTCGAGCTGTGGAACGCGATGCTGCGCGCCTGGCTGCTCTGGAGCATCCTCTCGGCCCTCGCGCTGAAGCGGGCCCGGCTCGACGGCGAGGCCACCGGCGACTGGGCGCCCGCGACCGCGCTCGACGCGGGGCCGTACTGGTTCCCCGTGCCGGCCGGCCTCCCCGAGCTGCTCGACGAGCTGCTCGGGGAGGCCGAGTCGACCCGGCTGGGCAACGTGCCCCCCGAGATCGCCGCCGCCCGGATGCTTCGCCGGCTGCGCCGGTCGAGGATCGTCCCGCCGCTGTACGACTTCGGCGACCCGGACGCCAGGTACTACCACTTCACGAGGGGACGGCGGCTGCGGATGCTGCTCTGGGCCAAGACCACTGCCCCCGCCGACTTCCGCCGGCTGCTCACCGCCGACAACGTCACGGCGGTGCCGGACGAGAGCGCGGGGCTGTCCACCGGCCGGGCGCGCTGATCCCGCGTCCGGCCGGTATCCGGCCACTGATCAGCAACTGATCAACCACTGACCGGCCCGCCGATCAGCCATCGATCAGCCAGCGGTCAGCCGAGGGTCAGCCGGCCGATCGGCTAGAAGTCGTCGTCGACCTCGCTGACCACGAGCGTCACCTGCCACGCGAACTCCGTGTTGGCGTCCTCCCACGAGTACTCGTCGTGGAGGCAGACCACGTGCGGGTCGCAGCCGTGCTGGCGCTCGAGCGCCTGCAGGTACCGCGCGGCCGCCGACAGCGCCGTGTGCAGCTTCTCGCCGTAGAACCGGACCGACCGGCATCTCACCTGGTCGAGACGCGCCGACCCTTGCGGCGCCGGCACCGAGCGGATAGGAACAATGCTCACTAAACTCACCCCGAATGCGATCTGGGTCGTGCCCTAGGCACACCCACCCGTCGGCCGCCACCCCACGGCGACCCCGACCCGTCGATCTGCCGGTCCCGCTGCCGCGGACGCGGGAGGTGCGTCGTGTCGCGGCTCCGGCATGGGGGCATCCTTTTCGGGACCCGGCGTCGGTGTCAAGGGCGTCGTAACCAGTTGTCAAACCTCAAGTTGAGGGCACGACATGACGATGACACTCCTTCGCTCGGTCGCCGGCAGGACCAGCGCCCCCGGCAGCTGACCGGGACGGCAGGCGGCACTGCTCGAAACCGCGCAGAACCCACCCCGCACCGACCCCGCCCGGCCCCGCACCGACCCCGGTCCGGCGCTCGCGCCGGCCTGCCCGGCGTAGGCGCGGGGCGAGCCCGAGCGGTCACTCGCGCGGACCCAGGTGCTCGGCCCACCACTGCAGGATCGCGTCGAAGCGGGCGAGCCGGTGGCTCGGCAGCCCCGACCTGGACAGCTCGTGGCCCTCGGCGGGGAACAGCAGCAGCTCGGTGCGCACGCCCCGCAGCTTGAGCGCGACGAACAGCCGCTGCGCCTGCTCGACCGGGCACCGCCAGTCCTGCTCGCTGTGGATGATCAGCGTCGGGATGTCGATGCGGTCGGCATGGGTGAGCGGGCTCTGCTTGGCGACCTGCGCCGGGTCCTCCCCGGCGTAGACCTTGGTGAAGAACCAACCGATGTCGCTCGAGCCGGTGAAGCTGTCGAAGGCGGTGAGCGCCCGCTCCACGATCGCGCCGCGGAACCGGGACCCCTCGTGGGCGGCCAGCCACGTCGTCATGAAGCCGCCGTAGGAGCCGCCGAGGACGCCCACCCGGTCGGCGTCGAGGTCGGGATCGGCGAGCGCCGCGTCGAGCAGCGTCATGAGGTCGAGACGGTCCTTGTCGCCCCAGTCGCCGATGATCGCCCTGCCGTGGGCCTCGCCGTAGCCGCTGGCACCGCGCGGGTTGCCAAGCACGACGGCGTAGCCCGCGCCGGCGTAGACCTGCGCCTCGTCGAACAGCGCGTAGCCGTACTGGGTGAACGGGCCGCCATGGATCGTCAGCAGCACCGGGTGCGGGCCGGGACCGGCCGGCTTCACCACCCAGCCGTGCACCTCGTAGCCGTCGGACGCGGTGGCGGTCAGCTCGGTCATCGGCCGCAGGGCGACGCCGCGCTGGAACTCGCCGCCGATGTCGCTGATGACGCGCAGCTTCTCGCCGTCGAGCACGGCCAGCTCGCCGGCGCTCGTGTCGGTCGACTCGACGACCACGATCGTGTCGCCGGCGACTGCGAGGCCGGTGAGCATGTGCCGGTCGGAGGTCAGCACGGTCGGCTCGCCGCCGTCGTAGGAGAGCCGTACCAGCTCGACGGTGCCGCGCCGGCTGGCGAGCGCGAGCAGCCCGTCGGGAGTCGGGATCAGCGGGCCGTCATGATGGCTGTCGCTCAGGTCCCACCGCTCCGCGTCGGTGAGCCGCGTCGGCTCGGCGGAGCCGTCGAGCGGCACCGAGAACGCGCCGGCGGTGCGCCCGGCCACGTCGAGGCGCTCGGTGCCGAGGAAGTAGGCAGTGGTGCCGTCCGCGCTGATCGCCGGACTGCTGACCAGCGTCGTGGAGCGGGTGACCTGCCGGACGTCACCGCCCTCCGCCGGGGCCACGAACAGGTCGCTGGTGAGGCTGCTCTCGATGTCGTGCCGGTCGGACGCGAACACGACGAAATTGCCGTCCGGCGTCCAGACCGGGCTGTCGAACTGCCAGTCGGTCTTGGTCAGCTGCACCGGCTCGGCGTCCTCGGCGAGCGCGTCGACGACGAAGACGTGGCTCGGCCGGTCGTGGATGAACCCGGCGTTGTCGTAGCGGTAGCGGAACGTCGTGATCCGCCGCGGCGCCTCCTTGGCCGGCGGCCTCGCGTCGGGCCCGCGCTCGTAGCGGCCGGCCTCGGGCACCCGCGCGACGAAGGCGACGCGGGTGGAGTCGGGCGCCCAGGCGAAGTCGGAGACGCCGAGCTGCTGGTCGGTGACCCGCCGGCCCTCGCCGCCGTCGGACGGCATGACGTGCAGCTGCGGCGGCTCGTCCTTGCCCGCGCGCAGGAAGGCCACCCAGCGACCGTCCGGCGACCACCGCGCCCGGCCGTCGCGGTGGCCGTGGGTGAGCGCCCTGGCGCGGCCGCCGTCGGTCGGGACCAGCCAGAGCTGGCTGCGGTACTCGTCCTCGTCGAGGTCGAGCCGGGTGACGGTGACGGCGGCGAAGCGGCCGTCGGGCGAGACGGCTGGCTGAGAGGGGATGCGCAGCGCGGCGAGGTCGGTGGGCTTCATGGAGCCGACCCTAACTCGCGCCTCCGTCAGAATTGATAGTCGAGGTCGAGGTCGAGGTCGTCCCTCGTCCGGCGCCGGACGAGGATCAGCGCGATCACCACGGCGGTGAGCGCCCCGGCCGCCACCAGGACGCGATCGGTGCGCAACCGCCGCTGCACGGCGTAGCGGGCGCTGCCGCCCGCTCCCCCGCCGGGCAGGCCGGTGTCGCGGGCGTTGCTCTCGTGCCGGTCGACGGCCGTCGGCGGGTTGCCGGGCACCTCCTGGACCGGCGCCCGCCCGGCCACGGCGCCGTCCGGCGATCCGACGACCACCTGGGACGGCCGGTCGTCGCCCTTGACCGCGGCGCGCACCCGCTCGGCGGTACGGGCGGCCACCCGCTTCGGGCTCACCCGGTCGGCGATGGCGTCGATGGTCCCGGCCAGGTCGGCGCGCGTGCGCTCGATCTCGCGCTGGATCTCATCGGGGTCGGTACGGTCGTCGGCCACGGCGTCCTCCTGTGACGGCTCATCGACGTGCTACCCGACCACGACGCCCCTGCACCCGAGCCGGCCGACCGAGATCATCGCCCGGCCGGCGCGGCGCCGGTGCAGCGGGTCAGCCGGCCTGGATGTCGATGACCACCTTCACGTCGTCCGGCTCCCGCTTCAGCGCGGTCGGCCAGTCGCTCATCGGGATCCGGCGGGTGACGAGCCTGGCCAGCCAGTCGCGATCGGCCCTGGCCAGCGCCTCGCCGGCCGCCTCGTAGTGCTTGGCCCCGGCGTTGACCGACCCGATGACCGTCTCGTTGGTCAGCACCATCGTCTTGTTGAGGGAGTCGAGGGCGGCCTCCACCGTGCGGCTGCCCGAGGAGATGCCGGTGAGCACGACGACGGCGTTGGGCGTGCAGGTCGCCATCGCGTCGAGCACCACCTGGCCGACCCCGGTGCACTCCAGGACGACGTCTGGCTGCAGGCCGAGCTCGTGCACGGGCTTGGCGTGGTAGGTCGCGCCGAGGTCGGCCACCAGGGCCGGCTTCGGGCCGTCGGTGACCACGTCGACGACATGAACCTCGAGACCCCGCTCGACCCCGATCAGGGCCGCCAGCAGGCCGATCGGCCCCGCGCCGGTCACCAGTGCGGTCCGCGGCTCGTCGGCGATGCGGGACAGCGCGACGTCGGCCTGGTCCCACGCCTTCGCGACCACCGAGGTGGGCTCCATCAGCACGCCGAGGTCACCGACGGCGGGGTCGATCCGGACGGCGAACTCAGGCTCGATGCGCCACCGCTGCGAGCCGTACCCGTCGCGCTCCTTGATGCCGCGCTCGGTGTACCGGCCGTTGCGGCAGAAGTCCCACTGCCCCTTGGAGCACGGTGGGCACGGCTCGGGGTCGGGGCGGCGCACGATGCCGGCCACCAGGTCGCCGGCGGCGAGGCCGGAGCCGTCCGGCGCCTCGACCACCCGGCCGAGCGACTCGTGGAAGAGGATCAGCCGGTCCCGTCCTGGCGGGGGCCACCCGTACCCCTCCGTCACGATCTCGACGTCGGTGCCGCACACGCCGACGAGCAGGCCGTCGACGAGGACGGACCCCTCCTCCTCCGGCGGCTCGGCCACCTCGTCGACCCGCGCGGACTGGGGCTTGCCGGGCACGACCGTCATCGCCTTCACGGCAGCGCACCTCCTGCTCGAGCGGTCCGGAGAGCGATCTCCCCGGGATCCGCCAGGATCATGCGAGTGGACGGTAGCCTCGCGGCCATGGCAGACGGCGGCCGGCTCGCACCCGGCGACCAGGCTCCCGCCTTCACCCTGCCCGACGCCGACGGCAACGAGGTCTCGCTGGGCTCGTACCGGGGCCGCAAGGTCGTGGTGTACGCGTACCCGGCGGCGATGACGCCCGGCTGCACCACGCAGGCCTGCGACTTCCGCGACTCGCTCTCGTCGCTGCACGCCGCCGGCATCGACGTGATCGGCGTCTCGCCAGACAAGCCGGCCAAGCTCGCGAGGTTCCGCGAGGCCGAGGGGCTCACCTTCCCGCTGCTCTCCGACCCCGATCACCGGATGCTCGAGGCGTACGGCGCGTGGGGCGAGAAGCAGAACTACGGCCGGACCTACACGGGCGTGCTCCGCTCGACGTTCGTGGTCGACGAGTCGGGGCGGATCGAGCTGGCGCAGTACAACGTCAAGGCGAAGGGCCACGTCGCCAAGCTGCGCCGCGACCTAGGGCTCTAGCCCGCTCTGCTCGCCTAGACTCGATCCCGCGCGAGAGTGGCGGAATGGCAGACGCGCCAGACTTAGGATCTGGTGCCCTCGGGCGTGCGGGTTCGACTCCCGCCTCTCGCACCGCTCCACCGCCCGTCAGAGGCCGGCCACGGCGTACACCACGAAGACGGCGATCGCCACCAGCAGCACGCCGGCGGTCACGAGGTCGATCCCCCGGCTGCGCGCCGGCAACGTGCCGGCCCTGATCGCGCGGTCGGCGGCCCGGTGGTGCGCGTACCCGATGAGCAGCGTCGCGGTACCGAGGGCGAGCAGCGCCAGCCCGGCGACGGTGGCGCCCCGGCGATCGACCGCCTGCGCCAGCACGACACCGGCGGCCTGCAGGCTGAGCGCCGTCCGCAGCCAGGCGAGGAAGGTGCGCTCGTTGGCCAGGACGAAGCGGACGTCGACGTCCAGCCGGTCCTCGGTGGTGCGTGCCTCGTGGCCCGCGCCGCGCCCGCCCTCCGTCACGCGCCGTCGTTCTTGATCCGGTCGCGGTCCTCCTTGTTGCCGGTCGAACCGTTGATCGCCCGGTCGCGGGTCACCTGGTTGCCGTGGTCGTCGCGGTAGATGACCTGCCCGTTGGTCTTCTCGACGCTGTAGCCGGACTCGACGTGGAACTCCGGACTGTACCTGTTGGGGTTCATCGTCAGGGGCACCTTGTCGCCCTCCTTGAGCATCTCCGGCTTCTCGCGGGCGACGATCTCCTTGCCCTCGTCGTACGCCTGCTTGGCGTCGAGCGCGGCCCCGAAGATGCCCCCGATCTTGCCCAGGCCGTGCAGGATCTTGTCGGCGGCACCGCCGATCGCCTTGCCCAGGCCGCCCTCGCCCTTGGGCAGCTTCGGCGCCTCGCCGTGCGGTCCGCCCTTGGCCGCGGCGGCCTCCGCCCGCTCCATCTTGGCGGTCGCGCCCTCGGCCTTCGAGCCGATGACCTCACCGCGCTCGTTGACCGCCGGGCCCTTGGGCTCGGTGCGCGGCTCGGTCGCCTTGGGGTCGGCCGGCTTGGGGGCGTCGCCATCCGCGCCCCCCTTGCCGCCCGAACCGGAGTACGGCAGGCGCACCGTGTCGTCCGGCTTCAGGCCCATGCTGCCGTAGAGCTCCTTGTGGAGCATCGACTCCAGGGTGCCCTTCTGCTGCGCGGTGAGGCCCTCGGTGTTGCGGATCGCCTTGGAGACCTCGTTGTAGAGCTCGCGCACGGTCATGTCCTTGCGGCCCGCCGCCACCATGTCGCGGCAGGCGGCCTTCCACTGGTTGTCCATCGCGCGGTGCGTATCGCGCGACAGCGTCGCCGTGACGGCATCGCCGCGGACGTAGCCCTGCGTGTCGCGCAGCGCGGACGTGGGCGCCACGTGCGCGGAGTTGACCTCCTTGCCCGTGACGCCCTTCGCCGCGCGCACCTCCGGGGCGTGCTTGTGCTGCTGAGCCTCGATGTCGACCTTGACGCCCGCCCTCTTGGCGTCCTCCACCGCGTCGGCGTTGGAGAGCGGCTTGGCCTCGCCGCCCGTTCCCTTCGCCCCGTCGGCGCTGGCGGTGGGCTTCGCCTCGTTCCCGGCGGACTTGCCGGTGCCGCCGCTGTCGTTCGCCTGGCGGGTCGCCGGGCTCCCGTTGTCCGTCGGCCGGTTCTGGTTGGCCGCGCCCTTGCCCTCGTTGCCCGAAGCCTGCGGCTTGGCCTCGCCGCCCTTGCCGGCTTCGTTGGGCGGCGGCTCGTGCTGGTCCTTCGATGCCGGCTTGGAGTCCTTGCCACCGCCGCTGCCGCTACCGCTCTCCTGCGCCGACCCCGACTGCTGCGTGTCGGGCCTCTTCATCTCGGGCTTCTTCAGGTCCGGGCGCTCGCGCTCGGGCTGCTTGGACCGTTCCTGCTCCCGACGGGCTGTCGCCCTGTCACCAGGCATGACGCACCTCCGCGCTCACGCCGACCCCGACTCTCTCATCAGCTCGGCGAGCACCCGAGCCTGCGTCCGCGGATGGCTCCACGGCAGGCTCGCCATCATCTGCTGGCCGAAGCACAGCGCGACCCGACGCGCCGTCGCGGCGGCCGCATCGTCGCCGGTGGCCGCGTCGTCGGGGAACTCGACCGCGTGGTACGCGCCGTCCTGGCACACGCCCCACGTCCGGCTGGCCCGCTCCTCCGGGGTCTCGGCCGCCCTGGCCTCGCGCCACGCGTCGTCGAACTCGCGCGTCGCGACGACGCCCGCGACCACGTAGCGGCACCGGCACGGCACCGGCTCGCCCGCCCAGATCTGCGCGCATCCCACGTACGGGCCCGGCCCGTCGCCCAGGCCCTGCCGGACGGCCGCGCGCAGCCGCTCGACCGCCTCAGCGCCGCCTTGACCGGCGAGGCCGGCCACCAGCGCGCCGTGGACCGCGTCGCCCAGCTCGCCGGTCTCGGCGTACGTCCAGCCACCGAGCGCACCCAGCCACTGCGCCGTGCGCATGCCCGCGTGCAGCGCGACCCGGCCGTGCGCGTCCCGCGCGTCGACCCAGCGCGGCCGGCGCGCCTCGACCTGCAGCACGAGCTCGGGCGTCGTCCGGTCGAGCGACATCGGATCGTGCAGCGCGGACAGCACGATGCGGGCGACGGTGCGCCGTACGTCGGCGTCGTCGCTCAGCTCGCGGGCGAGCTCGCACGCGGCAGGCAGCGCGGCGCACGCGTCGTCGCAGTCCGGACCGGCGAGCGACAGCTCGGGCAGGTCGGCCGTGACGCCCAACCGGAGCATCTGCTCGCGCACCCGGTCGGCGGCGGGCCACGTCTGGCCCGGGCCGCCCTTCTCCCTCGGCACGTCGACGAGCAGCGGCGCGTCCTCGCCGTCGACGAACACCGCTGCACGCCCGACGCCGAGGCGCGCGAGCGACAGCTGTTGCCGCTCGTTCATCGCCATCGCGGCGGCGAGCGTCGAGCGGTCGTCACCGGCGACGATGCGGTGCGCGACCTTGAGGTTGGTGTTCTTCACCACGTCCGGCGCCAGCTTCGCGGGGATCTGCTCGACGACGACCACTCCCTCGCCGTACGCGCGAATCTCGGACAGCAGGTTGGTGAACGTCTCGACGGCCTTGCCCCGCACGTCCGACTCGCCCTCCTCGCGCCGGGCGCCGCCGCCGGGATTGGCGAGGAGCCGGTGGGCCTCCTCGATGACGAGCAGGTGCCGCAGCTCCGCGAGGTCGCCCGCGGCGCGCAGGTGCTCGACGAGGCGCACCATGAGCAGCGCCATCACGAACGCCTTGTCGTCGTCGTCGCCCATGCCCTCCAGCTCGAGCACCGTCGGCTCGCGCAGGAGCGCAGCCATCGGGTACGAACGACGGCAATCGAGCATGCGGCCCTTCCCGCCGGTGCGCAGGCTGTTCAGCCGCGTCGTCAGCGCCGCCCTGATGTCGGAGGTGATGCGCTCCTCGTAGCCGAGCCGGCCGGCGACGTCGTCGACCTTGGCGACGAGGTCCGACAGCGTCGGGAAGGCGGCGGCCGGATCGGAGCGGGCGTCGAGGCGCCGGTTGGTGCCGGCGGTCACGTCCCAGCCGCGATCGACGTACACCTCGTGCAGGCACACCTCGAGCACCTGCGGCAACGGCGTCCACATGCCGAAGCTCACGCTGAACACCGAGCGCAGCAGGTCGATGTGCACGGCGACCGGGATGCCGTCCGGCACCTCGAACGGGTTCAGGCGGAACGGCGCGACGCTCTCGTTGCCCAGCGTGAAGACGCGCAGCGACGGGCCGAGCGAGGGGTCGTCGAGCAGCGCGCGGTACTCCGTCTTCGCCGGCTCGAGCACGAGGAACGGCACGCCGGCGGCGACGGCCTGCTTCATCAGGTGGAAGACGGTGTTGGTCTTGCCGGAGCCCGTCACGCCGGTTACGAAGGCATGCCTCGCGAGGGCACCGGTGCGCAGCCGGTACTCGACGTCGGTGCGCCGTCCCCGCTCCACGACGGTGCCGACGCCCACGGTCGCGGTGCCGTCGACGGCCGGCGGCACGGTGTCGAAGTCGGGCACCATCTCGACCGCGATGCCGTTGGTCTCGAACTGCGGGAAGTGCACGTAGGCGGCCAGCTGCTTCGAGCTCAGCAGCGTCTGGTGGCTGAACGGCCGGCGGTAGCGGCCCGGCGCTCCGTCGTTCTGCACCGGGTACGGCATCGCCCACCGCGTGGCGAGCTCGGGCGCCTCGGCCCTGTCCCACACCCGCATCGGCTCCGGCTTCGACCGCTCCCCGGCGAAGACGCCGCGCCACACGCTGGCGAGCTGGTAGTAGCTGTCGCCGTCACCGAGCAGGTAGACCGCCGTGCGCCAGGCACCGGTCGCTTGCCCCTGCGCGAGCTCGTCGAGCGCCGACTTCAGCAGCTCGACGTAGTGCTCGGCGAGCGGGCTCGGCACCCCTGAGGTCTTCGACGCGGTCTCCGCGGAGCGCATCTCGTTGATGACGCGCAGGCGGACGTCGAGGGTGAACGACTCGTCGACCGGCTGGGCCAGCACCAGCGCCGACCAGCCGGTGCCGCCGAGCGCCCGGAAGAGCCGGTCCATCGGCAGTGCGCCGTCGACCGCCTCCGGCGCCTTCGCGGTCGGCACGCCGAGGACCATGCCGCCGAGCGGCCAGCGCGGCAGCGACGCGTCCTCCGCCGTCGTCGTCACGCTCGGGTACAGCGCCGCGAGCGCCGCCCGCAGCACCTCCTCGTTACCCGCGAGGGTCTCCTCGGAGCCGTGCTCGTCGAGCCACGTGCCGATGCGCACGCCGACGCGCCCCGGCTCGCCGCCCACGTGGAAGGCGACCGGGACCTGGTAGTTGTACAGCGCCGTCAGCAGGTCGGCGGAGAGCAATCGGAACGGAGCGGCGGTCACCGGCTCCTTGACCAGCCGGCCGATCGCCGTCACCCGCAGCAGGCGGCGCAACCGCGGCAGGGCGACGGTCGCCGGCGCGCCGAGATCGACGGCCGGCGGCGGGGAATCGGTGCGCTGCAGGTAGTCGAGGTCTCGCGTGGTGAGCTCGTCCGCGCCGGCCATCCCGTCGCCCCTACGAGGAGGTGACGACGCTGACGATGATGCCGATGATGAAGACGCACACCGCGATGAAGACGACGATCGCGATGACCTTGACGGCCTTCGGGACGTCCTTCGCCCGCACGACCGCGCCGGTCGTGAGGTTCTCGACGCGATCCGACCGCAGCGTGCCGCCGTGCGCCTTGCCGTGGACGCGCACCCAGTCGCCGTCGCTGATCGAGCCGAGGAACTTGTAGCCGCGCATCTCGACGGGGACGAGCTGCGTGCGGTTGCCGGACTCGTCGTACCGCTCGACGCGGAAGGACACGACCGTCAGGCTCTGGTTCTCGCCCATCGACTCGCTGCGCGACTGCACCCCGCGGACCTGGCCCTCGACCGCCCCAGAGGGCGGTGGCGCGACGGTGCGCGGCTCCTCGGCGGGCCGGGCCACCGGCGCCGGCGCTGCCGGCTGGGGCTCGCGGTCGCCACGGTCGCCACGGTCACCGCCATCGCCGCGGTCGCCGCTGTCGAGCCGGAAGCCACCGCCCCCCGGCCGCCCGCCGGCGACCGGCTCCCGAGCATGGACGGCCGCGCCGGGGGCGTCGAGCGCGCTCCCGCAATGGGGGCAGAACCGGGCACCCGGGTCGATAGTGGCCGAGCAGCGCGCGCAGACGAGCGTCGGATCTGGCATCGGCACGCTCTCAGGGTCGGAGCCGCGCGGCGCGGCGAGTGGGGCGCAGCGTAGCGCCCGGGCTGGGCGGCAGCCATCGGTATCGCGAACAAGATCCCCACGAGATCGCGGACGAGATCCCAAGGCCGGCCGGTGACCGGCGGCTCGGTGCGGGAGACTGGACGGGTGCCGCTCCTTCGACCCCGTCGCCCTGCCCGCCCGCCCGAGGCGCGGGAGTGAGCGGGTTCGTCGAGCAGCTGCTGCACGTCGACGCCGCGCTCATCTACGGCCTCGTCGCCCTCCTGGTCTTCGCCGAGGACGCGGTGTTCGTCGGCTTCCTCGTCCCGGGCGAGACCGCCGCCGTGCTCGGCGGCGTGGCCGCGAGCCGGGGGCAGGTGCACCTCGGACTGATGATCGCGGTGGTGGTCGCCGCGGCGATCATCGGCGACACCGTCGGGTACGAGGTCGGGCGGCTGCTCGGGCCGCGCATCCTGCGGGTGCAGCTGCTCGAGAAGCGGCGCAAGCGCCTCGAGGCCGCCCAGGACTTCCTGCGCCAGCGTGGCGGCTGGGCCGTGCTGCTCGGGCGGTTCGTCGCGTTCTTCCGGGCCGTCATGCCGGCGCTGGCCGGCACGTCGCGCATGCCGTACCGGCGGTTCTTGGTCTTCAACGCGGCCGGCGGCCTCATCTGGGGCGGCGGGTTCGTGCTGCTCGGCTACCTCGCCGGCAACTCCTACCACACCGTCGAGCGGGTGATCGGACGCGGCAGCGCCGTCGCGGTCGTCGCGCTCCTGCTCGTCGCGATCGCGGTCTGGCGGGTGCGCAAGCACCGCAGCGAGACGGCAGGCGGCGGGGCCGGCCGGCGCCGGTGACAGCGCACTCACCTCGCCGCTAGGTTGTGCGACGCACGATCAGGGGGCAGGAGCGCCTCATGCGAAGATCGCGTGCGGTGGTCACCGGCGGCGCCGGCTTCCTCGGCTCGCACCTGTGCGAGCGGCTGCTCACCGACGGCTGGGAAGTCGTCTGCCTCGACGACTTCTGCACCGGCTCGCCGGACAACGTGGCGCACCTCTCCCAGCTGGGCCCGTTCCGGCTGCTGCGCTGCGACGTCACCGACTACGTGCATGTCGCGGGCGATGTCGACCTCGTCCTGCACTTCGCCTCGCCGGCGAGCCCGATCGACTACCTCCAGCTGCCGATCGCCACCCTGAAGGTCGGCTCGCTCGGCACGCTGCACGCGCTCGGCCTGGCCCGCGAGAAGGGCGCCCGCTTCCTCCTCGCCTCCACGTCCGAGGTGTACGGCGACCCGCAGGTGCACCCGCAGCCGGAGAGCTACTGGGGCCACGTCAACCCGGTGGGCCCGCGAGGGGTGTACGACGAGGCCAAGCGCTTCGGCGAGGCCTGCGTGATGGCCTACCGCAAGACCCACGGCGTCGACACCGCGATCGTCCGCATCTTCAACACCTTCGGGCCGCGCATGCGGCCGAACGACGGCCGGGCGATCCCCACGTTCATCTCCCAGGCGCTGCGCGGCGAGCCGCTGACGGTGGCCGGCGACGGGTCGCAGACCCGGTCGGTCTGCTACGTCGACGACCTCGTCGAGGGCCTCGTGCGGCTGGTGCGCTCCGGCCATCCAGGGCCGATGAACATCGGCAACCCGCACGAGCTGTCGGTGCTCGAGATCGCCGAGCTGGTGCGCGAGCTCACCGGCTCGAGCTCGCCGATCGCGCTCATCCCTCGCCCAGAGGACGACCCGATGGTCCGCCGGCCCGACATCTCGCTCGCCAAGGACGTGCTCGCCTGGGAGCCGCAGGTGCCGATCGAGGACGGCCTCAAGCGCACGATCACCTGGTTCGCCGACCACGCGACCTGACCGGCCCGGCAGCTGGCCCGGCCGCGACGCGAGCGTCGGCTCCGCGCCTCAGCGGTGCGCGGCAGCGCGGGCGAGCAGGTCGGTCACGACGGGGACGAGCGCGCGGAACGCCTTGCCGCGGTGGCTGATCGCGTCCTTCTCGGCCGGCGACATCTCCGCCGTCGTCCGCGACTCGCCGTCGGGTGCGAAGATCGGGTCGTAGCCGAACCCGCCGCTGCCGCGCGGCTCGCGCACCAGCCGGCCCCTGACCACGCCCTCGACCACGCGCTCGCCCGCGCCCGGTACGACGGCCGCCGCCGCGCAGACGAACGCGGCGCCGAGCCGCTCGTCCGGCACGTCGGCGAGCTGCGCCAGCACCAGCCGCAGGTTGGCCTCGTCGTCGCCGTGCCGGCCCGACCAGCGCGCCGACAGCACGCCCGGCATCCCGGCCAGCGCGTCGACGGCGAGCCCGGAGTCGTCGGCGACCGCGGCCAGGCCGGTCGCCGACGCCACCGCCCTCGCCTTGAGCAACGCGTTGTCGGCGAACGTCGCGCCGGTCTCGGCCACGTCGGGCAGGTCGGGGAACGCCTCCATGCCGACGAGCTCGATCACGGTCCCCGCCGCGCCGAGGATGCGCCGCAGCTCGGTCACCTTGGCCGGGTTGCGGGTGGCCAGCACGAGCCGCAGAGCGGGCACGGCTACATCCCGAGGTGCCCGGCGGCCCGCGGCAGCGGCGTGGCGAGCGCCTCGGCCTGCAGCCGGGTCAGGTGCGCGCAGCCGGCGGCGGCGAGGTCGAGCAGGCCGTCGAGCTCGGCCCGGCGAAACGGCGCGCCCTCGGCCGTGCCCTGCACCTCGACGAACGCGCCGTCGCCGGTGCACACCACGTTCATGTCCGTCTCGGCGCGCACGTCCTCCTCGTAGCACAGGTCGAGCCGCGGCTCGCCGTCCACGACGCCGACGCTGACCGCCGCGACCGACCGGACGAGCGGGTCGGCGCCGGACAGCGACCCGCGCCGGCGCAGCCAGTCCACCGCGTCGGCCAGCGCGACGTACGCACCAGTGATGGCGGCCGTGCGGGTGCCGCCGTCGGCCTGGAGGACGTCGCAGTCCAGCACGATCGAGCTCTCGCCGAGGCGGGCCAGGTCGATGCTGGACCGCAGCGCCCGGCCGACCAGCCGGCTGATCTCATGGGTGCGGCCACCGATGCGGCCCTTGACCGACTCGCGGTCGCTCCGGTCGTGGGTCGCCCTCGGCAGCATCGCGTACTCCGCCGTCACCCAGCCGAGGCCGCTGCCCTTCCGCCAGCGCGGCACGCCTTCCGTGGCGCTCGCCGCGCAGAGGACCCGGGTGCGGCCGTACTCGACCAGCACGGAGCCTTCCGCGTGCTCGAGCCAGCCGCGGGTGATCGTCACCGCCCGCAGCTCGTCAGCGGCACGACCGTCCGGACGGGGCACGGCTGGACCTCCTCGCTGCGGGACCGCCTAGGGGATGTCCGAGACTACCGACAGCTCGTACGTGGCTCCGGTGCGGGCGACCTCGACCGGCCGGCCGTACGCGGCGGCCGCGTCGGCGCGGCTGAGCTCCTCGTCGGTCCACGGCAGCAGATGCGTGAGCACCAGGCGGCGGGCGCCGGCCCGCCTCGCGTGGTCGCCGGCCTCGCGCGAGGTCAGGTGCAGGTCGGCCGGGTGGCTGCCGCCGTGCGCGAAGGACGCCTCGCACAGGAACAGATCGCAGTTTCGGGCCAGATCGACGAGCGCGTTGCAGGAGCCGGTGTCGGCCGAGTACGCGATCGACGCGCCGTCGGCCATGATCCGCAGGCCGTAGGTCTCGACCGGGTGGTTCATGCGGACGAGGTCGACCTCGAACGGGCCGATCGTCCGCCGGCCCTCCTGCACCGTGCGGAACTCGTAGACCTGGCCGAGGCCGTCCGTCGGGCGCTGCTCGAAGGCCGCGCACAACCGCTCCTGGAGGTCGCGCGGCCCGTAGACCGGCAGCCGGGGCAGCGGGGCTCGCGGGTGGTAGCGGCGCGCGTAGCTGTACGGCACGAGGTCGAGGCAGTGGTCGGCGTGCAGGTGCGTGATCACCACCGCGTCGAGGGCGAGGACGTCGCCGAACCGCTGCAGCGAGCCGATCGCGCCGTTGCCGCAGTCGACCAGCATGCGGAAGCCGGCCGTCTCGACGAGGTAGGCCGAGCTCGGCGACCCGGGCCCCGGCAGCGTGCCCGAGCACCCGACGATCGTCAGCCGCACGGTGCAGGCCCTCCGTCCGCCGCCTCGAGGAGCTGCGCACGCGCGCAGCCGCGCAGTGCAGGTCAGCCTAGCCAGCGAGGGGTGGTCAGGCCCAGAGCTGGCCCTCGAGCCGCGCCCCTGCCTCCTCGAGCGTCCCTCCGTAGGCGCCGGTGGACAGGTACTTCCAGCCGCCGTCGGCCACGAGCAGGACGATGTCGGCGCGGGCGCCCTCGCGCACCGCGCGGTTGGCCTGCGCGATCGCCGCGTGCAGGGCGCAGCCGGTCGAGATGCCGGCGAAGATGCCCTCGCGCTCGACCAGCTCCCTGGTGCGGCGCAGCGCGTCCTGGCTCCCGACCGAGAACCGCGAGTCCAGCACCGACGCGTCGTAGAGCTCGGGGACGAACCCCTCGTCGATGTTGCGCAACCCGTACACCAGCTCCCCGTAGCGAGGCTCCGCCGCGATGATGCGCACGCCGGGCGCGCGCTCCTTGAGGTAACGACCGGTGCCCATGAGGGTGCCCGTCGTACCGAGCCCGGCGACGAAGTGCGTGACGGACGGCAGGTCGGCGAGGATCTCCGGCCCCGTCGTCTCGTAGTGCGCCTGCGCATTGGCGGCGTTGCCGTACTGGTAGAGCATCACCCAGTCGGGATGCTCGGCGGCGAGCCGCTTGGCGGTCGCGACCGCCTCGTTGGACCCGCCGGCCGCCGCGGACGGGATGATCTCGGCGCCGTACATCTCCAGCAGCTGACGCCGCTCGACCGACGTGTTCTCCGGCATGACGCAGATGAGCCGGTAGCCGCGCAGCTTCGCGACCATGGCGAGCGAGATGCCGGTGTTGCCGCTCGTCGGCTCGAGCACGGTCGCGCCAGGCCGCAGCCGGCCGTCCTTCTCGGCGGCGGTGACCATGTAGAACGCCGCGCGGTCCTTGACCGAGCCGGTCGGGTTGCGGTCCTCGAGCTTGGCCCAGAGCCGTACGTCGGGAGCCGGTGAGAGGCTCGGCAGGCCGACGAGCGGCGTGCCGCCGACGGCGTCGAGCAGTGAGTCGTAGCGCACCCTTGCCGCCCTGGCTACCGGGCCCCGCCGGCCCCGCCCGCCACGGCGGGCAGCACCGTCACGGTGTCACCGTCGGAGAGCAAGGTGTCGAGCCCGCCGAGGAAGCGGACGTCCTCGTCGTTCAGGTAGACGTTGACGAAGCGGCGCAGCGAGCCGTCGTCGTCTACCAGCCTGGCGCGCAGGCCGGCGTGCCGCGCCTCGAGGTCGTCGACGAGCTCGCGCAGCGTTGCGCCGTTGCCGTCGACCGCCTTGTCGCCCCCGGTGTGGCTCCGGAGGATCGTCGGGATGCGCACCTCGATGGCCATGGCCTCGGTCTCCCCCTCTTTCGCTCGTGGTAGCTGTCGCGGCTCCGCATTCCACAACCGGGCCGGATGCCCGGTATTCCTCCGCTCAGGCCTGCGGTTGCAGCACCTCGACCGGCTCCTCGGTGACCTCCCCGGCCACGATCCGGAACGATCGGAGCTCCACCTCGTCGGGGTCGCGCGTCGAGACGAGGACGTAGTGCGCGCCCGGCTCCGACGCGTACGAGATGTCGGTGCGGGACGGGTAGGCCTCGGTGGCGGTGTGCGAGTGATAGATCACCACCGGCTCCTCGTCCCTGTCGTCCATCTCGCGCCAGACCCGCAGCTGCTCGGCGGAGTCGAACCGGTAGAAGGTCGGCGAGCGCTCGGCGTTGGTCATCGGCACGAACCGCTCCGGCCGGTCGGACCCGGCCGGCCCGGCGACGACGCCGCACGCCTCGTCCGGGTGGTCGCGCCGCGCATGCGCGATGATCGCGTCCCTGATCTCCTGGTCGATTGTCAGCACGCGCTCAAATCTAACCTTCCCCGCGGGCGCGCCGGCCGGGCCGTATCACCAGCCGGCGACCGCCTCGACGAGCGTCCCCTGCAAGTACGTCAGCAGGTCGTAAGCGTCGAAGAGCAACGCCCGCGGATCGTCCGGGTCGAGGCCGGCCAGCTCGTCGACGTTGTCCTCCGTCACGCCGATGCGGGTGCCGAGCGCGAGCCGCAGGTCGTTCAGGGCAGCGAGCCAGACCTGCGCGCCCTCCTCGTCGAGGATGACGTCGCCGCCTCGCTCGTCGACGGTCGAGCGCAGCAGCGCGAGGCCGGCCCGCTTGCCGGCCGAGAGATCGGCGAGGGTGTAGCGGCGGAAGTCGGCCGCGTCGGCCGCATCGGCGTACGCGTCCGGGAAGAGCCGGTCGAGCACCGGGTCGCCCGAGCGCGGCGGGACGTCGGTCGGGACGCCGAGCTGCGCCTCGAGCGCATCGGCCGAGCCGGGGGCACCGGTCGCACCGGGGTCACGCGCCGCATCGGGCGGCTCCCCCGCCTCGCGCGCGATGAGCGCGTCGACCTCGTCGGCCAGCCGGCGGAGGATGAACGCCTCGGTGCGCTCCAGCCGGCAGCGGTAGCCCTGCCGGGTGCGGCGGAAGGCCCTAGCCACGGGGCGTCATCACGGCCGGGCGCCTCAGTCGTGCTGCAGGGTGGCCCACAGCCCCGCCGCATGCAGGCGCGACACGTCGCGCTCCATCGCCTCGCGGGAGCCGCCGCTGACGACCGCCTTGCCCTCGTTGTGCACCTGCATCATGAGCTCGGTCGCCTTGGCGAGGTCGTAGCCGAAGAGCTTCTGGAAGACGTAGGTCACGTAGGTCATCAGGTTGACGGGGTCGTTCCAGACCACCGTCACCCAGGGGCGGTCGGTCTCGACGAGCTCGTCCGGCTCGGTCCGGACGACCCGCTCGGTCTCCGTGCTCGTCACGCCGACATGGTCGCATACGACCAACCCGGGTCGCATAGGGTCGGCTGGTGACCACCGCGACCCCCGGCTCGTCCAGCGCCCTGCTGACCGACCACTACGAGCTGACGATGCTGCAGGCGGCGCTGACCGACGGCACGGCCGGGCGCCGGTGCGCCTTCTCGGTCTTCGCCAGGGCGCTTCCGCCGGGCCGCCGGTACGGCGTGGTGGCCGGCGCCGGCCGGCTGCTGGAGGAGCTGGAGCGGTTTCGCTTCGACGACGCCGATCTCGACTACCTCCGGTCGGCCGGCATCGTGTCCGGCACGACGTGCGAGTGGCTGGCGTCGTACCGGTTCGCCGGTGACATCGACGGCTACGCCGAGGGCGAGCCGTGCTTCCCGCACTCGCCGATCCTCGTGGTCACGGGAACGTTCGCCGAGTGCGTGCTGCTCGAGACGCTCGTGCTGTCGATCCTCAACCACGACACGGCGATCGCCTCGGCTGCGGCGCGCATGGTCTGCGCGGCCGGCGACCGCCCCTGCATCGAGATGGGCTCGCGGCGCACCCACGAGCAGGCAGCCGTGGCCGCCGCCCGCGCCGCGCACCTCGTCGGCTTCTCGTCGACGAGCAACCTCGCCGCCGGGCGCCGCTACGGCCTGCGCACCACGGGCACCAGCGCGCACGCGTTCACCCTGCTGCACGACCGCGAGCGCGACGCCTTCCGGGCGCAGGTGTCGGCGCTCGGGGGCGGCACCACGCTGCTGGTCGACACGTACGACGTCGCCGAGGCGGTGCGGATCGCGGTCGAGGTCGCGGGGCCGCAGCTGGGTGCGGTGCGCCTCGACTCCGGCGACCTGCCCGGGCTGGCGCAGCAGGTCAGGAAGCAGCTGGACTCGCTCGGCGCCGACGGCACCCGCATCGTCGTCACGAGCGACCTGGACGAGCACGCGATCGCTGCGCTCGCTACCGCGCCGGTCGACGCGTACGGCGTGGGCACGTCGGTCGTCACCGGCTCCGGCCACCCGACGGCCGGGCTGGTCTACAAGCTGGTGGCGCGCGCCGTGACGGAGGAGCCGGACGCGCCGCTGCTGCCGGTCGAGAAGCGCTCGCCCGGCAAGGCGTCGATCGGTGGCCGGCCGTACGCGGTGCGCCGGCACGGCGCGGGCAGCAGGGGCGGCACGGCCGTCGCCGAGGTGGTGGTGACCGGAGGGCCGCCGTCGGCCCGCGCGGACGAGCGCCCGCTGCAGGTGCCGCTCGTCCGCGGCGGCGAGGTGGTGGGGCCGTCGAGCGTCGTCGAGGCGCAGGAGCACCACCGGCGGGCGATGGCTGCCCTCCCGCCCCATGCGATGCAGCTGTCCAGGGGCGAGGCGGCCCTGCCCACCCTGTTCGAGCGGGCCTGAGCGGCCCTGCGCAGGCATGCCGCCCGGCGGCTGGACGGCGCCTCGCCCCGGGCGGATCATTCCCGCATGGGCGACGCGATCGCTTTCCCGTCCGGGCTGCCGGTCCTGCCGGCGCCGGCGTCGGGCGAGGTGCTGCTCGACCCGCGCGGCGAGGGCCGCGCGATGCGGGTGACCAGGCACGCCGAGTCGGAGATCGTCGTGGTGTCGCTGTGGCGGGGCGAGCGGTGCATCGGCAGCCACCGGCTGCACCCGGCCGACGTGGGCCGGCTGGTCCAGGCGCTGGTCGACGGGCTGGTGGGCACCGAGCCGGCCGGCGCGCCCGCCACCGGCTGACCGGGAGCCCGACCCGCACCTGGCCAGGAGCTGACGCGCCGGGCCCTCGGCTTACTCCTCGGTGCCCAGCATGAGCCGGGAGTGCTCCTCCGGATCGAGCCAGGCGGCGGCGACCGCCGCCGACAGCGCGCCGATGAGGATGCCCTCGAGCGTCTCGCGGTCGACGTCGCGGTTCTCGAGCCATTCGGCGCAGGCCGCCTCCACGAAGCCGACCCACCCGCGCAGCGCCACCCGCAGCGCGGCCGGCGGGTCGGGGACGCCGACGCCCGCCAGCAGCAGCTGGAGCACGGCCTCGCGCACCCGCTCCACGATGGCGCCCACCTCGCCGCTGGCGCCAGGTCCCTCGCGCAGCAACGCGGAGAAGCCGACCGTGTGCTGCTCGACGTAGTTCAGGTACGCCGCGAGACCCTTGTCGAGCAGCTCGGGCGGCGTGCCCTCGAACGGGCCCTGCACCTGCTCGAGCAGGGAGTCGGCGGCCGCCCGCAGCGCGGCGAGGTAGAGGTCGTGCTTGTTGTCGAAGTAGTGGTAGAGCAGGGCGCGCGAGGCGCCAGCCTCGGCCGCTATGTCGTCGACCGAGACCGCCTCCGGCCCGCGCGCCGAGAACAGCCGCAGGGCCGCGTCGATGAGCTCCTGGCGCCGGTCCTCCACCGACAGCCGGCGGCGGCGCGCACCGACGCCGGCGGCGTCACGCCGCTCGGCGTTGACGGGGGCAGCGTCGCCGGCCACCCCAGGAGGTTATCCCGCCGACCCCCCTGGAACGGATCATCAACGGCCCGTCGGCTGGTAGTGCGGCGCTCGATGGGGTAATCGGTGCTCATGCACCCGGTGCTGCGCCGGTCCGCGGGTCCGCCGCGCGAGCCGTCGCGACGGCCGCCGGAGAGCTTCGATCGGCGGTTGCGGGCACGTCGCACGCTGCTCGCCGTCGCCGTCGCCGTCCCGGTCGTCGAGGCCGTGATCCTCGAGGCGCTGCACCTGCACCGCTCGGTCGGGATGGCGCCGCAGGCGGTGGCGCCGACGCCGTACGGCGTCTTCCACGACCTGCGGTGGCTGCTCGTCTACCACCGCTCGATGACCGGCTTCGCCCTGGAGGCCGCGGGGCTCTGGCTCGCCCGTACCGCGCTGTCCGCCGTGCTGCTGCGGGCCGCATGGGCCGACCCGGCCACCCGGCCGGGCCTGTGGGACGCGCTCGTGCGGGCGGCGGCCTTCACGCTCGTGTGCGCGCTGCTGCTCTCGCCGTTCGCCGCGCTCATGTTCGGCGTGGCCGTCGCGAGCGTGTCCTGGCTGGTGCTCGCCGCCATGCCGTCGGTGCTCGCAGTGGCGCTGCTCACCGGGCACGGCTCGATCGCCAGGCGCTGGTTCGCCTCGGCGCCGCCGGTGCGGGTGGCCGGCTGGATGCTGCTCTGCTTCGCCGGCTATACCGTGGCCGCGGCGGTGCTGACGGCGGCGCCCGGTCCGCTGGCCGTGCCGCTCGCCGCGCTCGCCGGCCTCTTCGACGCCTGGGCCTGGCACGGCATCGTCTCGGCGGTGGCCGGACGGCAGGACCGGCAGGGCCGGCCGGCCCGCTGGCGGACCCGGCCGGTGTCGAGCGTCGGGCTGGTCGCGTTCGCCGCCGTCCTGGTGACCGGCACCGCCATCGGCTTCCACGCGACCCGCATCACCGTCCGGCTGAGCCCGCCAGCCGACCTCGGCTGGAGCGGGGCGCCACCGGTCATGGTGGTCTCCGGCTTCGGCACGCCGTGGAGCGGCGCGCAGCCGCGCTACCTCGGCGACGGATTCGCCGAGTGGCGCTTCTCCTACGCCGGCCTGGCCGACGGCGGCCCGCAGCCCTACGCCGGCGCGCAGACCTACCGGCCGCTGCCGGTCCTCGCCCGGCTGATGGCCGAGCAGGTCGAGCGGTTCCACCGGCAGACCGGCCGGGCGGTGGCCATCGTCGCCGAGAGCGAGGGCGCGCTCGTGGCCGAGGCGTACCTGCACGCGACGCCCGGCGCTCCCGTCGACCGGCTGGTGGTGCTGAGCCCGCTCGTCGAGCCGGGCCGCGTCTATTACCCGCCCGCGTCGGCCAGCGGCTTCGGGGTGGCGACCGGCTGGGGACTGCGGGGGCTGTCGGCCACGATGGAGACCCTCGGCTCCGAGGCGATCCGCGGCGACAACCCGTTCCTGCGCTCGGTGGCCGACCACGGGCCGGCGCTGCGGCACCTGCTGGACTGCCCGACGCCCGGCATCGCGCAGCTGGCGGTGCTGCCCCTCGCCGACGCCGCGAGCACGCCGTACGCGACCGCCCTCGGCATCCCGTCGGTGGTGGTGCCCGGGTTCCACGGCGGCCTGCTCGGCGAGGCCAGGGTGCAGCGGCTGGTGGCCGGTTACCTGCGGACCGGGATCGTGCCCCGCTCGCGGGTGCTCGACGTGACCGACCAGGCGATCAAGGCTGGCGCCACGGCCTGGGAGGTGCCCGAGCTGCCGGTCAGCGTCAACCCGGCCTGGCAGCCCTCGCCCGGCCGCAGCTGCGCCGCCGACGAGGCGGCCCTGAGGAGCTGGGTCTACGCCCCCGAGCCGTCCCCGGACGGGCAGCCGATCGCCTCCGGCTAGGCAAGGTGGCCCTGACTCGGGCCGTCCACGTCGCTCGGCGGCCGCTCAGCCGCCGGCGGGCAGCGCGAGCGCCTCGCGCAGGAACCGCACCTGCAGGACCAGCAGGTTCTCGGCGACCACTTCCTGCGGCGTCATGTGCGTGACCCCGGACAGCGGCAGCACCGTGTGCGGCCGGCCGGCGGCCAGCAGGGCGCTGGACAGGCGCAGGCTGTTCGCCGCGACGACGTTGTCGTCGGCCAGGCCGTGAATGATCATCAACGGCCGCTCGAGCGCGGCGGCCTGGCCGATCAGCGAGCTGCGGTCGTACGCGCCCGGGTCGTCGTCCGGGCGGCCGAGGTAGCGCTCGGTGTAGTGGGTGTCGTAGAGGCGCCAGTCGGTGACCGGCGCACCCGCCACGGCGGCGTGGAAGACGTCGGGCCGGCGCAGCACGGCGAGCGCGGCGAGGTAGCCGCCAAAGGACCAGCCGCGGATCGCGACCCGGTCGGGATCGACCTCGCCGGCGAAGCGCTTGGCCACCGCCTCGACCGCCGCTACCTGGTCCTCCAGCACCGGGGTGGCGAGGTCGCCGGCCAGCGCGCGCTCCCACTCCGGCCCCCGGCCCGGGGTGCCCCTGCCGTCGGTGACCACGACGGCGAAGCCCTGGTCGGCGAACCACTGCGACGACAGGAAGGCTCCCTGCGCCTTCAGCACCCGCTGCGAGTGCGGCCCGCCGTAGGGATCCATGAGCATCGGCAGCGGGCCGCCGGAGCGCCGGCCGTCGCGCGGGAAGAGCACGGCCGTGCGCAGCTCGCGGTCGCCGGCCGCCAGCAGCGTGACGTTGGGCCGGAACGGTGGTGCCTCGGCGTAGGAGGCGATCGGCACCGGCTGCGCATCGCGGCCGCCGGACAGCACCGTCACGAGCGCGCCGGTGCGCTCGAGCGACGCGGACATCAGGACCAGGACCCCGCCGCCCTCGACCGCGTAGTGGACGCCCGGCTCGCTGGTCAGCCGCTCGATGCCGCCGTCGCCGCGGACGAGGTGGACGTGGCGCTCGGTCGGCTCGTCGGCCGCGGTGAGAAGGACGTGGTCGTCGCCGATGTGCAGGACCTCGTCGACCTGGAGGCCGGCCGGGGTCACCGCCTCGTCGCCGATGAGCAGCCGGCGGGTGCCGTTGAGATCGGCCGTCCACACCAGCCGGCCGTCGGCCAGCCAGCCCGGCACGCCGGGCACGATCTCGAGCCACGCCGGATCGCTCTGCTCGCGGACGAGCGACGTGCGCCCGGTGGCCGGGTCGACGGCCAGCACGCGCATGCGCCGCTGGTCGCGGGACTGGACGAGGATGGTCGCCGGCCGGTCGGCGCGCCAGCTCGCGGTGACGAGGTAGGGGAAGGCCTCGCCGTCCCACTCGACCGGGATCCGGTGGCCGTCGAGGCCGACGACGGCGAGGGTCACCACCGCGTTGGGCGTGCCGGCCGCCGGGTAGGCGACCTCCTGCACGGGCTCGGCCGGATTGGCCGGGTCGGCGATGTGCCAGCGCTGCACCGGCGAGTTGTCGACCCGGGCCACCAGCAGGGCGCTGCCGTCGGGCGCCCACCAGTAGCCGCGCAGCCGGCCCATCTCCTCTGCCGCGATGAACTCGGCCAGTCCCCAGGTGACGTCGGGGTCGTCAGCATCGTCGCTGCCGGCCAGCAGGCGGTCGCCGCCGCCGCGCTCGGCGACGTGCAGCGCCCCACCGGTCACGTAGGCGATCCGTCGCCCGGACGGGTCGGGGCGCGGGTCGACGGCCGGCCCGGCGGCCGGCAGCTCCTCGACCGCACCGGTGGCGAGGTCGGCGGCGAGCAGGCGACCGGACAGCGCGAACGCGGCGACCGTGGCCAGCCGGTCGACGCCGTAGGCCACCACCCCGCCGGCCGCCTCGCGCACCCGCTCCCGGCGGGCGCGCTCCTCGGGCGGCAGCTGCTCGTCCGCGCCGCCGAGGACGGCCCGCGGGTCGACCACCAGGCGCTCGGCCGCCGCGCCCTCCCCTGGCCGGACGTCGATGGCCCACAGGCAGGTCACCGGATCGGTGCCGCCCCTCGACCGCAGGAAGGTCACCCGGCTGCCGTCGGCCGCGACCGCGATGCTGCGCGGCCGGCCGAGCGCGAATCGCTGGGTGCGTGCCGACAGCCGCGGGAAGGACACGCCGCCGGCCTCGGAGGTCTCGGGAGCCGCTTCAGGGGCCGTCTCGTACGACATGCGAGGAGCCTCTCACGGACCGCCCGCACGGGCGCTTCGCATGTCGCGGTTCGTCCCGCCGGCGCTCAGCCGGCCACCCAGCCGGCCGGTCAGCCGGCCACTCAGCTGGCCGGTCAGCCGGCCACGATGCGCAGCTCGGCCACCGCGTCGGCGCCGTCGTGGCGGACGACCAGGCCGGCGGCCGCGATCGGCGATTCCTTGGCGGACACGCCGAACGCCCGCAGGTTGGCGTACAGCGCCAGCTGAGCGTTGCCGTACGACCCCATCGCGGTGCGGAACAGCGCGGTCGACCCGAGGCGGCCGCTCGCCGCCAGGCGGCTCGCGTACGGCTCGCCCGACCCGATGACGAGGTCGCCGCCGGCGGTGCGGACGGCGATCCGCTCGCCGGGGCGGTCGACCTTCGCCGCGAAGCGGGCGGCGAGGCGGCGGGCCGCCGCGATGTCGCTGGGGTGGCTGCGCACGCCGATGTTCACCGAATCGTTCGCGCGGGTCGCCGCGAGGACGGCGCGGTCGCCGAGGACGGCGGCGAAGTCGCCGGGGAAGGACAGGCCGGTCGAGCGCAGCAGCTCGCGCCGCAGCTGCGGCAGCCCGTCGCCGCGGCGGGCTCCGAGAGCGGCCTCGCCGACGGCGGTCGAGAACGTCGTCGCCTTCTGGCGCAGCGCGTCGCCGGGGGCGCCGAGGCCGAGGGCGAGCGCCGTGTCGTCCGGCAGGGCGGCGAGCATGCCCGAGACGTCCGAGACGTCCGAGACGTGGGCGGGGGTGGCCCCGCCGCGCAGCCGGAGCTGCAGGTCGACGTAGTCGCTCGCGGCCCGCGCCCCGGCGACCAGCCGGGCGGAGCCGAGATTGCCGTCGCTCGAGCGCAGCAGCTTGTCCACGGAGTCGACGGTGCAGCCGCCGCCCCGGGTGGGGACGAGCGACGAGAGCAACCGGCAGCCGCTGTCGGTAACGAGGCGCTCGGCCGAGCGCAGGCCCTTGCCGACGTCGACCCAGGTCGTCAGCAGCTGGTCGGCCGGCAGCGTCGCCACGTCGGCGGCGAACGCGGACTGGCCGTCGAGCCGGCCCTTGGCCAGCTCGGTGCGCGCGGCGGCCAAGGTCGCCTGGTCGGGGGCGACGATGGCGTAGTCGCCGCTGATCAGGAACGCCTCGTGCTCCTTGGCGGTGATCCGGCGCAGCGACGCGGTGGCCGCGCCGCGGTCCTTCACCGCCAGCGCGCCGATCACGCGGGCGCGCCCGGAGCCGTCGGCGAACGCGGCGAGCGCCACGTCGTCGCCTAGCCACGACTTGACGTCGACGTCGTAGCTGATCGGCGAGTCCTTCAGCACCTCGGACAGGAGGGCGTCTCGCAGGTCGCCGGCGTGGGCGCCCGGCCGGCTCGTGGGCGAGCCGGGGAACTTGCGGCTGAAGTTGAACAGCGCCAGCCGCTGCTCGGCCGAGGGCGCGAGGTCGACGTGGAGGTACGCGAAGGTGCTGGCGGGGACCGCGCCGGCCGCACCGTCGGGGTGGGACGCGACGCCGATGAGGCGCTTGACGCCGGCGCCGGCCAGCACCAGGACGAGGACGACCACTGCCGCGCCGGCCGTCAGCAGCACCGGGCGCCGCGACGAGGGCGGGCGCTCGGGCAGGACCTCGGCCGGGGCAAGGTCGAAGATCGGTGGCTCCCCGCCCGGCTGGTCAGACACGTCGTGCCCCTTCGCGCTCGCTCGATGGGCCGCAGAGCCGGCCCACGCTCGTATCGGCGCGCGAAGCGCCCGGCATGAGCCCCGTCCTGCCACCATGGGGCGGTGCCGATGCCCCGGGCCGAGCTGACCGACGCCGAGCTGAGCCGGCTACGCACCGTGATGGTCGCCGCAGGGTACACCGTGGACGGGGTAGCCGGAGCGCTCTCGCCGACCGCGCACGCCGCGCTCGGGAGGGGCGAGCGGGTGCCCGCTCTGCGCGAGACGGACGGCGACGACCGGCCGCTCGCCACGCTCGTCCGGCTGATGCTGCTCGGCACCGCGGAGCCGCCAGCCGCCGTCGCCGCCGCGCTCGGCGGGCTGCCCGTCGACCGCGCTGTCGAGGCCGGCCTGCTGGCCGCGGCACCGGGCGGTGCGCTGCGGGCGGCGCTCGACGTCCGCCCGTACGGCGACCCGTCGCTGCCCTGGTACGTGGTGTCCGACCAGGGCAGCGGGGCCGGCCGCGGTGACGGCATGGACGGAGCCGCCGGCGCGATCCGGGCCGACCATGTGCTGGGCGTCGGCGGCGCGTCGCTCACCCTCGCGCACGCGACGGTGCGGCGACCCGTGTCGACGGCCCTCGACGTCGGCACCGGCTGCGGCGTGCAGGCGCTGCACCTGTCGACGCACGCGGCGCACGTGGTCGCCACCGACAGCAACCCGCGCGCGCTGGCGCTCGCCCGGATGACCGCCGCGCTCTCCGCAACCGCGCCGTGGGAGCTCGTCGAGGGCGACCTGCTCGCGCCGGTGCGCGAGCGCCGCTTCGACCTCGTCGTCTCCAACCCGCCGTTCGTCGTGGGGCCGTCCGCGCGGTTCGCGTACCGGGACAGCGGCCTGCCGGGCGACGAGGTGTCCCGCCAGCTGGTCACCGGCGCGCCGGAGCTGCTCGCCGACGGCGGCATCGCCGTCCTGCTCGCCAACTGGCTGCACCGGGCCGGCGAGCCGTGGGACGAGCGGGTGCGCGGATGGCTGGACGGCGCCGGCTGCGACGCCCTCGCGGTGCAGCGCGAGATGCAGGACCCGGCCGAGTACGCGGAGCTGTGGCTGCGCGACGGTGGCGAGCACGGGGGTGGGAGCGGCACCGCCGCGTACGAGCGGCTCTACGGCGAGTGGCTCGACTGGTTCGCGGCCGAGCGGATCGAGGCGGTCGGCTTCGGCATCGTGGTGCTGCGGCGCACCGGCGCGCGACCGGCGAGCGTGCGGGTCGAGCACCTGCCTCAACCGCTCGAACCGCCGCTCGGGCCGGTGCTCGACGGCTGGCTGCGGCGGGTCGACGCCCTGCGCGGCGCGGACCTGCTGCGGCTGGCGCCCGCGGTGGCGCCCGGCGTCCGGCTCGACCAGCGGGCGACGGCCGGCGCCGGCGGCTGGGAGGTGGTCGAGCAGTCGCTCGTGCAGACCGGCGGGCTGCGCCGCTCCGGCGCGGTGGACGGCTTCGGCGCGGCCCTGCTCGCCGGCTGCGACGGGACGGTGCCGCTCGGTGCGCTCGTGCCGGTGCTCGCCGCCGGCTACGGGCTCGACGCCGACGAGGTGCTGCCCGGCGTCCTCGCCGCCGTGCGGGAGCTCGCCGAGCAGGGGTTCCTCGTCATCGACGCTCCACGATCGAGCGGGTGAGGTAGATCAGGGCGACGAACCGGCGGTAGAGCCGCAACGGGTCGTCGTCGCGCATGACGACCGTGCGCGGACCGGTGCGCTCGACGCCGGAGAGCCAGGTGGCCATCTCGGCCATGTCGGCGGTGAGCAGGTCGACGGCCATCTCGGCCGGCAGCTCGATCCGCGGCGGTGACAGGCGGCCAGCGGCGACCGCCTCGACCGCGCGCCGCGCCCCGTCCCTGATGAGCTCGCACGCCTCGTCCGGGTGCAGGCTCGACGCCGCGAAGCGGTTGACCGAGCGCTTCACCACGACGTGCTCGATGCCGGGGCAGAACGGCTCGGCCTCCGGCCCCACGATCTGGTCGCCGGTGATGAGCGCGACCGGCACGCCGTGGGCCTGCGCCACCAGGGCGTTGATGCCGGACTCCCCCGCCACCGTGCCGTTGATCCGCACCTCCGACACCGCGCCGGGGTTGTAGGTGTGCGACAGGTTGGACGCCGAGCCCATGGCGCCGTGGTAGGAGACGAAGAGCGCCGCGTCGTACGTCTCGTCGAGGCCCTGCATCATGTAGAGCGGCTTGTGCCGGCCGGACAGGTACGCGGCCCGGCCGTGCAGCGCACCGGGCGCGAGGTTGCGCATCGCGGAGTGCGAGTCGTTGACGAGCACGTGGGTCGCGCCGGCGGCGAGCGCGCCGTCGATGGCCGCGTTGACCTCGTCGAGCAGCAACCGGCGGCCGGACTCGTACTCGGCGTGCCCGGCCAGGCACTGCTCCCAGTCGACGATGCCGGCGGTGCCCTCCATGTCGGAGGAGAGGAAGACGCGTCGAGGCTCGATCATGCGCCGAGGGTATGACCCCGCCGCTCAGCCGAAGGAGGGCTGGTAGGGACGAGGGATCAGCTCGAGCCAGGTCTGCCCAGGCCGCAGCGCGACGACCTTGCCTGCGCGGTCGACGATGCGCACCGCGACCTTGGCCGACGACCGGTGCCAGGTGCCCTGCACGAGCTTGCCGTCGCGCAGCACCCAGCACGGGCCGTGGCCGACGACGATGACCCACGGCACTGGGTTGTGCGCGTGGTCGTGGTAGGGCGTGCCGGCGACGGCGACCTGAAGCATCACCACGTTGGTGGTGCCGATCTGGTGGCCGCCGACGAGCGCGTCGGGGCGGCCGTCCTGGTCGCGCAGCCAGCGGTGCGTCGAGCGGTTCCACCGCCAGTCGGCCGTCGTGAAGCTCGAGAACCGCAGGTGCGCCGACGACACCGCCCGGCCGGCCGGCGCGGCCGCCGAGTACGTGAACAGCTGCTCGGGCGCGGCCGCCTTGGGCCGCAGCCGGTGGCCCCAGTCGTAGAGCTTCGACGTCGAGCTGAACACCCAGTGCGGCGCCGCCCGGTGCGGGTCGGTCCAGAACGGCCCCGGCGTCGCGTCCCACGAGATGAGCAGCGCGGTCGACTGCTCGCGCACCCGTACGATCTCGTGCCGGTTGGCGCCCGAGTAGGCGAAGTAGCCGCCGCGCAGCTCGCGCAGCAGATCGGTGTCGACCGGCCGGGCCGAGCGGATCGGCCCGATCGCGCCGGCGTCGTGGGACTGGAAGGTCGCCATCAGCCGGGTGAGGCCGCCCTCGACGAGCGACTCGGTCACGAGGTCAGCCCGGTCGAGGCCGGCCTGGGGCAGCGCGGCCGAGATGTTGTCGATCTTCACCGAGAGGGCCGGCCGGTGCGCCTTCGCCGGCTCGGTCACCGGCAGGCCGGTCAGCGCGTAGACGGGTCGCCGGGCCGGAGCCGGCGGCCTGGTGGTCGTGGTCGCCGACGGCTGCGGCTGCGCCGCGCTCGTCGTCGGCGACGCCGGCCGCGCGGCCGGGTGGGTCCCTCCCGAGCACGCCGCGAGCGCGAGCGCGCAGCCGGCCACGGTGGCTGCCGGCGCGCAGCGGCGGCGACGGTGCTGGGAACGGCTGGTCATCGGGAGCCCTCGCGGTACGGGAGCGGCCGGTGCCACTCGTGCGAGGGTGCATTCTGCGCCGGGATCGGGCCGGCGGTGGCTCGCCGCGCCGATGCGGGTGCCTGAAGCGCGAGCGCGAGGCAGCGCGGACCTTAGCGGCGGCGCTCGCGCAGGCGGCGGGCGGTGCCGCGGGCCGTGCCGAAAGCTTCGCGCATCGCCTCGTCCGGCGGCCGGCGCGGGAGCCGGCCGGAGCGAGGGACGCCGTGCGCGTCGAGGCCGCCCTCGGGGTCGATCTCGCGCAGCACCCGGTCGAGGTTGGCGAGGAGCATCCCGTGCGCCTCCCACGCCGGGCGATCCGCGCGGCCGTCGACGGCCAGCCGCTCGGCGAGGCCCAGCCGGCCGGCGTGCGCCCGGTCGAGAGCCTCCTGCAGCCGCTCCTCGCCGCTCGTCGGGGCCGCGACGTCGGTGGCCGCCACCCTGGCCAGCAGCGTGATCGCCTCTGCCACGTCGTCGAGCACCTCGGCCACCGCGCCGCGCAGCGACTCGTCGTACGGCGACTCGGTCGGGCTCGCCTCCGCGCGGTCGGCGAGGGGACGGATCACGCCGCGGATGGCGACCGCGACGTGCTCGAGCGCCGTCAGGGCGGCCCGCAGGCTCGGGGTGACCGGGCGGAACCGGCGCCCCCTCGGGTTCAGCCGCAGGCTCTGCTCCGCCCTCGCGAAGGCGCGCTGGGCCCGCCCCACGTCGGACGGCAGCCGGCGGGCCTCCTCCATCCAGCGCCGGGCCGACTCCACCGACCAGCCCTCGCGGAGATCGGCGACCACCATGCGCAGCACGCCGGCCAGGCGCTCGGCGAGCTCGATGATGGCGTCGCCGGCCGGCTGCAGGTAGAGCGGCGGCGCGATGAGCGCGTTGACGGCCACGCCGACCCCGGCTCCGAGCAGCGTCTCGTACACCCGGCCGAGCGCGACCGTCCGCGTGTCGGAGACCGCGAGCACGAGCATCGCGCTGATCGGCACCTCCATGAGCTGGTCGCCCAGGCGGAGCAGCTTCCCGACCACGAGCGCGGCGGCGATCAGCAGCCCGAGGCTCCACCAGGTGAAGCCGACCAGCAGCGACAGGCTCAGCGACAGCAGCACGCCGCTGACGACGCTGGCGACCCGCCGCAGCCCGCTCGTGAGCGTCTCGTACAGCGTCAGCTGGACGACCAGGAGCGCCGTCAGCGGAGCGAGCACGGGCCGCGAGTTCGCCGAGACCATCGTCGCGACGCCGTACGCCGCCACGGCCGCGAGGACCGTCTTGGCGGTGCGGATGCCCGGAATGCGCCCACGACGCAGCAGGCGCCGGCCGGCGCTGCCGCGCAGTCGATCGAGGACGCCAGCCACGGTCCCTGCCACCACGGCGTCGTACCCCGGACAACCGGCCGCGCACTCCCCGCGTCATGAGTGCATTCGATCGGCGCAGTCACCTCGCAGCCGGGGCGCCGACCATCCAAGGAGACAACGATGAAGCGCTCACTTCGCACCCTGGCCATCGGCCTCGCAGTGGCCGGCACGACCGCCACCGGCATCGGGCTGACCGCCGCATCGGCGAGCGGCACCACCAGCACCTCGAAGGTCGTCGCCGTCCGCGCCGGGCACCACACCGGCTTCGACCGCTTCGTCCTCGAGTTCAGCGGACCGGTGCCCAGCCGCAGCATCACCTGGGTCTCGCACGTGACGCAGGACGGCAGCGGCCATACCGTGCGGCTCGCCGGTCACGCTTTCCTCAACGTGCGCCTCGCCAACTCCGTCGCCCACGACGCGAGCGGTCGCGGCACCGTGCCGGCGCGGCAGACGTACGCGCTGCCCAACCTCACGCAGTACGCGCTGGCAGGCGACTTCGAGGGCGTCGTCAACGTCGGGCTCGGCCTGCAGCGCAAGGAGACCGTGCACGTGTCGACGCTCAGCTCGCCGAGCCGGCTCGTGATCGACGTGTCGACGCCGTACAGCACCACGCCGGTCGGCGCGTACTTCCTGGACAAGGACCGCTACGCGACCGGCACGACGCCGTACGTCGTGCGCCGGTCGCGCCCCGCGATCGCACCGGCCGTGGCCCGCCAGGCGCTCGAGCGCCTCTTCGCCGGACCGACGGCGGCCGAGCAGGCCGGCGGCCTGCGGTTCGTCTCCTCGCGGGCGACCGGCTTCACCGGCCTCTCCGTCTCCGGTGGCGTGGCGCGCGTCCAGCTCACCGGCGGCTGCGCCAGCGGCGGCTCGACGTTCACGGTGGCCAACGAGATCATGCCGACGCTCAAGCAGTTCGCGAGCATCGACCACGTCAAGATCTACGGCCCGGCCGGCTACACCGAGCGGCCGTCCGGCACCTCCGACTCGATCCCGACCTGCCTCGAGCCGTGACCGGCTGACCACCAGCGCCCGACGCCGCGCGCCGGCCCCCACAGGGGTCGGTGCGCGGTTGCGCGCGGGGACGGTGCGAGGCTCGTGACCATGAGACTGCTCGTCACCGGGGGCGCCGGCTACATCGGCAGCGTCGTCACCCGCCTGCTCGTCGCCGAGGGGCATGAGGCGACCGTTCTCGACGACCTCTCGACCGGTCACGCCGACGCGGTCCCCGAGGGCGTCGAGCTCGTCACGGCCGACGTGCGCGACGCCGGCCGGGTGCTGGAGCGCGGCGGGTACGGCGGCGTCCTGCACTTCGCCGCCAAGTCGCTCGTCGGTCAGTCGGTCACCGACCCGTCCCTGTACTGGGCCACCAACGTCGAGGGCACGAGGGCGCTGCTGGACGCGGTGCGGGCGCACGGCGTCGAGCGCTTCGTCTTCTCGTCGACGGCGGCGACGTACGGCGAGCCCGAGGAGGTGCCGATCGACGAGGACGCTCCCACGCGGCCCACCAACCCGTACGGCGCCGCGAAGCTGGCCGCCGACCTGATGATCCGGGATCATGCCGGCGCGTACGGGTTCGCGGCCGTGAGCCTGCGCTACTTCAACGTCGCGGGCGCGAACCAGGGGGCTGGCGAGCGGCACCACCCCGAGACGCACCTGGTGCCCAACGTGCTCGCGGCCGCCATGGGCCGGCGCGAGCAGGTCGACCTGTTCGGCGACGACTACCCGACGCCCGACGGCACCTGCATCCGCGACTACGTGCACGTGGCCGATCTCGCGCGGGCGCACCTGCTGGCGCTCGACGCGGCCGACGCCCCCGGGCACGCCGTCTACAACCTGGGCAACGGCGACGGCTACTCGGTGCGCCAGGTGATCGACACGGCCGAGCGAGTGACCGGGCGCGCCATCCCGGTGCGGGTCGTCGCCCGCCGGCCCGGCGATCCGGCCCGCCTCGTCGCGTCGAGCGCCCGGATCGGTCGCGAGCTGGGCTGGCGCCCCGAGCACGGGATCGACCGCATCGTCGCGGACGCATGGGACTTCCACGCGGCGGCCGGCCGGTAGGCTGCCAAGGCAGGTCCGTGGGTCGAGCAGCCGGCTGGAGGTACCGCGCATGGTGGTACTGGCGACCGCGGTCCCCTGGCACCTGCAGATGACCTGGCACGTCGCGCTGCTCGTCGCCGCCCTGTGCGGCGCGCTCAGCCTCGCGATCCATCTGGTGCGCCGCCGCTGGGCCGTCGCGGCGCAGGCGCTGCGCGAGATCGCGATCGTCGTCGGCCTGTTCGCCATGTGGCAGGTCGTCCGCATCTACGCGGTCACGCAGGTCGACGGCGGCATCACCAACGGCGACGCGATCTGGCGGGCCGAGCGGGCCATGCGGCTGCCCAGCGAGCAGTGGGTGCAACGGCTGGCGCTGCCGCATCCGGCGCTCGTGCAGGGCGCCAACCTGTACTACCTCTACCTGCACTTCACCGGCATGTCGGTCTTCCTCGGCTGGCTCTTCCTTCGTCACCGCGAGCACTACGCGCGCTGGCGCACCACGCTCGTCCTCACGACGGCGGCCTGCCTCGCCGTGCAGTTCGTCCCGGTCGCTCCGCCGCGCTTCCTCGTGGAGCGCGGGCTGGTCGACACGGCTGTCCAGTACGGCCAGTCGGTGTACGGCCAGATGGGCACCGGCATCGCCGACCAGCTGTCGGCCATGCCGTCCGTGCACTTCGCCTGGGCAGCCCTGATCGGCATCGCCGTCATGTCGGTCACCCGGAGCCGGTGGCGCTGGATCGCGATGCTGCATCCGGTGCTCACGCTGTACGCGATCGTCGTCACCGCCAACCATTACTGGCTGGACGCCGTGGCAGCGGTCGTCCTGCTCGCCCTGGCGCTCGCGGCCCAGCGGCTAGCCTCCGCCGCTGGGCAACGGCCGGCCCCGGTGGCGCTCGAGCCGATCGCTCAGCCGGTGACGGCGCCGTACGCGGACAGCCCGGCGAAGGCGAGCAGGATGAGCCCGCTCGCCCGGCGCACGATCAGCACCGGCACGCGGGACAGCACCGCCTGGCCGACCGTGACGGCGAGACCGGACACCAGCCAGAGAGCGGCGACCGCCCCGACCGCGACCGAGAGCGGATCGGCGTAGTGGGCCGCGTAGTTCGCCGTCGTGATCTGGGTGATGTCGCCCCACTCGCCGATGAAGACGACGCCGAACGACGTGAGCGCCACGCGGCGGAACGACGGAGGGACCCGGCGCATGCCCTCCTCCACGCCCTCCGCCGCTTCCTCAGCCTCGCTCGTCAGCAGCAGGAGGGCCGCACCGGCGAGGAAGAGGGCCGCGACGATCGCTTGCACGACGCGGTGAGGCAGCAGGGTGAGGATGCCGCCTGCGACCACCGCGATGACGACGTGCACGGCGAAGGCGGCGGCGACCCCGAGCCACACCGGGAGCGCGCGGTAGCGGGTGCCGAGGACGAGCGAGGCGAACAGCGACTTGTCCGGCAGCTCCGCCAAGAACGTCACTCCGAAGACGATGGCGACGACGGCGGGATCCACCGGCCTCCTTGCAAGGTGGGAACAGGGATGGGGGCGGGCTCGATGCGGACGGGGCTGCGCGTCACGAGTCGACGGCGCGCCGGCCGGGCAGCCGCCGGCTGACGCCGTCGACGAGCCGGGACAGCGCGAGCAGCCCCGCGGGCACGGCGATCAGCAGCCACCCGTGCCGCGCGACGTAGTAGCCGGTGACGATGAGCGCGGCGCCAATCAGCATCGCGGTCGCAAGGTCGCGCACCCGGTGCCAGCGCTCACTGCCCCGGCGCCCGGCCAGCAACCGCCTCGACATGAGGACGGGCACGACGATCAGCGCCGCCCCGACCGCGTAGCACAGCACGACGACGATGCCCTTGACGAGCAGCAGGAGCAGCCAGCCGACCAGCGCGGCGGCGGCGACGGCCAGGACCGGCAGCGCGATCGACGTCGCGACGGAGCGCTCGTGCCGCTGGTCCAGCGCGGGGTCCATGCGCCCAGTCTAGGTGTCCTGCTGACGTTGCTGCGCGACGGTCCTGGCTCGTGTCCGTTGCAGCAGTCTCTCGTACGGCAGTTGGCCGCCCGGCCGCCGTGTGGTCGCTGGTAGCTGTCGTAGCTCTCCAACTCGCGCAGCTCGTCGTTCGAACGCGCCCACGTCGTCGATCAAGGTGCCGTGAGGAGACGGTGGAGCTCTCGACGTCGATCCGGCGGGAGCGTTGCACCTTGCCGCTGCGCTGCGCCGTGGCGTGGCGGGCTTGATCGGTCATTGAGTGCTTGTCAGGCAAGCTCGCCCAACCGTGCATGCAGCCGAAGATCATCGCGTATCGGGCGAAGGTCATGCCTGACGTACCACGCATGCGCACGCTCGTCGCGCGCCTCGACGATGAGCAGCCGGACGCCCACCAACTCACGCACAGCACGCATCGCTGCTGCGGGCCTCCTGCCTGAGCCATAGGCTCAGCTCAGGAGCGCCGCTGTCGAAGTGCGCCAGCTCATGAGCGTCGCCGAGCCGGGTAATGGGCGAACCAGCGATATCGGTCACAGCAGCGCACGCAGTCGGCTCTCGCCCCCGTCATCCTCGTCCGAGAGCATTTGTGCCAGGGCATCCGGCGCAAGCGTCACATGCGGATCGAGCGGCTCGATCCGCCTGGAGAGCGGCCGCATCACCGAGAGCCCCTCGCCTTCATGCGCCCTCAGCTCCACCAGCGCTACGTCGCCTCTCTCCGTGATGCTCACGACTTCGGTATCGGAGAGCTGCTGCTGGACCTTCCCCAACGGGATCCGCCCGCCCAGCAACTCGGGACTCAGCTCGGACACCGTCACGAACTCATGCCGCGTTCCGGCCTGCAGCGCCCTCCTGAACAGGTCCAATCCCGGCCCCGGAACAAGCTCCAGGCTGCCGGTCCTCCAGGTACCTCGGACCTCTTGGCCCGTCAGGAGTCGTCGAGCCACGAGCAGGTCTTGAAGCATCTCATCCGACACGTGCTCGGGAACCAGCAAGTCAACCTTGGCGAGCCGGGAGACGTCTCCTATCAGATCCAGCAGGTTCGACGAACTGTCGTCGATTCGCAGCGTCTCGGGTATCTCGATGCGATCGCTGCTCAGCTGTCCGGAGGGGAGCCTGATGGCGAAGTGCGTCGCTGCCGAAAGCGCTCCGCAGGAAGGCAGCGGCATCTGCTGCTTCGTGCGCTGACTTACCGCTCGGCACGAACCGCAGCGTCAAGGTCATGCGTCGCTCGACAGTCCTGAAGACCACTACTGCGCTGAGCGCTGCCCCTTGATCTTGCGACCACAGGTGCAGCTCGTCATCCACCCGGAGCCGGAAGGTCAGCATCAGCGGAAGCTCCGCCAAGGACGCATCGCCGCGTACGGCGACCAGGACGAGGCGGACGTCGATCGACTCCGCGTTCGATCGCCGCTTCGCTGAACGACAGCGGCAAGCCCGGGGTCCGCACGGAGTCCCGAGCGTATCGACCCAGGTCAACGCCCTCGATCGCGGTCAGGGCCGGCGATGTCATGACGTCATTATGCCCAGTGAGATCCCGGCCGCCGGCGTCTTCCACAGCCGGGTGGTCAAGCACCGGCGTCGAGCGCCCACTCCACGCCGGATGGCGTGTCGCGCACCTCGACGCCGGCGGCGACGAGCTCATCCCTGATGCGGTCCGACACGGCGTAGTCGCCGCGCCCCCTCGCCTGCGCGCGCAGGTCGAGCAGCAGGTCGACGTACGGCGCGAGCACCTCACGCGGATCGCGGGCGCCGCCGGCGGCCAGCTCGCCCAGCCGTACGACGAGCGCGCGGAGCACCCGCCGGGCGTGGTCGGCGTCGTCGCTCTGCAGCATGTCGGTGCGCCAGTCGACGATCGCCGACTCGAGGTCGAGGATCGCCTCGACGCAGCCGTCGGCGTCGCGGGCCGCGAGGGCTGCGTCGAACGCGGCGCGCGCATCGTCGGCGACCGCGCGCAACGAGAGCGCGGCCGGCGCCTCGGGTCCAGCAGGGGAAGCGGGCGCCTCGTCCGGTGGCGCACCGGTGCCAGTGCCCGCGCCGCCCTCGCCGCGCAGCAGGGCCGCGAGATCGGCCAGCGGCAGCACCGTTCCGGCTGGGAAGCTGCGCGACGAGCCCGGCCGCCGCACGGTCACGGTGCCGTTGCCCGCGACGGTCGCCCGTCCCGTACCGACGTCGAGCAGCAGCGCGGTGTGCTCGTCGACGCCGAGCACGCCGGCCTCGTCCGGCAGCTCGCGCTCCAGCATCGCGAGCCGCTGCTCGCCCAGGTAGCAAAAGCGCGTGTCGTGCGTGCCGCCCTCGTTGTTGTCGTAGTGCGGCACGACGGCGGCGGCGATGCCGGTGAGGGCGCCGAGCAGGTCGAGCCCCTCGACCCAGCGCGGCTGCTCGCCGACCTTGTAGATCTCGTACACCGGCACGGCATGCGTCCCCAGCGTCACGGCTGCCGCGCTTCCCATGACGACGGTGCCGCCCCTGCGGACGACGTCGGCGAGCGCGTCCGGCAGCGGCGTCCCGCGCCACTGCCGCAGGGCGTACGTGGGGCTGCCAGGACCGGCGAACGCCCAACCCGCCCGTTGCAGCAGGGCGAGCGCGCGCTCGCGGTCGACCGTCGCGGCGCCCCTCGCCCGCCACGACGCCACCTCGACCGGCCGGCCGACGCTCTCGGCGAAGTACGTCGAGGTGCGGGCCACCAGCTCGTCGGCGTTCATCTGGAAGGCGAACGGCGTGTCGAGGATGACGGCCGGCCCCGGCGGTGCGGCCGCGAGGATCTCGCGGTGCACCCGCACCATCGTGGGCGCGGTCTCCCCCGACCCCATGACGACCAGGCGGCTCACAACAGCTCCTCCGCCCTCGCGGCGAGCCGGAGCAGGTCGGCGCAGAGCCGCTCCGGCTGCTGGGCGTGCAGGTCGTGGTCGGCGCCGCGATACCAGGCGACCTCCGCGCGAGGCAGCGCGGCGAGCGCCTCCTCGACCGCGGCGGCGCGCTCCGCGTCGCGCTCCGACGGCGGGTCCCCGACGGCGGGCACCAGCAGCGCCGGCCCCGCGACGAGCGGGTACCACCGCGCCGGGTCGCCCTCCCACAGCGATCGCACGATGCTCTCGTGGTGGCTGCGCGCCAGGCGGGCGCGCACCGTGCCGTCGGGCAGCTCGACGAAGTTGGCCAGCGCGGCCGCGCGCCCCTCCTCGGGCCAGTCCGGATGCCAGCTCGCCGATCGCGCGCGCAGCTCGGCCATCGGCATCCCCTCGAAGCTCGGCGGCGCGAGCGCGCGCCAGCACTCCGCGAACGTCGGGAACCGGTCCCGCGGGCGCAACCAGCCGCCGTCGACGAGCGCGATCGCGGCGACCCCGCCGTGCTGCGCCGCGAGCGCGAGCGCGACGTTGCCGCCCCACGACTGGCCGGCCACCACCGGCGCGCGGTCACCGGTGAGCCCGAGCTGCCGGCAGAGCGAGGCCAGGTCGGCCGCGCAGGTCTCGGTGTCGTAGCCCGCCGCCGGCTCCTCCGAGCGGCCGTGCCCGCGCAGGTCGACCGCGACCGCCTCGTGACCGGCGGCGGCCAGCCGGCCGGCGACCCCGTCCCACAGCCGGGCGTTGGACGCGAGCCCGTGCACCAGCAGGAACGGCCGCCGCGGCCCACCGGCCCGGCGCAGGGCGAGCCGCGGACCGCCTGGCAGCGTCACCGCGTCGTCGACGAGCCCGGTCACGGCACGACCTGCGCCGCACCGGCCGGCCACCGCGCCCGGATCGCGTCGATGGTGCCGGCTATCGCCACCGACTCCTCGACGGGAACCACGTACGCCTCCTCGTGGCGCACCCGCGCGCTCACCGCCTCGACCATCAGCCGGTACGGATCGACCGGGCCGAAGCGCTCGATCCGCTCCCCGGCGGGGCCGAGCGTCACCCGCAGTGCCGATCCGGCGCGAAGCGACGTGAACGCAGCGTCGACGAGCTCGACCGATCCGGTCGGCGTCGACACCAGCACCCGCTGGTGCGGCGGCTCCACGAACGACGACCGCACGACGGCCCGGCCGCACGGAGCGGCCAGGGTGGCGGCGGTGGTCAGGTCGATCCCGCTCGCGCCCAGCTCCGCCGCGACGTCGATGACGGCGAGCGGCCGGCGGCTCTCCCCGAGCGCCCAGTGCGCCGCTGACACCGCGTAGCACCCGACGTCGTGCAGCGCGCCCCCGCCCATCACCGGGTCGAGCCGGTAGTTGCCGGCAGGGACGCCGTCGAAGACGAATTCGGCGATCACCTCGCGCCGCCCGTCACCGATCGCACCGCTGGCGAGCAGCTCCTCGGCCCGCCTCGTACGCGGGTGCCAGCGATACCAGGAGGCCTCGACGAGCAGGCAGCCCGCCGCGTCGGCCGCCCGCGCCATCCGGATCACCTCCCCGGCGGACAGGCCGAGCGGCTTCTCGCACAGCACGTGCTTGCCGGCGGCCAGGGCCCGCAGCGTCCACGTGAGGTGGGCGTCGTTGGCGAGCGCGACGTACACCACGTCGATGGTGGGGTCGTCGCAGAGCGCCGCGTAATCGGCGTGCACGGAGCCGGTCGGCTCCAGCCCGGCGGCCCGCGCGGGATCCCGAGCAGCCGCGGCGCGCAGCACCGCCCTGTCGGCCGCATGGACGGCCGGCGCGAGCGCGTCGCGCGCGATGGCGCCCGCGCCGAGGAAGCCCCACCGCACCGGTCCGGTCATCGCAAGCTACCCACGAGCAGAGCCTACGGGCCGAGCCGGTGGCGGTTACGGTGGCCGGGACGAGCGCTACGGCGCGAGCTCGCCGTCGAGGAGGCAGCATGACCGGGCAGACGAGCACCACCGACGCCAACGCCGGGCCGTTGACCGACGCCGAGCGCGATCTGCTGCATGCCTACTGGCGGGCAGCCAACTACCTGTCGGTCGGCCAGATCTACCTGCTCGACAACCCGCTGCTGCGCGAGCCGCTGCGCCCCGAGCACGTCAAGCCCAGGTTGCTCGGCCACTGGGGCACGACGCCGGGCCTCAACTTCCTCTACGCCCACCTCAACCGCGTCGTCGTGCAGCACGACCTGGATGCGGTCTACGTGACGGGGCCCGGCCACGGCGGCCCCGGCGTCGTGGCCAACGCCTACCTCGAGGGCACCTACACCGAGCGCTACCCGTACGTCTCGCGCGACGTCGACGGACTGCGCCGGCTCTTCCGGCAGTTCTCGTTCCCCGGCGGCATCCCGAGCCACGCCGCCCCTGAGACGCCCGGGTCGATCAACGAGGGCGGCGAGCTCGGCTACTCGCTGATGCACGCGTACGGCGCCGCGTTCGACAATCCCGGGCTGCTGGTCGCGTGCGTCATCGGCGACGGCGAGGCCGAGACCGGGCCGCTCGCCACCAGCTGGCACTCCAACAAGTTCCTCGACCCGGTCCGCGACGGCGCGGTGCTGCCGATCCTGCACCTGAACGGCTACAAGATCGCAAACCCGACCGTCCTGGCGCGCATCCCACCGGAGGAGCTGCACGCCCTGCTGCGGGGCTACGGCTACCGGCCGTACGAGGTAGCCGGCGACGACCCGGCCACCATGCACCAGGCGATGGCTGCGGCGCTCGACGAGATCATCGCCGAGATCCACCGCATCCAGGGGGCCGCCCGCGGCGGCGGGGCGGCCGAGCGGCCCACCTGGCCGGTGCTCGTGCTGCGCTCGCCGAAGGGCTGGACGGGCCCCAAGGAGGTCGACGGGCACCAGACCGAGGGCAGCTACCGCTCGCACCAGGTGCCGCTCGCCGACGTGCTCGGCAACCGCGGTCACCTGCGCCTGCTGGAGGAGTGGCTACGCTCGTACCGGCCGGACGAGCTGTTCGACGACACCGGTGCGCTGCGCTCCGAGCTGGCTGCGCTCGCACCGCGCGGCGAGCGGCGGATGAGCGCCAACCCGCACGCCAACGGCGGCGCGCTGCTGCGCGACCTGGTGCTGCCCGACTTCCGCGACTACGCGGTCGAGGTGAAGGGCCCGGCGACGTCGTCCAGCGAGGCGACGCGCGTGCTCGGCACGTTCCTTCGCGACGTCATCAGGCGCAATCCCGACAACTTCCGCATCTTCGGCCCTGACGAGACGCAGTCCAACCGGCTCGGCGCCGTCTTCGAGACCACCAACCGCACGTGGCTCGCGGGCACGGAGCCGGGCGACGACCACCTCGCGCCCGACGGGCGGGTCATGGAGGTGCTGTCAGAGCATCTCTGCCAGGGCTGGCTGGAGGGCTATCTCCTCACCGGTCGCCACGGATTGTTCAACTGCTACGAGGCTTTCATCCACATCGTCGACTCGATGGTCAACCAGCACGCAAAATGGCTGAAGGTCACGGATCAGATCCCGTGGCGCCGGCCCATCGCTTCGCTCAACTACCTGCTGTCCAGCCACGTCTGGCGGCAGGATCACAACGGCTTCAGCCACCAGGATCCCGGCTTCATCGACCACGTCGTCAACAAGACGGCGCACCTGGTGCGGGTCTACCTGCCGCCGGACGCCAACTGCCTGCTGTCGGTGGCCGACCACTGCCTGCGCACCAAGCAGTACATCAACGTGGTCGTCGCCGGCAAGCAGCCCACGCTCGACTACCTCTCGATGGACGAGGCGGTCGCGCACTGCACGCGCGGCATCGGCATGTGGGACTGGGCGAGCACCGACGACGGCATGGTGCCCGACGTCGTCATGGCTTCCTGCGGCGACGTCCCGACGATGGAGGCGCTCGCCGCGACGGCCATGCTGCGCGAGCACCTGCCGGAGCTGAAGGTTCGGTTCGTCAACGTGGTCGACCTCATGCGCCTCCAGGACGAGCGCGAGCACCCGCACGGCATGTCGTCGAAGGAGTTCGACACCGTCTTCACGGCCGATCGGCCGGTCGTCTTCGCCTACCACGGCTACGCGACGCTGATCCACCGCCTCACCTACCGGCGCACCAACCACGCCAACGTCCACGTGCGCGGCTACAAGGAGGAGGGCACCACGACGACGCCGTTCGACATGGTAATGCTCAACGACCTCGACCGCTTCCACCTCGTGATCGACGTCATCGACCGCGTCCCCGGGCTCGGCGCCCGGGCCGCGCACCTGCGCCAGCGGATGACGGACGAGCGGCTGCGGGCCCGGCTCTACACCAGGGAGCACGGCGAGGACGCGCCCGACATCCGCGACTGGGCGTGGCCGTACTGAGGGCGGGGGGTGTCATGGTCGAGCCCATGCGGGTGCTTGTCGTCAACGCAGGGTCCAGCAGCCTGAAGCTGCGGGCGCTCGGCCCGCGCGACGAGCTGCTCGCGTCGTACGACCTCGCGCCCGGCGACCCGGTGCCGGACGACCTGCCGGCGGTCGACGCGGTGGGGCACCGCATCGTGCACGGTGGCACCGAGCTCACCGGCCCCGTCGTGGTCGACGACGAGGTCGTCAAGCGGCTGGATGCCCTGACCGAGCTCGCTCCGCTGCACCAGCCGAAGTCGCTGGCGGCGCTCGAGGCGGTGCGGCGGGCGCTGCCCGATGTGCCCGCAGTCGCCTGCTTCGACACCGCGTTCCACGCGTCGATGCCGCCAGCAGCCACGACGTACGCGGTGCCGCGCGACTGGCAGGAGCGGTACGGCGTGCGCCGCTACGGCTTCCACGGGCTCTCGCATGCGTACGCCTCGCGGCGGGCGGCCGAGCTGCTGATGCGGGCGGCCACCGATCTGCGGGTGGTCACCTGCCATCTCGGCGCCGGCGCGTCGCTGGCGGCGGTGCAGGGCGGCCGATCGGTCGACACGACGATGGGCTTCACCCCACTGGAAGGGCTCGTCATGGCCACCCGGTCGGGTACGGTCGACCCCGGCCTCGTGCTGTGGCTCCAGGAGCACGAGGGGCTATCGGAGCGAGCGGTCGCCGAAGCGCTCGAGCACGAGTCGGGGCTGCTCGCGCTCGCGGGCACCGCGGACATGCGCGAGGTGACGGCCCGTCGCCGGCGGGGCGATCGTCAAGCCACGCTGGCGTTCGACGTCTACGTGCATCGCCTGCGGGCCGGCATGGCCGCGATGGTGGCGGCGATGGGCGGCGTCGATGCGTTCGCCTTCACCGGCGGTGTCGGCGAGCGGTCGTCCGACGTGCGGGCCGCGGCCGTCGTGGGGCTGCGCTTCGTCGGCGCCCACCTCGACGACGAGGAGAACGACGCCGTGGGCGACCAGGACCGCGACGTCAGCTACCCCGGCGCACCGGTGCGCACGCTCGTCGTGCACGCGCGGGAGGATCTCGAGATAGCCAGGCAGGTGCGCGCCGCGCTCGTGGCCGGTTGACCTGGGCCCGTCGAGGCCGCGCGCGACGAGGGGGCGGCCCCTCTCAGGGCCGCCCCCTCCGATCCGCGCTCAGCGGGCATCGTCGTCGTAGTAGTCCTTGCTGCCGGACTTGGCGATCCCGCGCGCCAGCATGTAGCCGACGGTGAGGATCGTGATGAGCAGCCAGGCACGGTCGGCGCGGAAGTAATCGCCCGCTGTCCCGCTGGCCGAGCTGGCGTTGGCGCTGGAGTCATCCCCGACGACCGCCGACGCGATGAGCACGGCGATGACGGACGCCACGTAGACGAAGAACTCCGTCGTCTTGAACGCCGACTTGGTCTCGGTGCTCACGCGACGGCCGCGAGCGCGGCCGGTCAGCGCGCCGGCGCCCTGCGCCGACCCGTCGGGATAGGCGTTGGAACTGGTGGATTCGGTCTGCATGTGCGTCAAGTTCGCTCCTGGAGCGGATGGGCCGTCGATGACGGCAAAAGTGGAGCGGACGCTGCTTGCCGCTGTTGGTGGCTGCTCGGTCATACCCACCGGCCCGGCGCCGATTCGGACCGGGCAACCCCTCGCGCTCGGGGAACGGAACTCTCACCCTGCCGCTGAGACGCCCGTCACCCGACGACGTCGCCCGCGCTCGCCACCCGCGTGTCCTGCGTCACAGCAACGCTAGCGACAAACCGGCTGCGGCCGCGGCGAGGCCGGCCACGATGCTGAGCGCGACGTTGGCGCCCGCCCTGGGCAGGTCGCCGCCCTCGGCGAGCGCCACGGTCTCCCATGCCCACGTCGAGAGCGTGGTGTAGCCGCCCGCGAACCCCGTGCCGATCACGAGCGTCGGCGTGCGTGGCAACCCATGGTGCGCAGCGAGACCGGTCACCAGCCCGAGCAGGAAGCTGCCGGTCACGTTGACCAGCAGCGTGCCGTACGGGAGCACCGCGCGGGTTCGATGCTGGACGACCTGGTCGAGGACGTAGCGGGCGATCGCACCGAGCCCGGCCGCGACCGCGATCAGGAGGGCGAGCATCAGCCGGTCCCGGTGGAGCGACCGTGGGGGTTGCCGACGTAGCGCACCACGTGGACATCGTCGGGGATCATCAGTCCGCCGGTGACCAGCTCCTCCAGGTGCGGCAGGAACGACTCGATCCGCTCCACCGAGCAGCCGGCGAGCCCGGCCCGCCTGGCCCGCTCGGCGATCTCGGCGACGGCGGAGTGGTGACGGTAGCGGTCGGACTCGCCGGCGAAGATGGTCAACCGCTTGGCGGTTCCCGCTCGTTCCATCACTGGACGCTCCTTCGCTGCCCGAGCGACGCCGCCCAGCGAGCGACCACGAGGCCGAGGATCGCCGCCGCCAGGCCGCCGAGCGCGCTCAGCCCCAGATACTCCGCCGCCACGACGACACGGTGATGGGCTGCGAGCAGGTCCACCGACACCACCACCGAGGAGAACGTCGTGTAGGCGCCGCAGAACCCTGTCCCCGCCAGCGGCCGGACGTAGCGGCCCGGCCGCGCCTCGGCGACCAGGACCACCAGCACGGCCAGGGCGAACGCACCGGTGACGTTGACCAGCAGCGTCGACCACGGCAGTCCCGCGGCGCCGGCCGGCCACGCCGAGGTGACGAGGTAGCGGGCGAGGCCGCCGAGGCAACCGCCCGCGAACACCACGGCAACGACATCGCCGCGCAGCCTCGGCCACCGGGCGCGAGCGACCTCGAACGACGCCGAGCCGGTGTCCGGGTCGACCGGCAGGTTGCGGGACGCCGCCGGTGCGCCACGCTCCGGTGTCGCGCCGCCCATGCGCCGATCCTGTCAGAGCGAAGCCGCGCCGCGGCTCGTGCCGGTGCGAGTCGCGACGAACTCGCGCACCCGCCGCCAGGCGTCCGCGCACGCCTCGGCGTGCTCGGCGTAGCTGCGGTCGAAGAACGAGTGCGGCGCCCCGTCGTACACGACCATGTCGACCTCGACGCCGGCCGCCCTGGCCCGCTCGGCGAGGGCCTCGTCGTCGGCCACGGGGATGGCCGCGTCGGCGCCGGCGACGAGCATCAGCAGCGGCACGGTCATCCGGTCGACGACCTCGGTCGCCGGGCCTGGCCGGCCGTAGAAGCCGACGGCGCCGGCGAGGCCGGGCGTGTCCGCGGACTGGCGCCAGGAGTTGCCGCCGCCGAAGCAGAAGCCGACCGTGACCACGCCGGAGACCGCGCCGCCGTCGGGCGTGCGCAGGTAGGCCGCTGCCGCCGCGACGTCGGCCGCGATCCCGGCAGGGGTGGTCGCGTCGACGTGCGGCCGGAACTCGAAGGCGTCGGACCGGTCGCCGATGCCGGCGGTGCGGCCGAAGTAGTCGATCGCGACCGCGTCGATGCCCACCTCGGCGAAGCGGACCGCGAGGTCGCGGTAGAAGGCGTGCAGCCCGCGGATGTCCGGCATGATGACGACGCCCGCGCCGGTCGGCTCGCCGGCCCGCGCGGCGTAGGCCGCGAACCGGTTGCCGTCGGCGGCCTCGAGGACGATCTCGCCGTGACCGGCGGCCGTCCCACTGCCCTCGGCGGCCGGGGGCCGACTGTCGTCGCCGTGGCACATGCGCTGCCTCCTCGGGAGACCTGATGCGAGCGGGTGCGAGCGGACCGCTCCCGATCCTCACACACGCACGGCCCCGCCGAGGTGAGCGGCCCGGGTACGCCACGAGGGCGGCCGCGCCGGCGACCGCCCTCGTCCCCCGTGACCGCACCGGCGCGAGCGCCGGCACGTTTCCCGAGCGGCGTCGGGTCGGCCAATCGCCACGTCCCCGTCCGTGCGAGGGACCGACCCGACGCTGCATGACCTGAGACGGGCCACCGCTGCCGGATGTGACATCGGGTCGCGCACCGGAGTCGGGTCGAGGGCTCACCCGCGCCCGGGGACGGGCACCGCCCGCCACGCCGGGGGGATGATCGATGCGAGGTCGCGCCTGATCTCGTCGGTGGACCGCCGCAGGTAGCGCCCAGGTGCGCTGATCGCGGTGCAGCCGGACAGCTTGGCCCGCACGCGCTCGTCGCCACCGGATCGGTAGTGGAAGTAGAGGTCGACCTCGCTCCCCTCGTCCAACGGGCAGCTGCGCGCGCCCGGGAGGAACCGGGGCGCGGCGCGGATGTCCGCGGCCAGCCGGGTGGCGACCGGCGCCCCGTGCGCCGCGAGCACGGCCCGGCAGGGCTCGGCGCCGAGCCCGGGCAGCCAGACCGCGGTGACGCCCACCGGATCGGGATCGACGGTGGGCAGGCCGGCGCGCGGGGCCACCGCGTCGGGCGCGACGCCGGGCATGCAGCCGAGGCTTCCTCTCGTGGCGGGCGGCGCCACCGAGGGCGCCTGGCGGTGCACGGGTCCGGAGCTGGCCGGGACGCCCTGGCCGCCGCCGGAGCCGGCTCCCGGGCCTGCGCCGAGACCGGAACCGGTGCCAGAGCCGGAGCCGGCGGCGCAGCCGGCGACCGCGAGGGCCGCGAGGGCCGCGAGGAGCGCAGGGACGGATCGGGCGGTGGGGCTCGATACGGTCATGCCGGTTCGATGCCCTGAGCCGGTCGCCGGTTCCCCGGAGCGCGTGATCGACCTCGGGTGGCTACCTGGCCGGTGCCTGCCCCGGCCGGGGCGCCCGCTCGCCGCTGCGGGCGCGCACCAGCGGCCGGAGCGGGCCGCCGTCCAGCCACTCGACGATGCGGGTCAGCAGCGGCACCATCGGCAGCGCGCCGAGCGCCGCCACGAGGCCGCCGAGCAGCAGCCCCGCCACCACGTCGCGCGGGTAGTGGACCCCCACGTACACCCTGGTGAGGGCCATCGCCAGCGCGGCGACCGCCGCGCACGCCCCCAGCCGCCGCTCGACGAGCAGGAGCCCAACGGTGACGGCGCCCGCCATCGTGGCGTGGTCCGAGGGGAACGAGGGGTCGACGCTGCGGTGCACCAGCACGAGCACGTGCGGGAGGGTGGCGTACGGCCTCGCCTCGTGCACCTGATGGACGACGGGCTGGTTGACCGCCACGGCGACGAGGGTGCCGAGCGCCGCCCAGACCGCGGCCGCCACCCGGCGCGGCTCCCCGGTGGCGCGTGCGACCCACCAGCCGGCCACGAGCAGCAGGCCGAAGACGATCACGCCGTCGTTGGCGTAGGCGGTGGCGATCCCGTGCAGCCAGCCGGTGTGCCTGGCCCAGTCGTTCACCACCCGGAAGTCGTGGCCGCCGAGCGCGCCTGGCGCGGCAGCCGCCACGGTCGCGGCGATCGTGGTCGTCACCAGGGCCACCTCCGGGTCGGTCGTGCGTTGGCGGGCTGCCGACCAGCCTAGAGCAGGGGCGGGCTCGCTCAGGCGCAGGCGAAGAAGCGGTCGAGGATCGCCTGGCCGGCGCGCTCGATGCGGTCCACCTCGGCCGCGGTCGGCGTCGCCTCGCCGGGCAGCTTGGCGACGAGCGACGGATCGATCTCGACGTGGAACTGCAGCCCGTACGCCCGCTCGCCCACGCGGAAGGCCTGGTGCGCGCACGCGTCGGACGACGCGAGCAGCACGGCGCCCGGCGGGAGCTCGAAGGTGTCGGTGTGCCACTGGAGGACGGGCAGCGTGCCCGGCTCGGGGGCGCCGCCGCCGACCACCGGGTCGGCCGCGCCCTCCTCGGTCAGCCGCACCTCGGTGGGCCCGATCTCGTCGACCGCTCGGAGGCGCAGCCGCGCACCCAGCGCTGCGGCGATCAGCTGCGCGCCGAGGCAGATGCCGAGCACCGGCTTGCCGGCGGCGACCGCTGCGGCCAGCAGGTCGCGCTCGCGCTTGAGACAGGGGTGCCCGTCGTCGTCCGAGGCAGCCATCGGGCCACCGAGCACCACGACGCCGTCGACCTCGCTGAGCGCCGGCAGCGGGTCGCCGGCCCAGGCGCGCACCCTGAGCAGGTCGACCCCGGCCCGGCGGGCGGCATGGGCGACGAGGCCCGGCCCCTCGTCCGGCACGTGCTGCACCAGCGCGAACGACCGCGCCCGCGCGCTCGTCCCCAGGGTGCCCGTCACGCTCCGTCACCTCGATCGCCGCGACCGACCGTCGCGGCCCTGCCCGGCGATCAGGGGGCGGCCGGTCGTCCCCGTAGTCTCCCCCTTCGCGCGCCGGGCCACCAGCGACCGGGCGCCACACGACGGGTGACGACCCTGGTGAACGGCAGGGCGGCGGCACCTCGGGAGGAGGAGACTGGACCGGTGAGCGGTCCGGTCAGCAGCATCGACGTCGGCGGCATCGGCACCCGGCCGGGCGCGGCGACGACGTCCACCCTGGAGCTGTCGCCCAGCCGCCTCGCGACGGTGGGCGGCCTGCAGGTGCGCCGCGCGCTGCCGAGGCGGGCCAGGCGGACGGTCGGCGCCTGGTGCTTCGTCGACCACTTCGGTCCGGCGCTGGTCGATCCAGGCGCCCCGGTCGAGATCGGGCCGCACCCGCACGCGGGGCTGCAGACCGTCACCTGGCTCGCCGAGGGCGAGCAGGTGCATCACGACAGCCTCGGCTCCGAGCAGCCGATCCGGCCGGGGCAGCTCAACCTCATGACGGCGGGGGCCGGGGTGGCGCACGCCGAGGAGTCGCTGGACTACCGGGGCGCTGTGCACGGCGTGCAGCTGTGGGTCGCCCAGCCGGAGGCCACCCGGCACGGGCCGCCCGCCTTCGAGCACCACCGGGAGCTGCCGCAGACCGGGCTCGGGGCGGTCGTCGCGACGGTGCTCGTCGGCCGCTTCGCCGGCCTGACGTCCGCGGCCCGCACCGACACGCCCCTCGTCGGCGTCGACCTGCGCGCCGGCGCCGGCGTCGCCGTCCTCCCGCTGGAGCCGGCGCACGAGCACGCCCTCGTCGTCCTGGCCGGCGCGCTCTCGATCCGCGGGGAGGCCGCGAGCGGCGGAAGCACCGGCGCGCCGGTGGTCGGCCCCGGCACGCTGGCCTACCTCGGCGTGGGGCGGGAGGAGCTGGTCGTGACCGCCACGGAGGGCACCCGTGCCCTGCTGCTCGGCGGGGAGCCGTTCGGCGAGCAGGTGCTCATGTGGTGGAACTTCGTGGCCCGTACGAAGGACGAGATCGACGCGGCCCGCGCCGACTGGCAGGCCGGGGACGGCCCACGCTTCGGCAGGGTCGCGTCGGCGGCGCCCCGCGTCCCGGCCCCGCCGACGCCGTGGCGCCCCGCCGCCTGAGCGCTCCTGCCTGGACCACCGGGCTCAGCAGCCGCACGTCCGCGAATGCCGTTGGCGATGCCCGGCGCCGGCGACCCGGCCAGCGGCCCGCATCGCCTCGAGCACGTGGCCCACGACGATCGCCGGCGCGTCGTCGCCGGGGATGACCGTGCCGGGCTCGTCGGGATCCAGCGGCTCGAGCGCGGCGAGCTGGCTGTCGAGCAGCGAGGCCGGCATGTAGTGCCCGCGCCGGCTGGCCAGGCGCTCGCGCAGCACGTCGCGGTGGACGTCGACGTGCACGAACCACACCGACGGGTGCCCGTCGCGGAGCAGGTCGCGGTACGGGCGGCGCAGCGCCGAGCAGGTGACGGCCGCGGACGAGCCGGCCAGCTCGTGCCCGCCGATCCACGCGGCCAGCGCGCGCAGCCACGGCCACCGGTCCTCGTCGCCGAGCGGGATGCCCGCGCCCATCTTCGCCACGTTCGCCGCGGGGTGGAACTCGTCGCCCTCGGCGTAGTCCCACCCGAGCCGGGCGACGATCTCCTTGGCGATCGTGGTCTTGCCCGAGCCGGACACCCCCATGACGACGACCGTCGTCGTCGCCGGGCCGGCCGAGCGCTCCGTCACCCCGATGACCGTGCCCGCCGCCTGCTCCGTCAATCCGCGCCACCCGCTCCTGGCTCCCTGGTCCCTTGAGACCGCCGGGCGCGCGGACGACACTGGCCGGGTGCGCGCAACCGTCACCCTGATCGGCGTGCTGCTGCTGCCCACCGCGGTGGGCTACGCGGTCGTGGGGAGCGGCCGCGCCTGGCGGCTCATCGGGCGGCTGGCCGACGCGCGGGCGGAGGCCAGGCCAGTGCCGGCGGCGCAGCCCATCGAGCGGCTCGCGGCCGATGCGAGGCGGCTGCGGGCGCAGCTCGTGGAGCTCGAGGGGGCCGAGCCGGCCCCCGGCCGCGGGTTGCGGCTGCGCGCGCTGCGCCGGGCCTACCTCGACGCCCTCGGCGCCGCCTGCGTGGCCCTCGAGGCGCCGCCGCCCGACCAGGGCTCAGCCGGCTCAGCCGAGATCTACCGGGTCGAGGCCGACCTGCGCCGGCGCGGGCTCGAGGTGAGGGGTGGCGTGGTCGGTGGGCGCTCAGCCGGCGGCCATGACGCCGGCTGAGCGATGACCGCCGCGAGCCCGGCGGGGCCAGGCCCGATCCGGGTGCTGGCCGTCTCCGACGAGGTGGACGAGGGCCTGTGGCAGGGCGCCGGCGAGCTGCCGGACGTCGACCTCGTGGTCTCCTGCGGCGACCTGCCCTTCGACTACCTGGCCCGTCTCATGGCCGTCCTCGACGTGCCGCTCGTCTTCGTCCCCGGCAACCATGACCCGGACGTGAGCGGCTACCGGCGCGCGCGCAGCGGCCTGTTCCTGCGGGCCGGGCTGCCCGCCGAGCCGCCGTGGCCGGCCGGCGCCGTCAACGCCGACGGGCGCGTGGTCGATGCCGGCGGGCTGCGGATCGCCGGGCTCGGCGGCTGCCTGCGCTACGGCGACGGGCCCAACCAGTACACCGAGCGGCAGCAGGCCGGGCGGGCCCGCCGGCTGGCGAGGGCCGCCCGGCGCCGCGAGCGGCGCGACGGCCGCGGCGTCGACGTCGTCCTGGTGCATGCGCCGCCGCTCGGCACCGGCGACGGCGACGACGCCCCCCACCGCGGGTTCGCCGCCCTGCACCGGCTCGTCGCCGCCGTGCGGCCGGCGCTGCTGCTGCACGGCCACGTGCACCCGTACGGCGACCGGGCGCCCACCCGGCGGCTCGGTGCGACACTGGTCCGCAACGTGGTCGGCCGGCACGTGATCGACGTCGGACCGCCCGCCCTACGGGCCGGGGACGGAGGCCGCGATGCCGAGTGACACCGGCTTCCCCCGCGCCGACATCGAGAACGACTTCCTCCGCGCGCGCCGGCACCAGGTGCTCGCCCAGCTCGCGCACCGGCTGCGCCGGGAGCCGGACGACGTCAACATCATCCTGCCGTTCGGGGAGGTCATCGCCGCGCTCGGCATGGAGGGCGAGCGCCACATCGGCGTGCGCACCGTCAAGCTCGACACCATCGTCGGCACGGTCGACTCGCACCGCGACTTCGACCGCCGCTTCCGCCCGACCTCGGCCCGGGTACGGGCCCGCTGGGAGCGGTTGGCCCTCGCTCAGCGCAGGGGGGAGCCCATCCCGCCCATCGACGTCTACCGGGTGGGCGAGCTGCACTTCGTGCGGGACGGCCACCACCGCGTCTCCGTGGCGATGACGACGGGGCAGCAGACGATCGAGGCCGACGTCACCGAGGTCAGGACGACCCTGCCGGCCAAGGGCATCGAGCGCCGCGGCGACCTCGTCGTGCGCGGGTACGAGCGCATGTTCCTGACCCGGGTGCCGCTGACGCCGCAGGCCCACGCCCGGATCGGCGTGACCGACCCGTGGGGGTACGCGGAGCTCGGCGAGGCCATCGAGGCGTGGGGCTTCCGCGCCATGCAGCACGAGCAGCGCTTCATGGACCGGCGCGAGGTCGCCCGGCGGTGGTTCGCCGAGGAGTACGTCCCTGTCGTCCGGATGCTCGCGGCGGCCGACCTGGTCGGACGGGGCACCGAGACCGACGCGTACCTGCGGGTGGCCAGGGAGCGCTACCGCCTGATGCGCACCCACGAGTGGAACGACGACGTCATCCGCCGGCTGCGCGCGGCCAAGGCTTGAGGCTTCCCCAGTCAGCGGCACCGGCGGGCGTTGAGCCGGGCGGCCTGGCGCGTCAGGTGGTCGCGCTCGGCGAGGTTGGGCGCCTTCGAGGCCGCCTCGGCGTACAGCCGTGCCGCCGTCACCAGGTCGCCGTCGCGCTCGTGGAGGTACGCACCCACCGCGGCGTGGCGGGGCAGCGAGTCGTCCAGCGCCGCGAGCGCCGCCAGGCCGGCGCGGGGCCCGTCGGCCTGGCCGACCGCCACCGCGCGGTTGAGCCGGACGACCGGGCTGTCGGTCAGGCGCGCGAGCTCGTCGTACCACTCGACGATCTGCACCCAATCGGTCTCCTCGGCGGTGGGCGCGTCAGCGTGGAGCGCCGCGATGGCGGCCTGGGCCTGGAGCTCGCCCAGCCGGTCGCGGGCGAGAGCCGCCTGCAGGATCTCGACGCCCTCGGCGATCGACTCGGTGTCCCACCGGCCGCGGTCCTGCTCGGCGAGCGGCACCAGGCTGCCGTCGGGCGCGGTCCGGGCGGCGCGCCGGGCGTGGTGGAGCAGCATGAGGGCGAGCAGCCCCGCCACCTCGGGGTGGTCGATCGCGGCCGCGAGCTGCCTGGTGAGCCGGATGGCCTCGGCGGCGAGGTCGACGTCGCCTGAGTAGCCCTCGTTGAAGACCAGGTAGAGGACGCGCAGCACGGTGGCGACGTCGCCGGGCTGGTCGAACCGCACCCCGGAGACCGTGCGCTTGGCCCGGCTGATGCGCTGCGCCATGGTCGCCTCGGGCACCAGGTAGGCCTGGGCGATCTGGCGGGTGGTCAGGCCGCCGACGGCGCGCAGCGTGAGCGCGACCGCGGACGCCGGCGTCAGCGACGGGTGCGCGCACAGGAAGTAGAGCTGCAGCGTGTCGTCCACCGCGGGCGCGGGCCCTGGCGCCGGCTCCTGCGAGTCCACGCTGACGAGGCCCTCGCGCCGGCGGCGGGCGGCGTCGGCCCGGGTCGCGTCGACGAACCGGCGCCAGGCCACGGTGACCAGCCAGCCCTTCGGGTCCCGCGGCGGGTCGGCCGGCCAGGCGCGGACCGCCTCGACCAGCGCGTCCTGCACGGCGTCCTCGGCCGCCGCGAAGTCGGTTCCGCGGCGGACGAGGATCCCGAGCACGCTCGGCGCGAGGCTCCGGAGCAGGGCCTCGTTCACCCGAGAGGTCACTCCGTGACGGTGGGCGAGGCGCCCAGGAACGGGCGCAGCTCGAGCCACTCGTGGATCGGCTTCCCGCCCGCCCCAGGGGCGGCCGACAGCTCCCCGGCCAGCTCGACGGCGCGCTGGTAGCTGTCGACGTCGATCACCATCCAGCCGGCGATGAGGTCCTTGGTCTCGGCGAACGGGCCGTCGGTGACCGGCGGCCGGCCCTCGCCGTCGTACCGGACGAACGTGCCCTCGGGGGCGAGCGCCTGGCCGTCGACGAACTCGCCGGTCCCTTCGAGCCGGCTCGCGAAGTCGCGCATGTACTGCACGTGGTCCGAGATCTCCTCCGGCGTCCACTGATCCATCGGCACGTCGTTGACCGAAGCCGGGGCGCCGCGATAGTGCTTGAGCAACAGGTACTTCGCCATGGTGCTTCTCCTCGGTGCTGGTGCGACCCGTCGTGGTCGCGCTCGCCCCTGGGACGGAGCCGGCCACGGGTTCTCGACATCGGCCTTCGAAGCGCGGTTGCGGGACGGCGATCGATCGCCGATCCCGCGAGCGGCGGTGGCGGTCGACGCCCGCGCCCTGAGCCGCCTACCGTGGCTTGCTCCGGTCTCCCAGCGCGTGCGCGACGTTGCTGACCGCGATGCCGGCCCACGCGATGGCGAGGCCGGGGAGGTGCCCGATGCCGCCGGCGATGGCGGTCAGCGGGATGCCGAAGGCCAGGGTCATCCCGTAGACGGCGAGGCGGTCGCTCCTCCTGGGCTCGCGCGCCGGCGGGCCGGACGCGCGCCTCGCGACCGCGGCCTCGATGCGGTCGGCGAAGGAATCGACCAGGTGCTGGTCGTACTCGGGCCCGAGCTCGTGACGGGCGGCCAGCGCGGCCGCCGCGTCCTTGCGCAGATCCCCGTGCGTCTCGTCGTTCATCGCGCTCCCCACGCCGGTGACCACGCCATCGTGCCAGTCCGGCGAAGGAGCCGCGAGGACGGTCAGCGAAGCGGCGCGGCGGCGGTCTCGGTGCTGCCGCCCGCGTTGAGCCGCGCGCCGGACTCGGGGTCGAACACGTGCACCTTGCGGACGTCGACCCAGAGCTCGGCCCGCTCGCCCTCGCGCACCCGGGTCGCCGCGTCGAGGCGGGCGATGACCTGGTCGCCGCCGCTGCCGCCGACCTCCGCGCGGCCCGAGTCGCGGTCGAGCTCCTCGAGCTCGGCCGAGCGGGCCACTCCCACCTCGTCCTGACCGCCTTCGACCGTGAAGTGCGCGAACACGTCGGAGCCCATCGACTCCAGCACCTCGATCTGCGCCGGGAAGGTCACGCCGTGCCGGCTCATGTCGCCCTGCACGAGCAACGCGTCCTCGAAGCTCTCGGGGCGCAGGCCGATGATGACGTCGCGCGGACCGCGACCCGACTCGATCGAGCGCCGCAGCTCGTCGGTCAGCGGGATGTCGCCGAGCCGCGTGCGCAGCGCGCCCTGCTCGATCCTGGCCGGCATGAAGTTCATCGCCGGCGAGCCGATGAAGCCGGCCACGAAGATGTTGGCAGGGGCGTCGTACAGCTCCTGCGGAGGACCGACCTGCTGCAGGATCCCGCCGCGCATCACGGCGACGCGGTCGCCGAGCGTCATGGCCTCTGTCTGGTCGTGGGTGACGTAGACCGTCGTGGTGCCGAGGCGCCGCTGGAGCCGGGACACCTCGGTGCGCATCTGCACGCGCAGCTTGGCGTCGAGGTTGGACAGCGGCTCGTCCATGAGGAACGCGGCCGGGTCGCGGACGATGGCGCGGCCCATCGCGACCCGCTGCCGCTGGCCACCGGACAGGTTGGCCGGCTTGCGGTCGAGGTGCGCGGTGAGGTCGAGCACCCGCGCGGCCTCCTCGACCTTCGTGTCGATGGTGGCCTGCGGCGTCTTCGCCAGCTTCAGCGCGAAGGCCATGTTCTCCCGCACGGTCATGTGCGGGTAGAGCGCATAGCTCTGGAACACCATCGCGATGTCGCGGTCCTTCGGCGCCTTGTTGTTGACGACCTGGCCGCCGATGCGCAGCTCTCCGTCGGAGATGTCCTCGAGCCCGGCGATCATGTTCAGCGTCGTGGACTTGCCGCATCCCGACGGCCCGACGAGGATCACGAACTCGCCGTCGGCGATCTCGAGACTGATGCGGTCGACGGCGAGCGCGCCGTCCGGGTAGCGCTTGGTGATCTCGTCAAGGACGATGTCGGCCACGGCTGGGACCCCTAACCCTTCACGGCGCCGGAGGTCAGCCCGGCGACGATGCGGCGCTGGAAGAAGAGCACGAACAGGATGATCGGGATCGTGATGATGACGGCCGCGGCCGCGATCGACCCCGTGGGCGAGGTGAACTGCGAGCTGCCGGTGAAGAACCCGATCGCGGCAGGGACGGTGCGCGCGCGCGTCGTCGATGTGAGCGAGATGGCGAACAGGAAGTCGTTCCAGCAGAAGATGAACACCAGGATCGCCGTGGTGAACATGCCGGGCGCGGCAAGCGGCGCGATGACCTTCGTGAACGCCTGGAACGGCGTCGCGCCGTCCATCTTGGCGGCCTTCTCCAGCTCCCACGGGATCTCGCGGAAGAACGCCGACAGCGTGTAGATGCCGAGCGGCAGGCCGAAGGTGATGTACGGCACGATCAGGCCCGGCCAGGTGTCGAACAGCCCGAGCGCCCGCTCGATGTTGAACAGCGGCGTCACCAGCGAGATCGCCGGGAACATCGCGATCAGCAGCGACATCCCGATGAGCACGCTCTTGCCCGGGAAGCTGAGCCGGGCCACCGCGTACGCCGCCATCGAGGCCAGCACGACCGCGATGAACGTCGCGATGAGCGCGATGCCGATCGAGTTCACGAGGGCACGGGTGAACTCCGACGTCTGGAAGATGCCGTGGTAGTTCTCCAGCGTCCACTTCTTCGGGAAGAACGAGCCGTCGGTGATGGTCGCCGGGTCCTTGAAGGACAGCGACACGATCCAGAGCACCGGGATGAGGGTCAGGATGATGACGACCGTGTTGGCCGTCCCCCAGCCGACCCGATCCTTCGTCGTCGCGGCCATCAGCGCCGCCCTTCCGTGCCGGGTGCTGCCGCGCCGAAGCCCTTGATGAACAGGAAGGCGATGATGGCGACGCAGACGAAGATGAGCACCGATATCGCCGAGCCGATGCCGAGGTTGAGCGCGGTGAACAGGTTGTCGTAGCCGAGGATCGACACCGAGCCCGTGCCGTGACCACCGCTCGTCAGGACGAAGATGTTGTCGAAGATGCGGAACGCGTCGAGCGTGCGGAACAGCAGCGCCACGAGGATCGCCGGCGCCATCAGCGGCAGCGTCACGCGGGTGAACCGCTGCCACGCCGTCGCGCCGTCGACCTTCGCCGCCTTCTGCAGGTCCTCGGGCACCAGCGCGAGACCGGCCATGAGCAGCAGCGCCATGAACGGCGTCGTCTTCCACACCTCGGCGAGGATGATGATGGCGATGGCCGACACGGTGTGGGTGAGCGGCGCGCCGTTGCCGCCGAGCGCTCCCGCGAGGTAGCCGGTGTCGGGCGTCCACGCGTACTGCCAGCTGAACGCCGCGACCACGGTGACGATGCCGTACGGCACGAGGATCGACGTGCGCACGGCGCCGCGGCCGAAGATGGTCCGGTGCATCAGCAGCGCGAGCAGCATGCCGAGCACGAGCTCGATGACCACCGAGATCACCGTGATGATGGCGGTGACCTTCAGCGCCTGCCACCAGTACGGCGACGTCAGCACGGCCCCGTAGTTGTCGAGCCCGATGAACTTCGCCTGGCTCGGGAAGCGGAGGTCGTACCGCTGCAGCGACAGGTAGATCGCGTAGCCGATCGGGTAGGCGGTGACCGCCACCATGACGATGACGGCCGGCGCGCAGAGCAGCCAGCCGAGCCGGCGCTCGGCCCGCGCGCCCTCGGAGAGCGCCCGGCGCCCCGGCTGCATCTCCGCGCGGGTCTCGCCGGCCGCGACGGCCTGCGTGTTGAGGCTCACGGGATCAGTCCCTTCGACGCGAGGGCGTCCTGCAACTGGCCCACCATGCTGTGCGCGGTCCTCGCCGGATCGATCTTGTCGGGTGGCGACACCGCGTGGGAGATGACGATCGACAGGTTCTGGTAGGCGGGCGTCTTGGGGCGGACGCTCGCCGTGGACAGCGCCGCCTTGATGTCGGCCCGGAACGGGTAGTCCTTCTGCAGCGACGGGTCGTCGTACAGGCTGGCGATGGTGGGCGGCAGGCCGCCCTTGATCGCCGCGACCTTCTGGTTCTCGCGGTTGCGCAGGCACAGCGCCGCCTCGAAGGCGAGGTCGGCGTGGTTGGAGTACGTGCTGATCGCCAGGTCGATGCCGCCGATGGTGACGTGGCTCGGCTCGTCCGCCTTGACCCGTGGGTAGAGCGCCCACTTGAAGCTCTTGAACAGGTCCGGCTTGTTGGCCTTCATCGAGGGATAGACGAACGGGTAGTTCAGCTCGAAGGCGGCGCTGCCGCTCTCCATCGCGAGCCGGTTGGCGTCCTCCATCTGCACCGACAGCGACGGGTCGGCTGCGCGCGAGCGGGCGAGCCGGCTCATGACGCGCAGGGCCTCGACCGCCGGCGGCCCCATCGACGGCCGCGTCGCGGTCGGCGTGAGGATGCTGCCGCCCGCGCTCGCGATCAGCGTGTTGAACCACACGACGACGCCCTCGTACTGCGCGCCCTGGATCTCGATGAGGTGCGGCTTGCCCTGGCGGGCCAGGGCCTCCGACATGCTGATCATCTCGTCCCAGGTCTTGGGCGGACGCGGCACGAGGTCGGAGCGGTACCAGAGCAGCTGCGTGTTGCTGTTGTACGGGACCGCGTAGAGGCGGCCCTTCCAGACGGCGGTCTGCAGCGGGACGCTCAGCGTGCCTGCGCTGGCCTGCTGCTTGTTCTGGCCCGTCCACTCGCGGATCCAGCCCGCCTCGGCGAACTCGGCCTCCCACGTCACGTCGAGGCCGAGGATGTCCATCGAGCTGTCGTGCGCGGCGAGCCGGCGGACCATCTGCTGGCGCTGGCCGTCAGCCCCGTTGGGCAGCTTGTTGTAGCGGATGACGTAGCGGCCACCGCTGCTCTGGCTGCAGGTGTCGACCGCCTGCTGGATGGCCCCTGAGTTGTCCGGGAAGTTGTAGAAGTTCAGCGTGACCCGGCCGCCGGAGCTGCCACCGCCCTGACCGCCGCAGGCGGCCAGGAGAGCGGCCACGGCGAGCAGGCTCAGCTGGGCGTGGGCGCGGCGGCGGTGGCGTGGCGGGCGGGCCGCGCGGGTCCGGCCGGACGCGCCATGGGCGGTTGTCGCGGTCTGGCGCACGACCGGCCTCCTCTCGGAGCCGGAGACGGCACGTCCGACCAGCGGGCTGACCCGCTCGCGGGCGCCCCTTGCCCGGCAAAGCGGACGCTAGACCTGGGCCGCCACGGGCGGCAAGAGCGGTAAGGGGCAACTGCGAGGTTCGGCGCCGTTGCGCGCGCGATCAGGCGCTCGGGCGCACGCATTCCTCACGCACCGTCACCAGCGGTGGGCAGGCCGGGTGACGGCCGCGCCTCGCTCGGCGTGCGTGTCACTCGGCGTGCGTGACGCTGCGCGCTCCCGGGACGCCGGTGACCGGCCGGGCGTCGAGCAGCGTCGGCTCGACCGGCTTCCCGCCGACGGCGGTCGCGGTCACCTTCAGGGCCGGCTCGGCGGCGTCGAGCGCCCGGCTGCACGCCTCGATCGAGTCCGCGACCGCGATCGCGAGCGCGATCCGCTGGAACACCGAGCCGCGCGGTGGCGGCGACACGACGGCGCCGGGCTCGATCAGCGTGAGGGCCTTGTCGATCTCGGGCGGCAGGCCGTCCTCGTCGAAGGAGATCGACCCCACGGTCGTGTCCTCCTCCTCGACGTAGTAGAAGCGGATGGCGGCGACCCGGCTGCGGGTCGGCGCGATGTCCGGCTCGAGGCCGCACGCCACCGCCGCGGCCACCGGACCGGGGTCGATGCCGGTGGCCAGCTTGCCGAGGTACGGGATCATGTCGCCGCCGAGCCGGCCGTTGACCTCGATCACCTTCGGTCCGTCGGTGGTCAGCATGAACTCCGAGTGCGTCCAGCCGTCGCGGAAGCCGAGCGCGGCGTGGGTGTCCTGGAGGATGCGGGTGAGCACCGGGTCGGTGAGCAGCGGGTCCTCCGCGTCGACGAAGTGGCCGATCTCCTCCGCGTAGGGCGGGTAGCCGACGACCTTGCGCCCGACGAACAGCGCGGTGACGACGCCGTCGCGGATCACCGAGTCGACGCTGATCTCGTCCCCGATCACGCACTCCTCGACCAGCACCCGCTCAGGGGAGTTGAAGGGGACGGGGTCCGGCAGCGTGAAGTCGTGGGTGAAGGGGAACCGCTCGCGCAGCTCGTCCTCGTCCTCCACCCGTACGACGCCGAGGCTGGCGCCGTACCCGCGGGGCTTCAGGATCGCCGGGTAGCCGACCCGCTCGGCCGCGGCCACCGCCTCCTCCAGCGAATTGACCGGCACCGACCTGGGCTGGGGGACGCCCGCCGCGTCCAGGGCTGCCCGCGTCTGCCCCTTGTCGCGCACCCGCCAGACGACGGCCGGGTCGCCGCCCCGCAGGCCGAGCGCCTCGGCCGCGTACGAGGCCGTGTGGATGTGGCCCTCGTCCCAGCACAGCACGCCGGCGACGGGCTGCTTCTCGGCCAGCTCGAGCGCGGCGCGGCCCATCGCCGGGCCGTCCTGGGTGTCGGGCAGCACCGTCCAGCCGGTGACGTAGTCGAGCTCCCACTGCGGCTCGGCCCGCAGGAACAGGTGCACCCGGAAGTGCGAGGCGATCGAGCCGAGCAGGTACTCCCGCCAGCGCCGCAGGCCGGTGGTGATGAGCAGGAGAAGCGGCCGGTCGTCCGTCGGGCCGTCCTTGATCGTCATCTCGTGCCGCCCCTCCTGCGCCCCCCGCGGGGCTAGTCCTCGACGTGGTCCGCCAGGTAGTACCAGTTCTCCGGATGGATCATCCCGAACGGGTTCACCGGCTCGAAGCCTCTCAGGTTCTCGGCCACCTCGAAAAGGCGGATGGGGAAGTTCGGGGTGAAGATCACCGGGACCTGCTCGGCGATGAAGTCCTGGTACTCGTGGAGCGCGTCGAGATCGTCGCTGGTGACCGTGCGCTCGATCAGCTCGTCGGCCCGCGGGTCGGCGTAGTGCCCGAAGTTACCGCCGGCGTCGGTCTTGAACAAGATCTCCCCGGTCGGGTGGTGGTAGACCCAGCCGCCGTTCCAGCAGCACAGCTCCCACAGGCAGGGCGAGTCGGGGCCGGGCACGCACGGCGCGTCCTCGGCCACGAGGATCGAGCCGTACACCTCCTGGAGGCGCAGCTCGATGCCCGCCTTGGCCGCGTCCTCCTTGTACGTCGTCATCAGCCGGGTGAGCGCCGGCCGCCCCTCGACGTAGCGCAGCAGCACGCTGAGCCTGGTGCCGGCAGGGATGCCCTCGCCGGCCTGGCCGGGCCCGGTGCCGGGGTTGACGCACACCGCGGGCGTGGTGCTGGTGTCCCAGCCGTTGTCCTCCAGCAACTGCATGGCGCGCTCGACGTCGAAGGGCAGCGGCCAGGCGCCCGCGCGCTGCCGCGGCGAGATCAGGTCGGTCCTCGGCAGCACGGGGATCGGGCCGTTCTGCCGGTAGGCGTAGCCCTGGTAGATGTCGCGGACGGCCGAGTCCTGGTCGAGCGTGCTCTGCAGCGCCTGGCGGAAGTACGTCTGCGCGAAGATGCGGCCCTGCACCGTCGGGTTGTTGTAGTTGAGGGCGAAGTACCTGATGCAGTACGCGACCTGCGGCACCAGCCGGTAGCGGTCCAGCGGGTTGGCGCCGCCGACGGTGGGGTCGTCGGTGGGCTCGGTCGCGAAGCTGAGCGGCAGGTAGCCGACCTGGATCGAGCCGGCGCCGTGCGGGCCCTTGCGCAGCATCTCGTACTCCTCCTCGTCGGAGAAGGTCGGGATCTGCCGGAACTCGTCGAGGTGCGGCTTGTTCGGGCCGGAGTAGTGCTCGTTCGGCACGAACGTGACGACGCCGTCGAGCGTGTAGCTCTTCAGCCGCCACGGGCCGCTCACGATGCTCCAGACGGGGCTCTCCGCCCAGCGGGTGCGGTGCGCGTTGCCCTCGTCGACGATGTCGCCCTGCTCGGCCATCAGGTAGTCGTAGACGGCCTCGACGTCGGCGAGGTCGCCGGATGCGTTCGCCGGGCCGTCGGCCGTGCGATCCCATGCGCGGGGCATCGGGGTGATCGTGCTCAGCTGGTTCATCAGCACCCAGCGTTGCGAGTACCGCTTGTCGAAGGTGAACCAGACCTTGTCCTCCGCGAGCTTCCCGTACGAGGTGCAGTTGTCGGGGAAGTAGCCGGGGACGTACTCGCCGTACCGCGCGCCCTTGACCTTCATCAGGTTGACCCAGAGGAGGACGTTGTCGGCGCAGATGGTCTCGCCGTTGGACCACTTCCACGGCTTGATGGTGACGGTGACCGTCAGGCCGTCCTCGCTCCACTCCGGCGGCTCGCCGATGCTGGTCGCGTAGTCGACCTCGGGCCGCCCGTCGGTGCCGAAGCAGTAGAGCGGCCGGTACATCAGGAACTGGAACTCGAGCAGGTTGCGCATCCCCATGCGCTCGGCCGGCGTGAACGGGAAGATCACCGCCGGTGGGAAGCCGGGGGCGCACGCCCACGTGACGATGCCGCCCTTCGCGGGCCGGCCCTCCGCCTGCTCCAGGACGGCTGCGCTCGAGGTCATCTGGTCCTCCATGCCGCGGCGAGGGTGCCGCGGGGTCGAAACGGCTAGGGCTGCTGCGGCGGCCGCCTACTCGGCGAAGGTCACGTCGATCTTGCCGGCGTAGTCGTTCATCAGGTCGAAGGCGTCCTCGAGCGAGGTGCCGGTCGTCCCGAGGAAGCCGAGGATCACGTTGCCGTTGGGCGGCCGCTTGATGATGTCGCCGGGACGAGCGGTGATCTTCAGCAGGAATGCGCGGCCGGACTCGCTCACCTCGGCGGGCACCTCGACGTGCTCGATGACGCCCTCGGCGCAGATGAGGCACATCGAGGTCGTGTGCACGCCGGTCGGGCGGAAGTGATGCACGTCCGGCTCGATCCCGCAGCCGATGTCGGCGACCGCCTTGATCGGGTCGTGGCCGCCGGTGAGCCGGGCGATCATGTCGAGGCCGCCGCCGCCCACCCTGGCAGCGATCTCCAGCAGGTGCGGCTCGCCGTCGTGGAACCGCACCTCGGCGTGCATGACGCTGCGCCGAAGCCCCTGCGCGAACGCCGCCTGCCTGACGACCGCCTGCACCTTGGCGATCTCCTCGGGCGAGAGGGCGGTGGGAGCGTGATGGACGTCGTCGTCGAACGTCTCGCCCTCGGCGGTGATGCGGTCGACGATCGAGCCCAGGTAGACGTCGTCGTCCCACGCGACGGCCTCCATGAGGATCTCCTTGCCGTCGAGGAACGACTCGACCATCAGCCCCTGCGGGCCGAGGTCGACGCCGTCCGGCTCGGAGACCGCCCAGACGAGCTCCTGGATGCCCTTCTCGGCCTGGGCATAGTGGTCGGCGAGCTCGTCCGGCGTGTCGCACCGGAACACGAAGTAGCTGCCGGCGCCCATCGTCGGCTTGAGGATGACGGGGTAGCCGAACTCCTCGGCGGTGGCGAGCGCGTGGTCGGCGTCGGTCACGAACCGGTACCGCGGGATGGGCACGCCGTCGCGCTCGTAGGCCTGGCGCATCAGATACTTGTTGCGGCTGCGCACCGCGGCGTCCAGGCCGATGCCGGGCAGGCCCAGCGCCTCGGCGACCGCGGCCACCGTGATGACGGAGGACTCGGAGAACGTGATGACGCCGTCGAACTGCTGCTCGGCGTGCCACTCGCGAGCGACGGCGATGATGTCGTCGATCTGCTTGGTGCCGACCAGCCGGTACCGCTCGGGGGGCCAGAAGTCCTCTGTGCCCTCGCCGTTCAGGACGTAGAGGTCTACGCCGAACGCCTCCACCTGCCGGTAGCGGGAGATGTAGTAGTTGAGGTACTGGCGCGTCTCGATCGTCAGCAGCTTCATGGCATGCCTTCTCAGGTGGGCATCGGTGCGTGGAGGTCGGTGGGGTACGGGTTGCGGCTGCACGGGTGCGGCAGCGGCGTGAGGTGGAACGCGCGCACGGCCTCGCTGCCGTGCCCGGTCAGGCTGAGGTCGACCCCGGCCCGCCGCGCCCGGTCGGCGGCGTCGATGAGGATCGGCGCGGCGAAGGCGAGCAGCGTCCTCGTCTCGAGCAGCACGTCGCCCGGCGTCGCCTTCCCGGTGCCGTCGGCGAGCCTCTCCGCCATGGCGCGCAGGCGGGCGAGCTGGGTGACGATGGTGTCGGCGGTGCGACCGAGGCTGAAGCCGGACAGCTCGTAGCCGAGCCGGAACCGCTCGGCCATCGCGGCGCTCCTGGCGCGGCCGGCGGCGGTCGTCGGCAGCCGGTCGGAGGCATCGGAGCTCACCAGCACGAGCGACAGCGCGCCGGCCAGCGCGTTCCACGGCTCCACCAGGCGGCTCGTCACGACTCTGCGCAGCGCCTCGGTGCTGAAATTGGTCCGCTGGTGCTCGGGCGCGGTGGACGCCAGGTAGAACCGTACGAGGTCGCGCGGCACCTCGCGGAGCAGGTCGGTGCTCCAGATCAGGTGGTGCCGGCTGGTGGAGAACTTCTGGCCCTCGAGGTCGTAGAACTCGTTGCACACGTTGGCCGACGGCGTGACGTACCGGTCACCGTGGGCCATCAGCAGCACGAGGTCCATGAGCCCCCAGTGATAGACGTTGTCGAAGCCGTGGAAGTAGATGAGCTCGGCGTCCCGGTCAGCCAGCCACCACTCGTCCACGGTCTCGGCCGGCTCACCGAGCCGGGTGGCCGTCCACCACGTGCTGTAGATCGACGCCGGCATGGCCTCGACCCACGGGTAGAGCACCTGGCCGGGCGTCTCAGGAAACGGCGCCTCGATGCCCCAGCTGCCCGGCATCGTCACCGGCACCTCGGGCAGCGGTCGGGCGAGCAGCTCCTCGACCAGCTGCATGGCGTGCGGGCGCCAGTTGTGCCGCGTCGCCTCGTAGTGCGCGACGAGCCGTCCCCGGTACTCCTCCATCGGCAGCACCAGGACGGCCTCCTCCCGGTAGCCGACCGGGTCGGTCGGGTCGAGCACCGAGCGCGGGTCGATCAGCTCGTCGAAGTTGTTCGGGTGACCGCAGGCCTCGCACGCTCCGCCGCAACTGCCGCTGAGGCAGACGGGGCACGTGCCGGCGACCAGTCCGTCGAAGAGGTACGCGCCAGAGCGCTCGGCGTACGGCAGCCGCACGGTGCGCAGCCGGAACCGTCCGGCGTCGTGCAGGTCGGTCACGAAGCGCAGCACGGTCTCGCGGTAGCGCCGGTCGATGGGCGGCAGGCCGACCATCGAGATGCCCATCGTCTGGAACGACCGGGCGATCGCCGCGGTCGACGTGGCGCAGAGCGACTCAGGCGTCGTGCCCTGCCGGTGCGCCGACGACACGACGTAGCTCTGGCTGTCGTCGGTGCACGTGCTGTAGAGCACGGTCCGCCCGCTGGCCCGCAGGTAGCGGGCGTAGATGTCGCTGGCGAGGTACGGCCCCGCCATGTGCCCCACGTGCAGGGCGCCGTTGGAGGTGGGCGTCGCCGCGATGACGATGGCCGGGCGCGATCGGTCGCTCACGCGCTCGCCCCTTCTCGCGCCGCTCTCCGCTCCACGAACCGGCGGCTCATGTCCTCGTCCCACCAGACCGAGTACATCTGGAAGTCGTCGTCCCCGTCGTTCACCACCTGGTGGTGCGTGCCGGGCGTGAAGTGGATGATGTCGCCGGCCACGAAGGGCACCCGCTCGCCCTCGCAGAGGATCTCGGCCCGGCCGGTGAGCGCGATCCAGATCTCGTGCTCGTGGTGGTCGTGCGCGCCCGAGCGCGCACCGGGCGCCACCACGCACCACGATCCCTCGAACGGCGCGTTGAGCACGTCCCACGGCATCAGCCGCTGCGCGTTGAGCCCGTTGTCCAGCTTGAGGTTGTCCCGGTCGAGCTTGCGTATCTCGAACATGTCGGCGGTCCTTCGCGTACGTCGCTCCAGCGTGCTGCCCCCGAGCGATCGGCAGGCCCGGGCAGCACCGGCCGGGCGTGCCGTGGTGGCGCTAGCTCTGCACCGTCGTCGGAAGGGCCCGCGCTGCGTCCACGAGACCGGCGACGAGCCCGACGAGGTCGTCGACCTCGCGCGCCGCCTGGTACGCGCGCAGGTCGAGCGTGATGGCGAGCCGGCTCTCCAGCTGGGCCAGCACCTCGAGCTGGGAGAGGCTGTCCCAGTCGTGCGCGGCGAGCACCGGTTGGGCGCGCAGCTCGTCCTCGGATGCGTTCAAGACGTCCTCGAGGATGTCCAGTACGGTACTCTCCACCGCTGTCCGGTCGCTCATGTCGCGAGTCCGCTCCGTTCTCGTAGTGCTATCCAGGCGGGTATCCCACCGGAGGCGCTGCTCAGGTCGAGCGCGAACGCCTCGCCGTCGGCTCCGTCGGCTCCCGGGTCGCTGCGCGCGAAGCCGGCGCTCGGCCAGAAACCTGCGGCGACGCCGTTCTTGCGGGAGGGCACGAAGCGCCCCTCGAGCACGGCGGCACCGGCCGCGCGCGCCTGGCCGGCCAGCCAGTCGGCGATCGCCAGCTCGACGCCGCGCCCCAGCACCCGGCAGCTCAGCACGAGGTTGAGCACCCGCCAGGTGCGCTCGCCCCGCTGCACCCAGGCAGCGCCGACGATCCCCTCGTCGCCGAAGCGGTCGGAGACCGAGAACGCGGCCACGAGATGGCCCGGGTCGGCGCTCAGCGCAGTGGTCGTCGCCTCGTCGAACCGCACCCCGGTCAGGTTGAACTGGTTGGTGCGCGCCGCGAGCTGCGCGACGCGGGCGACCGAGAAGCCGCTCACCGGCTCGGCGGTCAGCTCGATGCCCAGCGCGTGCAGGTAGTCCTCGGACGATCCGAAACCGCTGGAGAAGTCGGTGCGCAGGGCCCGCGACCGGTAGAGCTCGGGGCGCTGCCGGTCGGTCTCGGTCAGCTCCACGACGTCGAACCAGCCGGTGCGCAGCAGCGCGCGCACCAGGTGGGCCGGGTCGCCGCTGGAATCGACGAGCGCGACGTCGGGCAGCTCGTCGCTCACATGGCCGCGCTCGAACGGCGAGTCGTCCATGAAGACGAGCGATCCGGTCGAGAGGCTCAGCGACTCGGCGGCGCGGCGCAGGCTGTCGGCCTTGGGCGTCCAGGCCACCGCGCTGACCGAGAACGACTCCGGGCGGAGCAGCACCTCCGGATGGGCGGTCAGCGCCTCCTCCACCAGCTGCGGGTCGTTCTTGCTCGCGAGCACGAGGATGACGCCCTGGCGGCGCAGCTGATCGGCTGCCCGCTGAAGGTCGAGGTAGCAATTGCCGGGGTAGAGGCCGCCCAGCTGCACGCCGTGCGCGCCCACCTCGCCGAGCACGCCGCCCCACAGCGTGTTGTCGAGATCGAGGGCGAGGACCTTGCGCGACAGACCGGCGCGGGCCTGCACCACCCGGCGCACCTGGTCGGCCAGCAGGTGCAGCGCTCCGTCGGTGTACGGCATGTCCGCATAGCGGTGCAGCCGGTCGTCCCGCGCCAGGAACGGCGCGTCGGCGAGCGCTCCGACGAGGTCGACGGCCGCCACCTGGCGCAGCTCCTCCGCCATGCCGAGGATGCCGGCGTTGAGCCGGTGCCACAGCTGGCCGAGGCTCGCCCTCGCCCGCCAGCTGATGACCATGTCGCGGACCTGCGCGGGCAGCGGGATCGTGTGCAGGACGAGCGTCGCCGAGCTGCGCGAGCAGGCGGCCGCCACGAGGCCGCGCAGATCGTCCAGCCGGCCCTCGACGTGCTTGCCGAGCGCATCGACGTCGATCGCGCTCCAGTCGGCCGGCAGGAAGTACGTCTCGTCGAGCAGGCACGCGACCACGTCCGGGTCGCCGTTCGCGGTGAAGCTCGCGGTGGCGAGCGTCATCTCGAACGCGCCGTAGTCTGCCTGCTCCAGCGTCGGCAGCGTGCCCGCGCCGATGAGAGCGGCGTGCAGCAGGTGCTGGAAGGAACCGACCGTGCAGCTCGCCACGATCCCTACCCGTACGGGCCGGAGCTCGCCGTCCTCCGGGCGGAGCTTGGCGAGCAGCCGCCCGGCCTTGCGCAGGACGGCCGGATCGGTCTCCTCGACCAGAGCCCGCCGCACCGGAGGGGGCGGCGAGACCTGCCGGTCCACCGCCGCTCTCAGAGCGTCGAGCAGCGCCCCCTGTCCGCCCATCTCCCCCGCCTCGAACGCCGTCGTCCGGTCGCGCACCGCGCCTCAGACCTGGATCAGCGTGCAGTACCAGCGCATGCCGATCGAGATGCCGGTGAGCGCCACCACCTCGCCAGGGCTCAGCTCCCCGCGCTCGAGGTGCTCGCCGAGGCACACCAACTGGTCGGCAGCCCCGATGTGACCGTGCCCGATCGAGATCTGCGCATTGGTGCGGTGCGGCGGCACTCCGGCGAGCGCACCGACCTCCTCGCAGGTCTCCGGGCTGTCGTTGATGTAGATGACGTGCGCGATGTCGTCGCGGGCAAGCCCGGCCCGCCGGCATGCGCCGTCCATCACGTCGACGAGCCGGGAGTCGATGCCCTCGGCGAACTCTCGCAACCGCTGCGGGTCGCGGTTGAAGTGCTCCTGGACGCGCACATGACCCGGGTCCGACGTGAGCGTCGACCACCCGGGCGGCGGCACCGGGTGCACCATGCCGCCGTAGTCGGTGCGGAAGAAGTCGCAGAGGTCGGGGTCAGTGAACTGCTCGGTCGACAGCCACCGGAGCTGCTCGTGGCCCCTCTGCAGCACGACGGCCACTGCACCGTCGCTGTGCACCGCGTTGTTGGTCGTCATCCGGTTGCGATGGAACTCGCTGACCCGGTTGACCGCGATGAAGAGCACGGTGTCCAGCTCCGGCTGGATGGCCATCAGGCCGGCGACGTAGCCGAGGCCGGTGACGCCGCACGCGCAGCCCTCGTTGAGCAGCATCGTCTGGCGCAGCTCCATCTTGAGCTCGCGGGCGACCGCGCCGGAGGTGTCCCAGTAGAGGTACTCCGGCATCTCCGACGCCGCGACCACGACGAGCTGGACGTCGTCAGGCGTCATGCCGAGCTTGCCGAGCGCATCCTGCGCCGCCTGGGCCGCGAGGTTGCTCGCCGTCACGCCGTCGGGAGCCCGGTGATAGGTGTGGTAGCCCCAGCGAATGATCCGTTCCGGATCGGACACGTACGACGGTGCGGTCTCGGCGACGTCGGTGTCCTCCCCGAACGCGTACCCGAAGCTCGTGATCCCGAACTCCACGGGTCGTTGCACCATTGGAACTCCCCCCACCCCAGGCGCTGCATGCGCGCGACACCGGCCCCCCGGCCGAGCGCTGAAGATGCGGACCGGCCGTCATGCCGATCACGTCGAACCGAAGCTACAACCGACCGGCCCACTGCGGAACCCCATGCACGCCACGAATCTCATCATCTGGTGATAGAGGCGCCCCGATCGACGATCCGTGGTCGGCCAGGGTCATGCCGGTGGGCGATCGGCGCCGTACTGGACCAGCTCGACGAGCACCCCGGCCGGCCGGCCGGCATACACGAACGCCACCCGCATCCCTTCGCGAGCGCCGGCGCACGGCTCGCGGTCGACAGCGGTGAAGCCCGCGCCGCGCAGGCGGGCCAGCTCGGCGTCGAGGTCGTCCACCTCGAGCGCGAGGTGGTACAGGCCGGGTCCGTTGCGCGCCAGGCGGTGGCTCACGGCGGAGCCCTCGCGCACCGGGGCGACGACCTCGACGGCCGGTTGCGCCGGCCGTCCGGCCGCGCCGGCTCCGCTGGCTGCGCTGGTCATGCCCGCCCAGCGCCAGAAGTCGCAGCTGACGCCGTACGCCTCGGCGACGCCGGCGTCGAAGCGCTGGAGCCCGAGCGCCGCCAGGTAGCCGCCCACCGCCGCCGGATCGTCGGTCGCCAGGCCGACGTGGTCGATGCCGAGGATCACCTAGAACGCCTCGCGGGCGGCCACCACCCGGCGCAGGTCGTCGGTGAAGTCGATCACCCGCCGGCGCAGGGGCAGCGGGACGTCGTCGCGCGCCAGCATCTTCTCCGCGTGCCGCAAGGTCTCCGGCGTGCCGGCGTAGCGCGGGTAGAGGAAGCGGACGAGCACGTCGAGGACGTAGTCGCCGCGCAGCGTGGCCGCCTCCGGCATCTCGGCGAAGAACCGCTCCACGTACGGCGCGGTCAGCTCGAGCTGCTCCGGCTGCCAGAAGCCCTCGGCCAGTGCCCAGAGGCCGTAGTTGGACAGGCCAGTGTCGGCCGTGATCGCCTTCCAGGCCGAGGCTTTCGCCGCCGGATCGGGACGTGCCGCCCGGCACTTCGCTGCCGACTGCTCGCCCTGCGGGCTCGGATCCGCCAGCAGCGCATCGTCGATCTCGGCCTCGGTGAGCGCACCCAGCGCCGCCAGCCGGGAGCGGATCCGCCAGCCGAGGTCGGCGTCGAGCGCCAGCCCGGCCGGCAGGCCGGCGCCGTCGAGCCAGCCGCACAGCTCCCCGACGTCGGCGCTGAAGTCGACCAGCCCGCGGAACAGCGTGATCTGCCGCTCGTCACCGGCCTCGATGCCCGACAGCCGCCTGCGCAGGGCCTCGGCCACCTGCGCCATCGCTTCCTGCCGCTCCTGCGGCGCGAGGAAGCGGTCGGCGACATCGCCCCTGGCCTGCTCGAGCACCTCGGCGAGGATGGACAGCTCCGACTCGACGGCGACCATCTGCGTCACCAGCGCGAGGTGGTCGCGCGCGGCGAACGCACCGTCGGCCACGGCGAGCAGGAGCGCGCACCAGACCATGCCGCGGTTCAGCGAGGACAGCTGGGGCAGCAGCTCCGGCAGCGCCGCGAGCGAGCGCTCGTCGAACCGCACCTTCGCGTACGTGAGGTCGTCCTGGTTGAGCAGCACGAGCCTCGGCGCCGGCCGGCCCACCAGCTCCGGCAGCTCGGTGCGCTCGCCCTCGATCCGCACCCGGACGGTCTCGTGCCCCTCCCGGTAGAGCTCGCCGTAGAGCCCGACGTCGAGCGCGTGCGGGCGCAGCACGGGGTGGCTCCCGGGAGCGGTCTGCAGGATCGCCGCCGCCGTGATGCGCCCGTCCGCCACCTCGATCCGCGGGTGCAGCGCGTTGACGTCGCAGGTGCCGAACCACGCGTCGGCCCAGCCGGTCATGTCGGTACCGGTGGCCTCGCTGAGAGCAGCGAGGAAGTCGGCGACCGTCGCCGTCCCGTACGCATGCCGCGCGAAGTAGATCTGCAGGCAACGGCGCAGCGCATCGGTGCCCACCGCGGTGGCGAGCTGGCGCAGCGCGGACGATCCCTTGAAGTAGGAGATGCGGTCGAGCTCGAGCAGCACCGTCTGCACGTCCGGGCCCTCCAGCGCCACCGGATGGGTCGACGGGCGCTGATCGGCGACGTACGCCTGTCCCTTGCGGCGCGCGGAGAACGTCGTCAGCGGGCCGGGGAAGCGGGTCACCTCGCTCGTCACCCGGTGCGCCATGTAGTCGGCGAACGCCTGCCCGAGCCACATGTCGTTCCACCACCGGTTGGTCACCAGGCCGGCCATCCACATCAGCGACAGCCCGTGCGCGATGACCACCGCCCTCGTCTCGCGCTCGCTCGCCGGGACGTTGGAGCGGAACAGGTAGAGCTCGCGCAGCAGCACGCATCCGGGATGGTCGAGCGAGAGCACGCTGAACTCAGGGACGAACACCTGGTCGAACTTGCCGAACGGGTAGCGCACGCCGAACAGCCGCTCGTACTCGTCCATGCACTGGGCGGTGATCTCGAGCACCTCGTCGAGATCCGCCTTCAGCGCCTGCTCCTGCGAGGCCCGGCAGTGCAGCCCCAGCCGGACGCCCTCGTGCTCGGCGTGGAACGAGGCGTACGGGCCCGCCACGATCGTCGTCAGGTACGTCGACTGCGGGTGCGACTCGGCGAGGGCCCATCGCCCGGGGGCGACCTGCTCCGCCGCGCTGTTGCCGAGCACCTGCCAGTCCTCGGGCACCGTCACCGAGAACGTGTACGGCGCCTTGAGGTCGGGCTGGTCGAAGCAGGCGAAGACCCGCGGCGCGTTGTCGATGAAGACGAACGCGTAGCAGTAGACGCGACCGTCGGCCGGGTCGACGTAGCGGTGCATGCCCTCGCACTCGCGCGAGTAGCTCATGTCGGCGCTGACGACGAGCTCGTTCTCGGCTGCGAGGCCGGACAGCGGCAGGCGGCCGTCGTCGAGCGCCGACGCGTCCACCTTGCGACCGTTCAGGATCACCGAGCGCAGGGTCGCCGGCCGTACGTCCAGGAACGTCGACGCCCCCGGCCGGCGCGCGGCGAACCTGATCGTCGTCGTGCAGGCGAACGTCTCCGCACCGGTCGTCAGGTCGAGATCGACGTGATAGGAACCGACTTCCAGCAGATCGCTGCGCTCGGCGGCCTCGGCACGCGTCAGACTGCGCATCCGTAAATCCCCCCTCGGACGACTCTTGATCTTCGGTCCGGCCCGAGGCGCGGTCAAGACGGGTGCGGCGACCGTCTGGACGGAATGTCAGGTGCGCGACCGGCGGCGCCGCCGCGTCGCGCGGTGGGTCTCGAAGTACTCGGCGGCGACCCGCTTGGGCACGCACATCGCCCAGGCGTCGATCACGAGCTCGCGCATCTCGGCGCGGTCGATGGCCCCGAGCCGCACCCGGACCCAGTTGTACCGCTCATCCGAACGGATCGGCATGAAGAACTTGTCCGGCTCCGCGGCGACGAGCGCGGCGCGCTCCTCCTTGGGAAAGGCGAAGCCCATGAAGGTCTCGTCGCGCGAGAGCGAGATGTAGACGATGCGGCCGATGCGGAACTTCACGCGGTCCTGCACCAGCCCCTCGGTGGTGCGGGGCAGGGAGAGCGCCACCCGGCGCACGTCGGCTGCGGTGACCATCGCGGACCGGTGCCGGGCCCCGGCTCAGACCGTGCCGCTGAAGCGGTCGGCGAGGTAGTCGAGCTTGGCCTGCTCGTCGCGGGCGGAGTAGAGGTAGCGCGACCACGCCTGCTGCTCGTGCAGCACGGCACCGAGCTCCCAGACGCACATCACCTCGAGATGGTCGCCCTGCGGGACGAGCCGGAACGGCCCGCCCTCCTTCGTGTCCATCCCGTAGACCGATTCCCACATCTCGTTGGCGTTGCGCCACGTGCACACGAGCAGGAAGTAGAACGTCTCCCCCGCGCCGCACCGGTGCAGGACGGCGAAGCCGAGCTCGCCGTCGATGTCGAGGCGCCCGGCCTCGTTCTCGGCGCGGACGAAGTCGCGCGCCTGCTCCCGGACGCCCTCGTCGATCTCGGCCTCGGCGCGCCGCACCTCGTACCACTTGAGGTGGGCGGCCTGCAGCACCAGGTCGTCACCCGGGGTCACCAGCTTGGCGTAGTGCCGGTAGTCGTCCGGCACGTTGCGGACGGCGGCGAGGTGCGCGCGGTCGGTCGTCGTCATCAGCGGATCGTAGCGCCGGCCGCGCCGGCGACCAGCTCAGGCGAGAGCGCGCACCCGCTTGATGATCGGGCCGAGCACCTCCATGTGCGGCCGCTGCACGCTGATGTAGGAGAAGCCGTAGCGGTCCCGGTCCCTGACCAGCTGGTGGGCGATCTCGTCCTCCGTGCCGACGAGGATGAACGGCGTCTCCAGGGCGTCGTCGACGTCGTCGATGAGGTACGGCCCGTCCTCCTGGGTGATCCGCTCGGCGGCCGCCCTCCGGTCGTCGGTCACCTCGACGATCTTGACGAAGTTGTTGAGCTCCACCCGGTCGGCGCGCTCGCCCGCGGCGGCGCGGAACGACGCCACCTGCTTCTCGGCCTCGGCTGCGGTGGCGATCCGCAGGGTGCCGACCGGCCGCCCGGGGATCTGGTGGATGCCCGCGAAGCCGGCGATGTCGGCGTGCTCGGCGACGACGCGCAGCGCCCGCTCGCCGGTGCCGCCGATGAGCAGCGGCGGCATCTCGACGCCCGGCTCGGCGGCCATCAGCTCCCGCAGCTCGAGGATCGTCGAGTTGAGCCACTCGACCCGCTGGCCGAAGGGCAGGAACGGGATGCCGGCGGCCTCGAACTCCTCCTTGATGAGCCCGATCCCGAGCCCCAGCTCGAGCCGGCCACCGGTCAGCCGGGCGGCCGTCGACACCTCGCGGGCGAGGATCGACGGGTTCCAGAAGCCGGCGTTGATGCAGTACGTCCCCACCCGCAGCTGCTCGGTGGCGAGGGCGGCGGCGAGCAGCGCCTGGAACGGCGCGAACCGCCCCGGCCCGAGGTGGTCGACGCCGACGGCGACGTCGTAGCCGTACGCCTCGGCCGCCCGGCAGGTCTCGGCAAGCTCGCGCTGCGAGGGGTAGAAGGACAGGGTGAATCCGAAGCGGAAGTCACGCACGGCACGACACCTCTCGATGCTCCTCGCCGGGAGCACCTCCCCCGGCGGCTGATGGCAGCCCGGTCCTCACCCGGCCGCGGCCAGCTGCTCGATCATCTCCTCCGACGCCGGCATGACGACGGTGTGGTACTCGTCGATCATCGACATGACCGGCCCGTCGTAGTTCTCCTCCCACTCCTCGTTGGCGTACAGCGCCTGGGACTGGGCCACCCGCTGCTCCTCGGAGGGGAAGGCGCGCAGCAGGAAGTAGGTGTTCTCGTCGTTCAGCGCGGGGCCGTACTTCACCACCGTGATGCCGTACCGCCGCATCATCGGGATGGTGCCCTCGTCGCTGATGCGGTGAAACTCCTCGCGGGTGCCCGGCTGGACCTTGAACATCCGCAGCTCGAGCAGCCACGACTCGCGATCGGCCATGCTGACCCCCGGCAGTCCCCCAATGCCGGCGCGGGGAGCGCGCCGGCGACCAGCCGGTATCGTACGGGCGCCCGATGATCTCCACAAGCGTCGAGAAAGGGTCGGGAGATACCGGCCGTTCGGTCGCCGTCCGGCGTGTCACATCCCTTGTCAACAAGGTGGCCGCCAACGTTGACGGGCGGCCCGAGGCCGGGCACGCTGCTCGGAGGCTGGGACAGGGGGGCACCGATGACGGCCGAGACCGACGAGATCATGAATGGTGACGGCATGGCCAGCACGACCGGAGACGGCATCTGGGTGACGATGCGCGAGCTCCCGCCCGCGGCGAGGGCGCTGCTGCTCGGCGTCTTCGTCAACAAGCTGGCGGGGTTCCTGCAGATCTTCCTGGTGCTGTTCCTGACGCACAAGGGCTACTCCGCGACGCAGGCCGGCTGGGCGCTCGGCATCTACGGCGCCGGCGCGGTCATCGGCACCGTCGTCGGCGGCTCGCTGGCCGACCGGCTCGGGCCGCGCAACGCGACGCTCATCAGCATGGGCGGCTCGGCGCTGCTGCTGCTGTCGCTGCTCTACCTGCCCAGCTACGGGCTCCTGCTGGTCGCCATCGCGCTGGTCAGCCTGATCGGGCAGATCTACCGCCCGGCCGCCCAGGCGCTGCTCATGGAGCTGGCGCCGAAGCGCCGGCTCGTCATGGTCACGGCGATGTACCGGCTCGGGCTCAATCTCGGCACCACGGCAGCGCCGCTCATCGGTGCCGCGCTGGTGAGCGTCTCGTACAACTGGCTGTTCTGGGGCGAGGCGACGGCCGCCCTCATCTACGCGGTGATCGCCATCGCCGCCCTGCCGAAGCGGCAGGTCGCGATCCCGGAGCAGGCCGCGGCGGGGGCGGCCGCCGAGCCGGCTCCGCAGCCGGCGGCCGGCAGCTACCGGGCGGTCCTCGCCGATCACCGCTACGCCTTGTTCCTCATCGCGGTGTTCTTCCTCGCCGTCGTCTACTGCCAGTACACGACCACGCTGGCGCTGGACATCAGCCACACCGGCCTCGGCGTGTGGTGGTACGGCGCGGTGGTCTCCATCAACGGCTTCATGGTCATCGCCTTCGAGCTGCTCGCCACCAAGATCACGCAGCACTGGCCGACCCGGCTGACGGTCGCGCTGGCCTTCGGTGGCACCGGCGCCGGCTACGCCATCTACGCGCTGCCGCCGCACGCCGCCGTGTTCGTCATCGGCACGATCGTGTGGACCAGCGCCGAGATCGTGGGCGCGCCGACCGTGTTCGCCTATCCGGGGCTCGCGGCGCCGAAGCACCTGCTCGGCCGCTACGTCGGCTCGATGCAGGCGGCGTACGGCATCGGCACCGCCGTCGGCCCCGTGGTCGGCGCGATGATCTGGTACCACGTCGGGCGCTCGGTGTGGCTGTGGGCCGCGGCCGTGGCCGCCCTCGCGGTCACCTTCGGGTTGATCGCCGTCCGGCCGCGGCCGGCGGCGGAGCCGGGCGGGGAGGGCGCCGACGCCATGGCGGCCGTCGGCCCGGAGGCGCTGGCCACCGCGCCGGTCGGGCCCGAGACGCCGGTGCTGGACGAGAGCGCGTCCGAGTCGGTCTGAGTCGGCCCTGAGCCGCGCTGCCGGGCCGGGCAGCTCAGCCGCTGCCGCGCGCGTGGACGAGGTAGCAGTACTCGTCGAGGACCTTGGCGACGGTCAGCCCCGGCCGGCCGAGCGCCGCCGGCAGCGCGTCCTCGCCGACGCCGGCCTCGGCCATCAGCGCGAGCGCCCACGCCCGGCCGGTGCGCAGGTGCCTGGCGAACGCGGCGCCGTCCCGGCCGCCGTGCATGCCGACGGCGATCGCCTCGTCCCACGGCATGACCGCGGCCGGCCGCAGCGCGTACAGGCTCTTGGCCGCGGCGGTCGGCCCGAGGCGTCGGCCGCGCGGGCCGGCCGAGACCGGCGCGGCGGCGAGGGCCGCGTACCCCTCGCCGAGGGCGTCGATCTGCTCGTCGGCCAGCGCCGCGAGGCCGGTGGCCGGGAGCACCGGGTGCCAGGCAGCCCACCAGGCGGCGATGCTCTCGTCGAACCGGTCAGCCTCGCCCGGCCGGGGGTAGCGGATGCGGCAGCCCCAGGCGTTGAGCCAGCGCAGCAGCGCCTGCCGGTGCGCCGAAGCCGACAGGTCGGCGGCCGGGCGGGTCGCCTCGACGAAGCGCTCCCAGCCGGCGTCCGGCCGGAACGACGAGCCGAACCGCGCCGCCTCGCGGGCGACGTCGGCGAGGGCAGGCGCGGTCGGCAGGGCCGGAAGGGACGGGCGGGCCGGCATCCCTCAGTCGAAGTCGAGGTCGCCGGTGCGGGTCCGCTTGAGCTCGAAGAACTTCGGGTAGCCGGCCAGGAGCCGCGCGCCGTCGAACATCCGCAGCGCCTCCTCGCCCCGCGGGATGGCGCTCAGCACCGGCCCGAAGAACGCCACGCCGTTGATGTGCAGCGTGGGCGTGCCGACGTCGTCGCCGACCGGGTCCATGCCCTCGTGGTGGCTCTTGCGCAGCGCCTCGTCGCGCTCGTCGGTGTGCGCAGCCTTGGCGAGCTCGGCCGGCAGGCCGACCTCGGCGAGCGACTCGGCGACGACGGCGTCGAAGTCCTTGTTGCCCCCGTTGTGGATGCGGGTGCCCATGGCGGTGTAGAGGTCGCGCAGCACGTCCTCGCCGTGCTCCTGCGCCGCGGCGATGCACACCCGCACCGGCCCCCACGCGCGGTCCAGCAGCTCGCGGTAGTTCTCCGGCAGGTCGCGGCCCTCGTTCAGCACCGCGAGGCTCATCACCCGGAAGCGCAGGTCGAGGTCGCGGTGCTGCTCCACCTCGAGGATCCAGCGGGAGGTGATCCAGGCGAAGGGGCACGCGGGGTCGAAGTAGAAGTCGACCTTCGTCCGCTCGTTCGTGTCGCTGACCGATCCGTCGCTCGCCCGCTCGACTACCGCCATCGATGTCTCCAACCTGATCGTGGGCCCGGGACCGCCGCGCGGCGGCCGCACTGCCATGGTGCAACGCGGCCGGGCGGCGGCTCTTCCCGGTACGGGCGGGCGCCGGCCGGCGCCGCTCGCTGCTCGCTCCCCTGCTCGCTCACTGCCGCTCGGCGCTGGGGTGCAGCACCGGCCGGTAGCCGGCGGCCAGCACCCGCACGGTGCCCTCCGGCGTGACGACGGCCACCGGCTCCGCGGGCAGGGCCGCCGCTCGCTCGTACCCGCCTGGCGCCCACGCGAGCAGCCGTCCCCCGTGCAGCAGCCAGGGCCGCTGCTGCCACTCGACCATGACGCCGTCCGGGAGGCTGGCCGCATCAACGGTGCGCCGCGGCCGCAGGTCGGGCGGCCGCGGCCGCAGGTCGGGCGGCCGCGGCCGCTGCCGGGCGAGCGCCGCGTCGATGTCCGCCGCCATCGCGCCCGGCTCGCCGTGCGCCGACCTCCACAGCGCGCGGAAGGCGACGTAGTCGCGGTGCCGGCACTCGGCGCACGGCCGGTGCCCGGCGGCCATGGCGGTCGCCTCGTCGAGGAAGAACAGCTCGGTCCAGGTGCCGGGTCGCATGATCTGCCGCCGGCGGCCCTCGACCGACAGCACGCAGATGATCCAGGCCCGGTTGCGGGCGTGCCGCACGACGTTGCCGGCGTCGTCGTGCAGGATGCCGCGGTTGCCGAGGAACGTCCCGCGCTCCGGCGTCGCGACGATCTCGCCGTACGGCGTGACGCGGTTCTGCCTCGGCATCGTGCCCTCCCAGCAGTGATACGGGTGCCGCTCAGAGGCTCATGCTGACGCTCAGCTCGCCGGCCGCCTCCGTCAAGCTGAGCTCCGCGACGTGCCCGGCGCCCCGCAGGTCGTCGGCGGCGAGCGCGATCAGGTCGAGCGACTCGCGGGGGCCGCGGACGGTGACGTCACGGACGTCGGTCCGCATCGACAGCTGCCTGTCGGACTTCGCCTTGCGCACCAGGGACAGCGCGCCGCAGAGCGCGCGCAGCAGCCCGGCGTCGCCGTCCGGCGCGGCGACCTCGCCGACGGTCGGCCAGCCCTGGCGGTGCACCGAGCCGTCCCGCCACCACGACCACGCCTCCTCGGTGACGAACGGAAGGAACGGTGCGAGCAGCCGCAGCACGACATCCAGCGTCACGGAGAGCGCAGCTCGGGCCGACGCCTCGTCGTCCGTGCCGCTCGTGCCGTACGCGCGGCCCTTCACCAGCTCGATGTAGTCGTCGCAGAGCGTCCAGAAGAACGTCTCGGTCACCTCGAGCGCCCGTGCATGGTCGTAGGCCTCGAACGACGCCGTCGCGACATCGATGACGCCGGCGAGCTCGCGCAGCAGCGCACGGTCGAGCGGACGGGTGACGGCAGCGAGGTCGGGCGTCGACGCGCCGAGCCCTAGGACGAACTTCGAGGCATTGAGCAGCTTGATGGCGAGCCGGCGACCGACTCTCATCCGCCCGGTGTCGAACGCCGCGTCGGTGCCCAGCCGTGCCGAGGCCGCCCAGTAGCGCACGGCGTCGCTGCCGTACTGCTCGAACATGTCGAGCGGAGTGATGACCTCGCCCCTGGACTTCGACATCTTCTTGCGGTCGGGGTCGAGGATCCAGCCGCTGATCGCGGCGTTGCGCCACGGCACGGTGGACAGCTCGAAGTGCGAGCGGACGACGGTGGAGAACAACCAGGTGCGGATGATGTCCTGCCCCTGCGGTCGCAGGTCCATCGGGAACACCCGCTCGAACAGATCGTCGTCGAACGTCCACCGTCCGGCGATCTGCGGCGTGAGCGACGACGTCGCCCAGGTGTCCATGACGTCGCCATCGCCGACGAAGCCGCCCGGCTCGCCGCGCTGCGATTCGTCATAGCCTGCGGGAGCTTCGCTCATCGGATCGATCGGCAGGGCGGCCTCGTCCGGCACGATGAGCCGGTCGTAGCGGACGTTGCCGTCGTCGTCGAGTCGGTACCACAACGGGAACGGCACGCCGAAGAAGCGCTGCCGGCTGACGAGCCAGTCGCCGTTGAGCCCTTGCACCCAATGCTCGTAGCGCACCCGCATGTGCGGCGGGAACCACTGCAGCTCGCTGCCGCGCGCCACCAGCAGGTCGCGCAGGTCGCTGTTGCGGCCGCCGTTGCGGATGTACCACTGGCGAGTGGTGATTATCTCGAGCGGCTTGTCGCCCTTCTCGTAGAACTTGACCGGATGGACCACCGGCTTGGGTTCGCCGTCGAGGGCTCCGGACTCCCGCAGCATGACGACGGTCTCGCCCCTGGCGCGGTGCACCGGCATGCCGGCGATCCGTGCGTACGCCGTCGCGTCGGCACCATCCGGTGACTGCGCCAGCAATCGCCCGTCCGCTCCGATGACGGCGCGGGTGGGCAGGCCGAGCTCACGCCACCACGTCACGTCGGTCAGGTCGCCGAACGTGCAGATCATCGCGATGCCGGTGCCCTTCTCCGGATCGGCGAGGTGATGCGCGACGACCGGCACTTCGGTGGCGAAGAGCGGCGTGCGGACCATGGTGCCGAGCAGGGGGCGGTGGCGCTCGTCGCTCGGGTGCACGACGAGGGCCACGCAGGCCGGCAGCAGCTCTGGTCGCGAGGTCTCGATGCAGACCGGGCCGCCGCCGTCGACCCGCTGGAACAGGAGCCGGTGGTAGGCGCCCGCGACGTCCCTGTCCTCCAGCTCTGCCTGCGCGACCGCCGTCCGGAAGGTGGTGTCCCAGAGCGACGGCGCCTCCGCCTGGTAGGCCTCGCCGCGCGCGAGATTGCGCAGGAACGCCTTCTGCGAGATCGCGGTCGACCTGGGATCGATCGTGCGGTAAGGGTCGGACCAGTCGACCGAGAGGCCGAGCTTGCGCCACACCCGCTCGTAGGCGCGCTCGTCCTCTCGGGTCAGCTGCTCGCACAGCGCGATGAAGTTGCGCCGGGAGACCGGGACCAGCTCGCCAGCCTTGCCGCTCCCTTGCCGGGGCGGCACGAGACCGGCGTCGTACGGCAACGACGGCTCGCAGCGGACCCCGTAGTAGTTCTGCACCCGGCGCTCGCTCGGCAGGCCGTTGTCGTCCCACCCCATCGGGTAGAAGACCTCATGCCCCCGCATCCGCTGGTACCGGGCGACGAGATCGGTATGGGTGTAGGAGAAGACGTGGCCGACATGCAGCGAGCCGCTGGCGGTGATCGGAGGCGTGTCGATCGAATAGATGTCCTCGCGCGCCCTGCCACGGTCGAATCGGTAGGTGCCGCTCTGCTCCCATGCCTCGATCCATCGGTCCTCCAACCCGTCGAGGGACGGCTTGTCGGGCCCGCGCGGCATGCTCACCATGAGCAGCAGTCTACGAACGGGCCGCTGATCGGTGCGTCGGCGCGCGCGAGTGGGCAAAATCCACGACAGCCCGGTTGACGGTGGTCGCAGCCTGGGCTGACGCTTGACATGTCCTCGTCGACAGCCCAACCGGTCAAGGCGATGCCTCGGGGGGAGGTGGACGCATGCGTACCTACATGATGCTGGCGGGCGCTCGGCTGCTCGGCCTGAACAAGGGCATGATGGGCGGTCGCTACCGCTGGTTCGACGCATGACGGACGCATCGGGGCGGTCGGCCGCCGCGGCCGGCCGCCTCCTGCGCCGGACGGTCCGTCACCGGACGGTCGCACCGCTGACGCCGCCGGCGCCGCCCGGGCCGCGGGGGCGCCCGCTCGTCGGCAACACGTACGACTACGAGCGCGACCGCATCGGCTTCCTGCGCGAGATGCACGCGCGGTACGGCGATTGCTTCCGGTTCAGCGACAGCGTCGTCGCGCTCGCCGATCCCGACCTGATCCACGTCCTCTTCAGCCGCACCAACCACGAGTACCGCATCGAGCAGCCGCTGTTCGCGAGCGAGGACGACGCCCGCGCGTTCGCCGCCGGCGTGGAGCGGTGGATGCAGTCGCGGCGGCACGGCTCACGAGGAATGCATCGCTCGGTGGTGGACCGGCACGGCGATCGGCTGCTCAGCGCCACCGCCGATCTGCTGGCCCCGCGCGCCGGACGGCCGGCCGACCTGCTCGGGTCGTTCAAGCGCCTCGCCGGTCTCTCCGTCGCCGAGTATTGCGTGGGCGAGGGGGCGACGGCGCACCGGATAGCGGATGCCGTCGCTCTCCGCGCCGAGCTGGCGACTCCGTTCATGACGAGCTCGCTGACGTTCGCCAAGTGGTCGCCGACCCGCGGCGTGCGCCGGACGCTGGATGCGACCGCGGCGCTCGAGACTGCTATCCGAGACGCGATCGCCGAGGCTCGCCGCGAGCGGCCGTCCCGCGACTGGAGCCTGCTCGACGGCCTGCTCGACATCGACCCGCCGCTCACCGACGACCAGCTGACCCGCTTCCTCCAGGTGACGCTGCTCGCCTCGCACGGCTCGCCGGGAGCGGCGATGGTCTGGATGCTCCGCGAGCTCGCGATCAACACCGAGCTGGCCGAGGCGCTGCACGAGGAGGCGGCGTGCCACGACGACCTCGTCACGGCCTACCGCGAGCGCAAGCTGGTCCGTACCGACGCCGCGGTACGAGAGATCCTGCGGCTCTACCCGCCGACGTGGCTCATGGGCCGGGTCGTCCACGACGACGTCGAGCTGGGTCGCTGGACGGTGCGGCGCGGCCAGACGGTGATGTTCAGCCCCTACCTCGTCCACCGCGACCCGCGGCGGTGGGAGCGGCCGGACAACTTCCTCGCCGACCGCTGGCTCTCGGGTCCGCCTCCCCCGCGGCACGCGTACTTCCCGTTCGGCGCCGGGCCGCGGATCTGCGTCGGTGCCGCCCTCGGCACCCTTCAGCTGGTGCTCGTCACGGCGCTGGTCGCGCGCGATCACCTGGTCAGCTCGCCCAACCACGCCTCCATCCCCATGCTGCCGGCCGCGCTGCTCGTACCGGCGGGGCTCCAGCTCACCATCGCCCCGAGGCGCGGATAGCCGCTCGGTACGCCGCGAGCGAACAGCGGATGAACTGCCCCCGCCGGTCATGTTGCCCCGGTAGCCGATGCGGGAGGGCGCGATGGACGAGGAGCCGCTGGACGCGTACTCGCGGGTGGTCACCAGCGTGGCGCGCCTGCTGACGCCGCGGGTCGCGGCGGTGACCGTGCTCGGGAGCGACGGCACCCCGCGAGGCAGTGGGTCGGCGGTGGTCTTCACCGACGACGGCTTCCTGCTGACCAACGCGCACGTGGTCGGGCGGTGCAGCGCGGCCCGGCTCGGGTTCGCCGACGGCGGCGTCTCCCCGGCGACGGTGGTCGGGCGCGACCCGCTGTCCGATCTGGCGGTCCTGCGGGCCGAGGCCACCACCCCGGCTGCCGCGACGCTGGGCAACGCCGACCGGCTCCAGGTGGGCCAGCTGGTGGTGGCGGTCGGCAACCCGCTGGGGCTGGCCGGCTCGGTGACCGCGGGCGTGGTGAGCGCGATGGGCCGCTCGCTGCCGGTCGGGTCGGGCGCGACCAGGCGGGTGATCGACGACGTCATCCAGACCGACGCCGCGCTGAACCCTGGCAACTCCGGTGGTGCGCTCGCCACCGCCGACGGCCACGTCGTGGGCATCACGACGGCCGTCGCCGGCATCGGCCTCGGGCTCGCGATCCCGGTCAACGCGACGACGAGCCGCATCGTCACCTCGCTGCTCCGCGAGGGGCGGGTCAGGCGCGCCTACCTCGGCGTGGCCACGGTGCCCGCGCAGCTGCCGCCCGCGGCGGCGAAGCGCGCCGGCCGCGATCGCGCGCTGCGGCTGGCCCAGGTCGAGCCGGCCTCCCCGGCCGCGCGGGCTGGGCTGCGCGAGGGCGACCTGCTGATCACCGCCGCCCGCAAGGACGTGACCACCTCGCAGGACCTGCAGCGGCTCATGCTCGCCGAGGCCATCGGGCAGCCGCTGCCGATCACCGTGCTGCGCAACGGCGCGATGGTCGACGTCATCGCCTACCCCGACGAGCTCGCCACCTTGGGCTAGCGATCGCCGGGCCCGATCCACGGCGGGCCGGCGATCGCACGCGGATCGGCCCACTCGTACGTGGTGCGGAAGAAGCCACGGATGGGATCGCAGTGGACGGTGGACTCGATCGGCGTCGTCCGCGAGGGGCTCGACGTGTCGAGGGCGATGGTGACGTCGTCGTTGCCGGGCTGGTTGGGGTCGTACACGTGGATGGTGATGCGCGAGCCGCTCCACTCGTACCCGTACGCGAGCACCTGGTGGCAGTGCCGCAGATCGCCGGGGTTGAGCGAGCGGACCGTGACCAGCCCCAGCGGCACCGGGCGGCCGCTGTCAAGGTCGTCGGTGATGCGCGGGATCTGGTCGTGGATCGTCATCCGGGCGAGCCCCGGCCTGCTGAGCGGACCGAAGCCGGTGTCGTGGTCCGGTGCGTTGGCCCAGTAGTAGTACGTGAGGATGCCACCCGGGACGTGGAAGCTGGCCAGCAGCCGGTCCATGACGTAGTTGAAGAGCGGCGACTGGCCCGCTGGCGCGCTCGCCTGCGCCGGCGGCTGCCGACCGGCCACGTAGAGATCGGCGGCCGTGAACGCCATGCCGCCGCACAACCCGTTGCTCGCATCACCGAGCGAGACGGCACCGACGATCGGTACGTGCACCACGACGTCCGGCGTACCGGCCGGCCAGGAGTTGGGAAAGCGCAGCCCGTGCGTGGACGGGAGGAAATCGCGGATCAGCGCCATGCTGTCCCTCCGGCCGCGCGGGAGTGAGCGTGGAGCGGCTCGCTCGTGATGCTGACCGTGGCGCGCGTCGGCGTCAAGCCGCGGCCCGTCCCTCCTCCTCGCTGCTCGCCGATGCTCGCCACTGCTCGTGGTTGCCAATTCTTTGCCCGAGCCCACCTGCCGCTTGGTGGACTGCACGGCGGCCTCCGTCGAACGTTGACCTCGCACTCGCGAGCCGGCCACGACGGAAGGATGCGGTGATGAATGCGAAGCTGACCAGGGGGCGACGGCTGGCGACGCGGTTGACCGCGATCGCGGTGGCGCCGGTGCTGGCCGCGGTGCTGAGCGCAGCAGCCCCGGCTCATGGATCGACGGCTCGACCGGCAGGCACGAGCGCGATCTGCCAGAACCACGGCACGGTCGTCTTCATGCAGTACGCCTCGTGGGCGAAGCCACCGGCGTCGAACGGCTGCTGGACGATCGTGCGCCCGCTCACCGCCGACTCCACCTCGTACCGGAACTGCGACATGTCGGCGGCCACCCCGCGGGTCACCGGGAGCGGCAGCAACTGGATCTACGACGACACCAACGTGAACGGCCACAACGGCTCGTCCGACCAGACGCTGAACAATACGTACTGCGGCGGGCGGACGAGCTGGTGGGGCGAGTACATGGCCGCCAGCGGCGGGTTCGTCGAGCGATGGACTCCGACGTTCCTGTTCGAGGAGAACTACAACAGCTCGCACGGGTGGGTGGCCTTCACGCAGAGCGTCACCTACACGGGCGGCAACCCGACCGTCGGTCCGATACCGACGATCGACGTGGCCACCTCGTCGCTCTCCACGCACATCACCAGCGAGTGCTACGACGCGCCGGACTTCCCCAGCGACTACTACTTCAGCATCTACAACGGGACGTCCGTCACGTCGGCCACCGTCGACACGATCGACGCCGCGCTGAGCAGCTGCTACCACACCTGACGCGTCCAGCCCCTAGCGAGCGAGGGAGACCTCGGCGAGGCGGCGTTGCAGCAGGCGCTGCTCCGGCCCGCCGGGCGGCACGAGGTCGAGCGCCGCCAGGTAGTCGCGGCGCGCCTCGTCGCCGCGACCGAGGCGGCGCAGGAAGTCGGCGCGGGCCGCCGGCAGCAGGTAGTAGCCCGACAGCGGGCCGTCCAGCGCGTCGAGCGCTGCCAGACCGGCCTCGGGACCGTCGCGGAAGCCGACCGCGATGGCCCGGTTGAGCGACACCACGGGCGACGGCTGGGCGACGAGCAGGGCGTCGTACAGCGCGACGACGGCACCCCAGTCGGTCGCGTCCGCGGTCGCTGCCGTGGCGTGGCAGGCGGCGATCGCCGCCTGCAGGCGGTACGGGCCCGGCGGGCGACCGGAGCGCGCCGCCCGGCGCAGCTGCCATCTCCCCTCCTCGACGAGCGCCGCGTCCCAGCGACTGCGGTCCTGATCCTCCATGGGCACGAGGTCGCCGGCGGCGTCGAAGCGGGTCGACCGGCGCGACATCTGGAGGAGGATCAGCGCCAGCAGCCCGCGCGCCTCGTCCTCCCCGGGCATCAGCTCGACCAGCAGCCGGGCGAGCCGCAGCGCATCGACGGCCAGCTGCTCCTCGGACCGGTCGTAGCCCGCGTTGAAGATGAGGTAGAGCACGGCGAGCACGCCGCCGGTGCGCTCGGCGAGCAGCTCGTCGGGCGGCACCCGGTACGGGATGCCGGCGTGGGCGATCTTCCGCTTGGTACGAAGCAGCCGCTGGGACATCGCCGGCTCCGACACCAGGAACGCGCGCGCGATCTCCGCGGTGGACAGGCCGGCCACCGTGCGCAGCGTCAGGGCCACCCGGCCGTCGAGCGCGAGCGCCGGGTGGCAGCAGGTGAAGATCAGGCGCAGCCGGTCGTCGAGCGGGGAGCCGGCCTGCCGGGCGTCGCCCTGGTTCATCTCGTCGAGGATCGCGCGCTGCTGCAGCTTCGCCCGCTCCGTCTCGCGGCGGCGCAGCACGTCGAGCGCGCGGTTCCGCGCCACCGTCGTGAGCCAGGCGGCCGGCGACCGGGGCATCCCCTCGTCCGGCCAGTGCACGAGGGCTCGCTCGACCGCGTCCTGCACGCAGTCCTCGGCCAGGTCCCAGTCACCGGTCAGCCGGATCAGGCTCGCGACCATGCCGGTCCGCTCCGCGCCGACGACCGAGGCGATCGCCTCGGCCGTGGCGCGGTGCGCGGGCAGAGCAGCTGGCGTCAATCCAGGTCCGTCCGGAACGGGCGGAGCTCGAGCTTGCCGCCGACGGCCATCGGGTGCGCCGCGGCGATCGCGATGGCCTCGTCGAGGTCGTCGCACTCGAGGACGTCGAAGCCGGCGATCCACTCCTTGGACTCGATGAAGGGGCCGTCGGTGACGAGGACCTGGCCGCGGCTGACCCTGACCGTGGTCGCGTCGCTGACCGGGCGCAAGGCGTCGCCGATGAGGCGCTTGCCCCGGCCCTCGACATCGGCGAGCCACTCATGGATGGTCGGGCGGTCCTCGGTCGGCTCGGTCCGGGCCTCGGCGGCAGCGTCGGGGTCGGCGACGACGAACATCATGTACTTCATCGGTTCTCGCTCCTGGCTAGGCGATGCTGACGACCGTACGACGATCGGCGACCCGCCGGATCCGACAGCACGGTCGTACGACCCTGACGGCTCCGACGACGGTCAGAACGGTACGCGGTGCGTGAGCACGCCCGCGCCGGGCGCGGCCGGACGACGGACCGGCGTGGTCAGGCCGCGCCAGCAGGTGACCGCCACGAGCTTGCGACTTGGCGGATCCGTCCCGCTCAGCGCAGGAGCATGCCCCCGTCGTCGCCACCGCCGTTGTCGTCGCCCTGGTCGTCGCCGGTGTCGACCTCGGTGTCGTCGTTGTCGCCCTGGTTGTCGTCGTCGCCGCCGAGCTCAATCGTGTCGGAGCCGTCACCACCGTCGTCGGAGTCCGCGCCGGCGTCGCCGTCGAGGTAGTCGTCACCCTCCCCACCGTTGAGGTCATCGTTGCCGTCGCCGCCGAACAGGGCGTCGCGACCCCAGCCACCGAACAGGCGGTCGGCGCCGTAGCCCCCATGGACCTTGTCGGTGCCCGGCCCGGCGAAGACGTGGTCGTTGCCCGGCCCGGCGTAGATCACGTCCGCCCCGGCGGAGCCGCACACGTAGTCCGCACCACCGCCGGCGTAGACCACGTGCCCAGAAGCGGTGACCTTGATGACGTCGGTGCCGGCGGTTCCGTAGACGGTGTGCGGGGAGTGCGACCCGACCACCTTGGTGGCGCGCAGCCCATCGCAGGTAGGAACGGTGCTGGCGGCCGCGGCCAGCGGGTGGTAGCCGAACAGGGCGAACGGCACCGAGACGAGGGGGGCGATGAGACGCGCGCGGCGCATGGTGTGCCTCCGGTGAGCGCAAGGGTGATGGTTCGTTCATCACGGAAAGTAGCTGACCTGTTACCAACGGCGATCAATGCCCGTCAAGGTTCACCCGAATGCGTCAGGGTCACCTCGATATCACGCTCTGTCCGTCAAGCACCGACCGGTCGAGCACCGACAGCCGGCAAGTCGGCTGGTGATCGGGCAGCGGGCAGCCCAACCGCTGACGCCAGAGGAACGATCAGTGCATACGGGTCGCTATGACCTGCGTGAGTTCGAGATTGGTACGTCCGCGCCGGCAAGCGCTGCTCCCGACGACCCGCTCTCGAGGGCCGATCAGACGGTCGGGTCGTGAAGGAGCTCCCGTACCTCTTGCGCGCAGCGGCACGCACGGGCGATCTTGGCGGCCCACTCCAGCGCCTCTTCGCGCGAGGGCACGTCGACGACCGCGAACCCGCCGAGAACCGCCTTGGTCTCCGGGTACGGGCCGTCGGTGACCGTCCCGTCGGTAGCCACGACGCTCGCCCGCTGGCGCTCCAGTCCGCCGCCGAAGACCCACGCACCGGCGTCCTGCGCATCCCGGACCACCTCGTGCGCGGCCCTGGCCACGTCGGGCAGATCCTCCGCCGGGAACGTCATCGCGCCGTCATCGAACGAGATCAGGTACCGCGGCATCGCATGGCTCCTCGTCCCGGCCAACCTCCGGCCGCCTCTATCTCCACCGGTCGCACGTCCGCGCAGTGCCGGCGCACCGCGCAGGACAGCGCCGGTTCAGCCGTGACGCATCAAAACATGGGGCCGCGATGCACGCCACCTCGCCGATCGGGACGGGTGCTGGTCCTGGGACGCCAGCCGCTGGCAGTGCGCGGTCTCGCTCATTCCGAGCGCAGGCGAACGAGCTGAGACCTGTGCACTCCCGACAGGAGCCTTCCCCGCCCGACTCTTTCGGGGAAAAGAATCCGAGCTGCTGGGGAAGCTCCACCCGCCTCCAAGAGCAGCTCGCTGACGTCGACCACCAGCTCGTCGCCGGCGCACAGCTCATCCATCTCGCCCTGGAACTCCTCCAAGACCCCCACCGGCTCTACGAGCAAGCCACCGACCCTGCCCGGCGGGAGATCAACCAAGCCTTCTTCGAGAGCATCACCGTCTACAGCTTCAGCATCGAGACGACCCTCAACGAGCCCTTCGACGACTTCGTCCACGCCGCCACCCGCTACCAGCGCGTCACCACCGGCGCCACCGCAGCGACGACAGCCCTGACGAACGAAAGACGCCCCAGCCAAGCTGGGGCGTCTGAGAGGTCCCTCGCGGACCTCCTCACCGGCGTTTCGTTGGCCGCCGGTTCGAATAGGGCCGCTCTGGTGGAGCTCCTTCGGGCCTACTCGAACCTTGATCTTGCCGTGGATCTAGCAAGCTTGGCCCGAATGCTCCACTGAGAGATCGTCAATCCAGAGCAGGGTGACAAGCTAGGCCTCAGGGGTCCCTGCCTGCTCGCGCCAAAGCCCATCCTTAGTGATCGCCATGACGGCTTCGCTTGAAGCGGACCGCCGACACGGGCGTCTGGCCACAGGTGTCGGACGCCGATAGTGTCCGCGTCGTAGGTGACGTTAGTACGGAGGGCAGCATGAGCACGACGTCCGCTTCCTCCTGACGTTTCGCGATCGGCGCGGTCCAGGGGGTCGGACAATGATCAAAGGATTCAAGCGGGCGGTCGTCGCGACGGCGTCGGTACTGCTCGTGGCCAACGTCTCGCTGGCCGTGGACTTGCTGGCCGTCGACGAAGCAGTCGCGGCCACGCCGACGGTCGAGTCGACGACGGTCAGCGCGGCGTCGAATTTCGGTGCGACGCAAGGCATCGGCAGCTGGTTCAACATGAAGCGGAGCGGGGGCACGTACTCGTACCTCAGCATCTACGACCCGACGTACCCGGCGAACTGGAAGGAACCGTCGGGCTATCCACGCGTCCGGGACTACTACTTCCACCCGGAGACCAATGCGGCCGCGGTCAAGAAGTGGGTCGCCCAGCAGGCGGGCAACGTCGCGGTCACCGGCGCGATCGGCAAGCTCGACTCGCGCAGCAGCGGCGTGATCGCGACGATCTCGAAGAACACCACCGTGCTGTGGTCGGCCACGGTCCCGCCTTCGACGTACGTGACCCCGACCGGCGTGTCCGACATCCATGTCGAGCCCGGTGACGCGCTGTACTTCTCCATCGGGGTCAACGGCAGCATGAACTTCGACGAGACGGGCTGGCCGATAGTCGTCACGGAGACGACCGCGCTGACGATCCAGGCGGCCGGCTACGACGGGATGTCCGGCGTCACGACGTCGGCGACGAGCGACACCGGCGGTGGGTCGCAGGTCAACAGCTTCGACACCGGCGACTACCTGCTGTACCGGGGCATCAACTTGAGCGGCGGCTACAAGACGCTGCAGGCCCGCATCGCCGGCATTGCCGCCGGCGCCAAGTTCGAGGTCCGCCTCGACTCGCTGACCGGCCCGGTGGTCAGCACGTTCACCGTCGCCAATACCGACGGCTGGAGCACGTGGGAGACGCAGACCTGGCCGTTCAGCCCGACCGCCACCGGCGTCCACGACCTCTACGTCCGCGGCATCCTCGGCCAGGGGATCGGGAACCTCCACTGGCTGCGGCTCGCCGGCACCAACAGCCGCGGCGCGACCGAGCCGTTCACCACGTATGAGGCCGAGGCCGGCTCCATGGGCGGCGGAGCGGCCCTCAACGTGCTCGCGACGGTGCAGCAGCAAGCCGCGTCGGGGAAGAGCTACGTCCACCTGGCCGGGACCGGCCAGTACGTCCAGTGGTCGAACGTCCGCGACGCGAACCGGCTCATCCTGCGCTACAGCATCCCGCAGGGCACCAGCGGCACGCTGGGGCTCTACGTCAACGGGGTCAAGCGGACCGACCTGGCGCTGAGCTCGACGTACGACTACGACACCGAGCCCGGTAACACCTTCATCCGCAGCTTCGACGACCAGGACTTCGCCGTCGACGTCAACGCGGGCGACACCGTCATGCTGCAGAAGGATGCGGCTAGCACCTTGCCGTGGTACGGCATCGACCTGATCGACCTGGAGACCGCCACCGCGCCGCTGGCGATGCCCACCGGATACCTCTCCGTGAAGGACTACGGCGCCAAGGGCGACGGCGTCACCGACGACACCACGGCGATCCAGTCCACCGTCAACGCCGCCGCCTCCGCCGGCCAGAGCGTGTGGTTCCCGCCCGGCACCTACATCCAGGGCGACCGGATCACCGTGCCGTCGAACGTCAACGTCAAGGGCGCCGGCGTGTGGTGGTCGCACCTGCACGCCATCTACGTCTCCCACAGCTGGGCGGTCGGATTCATGCTCAACAACAACACGACCCTGTCGGACCTCCGCATCAGCGGCGTGGACACGCAACGCAACGGCTACTATGACAACGCCATCCTCACCACGTCCGGCGCCGGGCAGAACGACGTCCTGAGCAATCTTTGGGTCCAGCACACCACGGTCTTCACCGGCTGGACCGACTGGACCGGCTCCACCATCTCGAACTGCCGGGTCTACGACCTCTACGCCGACGGGATCCACTGGGGCGACGGCGGGCCCGCATACAACCTCGCCGCCAACAACTACTTCCGCGGCATGGGCGACGACTCGATCGCGCAGGTGAACTTCACGAACTTCACGACGAGCCCCCACGACAACACCGCGCAGTTCAACACCGTGATTGCCAGCTACTGGGGCCGCGGCATGGCCGACATCGGCGGCAACACCCTGACCTACCGCGACAATGTCATCGACAGCACCTACCTCGCCGGAATGATGGTCGCCACCGAGCCCGTCCCCAACTATCCATACATCTCCTACCCGATCAACGGCCTGAAGTTCCAGCGGAACACGATCAACCTGGCCAGCCACACCGGCATGAACCACGCCGGGCTGCACTTCTGGCTGAAGACGAACCCGATGTCCAACGTCCGCATCGAGCTGAACGTCATCAGCAACGGCCTCACGAACGGCATCTGGATCGACAACACCACGTACGGCGACGACGGGCATACTCTGTTCGCCTTCAACACCGCTCAGAACAACGCGACGGGCAACTACACCAACGCCAACGCCAACGTCAGGCCGACGCTCAACCAGAACGTCGGCTTCTGAACTACCGCTGCAAGAACGCAGGAACGGCGCCCAGGCCTACCTGAGCGCCGTTCTTGATGATCAACCTCTTGCTCGGTGGAGGTCCTGAGACGGTACTCGAACCATCCTGACCTCGGGGAGACGCTTCGCCGCGTTCAGGATCACCTGGCCAAGGCAGAAGCTGTAACGCTCCGTAGTCCCAGTGTAGCGGTACGGCGTCACAAGATCAAACAACGTTTGGACCCAGCGACCGTTGCCCAGCTGGTGGACAATTACAAGGCTGGTGTGCCATCGACCCAGTTGATGCGGGACTACGGCCTCGGCAAAGGGACGGTCCTTAGCCTCCTGCACGAAGCCGGAGCCAGCATGCGGTTGCAGGGGCTCACCGACGAGCAGGTGCACGAAGCGATGCAGCTATACCAGGCCGGTTGGTCCCTCAAGCGAGTGGGCGACCACCTAGGTGGATCACGAGACGGTGCGGCAGGCGCTCCGGCGAGCCGGCGTGCAGTTACGGGACCCGCATGACCGGCCGACGCGGAGTCATTAGCCAGGTGCGCTCTCACAAACCGCTTGACTACTTCAAGCTGCGATGCTCCTATTCCGTGGGCACTCCTAGGCGCCAAAGAGCGGCTTGAGAGTTTTCCTGCTCCGGTCCGACATCCCGAGATTGCGCAGCCCCGTTAGCTGTCAAGCCACGGCGTGCCCGGAGATCGACCCTCATCATCGTGCCGTCTCGAGAGTGCATCCATGACCGGATGTATGGTGACAGGTGGCTTCCGTCTTCGGCAGCCACTCGCCAAGCCCAGTCCTCGACCACCTCTTGGGCGCGATAATGCTCTTTCCTACAAGAGGCCCGGTCCAAAAATCAGAAATTCTGCGGCACGGTGTCTCACAAGGTGCAGCACTTACCTCTGCACTATCCAGGCGTACGACGAGGGTCGCGACTGCGTGGGTAGGTATTCCTAGAGCCGATCTCGCCGTCCTTGTTCCTGATTATATGTTCTACGCCACGCCCTATGGCCATATCTCGACCCTTGGCTTGCGCTTCCGCCTTCGTATCGGCAGCGTTGGCCGCGCGGGAACTGCCTTCAACCTTGTTCTTTCACTTGCCGTCCTCGAAGTAAGTCTCGATGTCGCCCTCCGGCATTATACCGTCCTCTCTCACTGCGGTGTTCAAGAGCGATGCCTACTCAACGTTGCAATATCACTTAGTTGTCCCGCTCATCACACTCTAGTTTGGCACGGCGCACTCCCGATGGCGTTGGCGCCGCATAGCCGCCGAGACGACTCTGAGCTACTTATCACGACTGAGGTCCGCCAGCAGGGATGGTAGCAGACTGGTTAGCTGCTGTCGTGACCACTTCGAAGGGTCGGGGGCGAGCGGGAGGCTGATGCTGCGGACATTGTAGTTCAGGCTGATAAAACTCTGCGGGGGCCACTCACGCCAGCTCTCGGACCAGGATGAGTCAGGGTTACGGCCCTCGCCCTCATCTGGAGTTATGTTCAGTGACACGAGGTCGCGCCGAGCCCATGCCCCCACGGTTACGGTGTAAGCCCTTGTCTCGTCCTTGGGTGTTGCTCGCAACGTTGCCTGGATGATGACGTTGTCGGTCATCACGATGACCTCACCACTGACTCGGTGCCAATCATCGGTCGGAAAGATGTGGGCATCGACGTACTGGGGTTTCTGACCTCCAGTTAACATGGCCAATCGGCGTAAGACACTAAGGGGTATCTCAGATGACAGCACATTTGAATTTTCACTGAACGTTTGCAAGATGGCGGCCATCGCCTCTAATTGCTGCTGATCGCCCAAGGCTAGAGTCCTCCTACGTCCAGGGTTTCTCATGAACGGCGGCTGTCCTCGGCTGAGGGCCCCAGCCGGCCAGGCCAAGACGCCAGCGCCCCGGCTCGCGGACCGTCACGGACCGTCCTAGTTCGGGCGACAGCTTACCGCCGACTACAAGCGGGATTCCCGCATTGGGGAGCGACACCCCACAGTTTGCAGCCCACGCCTCACTTCAAGCACGCGGAGAACACCCGCTGAGCTGTAGTCTGACCTGGCGTCGAGGCCAGCCGCTCGACGAGTTGGCCCGTGCGTGAGCGCTCTGGGCCACTGGGCTCGCGGGGTTTCAGACGCCGCCTTCGACAAGAAGGAAGCCGCTATGCCGTCCACTTGAACCTTCGGCAGAAGGTTTGGAGCTTCCCAAGGACGCTCACTTATTGATCACGCCCTGCAGGCGGGCGAGCAGCTCTTCCGCAACTTCCTCGCTGGCATAGCGTAGTTGTTCGGCCGGCAAACTATCCTCGGGCAGCAATGTCAAGTCGTGAGTGCTAAGCGACAGGTTTGCGCTGTTGCGTCGACCAACTAATGCACTGTTACCTATCATCAGTAAAGAGGTAGGCGCCACGCGGACGGCGAACGCGAACCGCGAAGGCAGCGGTACACTCAACTGCAATAGAAACTGCATCAGGGTAACCAGTCGGGGCCTTGTGTTCGTTACATCCAAAACGCTTCCTAGCCCATCGTACGGTAGAGTAATCCATGCACCACGCTGACCGTCACGCGTCACAAGAATGCCGATATCATCAGCATCGCCGTTCCGGGCTGATGCCACCCACGCCAAATCGCCCGTCGCGGCACTCTGTAGTTCCTGCGTGAGCGTGAATAGACCTGACTGTCGGCCTAAGGCAGCCAACTCGTCCGGAAGTGAAAGCAGACGTCGCGCCTCGAACCGAGGGCCGCTAAGAGCGATCAGGTGAATTTCTAGTCGGCTGGGCACCGATTGGTAATAATAATCACGACCGATTTCTGTACGCCAGACCACGTCGGGAACCAGATCAAGCGCCCGCCAGTCCAGGTCTTGGCGCGCCGGCACTACTGTCTCCACAGGTTTCTGGGATGCGACTGAAGTACTCCCAGGAAAAGCTGGTGGGGTTGTCGGCTTGGCTCGTCCAGGGTCAATGCCCGCAATAAGCTTTGAGGCGGCGTGGGATTCAGGTACTCCTACGAGATCGATATGGACTATCTGCCCCAGAAGTCCTTCTACATTGCACGGAGCCACGCGGACAGGCACCACACGCCTCTGTTGACCTTCGGGATCCTGAGCAAAGGCCGCCGCCCACTCAGGCTGTGCGAAGTGGCTCTGCAAGTAGTTAGGCGAAAGCACGAGTATCGTCCGATTCGCGGCTGCCGCCGCCCGCTGCATCTCTAGCGCAAAATTGCTCCCGGGGCGGAAATCCCATGCCTGCACGATGACAGAGTGGCCGGCCTGTTCAAGCTGCCAAGCAATCCAGACGGCCCATGATTCATCGGCACGATTGTAGCTTATAAAGAAGTCCTTCTGGTCGGACACTCCCGCGCTCCGTTCTCCTTGTCCCATCTTAGGCGGCCATTTTTATCGGGTGCCGGGAAGCTAAAGTGCTGTCTAGCTAATGATCAACGTCGCGCCAGCGCCTGCAACACCATATTAGCTCCTGTGGCTTTCGGACGGAGCAGCATCCGCAGGAGCGCTGCCGGGATCGCCGGCCCTAGCGCAAACAGAGGAGGCGTGCCACCGATCAGCGCAACTGCTCCCAGTACCAGCTCTGTCGCACCGGCCAGGGCTGCCGCCTTCAGGGTCTGCTGTGCTGAGGTCAGTCGTTGGACCTCCCTTACACGAGGGTCTAAGGCGGCTCGCAGGGCCTCACGCATTTCCGCCGCGAAGTCTGAATCCTCCGGGGACACTTGTACGGAACGGTAAGCAGTAGCCAAAGTGTCACGGAAATCGGCGAAGGCTTCCTCATCCTGACGAATCTTGACCAGAGTCTGCGCAGGCAAACCAGTGAAGAGCGGCAGGCGCACCGCGGCGATGTCACGGACTAGACGCAGTTCGATGCGACTCCGTGCACGCACCTCGCGAGGCAACCTGTCGAGACGCGCGTTCAGCAACACATGATCCGCCTCGGCCGGCGGGACGTATACGGCGCCTAACTCATCGGCAATACTAACTAGCTTGTTCAAGTAGAACGATGGCGCTTCGAGGACTAGATATCGAAGCTGATTAAGCTTCATGTTAGGCGGGATGCCCTGAGCCGCGTACGAGAAGTCACCGACACGGGGCAGAACGTCCGGCCTTCCCCCGGTGTTGCGTGCAAGCAGGTTGAGCAGGGCGTCATCCGCTATATCGTGCCGCATTGCCGCAGCGATCGCTTGCTGGCGTTGCCGCACGATCTTCCAGGCGGGAATCGGTACCACCGCTCCCGATCGAATCAGGGGCTCAAGGGTGCGCACAATAGTTAGCTGACGCCGCACAGTGTTTCGCGCTTCTTCCAGCGTCAACTGACTTCGCTGAGCAAAGTACTCTGAACCGAGAACGTATTCGGTCGTTGTCGCCCACAACTCGTCCGATCTCAGCCTGGGGCCATGGGTCAGGTTCAACCTATCTCTGTCCCGGTTGAACCAGGACGCAAAAGGATCGTGCACGACGACGCGCGGATAGTAAAGCAGCGACGCATATAGATAGTCCACATTTGGGTCGCCTGCCTGCGACAGCCCGAGTCCCCCGCCAGAATAGGCAGTCAGAGTACTCTCGTCCTTCGGCGCCTCCCAGGCGTCGTAGAACTCGATGACTAGCTCAGCAAGCTCATCTATCTCGGCAAGCGTCAACGTGCCGGCGCGGATGGGCTCAGTGCTGCCGAGCGCGTTTTCTATGACATCGAGAACAGTTGCTGAAGGCGTGGCCATGACAATCCGTCGCTCAACCTAAGGTGTATGGGGGCATGTAGGGGTTGAAGCCGCCCGGAGGTAGGGCACCAGGTCGCTCGGACTCGGCTCCCGCACGAGGGGCACGCCATGTGGCGGCTGCAGCAGCGGGTCGATCCCATCGGCGTAGTTGCGCGCCCAACCGATCCACTCTTCCGCTGTCTGGTCAGGCATGGTGGCGGCCAGTGCGGCGCAGTACCGCCGGATGGCGTACGCCTCTCCCCAGCGCCGCAGCTCATCGAGCACGATCTGCCGCCGCTGCTCCTCGATGTATTCCTGACGTGCCGCCGCCATGGCGGTTTTCCACCGCCGCTGCTGCTCCTCGGCTTCCCGTCGCTGCTGCCGATGGCGCTCGACCGCCTCCGCTGCCCGCTGCTCCAAGTCGTGCATGACGTCCTTGAGCTTGTCCTCGAGCACGAGGCGCTTTCCGTCAGCCCAGCGCGTGCGACCGCCGTAGGTGTTGAGTAGCTCAAGCCGGAGGCGGTCGGTGGGTACCGCGTCGAACCGTGGGACGTGGGCCCAGGTGTACTTCGCCTGATCGGCGCGTTCCTTGGCAGTCGGTACGTGGGGCCGTTGTTCGTATTCCTGCACCAGCCGCAGCGCGAAGACTTCCTCGCCTACAGCAATCGTAATGTGGGCACCCCGCTTGCCGTACGGCGGCCGGTACCCAGTCGGCTCGCGGTTGAGCTCAACCGGCCGCACCGCCCAGCCCCGGGCCTCAGCAGCGATAACCGCGCGCTGTAGCACCCGCAGCGCCCGCGGCCGCACGGTGGGTGTGACGCCCAAGCTGTCACAGTGCTGCTCGAGATACACCACGGCCGGATGGCGACGGGACCGGCCCGCTCCTGGCCGGGTGGGCGTCCGGCTGGGCGGCGGCGGGTCACCGGCGGAGCGACGGTCGGCCGCTCCATCACTACGAGCACCGAGCGCTTGCGGCGGATTGGTAGTCCGCGCAACCGGCGTCTGCGAAGAGAGGTCGTCGGGGCCGGCTGGCTCATCTACATAGGCACCGTTGGAGAAGTAGAAACGACCGGCCTCAGTGAGTACCGCGTTCCAGCCGTCTCGCCGGTTGATCCGCACCAGGCCGCGGCTGGCCAGCGCCGACGCCGACGTCTTGTAGCGGTTGTTGGCTTCCGACTCACGGCCAGGGCAGCCTTCATCGACCCAGCGCAGGACCTGTTGCTGCCAATCAGTCAGTGGCCGACGCTGAACCATGGGTTGCCCTCGCGGTTGGGTGGCGACCGTCGGAACACCAGCGGCGCGCCCGCCCACCAGGACCTTGGTGGGCGGCGCGCGGCGACGGCTGCTACCTGCACTTCTGAGGGTGGCAGTTCGTGCGGTTGCACTTCATCTTGTCCTCGGGCCGCCAGACGCCGGCCGGCGGTTCGCCGAAGGCGGCCCGGTACAGCTCGACGGTCTGGTCGTAGGTCGAGCGCAGGTCGGCGGCGTCCTGCTCGCCGCGCATCCCGAAGTACGGGAAGTGGTGCAGGAAGAAGCCGAACAGCCGCTCGCAGTCCGGGCCGTAGGCCATGGTGTCGAGGATGTGGGCGTGCCAGACCAGATCGACCAGCTTGCAGGGCACGATCGCCCGGTCGGGGTGCAGCAGGTGCAGCGCCAGGAAGCGGCGGTACTCCCGCTCAGCGAGATCGAGCTGCTCGATCGACCAGCCCTGGCCCTCTTCGGGGTCGGCCAGCTTGAGCCGGATCATGGTCAGGTCGAGCGTGCTGAGGTACTCGAGAGCCTGGGCGGCGGTGAGCGGGGTCGCCGTCGGGGCTACGGAAGCGTCGACTACGGACATTGCACTGTTCTCCTTCGGCACGCGCCGGGTAGCCCGGACCATCCGGGCTGCGCGTGCCCGTCGGTGACCATAGCGCCGAGGGACGACAGATTCTCGCCCCTGAACCCGGGTGTTTCGCTCGCTCGGCGAGTTTCTTGCCGAACCGGCTCCAGCGAACCTCTCGGCCGCCGACACTGCCTCGTATGGGGTTCTATGTCCGGACCAGTCTGAAGGCCGGCCCGTTCCGCTTCTCCGCCTCCCGCTCGGGACTCAGTGTCTCGGCCGGCGTGCCGGGCTTCCGGGTCGGCGCCAGCCCACGTGGCAACTATGTGCGGCTCGCCTCAGGTGCGCTGTCCTACCGCGTCACCGTGCCGGCGCAGCGTCGCAGTCGACCCGCCGTGCCGCAGCACTCAGCGCCACGGCCGCTCGAGCCGGCCCGCCAGAGCGACGTCAAGATGCAGGACGTTACCGGCGCCAACGTCCGCGACTTGGTGGCCGCCTCCCCAAGCGAGCTGGTTACGCAGCTCCAGGCCGCAGCCCGGGTGCGCGCGATCTGGCCATGGGCGGCGATCGGCCTGCTGATCCTGGTTGGCGCGCTCGGCACCATCGGGGCGGTGCTGCTTCTCCCCGGCATCCCCGGCGTCATCTGGCTGTGGTTCAACGACCGCGCTCGCCACTCGGTGGTGGCCTTCTACCAGGTCGAGGACCGCTACGCCGAGCGCTTCGGCCGCATCGTTGACGCTGTGACGACTGTGCAACAGGCACAACGCGTCTGGCTGGTCGAGGCCGCTGGCGCGGTACGCACCACCTACCAGTACAAGACCAACGCCGGCGCCTCGAGCCTCATCCGCCGCAGCCGAGCGCTGGTCACCATGCGCGGCCCCAAGCAGCTGGTCACCAACATCGCCGTGCCGAGCCTCACCGCCGGCCAGCGCGCCGTCTACTTCCTTCCCGACCGGGTGCTGGTACGACAAGGGCGCGACTTCACCGACGTTCCGTACCCATCGCTGCTGGCCTACGCCGAGCACCAACGCTTCATCGAGGACGGTCCGACCCCGTCGGACAGTCAGCAGATCGACACCACCTGGCGCTACGTCAATGTCAAGGGAGGCCCCGACCGGCGCTACAAGGACAACCGGCGCCTGCCCGTCATGCTTTACGGCCGCCTCACCCTCACTACCCAAGCGGGCCTGCACCTGATCTGGGACGCCTCTCGACCCGACGTCACCGCCCGGCTAGCTGACGTGTTGCGCGACCCGGCCACGCTGGCGCTGGCCTGAACGACACCTCGTAGAAGGGCTCGCCGCTGGCCAGGCCATCCGTGAATCCGTCGGTACCTCCGCGTACGGTCCTGCGAAAGTCCAGTGATCCAACCCGAAGGGTGCCGCCTGATGCCGCAGCACATGCCTCGGCTAACCCCTAGCCGCAAAGGAATGTCCGTTGCCGCCCTGTGCCTTGGTACGCTAATGACTGTTTCGCTTGGCCGACGGAACCGGAGCGGCCAGGCGTCTATCTCATCCAATGGCTTGGTCGCGTCGCCTCCGGTCGAACCCTCGCCTAGTCCACTTGCAAGTGAGCCAGCAGCGAAGCCCAACGGTCTGGCGGCCACGGCTTGGCTCGCCCTAGTAGCCGGTGTAGCGGGGGCCGCGATCCGACTCGATTACGAGGACTACTACCGGCCGCTTGGCGTAACCCTTGATCAAGTCGGCCTGGGCGGACCACGGCTGATCTCCCTCGCCGCAGTGGTGGTTCTCACACTAGTGGGCATCATGGGTCTCACGCTTTGGCTTGTGATCATGCTAACCAGTGACGATCACTGGTGGAGTTACGTCGTTGGACCAGTGACGGCTTGTCTCGTAGCCTTCCTGGCCATCGTCGGCATTTCATACGCGCCCGGGCTACTAATCGTCATCGGCGTTCCGCTGGGCCTCCTCGCGCTTCTCGCCCCCTGGCTACCTCGTCCAGCTCGGTGGGAGCGCACCGGGCACGTAGCAGCCATTTCTGTCTGTTCCGTCGCTCTTTTGCTCATCGCGTTGGCGTGGCTTGACATCGACCGTGGGGCCCCGGCGGCGGCACTCCGACTGGCGGCGGGCGAGCAGGAGGGACACTCGCTCGCCGACGGCCTGCTTGACGTAGCCGCCGAACCGGTGTGCCTCCAGCCGGCGGGGCCCGTGTCGCTGCCTACCCCGAGGGCTGTCATCTTGCTTGGCACCGCTGGCGGCGTTCACGTCGTCCTAGTGCCAGGCGCTAAAGCAGTGCTGCTGCCAGTTGGGACGGTGATAGTCAAGGCAGGTCACTACCTCCCTGGTACCCGACGACCTGCCTGTTGAAGTGAGTTCACGATCGGGAGCGGCAGGACCGGGCGAGACCTCCCTGTCCAGGCGTCCCGGCACGCTGGAGTGGATGTGTGGTAGTGCCGCTGACTCTGACTATTGAGTGCGGCAGAACTGCGATCCTGTCGGTAGGCGACTGCATACTTCGCCCATGAAGGTGTTCCTCAGCTCCTCCATGGCGGGGTACGAAGCACTGCGTGACGCTGCCGCCTCGGCGATCAGGGCGCTCGGGTACGAGGTCGTCCGAGCCGAGGACTTCGGTGCCTCGCCGAGCAGCCCACAGCAGGCCTGCCTCGCAGCCGTTCGAGCGGCCGATGTGGTCGTGCTGGTCCTCGGCGAGCGCTACGGCGATGTCCAGAGTTCGTGGCTGTCCGCCACGCATGAGGAGTACCGAGAGGCCCGTGATCAACGTCCAGTGCTGGCGTTCATACAGCGAGGCGGTGAGCCGGAGTCACGGCAAGTCGAGTTCATTCGCGAGGTTCAGGGGTGGGAGCAGCACTACATCGCTTCCTTCGAGGACCCAGCCGACCTACAAGCACTCGTGACCCGTGGCTTGCATGACCACGCGCTGGCCAACGCGAGCGCGCCGCTCGATGAAGCCGAGCTAGTGAGCCGAGCGCAGTCTCTGCTTGCGGGCGACCGTCGTCAAACCAGCGGTGGCCGGCTTAGCCTGGCCGTGGCCGGTGGTCCCCGGCGTTCCGTCCTCCGTCCCGCCGAACTTGAGAGCACTCAGCTCAGGAAGGTCCTGCTGGCAGAGGCACTGACCGGAGAGTTCGCCGTACTGACGCCCGCAGCCGCGACCGACACAACAGTGCGTGGGGACGCCATAGAGCTAGTGCAGCCCCAGGCGCAGCGACTGGTACGGCTGAACGAACTGGGCGACATCCTCGTTGCAGGTCCCGCGCTGCCGGTGGAAGGCTGGCGTCCGGGCATCCCCTCCATCATCGAGGAGGACATCACCGAGACGCTGGTCCAAGCGCTGCGGTTCGTCGCTCGCGTGCTGGACCACATCGACGGTGTCCAACGATTGAGTCACGTAGCGCCACTGGCCGCCCTCACTGGCGCAAATTACGTCGCTTGGCGGACGCGAGCTGAGCACGAACGCAGCCCGAACCGTGCCGGCATCAATATGGGTGGCACCGACAATGTTAGAGTCGAGCTCGCTCCCCCGGTCCGCCGCCGGCCGGCCTTGGTACATGACGTGACCCGCCTGGCAGAGGACTTCACGGTGCGCCTCCGGCGAGGCATTCGAGGATGCCGGCGACCTGCTGAGACAGTGCACCGGGAATACGAAGTAGATGAGGGATCGGCAGACATCCTCCGGAGAGGCAATGACCTGAAAGCGATCGCCGATCAGCTGCGGAAATGTGGCCGCACTCCCCCATTGGTTCTGATGACTCGCTGGCAAGCCTTGCTCACACTCGCGGGTGAACCCCGGTACCACGACGTAGCCTATGAAGCCGGGCGAAGGTGCCGGGGACCCGCTATACCTTCCTTGCCCTTACCGAGAGCGCGGTCTGCTACTTGCTGGCGGAACATCAGGACGAGTTCTGGGCGCAGGATCGACACTTCATGAGCGCCCAGCAGGAGCAAATCACACCACGACGGCTGGTGGCGTGGTGTCGTCCTTTGAGCACCGTGCAAGCGATCAGTTTGGCAGACGACCCCTGGCACTGGCTGCCGCCTGCTGGGCAGCCACTCATAGACGTCGGCGCCGCCTACGTTCTGCACGTAGGTGATGAGTTGATTCACGTGCCCCTCGAGCGCGACCACGGCTTGCCCCCAGCAGACGGGGCAAGTGCCATTAACCGCATCATCGATCACTGGCCGACTGCTTGAGGGTTATACCATCCTCCCGCACGGTCCAGAGACGAGAAGCCACCGGTCGAACAATAAGAAGTAGTCCGGGTGTGCAAGTTCATGATTTTTTCATTTTCATCTGCAAGAATCAGAGTGGGAACGGGTCATGGGGTGACCTTCGGCCGGGGGCAGCGAGCCTTCTAAGCTGGCGCCCGCCGCCGCGGCGGCGGGCGCCACAGCTGGCGTCCACGGCGTCGGCGCGCCGCTGATGAGCGGCATGACAAGGAGAGCGGCCACTGCCAGACGCCGCCACGTCACCCTTGCCCCGAGCATCTGCCGTCCGTCCTTGCATGAGGTGCGCGTTGGCCCCCGAGCGGGCCAACGCGTAGGCAGGCTACTAGACACCAGGGGCGGTGTATGCAATTCGCTGAAAGTAGACATCAGAATAGCCGTCAGGCCGCGGAGTCCGTGTCGCCCGTTCGGAGTAGTCCTATTTGGACTGCGGCTCATCCAGGTCGATCATGACTCATCGGGATGAGGTGCGGACCCCTTCGTAGGACATCGCCGTTGCTCCGAACTGGCGGCCAGCGAACGCTGGATGCCGTCGTGGTCGTTCCGCTGACGCCTCCACGCTGCGCACACGCGGGTAACTGAATCGCTGGCGGATCGGCGTCGACGCTGGTACGCTGGCTCTCCAGGGAAAACCAAGCGGAAGCGATAAGGCATGAGCCTCTTCTCCGACAGCCTGCTAGAGGACGTCGTGATCGGAGAGCAATATCGCCTCCTTACGCCGCTACGGCATCGAAATGACAATTGGTCCTTTGTGGCACGGGAGCTGTCACGGGCACGTCGTGTAGTACTTCGGTTAATGCGACCGAGAGAAGACCCTCATCCCAGTTGGGTCGAATCGGCTCTGGGATTGACATCACATAGACTACTCAATTATGAGCAAGTCAATACGGTGCACGTACAGGCGCTGGGTCAATCAGTACTCTACCTTGTTCGGCCGTATGGCGTCCGCACTCTAGCGATGCACCTGGTCGGAGAGCCGTCCTTAGGGTCACTCGAGCGCGCCCTTGACGCAGTCGCTCAGGGGTTGGAGTACCTCCATGGTGCAGACCGTGTACATGGCGACCTCCGTCCCGAGAATGTTGTGTACTATCGCGGTTGCCGGTTGGCGGATTATCCTCTCCAGCTAGGCCGTCGCGTCCCCTACCCCGAGTCCGCACTGGAGATCCCCCACGAGGGTCAGTACCTGGCCCCGGAGGTATGGGATCATGGGATGGTTGATTCGTCTGCGGACGTTTACAGCTTTGGTCGTCTCGCGTTGCGTCTACTAGTGTCCGACGAGCGCCAAATCTCTCCAAGAGGTTCAGGCTGGACGAGACACATTCGAGCTGACCTAACGGGCCGCCGGCGCAGCGTCTACGAAGAGGTCATCGCGGCCTGCTTAGATATTAATCCGCGTAACCGACCAACGATGACGGTCGTCCTGGACGTGCTATTCCAAGATGCCCGCCAAAGCTCCCAGCGTCTCGGTGCACTCATCCGCTCTCCCGAGGTGCGTTCTATTGCGCTCAGGCGGCTATCCGGTAGTCAATGGGAAATCTCTCGCCCACAGGATGCCCTTGGCTCTGCCGTGGAATTGGTCCTGAATGATATTGCCCGTTACCCTTACCTGGCAGTGCGTAGATGGACTTCCTCGCAGGCAGCACAATACATTGTTTCAAGAGCTCTACAATTAAGAGGCAATTTTCGATATAGTGAGATCGGGTCTCGACCCAAGAGGAAAGGAAGCTCCGTTGTCAAAGTGCCCGAACAACAACCTTATCAACCACCGCCTGATATAGATGGTGATTGGATTGCCCGAATCCATCGCTGGTACGAGTCCTCACATCTGGAGGACGATGATAGTGAGCTGTGGGAAAACCTACCGGCAACAGAGCGGCGACTGTTACAGCCATCTCCTCGGGAAGTCATTGATTGGATAGCCAAACAGATAGATGCTGCCAACGCGGTCAGGCGGCGTGTCCTCGCGGAACCCTACTTTTTCACTGCGGACGTCGTCCAGATCTTGCGTTCCACGGTACTCCGCGCGTCAGAGGAGACGGTAGGCCAACTGCGACGCGGCGGGCGACTCCTGGCCCTGCCGGATCATGGTCGGCTCCTTTATCCAGGCTTCCAGTTTGAGCCCTCGTCCGGTATGCCATATCCCATCATAGGTGACGTATCCAACCTCCTCGAGGCCGCTGAGTCCCCTTGGGCGGTTGCCCATTGGTGGCTGCAACCACACCCGCGGCTAGGCATGCGGGCGCCACGGGAGTTCCTCGATACGGTGGAAGTAGACAAGATCGTGCTGGCGGCGCATCATACCCTTGGTCGAGTCGAGGACGTCATAGAGGTGCCTAAGCCGCGTCCTCGCTAAGTCGTAGCTCGGAAGCGGTCGATGCATGCCAGATTGGCTATACTCTCCCTCGGGCTATCGTCTGGAAACGCTGGCGGGGGGGACGCCCTTGTTCCGCATCTGGAATCATGTAGACGCGCGCGCCAAGAGGTACAAAGCACTAGACTTCAACACCAGGATTCCCAATCCGGGCGAGACGTATAGGTTCGCTCCGCTGCCCGGCTACCAGTTCCCCTACTTGTACGCAGCGTGCAGTCTGCCGGCAGCGTTCTGTGAAACCATTCTTCCCTTTGCAGATGACCGTCCGGGCGAGAGATACTCCTTGGCGGTCGCAGCGTTGAAGGCACAGTCCTGGCTCTCCTTCCAACTGCTGCAACCGATTACGCTCGTGCGCCTCTTCTCGGCCAGCGACATGCGGGCCTTCAAGGCGCCAACGGACATCGACACTACTCTAGATTATGACGGTACCCGCGAGTGGTGCCGTTACATAAGAGCGATGGTGCCGGCGGCGAGCGGCCTTATATGGAAGTCGCGGGCTCACCGCCAAGACCCGGCGATGATTTTATTTGGTGATCGCCTCCCCCGCGGACGAGGGCTTTTCGCGCAAGGCGCTCCTCAAAGGTTCGACACCTTCCGTGGCCGACGCCTCGCTGCCGAGATGTGTGCTGATGCCAGCACGGATCTCATCTAGTGTTGGCACGCAATCACGCAACTACAACCGTACGGCATGAACGACGGTTCCACCATCTCTTCGGCATGACCACAAATAGTGCAAGCGGCCGCTAGTGCAGTCGCAAGCGGTAGTAGCCACGGCGCACGCGGGTCAGGATCGGTGCCGTGGTGATGGCGAACAGCGCTGCTGCGCGGGTAAAGCTCGCGTCCTGTAGAGCCGCCGACAGGGCTTGGTGCCGCAACGTCTGCTCGGGAGCCGCTCTCAGCGTCGCCTCGAGTACGCGGTCGCTCGTCGAGGCCACCAGTCGCTGCCACCTCTCTGACAAGGGGCCGGCCAAGCACACGCACTCCCCTTCGCGTACCAGCCAGTCTTGATCGTCGCTCCAGCGCCCAAGGTTCTCGGCAGTCGGCAGCGGCCGACGGTCGTGGCGCCAAGTGACGGCGAGTCCGGCAGCGAGGCTGTCGAGCGGCAGGCCAGCCGAAGCCGTCACCAACATCCGGCCGACGTGCCGGGCTAGGCTGCTCCTAGCGTCGTTGCGGCGCCAGAGACAGTCATCGTGCAATTGGAAGCGGTCGTCGGCCTCAAGGCAAACCGCAGCTCCCGGGCGTTCCGCAAGCCGTGCTGCTTAGCCAAGGCGTGGAAGTCAGCGCGTAGGAAGCCAGCCGCGGTCACCTGAGGCGACAGCGCGTTCAATGCCTGGCGGCGCGCTGCTTGGGTGACTAGTGGCCATAAGGCGCTCCGGTTGCCGTGTGGCCTGAGTAGCACTGGCACCGGTAGGCCGTACAAGCGCGCCAACGCTACGACACCTGCCGGGTGCATTGGCTCTTGAAGCAATCCCCGGCCCATGAGGTCAACCATCGCATCGGCCGACCAGCACGGTGCCAGCTTGGCAAGGCAATCGAGTGCCGTTGCCAGACTCGTCGGTGGTGGGGCGGCCGCGGTGAGGCGGCGAAGCGCAGGTATGGCTCGCCAACGACCACTGGTCCGTACGTCTGCGATAGGTACCGGCGACCCTATGCCCCAGCCGTGCTGCCGGCGCAAGGCTGCCTGGACTTGGCGGTCGAAGGGCGCGGCCCGGGCGAGCAGGTAACCAATGGCAATGTCAACGGGGCACTACCGCACCTTGCGCCTGGCCGATGGCTTCGCTGAAGCGATCGAGGAGCAAGTCGCGACTACCTTGGCGCAACAGCAACAGCTCACCCGCGAGCTGCACGCCACGCTCACCAAGCAGCTCGCCAAGCTCGAAGCCCGCGAGGCACGTCTAATCGACCTCGCCGCCGACGGCTTGCTCTCCCGCGACAAGATCTACGAGCGCAGCAACGCCATTCAGCTCGAACGGCAGCGGGTGCAAGCTGGCCTGGCCGACACCGGCGACCAGCTCAAGATCGGAGCCGAGCGCCTCCGCGCCGCCATCGCCCTCATCCGGGACGTAGCCGGCCTGTACCAGCGCGGTGATGATGGCGTCCGACGTCAGCTGAACCACACCTTCTACCAGCGCTTCTGCCTCGATGACGATCACGGCGTACGAGTCGCCGAAGGCGTCAGCAACCCACCCTTTGACGATGTCCAGGTCGCTAACGCCGCCTACGAGCGCACACGGGGCTCGATTCCGGCCGCCATGCCTCCGCCCCAGCTAACCAGTGGACCGGACCAGGCAGCCGGGCCCACCGAAGAGGGCACGCCGCCCCGACTGGCGGACATTTTTTCGGTCAGTGTTCCGAGTAAGCGTGTCACGGTGGAGCTCCTGGGCCGGTATTCGAGGTCACGGACAGTGCTGGAGCGGTTGCAGAAGACTTGCCGGGCGGTCAACGCCCCTCGGCCGCGCAGGCACGCAAGGCCGGCGGGACTGCCGCGGCATCGCGTGCACAAGCTCGAGCAGCGGCTGTCAGCGGAGGCACTCACGGACCTGATCGCGCAACACCGCGCTGGCGAGAGCACCCGCGCTCTGGCTCAGGCCTACGGCCTGTCGAAGAGCGGCGTCCTCCACCTTCTTGATCGCCATGGCATCACTCGCCGGTACCGCGTCCTGAGCCAGGGCCAAGTCGAGGAGGCGCAGCGGCTCTATGAGGCCGGTCAGTCACTCGCTCGACTGGGCGCCACCTTCGGTTGCTCACCGAACACGATCCGGCGAGCGCTCATGCGAGCCGGAGTGCCCATGCGGGATCCAACGCAACCGCAGCGTAGCGAGCGTCCCAGCAGCGGGCCTTAGCACCGACACACGACCGTCCGCTGTCTCGCTGTCGTCCTCCTGACGCATCGTGGTCTCGAACGGTCGGCCGCGTCGGCTCGCCGGCCACCCTCGGCGACGAAGAACTCCGGAACGCGAAGCGAGAACTGCGAACGTCCGAGAACGAGTGCAGCCAAAACAACGGCGGAGCGCGCCGCTGCGTGGCGTGGGCTTTCGACCCGAACAGCCTCTTCGCTATTCGTCGTCGACTCGCGGCGCGTTCCTATACACCGCGTAGGCGAACCAAGCCGCGTCACGTGCGCTCTCTGGATCCTCGCGCGAGATCTTGGTAAAGCCTTCCGAACACTCACCGCTTGTCGCCGAGACGACGAAGCAAGTCACATTGGGCCACCCGGCCTTGTTGCAGAAGACGCCAATGTCTTCCAGGATCGCGCCTGTGGCAAGAGGCGCTAGGCCGGGTTGAAGCATCTCCGCGAAGGTGGCGTAGGTAATCGGTCTGTCCCCGCGGGTGGCGATGTCCTGAAGGATCCGAAGCCCGTCCACCATGCGTCGCGACCGCGCCTCACCCAATCTCGCATGCCTGACGTACTCGTCGAGATCACGGTGCATCACGTTTCCCCTCTCGGCGGGCGCCGCGACCATAGGGCTATCGGCTCCGCCTGGCGACAACTGTGCCAGGCGTCGCCGTAGGTCCGGGTCAGGCTAAGGACTTACGGTCTGCAAGGCGTGGAGATGCTCTAGCCACTTCTCGTCGCGGCGGCGTTGGACAACGGCTCTCGACGCCTCTCAGGGGGTGGGCAGGCGGGCAGGGAATTTAGTTGAGATCACCAACAACAGCTCGTCGCGCGTACCAATAGCGAGCGGCGTCCTTCAGCGCCGACGCCACCTGATAATCCTCCGGTGGGATGCTGTCGACTAGTCGCGCAAAGGCTTCCGCCCCGGTCAGTTGACTCAGGACTGCATCGAGGACGTCCATCTCAGCCACGCCGCGTGACACCACATAGTGCGCGCGGATCTCACCCTCAGGCACATCTTCGGCTCGCACGCGACCCAGACGAATCTTCAAGCCGTCAATCAGGGGTCGCAGCAACTGCGCCTGCTCGGGTCCGAGCGCCTCTGCTTGCGGCTGTAGATATCTTGCAACGCCACGGTCCACGAGTCCTTCACTTGGAGTACTCAGCAGCCCGGCGTCCCCGAGATCGGGCGTCGACCGCGTCACGCCGGTACGCAATCGAGCGCGTGCGGCGAGGCCGCCCGTGTTCATGGCGAAGACTTCGAGGAGTCGTGTTGCCGTAGCCGCAGGACCCCCACCCGCACACAACGCGCGGTCGATCTCCTTGTCGAGCCGCGCCCGGACGATCTGGTCTGCCTCGGCGGCCTCAAACAACGTGCTGGCTAGCGAGCGCCAATCGGAGTCGGGCAATGAACTGACGCGCTCAATCGCGTGCTCGGCCAGCATCCGTTGGTACTGAGGCGAACGTGCGGCCAAGCCGTCGTGCACCAAGTCGGTGGCAAGTTCCGCTCCCGGGGCGGCTAGCATTGACAGCAGCGTGTCGTTGTCGATGGTGCGGAGCAACGTGATGAGCGATGCGCGCAAGTGCTCTCGGTCCATAAAGACACGGCCGGCAGCGAACAGCCATGTATTGCGCCAGTGCGCAGACGGTGCGATTGCTGCCATTCTGTCGAGAATCCTGCTACCGGGTCCGGTTGTTAGCGCTCGTGCAGCCAGGAACTCGCGGAGGCTTCGCACCTCGAAGCCGACTTCCTGGTCAAGCAAGGGAACGAGCAGGACGAGACGGAGAGTCGCGGCTTTGACCAGCCGTTCGCTGAGTTGAGCGGCCTCATCGACGCCATGTCCCTCATCTTGGAACCGCTCTCTCGCGACTTCCGCCAGGACGGAGAGCGGCACGGCCGCCTCACGGTCCGTTCTCTCCTGTGCTTGCTGTTGGAGTAGTAACGCGATGCGCTCATGGACGGCAACGATGTCGGACCTACGGTCCTCTAGGAGCTCTCCGAGCCAACCCGCCTTGTTCTGCTCTCTTGAATAGATGGTGTTGAAGTACGCGTCGAATAACTGGAACCGACCGTGTGGCGCTCGTTGAGCGCGCTCGAGCAGCAACTCCATGATCGCGACCTGCAGCGGCGTCCGGAGCAACCTGCTGGTGTCCGGGTCGGCCGCGGCCAAAGTGAAGCGTTGCAGGACTTGCTCACGAAGTTCTTCGTCATCCGGGTGTCGCACTGCGGCCAGTTGACTAGCGCATTCGAAGGCTTTAGCGGAACGGAGGGGCGTGAGATCTAGGCGTTGATATTCCTCGGCACCGAACTCGCCGGCGTAGCCCTGTGGTCTCGTCGTCACGACGATGAGTACATCAGCGTTGCGTTGGGCGATGTCAACGAGGAAGTCATCGACGGCGCGCGTGACGTCCTCGCGCACGATGGGCGTAACGATTTCGTCCATACCGTCGAGCACTAGCAGCCACGGCCACGAACTCATCCAGGCGATAAGATCGGCCGGCTGGATGCGATGCGGCGACCGAGCGCTGGCCCTCTCGGAGATATAGCGCAGCAACGATACCTCCTCTCCGCCAGCAAGTCGGTCGCCGTAGTCGCTGAGATCGACTGAGATTGGCCACCGTCGCTGTCTTGGGAGCGGGAGATCGATACGGTCGAGTGCTTCACGCAGAGCCCGAAGGACGCGTTTCGCAGGCTCACCGATGCTATCGGAGTCTTGCAGCAATGCCAGGCGGTACACCTGACACACGAGCTGCGCAAGCGTGGACTTGCCTTGTCCGGCGTTCCCGACGCACAAGAGATGCGGCGGCTGTCCGGGCTGAAGACCGTGGGCATGCGCGCGCTCGCCACGACCTAGGATGAATCGCGCGGCGTTGACCGTTCGGCTCGACTTGCCGTCGTCATTCTCGTCCACGGGCCCGCTAAGCGACGCGGGCAAATCGATGACGACGCTGCCGAGAGCGACCCTCTCATCTTCGGGATCGCCAGCCTGGCCAAGTCGCACCCACTGCTTGGCGAGGAGTTCTTTGGTCGCGTGTGCCATAAGCGCATCACTGATCCAGCTGCCGTCGGTGCGCCCGAGGATCTCGGCTAGGCGACCGAGAATATCGCCGGTGGTGATGAACCCGCCATAGGCGCGGCGAACGTCGGGCTGTGTGTCCAAGAGTGCGCGCAGCTGTTCGTAGTGCCAGATCCGCGACTGGGCGAGCCTGAGCCCACGCTTCTGAGCCGTTCGAGCAAGCTCGGCATGCGCGGTGTCATGGCCGCCGCCCTGAGCCGCCGACAGCGTCACGTTCGTGACGATCAACAGGTTGTCGGGAAGCTCACCCTTGGCGCGCTTGTATCGCTTGTCAGTCCACCTCGGGAGCTCAATCCCAATCTGGTGCAGGAGCCACTCAAGATTGTCCGCCGGGTCCCTGGGCCGCAGTCGAAACTTGGCCTGGACAACCGTGTAGCCCTCCCACCGTTCGCCGCCACTAGCTAGAGACCAATCGATCGGGCCGCGCATCGTCGCTTCACGGCCGCCATCCGGTCCGTCTCCGAAGACAGTCAGGCCCGGACCCCATAGGCCTATACACAGTGCCTGAACCAGATGCTCGAACTCGCGCGGGCCGAGGCCGGTGAGGTCGTAGTCCACGGCCAGCAGCCTATCCCTCGACAAGCCGTCGACAGCGCGGATCACGTCGAACGGTCCCAATCGGTTAGGGCCGCTGACCTGAGGCGATAGGAGTGGAGCGCCTGGGCCGGTATTCGAAGTTACCGTCCGTGTTGGAGCGGTTGCAGCAGACTTGCCGGGCAGCCAGCGCTCCCCAGGCGCGCAGACGAGCCAAGCCGGCCAGCCCATCCCGGCACCGCGCGCACAAGCTCGACCAGCGGCTGCCAACGGAGGCACTCACGACTTTGGTCGCGCGGCACCAAGCTGGCGAGAGCGCCCGTGCGCTGGCTCAGGTCTACGGACTCTCGAAGAGCGGAGTCCTGCGCCTCCTCGACCGGTATGGCATCGCTCGCCGCTACCGCGTCCTGGATCAGGCCCAAGTCGAGCACGCACAGCGGCTCTACCAGGCCGGCCAACCCTCGCTCGGCTGGGCATCACCTTTGGTTGCTCACCGAACACGATCCGGCGCGCGCTGATGCAAGCCGGAGTGCACTTGCGAGACGAACACGGCCGCGCACGGGCTAGCTACCCCTGAAACGACGGCGACTTGGCCGGCGGGCCGAACTAAGATCACGAACCTACTTAGGATCGAACTCTTTTCTACGCCGAGGCCATTTTACGACAGCACCGGCAATCGTAAGGGCGAAAGTTAATACTAACCCGATAACGGCAAATAACTGTGCCGCACTCATCTTGATGCTTATCACCTTGTAGGCGACCCCCACCATTTCGATTATCAGAAACATCACAGCGAAAGCTACCGCCCCGGCGAGTCGGCGCTGCACATCTCTAGACTGTCGAAGGTTGGCAATCGCTCGATCTCTCTGCGCCTGCACAATCAGTCGCTTCGAACGCTCCGGCGTCGAGCGGACTGGCGCGTTCCATAAGGCATCATCCCATGCCTGCATAACTGTCTTATCGGCAAGCGGCCCCCAATGAGAGTAAAGCTCTAATGCCGCTCCACTAAAGAACACTGTAAGGTACAGGCTATGCAGGAAACTTCCGTCATCGAAGAACTGCTTGGGATCACACATCCAGCGAAGTGCCTTCAGGACGATCTGATCCTCCCGGCCGATATCAGGAATTGACCTAGTTGCCCGAAGATAGGCATCAAGCGATCGAAGAGTCTCTGGGTGCCCACCCCAGCGGCCATCACTTTGATGGAACTCGATATACTGAATCGCCCCTAGCACCCGACGGTGGCATTCATCGGCGAGGGTAGCAGCATTCGTATGCTTACGGTCGAGAAAAGAAGCAAGCGCTGACAGCACTTCGGCCGATTGGAACCAGTCATCCCAAAAGCTTGATTGGACAGCGTTCGCCTCTCCGCCGATCGCGGCATCTTCTATAATGTCGTCCTTGATCTCAGTCGCAGCCGAGATTAGCCGCTGAGCTATGGCCTCTATGAAGTCCGAGACCACTCTCCTCGAAGACCTGCGACCGAATGCGGCTGTTAATACGGGGGAGTCGATCTGCTCTAGAGCAGTAGCAGTCAAAAGAATCTGGGCTAGATCGGAAGGACCAAACGGGTAGCTGACGTCACTTTCCCATCTAAGGAACTCGCTGCGTAACCAAACCATGGCGTCGCCGCACAGCGTTATCGCCTGAGTAACATCGAAGGCGTGGCCGCATAACCGGTCGCTATTGAGATGACGACTTATTACACGTACTACAGCAGCCGTATCCCACGTCACACCCTCCCAATGTGGCCGAGGACCCTCACGCCCATGCGACTGCGCCAGTAGCCACGTCATAGCTCCGCAAATTTTTCCGTCCAGGAAGTCTGCCGTCAGAGCATCTCCTGGATTGTTTCGCCTCAAAAGTTCGGCCCGCACATCCATGAGGTACCACGCCGATAACGCGGTTTCCCAGGAGCTTGACGTGTCCTGCGCACGCACTCGTTGAGGGCCGCTTTCACCTGCTAGCCATCTTGCGGATGGTTCGATGTACCGATGCCACAGCACATCGCGCAACGTGGCTTGTGGATCAATAATAAGGCCACAATCTGAGACTCCGGGCTCAACTTCAGTAGGCATTGCCCACCAGCTTAATCACGTCTCCTGGCCTGAAGAGGCGGAGTATATCTTGGTCGCAGAAGATAGCTGCCGCTGTTACGGAAGACCAAGGAGGCACAACTTCGATGCCAGCAGATTGCACAACGACCTCATATTTCTCTGTGCCTCTCACCTCCATTCCATCACGTACCATATCCTCAACACGTCTTACTGATTCTGCCTCGGATTGCCGACCACTCGAAACGTACACCAGGCCAGCCTGCACCTTGAGACCAATAGGCACGCCTACCCCAACGGCTGCCGAAAAGATCGCACCTTCTTCAGAGGAATCTTCCCGCGCATAGATGGTAGGAACCATGCGCCCTTCGCCCAGGACCGGATGGGCTCCAGGGCGCAGCGTGCGAATCTCCACCCCAGGTGGCACGATACTAGTTACCTTAATAAGGTTGAAGTCAGCGATACCCGCTCGACGCAACGCGTAGTCGAAGGCAGCCAGCGGCTGGTTCCCAGATGCAGCTCCGGCTATAAGAATTACCCTTTCGACGTCATACCACATAGCGGTCCGTTATGAAATAATCGCTAGTCGTCATACGGGAACCACCAATCTCGCGTCGTGTCGTTCGAGGTCTCTACATTTATATGTTTTTTCACCGCATATTCATCCAGGCCCCATCGGCCTAAGTCGACCCCATACCCACTGTTCTTGACGCCTCCCCACGGCGCCTGTGGAAAGGCGACATTAACGTCATTGATCCAGACCATCCCACCTTGAACTTTAGATGCGATCTTTTCGGCGGACTCGCGCTCACCCCAAATAGAAGCGCCTAATCCGTACACGGATTCATTTGCAAGTTCGACAGCTTCCTGATTAGACGCGACTGGGGTGAGGGCCATCACTGGCCCGAAGCACTCCTCGGTGAAAATACGATGGCTCGGAGCAACGTCCGTTAGGATGGTGGGGGCGTAGTAAAACCCCGGACCCTCGATCTGCCGACCGCCCTGCCGGAGATTGGCGCCCTGCGAGACTGTCTCCTCAACCTGACTCGCAACAAGTTCCAATTGCTGCTTCGAGATGAGTGGGCCGAAGTCTCGATCCTTTTGAAGAGCGCTGGTCAAGCGCGTCAGCCGCTCGGTGAGCGCGGGGTATATGCTCTCATGAATAAGGACTCGCTTCGGTCTAACGCATACCTGGCCTGCATTAGCGAAGCTACCCCACGTGATCCCGTTCGCAGTAAGCTCAAGATCGGCGTCGTTGAGTACAATGGCGGGGTCAATGCCACCCAACTCAAGCTTACAGGGCCTAAGGTGCTCGGCGCACGCTTTCGCGACTGCTCGGCCGGTCTTCACACTTCCGGTGAAACTGACTAATCCAATACCGTCAGCGTTTATCAATGCGTCTCCGGTACCCCCATCCCCAGTGATGACATTGAGAAGGCCCGGGGGTAAGCCGGCGTCCGTGAAGATCTCAGCTAAGCGTAATCCCACCAATGGGGAATGTTCGGACGGCTTGAAGACGACTGCGTTACCTGCCATTAGCGCTGCGGATATCGACCACACAGGTAGTTCTAAGGGGTAGTTCCAGGGCTTGATAACAGCAACCACGCCTACCGGTTCGTAGCACACCCGGCTCTTCTTAGTCGGCCACAATTTCTCATCCAGGGTGAGGCGTTCCGGTTCGAGCCAGCGCGCGCCGTTGTCGGCGAAGTAGCTGATGACATCCGCGGACTCGCTTACTTCTAGGTCTGCCTCTGGCATGCGCCTACCCGTTTCGTCACGAATAAGGGATTTCAGAGGAGTTTCTTGACCCTCTTCACCGTATTCTCGCCGAAGAGCATCAGCCAGCTTACTTATAGCTTCAGATCGTTGCGCTAACGGCACCGATGCCCATCGCTTTTGCGCAGCTGATGCTGTCATCACAGCTTGCGTTACGATCTCGCTGTCCGCGATAGCGACTTCATCGAGGACGTCACCTGTCGCTGGATTGAGACTTCTAAGTACTCCGCTACCGCCGGTGAGTTCTTTACCGTTGATGAAGTGTCCGCGCATGTGGATAATCCTTCCGTTTAGTTGGAAGATTATACCACTCTGCCGCTAAATTGCCATGGGCATCGCCTTCGCGGTTGCACTGCTCCCGTCTCGCTCCCCGGCCCGGGGCGGCCCGACCAGGCGCGAGCGCGTCCGGCCAGGTAACCGCATCGTTCGAAGAGGCGCGGCACCTTGTCTCTAACGCCGCTCCACCGGCCGTGCGTGCCTCATACGCCGCAATAGTGCAGCGATGGGCCCGACGGTTGACGGTTTCGGCCACTGCCCGCCATGGCGCATCGCTCGTGGCATGAGGGCATGTACGACCATCCGGCTTCTCACACGATGATCTAACAGCTCAATCCGATGGTGCTCGTCGCGTCCGGCGCGGAGAAGGAGGCTTCTCTCCCGTACCTGGGAGCGTTGCCCCTCGGCGCGCTCCCGCGGCTACGGCCCGTACTCCCGCACGAGGTCGCGTTTGATCTCGAGGTCGTAGTCGATCTGGTCGGTGGCTCCGCCGAGCAGATCCGCCGCTGCGGTGAGGCCGTTGTGTAGCGCACGGATGTCAAGGCGGTCCACCCGGCCAAGGCCAGACCGCCGTCGGTGCGACGGTGGTACCGGAAGTTCTGGCCGTCCGGGTCGAGCGTGTGTAGCTGGTGGAGCAGCCGCTCGGCATGATCGAAGGCGTCGGGCCCTTCTTCCGGGTGCGCCTTCTCCAGGCCGGCTCGAACCTCGCGCCACAGCTTCATCAGGTCATGCCCGCGGGGTGCCGGAGCTGCGTCATCGAACAGCTGCCTCAGTTCCACGAGGAGCGCTTTCAACCGAGCATCGGCTCTCACAGGCCGAGGTCAAAGACCTCATCACGAGGTATCGAAGCGGCCTCGGAACGCGGCGACTCGCTCGTGAGTCCGGCCTCTCACGCAGCGGAATCGTCCGGCTGCTGCGCCGTCCACGAGGTCGTCCGCCAGCGGACCTCCGGCCAAAACTGAGGAGACAGAGGGACAGAGCTTCGGTTCAATTGCAGGCGTGTCAGAGGTGCCCACCTTCAAGCGGATAGCGCGGCGAATAGACGGTCTCCCCCGTGCCCAGAGTCGCAGAAGCCCGTAGTGCAACGATCCGGTTGGCAGGAGAGCTGATCCGATCGCGGACCCATGCGAAGGACTCGCGTGGCGTTAGCCACCTGCATGATTCGCCTACATCAAGACGTCTCGGAAGCACCGGATTCAACTGCGGCAGACGATTCTCGCCCATCATGGTAGCCTCTGCCCCTTCAGGTTCAGCTACCTCGTAGTGGAGTGCGATGCTCTCAAGGCTCACCGGCATGCTGCCGGTGTTCCGAACTCTGGTCACCAAGACGAGCAGGTTCGACGCGAGATGGGGATTCGCCTCCAGGAGCGCGTCCCATCCGCCTAATGGCCCATGGGCAAGGCCGTTGTTGTCCACGATGACGCCCGCTCCAAGCTCAACTGTAACCTCTCGCTGCGGGGCAATCTGGCGTACAGCGGATTCCAACCACTTCGCTAAGCGTGCATCTGTCCAACCAGCAACCTCACTGAGGACCGCAGTTGTGTTACCTTCACGATCGCGTTTCCATTGCCGGATCGAGTCAGGCGGGTAGTCAGCAGGCGCAATCCGGTCGATCAGGTCGTGGTGCGGCTTGCACAGCAAGACGAGGTTGTTGAACGAGGCTCGTTCGGCATCCGTCATTGACGGGTCATAGCGTGCCGAGCCAGGTTTCGCACCATGGATGTGCGCTATTTGTACGTTGGTCGCCGGATGGCCCTCGACGAATTTCACAACTGGCTCCGGGCAGTGTGGGAAATAACATGTTCTCTGCGCCAGAGTGAATAGGGCACGCTCGGTCCCAGTGCTATAGCTCCTAGAAGCATCCGTCACAGCACGGTCTCCGACCTACGCAATCAGGAACTACAAGTTGCTTCGCCAAGAAGGGAGCTGACCATCGCCTCACGCAAGGCTTGAGGACAGCCCGTCAAGCGAGCCGGCTCAGGTGAGCATGGCGCTAACGCGAAGATGACCTTCTGTTGTAGGGGCTCTGATTGGTGGGCTTGAGGGAGACGCCCAGCTCTTGGGCTCGGCTACGGACTGCACCCTCCGACCGATCCAGGTGGAGTGCGATCACCCGTGTCGAAGTGTTGCCCTTGGCCTCGGCACGTAGCTGCTTGTCCTGAGCTGGAGTCCAAGGCTTACCACTGTTCGCGGGCTTCTTCGTCATGCTGTCGTCGTCCTCCTCGTCACTCCTAACTAGCACAAGATAGCGACTCTGGCGAAGCGACACACCTAACGAGAAGGGCTGCCGGCAGTGCGGGTGGGTGCTGCACGACGAATGTGACTCGGCTGTCGGGTCCCGACCCTCCCCACCAACCAGACAGGTTGGACGGCCCCGGCTGCGGCTCGCGAGGCCCTACGCGCTTGGCCCTGTCTCCAGCTGATCCGCCATGCGCTCGAGCGCGGCCGCCGTCGAGCGACTCTCGGGTGGGGCTAGCCAGAACAGCGGCGGTTGATCGCCGTAAGCCACCATCACTCTCGGGTTAGCCATGTTCCGTACCTCAGCGTCCGGCGATGCGCCGTGGACATAGTCAGCCACTGGCTGTAAAAACACCGTTACCACGTCGCCCCCGGGCGCTATCGCACGCACGCCGAAGAGCTGGCCAGCATGAAAGGCAGGGTGGTCGTCCGTGCCCTCATAGTCACGGTCGATGCACCACGGCGGACAGTGGCCGAAGCCACCAACTATTTGCGTCAATTGCAACCACCGAACCTCGGCATAACGGCGGTTGCCCGGCCAGGACGCTTTACGCGTCCCGGCCGGGTCCGCCCGGGCCGGGGGTAACCCGGGAAAAGGACGTTACCGGGTTTTCCTCGGAATTGGAGGAGGCGACCAAAGATTTTGCGCAACGCATCTCACGACGCCTGCTCTGCCGCATCTAGCTAGGCCTCGATCTGCCAGGCGCATTCAATCTAGACAAGCGTCCTGCAGCCCTGCTTAGTCGTCCGTGTGGGCAGGGTGGCTAGTCCTGCTCCCGACCGGCCAAGCAGACGATCGAACCGCTCGCGCAACAGAGCCAACGGGCGAGGACCGTCGGCGTAGCTTGCAAAGTAATCAATATGTTCCTGGACAAGCGCCTCGATATCTTCATCGTCCAGTACAATGACGTATCCGTGGCCGTCATCCGCGACCGATTTTGCGCGCTGCAGGGCTCGGGCTTTGTCTTCTAATGATCTGACCGTGAGAAGTCCGATCTGTCCGCGCTGGGGAGCGAGCCGCATCGCTGTTTGATCCAGTTCCGGGTTCCCAATGTCACGGCCATAGTTCTTACACTCCACCACCACCGTGGCGGCAGAGTAGTGCTGGCCAAGCCACCGAAAGAACCCTTCGGCTGCGACATTGTCGAAGACAACGTCAATACGCTTTAGGCTCGCGTGTAAGTCCTCCTCGATGCGACAGTTTCCGAGATAGGTATCGAAGAGCGCAGTCAGCAGCTTGGCGATAACCCGGTGGTACAAGGTAGCTCCGCCATGGCCTGGGACAATCGACTTGAGTTCATTCAGCATCTCGACAACATCGACAGGCGGAGTCCCCGTTGTGCCTCTGAGGATCTGGTCCGGCAGTGGCGAGTTTAGTGACTCGTCCAAGGCCTTTCTGTACTTATCCAGCGCCTGAGGAAACTTCTGCGTATTGTCGACGATAGATGTCTTGGTGACACCTAGCACCTCATCCAGCTTTCCAAGCCTTACCTTCCTGCGCTTGTCCTTCAAAATCATAACTAAGTCCGAAGCTGGCTTGTCGAGTTCTAACTCCTCAAAGTAGGGACGGAGGTAGCCACGGTAATACTTGCCCTTATCTACCGTGAGTGACACCCGGACGATCGACTTTGGAACGAGTAAGAGCTTGTTGTCGCCGGCGCGAGGCAAGTCAACGAATCCCTTGTCCCATTGCTTGGCTTGGAGATCCCAATATGGACCGCTCTGTTGACGTTCCATTGGAATTCGATAGAAGGCGCACATCTTCTGGGTGTACTCGATCAGTTGCGCCCTAATCACGCTGGTCGCGATGTCGCTCACAATGTCTCGATCGACGCCCGGCACTAGCAGTGCCGTGTCTTCGAGATCCTGCAGGAAGCCGGACTTCACTGCTTTGCTTGCCGCCAACGCGTTGATCAGGCGTTGGGCTTTCACGTTATTGCCAAGCCCCATCCCTCGTGATCTTCCGCGGCTCATCCCAAGGTGCGTCTCGTTGGGCTCAACTAATGGGAACATCAGCTGACGTGTTCGCTGTTGATTGCCGGCCTTTATCGCCTGCAGGAGTTCATCAAAAAACGATCGCAGCGACTCCTGGCAGCGGATGATCCAATCACCGGCCTGCGCGCGAATGGCGCTCGGGTCAATGAAGACCGGGACATCCTCTTCAACGTCAACATCAACGAAATCGAGGCCGCCCTGGGTGACCCCGAGGTTATAAGTAGCAGATACCCTTGCCATAGATCCCTCCTGCGGCCGCTGGCAGCATACAGCACCGCGGCAACACCTTCCGTGAGGCTGGGCTGATGGCTACTGCGGCCAGCGTCTTGCACCTAGCGCACGAGCGACGGCGACGTAGAGTTCTTCCGGTAACCGGTTCCCCATCACGAGCCGCCGGGGCATGCCGTCGGCACGGATGAACCGCGCATTACCCATCATGCGTGGCACTTGGTCGAGGTCACCAAGCGCGGCTGCGTACAGCGCGACGTGGCCAGCCAGCGCGTCGAGGTGGTGGTACTCCACGTCTGGGAGCTGGTCGCTGTCGCCTTCCGCAAACCGAGCAAGGTGAGCGGCGCCAATGGCGCCGGCAAGTGCCTCCAAGGCATCGCTCTCCAAGGTTCCGTCGCGGTAGGATTCCTCAAGCACAGGATGAACCTGGGAGGTCACCGCGAGCGTCGCGATACCGGACTGCGCTAGCCGGTCGAGCAGTTGACACAGGTTAGTCGTGCTGTCAGTATCGCGCAGTCGTAGCACAGCACGCCTTAGCGACGTAAGCTTCGCCTCGAACCATTCTTGTAGGCTCGCGAGAGCCACAGCGGGGTGGGCGATGCGCTTGGATGCTCGACCTTCCTCGCCCACCATATGTAGGGCGAACCCCACATCGAACACGAGCGAGGAGTGGTGTTCGCCAAAGGTGGGAGCGGAATCCAGACTGCGGTGGAGCGATAGGACGATATCTTCCCCAGTGTCGAACCAACCCGCGTCCAGTGAAGTGGTGAGCAAGCGCCCTAGCGACCCTCCCGTGAGTTCGGCCCAGCTATCTTCCATGCGCTCTGGGAGCAGGCAACGAACTAGCAGCTGGCGTAGCCAGGATTGCTGCAGCAGGACGGGGTATTGGACGATCCACCCAAGTAGCTCAGCCTGTTCATCAGCGGCCCGCGCCGGTTGATCGAGCAAGAGATGGGTCATCTTGATGTCGCCTCGGTTCACAGCGTTCCACGCCATCTCCTGAAGCGCGATTGTCCGGTCACCTACCTCGCCCAGCCGCAGTACGACCCCTACGATCTGTCGCCGATCGGATGCAAAGCGGAATACGCTAAAGAGTCCGCCCAGGGCGAACACTAGGCCGCCCAGGAGCAAGGCCGCCTCAACGGTGTTGGTCCAGTCACTCGGAGGGTGCACCGCAATGACTACGGAGGCAAGGACAGTCGCCGAGAGGCCCGCTAACCACATCCGGCCGGCTCGCAGCACCACCTTCAGGTAGATGAGCGGGCTGTAGCGCTCGGCGACGTGTTGAGCGACGAAGACAAGACCGGCTACGTACACCGCGAGGAGGGTTGTCATCCCGCCTAATACCGCCCCGGCCAAGTCCCGCATAAGAAGTGTTGTAGCAGGCTGGTTCACTGCCGTCACGCCGACCCGCCGGCTTTGCACTCACGGTGGGGCTTCCCTGCCGTCGGATGACCTTCTGATCAGGGGGGAGGGGTGGAAGTTGCTGGCGGCGGCGACCCTCGTCGCTGGTGCCCGGGTTTAATGTAGTCCTTGTGAACGCGCGGCCACTCCTTAATGGGTGAAGTTCCTTGACACATATCATCCGGTCTGCGCGTGCGCTCATCTACGTCCAGTGCCGTCGCGGTGATCTCGGGCCACCAGTCATCCTTATATATTACGCGCTGCCTGAGCTTCGTACTCTTATGTAACACATAATAAACCCAGCCGCACCAATCATCACGATTTGAGTTTGAGTCGGCGGTCGGCAATTTCTGAACCGATGCCATGGCCATCGACAGCACGTCCAGCATAGCATCACCGCACTGCTGCGTCTTGGACTCCGGTTTACCGGAAGGGCCGGCCTTCCAGACATACGCGTAGCATGGGTCATCCTTTGCCACTTTGAAGAGGATGTCTTCGTCGCGCTCCATCAGCCCCAGGTTGAAACTCAGGAACTCTGAGGCCGAAGAAAGCTTGGTCTGCCTATTCATCTGCCTTGTCTGCTGCGTCATCTGGTAACTTTGATAAATCAGCACCAGGATCGTCGCGATCAGGATCACGCGTTCGACGCGCTCCCCTTTGATCCTCGGGAGCCTGCCCTTGGTCTTATCGTACAAATCCCGACCCTTTCCACTCAGTGGGGTCATTCACTGACTTCCTTCCTATAGGACAACTGCGATGGCGCGCCTACTCGCTTGGGCTAGGAAGCCGGGATATCGAAGGTCCAGTCTTGCCGCTGGTGGTACCAGGTGGAGCCGACACGGTAGACCACGTCGACGCTCGGTAAGACGTAGTGTCCCGGTCGTTGGGCGACGACCTCGACCGTTTCGAAGTAGGAGCTGGTTCGGGACAGGGCGAGCCCCTTGAACGGCAACGGTTCAAAGTGGACCTTGCGCTTGTCCTCGGCGGTGATGACGACGTAACCGCCGCCGGTGGGGATGCGGCTGTAGGCGTGCAGACCGCTCACCTTGAGCCCGTCGGGCACGCCGCCGGGGAAGGTGACGTGGTCGAGGACGACAGTGCCCTTCTCCGGTGGGTCGATGGGCAGCTCAAACTCGATCGGCTCGCCTACCTTGGCCGCGTGCGACGTGGAGCCGGCCGCCCCCGGTAGGAAGTGGCCGGCCTTGGGATGGCTTGCGCTGCTGTGGTGCCAGGGCGGCGCGCAGCCGGTCAGCAGGAGTGCCAGCGCCGCGGCAAGCGCGGCTGCCCGTGGTCGCCTGATCGTCGCGTCGCTCATCAGTAGCTGAAGAAGACGGAGGCGGACTTCCACGGTGCGTTGGTGCCCCAGACATCGTGTCTGCCCATCAGGTGCCCGGCGCGGATGCACTGCGCGTAGCTAGTGCTGCGGTCATGGCGCACCGAAAGGCCGACGCCGAAGGCGGACGCGCCGGCGCCGTAGTAGATGCTGTTGGTGTTACGGACGCAGATGCTGGTGCTGGGGTCGACGTAGTCGCGGTAGCGCGGGTCGGCGTTCCAATAGGTGGGGCCGTCGAAGCGCGAGACGTCTGAGCCTTGCTGCCAGTGCGACTGCATATCCCCGACGCGCACCCAGTAGTTGGTGTAGTGCACGTAGCCGGCGTTGTCGGTGTAGCAGGTGTAAACGTCCCGCCCCTTGTAAAACGTCGCCTGGATCTTGATCCGCCAGCCGTTGAAGGAGCCCCACCAGTTGTCTGGCTGTAGGTCCCAGCTGCGCTCGCGGCCGGCTCCGACGCTGCCGTTGGCGCTGTAGTGGGAGCCGTCGAAGGACAGCGCGAACTCGACGTTGATCGAGCTGGAGCTGGCGAAGTCGAAGTTGCTGGCGGCGTCCCAGTACGAGTGCACGGCACCCACGGTCACCCACTGGGTGGTCACCTTGTCGGTCACGGTGCTCTTGGCGCAGCCACCGCCGTTCGGGGTCACCGCGGCTCCCGTGTAGTTCACGCCGTCGGCCACCAGCGGGTTGTACGAACTCGTGTTCGTGTCACCGGTCGCGCTCTCCCACGTCGGCAGGGTGGCGTCGGCGTCGATGTCCTCGATGCCGCGCCAGGCGCTGGCGCTCTCCTGCGCGTCCGTCGTGTCGATGGTGTTGGTCTGCAGCGGGTAGAAGGTGGCGGTCGGAGCGGTGCTGCTCAGCTCCGGGTTACCGAGCGGCAGCTGGGCACCCCCGCCCGGCGGTTGCTCCACCTGGACAGTGGCGGCGTGGGAGGCCAGCATCGGGCGGGTGGTGGTGCCGATCGTCGTCGTACCGATGATGACGGCGCGGACGTTGATGCGGCCCTGCTGCGCATCCGCCTGCTGCTGCGCGGCCGCCGGCAGCGGGTTCGGCAGGGCGTACGAGTAGTAGCCCTGCGAATCGGTGGTGGTCGTGCCGAGCAGCGTCTCGCTGCCGTCCTCGCCGAGAAGGTAGACGTCGACGTGCGCGTTCGGCACGGCCGTGCCGCTGGAAGTCTTGGCGTAGCCAGCGGCGTCGAGCGGCGTCGATGGCGGTGTGGCCGGTGGGGCGTCGGTCGGGTGGGTAGAGGGCTCGCTGGCGTCGTTGGCCTGCGGCTTGCTGCCGACGATGCCGTCGAGGCCGGTGCCGATGCCGTTCTTGGCCGCCACTGCCACCGTGTAGCCGGTGCTGCTGCTCAGGCCGGTGATGGTGGCCGACCGGGCGGTAGGCACCGCGTTCTGCGTCACCATGGGCGACGTGCCGTCCAGCGGCACCGCTCGTAGCATGTAAGCGGTGATGGCCGCGCCGCCGTCACCACTGGACGCGGCCCAGCTCACCACGCCCGAGGTCGCAGACGGTGACCACGTCACGCCGCTCACCTGACCCGGGGCGTGCGGCGTGGCGTAGTAGCCGTGAGCGCGGATGACGATGTCGACGGGGTAGTCGCCACCGTTCCAGACGTAGACGGTGCCGTCGGGGTTGACGTCGGTATAGGCGGCGACCTCGAAGTTCGAGGTGCGCCCGGTGGGGCTGTACCAGAGGGTGGCGGTATGGCTGACGGTGTCGTCGCTGTAGAGGCCGAGCCAGCCGTCGTGGCCGGGGTTGACCGCAACGACCTGGGCGGCGATGCCGGAGACGCCGGTGGCCGGGATCGAGCCGGTGCCGAGGATCTGGACGGTGCAGCCGGAGTGCGCGGCCAGCTTTGGTGAGTCACCGGTGGTGGGGCAGGCGCTCGTGCCGGTGGCGGTGGTGGTGTCGAAGACCTTGCGCTGGGTCGGTACGAAGCTCGACCCAGGCGTCGATGAGGGCGGGGCGCTGTAGTAGCCGCGAACCCGGATCGTGACGGTCGCGGTGCCGGTGCAGCCGAGAAGCTGGAGATTGAGCTGCCCGTTGCTCGGCAGGGCGATCAGGTCGAAGTTCTCGCCGTCCTGCCCCGCGGTGAACGCGCCGTCGTAGTCCGAGCGCCCGCTGCCCGCTGGGGTGAGCGAGAACCCGCCGCTGCACGTCGGGTCCTGCACGACCGTCTGCAACGCCACCGCGGTCGCCGACCCGTCGGTGGGCACGCCCGCGTTGCCGGTCACCTGCACCGCGTACGTGTTGCTGCCGATGGCGAGCGGGCCGCTGGTGCCGGTGCCGTTGCGGGTGAACCCGCTCGGGCTGTTGCTCGAGCTGGCCAAGAGCGCCGGGTCGTAGCCGACGTACGTCGAGCCCGCGCTGGTGGTGGACGAGCCGGTGTAGTAGCCGTGCAGCCGCACCACCAGCCGGGAGAGCACGGCACCGCTCGGGATCGGCGAGAAGCCGGTGATTGCCAGCGCCACCGTGCCATTGGTGGCCGGGGTGACGATGTCGAAGCCGTTGCGCTCCCCAGTGGCGGGGAACGTCAGCGACGTGTCCGTCGCGCCGGCCGCGGCACCGGTCGACAGCGCTCCGGCGAAGTTCCCCGAGACGTTGTACTCCAGCACCACCGCCGAGGCGCTGGCCGGCACCCCGGTAGCCGTCCCGCCGACCGACGTCACCGAGAACGTTAGCGTCGAGCCGGGGGCGAGGTTCGGCGACGCGACGCCGGTGCCGTTGCGCGAGTCGAGAACGGCAGTGCCTGCGATCGGGGTGAACTGACCAGCCGCTGGCAGCAGCGACACGCCACTCGCCGAAGCGGAGGCACCGCTCATGGACGCCACCGCACCGCCGCTGATGAGCGGCAACGCCACTACAACAGCGGCCAGTAGGCGCCGCCACGTCGACCCAACCCCGAGCATCTGCCATCCCCGCGTAGACGCGCGTTGGCTCCCCGAGCGGGCCAACGCGCGTTGTCGCAGGGTACTAGACAGTGATCCACAGGGGTAGTGATTCGCGCAACGAAGTGTTAGCCAGTCGAGTGGACTTAGGCACTGGTACAGGGAAGAGCGATGGCTGCTGAACGTGTCGCGGTGCTGCTGGGAGCTGGAGCATCGGCTCCGGCCGGTATACCAACTGCCGTGCCGATGACGGATCAACTGCTTGCCCCCTCGCGCCTGCTCCTCCCCGAGGGCAGGCGCACCGAGGAGCAGTACATGCGCCAAGTCTTCTTACAGGTGAGGGACTTGCTCAGACAATGGTTCGCCAGCCAGGGCAGGAGCGATCCCATTGACGTCGAGACGATTATGGATGCCGCGCTGCGCTTAGCGACGCGCGACGAAGACGACATCGCACCCTTCGTCGCACAATGGTCGGCGGGAGTACGAGAGCCGCGCTGGTACGGAATCCAACGACCGGCGCTGCGAGCGGTTGCTGCACTGGTACAGCTCGGCCCGGCTGCCGACCTTGGTTACCTGACGCCTCTGTTCGATCTCACCTTCCGACAAGGTGGGCTGACCGTCGCAACGTTGAACTACGACCGGACGGTCGAGGAAGCGGCGTGGCGATCCGGGAAGGGCGTAGCAGTCGAGACCGGTTTCACTGAGTGGTTCGGCAATCCACGGCTGACCTTCACCGACGACTCGCTACGCCTCCTGAAGCTGCACGGATCGGCAGACTGGGTGCACGTTATCTTAAGCGGCATGGCGCACGGCGGCAGCGGAGGCGACCAATTCTATTCATCGTCCCCCCCAGAAACGCTGCTCAATCAGGCCGACGACGATGAGCCCGGCATTATCTTCGGTGGGCGGAGCAAGCTACGGGCTGAAGGGCCCTACTTGCGGCTTTACCAGGAGTTCACCGAGGAGTTGGAGCGGGCGTCCCGGCTGGTAGTAGTCGGGTACTCCTTCCGAGACCAGCATATCAACCACCTGATCCGAAACTTCGTACGACGACGTGGGGATGTGGTCGTGGTCGATCCCTTCCGGTCGCCCGAGCTTGAACAACGCATCCGCATCACGCATGATCGATATCAGCCGCCAGTACGGTTCATCGAAGCGTCTGTCGCAGCTGGTCTCGGGGACGCACTCTTCCGGCCGGTGACTGAGCTGCCGGAGGTAGAGCCATAGGGCGCAGCAGCGTACACGGCTCTGTCGAGCCTCTCAGTATGTTACTTCAACCAAAGTAAAGCCCTGAGATCATTCGATCCCAGGGCTAGGGGCCGGGCACCTAAGAGAGGCAGGTAACAATGGGACAACGGCATCCACGCCAGCTGGCTCTCGCTCATAGGCGCCATCAATATCATCTGTAAATCAGCTCTCGTGTATAGCAGGGGGCTGAAGCCCCACGCCGGCCCCACCGACATTGTCATTTCATATAGAGGCGGCTGCTTGTCACTGGTGTGCTGCCTCGCACGTAGCAGCGCCCTGGCTAGGGAGGCCATCCGGTAGTACCGTCAGGCTCGCCGATGTGAGTTCAAAGACCCCAGTGCGAACCATCAAAAGCACAGCTAGCCATGCAGAGCACACCGCCAGGAGGGACAAGAATGGCTTACTATCAGTGTCATTTCAGTGGGGGTTGGGGGCAGGTGGGTGCCGACCAGTACCCAACCCAGGAGGATGCTGAGGCATACGCCCAAACGTCGGGGCACGGGGGGACGGTCGTTATATATCGTTACGAAGACGATGGAACTTATGGCCGAAAAGCTAGCCACATGGTTTCAGCCGGGCATCTCCCCCTCCGGTGAACCTGCCCGCCCTGACCGATTCTACTGAGTCGGAGTCTACCGATGTCACTCCCTCCAATTAATACAATGTTCGCGCTCGAAGAAATACGGCGGGCAATCCGCGAGCGAGCCAAGATAGCATCTTACTATGCTAGCGAAGAGGCTCGGCTTATCAGGCCACGTCGTAATCCAACCCAACTCGCTCATGATCATGTATGGCGACTGGCGGAGTACGTCGAGAGGAGTGGCGACACAAGCATCCAGATCGCGGTGGAGGGCCAAATTGATACGCAGGACCGCAGCAGCAGAGGTCAGGCCCATGTGGGCGCATGGATGATCACCAATGCGGCCGCAGTCTTCGCGAGCAACTATCGAACCACGGCAGTCTTTCCACACGAGCGCACAAGCAACCTATCTGTTCGGACGAGCGGGCTGCTCCAATCAGAGACCGTGATCCGCTTTTCGTGTGATGACGTTGCCTGGCTGGGAGCCTATCTCGGTAGCTCGAAGATCGGCGAATTATTCGCAGGCATATGGGCCGAGCGCGTCGAGCGCGCGACTCGGTAGGTATTTAGGTGATGCTAGGCGACCGACTGCTGCAAGAAGAAGCCCCCGAGAGGTTGTACCTCTCAGGAGCGCAGGGACGTGATCCTTATCAAGGCAGGCGAGAACCCGGCCCCCAATGAGCCAGGGCTTCGTCAACTCTGAGCCTCAGTGACTGCTCTCGGACGATCGATTCGTCGCCCGTCAATGATCCGACTGCCGATGCTATGATGATCGTATCAAATAGTTGTCGAACCTCCGTAGCTAGTCCAGTGCTAGGAACATCGACGGGCCCAGGACTGTGACGGTAGAGGTCAATGAGGATCTCGATGACGCCCTCCTCCCCTAGGTCATCAAGTTCTCGTAAGGCAATCGATTCAAGCGTGCACGCGTAGTAGTGATTGAGCTCGTCAAGCCGCACTTGAGGACCGTGGATGAAGCGGTCGCGCACACGGTCCACGTACCTGCGGAAGGGTGTTCGCATTTACTATCCTCACGATTCTCGATGAAGAAGCCCCTTTGATCATCTCAAATCGGCGTGGAATTGCAATATCACTCACTCTCCTCATGCGCCAAATAGCTACGTTCGCGCCCAGGGGTGCGGAATTCCTCGATCAGTCCTCGGATGTGGGCATCGGCCGCATGGCGCTCCGTCCTGTACCATTGCTTTATTCGATCGAAGTCCTCTTCTACTGCCTGACCGAACAAGTCGCAATGCCTAATGACTAGATGCACGTCGCATCGCTCGTCAGGTCGCTGAAGATCGCAACGACAGAGTGAGAGCCAGAATTCTGCCTTGACCATAAAATCATCTAGTCCCGTTGCGCCCGCCACGGCATCAAAGAAGAGATACGCTTCCTTGTGCTCTAGCAGGGCATAGAGAACGCGCAGCTTTCCCATGTACTCATCGGGGTATGGGTCATGATATTCGATGCGTTCCGCGCTATCAACCATCTGCTCGCCGGCGCTTTCGGCGACAGTTAACCACATTGGGCCGTGCCGGTCGAAGAACCGTTGCCTAAGGTAGCTGAACTCCACATTCCAGAACATCGCCTGCCGAAAATACTTCCGCCACGATGGCATGGCCGAGGCTCGTTGTTCTAGTGCCGTCATAAGATCGGTCTGCAAAGCGTATGCAGTGGTCTCCATCCTGAAATAGTGGTCTCGGAACAATTGCAGCCAGTAGAGGGCTACGCTGTGTGGGACATCGCCGCCTACCTCCATCGTCCGTGCGCCCCCCAGGATATCCTCCGCTCTATCCAGCTCTAGGATTTGCTGTGCAACGAGTCGTCGAAGACCCGGCTCGACCTTCATGCGAAACCACCGGTCCTGCACACCGCTGGCCTCTTGAGTGGCTCGGCGAGCTTTGGCCGGCGGCAATTCGCTAGTCTTGTAGTGGACGCCAAAGAGCATCTTCGCGTAGGTGCCCTCTTGGGTCTCCGGCAGCTGCTCTACCGCCTCCCATACGACGCCTACTATTGCCTGAGCTGCACCCAACGGGGTGTCGACCCGCACCCTGTGTCTTACGACGCCAAGCCCTCGCAGGGTAGACAGGCGGGCAAGCAGGGGCTCCACACCTAGTTCGTTACGACCGGCTTCACGAACAAGGGCAATCTCGTCGGTCAGCGAGTCCAGCCTCTTGTTCCAGTCGAGCGTGCCAGAAGACATGGCCCTAGCTTACTGCCAGCTCCATGCCAGCTCGCACCCTTCCTAGTGCATTGAGCCTTGCTGAGACTCCGAGAAGCGATGGATGTGTCTCAGGGGTCATGCCCTTTGGCGGAAGGATGCGGCATGCAGGCTGACAAGGGAATCATCATTGCAAGACGAGGCGCAACAGGATCGACACTCGCCAAGATTGAACGAGAAGGCTGGTGCTGCGCGCAATGCGGAGGCAGCTTCTGCAACCACGTTTCCTCGAAACGCTGTCCGAGCTGTAACGCGCACAAGCCCATTGCCGCGCACAGACGGCAGGAGGAGAATTGACCATATACCGCCTACCTGTTCCACGTCCTACCGGAGTGGACCAGTGACCGACCACCTGCCGGCTCGCCGCTCGGCTTGGGACTTGGTGCGGATGCCACGCGAGGTCGCCCGCGCGCTGACCCAGGCGGAGCAGTCGGCGGCTGTCCAGGCCGCCCGGATCGAGGCGGTCTCCTACGTCACGGCCACCGGCTACCAGGCGGTCGCGAACTTGAGCGATCTTGAAGCGCGGCTCATCACCCGCTCGCCGCTGGCCGAGGCGCGGCTGCGCTTCATCGGGGACACGGGCGCGGCTCGGATCGCCGAGATCATCGAGCGGACCCGGCCATGACGGTCCTGCGCTACGTCATCGCCGTCGTGGTGCTGCTCGGCCTGACCGGCTTCGCTCTGGTGGTGGTGCCGCTGCTGGCGAGCAGCGCAGCGCTGATCCAGCGAGCGCGGCGGGCGGACATCCGGACGCGCCAGGTCGAGGCGCAGATGGCCATCCTGCGGGTGGAGCAGGACACTGAGCGCCGGCTGTGGTCGGCCGCCATCGACAGCGACCGCCGGAGGTCGCGGTGAGCAACGGCCGAGCCGGGAGTCCGCTCGGGCTGGTGATCCGGCTGCTGACCACGGCGTTGGTGACTTGCGTGGCGGTGCGGCTGGTGGCGTGGCTGGTCTGGCCGCTGCTGCCGTGGCTGATCGGCGTCTTGGTGGTGGCGGTCATGCTGCGCCTGGCGCTCGGCGCGCGTCGCCTGTAGCGATTCACAAAGAGGCGTCGATCAGCGCGGGTCATTTCTGGAACTACGCCTGATCACTGTTGATGGCCGTCTGCGGTAAAAGGCAAATAGACAGTCGTGATGCGAGGGGGCTTGCTTTTCTATGCCCTGAGGCCGCGGACGGCGGTCAACACTTGGTCAATTCCTAAGGAGGGGTAACGACTTGGGCCAACGCAGCCAACACATTCATATCGAGGTCGTGCAGCGCGAAGAACCTGTCATCGAGTTGTACGTGCGCGCGCTGTACGCCATGGCGCGGCGCATGGTGGCGGAAGAGGAGGCAGGCAAGCGCCGCACCGACGCGGGAGGCGCGGCGTGACGGCGCTGCTCACCCTGCTCATCCTGCTGGGCGTCGGCGCGCTCGTTGCGCTCGTCCTCGTGCGTCACGCAGCCAGCGAGCGGTGGCGCGGCGAGCTGGTGGCCTACCGCCTGCGCTTCCCGCGCGGCCTCGATGCGGCCAGCGTCACCGCCTTCCTGACCGGCTTGTCAGGCCTGGTCGCGCCGCGCTGGCGACGGCCGGTCGACGCGCGAGCCGTCGTCCTTGAGGTCGCGGCGACCGAGGCCGGGATCGTGCATCGCCTGCTCGTGCCGCGTCCGCTCGCGCCGGTAGTGCTGTCGGCGCTGCGGGCGGCGTTGCCAAGCGTCAGCGCGTTGCCCGAGCCGATCGTCGAGCCGCTCCGTTACGTGCTGGCGGCTGAGTTGGGCTTGGTGACTGAGCAACGTCCATTGCGGCTGGACGCGCCGCAGGAGGTCGGCGCGGCGATCCTGGCAAGCCTGCTGCCGCTGCGAGCCAGTGAGCGGGTCGTCGTGCAGCTCGCGGTCATGCCGGTCGGGCCAAGCAGTCCTGTCGAGGACAGCCAGCCGACATCCATGCGCGTGCCGGCGAAGCAAGCGTCGGCGCTGTTTCTGGCGAGCGTCCGGCTCGGCGTGGCCGCCGAACGGGCCCGCAGTCGTAGCCTGCTCGCACGGCTGCTGGCCGCCTTCCATGCCGCCAACGCGCCGGGCGCGCACCTGCGCCGACGGCTGCTGCCGAGCTGGTGGGTGGCGCGGCTGGTGCGCGAGCGGCGGCTGCCGCTGCTGCGGCGGGCTTGTCTGCTCAATGCTCGCGAGCTGACCGGGCTGGTGGCCTTCCCGCTCGGTGAGCTGTCCTTGCCGGGCCTCGACTTGGGCGGGTGCCGGCAACTGGCTCCATCGGCGGCTATCCGCTCGGAGGGGCGGGTTATCGCCACGGCGACCTTCCCCGGCGCCGAGCGGCCGCTGGCGCTGTCGGTGGCCGACTCGTTGCGGCACCTGCACGTGATCGGGCCGACCGGGGCAGGCAAGTCGACGCTGCTGCTCAACCTCATCAGCCAGGACCTCCAGCGCGGTGCGGGTGTGGTGGTGGTCGACCCGAAGGCCGACCTGGTAGGGGACGTCTTGGACCGGGTGCCACCGGAGCGGGCAGGCGACGTGGTGCTGCTCGATCCGAGCGACGCGGCGCGTCCGGTCGGGCTCAACCTGCTGGCCGGTGCTGCGGACGAGCCCGAGCTGGTGGTCGACCAGGTGGTCGGCACGCTGCACAACCTGTTCCGCAGCTCCTGGGGGCCACGCACCGACGACATCCTGCGGGCCGCGCTGCTGACGCTGGTCACCGAGCCGGGGATGACGTTGTGCGAGATCCCGCTGCTGTTGACCGACGCCAGCTTTCGCCGCCGGTTGGTGGGCCGGCTGGACGATCCGGTGGCGCTCGGCCCATTCTGGGGCTGGTACGAGGGCATCAGCGAGGCCGAGCGGGCGCAGGCGATCGGCCCGGTGATGAACAAGCTGCGGGCCATTCTGCTGCGCGAGCGGCTGCGCAACGTCGTTGGCCAGCGCGAGCCGGCCTTCGCCCTCGACCGGGCGGTCGACGAGGGCCGGATCGTGCTGGTGGCGCTGTCGAAGGGGCTGCTGGGCGAGGAGGCGGCCGCTCTGCTCGGGTCGCTGCTGATCGCGCAGCTCTGGCAAGTGGTGCAGCGCCGGGCGGCGCTTTCGGCTGCGGCGCGCCGGCCGCTGTTCCTGTACGTCGATGAGGTGCAGGACTACCTGCACCTGCCGACCAGCCTGGCCGACGTGCTGGCCCAGGCCCGTGGGCTGGGGCTCGGGCTGACGCTGGCGCACCAGCACCTCGGACAGCTCCCACCCCCGCTGCGGCAAGCGCTGCTGGCCAACGCCCGCAGCCGGGTCATCTTCCAAGCCGGGGCGGACGACGCCCGCGCCCTGGCCCGCGAGCTCGCGCCGCACCTCGGGGCGAGCGACCTGCAAGGCCTCGGCCCGCACGAGGTCGTCGCCACGCTGTCGGTCGACGCCCGCGTCGCGCCGCCGACCACCGGCCGCACCCTGCCACCACCACCGGCACTCGGACAGGCTGCATTGGTACGGGCAGCGTCACGGGCGCAGTACGGCCGACCGGCGGCCGAGGTCGCGGCCGCCATCCGCGCGCGCCACGCCGGGCGTCCGGTCGACGGCGGGCTCGGCCGGCAGCGGAGGACGCCATGAGCCGGGCGCTTGGTTGTCCGGTCGCCTGTCCGATCGCGCGCGTTCCAGCTACGAGTTCTGGCCGGTCAGCCGCGCAAGCACGAGCAGTTTGGCCAACGACTCATGCGCTCTCCCGTCTGCTGATCTGGGAGACGCACGCATGAGCGGCCGCTACGTCACCACCACCCGTCTCGCCGCGCTGGCTGGCAGTCTCAGTCCGCAGGCCTGGCAGATCCTCGGCTCCCTGGACCGGGTCCGCATCGCCAGTGGTAGGCAGTTGGAGCGGCTGCACTTCGCCAGCGTGCCGTCGCCCGAGCGCCAGTGCCGTCGACTGCTGCGCGAGCTGACCGAGCGGGGCGTCATCATCCGTCTGGAGCGTCGTGTCGGCGGAGTGGAGCGGGGCAGCGGCTCCTACTGCTATGTCCTGGCCCGCACCGGGCAGCGACTGCTCGACCGGCCCGGCCCAGCTGGACGCGGTCGGCAGCGGCGTCCCTGGACGCCCGGCCTGCCGTTCCTGCGGCACAGCCTGGCGGTAACCGAGACCTACGTGCGGCTGGTCGAGGCCGAGCGACGCGGCGCGTGCGAGCTGCTCGACTGGGTGGGCGAGCCCGGCTGCTGGCGGCGCTTCACGGCGGCCGGCGGCCCGCCGGCGGTGCTGAAGCCGGATGCCCTCGTGCGGCTTGCGTTGGGCGACTACGTCGATGCCTGGTTCCTCGAGGCCGACCGGGGCACCGAGAGCCCGGCCACGCTCGTCCGCAAGCTGGACGCCTACCGCGCCTACTGGACGAGCGGGCGCGAGCAAGCCACGAACGGCGTCTTCCCCCGCATCCTGTGGCTGGTGCCGGATGCTGCTCGGGCCGAGCTGGTGCGCGAGCTAGCGGATCAGCAGCCGCAGGCCGCCGGACGGCTGCACCTCGTGCGCCCCTTCGATGAGCTGGTGCCGACGGTGCTGGCGGGAGCGGACGCATGAGCGGCGCGCCTCGCAACACCATCCTGATCGGGGACGCGCTTACCCGGCTGCGGGCGCTGCCGACCGCCAGCGTCGATTGCGTAGTGACCTCGCCGCCGTACTACCAGCTGCGCGACTACGGCGTGACCGGCCAACTCGGCCTTGAGGCGAACGTCGACGACTGGGCAGAGGCGCTGCGGCTGGTGCTGGCCGAGGTCGGGCGGGTGCTGGCGCCGACCGGCAGCCTGTGGCTGAACCTGGCCGACAGCTTCTCCCGCCATCCCCGCTACGGCGCGTCGGCCAAGAGCCTGCTGCTCGCACCGGAGCGGATGCTGCTGGCGCTGGCCGAGGACGGCTGGTTGGTGCGCAACAAGGTGGTCTGGGCCAAGCCCAACCCGATGCCGAACCCGGTGCGCGACCGGCTGACCTTGACCTACGAGGTCGTGTACCTACTGGTGCGCGGGCCCCGCTACTTCTTCGACCTCGACGCCATCCGCGCGCCAGTGGGCAAGCCGGTCGAGCGGATGCACGCCCGGCACGCGAGCTGGGCCGCGCCGCTCGCGAGCGACCGCGACTGGCTCAAGCGACCCGGCGCCGACCGTAGCGGCCACCCGCTCGGCAAGAACCCCGGCGACGTCTGGACGATCCCGCCGCAGCCGTTCCGGGGCGCGCACTTCGCCACTTTCCCCGAGGCGCTGGTACGGCGGCCGCTGCTCGCCACCTGCCCGGAGGCCGTCTGCACCGCCTGCCGCCAGCCGTGGCGACGCCGACCCAGCGCCGTGGCCCAGCCTGGGCCGCTGAAGCCCTGCGGCTGTGATGCCCCTGCGGTGCCGGGTCTGGTGCTCGACCCGTTCTTCGGCACCGGCACCGTCGGCGTCGTCGCCACGCAGCTCGGCCGGGACTGGCTCGGCATCGAACCCAGCCCCGCCTACGCCGAACTGGCCCGGCAGCGCCTTGGACACAACAGCACCGAGCCGATGCGCGCGGCGGCGTGAGCCTCCCCGCTGTCGTGCGGCCGCAGGCGTCACCGATCCCCGGTGGCCGGCCGCACCAGCAGCGAGGAGGAACCGTCCATGACGGAAGCACCAGGAGGAACCGGCGGCGTCAAGACCTTCGCCGTCCGGCTGCCGGACGCCCTGCACGATCAGCTCACCCTCATCACCCGCCTGGAGAACCGCAGCCTGAACGCGGTCGTCCGGGAGGCGATCGAGGCGCTGATCCAGCAGCGGCGAGCCACCGGCGATTTCGCCCAGCGGGCTCAGGCGGCGCTCGATGAGATCGAGCGGGAGGCCGCGGCGCGGCGGGCGGCCATCCAGTCGCTGTTCGGCGAGCAACCGCCGGCTGATACAGCGAGGGCCGAGGGCGAGGGGCAGCCGCAGCCGTCGCGCAAGCGGCCATCGGCTCGCCCGTAGTCGGCGCGCAACACCTGGCGGGAAGGGCTCACGCCCTTCCCGCCAGTACCACAACAAGAATTGGCGACACCCACAAAAAGCCAACCCGGAAATGAACCGAAAATCGGCAAGAAACTGTGGACCGTCGTCAACGTCGAGAATAAAATAGGAACCAAGAAAGGAAGAAACGATATGGCATCAACGCACGATCAACCGGAACGAACGCTCGGCTACCGCGTCCGCGAGCTGCGCCAAGGCATGGGCCTGAGCCTGCGCGGGCTGGCCAGCCGGTCCGGGGCCGACGCCAGTTGGCTGTTGAGGCTGGAGCGCGACGAGTACCGCGCACCCGACCCGCGGCTGCTCTGGCAGGTGGCCCAGGCCCTCGGCATCGAGGTCGAGGAGCTGTACCAGGCCGCTGGCTACAGCGACGGGCTGCCCGGCCTCGCCCCCTACCTGCGCGCCAAGTACCAGCTGCCGGAGGCGGCCATCGCCCAGCTGGAAGCCCACTTCCAGCTCATCAACGACAAGTACCAACGAGAAAGGGGGAACCAAGATGAAGAAGACGATTACGACGCTGCGTGACCGGATGCCGATCCGGCCGCTGACATTGACTGAGGCGCTGCGGATGGCCGAATTGCAGGCGATCCAGCTGCTCGAACTGAGCGAGATCACCGCCCCGCCCGTGCCGGAGCGGATCATCACCGAGCTGCCCCGCGTGCAGGTCGAGCGGATCAAGCTCGCCGGCCTGAGCGGCGCGGCGCAGTGGAGCCATGGCCGGTGGCTCATCATCCTCAACGGCGCCGAACCGGCCAGCCGTCAGCGCTTCAGCCTGTTCCACGAGTTCAAGCACGTGCTGGACAACCCGTTCATCCACGTCCTCTACCCGCCGACCGATCACACGACCAGCAAGGAACGGGCCGAGCAGGTCTGCGACTTCTTCGCCGGCTGCGCCCTCATCCCCCGCACCTGGCTCAAGCGGGAGTGGGCCAGCGGACACCAAGACGTGCGCCAGCTCGCCGACCGCTTCGCCGTCTCCCAGGCCGCCATGCGGGTGCGACTGCTCCAGACCGGGCTGACCGCCGAAGCGCAGCGCTGCGACACCGGCCCGCGATCCGGTCCCTACCAACGAGCTAGCGACTCACCGACCCACGTGCTGGGGGCCGCCGCATGACCGCCAGTCAACTGGCCTGCGCCTGCGGGCGCAAGCACGCCGTCCTGTACCTGCGCGTCAGCACGACGAACCAGGTCAACACCGACTACGACCCGGAGGGCATCTCCATCCCGGCCCAACGGCAGGCCTGCCAGCGCAAGGGCGAAGAACTCGGCGTCCACATCCTCGGCGAGTACGTCGAACCTGGCCGCTCCGGCACCGAGATGGCCAAGCGCCCGCAGTTCCAGGCCATGATGGAACGCATCCGCACCGAGCGGGACGCGGACTACGTCATCGTCTACTCGACGTCGCGGATGAACCGCAACTGGATGGAGAACGGCGCTGTCCTGCTCGCCCTGCGCCAGCTCGGCGTCACGGTGGCCTCGGCGACCGAGAACCTAGATGACTCGCCGCTCGGCGAGGCGATGACCGGCTTCCTGGCCGTCTTCAACGGCTTCCAGTCCGCGGCCAACGCCCAAGACATCAAGTACAAGATGGGCCAGAAGGCCAAGAACGGCGGCACGCTTGGCCGCGCCCCGCTCGGCTACGTCAACACGCGCGTCCGCCTCGACGGCCGGGAGATCCGCGCCGTGGCGGTGGACGAGGAGCGCGCCCCGCTCATCCGCCAAGCCTTCGAGCTGTACGCCACCGGTGCCTACACCCTCGAACGGCTCCAGCAGACGATGGCCGACCAGGGCCTGACCACCCGCCCGACGCTCAGCCGACCCGGCGGGCCAGTGTCGCTCAACAAGCTGCAACAGATGCTCGGCGACCCCTACTACGCCGGACGCATCGTCTACGAAGGCGCGGAGTACCCCGGCCGCCACGAGCCGATCGTCAGCCCGGAGCTGTTCGACCGGGTGCAGCAAGTGCGCTCCGCCCGCAGCGCCCGCGGCCAGCGCGAGCGCGTGCACCACCACTACCTCAAAGGAATGCTGCTCTGCGGGCACTGCCAGCGCGCCGGGCGCACCGCGCGACTCATCTACACCCTCGCCCGAGGACGAAGCGGCGAGCGCTGGGAGTACTACTTCTGCCCTAACCGGCGCGACCGCGGCTGCGACCTGCCTCACATCCCGGCCCAGAAGATCGAGGAAGCCGTTCTCGCGCACTACCTCGTCCTCGCCCTGCCGGCTGGCTTTGCCGAGCGCATCCACCAGCGCATCCAGCAAGCCGTGAGCGACGCCCAAGCCAGCGAACAACTGCTCCGACAAAGCGTCGCCCGCGAGCTGAAGCGCCTCGACGCCCGCGAAGAGCGCCTGCTCGACCTCGCCGCCGACGGCGCGCTCGGCACGGCCAAGGTCCGTACCCGCCTGACCAAGATCGGCGAAGACCGAACCCGCCTTCAGCAACAGCTCGCCGACACCGACCACCACCTCGTCGCCGGCGCCCAGCTCATACATCTCGCCCTGGAACTCCTGCGAGACTCGCACCGGCTCTACGAGCAGGCCACCGACCCGGTCCGACGCGAGATCAACCAAGCCTTCTACGAGAGCATCACCGTCTACAGCTTCAACATCGAGACGACCCTCAACCAGCCCTTCGACGACTTCGTCCAAGCCGCCACCCGCTACCGGCGCATCGCCACCGGCTCGATGGCAGCGGCAGGCCCGACGAACGACAGCCGCCCCAGCTTGGCTGGGGCGGCTGAGAGATCCCGAGCGGACCTACTCACCGGCGTTTCATTGGCCACCGGTTCGAATAAGGCCGCTCTGGTGGAGGTGCCGGGAATCGAACCCGGGTCCTTCGTCGCCAAGGCAGGGCTTCTCCGGGCGCATCCTGCGGTCAGTTGTCGGTCCTCCCGGTCCCGCAGGCCGGCCGGTCGGACCCTAGCTGCTGTGAGCTGTTCCGCCCGCCCCCGCAGCCGGGGTGGACGGTGAGCCTCCTAGCGACGCCAGGTCCTGGGCCGGAGGCACTCCCAGGCTGACGGCTCCGCTAACCCTTGTCAGGCAGCGAGAGCGAGCGCGTTGTTGTCGGCGCTTGTTTCTTGTTCCAGCGGATGGTTAACGAGATCACCACTGGCATCCTCGGCCCGCTTCCCCTGTCTCACCGTACGAAGTCGAAACCGTTCACCCCCTGGTCGTTGGGATGCACCCAGTGTACGCGGAGGCGCCGCCGCCGACCCAGCCGATGGTCGGCGACGGCGCCAGCCCCGCGCGGTGACGAGCGCTCAGAGGGCACCGAGGAGGAAGCCCCCCGTACCGGTCAGTACCGGAACTGGCTCACCACCGTCTGCAGCTCTGCGGACATCTCGGCGAGGTCGTGCGCCGCCTGCCGACTGTGCGTCGAGCTGGCGGTCATGGTCTGCGCCGCCGATGCGACGTGCGAGATCTTGGCGGCGATGTCGGCCGAGCCGCTGGCCGCCTCGCTGGCGTGCGCGCTCATCTCGGCCGCGGTCGCGGTCTGCTGCTCGACCGCCGTGGCGATGGTGGTCTGGAAGTACGTGATCTGGTCCACCACCGAGCGGATCCGGCTGATCGCGTCGGCCACGCTGGTCGCCTCGCCCTGCACGCCCTGGATGCGCTGGGCGATGTCCTCGGTCGCCTTGGCCGTGCTGTCGGCGAGGTCCTTGACCTCCCCGGCGACGACCGCGAACCCGCGGCCGGCCTCGCCGGCCCTGGCCGCCTCGATGGTCGCGTTGAGCGCGAGGAGGTGGGTCTGCTCGGCGATGGACGTGATGAGCGCGACCACCTGGCTGATCTGCTTGGACGAGGCACCCAGCCGGACGATCGTGTCGCCGGCCGCCTCGGCCTCGGTGGCCGCCTCGGAGCCGACCCGTACGGCCTCGTTGGCGTTGTGCGCGATCTCGCGGATCGTGGCCGTCATCTCCTCGACGCTGGCCGCGACCAGGTGCACGTTGCGCGAGATCTGGTCGGCAGACGAAGCGACCGCCTCCGCCTGCTCGGAGGTGTCCTGCGCGACGGCGGCCAGCTGCGCCGACGTCGCCGAGGTCTCCTCGCTCGCGGCAGCGAGCGACTCGGCGCTCGCGGCCGCCCGGCCGATGGTCGGTGCGATCTTGTCCACGAAGAGGTTGAACGCCGCGCTCACGCGGGCCAGCTCGTCGCGGCCCTTCACGGTGAGCCGGCGGGTGAGGTCGCGGTCGCCCTCGGCGATGTCCTCGAAAGCGTGGAGGAGCTGCTTCAGCGGGACGATCACCGACATCGTGATGCCGAACGCGAAGATGAGCGCGGCGACCAGCCCGGCGATGCCGAGGGCCAGCGTGACCCGCCGGACGCTCGCCTGCGCCGCGATGCCCTTGCGCTGCTCCTTGGCCACCTGAGCGCCTACCGACGCCAGCACCTGGTCAGCGTCGTCGATGCCGTCCGACAGCAGCGACCGCACGTGCGGCAGCTGCGACGCGACCTCGTCGGCGCCGTGAGTGCCGGCGAATGCCGTCGTCAGCCTGGGCGTCAGGGACGCCAGCTCGGCCTGCTTGGCGAGCGCGTCCTCGACGATGGCCTTCTCGGTCTGACCGAGCGGCCGCGCCTTGAGCGCGGTGAGGTCCTTGGTCACGGCGGCGGTGACCTGGTCCAGGGTCGCGGCGTCGCGACTCGCCTGGGTCTGTGCCGCCTTGTGACCGAGCGTCCCCGCGAGCAGCCACGAGGCGTTGACCTGCGCGAGCTCGGCAGTGTCGTCCTTCACCTGCTGGGCGAGCTGCAGGGTCGCCGCCGCCTCCGTCATGCTGCGGACGCCGCGCTGCTGCGCGTGCCCGGCCACGACGGTGACCGCGATGATGCTGCCCAGCAGCGACACGATGACGATGTAGAACGTCATCGAGCGCTGGAGGATCGAGAACCTGCGGACTTTCGACAGCATTGCCGGCCTCCTGGCCCCCGGGGAGTTGGAGCGGTGGCTCCGCCTAGTGCTATCGGAACCAGACGCACCTTCCTGAGCGCCGATCTTGTGCGGCTCGGCCGCCGCGAGCGGCTGACCGGCTCATCGGCACCGTCGTGGGCCGCCGCGGTTCACCCGTTCGGAGCAGCGCCCCGCACGGGTCCTCAGCGGCCGAGGAGCCGGGCGGCGTTGTCGTGCAGCACGCCGGACAGCCACGCATCGCCCAGGTCGAGGCGCTGGAGGACCTCGATCTGATGGGCATAGGGGTACGGGATGTTGGGGTAGTCGGTGCCGAGCAGCACCTTGGGCGCCACGCCGGCGAGCCGGGGCAGCAGCTCCGGCGGGAACGGCGCGAACCGCCGGCTCAGGAAGTCGGTGAACACCATCGTCGTGTCGAGGTGCACGTTGGCGTAGCGCTCGGCGAGCTGGATGAACTCGGCGTGCTCGGGCGCGCCCAGATGGGCGATGACGAGCGTCAGCCTCGGGTGCCGGCGCAGTACGTCGGCGACCGGGCCAGGACCGGTGAACCGTCCCGGCATCGGCCCGGAGCCGGCGTGCAGCACCACCGGCAGCCCGGCGTCGGCGAGCGCGCCCCACACCGGGTCGAGCAGCGGGTCGCGCGGGTCGTACCCGCCGACCTGCACGTGGGCCTTGAAGACCCGCGCACCGGCCTCGATCGCCGCCGGCACGTAGCCGGCCGCCGCCGGCTCCGGGAAGAACGTCGCGGTCGGCAGGCAGTCCGGCGTGCGGTCGGCGAACCCGCGGGCCCACGCGTTGAGCCACTCCGCCATCCCGGGCTTGTGCGGATAGACCAGCGCCGGGAACGCCAGCACCCCGAGCCGCCGGAGCCTCGCGAGCCGCTCCCGCTCCCCCTCCCGGTAGGCGATGGGCCACGGCACGCCGGTGAGCGGCCCGGCGGAGTCGAAGTACGCCCACACCTTCGCGAGCACGCGCTCGGGCATGAAGTGGACGTGGACGTCGATGAGCCCCGGCAGTCCGAGGCCGCGCCACACGCCCGGCACGTCGTCGTCGGTCAGGCTCACGAGCGGTCGAGCGCGCGCAGGAACGACGCGGCGACGGGCGCAGCCACCGCGCCGCCGACCCCGCCGCCCTCGACCAGCACGGCGAAGGCGAGATCGCCGCGGTAGCCGATGAACCACGCGTGCGTCAACGGCGGGTCGGCGGAGCCGAACTCCGCCGTGCCGGTCTTGCCGTGGACCGGCGGGCCGGGCAGCCGGCCGAGCGCTTGCTTCGCCGTGCCGTCGGTGACCACCGCGCGCATCAGCGCGCGCAGGGATGCCGCCACGGGGGCGGCCAGCGCCTTCGGCGACGGCTGCGCGGCAGGCGCCGGGTCGACCAGCAGCTGCGGCGCATGCCACGTGCCGGAATCGACCGTCGCCGCGACCATCGCCATGTCGAGCGGGCTCACCAGCACCCGGCCCTGGCCGATGGCGTCGGCCGCGCGCTCGACCGCGTCGGTGGCGACGGGCACGCTGCCGGAGAAGGAGTCGAGCGGCAGCTGCCACGCTCCCCCGATGCCGTACGCGGCCGCCGCGGCGCGCAGGTCGGAGGCGCCGAGCCGGGACGACAGCCCGACGAACGCGGTGTTGCACGACAGCGCGAAGTCGGTGCGGAACGGCACGTCGCCCGGCGCGCTCTCGCCCTGGAAGTTGGTGAACCGCTTGCCCGACACGTCGATCGACGGCGGGCACGGGACCGGGTCGGTGAGGCGCAGGCCGTCGCCGAGCAGCGCGGTCGCGGTGACGACCTTGAACGTGGAACCGGGCGGGTAGCGCCCGACGAGCGCGGTGTCGTACGAGCTCTCGGCCGGGCGGTTGGCCACCGCGAGGATCTCGCCGGTGGACGCCCGGACGGCCACGAGCGACGCGCGCCGCTCGCGGATGGCCGGCGCGTCGAGCGCCCGCTCGGCCGCCGCCTGCACCCGGCGGTCGAGCGTCACCCGCACCGAGCGCCCGGGCCGGCCCCGGAACGTCGCGAGCGTCTGCAGCCGGGCACCGCGCGCGTCCTCGACCACGACCTCGGCCGTCGGCGAGCCGGCGAGCCGGTGCTCGAAGGCGGCCTGGATGCCGTACAGGCCCACCTGGTCGCGGGCCCGGTAGGGCGCGCCGAGCCGGTCGAGCGCCTCCTTCGTCGCCGGGCCGACCCGGCCGAGCAGGGCCCGGGCGAAGGTCGGGGTGGGCGCGAGGGGGGCGGTGCCGGCGCGGTACGGCACGCCGGGCAGCGCGTCGAGCCGGGTCCGCGCCTGCTCGAAGGCCGGGCGGCGCAGCGTGATGACGGGGACGAACGCGTCGGGCGGCGCCGCGGCGACGTCGCGCGCGATCGTGGCCCCGTCGATCCGGAGGATGCGTGCCAGGGCCGCGATCTCGGCCGCCGGGTGGGCCAGCGCCCGTGGGTGAACGCCGATGGTCACCACCGGCGCGTCGGCGACGAGCGCGCTGCCGTCGCCGCCCAGCACCGGCGCCCGCCGGCCGGCCTCGCGGGTCAGCGCGACGTGGCGGCCGGTCGTCAGCGCGGGATGGACATCGGTCGGCGACCAGCGGACCTGCCAGCCGTCGGTGCCGCGCTGGAGCGACAGGTGGCCGGTGTAGCGGAGGGTGCCGAGGCCGGCGGGGACGACCGTCGCGTCGAACGTCGCCTGCGCGCTCGTGCCCGCCGCGTCGGCCTGCACCGCACCGAGCCGCAGCTCGAGACGTGGCGCCGCGAGCGCGCCGAGGAACGACCGGTAGGCATCGCGCACCGGGGCGACCGTCACGCCAGCCGCCGACGCGGCCGACGCGTAGTCGCCGCGGGCGACGGCGTCGAGGAAGCGCTGCGCGACCGGGCGCGGCGACGGCTTGCCACCGCAGGCGGCCACCCCGAGCGGGAGAACGACGACGAGCAGGCACAGGAGCGATCGGGAGAGCGCCGTCGCCCGTCCAGCCATGGATCTGGCGCTCGAGCTCACGACCGCTGGCTCCTCGGGGCAGGAGTGACGAACCGGGCAGGAGCCTACTCGCCGGATCGGACAGGATCGGCCGCGCTACGTCCGGCCCTTGGCCCGGCGCCCCGCGGCCCGGCTGATCTCGCGGGCGGCGTCGCGGGCGGCGAGCGCCTGCCGCTTGTCGTACGAGCGCTTGCCCCGCGCGAGGGCGAGCTGCACCTTGGCCCGGCCGTCGGAGAAGTACAGCGACAGCGGCACGAGCGTCAGGCCGCCCTCGCGGGTCTTGCCGATCAGCCGGGAGATCTCCTCGCGGTGCAGCAGCAGCTTGCGGGCCCGGCGCGGCTCGTGATTGGTCCAGGTGCCCTGCGCGTACTCCGGGATGTGGATCCCCATGAGCCACGCCTCGCCGTCCTTGATCTGGGCGAAGGAGTCGACGAGGGACGCGCGGCCGGCCCGCAGGCTCTTGACCTCCGTACCGGTCAGGACGAGGCCGGCCTCGTAGGTGTCGAGCACTTCGTAGTCGTGGCGGGCCTTCCTGTTCTGCGCGATGACCTTGCGACCGGTCTCCTTCACCATGACCGGGCCATTACCCGCGCCCGCCCGTGCCGGCGTCGGCGAGCAGGCCGCTCAGCACCTGCACCGCCCGCCGCTCGGCGACCTGCGGGGCCGCGCCGGGGCTGACCTCGATGTCGGGCGAGAGCCCCACCCCGTCGAGCGATCGGCCGCTCGGCGTGCGGTAGTGGGCGACGGTCATCTCGGCGACGGAGCCACCGGAGAGATGGACCGGCTGCTGCACGGTGCCCTTGCCGAACGTGCGGGTGCCGACGATCACCGCGCGCCCGCGGTCCTGCAGCGCGCCGGCGAGCACCTCGGCGGCGCTCGCCGTGCCGCCGTCGACGAGCACGGCCACCGGCGTCGCCGTGTCACCGCCGCGCTCGGCGTCGAGCGCCTGCAACGGCTGGCCGCGCCGCTCGTACGACACCACCGCACCGCCGTCGAGGAAGGCCGACGCCGCCTCGACCGCCTCGTCGAGCAGGCCGCCAGGATCGCCGCGCAGGTCGAGGACGATGCCGCCGGCGTGCTGCGCGCGCAGCCGGGCGACCGCGTCGCGCACCTGGCGCCCGACGCCCCGGGTGAACGCCGTGATGGTCACCCGCGCCACCTGCGGGGCGAGCCAGTCGACCGACACGTCGCGGCCCGCGAGCCGCGCCCGCACCAGGTGGACGACCTGGACGCGCCCGGTCCACGACAGCGTCAGCAGCACCGAGGTGCCCCTGTCGCCGCGCAGCTGCTGGGCGATCTGCCCTGCGCTGCGGTCGAGCGTGGGCCGGCCGTCGACCGCGAGGATCGTCGAGCCCACCGCGATGTCGGCGCGGGCCGCCGGCGAGCCGCCCTGCACGGCCGACACCACGATCGCGCCGTCGCCGCGCTCGCGGACCAGCAGCCCGACGCCGTCGTACTCGCCGTCCAGCGACTGCTGGTAGCGGGCGTAGTCGTCGGCGTCGAAGTACGACGACCACGGGTCGTCGAGCGCCTTGATCATCGCCTTGACGGCGGCGTCGTCGAGCCGGTCGTCGGTGACCGGGCGCAGCGCCTGGGCAGCCAGCCGGTCGCGGACCGCGTCGAGGTCGGCGCCGTGCGAGGCCGGGCCGGAGCCGGGCCAGCGGACGCCGGTCGCCACGCCGGCCCCGTACGCGACCGCCACGAGGGCGACCGTTGCCACGACCCGTACCGGGCCGGAGCGGAGTCGGGGCGGCAGGCTGCGCATCAGAGCAGCATACGGAATCCCGCCAGGGGGTCCCGCCGCCGTCCACAGCTGGCCTGAACTTGTCAGGGCATCGCGGTCAGGTCCGCAGGTAGCGGACGAGCGTGCCCCAAGCGGCCAGCATCGCCACCCCGCAGGCGACCAGGACGCCCCACGGCAGCAGGTGCAGGACGGCGTCGTTGCCGAGGAACCGGCCGTTGAACAGCGAGATCGTCCTCAGCCGGTCGACGAACAGCCAGCGCAGCCCGGTCAGGATGCCGAAGGCGGCGAGCGCGCCGATCAGCCCGGCGATCGCGCCCTCGAGCAGGAACGGCATCTCGATGTAGAAGTTCGAGGCGCCGACGAGACGCATGATGCCGACCTCGCGGCGACGGCCGAAGAAGGCCAGCATCGTGGTAATGATGATCATGATGACGCCGGCGAGCGCGACGAGGCCGGCCATGATGAGCATCGACAGCTCGATGCCGTCGAAGATGCGGAACACCTTGCCGAGCGTCTGATGGGCGTCGACGACCGAGTCGACCCCGGTCATCCCTTGCACCGCGCTGGCGACGACGGCGAACTTCTTCGGGTCCTTCAGCTTCACCCGGTAGGAGTCCGGCAGCACCTTGGGATCGGTGTTGCGGACGAGGTCGGGCTGGGCGGCGAAGGTCTTCTTGAACTCCTCGTACGCCTGGTCCTGCGACTCGTAGTAGACGCGCTGCACCTGCGGCAGGCTGCCGAGCGCCTGCTGGATCTGCTGCTTGTCGCCCTCCGTCGCGCCGGTCGGGCAGGTCGGCGTCCGCACCGCGTCCGTGCACAGGTAGACGGTGACCTCGACCTTGTCGTACCAGTCGTCCTTGAGCCGCTCGCTCTGCTGCTTGGCCAGCAGTGCAAGGCCGATCAGCGTGAGCGAGACGGAGACGACGATGACCACCGAGACGACCATGCCGATGTTGCGCCGCATGCCCTGCAGGGTGGAGGAGAGGATGAACTGAGCGCGCATGGGTCCGTGGGGGGTAGGGGGATCAGCGGGAGTAGCCGTACACGCCGCGCGCCTGGTCGCGCACGACGTGACCGTTCTCGAGCTCGACGACGCGGCGGCGCATCGAGTCGACGATCTGGGCGTCGTGGGTGGCCATGATGACGGTCGTGCCGGTGCGGTTGATGCGGTCGAGCAGCCGCATGATGCCGATGCTCGTCTCGGGGTCGAGGTTGCCGGTCGGCTCGTCGGCGATGAGGATCATCGGGCGGTTGACGAACGCGCGCGCGACCGCCACGCGCTGCTGCTCGCCGCCGGAGAGCTCGTGGGGCATGCGGCTCTCCTTGCCCTTCAGGCCGACGAGGTCGAGCACCTCGGGGACCACCTTGGCGATGACATGGCGCGGCTTGCCGATGACCTCGAGGGCGAACGCGACGTTGTCGTGCACCGTCTTGTTGGGCAGCAGGCGGAAGTCCTGGAAGACCGTGCCGATCTTGCGGCGGAGCGCGGGGACCTTCCAGTTCGACAGCCTGGACAGGTCCTTGCCGGCGACGTGGATCATGCCGCTGGACGGCTTCTCCTCCTTGAGGACGAGCCGGAGGAAGGTCGACTTTCCCGAGCCGGAGGCGCCCACGAGGAAGACGAACTCGCCCTTGTTGATCTCCACGGAGACGTGGGAGAGGGCCGGCCGCTCGACCTTCGGGTAGCTCTTCGACACGTTGTCGAACTTGATCACGATCGCATCACCGAGCCAGTCTAACCGCGCCGGCCGGCCGCTCCCGGGATCGCCGGGCGTCGCGTCGGCACCAGTCGAGGAGCCCGCTGGCGCCCGGCCGGCACCCCGCCGGCAGCGCGCGCCGGTGCGTCACCCGGCAGCGTTGTGGCGCCGGGCGCCCCCGTGAGGGATGCTATAGGTGCGGTGGACGCGCGCCGATGTCCCGGGAGGGACCCGGTCGCATCCCGGGCGAGAGGACGAGCCGATGTCGTGCGAGCACCTGGTCTGCGCCAGCTGCGCGGGCCCGGTCGTCGAGGGCCGGTGCGCGGTATGCCGGGCCTCGCGGGCTGAGGTCCACGGCCACCACGGAGCGCTGGGAATGTCGCCGCAGGCGATCGCCGCCCTGCTGGTCGTCGTCCTCGTCGTGCTGCTCGCCCTCGCCAACGCCCGCTTCTGACCCGGCCCGCATCCCCGGTCAGCTGCCGGCGCTGCGCCGCCAGCGGATCGTCGCCTCGATGAACTCGTCGATCTCCCCGTCCAGCACCGCGTTGACGTTGCCGGTCTCGACGTCGGTGCGGAGGTCCTTCACCATCTGGTAGGGGTGCAGGACGTAGTTGCGGATCTGGTTGCCCCAGCTCGTCGTCACGTCGCCGCGGATCTCGTTCATCTTGGCCTGGTCCTCCTGCCGGCGGCGCTCGAGCAGCTTCGCCTGGAGGACGACCATCGCCGTCGCGCGGTTCTGCAGCTGGGAGCGCTCGTTCTGGCAGGAGACGACGATGCCGGTGGGCAGGTGGGTGAGGCGCACCGCCGAGTCGGTGGTGTTGACGCCCTGGCCGCCCGGTCCGCTCGACCGGTAGACGTCGACCCTGATCTCGTCCTCGGGGATGTCGATGTGGTCGGTCTGCTCCACCACGGGAGTGACGTCGACGCCCGCGAAGCTGGTCTGCCGGCGGGCCTGGTTGTCGAACGGCGAGATGCGCACGAGCCGGTGCACGCCGTGCTCGCCGGAGAGCGTGCCGTACGCGTAGGGCACCTTCACCTGGAAGGTCACCGACTTGATCCCCGCCTCCTCGGCGTAGGACGTGTCGTAGACCTCGACCGGGTAGCCGTGCCGCTCGGCCCACCTCGTGTACATCCGCAGCAGCATCTGGGCCCAGTCGGCCGCGTCGACGCCACCGGCCTGCGCGTTGATCGTGACGAGGGCCTCGCGGACGTCGTACTCGCCGGAGAGCAGCGTGCGGACCTCGAGCGCCTCGATCTCCTTGCGCAGCGCGGCGAGCTCGGCATCGGCCTCTCCCCTGACGCCGGCGTCGCCCTCCTCCTCGGCGAGCTGGTAGAGCACCGCGACGTCGTCGAGCCGGCTGCGCAGCCCGGTCACCCGTTCGAGGTCGCCGCGCAGGTACGACAGCCGGCTGTTGACCTGCTGGGCGCGGGCCTGGTCGTTCCACAGGTCGGGCTCGGCCGACTGCCGCTCGAGCTCGGCGAGGTCGCGACGCATCCGGTCGACGTCGAGCACCGCCTCGATCGACGAGAGCTTGGCGTCGAGCTCCTTCAGGATCTCGGACGTGTCGTCTGCCACGTCTGGAAGACTACGCGGTCCCCGGCCGCCGCTCAGGCCGCGAGCAGCTGATCGCCTGCCCCTGCGGTACAGGTGGATACTTCTGGTCACGGTGCGACACGACGCACCCGGCCAGGGATGAGGGGGCGATGAGGCGGGGCGTGCTGGCTGCGCTGCTCGGCGCACCGCTCGCTGCCCTGGCGGTGCCGGCCGTCGTCCACTCGACCGGCTCATCCCGCGGCCTGTACGACGCGCAGGCCGTCGCCGCGGCGAGGTCGGCCTTCGAGCGGGCCACCGCGATCAGCCAGCAGGTGGCGGTGCCGACGCGGTCGCCGGGGAGCCCGCAGTCCGCGGCGATGCTCGAGGCGCTGCGCCGCGACGGCGAGCGCAAGCTGGCCACGGCCTACGACGGGCCGGCGCTGGAGCAGGAGCGCCGCGCGCTGGAGACGGCGATCGGCGCCGAGCACGACCCGTCGTTCCGAGTCCTCGGCGGGGGCGTGCGCCGGGTCACGTACAACCAGATCGTCGTCGTCACGCACGCGCAGGTGACGATCGCCGCGACGGTGTGGACGTGGTGGCGGACCGCTCAGGTCCGGCCGCCCGGCGGCGCGGCCGTCGTGAGCGCGCCGGAGAGCGCGATCGACGCCCGCGCCACCGTCGGTCAGGGCCCGGACGGCGCGTGGAAGGTCGTCTCCTTTACCTGGAAGGCGCACCCGGACGAGCGCCCCTGAGCCGTCGGCTCACCCGGCGAGCGGCTCGTGCGCGGCGGCCCGCGCCCGCTCGGCCCAGATCGCCGCCGCCCGCCGATCGCCGGCCACCTCGGCGTAGTAATCGGCGAGGTGCCGCAGGTGGACGGCCTCTCCCCGCCCGGCCGACGCGAGGTACGCGGCGAGCGCCATCGCGTACCAGCGCCTGGCCGCGTCGGGCGCCCGCTTGGCGACCAGCACGTCGGCGAGCTCGCGCATGAGCTCCGGCCGCGGCGCCGCGCCGATCGCGACGCCCCACCAGCCGACGGCGGCGTCGAGGCGGTGGGCCCGGTGCATCACCCGCGCGGCCGCGACAGCCACGACCCAGCAGCCCGAGCACGCCACCCGGGCGGCCTGAACGTGGGCCCACGCGATGACGGGCGCTCCCGTCGCCGACGCCATCAGCGCGCGCTGCGCCCGTACGACGGCCAGCGCGTGGGACGTGGCCGGCAGGCCGGTCTCGAGCTCGCCGTAGCGCATGTCGGCGGCCCCGCGATCGCCGGCCTGGGCGGCCAACCGGGCGAGCCCGGCCTTGGCGCGCCACGAGAAGTCGGCGGTGAGCGCCGCGCGGTAGTTCCCTTCGGCGTGCGCCAGGTGGCCGAGCTGCGCCTCAGCGTCACCGAGCACGGCGAGCCCTTCCGCGGACGCGTCGACCCCGGCGGTCACCAGCCGGCCCGCGACCCGGCCGGGGCGGCCCTCGTCGAGGTCGAGCTCGGCCCGCAGCAGTGCGAGCTCGCAATGATCCTGGTGGCCTCGCAAGCCCGCGTCGACGGCCACGCGGGCGGCGGTCAGGTCGCCGGGCACGCCCGAGGTCCCCGCGCGCTCGACCAGCAGGCGCGCCCGTCGCGCAGGGCCCGGCTCTCCCGCGGCGAGCTCGTCGTCGATGCGCCGCAGCTCGCGCTCGTGATCGGTCGGCGTCCGCGGACGTCCTCGCCGGCGCCGACGGAAGGAGCGGACGGCATTGCCGGTGCTGCCTGTGCTGTCGGCGGTGCTGTCGATGTCGTCGTCGATGAGGGTCACGGGCGTGACCTCCGTGTCGTGGGCCGTGCGGTCAAGGGCCCCGGTGATGCGCAAGCTACCCCGGTTCCTCGGGCGATGGGCAGCGGATAGGGAGATCTCTTGCGGCGAACTGACCAACGATGACGGAGCGTCGGACGGTGCTCGACGCACCGCGACCGGCGCTGCCGGATTGCTCAGCAACCGAGGCAGCGCAGGCGGGCATGCGCGCTTGCCTCGACCTGCTGGGTGCCGCCGATGCCCAGCGCGTCCAGCAGCGCCGCGAACGGCAGCCGTGCGCTGCGGCGCACCAGAACCTGCACGGTGTCGCTGCCGATGGGGACGACGACCGTCTCGGCGTCGGGCAGGTCGCTGCGAGCGACGTAGCGCTCGGCGTCGGCCTGCAGGGTGGACCGGTCGGCGAGGCCCAGTCCGTCGCCGTCGCGGCGGCCGTAGAGGCCGTCGACGGAGACGTCCTGCGCGATCGAGAGCGCAGCCCCGTCGGCGACCGACTGCAGGTTGCGCCGGTCGAGCAGCAGCACGGAGACGTCGGTGAGGCCGAGGACGAGGGCAAGGGCGATGATCGCGTACCCGATCGTCAGCAGCAGGATCGTCCCGTCGTCGCGGTGCCTCACGGCGCGGCGCCCGCGTATGCGTCGAGCCGCTCGGTGTGGTGCGACGTGACGCCGATCGAGACGCCGTGACCGAGCCATGCCGGCACGCCAGGCAGATCGGCCCGCACGGAGACGGTGACCGTGACGTCGACGAGGTCCGGCCGGCCTGGCTCGGCGACCGGCGGACCGATCACGACCGCGCCGGGCGGCAGGTCGCGCACGCCCTGGTCGCCGAGCGCGAGCGCCGCGGCCGCTCGGGCCCGCGCCGCGCGGTCGCCGGCGGACGCGCCGTCGGGCGCAGCGACGTACGCGCGCGCCGCGGCTCTGGCCGCGGTCGACGCGCCGAACGCGGTGGCCTGCACCCGCAGCACGCCGACCACCAGGTAGGCGAGCGGCACCATGAGCACCACCGCGAGCCAGACGAACTCGACGAGCGCGTTGCCCGCATCGGTACGGCGCACCGCCCGCGCGCTCACGGCCCGACCTGGTGCTCGTCGACGGCGTGGCCGGTGAGATGCAGCGTGCCGATGTCACCGAGCAGCCCGAGCACCGGTGCGCGTACGACGACGCTCATCGTCACGACGCCGGCGCCGTCCGAGCCGCAGCGCACGTCGAGCACCGCTGCCGGGACCGTGCCGGCGAGCTGCTCGCGGGTCCACTGCTCGCCGTCGGCGCAGTCGCGGTCGGCGTTGGCGGCATAGCGGGCGCCCTCGGTGGCGTCGGCGACGGCGACGTTGCGCACGTGCAGCAGCAGGCCGAGCTGCACCAGGCTCGCGAAGAGCAGGGTGAGCAGCGCGCCGACGAGCACGAACTCGACCGGCGCCGAGCCGCGGTCGTCCACGGGGGCCGGCGTCAGTTGCCGCTCGGGCCCTTGACGCTGTTCACGGCGTCGTCGAAGAGGCTCTGCAGGTCGCCCTGCGCGACTCCCCACAGCACCGCGACGATGCCGGCCGTCATGAGCGTGATCAGCACCCAGCCGGGCACGTCGCCGCGGTCGCTGCGACGTGGCCATCCGCCGGGCCGGACGGCGTGCGCGCGGGCCAGCATCCAGAGCATCGGTCGATCTCCCTTCGGCGACATCACGGCGAGGAGATGTCGAGGTTGACGAAGCCGGGGTAGAGCAGGAAGAGGATGGTCGTCGGCAGGATCAGGAAGACGATCGGCATCATCATGGCGATCTCCTTCTTGCCGGCCGCGTCCATGAGCGACCGCTTGCCCGCCTCGCGGACGTCGACCGCCTGCGCGCGGAGGACCTCGGCGAGCGGCGTGCCGCGCTCGACCGCGATGGTGATGCCGTCGACGAAGCGGGCCAGCAGCGGAAGCGACGTGCGGCGCGCGATGCCGTCGAGCGCCTGGACGAGGCTCGCGCCGGCCCGCGCGTCGGCGAGCGCTCGGGCGAGCTCCCGGACCAGCTCGCCACGGCTGATGGTGGTGATCCGCTCGAGCGCGGCGACCGGGCCCTCGCCGGCCGCGACGGCCAGGGCCAGCAGCTCGGCCACGGTGGGGAACTCGGCCACCATGCGCCGCTCGCGCTCCCGGACCTGGTGGGTGAGGTAGCGGTCGCGCCCGACGACGCCGCCGAGCGTGGTGACGACCGTCAGCAGGAGCAGCGGCACGGGCGACCGGCCCGGGTCGCTCGCCAGCAGCAGCAGGGTCAGCACGACGCCGCCCAGCAGGCCGCCCGCGCCCCACAGGACCTGCTCCACCCGGAACTGCTCGAGCGTGAGGTCGCTGCCGCTCGCATCGAGCCGGCGGCGCGTGCTGCCCACGCCTCCCATCGCCCGGTCGACCACCCGCACCAGGTCACCGAGGATCGGACGGATCAGCCGCTCCAGCGTCGGCAGCGGCGTCAGCGTGCGCACCGGCGCGCTCAGCAACCGCGACGGTGCGGCGCTGTCGCGCACGTACGGCGCGATGCGCGCATGCAATCGCGGCCGGCGCAGCGGCGGTGCCGACGCGATGGCGAGAACGAGACCGGTGGCGGTGCCGGCGCCGAGCAGCGCGCCTACCGCGGCGCGGTTCACCGCAGCACCCGGCGCTCGTCGGGCAGCCGCGCGATGCGCAGCATGAGCTGGTAGGCCACCAGCGACACGCCGCCGCCGGCGCCGAGGACCAGCGCGCCGCCGGCCGTGTCGTACGCGCGAACCGCCTCCGGTCGCGTGCTGAGGAAGCCGAGCATCACCCAGGGCGCCGCGACGCCGAGCCGGGCCGCGTTGACCGTCCAGCCCTGCCGCGTCTCGAGCTCGGCGCGGGTACGGGCGTCATCGCGCAGGAAGGCGCTGAGCGTGCGCAGCAGCCGGCCGAGATCCGTACCGCCGACCTCGCGAGCCATCCGTACCGACTCGACGATGCGGTCGGCGGCGGGGTCGGCGAGCGACGCCTTCAGCCGGTCGAGCGACTCGGCGAAGCGGCCGGTGGCCCGGTAGTCCTCGCCGAAGCGCTGGAACGCCGGCCGCAACGGCTCCGGCCCGCGGACTCCTACCTGCGCGAGCGCCTCCGGCAGCGACATGCCCGCGCGCACCGCCGACGACAGGTTGTCGACGACGTCGGGCCACAGCTCGCGAAGCTCGGCCGTCCGCTGCCGTTGTCGCCAGCGCAGCAAGGCGAACGGCGTCCAGGCTCCGAAGACGGCGAACGCCATGGAGACGGTCGGCGTCCCGCTCACGGCCAGTGCGAGGACGAAGACCGTCGCGGCCAGCCCGGCGGCCGAGGCGACGACCTGCGCCGGACGCACCGCCTCGACGCCTGCCTGCGCGATCAGCTCGGTCAGCCACTGCTGCACGCGAGACGGGCGCACCGGCGCCGGCCGCGACGGCATCGTGAGCGCCGACCAGACGAGCACCGCGCCCAGCCCGAGCAGCAGCCCGACGACCAGCCCCATCACCGCTCCCCGGCCTGGTGCAGCAGGCGCGGCAGGTCGTAGCCGGCCTGCTCGAACCGCTCGGCATGCGGTGGGAAGCCGTCGGCCCGCACGAGCCGGTCAGCTCGGGTGGTGAAGATGTCGGCGGTCTCGACCACGTCGCCCTCGACCCGGCCGGGGACGGCCACGACCTCGCGCAGGCGGCGCTTGCCCGCTGCGTCGCGGCCGATGTGCAGGACGAGGTCGACGCTGGCCGCGACGGTGGGCACGACGAAGGAGTGCGTGACGTTCTCCCCCGCCAGCAGCGGCAGCGTGCAGAGCTTGGTGACGGCTTCCCGGGCTGAGTTGGCGTGGATCGTGCACATGCCCGGCAGGCCGCTGTTGAGGGCGATGAGCAGGTCGAGGCACTCGGCCTGGCGGACCTCGCCGACGATCAGCCGGTCGGGCCGCATCCGCAGGGCTTCCTTGACCAGCCGGCGCAGCGGGATCTCGCCGGTGCCCTCCAGGTTGGGCTGGCGGGTCTGCATGGAGACCACGTCGGGCAGCCCGATCCGAAGCTCGAACACTTCCTCGCAGGTGACGATCCGCTCGCGCGCCGGGACGGTGGACAGCAGGCAGTTGAGCAGCGTCGTCTTCCCGGCCTGGGTGCCGCCCGCGACGATGATGTTCAGCCCGGCGACCACCGCAGCCTCGAGGAGCTCGGCCGCCTGCCGGGTCAGCGTGTCGAGGGCGACCAGGTCGTCGAGGCTGCCGGCGCGCACCACGAACTTGCGGATGTTGACCGCCCAGTGCTCGCGCGTCACGTCCGGGATCACGACATGCAGCCGCGAGCCGTCGGGCAGCATCGCGTCGACGAACGGCGTCGAGAGGTCCAGGCGGCGGCCGGAGGTCTTGAGCATCTTCTCGACCAGGTCGCGCACCTCGGCGTCGGAGAGGATCAGCGTGGTGAGCTCGCTGCGACCGTGCCGGGCCACGAACACCCGCCCAGGGCCGTTGACCCACACCTCCTCCACGGTCGGGTCGTCCAGCAGCCGCTGCAGCGCCCCGAACCCGGCGACCGCGTCGAACACCGCGCCCGCCACGGTCGGCCGGTCGAGCAGCGGCGGCAGCGCGGCGACCAGGGTGCGCTCCTCGTAGTCGGACAGCACCTCCTCGACGAGCCGGCGCACCACCACCGGCTCGGTCTGCGGGTCGATGCCGCGGCGGCGGACCAGCTCGCGCACCTCGCCCTCGACCACGCTGGCCGCGCTCACCCTCGCACCCCGCTTCCCCGACGCTTCCCGAGAGTCCAGTCACGGAGCGTTGCCTCGCCCCGCGACGCGGGACATTAGCGACCGAACGGATCATGGGCAAGGGTGAAATCTGCCCCTGTGGACAAGGGTCGCCGGTTCTGCGAGCGGCCGTCGCCGACCGGCCCCGCCTGATCGGAACTGTCGGCGGCCTGCGGCAGACTTCGGAACGTGACGACTGCTGCCGCACTGGGCAAGCCCCCCGATCTGGCGACCTACCCCCGGCTTCGCTACATGGGGTCGAAGTACCGGCTGGTCCCGGACCTCCAGCGCATCTTTGCGAAGCTCGACTTCGACAGCGCCCTGGACGCCTTCAGCGGGAGCGGCGTGGTCGCGTACGCCATGAAGGGGGCCGGGAAGCGCGTGGTCGCCAATGATTTCCTGCACTTCCCGGCCACCGTCGCCGCCGCCACGACCGCGAACAGCACCGAGACGCTGTCCCGGCGCGACGTAGCGAGGATCACCGGGCCGGCCGCCGACGGTCGCGACTTCATCCGGTCGACGTTCGCGGGCCTCTACTTCCCGGACGAGGATCTCGCGTTCCTCGACTCCGCTTGGTCGCACGTCGACCGGATGAAGGGCGGCAAGCGGGATCTCGCCATCGCGGCGCTCTGCCTCGCCGCCGCCAGGAAGCAGCCGCGCGGCGTCTTCACGTTCACCGGCTTTCGGTACGACGACGGCCGCCGCAGCTTGCGGATGCCACTTCGAGAGCTGTTCGCGGAGGCCGTGGACGACTACAACGCGGCCGTCTTCGACAACGGCCGCGCCTGCGAGGCCACCAACCTCGATGTGTTCGACGTGCCGCCGGGCGGTTTCGACCTCGTCTACCTGGACCCGCCCTACGCGCCGCCGCGCGACGACAACTGCTACGTGAAGCGCTACCACTTCCTCGAGGGCCTGTCCCTGTATTGGCAGGGCGTCGAGATCATGGAGAACACGGCAACCCGAAAGATCAGGAAGCGCTTCACCCCGTTCTCCTACAAGCGGACCGTCTCGCGCGCGTTGGAGGACCTCTTCGATCGCTTCCGGGACAGCATCCTCGTCCTCTCGTACGGGTCGAACTCCGTTCCGTCGGCCGAGGAGATCGAGGGGCTGCTCCGCCGCGCCGGTCGCCGCCCTCGCGTCCTCGAGATCGACCACCGCTACTCCTTCGGGACCCACGATCAGGCGCAGCGTCGCCAGGCGACGGAGTATGTCTTCGTGTGCACCCGGTGAGCCCTGTCGGCTTCGAGGACTACGTTGCGCGGCTGGGCCGCATCGGCTCGCGTCCCGGCGACAGCCTCTCCGAGACGGAGCAGCCCATCCGCGAGGCGGCAACCGCGATGGCGGCGCTTCCGTCGGTCGACCGCGACTCGCTCGCCTCCCTCATCGCCGCAGCACCGGCGTTCGTCCCGGCCCTCGGCCTCGTCGTGGGCCTGTCGCACGAGCGGCTGAAGAACGAGCTGACGATGGCCCTCGGATCGAGCGGCTACGTCAGGCTGGCGCGCGAGCGCCCGGGCGATGTCATCGCAGCGCTGGACGATGCGTTCGATCTGGTAGGCACCGTCAACCGGCAGCGCCACGAGATGTTCACCTTCGCTGACGTCCTGGTCGCCAGGAAACGCTTTCACGGCGCAGACGATGCGGGCCGCCTCGCCCTCGTCCGGGATGGCGAGGTCGGACGGGCCGTCTTGCCCTCGGCTCCCGAGGAAGCGCGTCCGGAGGCGGTAGCTGAGGTTGAGACTTCGACTCGACCGGGAGCAAGCTGACCGCGGCGTACGAGGAGATCCGCTACATGAGCGAGGTCAGGCGGCCGGATCAGTACGTCTTCGCGGTCGTGGACGGCATCGGCTGGCACAACCGCAAGGAGGATCTCCGCCGCATCCACTCGCTCCACGCGCGCCGCGCGATCGACGGCCTCTACACGCTGTCGATGCTGGGGGACTTCCGTCAAGACCTGCACGACGCAGCGATCCGGGTCGGTCTCCTCACCGTCGCCTGAGCGGCTCATCGTCCGGGCTGGACCGGAGCGGTGGCCCTCGCCGAGGACCGCGGTGGAGGGCGAGGGCGGCCGTGGAGCGCTCCTGGCGTCGCCGTAGCGCGAACTCACCCTCGGCGGGTGATGCGTGCCCCGATGCCCGGCGAGCATCGTCGGGCGGTCCGCCCGCCCGCAGAACGGAGACGACCGTGGACCCTTACCCGCCGATCGCGGACCACGGACTGATCGGAGACCTGCAGACCAGCGCGCTCGTGACCACTGAGGGGACGATCGACTGGTTCTGCTGCCCGAGGTTCGACTCGCCGAGCGTCTTCGCGTCCCTGCTCGACCACCGGCGGGGCGGTCACTTCTCGATCACGCCCCAGAGCGCCGACCACGTCACGAAGCAGCTCTACCTGCCCGGGACGGCCGTGCTCATCACCCGCTTCCTCAGCTCCGACGGCGTCGGCGAGGTCATCGACTTCATGCCGGTCATCGAGGGCCCGGCGACGGACCGGCATCGCATCGTCCGGGTGGTTCGCGTCGTGCGCGGACAGCTCAGCTTCGTCCTCGACTGCGAGCCGCGCTTCGACTACGCGCGGCGCTCGCACGAGACGGTCATCTCGCCCGATGGCGTCACGTTCCGCGGTGACGACGGATCGGAGATCGCTCTGCACGTGGTCAGGCGACAGGGCATCGCGTCGGCGGACCAGGCGCAGGTGAGCCGCCACGGGGACGGCGTACGAGCCACCGTCACGCTGACGGAGGGCGAGGTCGGCGGCGTCATCCTCGAGTCGTCGCCGGACGGCCCGCCGCGCGAGGTCACGCCCGACGAGGTGCTCGGGATGTTCGCGGACACGCGGGACTTCTGGCGCACCTGGGTCGGCCGGTCGACGTACGTCGGTCGCTGGCGCGAGCAGGTCGAGCGCTCGGCCATCACGCTCAAGCTGATGACGTACGCGCCCACCGGCGCGCTGGTGGCGGCACCGACGGCCGGCCTGCCGGAGCAACCCGGAGGCGAGCGCAACTGGGACTACCGCTACACCTGGGTACGGGACGCGTCGTTCTCGGTGCACGCTCTGCTCGGCCTCGGCTACACCGAGGAGGCGGAGGGGTTCCTGCGCTGGCTCGGTGCGAGAGTGGCCTCCAACGCAACCAGCGGCAACGGTGCCGGCAGCAACGGCACCGGCGCGCCCCTGCAGATCATGTACCGCATCGACGGGTCGCCGGACATCGACGAGGTGGAGCTGGACCACCTGGAAGGTTGGCGGGAGTCGCGTCCGGTGCGGATCGGCAACGGCGCGGCGCAGCAGCTGCAGCTCGACATCTTCGGCGAGGCCCTCGACTCGATCCACCTGGGCGACCTGCACGGGTTGCCGATGACGCACGCGGGCTGGGGCGGCGTCAGCCGCGTCGTCGACTGGCTCTGCAACCACTGGGACCAGCCCGATGACGGCATCTGGGAGACCCGCGGTGGCCGCCAGGACTTCTCCTACGGACGCTTGATGTCCTGGGTCGCGCTCGACCGTGCCATCTCGATCGCGAACAGGCGGGCGCTGCCGGCCGACATCGCCAAGTGGACGGCCGCCCGGGACATGCTCTACCGGCAGATCATGGAGCGTGGCTGGAACGACGAGCGGCAGGCGTTCGTCCAGCACTACGGCACCGGCGTGCTCGACGCCGCCCTGCTCTACATGCCGCTCGTCGGCTTCATCGCGCCCCGCGATCCGATGTGGCTGTCGACGTTGCGGGCCATGGATGACGAGCTGGTCTCCGACAGCCTGGTCTACCGGTACGACCCCACGGCGTCGCCGGACGGCCTGCGAGGCTCCGAAGGCACGTTCTCGATGTGCACGTTCTGGTACGTCGACGCCCTCGCCCGGGCCGGTCGGCTCGACGACGCGCGCCTGACGTTCGAGAAGATGCTGACCTACAGCAATCACCTCGGTCTCTACGCCGAGGAGATCGGCCCGACGGGCGAGCAGCTCGGCAACTTCCCGCAGGCCTTCAGCCACCTCGCCCTCATCAGCGCCGCGGTCAACCTCGACCACCAGCTCGATCACGCAGCTCCCATGAACGGCTCCGCCTTGCGCACCGGGGCGGTCCCGTCAGCGACGCCGTGACCCATGGTGGGGACGGCGAGCACCACGACGCGTGACGGTGCGAACGACCCGGCCCATCCGGTCGCGAGGCACCGGCGCCCGCCGCTGACGAAGTTCGTCCCCGGCATCGGCGCGGCTGCCCACTACGAGCGCAGCTGGCTGACCAGCGACCTCGTTGCCGGGCTGGTCCTCGCCAGCCTGCTCGTGCCGCAGGGGATGGCGTACGCGCAGCTCGCCAAGCTGCCACCGATCACCGGCCTCTACACCTCGATGATGTGCCTGCTCGCCTACGCGGTGTTCGGCCCGTCGCGCGTCCTCGTGCTCGGCCCGGACTCCTCGCTCGGACCGATGATCGCCGCGACCCTGCTGCCGCTCGTCGCCGCGAACGGCGACCCCGAGCGTGCCGTCGCGCTCGCGGGAATGCTGGCGCTGCTCGTCGGCGCGATCACGATCGTCGTGGGCGTGGCCAAGCTCGGGTTCATCGCCGACCTGCTGTCGAAGCCGACCCAGATCGGCTACCTCATCGGCCTGGCCATGACGATCGTGGTCGGGCAGCTTCCGAAGCTGTTCGGCTTCTCCGTGGACGCCACCGGCCTGCTCGCCGAGACGAAGGCGTTCGTCCAGGGCGTCGCCGACGGCAAGACCGTCCCCGTCGCTCTCGGCGTCGGCGTCGGCGGCGTCGTGCTGATCCTCCTGCTGCAGCGCCTGGTGCCGAAGTTCCCCGCACTGCTGCTCGCCGTCGTCCTCTCGATCGCCGCCGTGTCGCTGCTCGACCTCCGCGAGCACGGCGTCTCCGTCGTCGGTGCCCTCCCCCAGGGCTTCCCGCCGTTCGGGCTGCCCAACGTGTCGATCTCCGACCTGCCCACGCTGCTCGCCGGCGCCGGTGGCATCGCGCTCGTCGCGCTGACCGACACGATCTCGACGTCGTCGGCGTTCGCGGCGAAGCGCGGCGACCAGGTCCGCAGCAACCAGGAGATGATCGGCATCGGCGCGGCCAGCGTCGCCGCCGGGCTGTTCCACGGGTTCGCGGTGAGCACGAGCGGCTCCCGCACCGCGGTCGCCGACCAGGCAGGCGCCAAGTCCCAGCTGACGGGCGTGGTGGGGGCGACCGTCATCGCGCTGATGCTGCTGTTCGTCCCCGGCCTGCTGCGCAACCTGCCGCAACCGATGCTCGCCGCGGTCGTGATCACCGCGTCGCTCTCGCTGGCGGACATGAAGGGACTGCGCCGTCTCTGGCGGCTCCGCCGCATCGAGTTCAGCCTGGCCCTGGTGGCGTTCCTAGGGGTTGCTCTCTTCGGCGTGCTTGCGGGCATCGGGATCGCCGTCGCACTGTCCATCCTCAACGTGTTCCGGCGCGCATGGTGGCCGTACGAGACGGTTCTCGGCGAGGTCACGAGCGTCCCCGGGTTCCACGACGTCCGGTCGTACCCTGATGCTCGCGAGCCGGAGGGGATCATCGTGTACCGGTTCGACGCGCCGTTGTTCTTCGCCAACTCGCGAACGTTCAGCGAGCGGATCCGCGACCTGATCCGCCGCGACCCTCCGCCCCGCTCGATCGTGCTGGCCGCCGCTGCGATCACCGACGTGGACACCACGGCCGCGGACATGCTCGGCCGCCTGGTGCAGGATCTCGAGCGGCAGGGCGTGACGCTCATCTTCGCCGAGCTGAAGGACCCCGTGCGGCGGAAGATCGAGCGCTACGAGGCAGCGGACGTGATGGCGTCGGTGCGCTTCTACCCCACGGTGGCCACGGCCGTCGAAACTATCCTGCTCGTGCCGCCGGCACGGCGACCGGAGGAGTAGCGACCGGAGCAGAGCCGCGCTCGCGGTGCAGCCGGATCAGCTTGTCGGCACCGACGAACAGCGGTGCCGGCAGCGAGAGCGCAAGCACCACGAGCCACTGGTCGCCGGTCAGCGACACCGTGTCGAGCAGGCGCTGGAGCATCCGGAGCTCGACCGCCGCCCAGGTGAGCGCCCAGCCGGCGATGATCCAGCCGAGGTACGGGAAGACGGGCCGCGCCCATGCGTGCTCGCGCTCGCGGCGCATCACGAGCCCGAGGTTCACGGCGCTGAGCGCGACGATGGCGAAGGCCATCGTCATCGGCGTCGACGGATCGGACGTGCTAGGGCGCCCCGGCCCCCACTGGAGGACCGCCAGCGCCGCGAAGGCGATCAGGAAGCCGCTCACGGCCCATCGCGCGATCTGCGGCCCGTTCACCATCTTCGCCCCGGGACGGCGAGGCGGCTGGTTCATGACGTCAGGGTCAGGGACGTCGATGATGAAGCCCACGACCACCGTGACGACGATGAACAGCTTGCAGAACATCAGCTGCAGCGGGAAGAGCGCCACTCCATCGTTGATGTCGAAGATGGTGGCGAGGAGCATGAGCTGCAGGACCGCCGACAGGATCGTCAGCTGCAGCCGCACGTACGACGAGATCCGGCGGTAGATGTCGCGACCGATGTCCACCGCGGCGACGAGCGTGGCGAAGTTGTCGTCGGTGAGGATCATCTTCGCTGCCTGCTTCGTCACCTCCGACCCGCTGCCCATCGCGACGCCGACGTCCGCCTGCTTCAGCGCTGCCGCATCGTTGACCGCATCGCCCGTCATCGCGACGATCTCGCCCGACTCCTGCATCAGCTTGGCGAGCCGCAGCTTGTCCTCCGGGGCGACCCGGCCAAAGACGTGCAGCGTCGGCAGCCGGCGGATCAGCTCGTCGTCGTCGAGGTGCGACAGCTCGGCCCCGGTGATCACCCCGGGCCCGAGGCCGAGCTCGTCGGCGATCGCCCTCGCGGTCACCGTGTAGTCGCCAGTGATCATCCGGACGTCTATCCCGGCGCGGAGCGCGGTGTGGACCGCCTCGGTCGCCTCGGCCCGCAGCGGATCGGTGATGCCCACCATCGCGACGAAGATGAGATCGGTGACGGCCGCCATGGGATCGGCCAGAGCGGCGGTCATCGCGGCGTCGTCCAGGTCCCGCGCGGCGAACCCCAGCACGCGCAGGCCCTTCTCGGACAGCTTGCGGTTGGCGGCGAGGATGTCCGCGAGAACGTCAGCGATCGGGACGATCTGACCGTGCCACAACGCCGTCGCGCAGTGGTCCACCACCACGTCCGGAGCGCCCTTCACGGTCGCGAAGTGCGGAGCGTGCAGGATGCCACCGGTCAACGCCTCCGACCGGTCGTGGAACGTCGCCATGAACTTGTACGTCGAGTCGAACGGCACCTGCGCGAGCCTCGGCATGGCCCGGCGGGTCTGCTCGGCGTCGGCGCTCATCTTGGCGGCCAGCACCACCAAGGCGGCCTCCGTCGGGTCGCCGATGACCGACCCGTCGTCATCGACGGTTGCGTCCGTGCACAGGATCAGGCCGAGCGCGAGCCGGTGGAAGTTGGGCTCGGGAGCCGCCGCGACGCTGCGAATGCGGCCCTCCTTCACGTAGCCCGGCCCATCGACGGCGAACCACTCGCCCTGGGCGAACATCGTCGTCACCGTCATCGCGTTCATCGTCAGCGTGCCGGTCTTGTCACTGTTGATGACCGTGGTCCCGCCAAGCGTCTCGACGTCCGACAGCGACTTGACGACCGCCTTCGCAGCCGCGAGCCGTCGTGCGCCCGACGACAGCATTGCCTGCACGAAGCTCGGCAGACCGTCCGGGATGGAGGAGATCGCCGTCGAGACGCAGAGCAGCACGACGGTGTCGAGAGCAAGGCCGCGGATGATCCCGAAGATCGCGATCACCGTCACCGCCAACCAGGCAACGGCGCCGAACGCCTTCGTCATGCCGTCCAGCTCGCGCTGGAGCGGCGAGCGCGAGCGGCGCGTGGCCTTGACCATGCCGGCGATCCGGCCCATCTCGGTCGCCTGGCCGGTGGCCGTCACCACGAACTCGGCAGTGCCACGCGTCACCTGGGTGTTCTGGAAGACGAGGTCGCTGCGATCGCCGAGAGCGATGTCGCCCGGTGGCAGCGCCTCCCGGTTCTTCGCGGTCGGCACGCTCTCGCCCGTGAGCGCCGATTCCTGAACCTCCAGCGACATCGACGTGGTCACGCGGCCGTCGGCGGGCACGACGTCGCCCGCGTCCAGCAGCACCACGTCGCCGGGGACGAGCGCCGACGAGTCGACCTCTTCCACGACACCCGCATGGCGCACCCGCGCACTGGGCACCTGGAGCTTCGCCAGCGCGTCCACGCTGGCCTGCGCCTTCAGCTCCTGGTTCGAGCCCATCACCACGTTGAAGACGACGAGGCCGAGAACGACCAGTGCGGTCGCCACCTCCGCGATCGTGAGGCAGGTGACCCCCACGACGAGCAGCATGACGTTCATCGGGTTCATGAGCTGCCCACGGGCCACGGTCCACTTGCTCGGAGGTGGCTCCGTGGGCAGCGCGTTCGGCCCGAACTCCTGCTGCCGGCGGGTCACCTCATCGCCGTCGAGCCCACGGCGCAGGTCGACATGGAGCTCTGCGGCCGCGTCGTCGACCGAGGTCGACCACCACGCGTGCCCGACGTCAACGCGCTCCATCGTCGTCATCTGCTCGTCCCTTCACTGCCGGGAGGCGGGGCTCCTCACCGTGCGATGCGCGCGTTGGTCTCGGAGGCGTCGCGGCTGCCCGAAGCTGCCGGCGGCGAACCGTCCATGCGCATGTCGTACGGGTCGGGCGGGGAGCCCGCGGGCGCCTGAGCCTCCAGCACGGCCTTGGCGGCCAGGAGGCGCTTCCGGTCCTCGTTGCTGACGACCGGGTACTGCGGATCGACCTTCATGAGCGTGTGCGCGACGATCGCGGAGACGCAGATGCGAGCGAACCACTTGCGGTCGGCGGGGACGACGTACCACGGCGCCCACCGGGTGCTCGTCGCCGACAGCATCTCCGAGAACGCGATCTGGTAGTCGTCCCAGCGCTCGCGCTCGTGGACGTCGTTCGCCGAGAACTTCCAGTTCTTCTCCGGGCGGTCGATCCGGGCGAGGAACCGGCGGCGCTGCTCCTCCTTCGAGAGGTTCAGGAAGAGCTTGACGACCTTGATGCCGTTGTCGACGAGATACCGCTCCCACTCGTTGATCTGCTGGTAGCGGCGCTTCCAGATGTCGTCGCCCCTCGCGTCGGCCGGCAGCCGCTGCCGGTCCAGCAGCTCCGGATGCACCCGCACCACGAGCACTTCCTCATAGTGCGAGCGGTTGAAGATGCCGATGTCACCGCGCGCGGGGAGCCGGCCGGCGTAGCGCCAGAGGTAGTCGTGATCGAGCTCCTCCGCACTGGGCACCTTGAAGCCGTTCACCTGGACGCCCTGCGGGTTCACCCCGCTCATCACGTGACGGATCGCGCCGTCCTTGCCGCCGGCGTCGAGCGCCTGGAGGCAGACGAGGACGCCGTACTTGTCCTGCGCCGCCAGTCTCGCCTGGTACTCCGACAGGAGGGTGACCCCGGTCTGCAGCGTCGTCACGCGGTCCTTCTTCTTGACGAAGCCGGCCTTGTAGCGCGGATCGAAGTCCCTCCCTAGATCGACCGTCTTGCCAGGCTTCACCCGAAGCGGCTTGATGGCGTCCGCGATGCGCTTCGCAATGTCATCGGCCACGGACAGCTCCTCTCGAAATGGTCACGTCAAGCACCGACGGCGCGCCCGTCGGTTCGGCTCGACGGCGCCGGCCACGCACGGGCCGGCGGACGTTGCGGCCGATGATGCAGGCAGCCAGGAGCCGCAAGCATCACCCGCACCGAATGAAAGGGTGCGAGATCACCCGTGGCGGGTGATGCCACCACTGGTGCAAGTTCCGACGCTTGTCGCCAGGGTCGCGACGCATCGACGTGATCGGAGGTGGCCTCAGTGGTTACCACCCTGATGGTCCTGACACTCGTCCTTGGCGCCGCGACCCTCACCAGCGTCGTCGCGCTCCTGCGCGCCCGGAGGCGGCCGGCAACGCTCCCCAATGCGTTCCGCTGCAAGTTCGCCCTGGGAACGGGCGACGACGTCGCGTACCGCTGGTCGCGCAGGAGGACCTACGGCGTGTGGGTGCACGACGTGCTCATCCTCTTCGACGGCTTCAGCCGGACGCGCGTGCGTCCGTTCGCCGTCCACTTCGCGGAGGGGCAGGTCGCGCGGATGGTCCGGCCGGTGCGCGGGCTGGACCAGGGGCCCGTGGTGATGTCGATGGAGCTGGACGACGGAAGTCACGCCCTGGTCGCCGCACCGCGCTCCTCGACGACTCTCGTCGCGGGCCCGTTCCTCGCCGCACTGGCCTCGTCGGACGGCGTGAGCGCATCGAACGACCGATCGGGCGGCTCCGGCTGAGCCCCCTCCGGCTCGACCGACGGCACGGTCCCGTCGTCGTCCAGCCACCGCTCGATGCGCTCCGACAGCAGCAGCATGGTCGTACCCATGACCGGCAGGAGCAGCGGAGCGAGCAGCAGCGCGTCCATCCGACTGCCCTTCTGCCTCGGTCGTAGGTGCTTCGCAGCGCGATGATGGCCGCCGGCGGCAGCGGGCGCGTCGTCCGATCCGGACGATTGCGAGGCTCGGACGCCTGCTCGGCGTCGCCGGTGCGGCCGCTCGCGCGACGTGCGGCTGCCGCCCGGAGCCGTACGCGCTCTTCGTCGCCCGGCCCCAGCCGCGCAACCACGATGAAACGTCGGCGCAACCTCGGCGCGTCAGCATCGAGGCATGACCGGTACGACACTGCCCCGCACGTTCCCGACCGGACCGACCGGACCGACCGGGCGAGCCGAGCTCCGGCGCCGCATCGCGCTCGTCGCCCACGACAACAAGAAGGCGGAGCTGCTCGCCTGGGCCCGGCACAACCGAAGCACGCTCCAGCGGCACTCGCTCGTGGCCACCGGCACCACCGGCTCGATGCTCGCCCTCGAGGTGGGGCTCGACATCACCTGCCTGCTCAGCGGGCCGGTCGGGGGCGACCTGCAGATCGGCGCGCGGATTGCCGAGGGCGAGCTCGACTTCCTGCTCTTCCTGTGGGATCCGCTGGAGCCGCAGCCGCACGACCCCGACGTCAAGGCGCTCCTGCGGGTCGCCGCGCTCTGGAACGTCCCCGTCGCGTGCAACGTCGCCAGCGCCGATCTCATGATCTCCTCACCGCTGCTCGCCGGCGACTACGCCCCGGTCCGGCCGCGCTTCGGCGCGTGAGGGAGTCGGCAGAACCCTTTGCGGCAAGACCTCCCGTGGCGCCGGGAAATGCCGGCCTGGTTGCTGGGTATGCCAGGCGCCATGACGGAGTCCGAGACGCTGCAGAAGGTCCGCCGGAGGGCGAGCGAGGTCGCCGCCCAGTACGCGGGCGACGCGGAACGCCCCCTGAGCGGCTACGCGCTGACGATGGGGACGTACGTGGGCACGGCAGCCCTGCTGCTGGCCGCGAGCCGGCTGGCCGGTGCCGACATCCCGGAGCGGCCGGCCTGGTCGGACCTGGCGCTGTCGGCGCTCGCCACCTTCAAGCTCTCGCGGCTGATCGCCAAGGACCCCGTCACCAGCCCGCTGCGGGCGCCGTTCACCCGCTTCCGCGGGCGCACCGGCCCGTCCGAGCTGGCCGAGGAGCCACGCGACGACAGTTCCCTCCGGCACAGCGTCGGCGAGCTGGTGAGCTGCCCCTTCTGCCTGTCTCAGTGGATCGCGACCGGCCTCATCGGCGGGCTCGTCCTCGCGCCCCGGTTCACCCGGATGGCGACGGCCACGTTCAGCGTCATCGCGGTGTCGGACTTCCTCCAGTTCGCCCGCACCGCCGCGGAGCAGGCCACCGGCGAGACCGGCGAGGGCTGACGGCGCCGCCCGTCAGCCCGCGAACGGCTCCAGCAGCCGGGCCACCGCGGCCGGGTCCTCGACGTGCGCGTTGTGGCCCAGCCCTGGCAGCGTCACCGGCTGCGGGTGCAGCGCGGCGAGCTGCTCGTCGCTGACCATCGGGTCGTGCTCGCCGCGGGCCAGCGTCACGCGAGCGCGCGCGGCCGCGAGCAGGCCAGGCAGGTCGGGCTCTCCGACGGCGAACGCAGCCGGGTCGAGGGCCGGCCGCCAGCGGCCGCCTTCCTCGCGCAGCCCGGCAGCGACGACAGGGTGGTCGTCCTCGACGAGCCCGCCGAGCCCGGCGACCCGCAGGTGGCGGGCGGCCGCCTCGCCGCGCGAGCCGAACCACGCGACCGGGCGAGCCGCGAGCGCCTGCGCCTTGGCCAGCTCGTCAGCGCTCCAGACCACCTTGATGCCGAGACCGACGACCGCCTCCACCGCTTGGCCGAACCACCCGCTCGCCAGCGTCAGGCCGACGACCCCGCCGAGCGAGTGGCCCAGCACCACCACCCGGTCGCCGGGGGCGAGCAGCCCGGCGACCGCGGCGGCGAGAGCGCCGAAGGAGTAGCGGGGCAGCGGCGGCGCGCCGGCGTGCCCGGGCAGGTCGGGTGCCAGCCAGCGGCCCGGCCAGCCCTCCTCGAGCACCGGCCGCCAGCCGTACCAGACGTCGGCGGTCGCACCCAGGCCGTGCAGCAGGAGCAGGACCGGCCGATCCGGATCGGCGGGGCCGCCCGACAGGCGCACCGGAAGGGTCGGCGTCGTCACCGCTGCATCGTGCCGGATTCCCGCTCCGGTCGTGGCGCGGGATCCTGGATGCCCTCGCGGGGATCTCCGGGCCGCCGGGCCACGCCTCGTGCGCCCCGTGCAGCGCCGGCCTGGGCACCCTGTGGATGACGACGGTCTCCCGTCCTTCCCCGGCGGTAGCGTTCGCGCCAGTTTCCGCACTCCGAGGAGGACGCCATGCCGATCGCCGTCGCCCGCCGCGCCACCCTGACGGCGCTCGCCGCCCTTGCGGTCCTGCTCGCCGGGGCGGCCGCACCCGCCCTCGCCACGGCGCGCGCCGCGGCCGCGCTCGGGCCGGTCACGACGGTCGTGGCGCCCGGCTGCACGTACGACCAGGACTATGCGCAGGCCTGGGTCGACGGCGCGGGCCAGGTCCACGGCTTCTTCAGCGTCGACGGCAACGAGTCGTTCAGCTGCGCCTCGCCGTCGACCTGGCGGTTCGACGGGCGCGACCCGGCGTGGACGGCGGTCAAGGCCCCCATCGCGGCGCACGTGATGTCGGTGACCGGCGACTCCACCGGCGTCTACCTGCTCTATGCCGCGACCGACGGCATCCACCTGCGCAAGCGCTGGCCGCACGGGGCCGTCACCGACCGCCGGCTCAGCGCCCGCGGGCTCGGCACCCACATCGTGCCCACCGGCGACGTGGTCGCGAGGTCGGGCGGGTGGTGGGCGGTCTGGACGGAGAATTCCCACCCGAGCGGGTTCGGGCAGACCGACCTCTACCAGGCGCGGACCATCGGCGCCGACCTGTCGCGCACCCGGCTGACCACGTCGACCGAGTGGTCCGACGCCGACCCGCAACTGGCGCTGCGCCCGGGTGGCGGAGCGGTGCTGGTGTGGGACCGGCAGCCCGTCGCCGAGAGCACGATCGCGCAGGTGATGAAGGGCACGACGAGCGGTGGCCCCTGGCACGTCGCCGGCTTCACCGGCACGAGCGGCCTGAGCTGGCTGCCCGACGTCGCGGTGACCGCGACCTCGACGGCGATCACCTGGACCCACGACGGCACGGTCCGCTACAGCGACGACGCAGGTGGCGCCTGGCACCCGCGCACCCTGGGCTCCGGCGACGCGCCACGCATCGCCCGCTCGGCGGGCCGCACGTTCGTGGCCTATGACGACCACGGCTACGTGCGGCTCGCGACGCGGGGCACCGGCGGCACGTGGGCGACGACGACCGTCACGCCGTTGCAGGGCCGCTACGTGCACGCGGTGACGGCGTACCAGGGCAGGGCGACGGTGCTCTACACCGACTTCCGGCGGCTCCTGGCCCGCACCCAGTCGTGAGGAGGCGAGGCCTCAGTTCGTGACGACCACGTCGTCGTAGTTCACGGCGAGCGTCGCCGCGGCCGTGTCGCCGAGCTGCACCACCGCGACCGGGGCGGTCCCGGTCGACGCGCTCAGCGACCGCACCTGCGCGCCGTCCAGCGACAGCGTGACGGTACCGGCAGTGCCGCCCGTGCCGACGGTGACGCACAGCCGCAGCGAGTGCCACGACCCCAGCGGCAGCTTGGTCGTCGAGGTGGACGTCAGCCCCGACGGGTCGGCCCGCACGGCGAGGTAGCCCGTCGACGTGAGGTAGGCCCGCGCCACCCCGGCCGACGCCGAGCGCAGGCGCAGCAGCACGGCCGTGGTCGACAACGACTGCAGGTCGATGTCGGCGCTGACGCAGGCGGCGGAGTACGTCCCCGGCAGCGAGGTGGTCGCGTACGCCGCCGCGGCGGCCGGTGCCGCGCGCACGCTCGGTGCGCTACCGGCCGGCGGGAAGCGGCTGGAGTCGAGCGTCATGCGGGTCGCCGACCAGCCGCCGAGCCCGCCGGAGAAGTCGTCCGACAGCACGCTGGACGACCCGCTCTGCACGGTGACCTGGTTGGAGACGGCGGACAGCCCGCTGCGGTTGGTGCCGTCGCTCGCCTGGACGCGGTACGCATGCACCGAGCCGCCGGCCAGGCCGCCGTCGGTGTAGGCGACCGTGGTCGTCGAGGCGCTGGCGACGGAGCCGATCGCGGTGGCCCCACCGTCCCGGTAGACGTAGTAGGTCAGCGTCGTGGCGCGGTCGTCGCTCGACGCGGCCCACACGAGCCGCACGGTGCCGGCCGACGGGCTGGTGGCGGTCGGCTGACCCGGCACGTCCGGGGCGACCGTGTCGGGCGCACCGCCCGTGAGCACCGCGGCGTAGTCGCGCCCGGCGGCGATGCTCTGCACGCCGGTCGCGCCCGCCACCGTCACCGGCGAGTGCCGGTCGGTGGTCGTGCCGTCGCCCAGCTGGCCGAAGTCGTTGCGGCCCCACGCGCGCAGCGCGCCGTCACCGGTCACCGCGAAGCTGTAGTCGCGGCCGGTCTCGACGAAGCTCACGCCGCTGAGCCCCGGCACGACGACGGGCGAGAGCCGCTTGGTGGTCGAGCCGTCACCGACGTTGCCGTAGCTGTTGAAGCCCCACGCGCGCACGGTCCCGTCGGCGACGGACGCGACGGCGTGGAACGCGCCTGCGCTGATCGACCGGACGCCGGACAGGCCGGGGATCAGCGTCGGCCTGGTGCGCAGCGTGGTGTCGCCGAGCCCGAGCTGGCCGTAGTCGTTGCGGCCCCAGGCGTACGCGGCACCGGTCGACGTGACGGCGTAGCTGGAGTTGCGGGCGGCGGCGACCGCCACGATCCCGCTGAGCCCCGGCACGTGGACCGGCGACGCGCGCAGCGTCGTCGTGCCGTCGCCGACCTCGCCGTGCGCGTTGGAGCCCCATGCCCACACCGTGCCGTCCGAGGCGAGCGCGACGCTGTGGTCCGCTCCGCCGTCCGCGGCGACGATGCCGGACAGGCCGGGGATCCTCGTGGCGGTCGAGCGCGAGGTGCGGTCGCCGAGGCCGAGCTGCCCGTCGGCGTTGTCGCCCCACGACCACAGCGCGCCGGCGGAGTCGAGCGCCATCGAGTGGTAGTGGCCGGTGAAGACGGCAGTCACCCCGGAGGGTCCGGCGACGGTGATCGGCGCACCCCGGTTGGTGGTGGTCCCGTCGCCGACCTGGCCGAAGTCGTTCTGCCCCCAGGCGAGCACCGTGCCGCCCGCGCGCAGCGCGAGGACGTGACCGCGGCCGCCGGCCACCGCCACGACGTCGCTGGCCTGCGGTCCGGGCCCTGGGCGCAGCCGTCCGGTGGCGGCGCCGCCGTCGCCCAGCTGCCCGAGCGAGTCGTCCCCCCAGCTCAGCACCGTGGTGCCGGCCGCGGCGGCGAGCGGCGCGGCCGCGACCTGCAGCAAGGGGCAACCGATCAGCACGACGGCCAGCCCGGTGATCGCCCTGATGGCCGTACGCATCCGCAACTCCCAGGGTCTCCCGCTCCACGACCTGCACCGGCTGACCGAAGCCGTCGGACCACCGTGCCGGTCGCGGCGTGGGAGCGTCAAGGCACGCCAGGGCCAGCCGTGCATGACCTGCATGGCCCGTCAGGACCAGCCGCTCACAGCCAGCTGCGCAGCTCCCAGAGCAGTGGGAAGTAGCGCACCTCGAGGCGGCTGCGCAGGTAGGGACCACCGGTCGAGCCGCCGGTGCCCGACTTCGTCCCGATCTGCCGCTCGACCATCACGACGTGCCGGCTGCGCCAGTGCGCCGACAGCTCGTCGTGGTCGAGCAGCAGCTCCGAGATGTCCCACAGGTCGCCGTGCCGGAGCTGGCCGCGGGCCATCTCCAGCAGGCTTGCCTTCACCTCGTCGTCGCTGCCGACGGCGAACCCGCGCGCGCCCAGCAGGGCGAGGAAGCCGTCCCAGAGGCTCGGCTCGTCGAGGCGCCGGCGCAGCCGCTCCCGCTCCTCGTCGGTCAGTCCGCGCAGCCGGTCGACGTAGCGGGCGTCCTTCAGGCCGGACAGGAACTCGATCTCGCGGAACTGGACCGACTGGAAGCCGCTCGCCGGCGCCAGCAGCGACCGGAAGGCGAGGAAGTCCTGCGGCGTCATCGTCTCCAGCACCGGCAGCTGCGCGGTGAGCACCTGCTCGACGGCGCGGGCCCGCTCCAGCAGGTGCCGGACCGTCCAGACCGCCTCCGGCGAGCCGCCGGCCATCATCGCGTCGCGGGCGCTGGTCAGCTCGAAGAGCAGCAGCTTGAACCACAGCTCGTAGACCTGGTGGATCGTGATGAACAGCAGCTCGTCGTGCGCCGGCGGGTCGGACACCACGACCTGCTGCGCGAGCAGCTCGGGCACCCGCAGGTACGACCCGTACGTGAGCTTCGCGCCCTCCTCGCCGAACAGGCGGGGGCTGCCGTCCGGTCCGCCCTGCGCGGCGGCCGGCTCGGCCGACTCGGACGTCACCGATCAGCCCATGTGGGGGTAGCGGTAGTCGGTGGGCGGGACGAACGTCTCCTTGATGGTCCGCGGCGACGCCCACCTGAGCAGGTTGAGCGCCGAGCCGGCCTTGTCGTTGGTGCCCGAGGCCCGCGCGCCGCCGAAGGGCTGCTGGCCGACGACCGCGCCGGTCGGCTTGTCGTTGACGTAGATGTTGCCGGCCGAGTAGCGCAGCACCTCCATCGCCTCGACGATCGCCTGCCGGTCCTGCGCGAAGATCGCGCCGGTGAGGGCGTACGACGCGACGTCGGCGGCCTGGGCCACCACCTCGTCGTAGTCGCCGTCGTCGTAGACGTGGATGCCGAGGATCGGGCCGAAGTACTCGGTCGTGAAGATCTCGTGCGTCGGGTCGGTGCCGAGCAGCAGCGTCGGCCGGACGAACCAGCCCTCGGAGTCCTCGGCGCTGCCGCCCGCGACGACCTGCAGGGCCGCATCGGTGCGCGCCCGCTCCAGCACGCCGGAGAGCTTGGAGAACGAGCGGTCGTCGATCACCGCGCCCATGAAGTTGGAGAAGTCGGTGACGTCGCCCATCTCGATGCCGTCGACCTCGGCGATCAGCTCGTCGCCCATGCGGTTCCAGATCGAGCGCGGCACGTAGGCGCGCGATGCGGCCGAGCACTTCTGGCCCTGGTACTCGAAGGCGCCGCGGGTGAGCGCTGTGCGCAGGGCCGGCACGTCGGCCGACGGGTGCGCGATGACGAAGTCCTTGCCGCCGGTCTCGCCCACCAGGCGCGGATAGCCGCGGTAGGACGCGATGTTGTCGCCGACGGTGCGCCACAGCTTGTGGAACACCCCGGTCGAGCCGGTGAAGTGGATGCCGGCGAGCTGCGGGTGCGCGAGCGCCACGTCGCTCACCGCGTGCCCGTGGCCGGTGATGAGGTTGATGACGCCGGGCGGCAGGCCGGCCGCCTCGAGCAGCTCCATGATGAAGTGCGCGGCGAAGTTCTGCGTGGTGGCCGGCTTCCACACGACGACGTTGCCCATCAGCGCCGGCGACGTCGGGAGGTTGCCCGCGATGGCGGTGAAGTTGAACGGCGTGATCGCGAGGACGAAGCCCTCGAGCGGGCGGTAGTCCATCCGGTTCCACACGCCCGGCGAGCTGACCGGCTGGTCTGCGAGCAGGCGGCGGGCGAACGAGACGTTGAAGCGCAGGAAGTCGATGAGCTCGCACGCCGAGTCGATCTCGGCCTGGCTGGCCGTCTTGGACTGGCCGAGCATCGTGGCCGCGTTGAGGGTGTCGCGCCATGGGCCGGCGAGCAGGTCGGCGGCCTTGAGGAAGATCGCCGCCCGGTCGTCGAAGCTCATCGCCCGCCACTGCGGCGCGGCGGCCAGCGCGGCGTCGATCGCGTCCTGGACGTCGCCGGCCGTCGCGTCGTGCAAGGTGCCGAGCACGGCCCGCCGGTTGTGCGGCTGCACCACGTCGATCGCGTCGCCGCGGCCCATCCGCCGGCGGCCGCCGATCGTCATCGGGAGCTCGATGCGCTCGCTGGCCAGCTCCTTCAGCCTCGCCTCGAGCGTGGCCCGCTCGCGGCTGCCGGCCGCGTACGTGCGGATCGGCTCGTTGACGGGCGTGGGGACGTTGGTCACGGCGTCCATCAGGTCTCCGTAGGTGTCTGCGGCCTCGCTGTCCAGCGCTCGTCCCATGCTCGCACGACCCGGCAAGCCCGCCGTACGGGTGCTGCGGTCACGGTTGGTCCACCAGCGCCGCCAGCTCCTGGGTCGCGTACCAGAGCAGCTCCTGCCCCTCGGCCTCGTCGACCGCGAAGCGCGCGTCCTCGTCTCCGAGGTCGGCCTCGACCACCGCCTCGGCGGCCGTCGCGACGACCGGCTCGGCCGCCCCGTCGTCGACGTGGGCCGCCACGACCCGCGCCATCGGCACCGGCTCGCCGATCGTGACGGCCGCCCGGTCGGCCGCGCGGTCGGCCGCGTGCCCTGGCCGCACCCACGCGTCGGGCAGCTCGGCGGCGAGGACCACCCGCCGCCGGGGCGCCGCCGGGTCGGCGTCGAGCAGCCGCAGCGACCCGCGGGCCGCCTCGGTCATGGCCGCGTACTCGAGCTCCTCGATGTCGCCCTCGACGTACCACTCGCGCAGCGCGGGCGTGACCGCGAAGCCGGTGAGCGGGGCCGGTCCGACGTGGCCCTGCCGCAGCGCCTCGCGCACCGCCGGCAGGGTCGCCGGCAGGTAGACGCGCATGCGGCGATCTTCGCACACCTCGTCCGCGACACCCGGTACGGTGGCCGCGCCCTGGCCGGCCCGGCCGACCTCGGCCCGACCCCTGCCGACCCCGCCCCGGGAGGACGCGTGGCGAGCCCCGCACCGCCGCCTGCGCTGGCCCGCAGCGCAGCCCGCATCGCCGCGGTGGCCGCGGTCGCGGCGGCCGCCGGTGCCGTGCACCTGCGGTGGCGGCCGGCGACGGTCTGCCCGCTGCGGGCGCTCACCGGCGTGCCGTGCCCGCTCTGCGGCGGGACCACGGCGCTCGCGGCCGCCGGGCGGCTCGAC
>JBJMHZ010000006.1:0-2124 GCA_045807125.1 Frankiaceae bacterium
CACTCGCCACCTCGGTCGCGAACGTCCGCCACGAGGGCTTCGAGGCCGAGTACCTGGACGCCGGGGTGGTGCGCGAGCTGGTGCCGTTAGCGGGCGACAACGCGGTGGGCGGCGCCTTCTACAAGTCCGGCGGCCACGCCAACCCGCAGCGGACGGTGCAGGCCTACGCCTGGGCGCTCCAGGGCCTGGGCGGCCGCATCCTCCAGCACACGGCCATGACGGGATTCGAGAGCCGGGGCGGCCGGGTCGTGGCCGTCGAGACCACGCAGGGCACCTTCGGCTGCGACACGGTGGTGATCGCGGCCGGCCCGCAGACCGGGGTGCTGACGGGCCGGCTCGGGGTCGAGGTGCCGGTGACAACGGCGCGGGCCGAGATGATCGTGACCGAGCCGCTGCCGCTGATGGCGCACGGCGGAGTCGACGGCAACGGGCTCTACGGGCGGCAGACCCTGCGCGGCAACCTCGCCTACGGCGGGGGCCTGCACGAGTGGCTGGAGCCGCCGTCGGACATGAGCGTGCCGCCGCGCGCCAGCACGCCCGTGATGCGCGGCCTCGCCAAGCGGCTGGCCGAGCTGTTCCCGAAGGCGGCGCACGCGCGCGTCATCCGGAGCTGGGCCGGGATCATCGAGAACACGCCGGACGGGCGGCCCGTCATCGACTACCTGCCGACGCACAACAACGCGCTGGTCGCCACCATGTCGAGCGTCGGCTTCGGGCTCTCGCCGGCGAGCGGCCACGCGATCGCCGAGCTGGTGCTGCACCGGGCGTGCAGCTTCGCCGACCTGTCGAGCTTCCGGCTCTCGCGCTTCGGCAACCTGGGCCCCGACTGGCGCGAGGAGCGCGGCTGGCTGCCCGCGTCCGTGCCGGCGTGAGGGCGACGGCCGCCGCACCGGTCGTCGAGGCGGTCCCGGCTCCGGGGCGCGCGGTGCTCGCCGTGCGCGACCTCGCGGTCGAGGTGCCGCTCGAGCGCGGCGTGTTCCGGGCCGTCGACGGCGTCGGGTTCGAGCTGCGGCCGCGCGAGACGCTGGGCCTCGTCGGCGAGAGCGGCAGCGGCAAGACGATGACCTCGCTTGCGCTGCTCCGGCTGCTGCCCGAGCCGCCGGCCCGGGTCGTGGGCGGCACGGTCGAGTTCGACGGCCGCGACCTGCTGCGGCTGCCGGAGCGGGCGATCGCCGACATCCGCGGCCGGCGGATCGCGATGATCTTCCAGGAGCCGATGACCTCGCTCAACCCGGTGCTCTCGGTCGGGACGCAGATCGCCGAGCCGCTGCGCCGCCACCTCGACGTCGGGCGGCGCGAGGCGGCAACGCGGGCCGTCGAGCTGCTGCGCCACGTCGGCATCCCGGAGCCGGAGAGGATCGCGCGCGAGTACCCGCACCGCCTCTCGGGCGGGATGCGGCAGCGGGTGATGATCGCCATCGCGATCGCCTGCGGCCCGGCCGTGCTTGTCGCCGATGAGCCGACGACGGCGCTCGACGTCACGATCCAGGCGCAGATCCTGGAGCTGCTGCAGTCGCTCCAGGAGGAGCTGGGGACCGCCATCCTGCTGATCACCCACGACTTGGCGGTGGTGGCCGAGACGGCGCAGCGTGTCGCCGTCATGTACGCCGGGCGGATCGTCGAGACGGCGCCGGTCGAGGAGCTGTTCGAGGCACCCCGCCACCCCTACACCGAGGGCCTGCTGCGCTCGATTCCGCGCATCACGCGCCAGCGCCCGCCGAGCCTGCCGGAAATCCCGGGCACCGTCCCCGGCCCGGGACGGCTGTGGCAGGGCTGCGCCTTCGCCCCGCGCTGCCCGCGTGCCGCGGAGGTCTGCCGGAAGCAGACGCCGCTGCTCGAGCCGAGCGATCCGGACAGCGCCGTCGCCTGCTGGAGGCCGGGGTGACGGCGGGCCCGCTGCTCGAGGTCGAGGGCCTCGCGACCCACTTCCGCGTCGGCCGGCGCCACCAGCTCCTGCGCGCGGTCGACGGGGTCGACCTGCGGCTGGAGGAGGGCGAGGTCCTGGGCCTCGTCGGCGAGAGCGGCTGCGGCAAGACGACGACCGGCCGGACCATCCTCAAGCTGATCGAGCCGACCAGCGGCCGCATCACCTTCGAGGGCCGGGACATCACCGGCCTCTCGGCC
>JBJMHZ010000007.1:0-82849 GCA_045807125.1 Frankiaceae bacterium
CCGGAGACGATGCCGATGTTGACGTACTTGTCCTTGCCGTCGGTCTGCACGACGAACGGGACGGAGTCGCGCTCGGCGGTCGCCGGCCTGTCGGTGCCGAACGTGCCCATGTCGTGGTGCACGGCGTAGTCGGTCATCGCGGCCTGGTCGGCGAAGCTGCCGTCCTGGTCGGTGTCGACCCACACGCTGTTGCTCGCGGTGCTCCACAGCACGGCGAACAGGCCGCTGCTGCCGGCCGGGTTGCCGTCGCGGTTGAGGTCGTTGCCGAGCTCGCCGCCGAGGCGCGGGTCGCGCTCGTTCAGCACCGCGAACCGGTACGTGCCGTCGGCCGGCACTGCGTAGGTGGTGCCGTCAGCGGTGAAGGTGCCGCCGCTGGCCGTCACCTGCCGGCTCATGTCGAGCCACGTCGGGTCGTTGTCGTCGACCGGGTCGGTGTAGGTGATCCAGTCGGCCACCTTCGGCACGGTGTTGCCGGCCAGGTCCTTGGCGGTCTGGAGCTCGGGCGTCAGGAGGTCGACGCCGGTGTCGAGGATGCCGATGCGCACCCCGCGGCCGTCGTACGTCGGGTGGCTCGCCACGAACTGCGGCGCGCCGATGTCCTGCGTCGGCAGGTACGGGTTCTGGTCCGGCGTGCCGGCACCGGGCGCCGGCACGGCCTCCGGGTCGGTACCGGGGTCGGCGGCCGGGTCGTCCAGGGCGACGGTCTCGTCGAGGTTGGCGGTCTGGATGCCGGCGAGCTTGGACACCGCGTCGGCCTTGCCGATCGGGACGCGGGCCCGCAGGTAGCTGACGTCGTCGTCGCGGTAGCGGACGGTGGCGCCGAGCGAGGCCAGGCCGCTCGCGACGGTGCTGCCCTGCCCCGGCTGGGCGGCGATCAGCATGGTGACGGTGGACGCGCCGTCGGCGCGGGCGCCGGCGAGCAGCTCGCGGTCGTGCTTGGTGAGCTTGGCCGCCGTCTGGCCGCCCGCGGCGGCCGAGGCGGTGCTCGAAAGTGCCAGGGACGTGGCCGAGGTGGTCAGCAGGCCCCCGAGCGCGACGAGGACGAGCGCCCTGCGCGTGCGCCGTCCTACGGAATGGTCGTGCACTAATCCTCCTGTTGTCGGATTTCTGCTCGCACGTTCCGTGACGCGACCGGCCCCGTCAACGAGGAGCGGCCAAAGATAGTCATTTCGGACGGGGCGATCTGCCTCATTTCTTGACTCTTCGTGACGAACCTTCTACGCACTGTCACGATCGTCGGGCGATTCAGTCCGGATCGTCCTGTTCATCGTCCCGGCGCGCTGGCGGTGCGTGACCGAGCCGAAGCGGTCGGTCGCCCGGCCACCGGCGGTGCGAGGACTCGCCGGCGCGCCGGGGTCGTCGAGCGCTGCGTCAACGGCCACCCTCATGACCAACCGCGGCCGCATCCTCCGGCGGCTCGACGCGCGGCCCGCCGGATGGTGCGTGCCGGTTCGCTGGTGGGGCCGGAGCGCCGTGCTCGCCGTCCGGGCAGGACTTCGGGTTCTTCGACGCACGGCGCACGCGGACCGCTACCTACCTGCAGTGGAGCGGCGACTTCGGCGCCGCGGCGTGTGGTCCCGCCCGGTCAACGAGCTCGGCACCGGGCGGCTGGCTCGGCTGGTGCGGCACGACGACCGGCCACCGTGCCGATCCGGTCCGGTGCGGTGCGGTGCGCCTGCGACGGATGAAGCGGGATAGCCCGAACGGCCGCTGACAAGGCCGGTAGTTGGGCCACGCGGCCGTTCAAGGACCCAGCGGGACCTGCCGAGGTCAATGCCATCGCATCGCGGCGCAGAGGCGGTGCAGTCGGAAGGGACTTCGGCCGTGACCACGATCAAGGCTTCCTGCCCCACCTGTGGCGAGGTGGAGCTGACGTCGGACGACGTCGCGCTCATGGTGTGCAGCCAGGCGACGCTGTCGTACTACAGCTTCACCTGCCCTGGCTGCCTCGACGAGGTGCGCAAGCCGGCCGACGACCACGTGATCTCGCTGCTGATGTCCGGCGGGGTGAAGCCGACGGTCTGGGAGGTCCCCGCCGAGGCCCTCGAGCCCAAGCTCGGGCCGGCGCTGAGCTACGACGACCTGCTCGACTTCGCCCTGCAGCTCGGCAGCGCCGACCTGCTCTCCGCGCTGGCAGCGAGCCCTGCGCACCACTGACGGGCACCACCCCCTCCGGTCATCCGGCCCGGCTTCCCTTGTGGGAGCCGGGCCGGATGGCGTTCCGGGCCGTCCGCTCCGGACCGGCTAGGGTGTGGCGCATGTGGTGGCTCTGGCTGGTGCCCTCGCTGGTGGTGGCCGGCGCGCTGCTCGCGGTCGCGCTCACCGGGCTCGAGGCGTGGCGCGGCCTGGCGCGCTTCCGGCGGCTGGCGCGCGCCGTCGCTGCCGACGCCGAGCGCGCCGGGGAGATCGCGGGCTCGATCGGCCGCCGCGGCTGAGGCCGGTGCCTATAGTGGGAGGACCCCTCCGGAAGGTGGAGAGCCATGGGCCTCGGCGCACCTGAGATCGTCATCATCGCGGTGGTCGCGATCCTGCTGTTCGGGGCGACGAAGCTGCCGGTCTTCGCCAAGTCGCTCGGCGAGTCGCTCCGCATCTTCAAGAAGGAGCTGAAGAGCTCCGGCGACGACGGGGACGAGCGGCGCGGCTCGCAGCTTCCCCCTGCGCTTCCTCCCGTGCTCGCCGACGGCGCCCGCCCTGCCGAGGCGCCGCGCGAGGTGGCCACCGAGCCGACGCAGCGGACGGAGTCCCGCTGACCGGGCTCCACCTGACCCGCCGATCCGGCCACCGCGCACCGACGGGCTGACCACCGTGGCGACGGCACCCTCCGGTCACTCGCCGCAGCCGGCCGGCGACGGCGCCCGCATGACGCTCGGCGAGCACCTGCGCGAGCTGCGGCGGCGGGTGATCAAGTCCGCGCTCGGGGTCGCCGCCGGCACGATCCTGTCGTTCGCCTTCTACGACCCGATCTTCAAGGTGCTGACGCACCCGTTCTGCAGCTTGCCCGAGAGCCGCCGCGGCATCGACGACGGCCACATCGACCAGACCTGCCACCTGTACTTCTTCCACCCGCTCGACGCGTTCGCGATCCGGCTGCGGGTCGGCATCATCGTCGGCATCCTGATCTCGTCGCCGGTGTGGCTCTACCAGCTCTGGGCGTTCATCACGCCCGGGCTGAAGCGCAACGAGCGCCGGTGGGCGCTCACCTTCGTCGGCGCGTCCAGCGCGCTGTTCGCCATCGGTGGCCTGCTCTGCTACCTCACGCTGCCGAAGGCGCTGTCGTTCCTGCTCGGCGCGGTCGGTGACAACGCCCAGTCGGTGCTGGGCATCGACCAGTACCTCGGCTTCACCACCTCGATGCTGATCATCTTCGGCGCCTCGTTCGAGCTGCCGCTGGTGCTCGTCATCCTCAACCTCACCGGGCTGCTGTCCGCGAAGCGGATGGCGAGCTGGCGACGGCCGGCGATCTTCCTGCTCTTCGTGTTCGCGGCCGTCATCACGCCGAGCCAGGACCCCATCACGATGACCGTGATGGGCGGCGGCCTCGCGATCCTGTACGAGGTGGCGGTCGTGATCGGCCGCGTGCACGACCGCCGCGCCGCGCAGCGGCGGGCCGAGATCTGGGCGGCGCTCGACTCCGACGACCCGGCGGCCGCGCTGCTCGCCCGCAAGGGCCGTACCGCGTCCGTCGACGGGGCCGTCGACGACCCCGGCCGCGCGGTGCACCCGGCCTAGGCGTCCCGGCGCGAGCCGTTGCCACCCTTCGGTCAGGCCCAGGGTGCTGGGGGCCGGCAGCGGGCAGATCCCGTAGCGTAGGCACCATGAGCACGGCGGCGCAGCGGCCGGATCCCGTACCGGCCGCCCCGGACGGCTCCCCCGGCGGCCACCTGGCCGGGTTCGCCGCCGGCTACCCGTTCCCGCTCGACCCGTTCCAGCTGGCGGCCTGCCGCGCGGTCGAGGCCGGCGAGGGCGTGCTGGTGGCCGCGCCGACCGGGGCCGGCAAGACCGTCGTCGGCGAGTTCGCCGTCCACCTCGCGCTCGCCACCGGGCGCAAGTGCTTCTACACGACGCCCATCAAGGCCCTTTCGAACCAGAAGTACAACGACCTGGTCGCGAGGCACGGCGAGCGCTCGGTGGGACTGCTCACCGGCGACAACTCGATCAACGGCGACGCCAGCGTGGTCGTGATGACCACCGAGGTGCTGCGCAACATGCTCTACGCCGGGTCCGACGCGCTGCGCGGGCTCGGCTACGTCGTGATGGACGAGGTGCACTACCTCGCCGACCGCTTCCGCGGCGCGGTCTGGGAGGAGGTCATCATCCAGCTGCCGGAGTCGGTGGTGCTGGTGTCCCTCTCGGCGACGGTCTCCAACGCCGAGGAGTTCGCCGACTGGCTGCGCACCGTACGGGGCCACACCCACGTGGTCATCGAGGAGCACCGCCCGGTGCCGCTCTGGCAGCACGTGATGGTCGGCACCCGCATGTACGACCTCTTCCTCGGCGAGGAGACCGTCGAGCACCCGGAGGAGGAGGGCTCGCAGGGCCGGCTGCGGGTCAACCCGGACCTGTCCCGCCTGGCGCGCGAGGAGTCCCGCTGGAGCCCGCATCGCCCGGGCCGCGGCCGGCCGCGCGGGCGGCACCACGTGCCCAGCCGGGTCGAGGTCATCGAGGCGCTCGACGCCGAGGGGCTGCTGCCGGCCATCACGTTCATCTTCAGCCGGGCGGGGTGCGACGCCGCCGTGCTCCAGTGCGTGCGCGCCGGCCTGCGGCTCAACGCCCCGCCGGAGCGCGACCGGGTGCGCGCGCACGTCGAGCGGCGGACCGCCGAGATCCCGCACGAGGACCTCGCCGTGCTGGGCTACTGGGAGTGGCTGGACGGCCTCGAGCGCGGCGTCGCGGCGCACCACGCCGGGATGCTGCCGACGTTCAAGGAGGTGGTCGAGGAGCTGTTCGTCCAAGGGCTGGTCAAGGCCGTCTTCGCCACCGAGACGCTCGCGCTGGGCATCAACATGCCGGCCCGTACGGTGGTGCTCGAGCGGCTGACCAAGTGGAACGGCGAGGCGCACGTGGACGTCACGCCGGGGGAGTACACCCAGCTGACCGGCCGGGCCGGCCGGCGCGGCATCGACGTGGAGGGCCACGCGGTCGTCCTCTGGCAGCCGGGGCTCGACCCGACGGCGGTCGCCGGCCTCGCGTCGACGCGCACGTACCCGCTGCGGTCCAGCTTCCGGCCCTCGTACAACATGGCCGTCAACCTCGTCCGCGCCCTCGGCCGGCCGACCGCGCGGGAGCTGCTGGAGTCGTCGTTCGCGCAGTTCCAGGCCGACCGGTCGGTGGTGGGGCTGGCCCGCCAGGTGCGGCGCAACGAGGAAGCGCTCGCCGGCTACCGCGAGGCGATGAGCTGCGACCTCGGCGACTTCGAGCAGTACTTCGCGCTGCGCAGGCGGATCCGCGAGCGCGAGGCGAGCCTGTCCCGCGAGGGGGCCGCCGCGCGACGGGCAGCGGCCGCGGAGGCGATGGAGCGGCTGCGCATCGGCGACGTCATCCGGCTCTCCGGCGGCCGGCGCTCCGGCGTCGCGGTCGTGCTGGACCCCGGGGTGCGCGGCATGGGCAGCGAGGGGCCGAAGCCGGTGGTGCTCACCATCGACCGGCAGGTGCGGCGGCTGTCGATCGTCGACTTCCCCGGCAGCGTCGACGTGCTCGCCAAGATGCGGGTGCCCCGCTCGTTCAACGCGCGCTCGCCGCAGTCGCGGCGCGACCTTGCGTCCAGCCTGCGCAACCTCGGCCTCGACGACCACGCGCCCGCGCGCCGGTCCCGGTCGGAGGCGGCCGACGACGAGCGGCTGGCCGAGCTGCGCCGCACGATGCGCGAGCACCCGTGCCACCGCTGCCCCGACCGCGAGGAGCATGCCAGGTGGGCCGAGCGCCTCGAGCGCCTGCGGCGCGACACCGAGGGGCTCCAGCGGCGCATCGCCGGGCGCACCAACACGATCGCCCGCACGTTCGACCGGGTGTGCGGCGTGCTCGAGGAGCTCGGCTACCTCGAGGGCGACGCGGTGACCGGCGCGGGGAAGCAGCTCGCCGAGATCTACAGCGAGAGCGACCTGCTCGTGGTCGAGTGCCTGCGGTCGGGCTCGTGGGACCGGCTGACGCCGGCCGAGCTGGCCGCCTGCGTGTCGGCGCTGGTCTACGAGGCGCGGCAGGGCGACGACTACGCGCCGCGGCTCCCGGCCGGAGCCGCCCGCGGCGCGCTCGCCGACGGCGAGCAGCGCTGGACCGAGCTGCGCGAGGTCGAGGACCGCCACCGGCTGTCGTTCCTGCGCGCGCCGGACGCCGGCTTCGCGTGGCCGGCGTACCGGTGGGCGTCGGGGCACCGGCTCGACGCCGTGCTGTCCGACGCCGACCTGTCGGCCGGCGACTTCGTCCGCTGGACGAAGCAGCTCATCGACCTGCTGAGCCAGATCGCCGACGCCGCGCCGCCGGACCGGACGGTGCGCGCCACGGCGCAGGCGGCGCTGGAGGCGCTGCGCCGCGGCGTGGTCGCGTACTCCTCGGTCGGCTGACCTGCGCTCGACCGGCCGTCGCTAGGCGGCGTCGGGGACGGCCGGCAGGCCCACCGGGCCGCGCTCCTGGCGCACGGCAGCCGCGTAGTCCGTGACCTGCCGCTTCGCCCACGTCTCGTCGCGGCCGAGCGCGTGGGCCAGGATGCGCGCGGCCACGCGGGCCATCGGCAGCGCGGCGTCGCGGGCCCGCAACGACAGCCGGGTGCGCCTGGTGAGCACGTCCTCCAGCGTGGCGGCGCCCTCGCGGCGCACGGCGTGCACCACCTCGGCGACCAGGTGCGGCGCTGCGGGGGAGAGCACCGCGCCGGTCGCCGGCTCGGCCGCCACGATCGACAGGACGTCGGCGGCCTCCTCGCCGTGCTGGCGGACGAGCAGCTTGGCCGTCTCCTCGCCGACCCCGAGGGTCGCAGCGGCCGCGACGGTGTCGGCGACCACCTCGTCCAGCGGCCGGTTGCAGCCGAGGGCGATCTCGGGCGTGCGGGAGCGGGCTCGGCGGCCATCGCGCTCGACCAGCCGGTCGACGACGTCCTCGGCCATCCGCCGGTACGTGGTCAGCTTGCCGCCGGTGATGGTCAGCAACCCGGACGGGTCCTCGATCAGCAGGTGCCGCCTGGAGATGTCGCTCATCGCACCCGGCTCGCCGCCCTCGGCCGCCGGCCGCAGCAGCGGGCGCACCCCCACCCACGCACCGATCACGTCCTCCTCGCGCAGCCCGCGGTCGAAGACGGCGTTGCCGGCGGAGAGCACGTAGCCGAGGTCGTCCTCGGTGAGGGCGAGCTCGTCGAGCGGCCCGTCGTACGCCGTGTCGGTGGTGCCGAGGATCGTCTGCGGGCCCCACGCCACGGCGAACATGGAGCGGCCGTCGCCCTGCCGGCTCGGCATGATGACGCTCGCGTCGTCGAGCGGCAGGCGCTCGTGGGGGACCACGACATGGACGCCCTTGCTGGGCCGGACTGCCGGCCGGCGAGCGGGGTCGGCCATGCCGAGCAGCCGGTCGGCCCAGGCGCCGGTCGCGTTGACGACGTGGCGGGCGCGCACCTCGTGCTGCTCACCGGTGATCCGGTCGCGAAGGCGGGCGCCGGCGACCCGTCCCGCCGGGTCGCGGAGCAGCCCGGTGGCCTCGCAGTAGGTGAGGGCGATTGCGCCGAACCGCCGGGCGGCGCGCACGACCGCGAGCACCAGCCGCGCGTCGTCGGTGGCGCTGTCGCCGTAGAGGTAGGCGTAGCGCAGGCCGCTGCGCTCCAGGGCCGGGGCGCGGGCGATCGCCTCGTCGGCGGTGAGGCGCTCGTGGCGGCGCACGCCGCGCATGCCGGCGAGCACGTCGTACGTCGTGAGCCCGACGCCGACGAGGCGGCGCCGCGCCGTGTCGGACCAGACGGGGTAGACGAAGTCCATCGGCCGGACGAGGTGGGGCGCGAGCCGCATCAGCAGCTGGCGCTCGACCACGCCCTCGTGCACCAGGCCGAGCTCGTGGTTCTCCAGGTAGCGCAGCCCGCCATGGATCAGCTTGCTGGACTTGCTGCTCGTACCGCTCGCGAGATCGCCCATGTCGGCGACGGCCACCGACATGCCCCTGCTGGCCGCGTCGAGCGCCACGCCGGCGCCGGTGGCGCCCATCCCGACCACCAGCACGTCGAGCGGCGCCGCGGTCGCATCGGCGACGTCGGCGGCGCGGTGGGCAACGGAGAATGGTCGGCTCACTGCCCGTTCATCATCCCACCCCGACGGCGGCGAGGGCGGCGAGCAGGCGGGAGAGCGGCGAATCGAGGTTCCACCGGTCGGCCAGGGCGACCAGCGCCTCGGGGTCGCGCGGCGCGGCCGGCACCCGGTCGTCGTACGAGGGGACCGGCACGTCGCGCGCGACCCGCACGACCGGCACCGCGGCGACCAGGTAGTCGCGCGCCGCCACCAGCTTCGCCCGCACCGACGGCGACAGGCCGTCCACCGCGCCGGAGTCGAGGGCGGCGAGCAACGACTCGGTATCGCCGTAGCGGTTGACGATCCCGGCCGCGGTCTTCTCGCCGACGCCGGCCACGCCGGGCAGGCCGTCGCTCGGGTCGCCGCGCAGCAGCGCGAAGTCGGCGTAGCACCGGCCGGGGATGCCGTAGCGGCGGGCGACCTCGGCCTCATCGACGATCTGCATGTCCCGCAGGCCCTTGGCCGTGTAGAGCACCCGTACCGGCTTGTCGGCGTCCACCAGCTGGAACAGGTCGCGGTCGCCGGTGACCACGTCGACCGGCCCTTCGCAGGCGCAGGCCAGCGTGCCGATGACGTCGTCGGCCTCGTAGCCGGGCACCCCGACGACCGGGACGCCGACCGCGGCCAGCACCTGCTCGATCACGGGCACCTGTGGCGACAGCGCGTCCGGCACCTCCTCGCCGCCCTGCGGCGCGAGCCGGTGCGTCTTGTACGACGGCACCGCGGCGACCCGGAAGGCCGGCCGCCAGTCGGCGTCCATCGTGGCGACGAGCCGGCCGGGCCGGTACTTCTGGAGCAGGAAGGCCACCATGTCGATGAGCCCGCGCACCGCGTTGACCGGCGAGCCGTCGGCAGCCGTCATCGTCTCCGGGATGCCGTAGAACGCGCGGAAGTACAGCGACGGGGTGTCGAGAACGAGGAGGGTCGGAGTCGGCACGGGTCGATCGTTGCACGGCAGGCCGGCAGGAGGTGGGGTACCGGCAGGAGGAAGCTGGTGCCATGGAAGAGATCTCGACGTGGATCGACGTCGCCGCACCGGGCATGGTGGTCTGGGCGGTGCTCACCGACTTCGGCAGCTACCCGGAGTGGAACCCGTTCATCACCCGCATCGAGGGCGTCGCGGCGCCCGGTCAGCGGCTGCGGGTGCGCATCGCCCCGCCCGGATCGCGGGCGATGACGTTCCGCCCCCGGGTGCTGGTCGCGGATCCGGGGCGCGAGCTGCGCTGGCTGGGGCGGCTGCTCGTGCCGGGCCTGTGCGACGGCGAGCACTCGATCACGCTGACCGAGACCGGCCCAGCGGCGTGCCGGGTCACCCAGGCCGAGGCGTTCCGCGGCGCCCTCGTGCCGCTGCTGCGGCGCTCGCTCGGTCGGACCACCGAGGGCTTCCGGTTGATGAACGAGGCGCTGCGGCAGCGCGGGGAGGCCGCGATAGGCGGCTCAGCCGGCGCTGGCGGGGCCGGCGGCGCTCAGAGCTGATCGTCCGGCCGGCCGTCGGGCGGGGACTGGCGCACCGCCTCGTCGACGAGCGCCTGCGCCACGTCGCGCAGCTTGCGGTTGCTCCGCTGGGAGATGCTGACCAGGATGTTGAACGCCTCCTCGGCGGTGCACCGCCTGGCGCCCATCAGGATGCCCTTGGCCTGCTCGATCACCGCGCGGCTGCGCATCGCGGTGCGCAGCTGCTCCGCGAGGGTGGCCTGCGCCTCGTACAGGTGCGTGTTGGCCAGCGCGATCCCGGCCGACGCCGCCATGGCGTTGGCCACCTCGCGGCTGGTCTCGTCGAAGGCGTGCGGCCGGGTGGCGTAGAGGTTGAGCGCCGCGACGACCTCCCGCTGCAAGGGCACCGGCACGCTGAGCGAGCCGCCGACCCCGCACTCCAGCGCCCTCGCCACGTAGACCGGCCAGCGGGTCTCGGTCGCGAAGTCGTCGATCTCCACCGCCGTGCCGGCCTGCGCGCCGTCGAGGCAGGGGCCGGAGCCGACCTCGTACTGGCGCTCGTCCAGCTCCAGCGCCAGCTTGCCGGTAAGGGCCACGGTGGTCGGCTTGTCCCGCTCGATCACCGTCACCGAGACCTCGTCCACGCCAGGGATCACCCGCTTGCAGAGGTCGGCGACGACCTGCATGACCGACTCCAGCGTGTGCTCGGCGAGCGAGAGGCGACTCAACTCGTCGATCGCAGCCTGCGCCTCCGCGGTCAGTGCCTCGCGGGTTTCCGTCATGGCACGCTCGCTTCCTCGTTCACGGAGCGCTAAACGCTGTGCCCGGTACGGGGCTCACACTACCCGGTGCTGGTCCCAGAGCTTGAGACCGCCGAGGATGCCGTTGACGTTGCCGACGATCACGGCCTCCTCGGTGAATGCGCTGGTCAGCTTGCGCGCGTTGCCTCCGCCGACGTACAGCGTGTCGTAGAAGGTGAGCGCCCGCAGCGTGCGGACAGCGTCGACCACCCGCTTGGTCCACCGCTCGTTGCCGACGCGCTTGCGCGCGGCGTCGCCGACCCGCTCGTTGTACGTCTTGTCGTGGCGGAACGGGTGGTGGGCCAGCTCGAGATGCGGGCCGAGCTGCCCGTCGTGGAACACCGCCGTCCCGAGGCCCGTGCCGAGCGTGATCACCAGCTCCAGGCCCCGGCCCTCGATCACCGAGAGGCCGGCCACGTCGGCGTCGTTGGCCACCCGCACGGGCACGCCGATCGCCGCCTCCACCGCCCCCGCGAGGTCGAAGCCGGCCCACGCGGCGACGAGGCGGTCCTCCGCCGCCGTCCCCGGGCCGGCGGTGGTGACGTAGTGCGGTGCCGACAGCACCCGCCCGGCGCGCACCATGCCGGGGAAGCCGATCGCCGCGCGGCCAGGCGGCGGGAGCCGGCCGGCCAGCTCGCGAACGTAGCCGATCATCTGCTCGGGCGGGCAGGGGTACGTGACCGGCACCCGCTGGTACTCGCCGACGATCGTGCCGTCCGGCGCCAGCACCTCCGCCTTGACCCCGCTGCCTCCCACGTCGATCGCGAGCGTGCTGACGGTCGTACCGGACCCGTCCGCTGCCACGGCACCTCCAGGCTCGGGCGTCATTCTCGGGCGTCACTGCGTACGGCGCCACTATCCCCGCGGCCGCCGCTCGATGCGCGGGCAGGCCGCGGCGACACGGCGTCCGCCGACGCTTACGCTTGGCGCGTGACCATGACGAGCGCCCCGAGCGCCGACACCCTCTACCCGCCCGACCGGCTCACCCGCGCGCAGGAGGCGACCGCCGCCGCCGGCATCGACGCGCTGCTGCTCACGCCGGGCGCCGACCTGCGCTACCTGACCGGCTACGACGCGCACCCGTCGGAGCGGCTCACCTGCCTGGTCGTGCCGGCCCGCGGCGAGCCGGTGCTCGTGGTGCCGCTGCTCGAGCACCCGGCGGCCGAGGCGTCGCCGGCCAGTGGCCTGGGCATCCAGATCATCGGCTGGCAGGAGACCGACGACCCCTTCGCGCTCGCCGCCGGCCTGGCTCGCGACGCGCTCGGCGGCGATCCGGCCCGCGTCGGGCTGGCCAACCGGATGTGGGCCGAGCACGCCGTACGGCTGCGCCGCGCCCTGCCGACGAGCGAGCAGCTGCTCGCCGGCGAGGTGCTGCGCCGGCTGCGCATGCGCAAGGCGCCGGCCGAGATCGAGGCGCTGCGCCGGGCCGGCGCCGCGATCGACCGCGTGCACTCCCGCATGGGGGAGTGGCTGCGGCCCGGGCGCACCGAGGCCGAGGTGGGCCGCGACATCGCGCAGGCGATCGTCGACGAGGGGCATGCGGTCATGAACTTCGTCGTCGTGGGCACCGGGCCCAACGGCTCGAGCCCGCACCACCACACCAGCGACCGGGTGATCGAGCCCGGTGACCCGGTGCTCGTCGACATCGGCGGCACGATGAGCGACGGGTACTGCTCCGACAGCACCCGCGCGTACGTCGTCGGCCCGGTGCCCGACGACTTCGCCGCCTACTTCGAGGTGCTTCACGAGGCGCAGCGCGCGGCCGTCGCCGCCGTCCGGCCCGGCGTCACCGCCGAGTCGGTCGACCGCGCCGCCCGCGACATCATCGCGGCGGCCGGCTACGGCGAGCTCTTCGTCCACCGGACCGGGCACGGCATCGGCCTGGAGGAGCACGAGGACCCGTACGTCGTGGCCGGCAACGCCGAGCCGCTCGAGCCCGGCATGTGCTTCTCCGTCGAGCCCGGCATCTACCTGCCCGGCCGGCACGGCGCGCGCATCGAGGACATCGTCGCGGTCACCGACGACGGCGTCGACCGGCTCAACGCGATCTCGACGGACCTCGTGGTGCTGGAGGCCTGAGCCATGCCGGTGCAGCGCGCCCTGCCGACGCCCGAGGCTGCGGAGCTGCTCGCCCTGACCCGCGAGCTCGCCGAGCGCGAGCTCGCGCCGCGGGTCGCCGAGCACGAGGCCGAGAGCCGCTTCCCGCGCGAGGTCTTCCGCACGCTCGGCAAGGCCGGGCTGCTCGGGCTGCCGTACCCGGAGGAGCACGGCGGCGGCGGGCAGCCGTACGAGGTCTACCTCCAGGTGCTGGAGGAGATCGCCTCGGCGTGGGGCGCGGTCGCGCTCGGCATCAGCGTGCACGTGCTGTCCTGCCACCCGGTCTTCCTGTTCGGCACCGATGCGCAGCGGGAGCGATGGCTGCCGGACATGCTCGGCGGCGAGCTGCTCGGCGCGTACTGCCTGTCGGAGGCGGGCGCCGGCTCCGACGCCGGCTCGCTGCAGGCGCGGGCCAGGCGCGAGGGCGACCACTACGTGCTGTCGGGCACCAAGGCGTGGGTCTCGCACGCCGGTGTCGCCGACTTCTACAACGTGTTCTGCCGGACGTCGGACGACGGCACGCGCGGCATCTCGACGCTGCTCCTCGACGCCGGCACGCCCGGCATGCACCCGCAGCCGCCGGAGAAGAAGATGGGCCTGCGCTCGTCACCGACGGCGCAGATCGTCCTCGACGACGCGGTCGTCGACGCCGACCGGCTGATCGGCGAGGAGGGCACTGGCTTCCGCATCGCGATGAGCGCGCTCGACGGCGGCCGGCTCGGCATCTCCGCGTGCGCGACCGGCATCGCCCAGGCGGCGCTGGACTACGCGGTGGGCTACGCGCGCGAGCGGCGCCAGTTCGGCTCGCCCATCATCGACTTCCAGGGCGTGGCTTTCATGCTCGCCGACATGGCGACGCAGGTGGAGGCGGCGCGCGCGCTGTACCTCTCGGCGGCTCGGCTACGCGATGCGGGCCGGCCGTACTCCAAGGAAGCGTCGATGAGCAAGCTGTTCGCCACCGACGCCGCGATGCGGGTCACCACCGACGCGGTGCAGGTGCTCGGCGGCTACGGCTACACGCAGGACTACCCGGTCGAGCGCTACATGCGCGAGGTGAAGGTCATGCAGATCTTCGAGGGCACCAACCAGATCCAGCGCATGGTGATCGGCCGCCACCTCGCCAAGGACCAGGCACCGCGCTAGAGGTCGATGCGCATGACGGCGCGGTCCGCATCGGCCATGCCGGGACCGTGCGGTCCCTGCTAGGAAAGCCGCCGCCGCACCCACCAGAAGCACGCGGCCGCGGCGAGCAGCGCGAGTGCGAGGAAGACGCCGGTCTCGAGCCACTGGAACGCCCAGTACCGGCTCGGCGGCTGGTAGGCCACCAGCAGGTGGAACCGCTGCCCCGCCAGGTCGATGCAGTTCTTGAAGGCCGCGTCAGGCACGGCACGGACGTGGGTGCCGCCGGGGCCGGGCACGGGGGAGACTGACGCGAGGGCCGGGCAGTACTGGTGGACGAACTGAGCCCGCTCCGCCTCGGTCGCGACGTGGCCGGAGCCGGTGACGAGCTGGGTGGAGTAGACCCACGCGTTCGGGAGCCTCGTGCCGCGGACGGCGAGCATCATGCCCGACCCGTGCGTGGTGAAGCCGAAGCTGGAAGCCGATCGCAGCGGCACGATCTGGTGCAGGGGCGCCAGCAGGTGCGGGCGTACCCACCGGACGACCGCGAGGCGGACGCCGACGAAGCCGGCGAGCGTGGCCGCCATCGCCGGCAGCGTGCGCCTGATGACGGCACCGGCGAGCGCACCGAGCATGACGGCGAAGACGGCGTAGCCGATCGCGACGACCCCTCGCTCGTCGAACTCCGGCGGGGAGAACCGGCTGGCGTCGAGGAGGTCCGGAGCGCGGAGCCACCAGGTCACCGTGAGGCTCGCGAGGCCGGCGACCAGAGCGGTAGCGGCAGCGGCGAGCAGGAGCTTGCCGGTCAGCCACCGCGACCGGGTGACGCTCTGGGTCCAGGCGAGGCGGAACGTGCCGGTCTCGAGCTCGCGGGCGAGCAACGGCGCTCCCCAGAAGATGCCGAGCAGCGCCGGTACGAGGAGGAGCAGGAGGGGCAGGGCGCCGCGCAGGAAGCCGTCGTGGGAGAGGAACTCACCGACCGCCGTCTGGCAGTCGCCGCGCGCCTGGCACGGCGCGACCGTCGTGGCGTAGAGATGGCCCAGGTACGGGCCCGTCACCGCGGCGACGAGCGCGAGAGCGGCCAGCGCCACCGCCGCGCCGAGGATCTGGGTGCGCGACTGCAGCCATGCGAAGCGGGTCATCGGGCCACCTGCAGCCTCTCGTCGCGAGCCGGGGCGCCGTCGCGCGCCTGCTTCATGTAGGCGAGGACGAGGTCGTCGAGCGTGACCGGCCGGACCGTCCAGGCCGGGTCGAGGACGGGGCCGTCCGTCCTCACCAGCAGGTTGCTCTGCCGGTCGGTGTGGCTCGCCTCGATGACCTGCTGGCCGGCCGGCAGCGTGTCGCGGCGCGGGCCGGAGAGCCGGTGATGGCTCGCCAGCAGCTCGTCGACCTCGCCGGCCAGCTGCACGTGCGAGCCGACGAGCACCACCAGGTGGTCGCACACGCGCTCCAGGTCGGCGACCAGGTGCGAGGACAGGACGACGCTGACCTCGTCGGCTGCGACGACGGCCATGAGGTCCTGCAGGAACTCGCGGCGCGCGAGCGGGTCCAGGCTGGCGACCGGCTCGTCCAGCACGAGCAGCTCCGGCCGCTTCGCGACCGCGAGCGTGAGCGCGAGCTGAGCGCGCTGCCCGCCCGACAGCGACCCGGCCCGCTGCCGCGGGTCGAGGCCGACGTCGTCGATCCGGCGCGCGGCCAGGGCCGCGTCCCAGCGCGGGTTGAGCCACGCCCCCATCTGGAGATGCTGCGCGACGGTGAGCCGGGCGTACGTCGGCGTGTCCTGCGCGACGAAGCCGACCAGGGCCAGCTGCTCCGGCCCGTCGCCAGGACGGCCACCCAGCACCGCGACCGTGCCCTCGCTGGGCGCCAGCACGCCGACGGCCAGTTGCAGGAGGGTGGTCTTGCCGGCGCCGTTCGGGCCGACGAGCCCGACGACCTTGCCCTGAGGGATCGACAACGTGCAGTCGCGCAAGGCCCAGCGGCGCCCGTACTGCTTGCCGAGGCCGGCGCAGTCGATCACGGCGGTCATGCGACGCCCTCCGCGTAGAGGTTGCGGAACGCGGTGCGGTAGATCGCCTCGATGTCCTCCGGGGCGAGCCCTGCCTCGCGCGCCGAGCGCAACCAGGTCGACATCGATCGCAGGAAGCGGGCCTGCACCGCCGGATCGGTGCGCGGCAGCGTGCCGACCACGAAGGTGCCGAGGCCGGGCCGGGCCCGCACCAGCCCCTCGCGCTCGAGGTCGCGATAGGCCTTGAGCACCGTGTTGGGGTTGATCGCGAGCTTGGCCACCACCTGCTGCGCCGTGGGCAGCTTGTCGCCCGGCTGCACCAGGCCGAGCTGGAGCGCCTGCCGCACCTGCTGCACGAGCTGCAGGTAGGTCGCGACGCCGGAGGTCAGGTCCAGCTGGAACTCGATCATTTCTCACTTCCACTACGAGATTAGTGGAAGCGTACAAGTACGGCAGCCGCTGTCAAGCGCGCCACCCGTCGCCCACGGCCTCTCGGCTAGGAGACGAACTGCTCGCGCACCACGCGCACGCGACCGATCGGGTCCAGCTTCAGCAGCCAGAGCCGCTCCGGCCCGCCGTTCACGCTGCGTGCCCACCGCCGGTAGCCCACCTGGTGGGCGAACGCCTCGTGCCTCAGGCTGACGAGCGTGTACGTCGTGTCCGGCCGCAGCACGTAGGTGCCCAGCCGCGTGATCGGGTTGGCCACGTAGCGGCCGTCCGGCACCGGCACCTCGGCACGGTCACCGGCCGCCGCGAGGTTGGAGGCGTCCCCGGTGAGGAGCCGCACCTGGTCGGCCGTGAGCCGGTGCCCGGCGACGCGCTTCGCCAGCACGTACAGCGGCTCGGCGCCCTTCGCGAGCCGCAGCCGCGGCGAGCCGATCACGACGAGATCGTGCAGGCGCCCGTCGCGCCCGAGTCGCCCATAGCACTCCCGCGCAGCGACCCAGGGGTAGCGGCCGCCGGTGAGCACCGCCGGCCGCGCGGCCACCGGGTAGCCGGCGGATCCGCAGTCCGAGCGGCCCGAGAAGCCGTCGCACAGCCGCAGCTCGCCGTCGCGCGACACCGCGAGCACGCCGGAGAGCAGGCGCGCCCTCGGCGCTGGGCGCAGCCCGTGAACGGCCGACGGCGCCACCCGCAGCACCGATTGAGCGGTCACCAGCTCCGTCGCGGCGCACCGCGCCACGGTGACGCCCTCCGAGCGGTCGGCCGGCTGCCGGCGCGCGCCGACCGAGAGGATGGCGCCCTCGGGGGACATGCGCGCCATCCGGTACGCCAGGTCGCGCCGCGCCGGCCCCGACACCCAGCGCCCGAACCGGTCGAAGACCGAGCCGCTCACCGGGTCGACCAGCGCACCGCTTCGCCGGCACCAGTCCAGCTCGACGCCGAGCCCGCCCACCCGTACGGGCGACACCGCGTCGACAACCCGCGCCTCGCTCGCGCCGATCCTGGCGGCGTAGGCGAACGAGCCGTCGGGGAGCAGCACCGCGGTCAGGCTCCGAAGCGGCGGCACCCGCAGCGCCGTCCCGTTCGGCCGGGCCGCCGGCGGGACCGGGTGGAACGGGGACGCGTCGGCGGTGTCGACCGGAAGGGCCCCGGACGAGGCCTGGTGCGACGGGTCGGAGCCGCCGGCGGTCAGGACCGCCGCGACGGCCCCGGCCGCGATCAGCGCCGCTGCTCCTGCCGTGGCGGCCCGCCGCCGGCGACCGCGCAGGACCGCCCCGCCCCACCGGCTCCACCGTGGCGGATCACCGTCGCCGCGACCGCCCTCGATCACGTCCATGCCGGCCCCTCACCCCGCCGCGCCTGCTCGCTGGAGCCTATCGCGCGAGGTTGACGACACCGGCGGATCGCCGAGGGAGATCGGCAGGGGCTGCCCGGGCACGGGGGGCTAGATTCTGCGGTCGTGGAGGACATCGACCGCGAGATCGTCCGGCTGCTGGCGCACGACGGGCGCATGAGCTTCACCGATCTCGGCCGCAGCACCGGGTTGTCGGTGTCGGCGGTGCACCAGCGGGTGCGGCGGCTGGAGCAGCGCGGCGTCATCCGCGGCTACCAGGCGCAGGTCGACTGCGAGGCGATCGGCCTGCCGCTCACCGCGTTCGTGTCCATCAAGCCGATCGACCCCAGCGCGCCGGACGACGCGCCCGAGCGGCTCAGGCACCTCGAGCAGATCGAGGCGTGCCACTCGGTCGCGGGGGACGAGAGCTACATCCTCAAGGTGCGGGTCACGAGCCCGACCCACCTGGAGTCGCTCCTGCAGGACATCCGCGCCGCCGCCAACGTCGCCACCCGCACCACGGTCGTGCTCAGCACGCCGTACGAGGGCCGGCCGCCGCGCGCATGAGGCCGCCGGGATCCCCCCCGTGATCGTCGTCTGCGGCGAGGCGCTCGTCGACCTCGTCCGGCTGCCCGGCGAGCCCCGTGCGTACGCGGCGCTGCCGGGCGGTGGGCCGGCGAGCACCGCCGTCGCGCTCGCGCGGCTCGGCACCCCCGTCCAGTTGCTCGCCCGGCTCTCCGGCGACGACTTCGGCACCATGCTGCGGGCGCACCTCGCCGGCAACGGCGTCGGGCTCGACCTCGCCGCGCGGGCGAGCGAGCCCACCGCGCTCGCCGTCGCGGGCGTCGACGAGCACGGCGCGGCCCGGTACGCGTTCTACCTCGACGGGACCGCCGACCGGCAGTGGTCGGCGGGCGAGCTGCCCGCGACCCTGCCGCCCGGCACCCGCGCGATCCACGCCGGCTCGCTGTCCCTCGCGCTCGCGCCCGGCGCCGATCGGCTGCACGAGCTGCTGACCAGGTCGCGGCCCGCCGCGACCGTGATGCTCGACCCCAACGTGCGGCCGGCCGTGCTCGACGGCCTCGACATCGGCCGCTGGCTCCCGCTCGCCGACCTGGTGAAGGCGAGCGACGACGACCTCGCCCTGCTGCACCCTGGCCGCGATCCACTCGACGCCGCGCGCTCGTGGATCGGCGCCGGCCCTGCCGTGGTGGTCGTGACCCGCGGCCGGGAGGGCGCGGTCGCGGTGACGGGGGAGCGGACGGTGGAGGTGCCGGCCCCGGCGGTCGAGGTGGTCGACACGGTGGGCGCCGGCGACGCGTTCGGGGCGGCACTGCTGCACGCGCTCGACCGGGGCGGCGCGCTCGGCGGGCGCCTCGACCGCCTGGACGCCGATCTGCTGCGCCGCGCGCTGGGCTTCGCCGCGCGGGCGGCCGCCGTCACCTGCACCAGGCGCGGAGCCGACCCCCCGCGCGGTGACGAGCTGCCGCCCTGGTGAGCCGTCTCGGAGGCTCTCAGCCGGTACGGGCGGCCAGCCGGCCGGAGCGCCGCCCGGGCGGCCGCGCCGACGACCCCCGCACGACCAGCCGGGTGGGCAGGATCGTGCCGGCCGGGAACGGGTCGCCCCGCTCCACCGCGCCGAGCAGCTGCATCGCGGCTAGGACCCCCTGGTCGCGCGCCGGCTGGGAGACGGTCGTGAGGTCCATCAGCTCGGCCATCTCGTGGTCGTCGAAGCCGACGATCGACACGTCCTCGGGCACCCGCAGCCCGGTGCGCCGAGCGGTACGGACGGCGCCGAGCGCCATCTCGTCCGACTCGGCGAAGACGGCGGTCGGCGGCCGGCGGCTGGCGAGCAGCTCGCTCATCGCGTGGCCGCCCCCGACGAAGCTGAAGTGGCCGGGCGCCTCCAGCGCCGGGTCGAGCCCGAGGCCCGCGCCCTCGAGCGCCTGGCGGTAGCCGGCGCGCCGGTCGGCCGGTGCGGCGAGCGCCATCGGCCGGGCGTCGCCGCCGATCAGCCCGATGCGCTCGTGGCCGAGGTCGACCAGGTGCTGGACGGCCCGCGCGGCGCCCGCCACGTCGTCGATGCGGACGTGCGGCAACTGCTCGTGCGCCACGCCGACCAGCGCGACCGGGATGCCGAGCGAGCGCAGTCGTGCTGTCTCGTCGTCGGTCAGCGCGAGGCCCATCAGCAAGCACGCGTCGACCCGCTTGCGCAGCGGCAGCCCCTCGAAGAACCGGCGCCGGCCCTGCTGGCCGGACAGGTTGTACAGCAGCACGTGGTAGCCGTTGCCGGCGAGGATGTCGCCGGCCGCGTCGACGACCTGGCCGACGTACCACCTGGTGAGGTACGGCGCCACCACGGCGACGGTGCGGGTGCGTCCGGTGGCGAGGACGCGCGCGCTCGGCGTCGCGACGTAGCCGAGCTCTTGCGCCGCGTCGAGCACCCGGCCCTTGGTGAGCGCCGCGACGTTGGGCAGCCCACGCAGCGCGCGCGACACGGTCGCCGTCGAGACGCCGGCGAGCCGGGCGACCTCCACGATGCTGGCGCTCATGCCACCTCCGCACCCGGTGCGCGGGCCGCGGACGGGTCGCTCCGCACGCCGGCTTCGCGCGGAGCGGACCACCCTTGACGGAGCAGCGTAATGGCGCGGTATAAACCGGTGCAAGCGCTTACATCCTGAATAGAGCATGGTGCGACCTGAATAGAGCATGGCGCGACGATCTGGCAACGCGGCGGCCGGGCACGAGCCCGGGCGCGCGGACGGAAAGGACACTCATGACGCGCAGCAAATGGGGCGTCGGCCTCGCCGCCGCTTCGGTGGTCGTGGCGATGACCGCCACGGCTTGCGGCGGGAGCTCAGGAGGCTCCAGCGGCTCCGGCTCCACGGAGCTCAAGGGCACGGGGCCGTTCACGCTGGCGACGGGCAAGGACACGTCCGGCACGTTGCAGGCGCAGCTCGACATCTGGAACAAGGCGCACCCCAACGAGAAGGCCACCCTCATCGAGCTGCCCGAGGACGCCGACTCGCAGCGCCAGCTGATGGTGACCAACCTGTCGGCCAAGAGCAGCCGCTTCGACATCCTCAACGTCGACGTGGTGTGGACGCCCGAGTTCGCCAAGCACAACTGGATCGTCCCGCTCGACAAGAGCGCGTTCCCGCTCGACAAGTACCTCAAGGGCCCGGTCGCCAGCGCGACCTTCGACGGCAAGCTCTACGCGGCGCCGTACGTCAGTGACGGCGGCCTGCTCTACTACCGCAAGGACCTGCTCCAGCAGGCCGGCATCGCCAACCCGCCGACCACCTGGCAGGAGCTGCAGAGCGACTGCCAGAAGGTCAACCAGCAGACCAAGATCGACTGCTACGCCGGCCAGTTCTCCAAGTACGAGGGCCTCACGGTCAACTTCGCCGAGGCTGTCGACTCCGCCGGCGGCCAGATCCTCGACGACAGCGGCAAGCCGGCGCTCGACGACAAGGCCGTGAAGGGCCTGCAGTTCCTGACCGACGGCTTCAAGCAGGGCTACATCCCGAAGAGCGCCATCACCTACAAGGAGGAGGAGTCGCGCCGGGCGTTCCAGACCGGCAAGCTGCTCTTCCTGCGCAACTGGCCCTACGTCTACGCCCTCGCCAACGGCAGCGACTCGCAGGTGGCCGGCAAGTTCGGGGTGGCGCCGCTGCCCGGCATGAGCGGCCCCGGCGTCAGCTCGCTCGGTGGCCACAACCTGGCGCTGTCCGCCTACAGCAAGCACCAGAAGAGCGCGCTCGACTTCATCAAGTTCTTCACCAGCCACGACTTCGAGAAGCAGAACCTGCAGAAGAACTCGCTGGCCCCGGTGTGGTCCGACCTGTACGACGACGCGGCCCTGGTCAAGCAGTTCCCCTACCTCCCGGTGCTGAAGAAGAGCATCGACACCGCGGAGCCGCGGCCGCAGACGCCGTACTACCAGCAGGTGACGCAGGCGATCGAGAACGACGCCTACGCCGCCCTGCAGGGCAGCAAGTCGCCGGAGGCAGCGATCAACGACTTGAAGTCCCAGCTGTCCACCATCGGAAGCGGCGGCTGACGGTTCGCCGCACGACACGGAAGCGGTGCCCATGACTACCAGCACCGCGACGCCTTCGGTGGGGGTCCGGCGCACGCCGGACCCCCAGCCGGATGCCGAGCGCGACCGAAGCGAGCGCCGGCTGGCGACGCTCCTGCTCGTACCCACGCTCGTCCTGCTCGGCGTCGTCGTGGGCGCGCCGATCCTCCGCGCGCTCTGGCTGTCGTTGTTCACCGACGACGAGTTCGGCGACTCGAAGTTCGCCGGCCTTCACCAGTACGTCCGGGCCCTCACCGGGAAGGGCGCCAGCGACTTCTGGTCGGCCTGGGCCGTCACGTCCGAGATCACCTTCGTCTCGCTCGTGCTCGAGCTGGCCCTCGGCATGGCGATGGCGCTCATCATGCACCGCGCGTTCCGCGGTCGCGGGCTCATCCGCACCAGCGTGCTGGTGCCGTGGGCGATCCCGACCGCGGTGACCGCCCTGCTGTGGCAGTGGATGTTCCAGCCGACCGGGGTCATCAACGCCATCACCGGGCGGCACACGATCTGGACGGGCTCGCACTGGCCCTCGATGTGGGCGATCATCATCGCCGACGTCTGGAAGACGGCCCCGTTCATCGGGCTGCTGCTGCTCGCGGGGCTCCAGATCATCCCGGACGAGCTCTACGAGGCCGCCAAGGTCGACGGCGCCTCGACGCTGCAACGGTTCCGGCGCATCACGCTGCCGCTGCTGCGCAACGCCATCCTCGTCGCCGTGCTGTTCCGCATGCTCGACGTGCTGCGCATCTTCGACCTGCCGTACATCCTCACGCACGGCGCCAACAACACCACGACGCTGTCGATCTACGCGTTCAACGAGTCGATCCGCAACCTGCACACGCACTACGGCTCGGCGCTGTCGACGCTGACGTTCCTCTACATCCTTCTGGTGGCCACGCTGTTCATCAAGCTGATGGGCGCATCGGTCGTGCAGTCGCAGTCGAAGGCGGTGCGCTGATGGCGACGGTCCCCGCCACCCTTCCGCGCGCGGCGCGGCCGGGGCAGGAGCGCACCGGCGACGGGGCGCTCCGCTGGCTGCGGTCCAACGGCCTGAGGTGGCTCGGCATCCTGCTCATCGCCGCCTACTGCCTGTTCCCGTTCTACTGGATGGTCGTGTCGAGCTTCCAGGTCGAGCCCTGGATCTTCGGCAACAACTTCATCCCGCAGCACCCCACGTGGGCCAACTACCGGGCCGTCTTCGGGGGGCGCAACCACTTCGGCAAGGCGCTGCTCAACAGCGTCATCGTCGCGGGCGTCTCCACGATCATCGCGCTGTCGGTCGGCATGTTCGCGAGCTACGCGCTGGCGCGGCTGCGGTTCCGGTTCAAGGCGCTGATCCTCGGCGCGATCCTGTCGATCGCGATGTTCCCCGGCATCGCGATGCTGATCCCGCTCTTCCAGTGGGTCACCGACCTCGGCTGGATCGACACCTACCAGGCGATGATCATCCCGGACATCAGCTTCGCGCTGCCGCTCACCGTGTGGATCCTGACGAGCTTCTTCGCCGAGATGCCGTGGGAGCTCGAGCAGGCGGCGAAGATCGACGGGGCGACGCCGGGGCAGGCGTTCCGCAAGGTCATCGTGCCGCTCGCCGCGCCGGGCGTGTTCACCACGGCGATCCTCGTCTTCATCTTCGTGTGGAACGAGTTCCTCATCGCCTACACGATGACGCAGACCAATGCGGCGCAGCCGGTCACGGTCGCCATCACGAAGTTCACCGGATCGAGCCAGTTCCAGCAGCCGTTCGGGACCATCATGGCGGCGGGCGTCGTCGTCACGATCCCGCTCATCATCATCGTGCTCATCTTCCAGCGTCGCATCGTCGCCGGCCTGACCGCCGGTGGCGTCAAGGGCTGACCGCCCGGGCGGCCGAAAGGAGCAGCAGGCGTGGCCCGCATCGTTCTCGAAGAGGTCAGCAAGGCCTACACCGCCGGCGCCTTCGCCGTCGACTCGCTCAGCCTCGACGTCGCCGACGGCGAGTTCATGGTGTTCGTCGGCCCGTCCGGCTGCGGCAAGTCGACGGCGCTGCGCTGCATCGCCGGGCTGGAGGAGATCACCAGCGGTACGGTCCGCATCGGCGACAAGGTGGTCAACAACCTGCCGCCGCGGGACCGCGACATCGCGATGGTGTTCCAGAACTACGCGCTCTACCCGCACATGACCGTGCGCGAGAACCTCGCCTTCGGGCTCCAGCTGCGCAAGGTGCCGAAGCAGGAGCAGGCCGAGCGGGTCGACCGGGCGGCCCGCATGCTCGGCATCGAGAACTTCCTCGACCGCAAGCCGGCCGCCCTCTCGGGCGGCCAGCGGCAGCGGGTCGCGATGGGGCGCGCCATCGTCCGCGAGCCGCAGGCGTTCCTGATGGACGAGCCGCTGTCCAACCTCGACGCCAAGCTGCGGGTCGCGATGCGCGCGTCGCTCAACCAGCTGCACCGCCGGCTCGAGGTCACCACGATCTACGTGACCCACGACCAGATCGAGGCGATGACGCTCGGCGACCGGGTCGCGGTGCTGCGCGACGGCCGCCTCCAGCAGGTCGACACGCCGCAGACCCTGTTCGAGCACCCGGTCAACCTCTTCGTCGCGGGCTTCATCGGCTCGCCGGCGATGAACCTCGTCGAGGCCGACCTCGTGCGCGACGACGGGCCGGCGGTCGTCTTCGGCGAGCACCGGCTGCCGGTGCCCCAGGAACTGCTCTCCGGGCGCCAGGGGCTCGACCGCTACCTCGACCGTCGGGTCGTCCTCGGCATCCGGCCGTCCGGCTTCGAGGACGCGACGCTGGCGCCGGACATGCCGGCCATCGAGGCGACGGTCGGCGTCACCGAGGAGCTGGGCAGCGAGATCAACATCATCTTCGCCGTCGAGGCGCCGAGCGCGGGGCACGGCGACGCGTCCAACGCCGCCGAGCGCCAGGAGCAGCTCGACGAGCAGGAGGCGGGCTTCACCGCCGGGCCGGGGCAGAGCCTGTGGACGGCACGGGTGAGCCCGAAGTCGACCGCCCGGCCGGGCAGCGCGATGAAGCTCGCCGTCGACGTCGACGGCCTGTACTTCTTCGACCCCGACACCGGCCTCACGATCGGCGACGAGCTCGCCCACCGCGGGGCCGGCGCGAGCGTCACCGCGCCCGCCTGAGCCGAGCCTCGCGAGAGCAACGATCGCCGCGCGCCGCCGGCAACCCCTCGGTCAGGACACCCAGGCGGCGGCGTTGCCCGGCAGCCGGCCGTCGCGCGGCGGCGCGCTCGCGAGCAGCACCTCACCGGGTGGCAGCGCGCAGTCGTCCGCGCCGAAGTTGACGATGCAGCGCACCGCATCGCCCCCCTCGCCGCGGACGAACGACACGACATCCGGCGCCGCGGGGTCGCCCTCGTCCCACCGCAGCGGCTCGCGCAGGCCCGGCAGGCGGCGCCGCAGGCCGATCGCCTCCCGGTAGAGCGACAGCATCGAGCCGGGGCCCTGCCGCTGCCGCTCGGCGGTCAGCGCGCGCCAGCTCGGCGGCTGCGGCAGCCACGTACGGGTCCCCGGCGGGGAGAAGCCGAACGGCGGCTCGTCGCCGCTCCACGGCAGCGGCACCCGGCAGCCGTCGCGACCGCGCTGGGCGTGGCCGGACCGCTCCCAGACCGGGTCCTGGAGCACCTCGTCCGGCAGGTCGGTCACCTCCGGCAGGCCGAGCTCCTCGCCCTGGTAGAGGTACACCGAGCCGGGGAGCGCCAGCAGCAGGAGGATCGCGGCCCGCGCGCGCGACGCCCCGAGCTCGCCGCCGCCGAACCGCGTGACGTGCCGGACGATGTCGTGGTTGGACAGCACCCACGTCGGCGCCGCACCGACCCCGCCCATCACGTCGATGGTCTCGGCGATCTCGCTGCGGAACGCGTCGGCGCCCCACTCGGTGCGCACGAGCCGGAAGTTGAACGCCTGGTGCAGCTCGTCGGGCCGGACGTAGCGGGCGAGGTCCTCGTAGTGGCGCACCCAGACCTCGCCGATCGCCATCCGGTCGCCGGGGTAGGAGTCGAGCAGCTTGCGCCAGCGCCGGTAGATCTCGTGGACCTCGGGCTGGTTCCAGCTGTGGACCTCCTCGGGCCCGTGGCCGAACAGCTCGGCCCGGTAGCTCCCCGGGTTGTCGCGCAGCTGCACGTCCTTGATGAGCCCGTGCGCGACGTCGATGCGGAACCCGTCGACCCCACGGTCCAGCCAGAAGCGCAGCGTCTCGTCGTAGTCGGCCACCACGTCGGGGCAGCGCCAGTCGAGGTCCGGCTGCTCCTTCGCGAACATGTGCAGGTACCACTGCCCGTCAGGGACCCGCTCCCAGGCCGGGCCGCCGAAGACCGACAGCCAGTTGTTCGGTGGCTGCTGCCCGCCTGGCCCGCGCCCGTCGCGGAAGATGTAGCGCGCGCGCTCGGGACTGCCGGGAGCAGCCGCCAGCGCGGCACGGAACCACGGATGCCGGTCGCTGGAGTGGTTGGGCACGATGTCGACGGTCAGCCGCAGCCCCAGCGCATGCGCGTCCTCGACCAGCCGGTCGAGCCCGGCCAGGTCGCCGAAGACCGGGTCGACGCCGCGGGGGTCGGCGACGTCGTACCCGCCGTCGGCCATCGGCGACGGGTAGAACGGCGTCAGCCAGACGGCGTCGACGCCGAGATCGCGCAGGTACGGCAGGCGGGCCCGGATGCCGGCGAGGTCGCCGAGCCCGTCCCCGCTCGCGTCGCCGAAGCTGCGCACGTAGACCTGGTAGAAGACGGCGTCGCGCCACCACGGGCGAGTGCGGTCGGGGTCGCTCACCCCTGCCAGCCTAGTGAGGCCGCGCGGTGCTGCTCGCAGCGCCCGGTGCGCGGGAGCTCAGCTGGAACGGGCGAGCGCCTCAGCGGCGGCGCGGCTGCCGGCGGCCATGGCGCGGTCGGCGTCGGAGCCGGCCGGGTCGGCCCCACCGTGCTCGCGCCACCACTGCTGGCCCTCCGGCGGCAGGGTGTGGATCGGGTCGTAGTACTCGTACGTGCGGCTGAGCGCCTCGGGGTCGCTCGCCTCGATGGACGTGCGGTAGTTCTTCGTCCAGTACGAGATGCCGCGCACCCGGTCGTACTCCGCGAGCTGGTGCACCCAGCGCTTGCCGACGTAGGGGACGTCGCACACGATGCGCGGCGTCGCGAAGCCGGGCAGGTAGCCCATGATGCCGTGCTGCAGCGCCTGGGCCTCCCAGACGGCGAGCCGCCAGTGCTCGCTGCCCGGGATCATGTCGCACATGTAGAAGTAGTAGGGCATGATGCCGGCCTCGTCGAGCAGCGCGAAGCACAGGTCGAGCAGCGCCTGCTGGCTGTCGTTGACCCCGCGCATGAGCACGCCCTGGTTGCGCACGTCGCGCACGCCGGCGTCGAGCATGGCCCTCGTGGCCGAGGCGACGAGCGGGGTCACCTGCTGGGCCGCGTTGACGTGGGTGTGGATGGCCAGGTGCGCGCCGCGCTCGTTGGCGCGCGACGCGAGGCGGCCCATGCCCTCGACGACCTCGGGCTGCAGCCAGTGCTGGGGCAGGCCCATGAGCGCCTTCGTGGCGAGCCGGACGTCGCGCACGTTGTCGATCTCGAGCAGCGACGCGACGAACGCCTCCAGCCGCTTCCACGGCAGGTTGGCCACGTCGCCGCCGGACACGACGACGTCACGGACGCCGGGAGTGCGGCGCAGGTAGTCGAGCATGGCGTCGAGCCGGTCGGTCGGCTTGAGGATGAACTTGGTCTTGTCGACCATCGGCGTCGAGTTGCCGACGAGGTCCATCCGGGTGCAGTGCCCGCAGTACTGCGGGCAGGTGGACAGCAGCTCGGCGAGCACCTTCGTGGGGTAGCGGTGGGTGAGCCCCTCGACCGCCCACATCTCCGCCTCGTGCAGCGAGTCGCGGCTGGCGTGCGGGTGGCTCGGGATGTCGGCCCGCCGGTCGGACAGCACCGGCAGCATGTAGCGGCGCACCGGGTCGGCGATGAACGAGTCGAGGTCGGGCGCTCGGTCGGGCACCATCGTGTTGAGCATCTGCGGGGGGACGAGGATGCTCATCGTCGCCCGCTCGGCCTGGTCGCGCTCCAGGTCGGCGTAGAACGAGTCGGGCAGCAGGTCGCCCATGACCTCGCGGAGCTGCTTGACGCTCTTGACGCAGTGCGACCGCTGCCACTGGGCGTCGGCCCACTCGGCGGCGGTCACGTCGCGGAAGCCCGGCAGCCGGGTCCAGTCCGGCTCGACCAGCTCGCGGCGGCGATAGGCGTACGGCTGCTCGCTCACGTGGCAGACCTCCGGGGCCGACGTCGCACCGGCGGGGGGACCGGTTCATCTTCCGACTAGGGTACGAAGAAACTCCTGCAGGCACAATCTTGAACAGGAAGATTTACGTCGCGCGTCGCGACCGGAACGAGAGGATCCCCCTGTGTCATCGAGACCCCCCGGCTCGCCGGTCGGGCTGCACCGCGTCCTCGAACCGGCCGGCGTGCTGCCGCAGGCGGCGACCCGCCTCGATGCGAGCCGCGAGCTGTGGCCGGACGAGGTGCTGGTGCGGGTGGAGCGGCTCAACCTGGACGCCGCGAGCTACCGGCAGCTCGCCACCAAGCACGGCGGCGACGGCGCGGCGATCAGGGCCGAGGTGCTCGACATCGTCCGCGCGCGGGGCAAGATGCACAACCCGGTGACCGGCTCCGGCGGCATGCTGCTCGGCGTCGTCGACGAGGTGGGGCCGGACTCGCCGCTCGGCCTCGCCGCCGGCGACCGCGTCGCGACCCTCGTCTCGCTCACCCTCACGCCGCTCGCGATCACCGACGAGCTGGCCCGCTGGGACGGCGGCAGCGAGCAGGTGCCCGCAGAGGGGCACGCGATCCTGTTCGGCCGGTCGATCGCCGCGCGGCTGCCGGACGACCTGCCCGGCCCGCTCGCCCTGGCCGTCATGGACGTCTGCGGCGCGCCCGCGCTGGCCACCAGGGTCGTCGCCGGTCACGTCGAGCGGGCCGGCGGCCGGCCGGTCTCGGTCGCGGTGATCGGCGGCGCCGGCAAGTCGGGCTCGCTGGCCCTCGCCGCCGCCCGCCGCGCCGGCGCGTCCCGGCTCGTCGGCGTGGTGCCGGTCGAGCGGGAGGCCGGCCTGCTCCGCGCGGCCGAGCTGGCCGACGATGTCGTCCTCGCCGACGCCCGCGACCCGGTCGCCCTGTCGGCCGCGATCGGCGAGCCGGTCGACGTGACCGTGGTCTGCGTCGACGTCCCCGGCTGCGAGGGGGGCGCGATCCTGTCGACCGCCGGCGGCGGCACGGTGGTGTTCTTCTCGATGGCCACGTCGTTCCCGGCGGCGGCGCTCGGCGCCGAGGGGCTGGCGGCCGACGTCACCATGCTGATCGGCAATGGCTACGTCCCCGGCCACGCCGAGCACGCGCTCGCGCTGGTGCGCTCGGTGCCCGGCGTGCGCCGGCTGCTCGAGGCCCGGCTCGGCGCCGAGCTGGCCGGCTCCTGACCGGCGGGCGCGGTCAGGCCATCACGCCGCTCGCGGTGGCGAACCCGTAGCCGAGCGCGCGCAGCCGGCTGATCACCTCGGGCAGCGCCGCCGAGTCCGTCGACGCTGCGCCCACGTGCATGAGGATGATCTCGCCCGGCGTGGCCGCGCCGACGCAGCGCGACACGACCTCGCTCGGCGCGATGCCCTCCCAGCCCAGCGAGTCGACCGTCCACATCAGCTCCCGGCCGTAGCCGAGCGACGAGACGTCGCGGTCGACGCTCGCGTCGCGGTCGCCGTACGGGGGCCGCCACCAGCGGGTGAACGACGCGCCCGTGGTGGCGTCGATCGTCGCCCATGCCCGCATGACCTCGGTGCGCCGCTGGCTGAAGGCGAGCGCGGCCTTGCCGGTCGAGAAACCGGTGAACGAGGCGTGATCGTACGTGTGGTTCATGATCTCGTGGCCCTCGGCAACGATCCGCCTGGCGGCCAGCGGGTGCGCGTCGACCCACGCCCCGGTGACGCCGAACGTCGCCTTGATGCCCTCGGCCCTCAGCAGGTCGAGGATCTGCCACGCATGCCCGAGGTCGGCGCCCGCGTCGAAGGTGAGCGCGACGAGCTTCTTGGTCGTGGTGCCCTTGCTGACGAGCACCGCCGGCCGGTAGTGGCTCACGAGCGCGCTCCACGTCGCCGGGCCGGCCACGCCGTCGGCCGTGAGGCCGAGGACCGACTGCGCGGCCTTGACCCGCGCGACCGTGCCGGCGTCGTAGCTGCCCGTCACCCGACCGCCGAAGCCGTCCTTCAGCAGCTGGTACTGAAGGCCACTGACCGCCTCGCCGGTGCTGCCCGGGCGGAGCGTGACGAACAGCGCGCGCCACGTGGGCGAGCCGATCATGCCGGTGAGGGTCATGCCGCGGTCGCCCTGGAACCGCCGGACGGCGCTCGCCGTCGCCGACCGGTAGGCGGCGTCGGTCACCACCCCGTAGCCGCTGGCCCGCAGCAGGTGCTTGGCGGTCCGTACGTCGAGGCCCACCGAGCCGACGCCCAGCAGCGGCCAGCGCTGGTGGAGCGCGCTGGCGGCCAGGGCCGGCGCGAAGCGGGCCGGTGCCGAGAGGGCCGGTGCCGAGAGGGTCGGTGCCGCGGGCGCGGTCACGGCGGGCAGCAGGGTGACGGCCAGCGCCCCGGCCACCGTCGCGGACAGGGTGCGCCTCATGACCCGCTCCTCCCTCGCCGGCCCGGGAAGGGGCGAGCTCGACGGCATCGTCCCTCCCTCGACGCCCGAGCGGCCAGGGCCGTTGTCCCCTGGACGAGCCTTACCGGCCCGGATGGGCGGGTAAGGGGACCGCGATGCTCCTGGCGAACCGGTATCGACTCGACGACGCGCTGGCCCGCGGCGGGATGGGCCAGGTGTGGCGCGCGTACGACACGGTGCTGTCCCGGCCGGTGGCGGTGAAGGAGGTACGGCTGCCGCCCGGCGTCTCGCCCCGTGACCGGGAGGTCGTCCACGAGCGGACGTTCCGCGAGGCCAGGGCCGCGGCCCGGCTCGACCACCCCGGGGTCGTCCGGGTCTACGACATCGTCGAGGCCGACGACCGGCCGTGGATCGTCATGCAGCTGGTGCAGGCCACCACGCTGGAGGACCACGTCCGCAGCCACGGCCCGCTGGAGCCGCGCCAGGTCGCCAGGATCGGCCTGGCGGTGGCCGACGCGCTGGCCGCCGCGCACGCCGCCGGCATCGTGCACCGCGACGTCAAGCCGCGCAACATCCTGCTGACCGACGACGGCCGGGCCATGCTCACCGACTTCGGCATCGCGACCTCGAGCGGCGACCCGGCGATCACCGACGAGGGGGTGCTCATCGGGTCGCCGGCCTACATGGCGCCGGAGCAGGCGCGCGGCGCGCGGCCAGGCGCGGCTGCCGACCTCTGGTCGCTGGGCGCCACTCTGTACCTCGCCGTCGAGGGGTGTCCCCCGTTCAGCGGCGCGACGCCGATCGCCACGCTGATCTCCGTGATGCTGCACGACCCCGCCCCCGTCCGCGCGGCCGGAGCCCTCACCGGCGTGCTGCACGCCCTGCTGGCGAAGGACCCGGCCGAGCGGCCGAGCGACGACGAGGCGCGCCGCGCGCTGCGCGCGGTGGCCGAGCAGCCGCAGGGCAGCGGTGCCGTGGTGCCGACTCGCGCCGCACCGTCTCGCGCCGCACCGTCTCGCGCCACGCCGGCCGGGTCGCCGGCAGGGCCGCGGGCGACCGCGGCCGTGGCCGTGCCGGAGCCGGCCGGTCAGGTGGCGGTGGTCGAGCTCGCCGCGCTCGCCGCCGCGGCCTCGAAGGTCGGCATGGGGATGGCCAGGGATGTCGCGGAGCGGGTCGCGGTCAGCGCGGGCGGTGCGCTGACCAGGCGGGGCGCCCGCGACCCGCGCCGGCCGGTGGTAGCCGCGGGCCGGCGCCAGCTGCGGTTCAAGAAGCGCTGGGTGGCCGTGCCGCTCGCGGCGATCGCCCTGCTCGTCGGGCTGGTGACCGCCGCGGTCACCGTCACCGCCTGGCTGCTCGTCCACCTGCTGAGCTGAGCGGCTCTCGTGCAGCACCGCGCAGGAGGCTGCCGACCGAGCGGGCGGCGCTCAGTCGCAGCTGCCACCGTCGATGGCGCAGACCCGACCGGCCGCGGTGCGGGCCAGCCGGCGGGCCGCGCGTACGCCTCCTGCACCACGTCCTGGGCCTCCGGGAGGGCGCCGGTCAGCGCCCAGACCTGACGCACGACGGCGCGCGCCGTCGCCGAGCAGAGCTCGGCGAACCCGTCGTCGCTCATCCGGCACCCCTTCGGCGTCACCACCCTCACGCCCGGGGCGGCCCGCTCGGTTGCACGGGGCTTGCAGGAGGCCTCAGGCGGCGTGGCATCGTGGCCGCCGTGACCGACCGGACCAGCACCCTCTACCGCAACGGGCAGGTCCACGCGCCGGCCGTCCCCGGGGCGAGCGCCCTGCTGGTCGTTGGCGACCGGATCGCGTGGATCGGTCGCGAGGACGACGCCGCGCGGCACGCGGACGGCGCGGCCGAGGTGGTCGACCTCGACGGCGCGTGGCTGGCGCCCGCGTTCGTCGACGCGCACGTGCACGCGACGAGCAATGGGCTCGCGCTCACCGGGCTCGACCTCTCGGCCACCGACTCGCTGGACGACGCGCTCGACCGCCTGGCGCGGCACGCCGCTGACGACGAGGGCGGCGTCGTGCTCGGGACCGGCTGGGACGAGACCCGCTGGCCGGAGCGCCGGCCGCCGAGCCCCGCCGAGCTCGAGCGGGCCGCGCCCGGCCGCCTCGTCTACCTCTCCCGCATCGACGTGCACTCGGCGGTGGCGTCCCTGGCGCTGCTGGAGACCGCGCCCTCGGCCCGCGACGCGACCGGCTGGGACGAGACCGGCTGGCTGCGGCGCGACGCCCACCACGTGGTGCGCCGGGCCGCGCACGCGCTCATCACGCCCGCCCAGCGGCGCGCGGCCCAACGGGCGACCCTGGCGCGCGCGGCGGCGCTCGGCATCGGCTGCGTCCACGAGTGCGCCGGCCCCGACATCTCCGGGACCGACGACTGCGCCGCGCTGCTGGAGCTCGCCGCCACCGAGCCTGGACCGGTGGTCGTGCCGTACTGGGGCGAGCTCGCCGACCTCGGCGGCCTCGACCGCGCGCGAGAGCTCGGCGCGGCGGGCGCCGCCGGCGACTTGTTCGTCGACGGTGCGATCGGCTCGCGCACCGCCTGCCTGTCGGGGGAGTACGCCGACGACCCCGGCAACCGGGGCGCCCTCTACCACGACGCGGCCGCGGTGGGCCGCCACGTCGCGGCGTGCACGGCGGCCGGCATGCAGGCCGGCTTCCACGCGATCGGCGACGCGGCGATCGAGATGGTGCTCGACGGCTTCCGGCGCGCCGCGGAGCAGGCCGGGCTCGACGCGGTCCGCGCGATGCGGCACCGCATCGAGCACGTCGAGATGCCGCCGGACGTCGCGCTGCTCGCGCGGTACGGCATCGTGGCCAGCGTCCAGCCGGCGTTCGACGCCCTCTGGGGCGGCCCGGACGGGATGTACGCCGCCCGGCTCGGCACCGCCCGCGGCACGACGCTCAACCCGTACGCGGCGATGGTCGCCGCCGGGGTGCCGCTCGCCCTCGGCAGCGACGCGCCGATCACGCCGCTCGACCCCTGGGGCGGGGTCCGCGCCGCGGCCAGCCACCGCACGCCGCCGTCGTCGATCACGGCGGAGCTGGCATTCGCCGCGCACACCGTGGGCGGCTGGCGGGCGGCCCGGATCGACGACGCGGGCGAGCTGGCGCCGGGCGCGGCGGCGACGTTCGCGGCGTGGCGGGTGGCAGCCCTCGACCCCGCCACCGGCCTGCCCGACCTCGACGCGCCCGACCCGGCCTGCCTCCGCACGGTCGTCGCCGGGCGCGCGGTCTGACCCGTCGCGCACCCATCCGCACGACGGCCGTTCTCCGTCGATCGGGCTCGCCCACCGGAGAACTTGCGGTGCAGGGCGGTGGAGCCGGTAGGACCTTTCTGCGATGATGGCAGGACGTCCGTTGTCGAGGAGTTGCGCCGTGCCCGCCGTCGTTCGCCCCGTCGAGCCCAAGCTCGGGCTCGACCCCCGCGTCGTGAAGAAGGCGCGCGCGCTCGCCGAGCGGGCGGCCGCTCCGGTCATCGAGCTGGCCCGCACCCGCACGACGGTCTCCGTCGAGCGGGCCGTCCTGCGCCTCGGCGGCATCACCGGAGCCGACCCGGAGGGCATCCCGTGGGTCAACCGGCTGGTCGACGCCGTCCGCGACCAGGTGGGCCTCGAGCACGGCTGCGCCCTGCCGGTCTGGGACGCGCTGCTCGCCGGCGGCCACGCCGACCTGCGCGAGCTGGCCGAGAAGGCGCACGCCGGGGGAGTCCGCTTCCGCCTGCCGGAGGGGCGCGACGCCGACCGGGCCCGCCGGGCGGCGCGGCGGACGGTCACGACCGGCGTGCGGCGCATCGACGCCAACCGCAAGCAGCGCGACCGGCTGATCCAGCGGCTCGGCGACCCGCACCACCCGTGGATCTATCTCATCGTCGCGACCGGCGACATCTACGAGGACATCCCGCAGGCGCAGGCGGCGGCCCGCGAGGGGGCCGACGTCGTCGCGGTCATCCGCTCGACCGGGCAGTCGCTGCTCGACTACGTGCCGGAGGGCGCGACCCGCGAGGGCTTCGCCGGCACGTACGCCACGCAGGAGAACTTCCGCCTCATGCGCGCCGCCCTCGACGACGTCAGCCGCGAGCTCGGCCGCTACGTCCGGCTCACCAACTACGCGAGCGGCCTGTGCATGCCGGAGATCGCGACGCTCGCCGGCCTCGAGCGGCTCGACATGATGCTCAACGACTGCATGTACGGGATCATCTTCCGCGACATCAACCCGCAGCGGACGTTCATCGACCAGCGCTTCAGCCGGATGATCCACGCCCGCGCCGGCATCGTCATCAACACCGGCGAGGACAACTACCTCACGACGGCCGACGCGGTCGACGCCGCGCACACGGTCATCGTCAGCCAGTTGCTCAACGAGCGGTTCGCGCGCGAGGCCGGCCTGCAGGACTGGCAGCTCGGCCTCGGCCACGCCTTCGAGATCAACCCGGAGATCCCTGACCAGTTCCGGCTGGAGCTGGCCCACGCCCAGCTCGTCCGCGAGCTGTTCCCCGCGGCGCCGCTGAAGTACATGCCGCCCACCAAGCACATGACCGGCAACGTCTTCGGCGGCTTCCTGCTCGACGCGTTCTTCAACCTCGTGGGCGTCATGACCGGGCAGGGGATCATCCTGGTCGGGATGATGACGGAGGGCATCCACACGCCGTTCCTGTCCGATCGCGACCTCGCGCTGGAGAACGTCCGCTACGTCCGCTCGGCCTGCGGCAACCTCGCCGAGGACTTCCACCCGCCGAAGGACGGCTTCATCGCCACCCGCGCGCGGCAGGTGCTGTCCGAGAGCATCGAGCTGCTGGAGCGGATCTGCGACGACGGGCTGCTGCCGGCGATCGCGCAGGGCACGTTCGGCATCACCAAGCGGCCCGCCGACGGCGGCAAGGGGCTCGCGGGCGTGGTGACGCAGGCCGACGGCTACTACAACCCGGCCACCGACCTGCTCGAGGAGGGGGCGAGCGCATGAGCGAGCCGGTGATCACGTCGAGCGAGCGGGCCTCCGCCTTGCGCACCGCTCCGGACGAGAGCGCGCGCCAGGCCGCCGAGCAGGAGCGGCACTACGTCCGCCCGTACGGCGACACCACCGGCGACGGCATGGTGCAGCTGTCGTTCACCCTGCCCGTGGCCGACGACGCGCGCGCGGAGGGGGCCGCGCTGCAGCTGGCGGCCAAGATGGGCCTCGACCCGGCGATGGTCGTGCACCGCAAGGGCATGGGGCCGCACTTCACGTTCTTCATCGTGTACGGCCGGGTCGGCCACCTCGTCGACCTCAGCGAGGTGCGGGTGATCGAGCGGGAGTACCCGCTGCTGTCCGCCAAGGAGGTCAACCTCGCGATCAGGTCGAGCCTGCGCCGCAAGCTCGTCGTCGTCGGCGCGACCGTGGGCACCGACGCGCACACGGTGGGCCTCGACGCGATCCTCAACGTGAAGGGCTTCGCCGGCGAGAAGGGCCTCGAGCACTACCGCGAGATCCGCGTGGTCAACCTGGGCGCCCAGGTGACGGCGGAGGAGCTGGTCGAGCGGGCCCGCGCCGAGCGCACCGACGCGATCCTCGTCAGCCAGGTGGTCACCCAGCGCGACGCGCACGTCCACCACGTGCAGGAGGTCGTCAAGGCGGCCGGGCAGGCCTGGCCGGAGCGCGGCTCCCGGCCGCTCGTCGTCGTCGGCGGCCCGCGGTTCGACCCGTCGGCGACCGTCGAGCTCGACGTCGACCGCATCTTCACCAAGGGCACCACCCCGCGCGAGGTGGCGAGCTACCTGGTGCACGCGATCGCCCCAGCCGGCCCCGGCTCGCGGGCCACCGCCAGGGGCTCCCGCGCGGGCTCCAGGAGGAGCGCGTGAGCGAGGGGCTCGCCGGGCTCAGCGTGACCCACCGGCGCTACGTGCCGCACGGCCACGCCCACTACGGCGGCGCCCTCGTCGACGGCGCCTACGTGCTCGGCCTGTTCGGCGACGTCGCGACCGAGCTGTGCATCCGAAGCGACGGCGACGAGGGGCTGTTCGCGGCCTACGACGAGGTCACGTTCCACGCGCCGGTGCGGGCCGGCGACGTGGTCGAGGCGACCGCCACGGTGACGCGGGTCGGCCGGCGCAGCCGGGGGGTGCGCTTCGAGGCGCGGGTCGTGTGCCGGGCAGCTCCCGAGCGCGGCCCGTCGGCCGCCGACGTCCTCGAGCCCCCCGTGACGGTCGTAACGGCCACCGGAACCGTGGTCGTCCCCTGACCCGTCCGGCGGCCGTCCAGCCGACACGCCGCAGGGCAAGTTTTTTTCCCGGGTTTTGCCTCGTGAAAGCGACCGCGCTGACCTGCGACGACGCGCGTTAGCGCAGGTCGGGGGCGTGTTGCACGGGCGCCCGCCTCTTGGGTACGTTCCGTGCCGTCCACTCGGACGCCCACGTGGAAGTAGCAATCCGACTAGTGGCAAGCACTGGGTCCACGAGCCGTACGCACCCCCCGTCGCACGGCCCGTCCCGCCAGGTCCAGCAGTTCGCCGCGAGTCGAGGTCGCACCGCCGCGTGGGTCGGAGTGAGACGAGTCCGGAGGGGGCCCGGGCGCCCAGTAGACAACGGCAGCGAGCCGCGCAGCCGGCAGGCCCGCTGTCGGTCCGAAGGGCGACCCGGGTCCACTTCCGTCCCCCTTGCCACCCCTTCGCCAGCCCTCGCAGCGGGGCCGGCCGCCCCTTCGCGGCGGCTAGCATGAGCGGGTGAGCCCTCCGACCGTCGCGCGCGATGCTCCGTCGCTGGCGCCGGTCGAGCGTCGCCGCCGACCCGCGGTGACCAGGGCGCTGACCCTCCGGGCACTGATCGCCGCGGCGGCGGGGCTGCTCGCCTTCCTCGCCTTCCCGCCGGTGGGTGCGTGGTGGGCGGCGCCGCTCGCCGTCGCCGCGCTCGTCCTGGTCGTCCGCGATCGCCGCCCCCGCGCGGCCTTCGGGCTCGGCACCGCGTTCGGCGTCGCGCTGTTCGTCCCGCTGCTGATCTGGATCGACACCCTCGGCGTCGACGTCTGGCTGGGCCTCGCAGTCGCGGAGGCGCTCTTCGTCGGCGCGCTCGGTGCCGCCGTCGCCGTCCTGCAGCGGCTGCCGGGCTGGCCGGCATGGGTCGCGGCCGCGTGGGTCGCCGACGAGGCGGTCCGCTCGCGGGTGCCGCTCGGCGGCTTCCCATGGGGCCGGCTCGCCTTCGCGCAGGCCGACGGGCCGCTGGTGCGCTATGCGGCCCTCGGGGGCGCGCCGCTCACCAGCTTCGTCGTCGCGCTCGCCGGCGCGCTGCTCGCCGCGGCCGCCCTGGCCGTCGTCCACCGCTCGGCGCGGCTGGCCGCCGGCGCGGCGCTGGCCGCGGCCGGGGTGGTCGCGGTCGCGCCGGCGATCCCGCTGCCGAGCGCCGGGCAGAGCGCCGGCGGGCCGGCGCTCGCCGTCGTCGCCGTCGTCCAGGGCAACGTGCCCCGCATCGGCCTCGACGCGTTCGCCCAGCGCTACGCCGTCGTCCGCAACCACGCGGCGACGGCCGAGGCCCTCGCGGCCGACGTCCGGGCCGGTCGTCGCCCCCGCCCCGACGTGGTCCTGTGGCCGGAGAACTCCAGCGACATCGACCCCGGCCGCGACCCCTACGTCGGTGCCCTGCTCGCCCAGGCCGTCGCCTCGACGGGCGTCCCCAACCTGGTCGGTGCGGTGATCGACGGGCCCGGGCCGCGCCAGGTGCGCAACGCCGGGCTGGTGTGGCTGCCGGGGCAGCAGCCGGTCCTCGGCTACGTGAAGCGGCACCTGGTGCCGTTCGGCGAGTACGTGCCGTACCGGGCCGAGCTGGGCTCGCTCATCGGCCGGCTGCGCCGGGTGCCGTACGACTTCGTGCCCGGGCGCGGCTCTGACACGGTGCAGCTCGGCGCCGTCCGGCTCTCCGACGTGATCTGCTACGAGGTGGCCTACGACGGCCTGGTGCGCGGCGACGTCCGCCGCGGCGGCCGGCTCATCGTCGTCCAGACCAACAACGCCACGTACGGCTACAGCGAGACCAGGCAGCAGCTCGCGATGGGCCGGCTGCGAGCGGTCGAGCACGGACGGTCGGTCGCCGTCGCCGCGACGAGCGGGATCAGCGCGCTGATCGCGCCGGACGGCTCGGTGCTCGCCCGGTCCGAGGTCTTCACCCGCGCGGCGCTGGAGCGCCGGCTCCCGCTGCGTGACACGATCACCGTGGCGGACCACCTCGGCGCCTGGCCGGAGCTCGGGCTCTCGGCGCTCGGCGCGGTGGCCACCGGGGTCGCCGTGGCCGCCGCGATCGCCGCCGCGACGGCGCGGCGGCGGGGGAGGCCTGAGTGAGCGCGACGTTCGACGACCTCGGCCGGGTGCTGGTCGTCATCCCCACCTACGACGAGCGGGACAACGTGGAGGGCATCGTCGACCGGCTGCGCCGGGCGGTGCCCGAGGCGTCGGTGCTGGTCGTCGACGACGACAGCCCCGACGGCACCGGCGACGTCGCCGACGCGATCGCGGCCCGCGACCCGGCCGTCGCCGTGCTGCACCGGACCCGCAAGGACGGGCTCGGCGGCGCCTACATCGCCGGCTTCGGCTGGGGGATCGAGCGGGGCTTCGACGTCCTCGTCGAGATGGACGCCGACGGCTCGCACTCGCCGGAGGAGCTGCCCAGGCTGCTGGCCGCGCTGCGCGACGCCGACCTGGTGCTCGGCTCCCGGTGGGTGCCGGGCGGCGAGGTGCGCAACTGGCCGCTCGCCCGCAAGCTGCTCTCCCGCGGCGGCAACGCGTACGCCCGCGTGCTGCTCGGCGTCCCGCTGCACGACGCCACCGGCGGCTTCCGCGCCTTCCGGAGGAAGACCCTCGACGGCATCGACTACCGGCAGGTGGCCTCGCAGGGCTACTGCTTCCAGGTCGACCTCGCCTGGCGCTCGTGGCGGCGTGGCTTCCAGGTCACCGAGGTGCCCATCACGTTCGTCGAGCGGGAGCGCGGGCAGAGCAAGATGAGCCGGGCCATCGTGGGCGAGGCGCTGGTCCGGGTGACGCTGTGGGGCCTGGCGAGCCGGCGCTCCACCCGCGCGGAGGGCCCGGCGCGCGACGAGCCGGCCGCCCGCGAGGGCTCGGCCAGGGGCTGAGGAGGCGATCGCCGTGGCCGCCGTCCTGCTCCTCGCGTTCCTCGTCGTCCCGATCGCGGAGATCTACGTCATCCTCCAGATCGGGCACGCGATCGGCGGATGGCAGACCCTCGGCCTGCTCATCGCGTGGAGCGCCCTCGGCGCCTGGCTGGTGCGGCGCGAGGGGCGGCGGGCCTGGGACGCGCTGCGCTCGGCGGCCGCCGACGGCCGGCTGCCGGGGCGGGAGGTCGCCGACGGCGCGCTGGTCCTGGCCGGCGGGGTGCTGCTGCTGACGCCGGGGTTCATCACCGACGCGGTGGGGCTGCTGCTCGTGCTGCCGTTCACCCGGCCGCTCGCCAGGCGGGCGGTCGTCGGGTGGGCCGCGCGGCGGGCGAGGCGGGCGGTCGGTCCCGGCGCGCCGATCCGGGTGCGGGTCCGGCGCGGGCCGGGCGCACCGTACGGGGATGCCGGCGCCGGCTACCGGGGTGACGGTGGGAGCCGCCCGCCGCAGGTCATCGAGGGCGAGACCGTGCGGCGCGACGACGAGGCGCCCTGAGGGGACGGCGAACGAGGCGACCCGTCCGCCGCCGGCCGTACCTGCTCAGCCCGGTCCCCGGCGCAGTACGGCGTGCGGTGCTGATCGACTCGAGTGGGGCGAGGCTCGGCCTCGGACGCCCGGGAGCGGGCTCAGGCGGACTTGCGCCGACCCGGCTGGTGCTCGTGCAGGACGGCGAGCCGCTCGGCGAGGACCTCCTCGAGGTCGTCGAGGGTGCGCCGCTCCATGAGCATGTCCCAGTGGGTACGAGCCGGCTTGGCCTGCTTGGGCTCGGGCTGCTCGCCGTCGACCATGAGCGCCGTGTCGCCGCAGACCTTGCACTCCCAGGTCGTGGGCACCTCGGCATCGGCGGCGAAGGGGACGGTGAAGTGGTGGCCTGCCGGGCAGTCGTACGCGACGACCTGCCGGGCGACGAACTCGGTGTTGCGGTCGGTCTCGTAGCTGACCGCCCCGAGCCGGCTGCCGCGAAGGACACGATCGGCCATGAGTGGGCCTCCAGGTGGTCGCTGGGCGGGGCGGGGTCGAGCGGTTCAACGAGCGCCGTGGGTGAATGATTCCCCGTAGATGTCGTCGGCCAACCGAGGCGAGTAGTTGAGGAGGAGCCCCGTGCCGAAGCTGCCCGTTGCCGGCCGCGCCGCGAAGGGCACGGCGAGTCCGGCGAGCCTGGCGAGCCTGGCAAGCACGGCAAGCACGGACCCCGACGCCGCCGCGGTCGCGCTCGGCGCGCTCCGCGGCTCGCTGGGGGTGATCATGCTGGTCGCGCCTGGCCTGCTCCCGCGCCTGCTCGGCGCCGACAGGCGCACCGCCGCGCGGCTGTCGTACCTGACCCGCATGGTCGGCATCCGCGAGGTGGCGCTCGGTGCCGGTACCGTGCAGGCGGTGCGCCGCGGCACCGACGTCGGGTCCTGGCTCGTCGCGCAGGCGCTCTGCGATGCCGGGGACGGGCTCACCGTGCTCGGCGCGCTCTGTGCTGGCCGGGTCAACCGGCTGACCGGTGGGCTGATCGTGGCGAGCGCGGTGGCCGGGGCGGCCGGCGACGTCGTCATCCGGCAGCGGGGCCGCCGCGCCACCTGATCGCTGACCGATCACCCGAACGGCGGCGGCGGGCGTCCCGCGAGCGTGCCGACCACAACTCCTGTACCGGCAATGGGCACCAGTCACAGGAGGTCGGGCGTTGGGTGGCTCGGGCATGGGCTCCGGCAGGGTGCGGCGGCTGCTGACCGGCGCGACCGGGTCGGCGCTGGCCCTCGGGATGATCGCGACGATCGCCTCGGTGGGCCTGGCCGCGGCCGGTGGTGCGCGCAGCGGGCCGCCCAGGATCGCAGCGCCGGACGCGGCGGCCGGCCGGGTGCTCGCCGCGGCGCGCCGGCACGTCGGCGAGGCCTATCTGTACGGCGGGGCCGGCCCGGCCTCGTGGGACTGCTCGGGGCTCACCTCGGTGATGTGGCGCACCGCCGGCGGCGTCGCCGGCATCCCGCGGACGGCGCACGAGCAGCAGGCGTGGGCGACGCCGGTCACCGCGGCGGCTGCGCTGCCCGGCGACCTCGTGTTCTTCGGCCGGCCGGCGACCCACGTCGGCATCTACCAGGGCCGCGGCTGGATCATCGACGCCTCCTCGTCGCACCGCGCGATCGTCGAGCGCCCGCTCTGGACCAGCGCCGTGACGTACGGCCGGGTGCCGCGCCGGGGCGCGGCGGCGTCGGCGCCCGCTCCCGCTCCGGCACCTCCACCGCCCTCGCCGCCCTCGCCGCCCGCGTCGCACGCACCCGCTCCCTGGACCGGCCGGGTGCCGCCCACCGGCGGGCCGCTGGCCCGCGGGCTGGTCGCCGCGGCCAGGGCAGCGGTCGGCGCCCGGTACACGGTCGGCGGGACCGGCCCGGCGTACGACGACGGCGCGCTGATCGCCGTGCTGTGGCACCGCGTGAGCGGCCGGCAGGTGCCGGCAGGCCGGACCGCGCTGGCCCGCGCCACGGTGGCGATCCCGCGGTCGCTGCTGCGGCGCGGCGACGTGCTGATCTACGGCGGCGCCGACGTCTGGCACGTCGGCATCTACGTCGGCGACGGCCGGATGGTCGATGCCTCGCGCTCCAGCGGCCGGGTCGTGCTGCGCCCGGTGCTGCCCAGCTCGCAGCTGCGCTACGGCCGGCTGCGGCGGCACTGACCCGAGCGCGCGAGACGATGCGGCCGGCCGGCGCGCCGCGATGCGACGATGGGGCCATGGCAGGCGGGCTCCGGCGGATCGAGACCGACGTGGTCGTCGTCGGCCTGGGCGCCATGGGCAGCCAGGCCCTCTGGGCGCTGGCGCGGCGGGGCGTCGATGCGGTCGGGGTCGAGCAGTTCGAGCCGGGGCACGCGCGCGGGTCGAGCCACGGCGGGTCACGGATCATCCGGACCGCGTACTTCGAGGGCGCCGGGTACGTGCCGCTGGTGCGGCGGTCCTGGCAGCTCTGGCGCGAGCTGGAGGCCGAGAGCGGCGCCAGCCTGCTGACGGCGACCGGCATCGTCAACCTGGCACCGGCGGGGACGGCCCTGCTGACCGGTGCCCTCGACGCGGCGCGCGCCCACGACCTGCCGGTCGAGCGCATCGGCGCGGGCGAGATCAGGGCCCGCTGGCCGCAGCACCTGATCGGCGACGACGTGGCGGCCGTGGTCGAGCGGGAGGGCGGGGTGCTGGCGCCCGAGCGGGCGATCGTCGCCGGCGTCGAGGCGGCCCGGCGGCGCGGCGCGCGGACGGTCACCGAGGCCACGGTCGGCGCGGTCGAGCGGCACGGCGAGGTCATGCACGTCACCGGCGGCGGCCTCGACGTGCGGGCGAGGCACGTCGTCGTCACCACCGGCGCGTGGATCGGGCACCTGGTGCCGGCCGTGGCGGCGTCGGTGCGGGTGATCCGGCGGGTGGTCGGCTGGTTCGCGGTCGGCGACCCGGTCGCGTACGCCTCCGACCGGTTCCCGGTCTTCATCCGCGACGACGGCGACGGGCCGATCTGGTACGGCTTCCCGACGCTCGACGGCGCGACCCTCAAGCTGGCCGCTCACACGGGCAGCGGCTCCGACGAGCCGGCCGACCCGGTGGCGGGCGTGCGGCCGCCGGACGAGAAGGACGCCGACGCCCTCGCCCGGCTCGCCGCCCGGCTGCGCGGCCTCGGCACCGAGCCGGTCCGGATGGCCAGCTGCATGTACGCCATGACGCCGGACGAGCACTTCCTGGTCGGGCAGCGGGCCGACCTTCCGGGCGTGACCTTGCTGGGCGGCTTCTCCGGGCACGGCTTCAAGTTCGCCACCGCGCTGGGCGAGGCGGCGGCCGAGCTGGCGGTCGACGGGCGCACCGGCGCACCGATCGGCCCGTTCGACCCGCACCGGTTCGGCTGAGCCTCGACCGCCCGGTGGAGAAGACTGGCCGGCATGACGGACCAGCAGCCGCTGTCGGTCGGCCTGCTCGGGTACGGAATCGCCGGGGAGGTCTTCCACGCGCCGCTCCTCGCCGCGACGCCGGGGCTGCGCCTGGCCGCCGTCGTGACCGGCGACCCGCAGCGGCAGCGCCGGGCCCGCGCCCGGCATCCGGGCGCCGACGTCCTACCGAGCGCCGACGCGCTGTGGCACCGGCCGGGACGGCTGGATGTGGTCGTGGTCGCGACCACCAACCGTACCCACGTCGAGCTCGCCCTGGCAGCCCTGGCAGCCGGCAGCGCGGTCGTGGTCGACAAGCCGCTGGCGCCGACGGCCGCCGAGGGACGGCAGCTGCTCGCCGAGGCGGCGCGCCTGGGCGGGCGCCTCACCGTCTTCCAGAACCGGCGCTGGGACGGGGACTTCCTGACCCTGCGGGCGCTGGCGGCCGACGGCGCGCTCGGGCGGGTGCTGCGGCTCGAGTCGCGCTTCGAGCGCTGGCGCCCGCAGGTGCGGCCGGGCTGGCGGGAGCTGCCCGACCCGGCCGAGGCCGGTGGCGCGCTCGCCGATCTCGGCGCGCACCTCATCGACCAGGCGCTGCAGCTCTCCGGGCCGGTGACGTCGGTCTACGCCGAGCTCGACCGCCGCCGGCCCGGCGCAGCCGTCGACGACGACGCGTTCGTCGCACTGACCCACGCCTCCGGGAGCCGCTCGCACCTGTGGATGAGCGCGGTCGCCGCGCAGCCAGGGCCGCGGCTGCGGGCGCTCGGCGACCGTGCCGCGTACGTCAAGGAGGGGCTGGACGGGCAGGAGGAGGCGCTGCGGTCGGGAGCGTCCCCTGCCGGCCCCGGATGGGGCACCGAGCCGCCCGAGCGGTGGGGGCTGCTCGGTGCCGGCGAGCGGCTGGAGCGGGTGCCGACGATCGCGGGGAACTACCCGCGGTTCTACGCCGAGCTGGTCGCCGCGCTCCGCGGCGACGCGGCCCTGCCGGTCGACCCGCGCGACTCCGTCACCGTGCTGGAGCTGATCGAGGCGGCCCGCCGATCCGCCGCGAGCGGTGGGCCGGTGCGCCCATGACGGTGCCGGACGTGATCGCGGCCCGGCTGCGCGCCGCCGGCTGCGTCTTCGCCGAGGACGAGGCGAGGCTGCTCGTCGAGTCGGCCGGCACGCCGGCCGAGCTGACCGCGATGGTCGGGCGGCGGGTCGCGGGGGAGCCGCTCGAGCACGTGCTCGGCTGGGCCGAGCTAGGCGGCGTGCGGGTGGCCGTCGGCCCCGGGGTCTTCGTGCCGCGCCGGCGCACCGAGCTGCTCGTGCGCGAGGCCGTCGCGACGACCCGGCCGGGGGCCGTCGTCGTCGACCTCTGCTGCGGCGCCGGTGCGGTGGGTCTCGCCGTCGTCGCGGCGGTCCGTCCGGTGGAGCTGCACGCGGTCGACGTCGACCCGGTGGCGGTGCGGTGCGCCAGGCGCAACCTCGCCGCGGTGGGTGGCAAAGTGCACCAGGGCGACCTGTACGGGCCGCTGCCGGCCGGACTGCGGGGGCGCATCGACGTGCTCGTCGCCAACGCGCCGTACGTGCCGAGCGGCGAGCTGCGGCTGATGCCGCCCGAGGCGCGGCTGCACGAGCCGCGGGTGGCCCTCGACGGCGGAGCCGACGGGCTCGAGCTCCACCGCCGGATAGCCGACGGGGCACCGCCGTGGCTGGCGCCGGGCGGGCATCTCCTGATCGAGACGAGCGAGCGGCAGGCGGCGCGCACCGCCGGCGCGCTCGCGGCAGCAGGGCTCGCCGCCCGGGTCACCGGACCCGACGAGGTGGGCGCCTGCGTGGCCATCGGGCGCCGGAGCGCTCAGTCGCGCACCTCGCCGTAGTAGCGCCACTTCTGCCGCCGCGGCCGGCCCGGCAGCGCGATCCGTCCGGTGCTCCACAGCAGTGCGTCGGCGGGGTCGCCGGGCGGTGCGTCCGGCAGGACCCGGGCGAGCACCGGGCGGCACAGCTCGCCCGGCGGCCGCCAGTCGCTGCCGAGCGCGCTGGTGATGTCCCAGGCGTGCAGCAGGCCCTCGGCCACCGCCATGGCGATGGAGCCGCCGACGTCGGACGGGCCCCACGGGTGCCACGCCGTGCTCCCCGGCTCGGCGATGACGGCCGCGCCGCGCAGCAGCTCCGCGCACGCGTCGATGACCTGGAGCAACCCGTCCGGCCCGGCGCGCTCCTCGACGGTGACCTCGGCCGGCACGAACCACTCCGTTGGCTGCGCGACGATCCGCGCCGCGTGCGCGAAGTGGCTGTCGGCGATGTGCACCGCCGTCGCCCGGCAGGACCAGTCCAGCTCGTGAGCGGGCACCGACCAGTCCGCGCCCGTGAGCGGGGCGAGCGCCGCGTGCATCGCGACGGTCATCCGGGCGATCAGCTCGGGCGTCAGGCCGACCGCTCCGCTCGCCTCGTCGCTCACCGCCCGAAGGCTAGCGGCCGCCCGTTAGTCGAGGTCGGACGGGCCGGCGAGGTGCCCGGTGACCGCCGTCGCCGCGGCCACGGCGGGGGATACCAGGTGGGTGCGCGCCCCGCGCCCCTGCCGTCCCTCGAAGTTGCGGTTGGACGTCGACGCGCTGCGCACGCCCGGCGCGAGCCGGTCGACGTTCATGCCGAGGCACATCGAGCAGCCGGCGTTCCGCCACTGCGCACCGGCCGCGACGAACACGTCGCCGAGGCCCTCCAGCTCCGCCTGGCGGCGCACCTCGACCGAGCCGGGGACGACGAGGGCGCGCGTCCCGTCGGCGACCCGCCGCCCGCGCAGCACGGCCGCCGCGGCCCGCAGGTCCTCGATCCGGCCGTTGGTGCACGAGCCGATGAAGACGACGTCGACGCGCACGTCGCGCATCGACGTCCCCGGCTCGAGCCCCATGTACGACAGGGCCTGCTCGGCGGCCGCGCGCTCGGCGGGCTCGTCGTACGACGCTGGGTCAGGCACCCGGCCAGCGAGCGGCACCCCCTGCGCCGGGTTGGTGCCCCACGTCACCCACGGGGAGATCGCCGCCGCATCGACCTTGACCACCCGGTCGAAGCCCGCGCCCGGATCGCTCGCCAGTGCGCGCCATGCGCTGACCGCCTCGTCCCACGCCTGGCCGCGCGGGGCGAACGGGCGCCCCTCCACGTACGCGAACGTCGTGTCGTCGGGCGCGACCATGCCGGCCCTGGCGCCGGCCTCGATCGACATGTTGCACAGCGTCATCCGGCCCTCCATGGACAGGCCGCGCACGGCAGCGCCGCGGTACTCGACGACGTGCCCCTGCCCGCCGCCCGTGCCGAGCTGCGCGATCATCGCGAGCGCGAGATCCTTGGCCGTCGCGCCCTCGGGCAGGTCGCCGTCGAACTCGACGGCCATCGTGCGCGGGCGCGCCTGCCGCAGCGTCTGCGTGGCGAGGACATGCTCGACCTCGCTCGTGCCGATGCCGAACGCCAGCGCGCCGAACGCCCCGTGCGTGCTCGTGTGGCTGTCGCCGCACACGATGGTCATGCCGGGCTGGGTGAGGCCGGACTCCGGCCCGATGACGTGCACGATGCCCTGGCCGCTGGTGCCGAGCTGGTGCAGCGGCACGCCCATCTCGGCGCAGTTCCTGCGCAGGGTCTCGAGCTGCGTCCGGCTGATCGGCTCGGCCACGTCGTCCGGCGACGTCGGGACGTTGTGGTCCTCGGTCGCGAGCGTGAGGTCGGGCCGGCGCACGGTGCGGCCGGACATCCGCAGCCCGTCGAATGCCTGCGGGCTCGTCACCTCGTGCAGCAGGTGCAGGTCGATGTAGAGCAGGTCCGGCTCGCCAGGCTCGCGGTGGACGACGTGGGCGTCCCAGACCTTCTCCGCCAGCGTCCTTGCCATCGCTTCCCCCTCGTCTCGTCGCGCCTAGCCGGCGACGGCCGCCGCGAGCGCGTCCCCGATCTCCGTCGTGGAGCGCGGCCTCGCTCCGCGCCGTGCGAGGTCGAGCGCGACGGCGCGCTCCACCCGCTCGGCCTCGTCCGCGAGGCCGACCTTCTGCAGCAGCAGCGCGGCGCTGAGGACGGCCGCCGTGGGATCGGCGCGATCCTGCCCGGCGATGTCCGGGGCGCTGCCGTGCACCGGCTCGAACATGCTCGGCGCGGTCCCGTCCACGTTGAGATTGGCGCTCGGAGCGAGGCCGATGCCGCCCGCGATGGCGGCGCCGAGGTCGGTCAGGATGTCGCCGAAGAGGTTGTCGGTGACGATCACGTCGAACCGCGCCGGCTGCGTGACGAGGTAGAGGCACGCGGCGTCGGCGTGCACGTAGTCGCGCTCGACGGTGGGGAAGTCGTCCTGCACGGCGTCGCACGCGCGCGTCCAGAGCGATCCCGCGTGCTGGAGGACGTTGGTCTTGTGCACCAGGGTAAGCCGCCGCCTGGGCCGCGATGCCGCGATGCGGAACGCCTCGCGGAGCGTCCGCTCGACGCCCAGCCGCGTGCTCACGCTCTCCTCGGAGACGATCTCGTGCGGCGTGCCGGTGCGCATCGAGCCGCCGATGCCGACGTACGGGCCCTCCGTCCCCTCGCGCACCACCACCATGTCGATGTCGGCCGGCGCGACGCCGGCGAGCGCGCTGGCCACGCCGTCGTACAGCTTCACCGGGCGCAGGTTGACCGCGAGGTCGAGCTCGAACCGCAGCCGGAGCAGCAGGCCGCGCTCGAGCACGCCGGCCGGAACGCCCGGATCGCCGACGGCGCCGAGCAGCACGGCGTCGTGCCCGCGCAGCTCGTCGAGCACGGCGTCCGGGAGCGTCTCGCCGGTGCGTCGCCAGCGCGCGGCGCCCAGGTCGTACGACCTCGTCTCGACCTTTGCGCCGCCGGAGCCGCAGGCAGCCTGCAGCACCTTGAGCGCCTCGCGCACGACCTCGGGGCCGATGCCGTCGCCGGGCACGACGGCGATCTCGATGCGGCGCATGGACCCCCCGGTTGGCGCGCTGACCACGAATCATCGTTGGGGCACCCTGCCGCGCCCGTCAAGGAGAGGGGCGCAGCGCTTGACGTTGATACTCACTCAGTGCTGACATTGCGGCTCACGAGAGCGCGGGAGGGCGGCCGAGGATGCAGGAGCTGAGGTCGGTGACCGGCCGGGTGGCCGTGCTGGACCGGGCCGACGTCGACACCGACCAGATCCTCCCGGCGCGGTTCCTGGCGCGGGTGTCGCGCACCGGGTACGAGGACGCGCTGTTCGCCGACTGGCGCGAGCAGCCCGACTTCTCCCTGCAGGCGGGCGCGACCATCTTGCTGGCTGGCGCCCGGTTCGGCGTCGGGTCATCGCGCGAGCATGCGGTGTGGGCGCTGCAGGACGGGGGCTTCCGCGTCGTCCTGGCGCCGTCGTTCGGGGACATCTTCCGCAACAACGCCGCGCAGAACGGCCTGCTCGCCGCCGTGGTCGATGAGGACGCCGCCGCGCGGCTGCGCGCGGCCCTGGCCGCCGAGCCGGCCACCGACGTGACCGTCGACCTGGAGGCCAAGGAGGTCCGCTGGGGGAGGGGCAGCGCGAGCTTCGACGTCCCGGACGCCGTGCGGCACAAGCTGCTGATCGGCGCCGACGACATCGCGCTGACGCTGTCGCGCGCCGACCTGATCGACCGGTACGAGCGCGACCGGCCCGCCCGGCTCCCGAGGACCGCTCAGCCGACCTGATGACCGATCGGGTGGGTGCCCGCCGGCGCGATCCGGCCGGCGCCACGGCCCTGCCACTCGACCAGCATCGTGGTCGCGTCGTCGTGCAGGATGCCGGCCTGGTGGCCGAGGATCGCGTGCATGAGCCGGCGCATCGTCTCCGGTGCCGGCTGTCCCGCTGCCGTCTCCCTGGTGGCGATGTCGGCGAGCCGCTCGACGCCGAAGAACTCGCCGTCGGGGGAGCGGGCCTCGACGACGCCGTCGGTGAACAGCAGGATCCGGTCACCGGGCTCCAGGAACTCCTCGGCGATGCCGCGCGCGGCCCCGAGGACCTTGCCGAGCCCCAGCGGCAGCCCGACCTCCGACTCCAGCGCCTTCACCACCCGGCCGCCGCGGAGCAGGAGCGGAGCCGGGTGCCCCGCGCCGTGCCAGCGCAGCCGCCCGGAGGCGAGCTCGAGCTCGCCCAGCACCGCCGTGGCGAACTTCTCGCCACCGAAGGAGTCGGCCAGGGCGGCGTCGATCGCCGCGATGACCTCCGGCAGGTCGAGGCCGGCCCGGCGGTTGTTGCGGTACGCGCCGATCGCCACGGTGGCGAGCAGGCCCGCATCGAGCCCGTGGCCCATCGCGTCCAGCACCATGAACTGGGCGGTCGCCGCGTCGACCGCGTAGTCGAAGCTGTCGCCCCCGACCTCGTACGCCGGGGCCAGCACGCACGCGATCACCACCCGGTCGGTGCCGAACGTCAGCGGGGGCAGCAGGCGCCAGGCGATCTCCGCCGCGAGCGACATCGGCCGCCGCCGCCGCACGCGGGCGAAGAGATCGCCGTACGCGTCCTTGCTCACGACGATCTCGGCGACGAGCGCCGCGACGTCGTGCAGCAGCTCGTCGGCCACGCGCTTGGTGGTGGGATCGAGCTCGAGCTCGACGACGCCGAGTCGCTCCAGCCCGTCGAGCATCGGCACCCACGCCCGCCGGCCGCCCTCGGACCACACCAGCTCGAGCTGCCGGAAGCACCGGCCGGCCATCGTCGACTCGATCGTCGCCGGCTCGCGGGCGGGGCCGTCGTCGTGCGGCAACGGGACCAGCACGTACTGCTCGTGGTCGACCAGGTAGACGATCACCGACGTCGCGCCGAGCGCCTTGCCCTGACCGGCCAGCAACGACGCCACGTCGTCCGGCACGCTGAAGCGCGCCGCGTCGAGCAGCCCGCTCAGCATCTCCCGCGCATCGTCGTCCACGTCGCCCACGGCGGGAACGGTACGCCACGCGCGCCCTCCCGCGCTCATCGGCGAAGGCGCCGCGTCAGTGGACCGCCAGCGCACCACGCTCAGTGCCCGGTTCTCCCTGAGTGCCGATAAGAGACATTATGTAAAGTTGGAGCTGAGCGGGCACGAGCGATGGGGTCCCCCGTACGAGCGGTTGCCCGGCCGCTTCCGGCCTCGAAGGCCGCGGCCTGCCGGCTGAGACGACCGACCGGAGCCACGGCGTGACGGCGGTACGGTCGATGACGTGGTCTCGGCATGGTTCAGCGTCGTGATCGAGGCGCGCGACCGGGACCGCATGGCGGAGTTCTGGTGCGCGGCGCTCGGCTACGCGGTCGTGCACCGCGGCGCCCACGAGGTCGACATCGCTGCCGGCGCGGACGCGTTCCCCGGCATCGCCTTCGTCCTCCCGATCGGGGACGAGCCGGCGAGGAGCCGTCTGCACCTCGACCTGGCTCCCGACGACCAAGCGGCCGAGATCGAGCGGTTGACCGCGCTGGGCGCGACCGTGGTCGACACCGGTCAGGACCGGGCCGTGGACTGGGTGGTGCTGGCCGACCCCGAGGGCAACCGCTTCTGCGTGCTGGCGCCGCAGGACGGGTGGTAGCCGGCGGCCCGGCCGACCCGGTGCGACTGCCTCGAGCGCGCCGTTTCCCCCGATAGGCTGGCGGCAACCGAGTCAGGGAGCGTGCCAGCGTGGTGATGGCCCCTCCGTCCGGGCGCCGGACGGGGCTGCAGTTCACGGCGCTCGGCTTCCCCGTGCGCATCGACGTCTCCTTCGTCGTCGTCATGGCGCTGCTCGGGCTCTCCGGTGCGACGACGAGCGTCTCCCGCGTCGTGGTCTGGGTCGTCCTCGGCGCGGCCGCCGTGCTGGCCCACGAGCTGGGCCATGCGCTCGTCGCGCGGACGACCGGCGCGCGCCCGACGATCGAGCTGTACAGCTTCGGCGGGCTCACCAGCTACGCGCCCCCGGGGCCGATCTCGCGCGCCCGCTCGCTCGCCATCAGCGTCACGGGGCCGTTCGTCGGCATCGCCATCGGGCTCGCGGTGATGGCGCTCGTCCCCAGCCAGACCCGGTTCGGGCCACAGACCCTCGGCGACTACGCGCGCGAGGCGGCCATCTTCACCAACCTCGGGTGGGGCGTGCTCAACCTGCTGCCGGTGCTGCCGCTCGACGGCGGGCACGCGCTCGCCGAGCTGCTCCCCGGCGACCCGGCGGTACGCGCCCGGCGGGCCGCGGTCGTCTCCGTCCCGGTGGCCGCAGCCCTCGCCGTCGTCGCGCTCACGCAGCAGTACCTCTTCGGTGCGCTGCTCGCCGGCTGGCTCGCGGTCGGCAACGTGCGCACGGTGATGGCGAGCGGGTCCGGCGACCGGCTCCGGCTGCCGCCGCCGGCCGGTCCCACTCAGGCCGACCGGGACGCGCTGTGGCTCGTCGAGCAGGGCCGCGCCGACCAGGCCAGGCACCTGCTGGCCACGCTGCCGCCTGACCAGCCGGCCGACCCGGCCGTCCACGGCCTGGTGCTCGCCATGACCGGCCGGCCCGAGCAGGGCGGCGCCCTCGTCCGGCAGGCCCACGCGCAGGCACCGGACGACCCGCTGCGCACCGACGCGTACGCGATGCTGCTGATCGCGCAGCGCGACTGGCCGGCCCTCGGCCAGCTGGCGGAGGAGTCGCCCGACCGGGTGCCGGTCCGGCTGGTCGTGACCGGTCACGAGGCGGCGCTGCGCACCGGGGCGCCGCGCTCGGCCGCCGCCCTGGGCGAGCTGGCGCTGCCGAGAGCCGGCGAGTCGGCCCCCTCCCTCGCCCGCAGCACCGCCCTCGCCTGGACCAGGGCCGGCGCGCCGGACCAGGCGCTGCGCGTGCTGAGCGATGCGGCCGACCACGGCACGCTCGGCCCCGCCGACGTCGCCGCCCTCGACGGCGATCCCGAGCTGGCGCCGGTGCGCGACCTGCCGGCCTACGGCGACCTGCGCGCGAGAGCCGCCGGCCACGAGGCGCGCTGAGCCCGCTCCCCCGCGCCTGCTCGCCATGCCTGTCGAACGTATGTTCTACTGATGCGGTGCGATGGGACGACCTGCGCCTCGACGACGACGCGCCCCAGACCGGCGCGTGCGACGCGGCGCTGAGCCCAGCGCTGTTCGCCCAGGGCGCGGTCACCAGGCGCTTCGAGGCGCCCCAGTTCCGCGGCATGACGTTCTACGAGGTACGGGCGAAGTCGATCATCAACCGGGTGCCGGACGCCTCCCGGATGCCGTTCCGCTGGACGGTCAACCCGTACCGCGGCTGCAGCCACGCCTGCGTCTACTGCTTCGCCCGCAGCACGCACGCCTACCTCGACCTCGACCCGGGCCGCGGCTTCGACAGCGAGGTCGTGGTCAAGGTCAACGCCGCGGAGCTGCTGCGCAGCGAGCTGGCCCGCCCTCGCTGGACGGGCGAGCACGTCGCGATGGGCACCAACGTCGACTGCTACCAGCGTGCCGAGGGCCGCTACCGGCTGATGCCCGGCATCATCGCCGCCCTGCGCGACGCGGCCAACCCGTTCTCGATCCTCACCAAGGGCAGCCTCGTCCTTCGCGACCTGCCGCTGCTGGCCGAGGCGGCCGGCGTCACCGACGTGCACGTCAACGTGTCGGTCGGCTTCGTCGGCGACGACGCGCTGTGGCGCTCCCTCGAGCCAGGCACCCCCAGCCCGCAGCGCCGGCTCGAGGCCTGCCACGCGCTCAACGAGGCCGGCGTGCCGTGCGGCGTGCTGATGGCCCCGATCGTGCCGGGCCTCACCGACGCGCCCGAGCAGCTCGAGGCGACGGTCCGGGCCATCGCGGGGGCGGGCGCGACGGCGGTCACGCCGCTCGTCCTGCACCTGCGGCCCGGCGCCCGCGAGTGGTTCGGCGAGTGGCTCGCCGCCAACCGGCCCGGGTTGCTCCCCCGCTACCGCGAGCTCTACGGCCGCGGCAGCTACGCGCCCGCCGCCTACCAGGACGAGGTCACCGCCCTCGTCCGCCGGTTCGCCGCCGACCACGGCCTCGCTGGCCGGCCGGCGGCGCGCAGCCGCGGCGCGCTGCGCCCGCGGCCGACCCGCGCGACGGTGGCGGAGCTCCAGCCGGCCCTCCCGTTCGAGTAGCGCACCGGGCCTGGCGGCAGACTCGACGCATGACGCCACCCGCCACGACGGACCGGCCGTACGCGGTCATCGACATCGACGGCGTGCTGGCCGACGTCCGGCACCGCCTGCACCACGTCGAGGGCCGCCCGAAGGACTGGACCGCGTTCTTCGCCGCCGCGCCGGACGACGAGCCACTGCTCGAGGGGCTGGCCGTCGCGCAGCGGCTCGCCGGCGAGCACACGATCGTCTACCTCACCGGCCGGCCGGAGCGGTGCCGGCAGGACACCGAGGCGTGGCTGGCCAGGCACGGGCTGCCGGCCGGGGAGGTGCTGATGCGCGCCGAGGGCGATCGGCGACCGGCCCGGCTGGCGAAGCCGCAGCTGCTCGCCCGGCTGGCCGAGTCGGGCCCGGTGGCGGTGGTGGTCGACGACGACCCCGCGGTGTGCGCGGCCCTGCGATCGGCCGGCTGGCCGGTGCTGGTGGCCGACTGGATGGGCCGGCCCGAGTCGCTGCACGCCGCGCAGGAGCGCGACGGGCGCACCTGACGCGGGCAGGCGGTCACGGCCGGCCTGCCCCGCCCGGTCGCACTAGTCACAATCGTTTCTTTGCTTTCCACCGGGATGTGCCGATGCCGGATGAGCGAGACCATCGACAGGGGCCGTCAGCGACCCCACGGGAACACCGCATCGGAGGCACAGCCCATGTGCCCACACCACCCGCCCTGCCCGGCGGCGAACGACCCCGACCGCGATGCCGCGCGGGTCGTCGCCGGCCATCCCGAGCAGGGCTGGAGCTTGCTCTGCAACGGCGTCGTGCTGTTCGAGGACACCGGCGAGCTGCTGCCGGACGGCGCAGCGATCGACCCGCACCGCTGGGGACCGCGCGGCCGGCCCACCGTGGTGACCCCCACCCGGGGGACCACCACGCCGACCGCCGCCTGAGCCGCCGCTCGGCGCCGGCTCAGTCCTCGTACGCCTCCATCGGCGGGCAGCTGCACACCAGGTTCCGGTCGCCGTAGGCCTGGTCGATGCGCCGCACCGGCGCCCAGTACTTCGCCGCCCGCAGGCCCTGGTCGGGGTAGGCGGCCTCCTCGCGGCCGTACGGGTGGTCCCAGTCACCGGCGAGCATGGCCGCGGTGTGCGGGGCGTTGCGCAACGGGTTGTCCGTGCGGTCCCACTCCCCCGAGCCGACCTTGGCGATCTCCTCGCGGATGGCGATCATCGCGGCGCAGAAGCGGTCGAGCTCGGCGAGGTCCTCGGACTCGGTCGGCTCGATCATCAGCGTCCCGGGCACCGGGAACGACATCGTCGGTGCGTGGAAGCCGTAGTCGATCAGCCGCTTCGCCACGTCGTCGACGGTGACGCCGGTCTCCTTGGTGATCTGGCGGAGGTCGACGATGCACTCGTGGGCGACGAGGCCGCCCCGCCCCGTGTAGAGCACCGGGTAGTGCGGCGCGAGGCGGGCGGCGACGTAGTTGGCGGAGAGGATCGCCACCTGGGTAGCCCGGCGCAGGCCCGGCTCGCCCATCATCCGGATGTAGGCCCAGGAGATCGGCAGGATGCCGGCCGACCCCCACGGCGCCGCGGCGACCGGACCGGGGCCGGTCCGCGGGCCGGCCTCCTCGACCAGCGGGTGGTTGGGGAGGAAGGGGGCCAGGTGGGCGCGCACGCCGATGGGGCCGACGCCCGGCCCACCGCCACCGTGCGGGATGCAGAACGTCTTGTGCAGGTTGAGGTGGGACACGTCGGCGCCGAATCGACCTGGCCTGGCGAGTCCGACCAGCGCGTTGAGGTTGGCGCCGTCGACGTAGACCTGGCCGCCGGCGTCGTGCACGGCCGCGCACAGGTCGACGATGCTCTCCTCGAAGACCCCGTGGGTCGACGGGTAGGTCACCATGATCGCGGCGAGCCGGTCGCGGTGGGCCTCGATCTTGCTCCGCAGGTCGTCGAGGTCGACGTTGCCGCCGGCGTCGCAGCGCACGACGACGACCCGCATGCCGGCCATCACCGCGCTGGCCGCGTTGGTGCCGTGCGCCGATGACGGGATGAGGCACACGTCGCGCTCGGCCTCGTCCCTCGCGCGGTGGTAGCCCCTGATGGCGAGCAGCCCGGCGAGCTCGCCCTGCGAGCCGGCGTTGGGCTGCAGCGACACGGCGTCGTACCCGGTGATCTCGACGAGGAAGCGCTCGAGGGAGCCGATCAGCTCGCGGTAGCCGGCCACCTGGTCGAGCGGCGCGAAGGGGTGGATGCCGGCGAAGCCCGGCCACGAGATGGGCTCCATCTCCGCGGTGGCGTTGAGCTTCATCGTGCAGGAGCCGAGCGGGATCATCGAGCGGTCGAGAGCGACGTCGCGGTCGGAGAGGCGGCGCAGGTAGCGCAGCATCGCGGTCTCCGACCGGTGGGCGTGGAAGACCGGGTGGGTGAGGTAGGGGCTCTCCCGCAGCAGGCCGTCGGGCAGCGCGTCGGGCGTCTCGCCGTCGAGGCGCACCACGTCGGACTCGTCGCCGGGCACGCCGAGCGCCCGCCAGAGCGCGACCACGTGCGCCGGCTCGGTCACCTCGTCGCAGCTGATGCCGATGGCGTCGTCGCCGGCCAGCCGGACGTTGATGCCCTCGGCCCTGGCGGCCGCGGCCACCTCGGCGGCCCGGCCCGGCAGGCGGACGGTGAGCGTGTCGAAGAAGGCGCGGGTCGCGACCTCGACGCCGCCGGCGCGCAGGCCAGCTGCCAGCACCGCCGCGCAGCGGTGGGCGCGGCGCGCGATGCGGGCCAACCCGTCGGGACCGTGGTAGACGGCGTACATCGCGGCGACCACTGCGAGCAGCACCTGGGCGGTGCAGATGTTGCTGGTCGCCTTCTCCCGCCTGATGTGCTGCTCGCGGGTCTGCAGGGCCAGCCGGTAGGCGGGCGCGCCGTCGGCGTCGACCGACACGCCGACGAGCCGGCCGGGCAGGTTGCGGGCGAGCCGGTCGCCGACCGCCATGTAGGCGGCGTGCGGGCCCCCGAAGCCGAGCGGGACCCCGAACCGCTGGGTGCTGCCGACGGCGATGTCGGCGCCGAGCTCGCCCGGCGGGCGCAGCAGCGCGAGGGCCAGCAGGTCGGCGGCGACCGTGACGAGCGCCCCCCGCTCGTGGGCAGCCGCGATGATCGGCTCGAGGTCGCGGACCTCGCCGCTGGACCCCGGGTACTGCAGCAGCACGCCGGCCAGGTCGCCGTCCGGCAGGCCGTCGTGCAGGTCGGCGACGACCACGTCGAAGCCCATCGGCAGCGCGCGGGTGCGCACCACCGCGATGGTCTGCGGGTGGCAGTCGGCGTCGACGACGAACGCGCCGGAGCGCCGGTCGGCCCGGTACGACAGCGCCATCGCCTCCGCGGCCGCGGTCGCCTCGTCGAGCAGCGACGCACCGGCGACCGGCAGTGCGGTCAGGTCGGCGACCATCGTCTGGAAGTTGAGCAGGGCCTCCAGTCGACCCTGAGAGATCTCCGGCTGGTACGGCGTGTAGGCGGTGTACCAGGCGGGGCTCTCCAGCACGTTGCGCCGGATGACGGGCGGGGTGAGCGTGTCGTAGTAGCCCATGCCGATCATCGACACCAGCCGCTGGTTGCGGCCCGCCAGCGCGCGCAGCTCGTCGAGCGCCTCGGTCTCGCCGAGGCCGCCGTCGAGGTCGAGCGCCTCGGCGGAGGCGATCGCCGCGGGCACGGCGGCGGCGACGAGCTCGTCGAGCGAGCCGTACCCGACGACGGCCAGCATCTTGGCCAGCTCGTCGGGGCGCGGGCCGATGTGCCGGTCGGCGAACGGCACCGCCTCGCGCAGCTGCGCGAGGGACGGGCGGTCGGTCATGGGAGCCTCCTGGTCGCCGCGCCGCGAGGCGCGCTCGTGGGGCTCTCCCCCTCTGTCATCTGCACCTGAGAGCTTCGCCCGGCTGGCCGGGCTTGCCCCGTCGGCGAGGCGCCGGCGCGGTGAGGCGACGGCGGCCTGCTTTCCAGAGGTACCTCGCCCGTGCGGTTGGGAAGCCTGAGAGATTCCGGGGAGAGGTTGCTCCTTCGGCGCCCCACGCTGGCGGCGTGGGGACTCTCCCGCACAGGGTCAACGGTCGACTCCTCACCGTACCAGCGCGCGCTGCGCCCACCCAGCAGGGCGCCGCTCAGGCGCTGGAGCGCCGCCGGCGCCGGGAGGCGAGCTCGTCCTCGGTGGCCCCGTCCGCTGCCCCGGCGCCGTCCGCGCCGGCCTGGTCGGCCTCGTCGGCCCGCACGCTCGGCAGCGCCGCGAGGGAGCCCTCCACCTCGCGGACCACCCGGCCGACCGCGATGCCGAAGACGCCCTGACCGCCCTGGACGAGGTCGACCACCTCGTCCGGCGAGGTGCACTCGTACACCGACGCGCCGTCGCTCATGAGGGTGATCTGCGCCAGGTCGCGGATGCCGCGCTCGCGCAGGTGCTCGACGGCGGCCCGGATGTTCTGCAGCGAGACGCCGGTGTCGAGCAGCCGCTTGACGACCTTCAGGACCAGGATGTCGCGGAAGGAGTACAGCCGCTGGCTGCCCGAGCCGGTGGCCGGGCGGATGGTCGGCTCGACCAGGCCGGTACGGGCCCAGTAGTCGAGCTGGCGGTAGGTGATGCCGGCCGCGGCGCACGCCGTCGGGCCGCGGTAGCCGACGTCGTCACCGGGGGTCGGTGGCAGGTCGTCGGCGAACAGCACGCCCTGCTCCCCCGCCGGGACCGCGTCGCTGTCGGCCGGGCCGCGCGGTGGGCCGGTGCCGTTGCTCTCGCTCGCCACGCGCTCCTCCTCGACGCCCCACCGTCCGGCGCGATGGCCGACTGAGGGGGACGGTAGGCACCGCCGCACCCACCGTCAACGTCCGCATCCGGCGAGTCTTAACTCTCCAGCTCTACCTGAGGATGACCTGAAGCGGACCTGCCGTCCGGGCCCTCGCCCGGGCCGTCCCCGCGTCGTCATCCGGTGGCGCCCGGCCCGGTCCCGAAGTCCTCCGGCGAGATGTTGTCGAGGAACTCGCGGAACTTCTCGACCTCGCTCTCCTGCTCGTCGGCGATCACGATGCCGGCGTCGGCGAGGACGGCCTCCGAGCCGTAGATCGTGACGCCGGCCCGGATCGCGAGGGCGATGGCGTCGGACGGGCGGGCGCTGACCTTCACCCCGCCGGCGAACGCCAGCTCGGCGTAGTAGACGCCCTCGCGCAGCTCGGTGATGTTCACCGCCTCCAGCTGGGCGCCGAGGGCCTGCAGGACGTCGCGGAGCAGGTCGTGGGTCATGGGGCGCGGCGGGACGATGCCCTGCTGGGCGAACGCGATCGCGGTCGCCTCGACGGCGCCGATCCAGATGGGGAGGTAGCGCTCGCCGCCGGTCTCCTTCAGCAGCACGATGGGCTGGTTGGCGGGCAGCTCGACCCGCACCCCCACCACGGTCAGCTCGTTCACGCCGCTCCCCTCGCTCCCTGGCGACGGTACACCGGGGGCCCTCTCCCGGCGCCTGCGGAGCCTTCCCCCGGACGGCGCTCGCACGCTCCTCCGACGCGCGGCCGGGCAGGGGTCGGCAGGGTGTCGGCAGGGGTCGGCGGGAGGTTGCCGGCGCGGGCCCGAGCCGCACGGCGCGGCGGGATCAGCGCGACAGGCCCGGCCGCAGCCCCGCCTTCACCAGCGTGGCGTGCAGCCGTACCGACAGCGCGGCGAGCTCGCGGGCGACCTCGTCGGCGCGGGCCCGCGCCTCCGGGTTGCGCTGGCGCACCAACGGGTTGATGACCTGCTCGACGAGGCCGATCTCGCGGTCGGCCGCGGTCTTGAACGCGCGCAGGTGCCTCGCCTCGATGCCGAAGCGGGCCAGCTCCGACACCGTCGTGGCGATGACGAGGGCGTCGCGGTCGTAGTGGCCGGAACGGGCCGTCAGCAGCCCGTACTGCTCGAGCTGCTCGAGCTGCTCGGCGGTGAGGCCGGACTCGGCGAGCAGCTCGCCGCGGGCGAGCCGGACGTCCCTGTCCTCGCGGCCCTCGCGGGCGAACGCCTCCGGGCCGGGCAGCCCCTCGGCCGACATCAGCCCGCGCGGGACCCGCGGGTCGCCGCCGCCAGGGCCGGGCGGCTCGAGGCCGCGGTCGAGCGCCTCCAGGTGCTGCTTGATGACCCGCAGCGGCAGGTAGTGGTCGCGCTGGGCGGCCAGCACGTAGCGCAGCCGCTGCAGGTCGTCCCTGGAGAACTTGCGGTAGCCGGACGCGGTCCTCGTCGGCTCGACCAGCCCCTCGGCCTCGAGGAACCTGATCTTGGAGATGGTGACGTCGGGGAAGTCGGGGCGCAGCTGCGCGAGCACCTCCCCGATGCTCATGAAGCCCCGCGCCGGCATCGGGGCGCTCATGCCTTGCCCGCCTCCGTGCGCTCCGCGCGCGGCGAGGTCAGGAAGACGAGCCGGAACTTGCCGATCTGCACCTCGTCGCCGCTGGAGAGGGCCGCCTCGTCGATGCGCTCCCGGTTGAGGTAGGTGCCGTTCAGGCTGCCGACGTCGCGCACGACGAACAGCTCGCCCTCGCGCTCGAAGGACGCGTGCCGGCGCGAGACGGTCACGTCGTCGAGGAAGATGTCGCTCTCCGGGTGGCGGCCGGCGGTCGTGACGTCCTTGTCGAGGAGGAACCGGCTGCCGGCATTGGGGCCGCGCTTCACGACGAGCAGCGCCGCGTCGGCCGGCAGCGCCTCGACGGCCGCCTCGGCGGCGAAGGCCTCCTCGTCCGGGTGCTCGTCGAGCGCCTCGATGCCGGTCAGCGAGATCGTCGAGGTGGTCTCGACCCCGCGCTGGGGCTCCGGCTCGATGGGCTCCCCCGGCCGGGTCAGCGGCGTGCCGCAACGGGCGCAGAAGCGGGCGTCCTGAGGGTTCTCCTGGCCGCAGTTCGTGCAGAACACGGTCGCCATGTGCGCGCTGGCCTCCTGACGCGGTGGTCGGTGACCGACGTCGCCGCGGGCGGTCGTCACCCTTCGTGGTGCCTGCCGGACCCTCCACCCTCAACCGGAGGTTCAGGTTCGGGGCGAGGCTAACCGGCTCCGGCTCGCGGGGTCAATGCGAGGCGGCGAGCGGTGGACCGGCCAGCCCCCGGCGGGCTCAGCCCTCCTCCGCCAGCTGCTGGTAGGCCGCCGCGTCGAGCAGCCCGTCGACCGCGCCGGGGTCGGCGGGTCGCAGCTCGATCATCCAGCCCTCGCCGTACGGGTCGGAGTTGATGAGCTCGGGCTGGTCGTCGAGGGCCTCGTTGCGGCGGACGATCGTACCGGCGAGCGGGGCGTAGACGTCGGAGACGCTCTTCGTCGACTCGACCTCACCGAGCGACTGACCCACCTCCACCGCCGTCCCCGGCTCCGGCAGGGTGACGAAGACGATGTCGCCGAGGGCGTCCTGGGCGAAGTCGGTGATGCCGATCCGCAAGGTGTCACCCTCGGTGCGCACCCACTCGTGCTCGCGCGTGTACTTCAGGTCGTCGGGGTACAACCGCCGCCTCGCTCGTCTCGGCTGGGGCCGGCGCGCATCAGGAGCCGGCGCTCCCGGTCGATCCGGGCGCCGGGCGAGCGTAACGAGGGTCGTCGAGCGGTCGCAAGGCGGTCACCTGCACGGTGCCCAGCGTCTCGACGTCGACGCTCCCGCCGAGCCGCTGCACGGCGTCGACGACGCCGCCGGGGATGCGCATCGCGGCGGCGAGGGTCGCCGGGTCGCCGATGGCGATGATCCGGTACGGCGGGTGGAGCGCGACGCCGTCGACCGCGACCGTCCCGGGCGCCGCATCGGTGAAGTAGGTCGACGCGACGACCCGCACGGCGTGCCCGGCAGGGCCGATCTCGATCGCCTCGGCGCCCGCGTCGCGCAGCTCCTCCACGGTGTCGAGCATGGTGTCGGCGGTGAGCGTGGCCCGCGGATCGTCGATCGACAGCGCCACCCCCGGCCCGGTCGCGGGTGCCGACCCGGCGAGGATCGCGAGCGCGTCGGCCTCGCGGCGCGCCTCGCCGATGGCAGCCCTCGTCGCGTCGCCGCTCGACGCCAGCTGATCGCGCGCGGTGCGCAACTGGTCGATCTGCTGGCGCAGCCGATCGCTCTGCGACGACAGCGCATCAAGGACCCGCACCAGATCCTCCTGGCGTGCGGTCGCCAGCGCCTGCGGGGTCCGGTTGGTGTGCACCGACGTGACGAGCGCGACGCCGAGCCCCGCGCAGAGCAGCGCGACGATCGCCTGCCCCCTGCTGGCTCGCGGGCGGGCGAGGCGAGCGAGGCGCCGCCAGGCGGGTCCGCCGCTCATGCGCCGAACAGGTGCCGGCGGATCGCCGCGGCGTTGGCGAAGATGCGGATGCCAAGCACGACGACGACGGCGGTGGACAGCTGCGCGCCGACCCCGAGCTGGTCGCCGAGGAACACCACGAGCGCCGCGACCAGCACGTTGGACACGAACGACACCACGAAGACCTTGTCGTCGAAGATGCCGTCGAGGTGCGCCCGCAGCGCTCCGAACACCGCGTCGAGGGCGGCCACCACCGCGATCGGCAGGTACGGCTGGAGCCACGACGGTGCGGTCGGCTCGATCAGCAGCCCCACGATGATGCCGACCACGAGGGCCAGGGCGGCGATCACGGCGCTCCCTTCGGCGGGGCGGACGGGCGGGCGGTGGATCCGCTCGGCCCTGGCGAGCGGGTCGAGCCGGCGGGCGTGGACGACGTAGACGGCGTGGAGGGCGGGGCTTGCGTCGGGGGCGGCGCCTGCGCCGCGTGCAGCAGCAGGCCGGTAGCGGCCGGCACCTCGGCGCGCGTCGCGGCGCGCACGGCGAAGCCCAGCCCGTACGCCTGAGCGTACGTGCGGAACTGGCCGGCGGTGGGGCTGGCCGCGAAGCCGGCCGGCAGCGCGTCGGGGTCGCCGAGCGCCACGACGCGGTACGGCGGGCTCAGCGGCCGCAGGTCGACGAGGATCGCGTCGCCGGCCTCGCGGATGCTCGACAGCGCGGTGATCCGCTGCCCGTTGACGGCGATCGCCTCGGCCCCCGCCGCCCAGAGGGCGTTGACCACCTGCTGGAGGTCGCGGTCGATGATCCGCCCGGCCTCGATGTCGCTCGGGGTCCCGCCACCGCCGCCACCGAGCGGGGCTGGCGTGGCCGGGCGGGCATCGTCCAGGGTCACCTCGAGACCGGGCCCGGCGAGGGCGACCGCCCCCACGTCGAGCTGCAGCCGGGCGAGCCGGCGACCGGCCGCTGCCCCGGCCGACGACGTCAGCCCGGATGCGCGCAGGCGGGCGGTCTCGGCGGCGAGCGCCTGCGCCGTGCGGGCGAGCCGGTCGACGGCCGCCGTCCTGCGCTGGACGTCCTCGACCAGAGCGAGCCGCGTCCTCGTGGCGGCCGGCGCGTCCCGGTGGGTGCGCGCGGCGGCCATCGCGAGGATCAGGCCGACGAGGAGCAGCACCGCCGCCACGGTCAGCCGGGCCCGGCGCCGGCGCACCTGCTCGGTCGCTCTCCCCGGCGGCGGGCCGGGCAGCGCCCCCGGCGGCCCCGGCGAGGCTGCGGCCCGGCGGCGGGCGGCGTCGGCGTACCCGTCCTCGAGCGCCCGCGTCATCAAGTCGACAAAGCTGGAAACGCCTAAACCGCTCCGGGAACTGCGCGCGACGGGGCGGCGCGAGCTGGTCGGCATGGCATCCATTGTCGCAGCGCCGCCGACCGGCACGGCAGATCGAGCCAGATCGAGCCGGTCAGGCGCCGGCCTGCTCCACCACCGCGACCCAGTCCTCGAGCAGCCGGGTCGCGGCGCCGGTGTCGGCGGCCTCGGCCCACAGGTGGGTCACCGCCTCGGCCGGGTCGGGCAGCACCAGCACCCAGCTGCCGTCGTCCTCGACCACCCGCACGCCGTCGGTCGTGTCGAGGGAGCGCGCACCGGCCGCCTCCACGATTGCGCGCATGATCTGGCCCTTCACCGCCCACGGCGTCGGCACCGAGCGGCGGACGAGGTGAGCCTGCGGGATCCGTGCGTCGATCTGGCTGAGCGTGAGCTTGGTGCGCGCGACCAGGCCCAGCAGGCGGATGAAGGCCGCGATGCCGTCGACGGCCGGCTGGAAGCTCGGGACGACGAAGCCGCCGCGCCCGTTGCCGGCGAAGGCGCAGGCCTCGGCCGCCGCGGCCCTGGTCAGCTGGTCGGGCGAGGTGGAGGTCCAGTCGATGGCGACGCCGTGGAAGCTCGCGACCCGCTCAGCGACGCGGGTCGTGGTGACCGGCAGGGCCACCCGCCGGCCGCGGCACTCCGCCGCGACGAGATCGAGGTAGACCAGCAGGGCGCGGTCGTCGTGCACCAGCTCGCCGAGCTCGTCGACGATCGAGATCCGCTCCCCCACGTGGTCGAACCGCACGCCGAACGCCGCCTTCGAGCTGGCCACCAGCTCGCCGAGGCGCTCGAGGTCGCGCATGTGCTCGGCCAGCGTCTCGGTCGTCGAGCTCTCGTCGAGGCGTCCGTTGACCGTGAGCACGTCGACCCCGAGCCGGCCGAGCAGCAGCGGCAGGACGAGGGTCGCCGCCCCGCCCGCGGTGTCGATCACGACCTTGAGCCTGGCCTCGTCGATGCCGGACGTGTCGACGCAGCGCAGCAGCTCCTGCGCGTACGTGTCGAGGGTGCGGGCCGGCACGTACAGGTCGGCGATCTCGCCGGGGAACGCCCGCCGGAACTCCTGGCGGCTGAAGGTCCGCTCGAGCTTTCGCTGACTGGCCTGCGAGAGGTCGCCACCTCGCTCGTCGAGGAAGACGATGTCGACGCCCTGCGCGTCGCCCGGAGTGGTGCGGATCATGATCCCCCCGACCGAGTCGGTCGTCCCCACCTCGAACCTGGTCACCGGGGTGGGCACGACCTCGAGGTCGCGCACGTTGATCGCGCTCGCGGTGAGGGCCGCGATGGCGGCCCGCTTCAGCGTGCGGGCGGCGCGCGAGCCGTCCCGCGAGGTGGTGACCGTGCAGCCCTTGCGCAGGGTGGTCGCGTAGGCACTCGCCAGCCGGACGACGTGCTCGGGCGTCACCTCGACGTTGACCAGCCCGGACACGCCGCGCGGGCCGAACAGCGACCGGGCGCCCCTCGACTCCCAGATGACCGACGTGTTGACCACCGCGCCGGCCTCGATCGTCTTGAACGGATAGACCTTCACGCCGGCGCTGAGGTAGGCCTCCTCCTCGACGACGCACTCGTCGCCGACGACCGCTCCCTCCTCGATCCGGGCGGCGCGCATGATGTCGGTGTTCTTGCCGACGACGCAGCCCCGAAGGTTGGCCGCGGGCCCGACGAAGACGTTGTCATGCACGACCGCGCGGTGCAGGAAGGCGCCCGACTTCACGACCACGTTGCTCCCGAGCACGGTGTACTCGCGCAGCTCGGCGCCGGCCTCGACCTTGGCGTAGTCGCCGATGAAGACCGGCCCCTTGATGCTGGCCTCCGGGTCGACCTCGGCGCCCTCGGCGATCCAGACGCCGGGCGACACCTCGAAGCCATCGAGCTCGACCTCGACTTGACGGTTGAGCACGTCCGCCTGCGCACGGAGGTAGCTCTCGTGGGTGCCGACGTCCTCCCAGTAGCCGTCCGCCACGTAGCCGTAGAGCGGCGCCCCGGCGGCCAGCAGCTTCGGGAAGACGTCGCCCGACCAGTCGACGCTCTCGCCGCGCGCCACCTCGGCGAGAACCTCGGGCTCCATCACGTAGATGCCGGTGTTGACGGTGTCCGAGAAGACCTGGCCCCAGGTGGGCTTCTCCAGGAAGCGCTCCACGCGGCCCTCGTCGTCGACGATGATGATGCCGAACTCAAGGGGGTCGGGCACCCGCTTCAACCCGATGGTGACCAGCGCGCCCCTGTCGCGGTGGAACTTCATCATCTCGGTGAGGTCGATGTCGGTGAGCGCGTCGCCGCTGATCACCAGGAACGGCTCGTCGCGCAGGGCGTCCTCGGCGTTCTTGACGCTGCCGGCCGTGCCGAGCGGCGTCTCCTCGGTCGCGTACTGCAGCGCCATCCCGAGTTCGTCGCCGTCGCCGAAGTAGTTGCGCACGAGCGAGGCGAGGAACTGGACGGTGACGACGGTCTCCGAGAAGCCGTGCCGGCGCAGCAGCCGCAGCACGTGCTCCATGATCGGGCGGTTGACCACCGGTAGCAGCGGCTTGGGCTGGTTGGCGGTCATCGGCCGCAGGCGGGTGCCCTCGCCCCCCGCCATCACGACGGCCCTCATCGCCCGACCTCCCTCGCGCCCGTCACCGTCCCGCTCTTACCCGCGCCGCCGGGGGGAGCCACGGGCGCCGGGTCCGGCGGACGGCCGATGACCGGGGCCGCGCGGGTCAGCCGGCGCACCTGCACGGCGTACACGGCGCCGGCGACCCAGTACAGCGCCGTCCCCCAGACGGTGAACGACCATCCGATGACGCGGGTGACGTCACCGAGCGCGCCGGAGCGCGTGCCGAGCAGCAGCAGCGGGAACGCGTAGAGCAGGCAGAGGGTCGCCGCCTTGCCGACGTAGTTGACGGCCAGCGGGCCGTACCCGTGCCGGCGCAGGACCGGCAGCAGGGCCGCGAGGAACAGCTCGCGGGCCACCAGCACGGCGGTGAGGACGAGCGGGATGATCCCGCGGATCGTGAAGGCGGCGATGGTCGCGACGACGTAGAGCCGGTCGGCCGCGGGGTCGAGCAGCTGGCCCAGCCGGCTGGTCTGCCCCCATGCCCGCGCCAGCTTGCCGTCGAGGTAGTCGGTGATGCCGCTGAGCATCAGCACCCCGAGCGCGGCCCAGTCGGCCCATCCCGAGCGAGGGCCGAGGAGCAGCCACAGGAAGACCGGCACCCCGACCAGCCGGGCGATGCTCAGCAGGTTGGGGACCGTCCACACCCGGTCGCCCACCGGTGCGTCCGCGCGAGCGGCCGCCCGTGCTGCCACCGAAGCCTCCCGTCGCCGTCTCGCTCCCGGTCTCGGTCCAACCTAGTCCAGGCGGGCGCCGGGAGGCACGGGCGCAGGAACGGGCAGCGGGCTGGCGGAGAACGGGCAGGGACGGGCGGGGACGGGCGGAGCCTCGACGGGCGCCGCCTAGGACGTGGCGGCGGAGTGGGGCGGGGCAACGAGCGGGGCGGTGGGCGGTGCGGCGAGCTGGGCGCGCACGCTCGCCGGGCGCATGTCCGTCCAGACCTGCTCGATGTGGTCGAGGCAGTGCTGGCAGGTGCCCTCGACGCCGACCGGGTGCCAGCCCGCGGGCACGTCGCGGTCCGCGAGCCAGATCGAGTACTGCTCCTCGTCGTTGCGCACGACGAGGTAGCGCTCGTCGTCCTGCGAAGGGCTTGGCTGAGTCATCTGGCGCTGTCCCCTCCGGGTCGCCGCGGCCGGTGGCCGACGAGCGCCGGCCGATCCGGGCCTCGGTTGCGCTGACCCAGGTCGGCGTGCCTGCTACGTCGGGACGACAGGATTTGAACCTGCGACCCCTTGACCCCCAGTCAAGTGCGCTACCAAGCTGCGCCACGTCCCGGCCGGGCCTCGACGGCCCGAGCAGACCGACCTTACCGCATGCCCCGCGGGGCCGCCGACCCGTGCGCGGGCGCTCAGCCACCGCGCTTCTTCTCGCGCAGCCGCATCGCGAGGTCGATGGGGGTGCCGGCGAAGCCGAACTCCTCGCGCAGCCGGCGCTCGAGGAAGCGCCGGTAGCCGGGCTCGAGGAAGCCGGTGGTGAACAGCACGAACCGGGGCGGCCGGGTGGCGGCCTGGGTGGCGAACAGCACCTTCGGCTGGCGGCCACTGCGCACCGGCGGCGGGGTGGCCGCGATGACGTCCGACACCCACTGGTTCAGCCGGCCGGTGGAGATGCGCTGCTCCCACCCCGCCAGCGCGGTGCGCAGGGCGGGGCCGAGCCGGTCGACGCTGCGGCCGGTGCGGGCCGAGACGTTGACCCGCGGCGCCCACCCGTAGCTGCCGAGGTCGCGGTCGATCTCGCGCTCGAGCGCGAACCGGCGGTCCTCGTCCAGCATGTCCCACTTGTTGAAGGCGATGACCAGCGCGCGCCCCACCTCGCGCACCATCGAGAGGATCTTCAGGTCCTGGTCGGAGAGCGGCTCGCTGGCGTCGAGCAGGACGACGGCGACCTCGGCGGCCTCGAGCGCGGCGGCGGTGCGCAGGCTCGCGTAGTACTCGGCGCCGGACGCCTCCTTGACCCGCCGCCTGATGCCGGCGGTATCGACAAAGCGCCAGATCTCTCCGTCGACCTCGACCAGGGAGTCGACCGGGTCCCTGGTGGTGCCCGCGCTTGCGTCGACCACCACCCGCTCCTCGCCGGCGAGCTGGTTGAGCAGGCTCGACTTGCCGACGTTGGGCCGCCCGACCAGGGCCACCCGCCGCGGGCCGCCGGCGGCGGGGTCGGTCTCCCTCGGCGCCTCCGGCAGTGCCTCGAGGACCGCGTCGAGCAGGTCGCCGCTGCCCCGGCCGTGCACCGCGCTGACCGCGTACGGCTCGCCGAGCCCGAGCGCCCACAGCGCGGCCGCGTCGGCCTCGCCCCGCACGTCGTCCACCTTGTTCGCGGCCAGGACGACCGGCTTGCGGTTGCGGCGCAGGACGCGGGCCACCACGTCGTCGGTCTCGGTCACGCCGACCGTCGCGTCGACGACCAGCAGGACGGCGTCCGCCGCGGCGGCGGCGACCTCGGCCTGGGCGGCCACCCGGCCGGCCAGGCCGGTGGCGTCCGGCTCCCAGCCGCCGGTGTCGACGACCGTGAACCGCCGGCCGCGCCAGGTCGCCTCGTAGGTGACCCGGTCCCTCGTCACTCCCGGCACGTCCTCGACGACGGCCTCGCGGCGGCCGATGATCCGGTTGACGAGCGTCGACTTTCCGACGTTGGGGCGACCCACGACGGCGAGCACCGGCAGCGCCTCGACACTGCCCGGGTCGTCCTGCCGGTCCGGGTCCGCCGATCCGCCGAGGCCGTCCGGATCACCGAGGTCACCGAGGTCACCGAGGTCACCGCGGTCACCGAGGCCGTGCAGGTCACCGAGGTCGCTGCCGTGGGCCGCGCGCTCGTTCCGGTCGCTCGGTTCCCCTGCCGTCATGACGGCACCTCCCCCGTCGGCGCAACCGGCTCCCCCGCGCGCCGCGCCGAGGCGGCGAGGTGCCCGACCAGCGCCGCCCTGATCTCCTCGGACGCTGCGGTGACGGTACGGCGGTTGCGCACGGCGCCGGCGGCCACCACGGTCACGGGCGACCCGAACGAGAGGGTGACCGGGGCGCGCAGCCGGGGCCGCCCGCCGGGCGACAGGGCGCGGTCGCTGCCGAGGCAGGCCACCGGCACGACCGGGCAGCCGGACTTGACCGCCAGGTAGGCGACGCCGTCGTGGACCTGGCTCAGCATGCCGGTGCCGCGGGTGCCCTCCGGGAAGACGCCCACCACCCCGCCGGCGGCCAGCACGGCGAGCGCCTCCGCGAGCGCCGCCCGGTCCGGCTCGCCGCGATGCACCGGGATCTGGCCGAGCCCGCCGAGGGCGCGGCCGAGGAAGGGGTGAGCGTAGAGCTCAGCCTTGGTCAGGAAGCGCGCCGGGCGGGGCAGGTAGAGCCAGACCAGCGGTCCGTCGAGGACGCCGGTGTGGTTGCCGGCGACGATGACCCCACCGCTTCCCGGCACGTGCGCCTGGCCGTCGACCCGCATCCGGAGCAGGCCGCGGAAGACCGGCCGGAACGCCACCCGAAGCCAGGTCACCAACCACGGCCGGTGGCGGCCGGTCGCCCGGTGCCGCGGCCGGAGGGCTGGCGCCCCGGCTCCGGTCGCGCGGCCGGCCCGTGCCGGGCCGGTCGTGGTCACCGCGGCGGCGACGGCGCCGTGCTCGCCGCCACTGATCGGCATGCCGCCACCACCACGTCGATCACCTCGTCGGCGCTCAGCGCCGTGGTGTCGACCTCGAGTGCGCCTTCAGCCTTCCTCAGCGGAGATGCGTCGCGGCTCGAGTCGAGCTGATCGCGCCGGTCCAGCTCGGCCTGGGTGAGAGCGATGACGTCGTCGCCCACCAGCCGGTGCCGGTCGCGCTCCTCGGTGGCCCGGCGCAGCGCGCGGGCCCCGCCGGAGGCGGTGAGGTAGATCTTCACCGGGGCCTCGGGACAGACCACCGTGCCGGTGTCGCGCCCCTCCATCACGATGCCGCCGGCTCCGACGATGTCGCGCTGGCGGGCCACCAGAGCCGCGCGGACGGCCGGCACGGCGCTCACGGCGCTGACCTCCGCCGTCACCTCGGACGAGCGGATCGCCGTGGTCACCTCGACGTCGTCGGCGATCACCCTCGGCCTTACGGGGTCGGTGCTGATCTCGAACCGCCAGCAGGAGGCGAGCTTGGCGAGCGCCTCGTCGTCGCCCGCCGCCACTCCGTCGCGCTGGGCCAGCCAGGTCAGCGCCCGGTACATGGCCCCGGTGTCGAGGTAGCGCAGGTCCAGCCGGGTGGCGACGCCACGGGCGACCGTCGACTTGCCCGACCCGGAGGGACCGTCGATCGCGACGACGAGTCGATCGAGGACCCGACGATCGAACGCGGCCGGCTCGTTCACGATGCTGTCCGTTCCCTGTCGTCGTGGGGCACGAGCCTGGCGGCCACGACAGCCTTCCCACTCGATCGGCTCGGCCGGTCGGGCTGGCTGCTGGCGAGCCGGTGCGGCTGCACCCGGAAGCGACCCCCGGTCGAGCCTATCGGTCGCCGGGCTGATCGAGGGCTAGGGGGCGATCAGGAGCGTCAAGGGCGAGCGAGCCAGGAGCGCCAGGGGGCTCAGGGGGCTCAGGGGCGCTCAGTCGGCGCCGGGCTCCACGGTGACCGGCCAGCCAGCCTGGCGCAGCGCCTTCGCCACCCGCTCGGCGTCGGCTGGGGCGACGATCATCTCCACGACGCCCAGCGGCCGGCCGGGGGCATGGTCCATCCGCAGGTCGGCGACGTTGGCGCCCTCCGCGGCCACCGTTGCGAGGGCCCGGGCCAGCTCACCTGGCCGGTCGGGGACGGCGACCAGCAGGCTCCGGCCGTCGGTCCGGGGACCGCCGTGGATGCCCGGCAGCCGCGCCCGGCCGGCGTTGCCCCTGCTCATCAGGTCGACGACGACGGCTCGCACCCGGTCGGCCGCACTGCTGCCGCGCTCGGCGACCGGCTCAGCGGCCGGCTCAGCGGGCGGTCCGGTGAGCCGGGCCGTGGCGCGCGCGCCGGTGGTGGCCGTCCCCGGATCGCCCAGCGCCGCCTGAAGGCCGGCGAGATCGGCGATCACCGCGTCCAGCGCCGGCGCCAGCGCGTCCCGGTTCCCGGCGATCAGCTCGGCCCACAGCCCCGGCGCGGAGGCAGCCACTCTGGTCATGTCGCGCAGCCCCTGGCCGACCAGCGCCAGGTCAGCGGGCTCGAGCTCGGCCACCCGGGCCGCCAGCGCGCTGGCGAGCAGTTGCGGCAGCTGCGAGACGGTCGCCACCGCGCGATCATGCTCGGCCTCGGTGCGGACCAGCACCTCCGCACCGCACGCCTCCGCCAGCATCCGGGTCCGTGCCAGCGCCACCGGAGCGGTCCGGGCACCGGGCACCAGCACCCACGGCCGACCGCGGAAGAGATCGGCCCGCGCGTGCCACGGGCCGCTGCGCTCCCGGCCCGCCATCGGATGCGACCCGCAGAACCGCTCGCCCAGTTCCGGAGCAATAATCTCAAGCTCTGCTAGCACATGAGACTTGATGCCGCTGGTATCGCTCATGGTTCGCGCGAGCCTTGAGGTGCTTCTCAGCTGCTCGACCACCGCCTCGGGCGGGACGCAGATGACCGCGTGGTCGATCACCGGTACCGCTTGCTCGCCGGCCGTCGCTCCGGGACGCGAGGACCACGGGCGGCCAGCGCCGAGCGCCACCGCGGAGTCGACGTGAGCCGGGTCCGCGTCCTCGAGCCACACCTCGATGCCAGCGGCCCGGGCTGCGAGAGCGATCGACGTGCCGATCAGTCCCGTGCCGACGACGAGGACGCTCGACAATGACGTCATGCGGCCACCGTGCGCATCCCGCCGAGGCAGGGGCCGGGCGCCGTGGTCGCCGACCGACCGATCGGCGGCCTCCCGGTACGTCGGCCGGGGACGGGGAGCGGTGAACGAGCTGCCCACGCGACGAAGGGGTCCGCGACCACCGGTCCTCCTCCCTCGTCGGTAGGTGCCGTTGCGGCGCGGACAGCCTAGAAGCTGCCGGCCGAGCCGCATCGCCGCGGGCCCGCACCGCTCTCGGTCCGGGCCGGGTGGGAGCCCCGCCTACCGGCCGGACCGGACGCAGTGGCCCGACATGCCCGTGCCGGGAAACCGATCCACTCTTTCATCGGTTGAGCGTCAATCCTGTTCATCAGTCTATTGCTATAGCGACTATTGTCGTCCGGCACTAAATAGGTACTTGATCGGCTTGTCGACATGACGCTAGCGATGCCACGGTCTGGCTGCTCAGCCTCGTCATCCCATCAGCGGCATGCCCTTTGGGCGGGTGCTCGGGAGCAATGAGCGACACGTCGCTGCGTCGACACGCCCACCGGACGGTAGGTCCGCCAGGGAACGGTCGCTACAGCTCGACGAGCGCGTAGAGCTCGCCGATCTCGCGCTGGGTCAACCGACGCACCCGGCCAGCCTTGAGCGTGCCGAGCTGCACCGGTCCGACCCGCGTGCGAACCAGCCGCTGCACCGGATGGCCCGCCGCGGCGAGCATCCGGCGCACGACGTGCTTGCGCCCCTCGTGCACCACGAGCTCGACCATCACCCGGTTGCCGGCGGAGGAGACCACGTGGAAGGCATCGGCGCTCGCCGTGCCGTCCTCGAGCTCGACGCCGGCACGGAGCTGGCGCCCGACGTCGCGACCCAGCGGTCCGGTGACCTCGGCCAGGTAGGTCTTCGGCACCTCGAACGAGGGGTGCATCAACCGGTGGGCGAGCTCGCCGTCGTTGGTGAGCAGCAGGAGGCCCTCGCTGTCCGCGTCGAGCCGGCCCACGTGATACAGCCGTTGGGACCGGTCCGCGACGAGGTCGCCGACGCACGGCCGGCCCCGGTCGTCCGACATCGTCGTGAGCATGCCCCGTGGCTTGTTGAGGGCGAGGTGCGCCAGCGCCTGGCTGGTGGTGATGCGCAGGCCGTCGACCTTGATGAGCGCAGTGGCCGGGTCGACCCGTCTCCCCTGCTGGCGGATCGTCTCGCCGTCCACCTCCACCCTGCCAGCATCGATCAGCAGCTCGCAGGCGCGGCGGCTGCCTAGCCCGGCGTCGGCAAGCACGCGTTGCAGCCGGATTCCTTGGCCCGTCATTGTCTCGACCTCATGTCGAGAGTTGGTTGTCATCGGCTTCTAGGGACTCGATGTCGGGAAGAAAATCAGCCAATACGGGAAGCTCCCCCAACGAGGTCAGCCCGAGACGCTCCAGGAAGTAGCGGGTGGTCCGGTACAGCACGGCACCGGACTCCGGGTCCTGGCCGGCCTCCTCGACCAGGCCGCGGCCGACGAGCGTGCGGATGACGCCGTCGACGTTGACCCCGCGGACGGCAGCGATCCGCCCACGGCTCACCGGTTGCCGGTAAGCGACCACGGCGAGCGTCTCGAGCGCCGCCTGGGTGAGCCGGGCCTGCTGCCCGTCCAACACGAAGCGCTCGACGTACGGCGCGCAGTCCGGCCGGGTGTAGAACCGCCAGCCGCCCGCCACGGTCCGCAGCTCGAAGCCGCGGTCCTGGGCGGCGTAGCCCGCCGCGAGCTCGGCGAGCGCGCTCGTCACGATCTCCCGCGGCCGCTCGACCACCTGCGCCAGCAGCACCTCGTCCACCGGCTGATCAGCCACCAGCAGGATGCTCTCGAGGATCGCGGGCAGCGCCGGCCCGGGCTCGACGCCCGCGTCGGGGCTCCCCTCGCCCGGATCTCCGCCGACCTCCAGGCTCCGGCCGCCGTCCGCGGGCGACTGGGTTATGTCAAGCCGTCCGGCGAGGGCCGGGGTGCTGCCCTCCCCCGTCGAGGGGCGCTGGTCGGGATCCTGGTCGGTGCGCTGGTCCGGGTTCTGGTCGGTGCCGCCGGCCACGCTGCCAGGAGCGAGCCCGGCACGACCCTCGACGCCGATGCTCTCGGCAGGGGCCTCGACGGGATCCCGGACAGGACCGTCGGCATGGGTCTCGGCACCGCCGGTGCCCGAGCCGGTGCCCGGCCCGGGAAGCGGATCGGTCACGACTGTCCGCCGTCCTTCCTGATCTCGCCGTCGGCCGACGGCTCGTCGTCCCACTCCGCGCCGGCGCCGGCAGCGACGGGCTCGCCGTCGGCCGGGCCGGTCCATCGCAGGGTGAGCTGGCCGAGCGGGGTGAGCTGCTCGAAGCCGACCAGGCCCTCCCGGTACAGCTCCAGCGCCGCGAGGAACCGGGCCACGACCTCGAGGGGGATGCTGCAGTCCTGGCACAGCGCGCGGAACGTCGCGCTGCCGGCCCGGCGCAGCCGGTCGGTGAGAACGACGGCGTGCTCGCGGACGCTGACCCGCGGGACGTGGACGTGGTCGATCGAGACCGTCGGCACCGGCCGGGGCACGAACGCCCGCGCGGCCATCTCGGCGAACTGATGCGGACCGACCCCGAGCAGCACCTCGGGCAGCGCAGCGGCGAAGCGCGGCTCGAGCGCGACCGCCCGTGGGAAGCGCCGGCTCTCGGTGGCCAGCATCCCGCCGATGATGGCCGCGGCCGCCTTGTAGGCGCGGTACTGCAGGAGCCGGGCGAAGAGCAGGTCGCGGGCCTCGAGCAGCGCGAGGTCCTCCTCGTCCTCCACCTCGGCCGCCGGCAGCAGGCGGGCGGCCTTGAGATCGAGGAGGGTGGCCGCCACCACGAGGAACTCGGTCGCCTGGCCGAGGTCCCAGCCGGGGCCGGCCCGGCGGATGTAGGCGATGAACTCGTCGGTCACCTGCGAGAGCGCGACCTCGGTGACATCGAGCTGGTGCTTGGCGATGAGGTTGAGCAGCAGGTCGAACGGGCCCTCGAAGACCTCGAGGTGGACGTCGAACCCGGCGACGCGCGCACCGTGGTCGCGCCCGGAGGTCGTCGCCGTCATGGCTCGACCGTAGCCGGTCGCCGGGCGGATGCCGCGCTGCGACGCCACCCGCTCATCGTGGTGACGAGGTAGCGCTTCATCGACATGACGTCATAGCGCTTCGCAGGCCTTGGCCGGCTCATCCGCCGAGCGCGCCGAAGATGCTGGTCAGGATGGGCTCGGCGATGGTCCCGACGATGTACGCGATCGGCGCGGGGTTGGCGCCGAGGCTCAGGATGAGCCCGACCAGCAGCACGCCGATGCCGATGTTGCGGTCGACCAGGTAGTGCTCGGCCTTCTGCCAGCCCAGGCTGCGCGGGGCGAGCAGGAACATGATCCGGCCGCCCTCGAGCGGCGGCAGCGGGATGAGCGAGAGCACGGCCATGTACATGTTGATGATCGCGATCGCGGTCAGCAGCGTGGGGCCGGCCGAGGACAGGCCGAGGTGCCCCCGCAGGATGTCACCGAGGCCAGGCGACCCGCGCAGCGCCGTCGCGCCGTTGGTGCGGGCCAGCAGCGCGAGGGCGACCACCGACAGCGCCGCGTTGGCCAGCGGACCGGCGAGCATGATCGCGATCGCCCTGTTGCGCTGCGCACGGGCGTACGAGCCGGCCTCGATGGGGGTCGGCCACCCGACGCCGCCGAGCAGGGCGGCGACCGCGCCGAACGGGTCGACGTAGCGGCCCAGCCCGTGCCGGACGGGGAGCATCCAGCGCATGGCCGGCCCCCCGAAGCGGGCGGCGGCCCACCGCTGCACGCCGACGTGCACCAGGCAGCCGAGCAGGAAGCCGAGGACGAGGCCGCCGAAGTAGAGCGGCTGCCCCAGCGAGTAGATCACGAGCGCCCCCGCAGCCGCCGGACCAGGATGCTGCTCGCGCCCTTCGCCTCCAAGTCGGCGATGACCACCGCCACCGCCTCGCGGACGATCCGGCCGCGGTCGACCGCCAGCCCGAAGTCGCCCCGCAGGGTCAGTCGCGCGTGCTCGAGATCGATGAGCTCATCGGCCGAGCAGTACACGGTGATCTTCTCGTCGTGCCGCTCGCGGCCGGTCGGCTGCCGCTCGCCGGCCCGCGGCCGCCGCCGCACCGTCCGGCGCTCCTCGGCCAGCTCGGCTCGCCCAGCCAGCTCGGCCGGGTCGTCTGCCGGATCCAGCACGGTGCCCCGGCCTTCGCTCTCAGCCTCAGGTCGAGACGTCACCTGCCTCACTGCGGCTGACGCTCCATCAGCCGGTTCGCCGGTGACCCGGAACAGCTCCGCGGCACCGGGCAGGCTCACGCGGCGAGACAACGGGCCAGCACCTCCCTGGCCAGCTCGCGGTACGCGACGGCCCCGCCGGACGAGGGCGCGTACGTCGTGATCGGCTCCCCGACCACCGTCGTCTCCGGGAACCGCACGGTCCGGTTGATCACGGTGTGGAACACGCCGTCGCCGAACGCCTCCACCACCCGGCCGAGCACCTCCCGGCCGTGCACGGTCCTGGCGTCGTACATGGTCGCGAGGATGCCATCAAGCTCGAGTCGAGGGTTAAGCCGTTCACGAATCTTCTCTATCGTCTGCATCAGCAGGGCGACCCCTCGCAGGCTGAAGAACTCGCACTCCAGCGGGATGATCACGCCGTGCGCCGCAGTCAGCGCGTTGACCGTCAGCAGGCCCAGCGAGGGCTGGCAGTCGATCAGCACGACGTCGTAGTCGGCCACCACCGGCTCGATGACGCGGGCGAGGGTCTGCTCCCTGGCCACCTCGCCGACCAGCTGGATCTCGGCGGCGGACAGGTCGATGTTGCTCGGGAGCAGGTCCATCGCGGCGACGCCGGTCTTGAGCAGGACCTCGTCGACCGGGGTTTCGCGCTCCATCAACAGGTTGTAGATGGTGCGGTCGAGCTGGAGCGGGTTGACACCGAGGCCCACCGACAGGGCGCCCTGCGGGTCGAAGTCGACGAGCAGCACCCGCCGGCCGAGCTCGGCGAGCGCGGCGCCGAGATTGATCGTCGTGGTGGTCTTCCCGACCCCGCCCTTCTGGTTGCACATGGCGATGACCCGGGCCGGGCCGTGGTGATCCAGGGGCGTCGGCTCCGGCAGCTGGGGGCGGGGGCGCCCGGTCGGGCCGATCGGGCCGCCGACGTCGGCCATGCCAGGGAGTTGTGTCGACATAACCACGAATCCACAGACCTCTCTACCGATGAGACGCCGATCGTACACGTCGGCAGGTCTCCTTCTCCGTCAGTCTCGCGCACCTGCCGACCGCGCGGTCAGCACCGCGCCGAGCGGTGCATGCCGGCCGGGGAGCGGCCCGCGGCGCGGCCTGGGAGCGGCCGACGGGCGGCACCTCGAACCGGCCGGTGCAGTCAGCCGCGGGCGCGCGGGTGGGCCGCGGCGTACACCTCGCGCAGCCTGTCGACGGTGACCAGCGTGTAGATCTGCGTGGTGGTCACCGACGCATGACCGAGCAGCTCCTGGACCACCCGCACGTCGGCTCCGCCGTCCAGCAGGTGGGTAGCGAAGGAGTGCCGCAGCGTGTGCGGCGAGATCGCGGTGCCGAGCCCGGCCCGGTCCGCCGCGGCGCGCAGCACCGCCCAGGCGCCCTGCCGCGACAGCGGACCACCGCGCGCGTTGAGGAACAGCCGGGGCCCGCCCTTGCCGGCGGCGGCGAGCACCGGACGGGCCCGGACGAGGTAGGCCTCGACCGCCCCCCTGGCGTACGAGCCGACCGGGACCACCCGCTCCTTGCCGCCCTTGCCGGCGAGGCGCACCGCGCCGCCGGTGAGATCGAGGTCGTCGACGGCGAGCCCGACAGCTTCGGAGATCCGCGCGCCCGTCCCGTACAGGAACTCGAGCAGGGCGCGGTCGCGCAGTGCCCGCGGCGTCCGGTCGAAGCCGGCGGCCTCGAGGATGCGCTCGACGTCGTCGACGGAGATGGCCTTCGGCAGCCGGCGCGGCGGCATCGGCGGTCGCACCGCACGGGAGGGATCGTCGTCCGCGAGCCCCTCCCGCACCGCGAACCGGTGCAGCCCGCGCGCCGCCACCACCGCGCGGGCAGCCGAGCCGGCCGCCAGCGGCGGGTGGTCGGCGTCGCCCTCGCGGAGCGCGACCAGGAACGCCGCGACGTCGGCCTCGCTCACCTCGGCGAGGCTCGTCACCCCACGCGCCGCCAGCACCTGCAGGTAGCGGCGCAGGTCGCGCCGGTAGGACGTCAGCGTGTTGGCGGCCAGACCGCGCTCGACGGCCAGATGGTCGAGCCAGCCGCGCACGGCGGCCCGCAGCGCCTCGGCCGGCTCGGCCCGCGCGTCCGCCGCTGCCTCGGCAGCCGGCACCGGCGCGGCCGGCTCGGTCAGCTGCCCACCCCTGCGCCCACGAGCTTCTCGAGCGGGACCGTCTCGAGGGCGTGCGCCTCGGCGACCGGCCCGTAGACGACCGCGCCGTCGACCACGTTGACCCCGAGGGCGAGCGCCGGGTCGGCGGCGGTCGCCGCACGCCAGCCGCGATTGGCGATCTCAAGGGCGTACGGCATCGTCACGTTGGTCAGCGCGTACGTCGACGTGTGCGGGACGGCGCCCGGCATGTTGGCGACGCAGTAGAACAGCGAGCCCTCGACGTCGTACGTCGGATGCGAGTGCGTCGTCGGGTGGCTCGACTCGAAGCAGCCGCCCTGGTCGATCGAGATGTCGACCAGCACGCTGCCCGGCTTCATCCGGCTGACCAGCTCGTCGGTGACGAGGGTGGGAGCCTTGGCCCCTGGGACGAGGACGGCGCCGATGACGAGGTCGGCGTCGAGGCAGGCCTTCTCCACCTCGTACCGGTTGGAGGCGATGGTCTGCAGGTGGCCCTGGTAGATGCGGTCGGCCTGGCGCAGCTTGTCGACGTTCTTGTCCAGCAGCAGCACCTCGGCCTGCATGCCGAGCGCGATGGCGGCCGCGTTCATCCCCGAGACGCCGGCGCCGAGGACGACGACCTTGGCGGCGTAGACCCCCGACACGCCACCCATGAGGACCCCGCGCCCGCCGCCGTCGCGCTGCAGGTGGTGGGCGCCGACCTGCGGCGCCATCCGGCCGGCCACCTCGGACATCGGGGCGAGCAGCGGCAGCGACCGGTCGGAGAGCTGCACCGTCTCGTACGCGATCGCGGTGATGCCCGAGTCGATGAGCGCCTGGGTGCACTCCCTGGACGCCGCCAGGTGCAGGTAGGTGAAGAGGACCTGTCCGGACCGCATCCGGTGGTACTCCTCCGCCACCGGTTCCTTCACCTTGAGCACGAGGTCCGCCTCGGCCCACACGTCGTCGGCCGCACCGAGGATCGACGCCCCCGCGGCGACGAAGTCGTCGTCGGGGATGGACGAGCCGACGCCGGCCTCCTTCTCGATCACGACGGAGTGGCCGTGCGTGACCAGCTCGTTGACCCCTGCCGGAGTGATGGCGACGCGGTACTCGCTGTCCTTGACCTCGCGCGGTATGCCGATCTTCATGACCACTCCAGGGGGGAGGCGGGGGGTCGCTCAAGAGCCGCTGGGGCGGCCGTTACGGCTCGATGACGGCATGATAGTCGCCCATCCCGATGCAGCGCGCCGCACGAACGCCTGCCCAGCGCGCGCGATCAGCGGTCGCGGGCCGGCCACGGCGCGTCTGCCGGGCGGAGGGCGTCGAACCCCCCGGTACGGGCCCGCGCCGCCGCTGCCGCCAGCACGCCGGCGACCGCGATGGGATTGTGCAGCTCGCCGGCGAGCACCTTCGCGACCGCGTCGTCGAGCGGCAGCCACGCGATCGGCATGTCGGCCTCCTCGTGACGGCCCTCGTGCCGCTCGCCGTCCGGCACCTGCTCGAGGCCGCGGGCAAGATAGACGCGCACCGCCTCGCTCGTGCCGCCGGGCGAGTTGAACAGGTCGGCGAGCACCCGCCAGTCGCTGGCGCGGTAACCGGCCTCCTCGTGCAGCTCGCGGGCCGCCGCCTCGACCGCCCGCTCCCCCTCGGCCTCGTCGTCGAGCAGCCCCGCCGGCGGCTCCCACAACAACTGCTGCACGGGATGGCGGTACTGCTGCACGAGCAGCACCCGGCCGTCCTCGTCGAGCGCGACCACGCCCACCGCACCGGGGTGGTCGACGACGTCGCGGACGACCGTCTCGCCGTCGGGCAGCCGGACGGTGTCGCTGCGCACGGTCCACACCGCGCCGTCGAAGCGCTCGACGCTGTCGACGACCTCGTACGCCTGGGGCCGGTCCTGCACCTGGTCGGCCGGCACCGCTGGCTGCGTCACGTCGCTGCCCCTCAGTGCCGGCTCGGCACCGGCTCGGTGGTGACCCCGCCGGGCAGGGCGCTCCCGCGCTCCTCGGCGTGGCGGATCGACGCGGCGATGAACGCGTCGAACAGGGGGCCGGGACGGGTCGGCCGGGACTTGAACTCCGGATGCGCCTGGGTGCCGACGTAGAACGGGTGCTGCTCTCGCGGCAGCTCGGCGAACTCCACGAGGCGGCCGTCCGGCGACATGCCCGAGAAGACCAGGCCGGCCATCTCCAGCCGGCGCCGGTACGCGTTGTTGACCTCGAAGCGGTGGCGGTGGCGCTCGTCGACGTACGGCTCGCCGTACGCCTCCCGCACGATCGAGCCGTCGAGCAGCTTCGCCGGGTAGCTGCCGAGCCGCATCGTGCCGCCCATGTCGCGCTCGCCGGCGACCACGTCGACCTGGTCGGCCATCGTGGAGATGACCGGGTGGGGAGTCGCCGGGTCGAACTCGGAGGAGTCGGCTCCCTCGAGCCCGGCCAGGTTGCGGGCGGCCTCGATCACCATGCACTGCAGGCCGAGGCAGAGACCGAGCACCGGGACCCGGCGCTCGCGCGCGTGGCGGGCCGCGCCCACCTTGCCCTCGATGCCGCGGACGCCGAACCCGCCGGGCAGGCAAATGCCGTCGAGGCCGTCGAGCGCGCGCGCCGCGCCCTCCTCGGTCTGGCAGTCGTCGGCCGGCACCCACCGGATGTCGACCCGGCAGTCGTTGGCGAAGCCGCCGGAGCGCAGGGCCTCGGTCACCGAGAGGTAGGCGTCGGGCAGGTCGATGTACTTGCCGACGAGGCCGATCGTCACCGTCCGCGCCGGGCGGTGGACCCGGCGCAGCAGGTCGTCCCAGAGCGCCCAGTCGACGTCGCGGAACGGCAGCCCGAGCCGGCGCACCACGTACGCGTCGAGGCCCTCGCCGTGCAGCACCTTGGGGATGTCGTAGATGCTCGGCGCGTCGGGGCAGGAGATGACCGCCTCGTCGTCGACGTCGCACATGTTGCTGATCTTGCGCTTGAGGGCCGCGTTGATGGGCCGGTCGGAGCGGCAGACGATCGCATCCGGCTGGATGCCGACCTGGCGCAGCGCCGCGACGGAGTGCTGCGTCGGCTTGGTCTTCAGCTCCCCGGACGGGCCGATGTAGGGCACCAGCGACACGTGGACGAACATGCAGTTGGCCCGCCCGACCTCGTTGCGCACCTGGCGGATCGTCTCGAGGAACGGCAGCGACTCGATGTCGCCGACGGTGCCGCCCACCTCGGTGATAACGACGTCGACCGGCCCGTCGACGCCCTGCCCCATGCGCCGGATGCGCGACTTGATCTCGTTGGTGATGTGCGGGATGACCTGCACCGTGTCGCCGAGGTAGTCGCCCCTGCGCTCCTTGGCGATGACCGACGAGTAGACCTGCCCGGTGGTGACGTTGGCCGAGCCGTGCAGGTTGGTGTCGAGGAAGCGCTCGTAGTGCCCGACGTCGAGGTCGGTCTCCGCGCCGTCCTCGGTGACGAAGACCTCGCCGTGCTGGAACGGGTTCATCGTTCCCGGGTCGACGTTGAGGTACGGGTCGAGCTTCTGCATGGTGACCCGCAGGCCCCTGGCGGCGAGCAGGTTGCCGAGGCTCGACGCGGTGAGTCCCTTGCCCAGGCTGGAGGCGACGCCTCCGGTGACGAACAGGTGCTTGGTCGTCTGCTCGGGGGGCATGCAGCGTCTCCCGTGGCTCCGTGTGCGGCGGGGACACCCGCCCGTCCACGGGAGTTCACGGTAACACGGGCGACTCCGGATCGGCCGAGGCCCGTTTCTCCCCTCGGTGACCGGCGTGTCGCCCCGAGGCGGTCCCGGCCGCCGGCGACCGGCCGATCACGGCGATCGCGAACGGGATCGCGACGAGCATCGCCATCGCGGGCACCGCGTCGCCGGAATCGTTGACTAGGAAGCCGATCGCGCTCATGACCACGACGGCGCCGAGGCCGCTGCCGAGCACCGGGCGCCAGCGGATCGCGGCGGCGAGCCGGCCGCGCGGCCGGGCCACCAACCAGCCGAGGTACGCCGTGGCGAACGGCACGACCGCGTTGACCGGCGTACGGACGAGCAGGTGCAGGTTGGCCTTGGCCTTGCGGCGCATCACCGGCCACGCGCCGCCATGCAGCACCTGCCCGGCGAAGCGGCCGAGGTGGGTCTGCGCCTGCGGCGCCCGCGCGTAGTCGAGCAGCGCGAAGGCGACCACCGCGACCAGCGAGAGCCCCGCCGCGAGCGCGATCCGGCGCCAGGTGACCCGCAGGCCGGCCACCCACATCGCGAGCAGGCCGACGGCCGGCCCCAGCGCGAGCACGCCGCCGAAGTCGCTCCCCCACCGCGGTGCCCCGTCGACCGCGATCGCCGCCAGGCCGACGGCGAGGACGGCGACGCCGGCGGTGCGCCGGCCCCGGCCGGGCAGCAGGGCGGCCGCCAGGCCCGTGGCGGCGAGCAGGGCCGCGGCGGCGAAGACGCCGTACGCCACGTTTCCGAAGCCGGCGAAGCGGCCGGCGACGAGCGGCGAGTAACCGAAGACGCTGCTCATCTGCAGCCTCGAGCCGGTCACGACGTCGGCGGCCAGGATGAGCGCGGTGACCCCCGCCACCACGGCCGGCGGACCGAGCGGCTCCCGTCGCCAGGGCCCGGCCCACGCCAGCGCCGCGAGCGCCACCGCGACCGCGATCGACGTGGCGGCGACCGCGGCGACCGGCACGGGCGCCCGCCACCAGTGGGTGAGCTGGGCGACGTAGCTGCCGACCGGTCCGCCGGCCGCGGCGAGCGCGGTGCCGGTGGCGACGGCGCCGGCCCGGTGATCGCCACGCCTGGCGAGCAGGCCGGCCACCGCATACCCCACGAGCTGAAGGCCGATGAGGATGCCGAGGAACCACGGCAGCGCCCCCCGCACCGCCTGCGCTGCCACCTCGTCGTCACGCAGCCCCGCGACGACGGTCGGCAACGCGGGCTGGCCGTTCGCGCGGTGCGCCGTCGCGCGCCACGGCCGCCCGGTCATCGCCGCGGGCTGCGGCACGCCGCGCAGTGCGAGCACCGTCGGCGCCACGTCGACGAGCTGGACGAACGGTGGCCGTCCGGTCGACCCCGAGCTCAGCTCACCGCCGGTGAAGGATCCGCCGGCCGCCACCGCGACGTGCAGATGCGCTTGCGAGCGCCCGGTCTCGGAGAGCCCGACGACGAGCAGCACGCCGTCACCGGTCGCGCGGGCGGCAGCGGCGACCGCCGCGTCGGCTGCCGCGAGGCCGGCGGGAGCGGCCCGGCCCTCCCGGTGCAGCGGCGGCACGCCGACGAGCGCGACCGGGCAGGCCGCCAGGGCCCGGCGCAGGCGGGCCGGCGTGGGCCG
>JBJMHZ010000008.1:0-66966 GCA_045807125.1 Frankiaceae bacterium
CCCCGGCGGCCACGCGCCAGCCCGGCGACCAGCACGGCGCCCATCGCGGCGGTGAGGGTCAGCGGCCAGGCGTGCACCGTCACGCCGCGCGCGTCGGCCAGCAGCGGTCCCGCGTAGTCGAGCCGGCCGCCCGCCGCCGCGGCCACCAGCGTGCAGGCGCCGCCGGCGAGGAGCGTGCCCCGCGCGCCCGCCAGCAGCAGCGCAGCGGCGGCGAGCGCCCAGGCGGTGCCGGCCGCGGCGAGCACGACCGCGGGGACGCGCCTCCAGTCAGGCGGCGGCACCGAGCTCCGAGGTGCAGAACGCGCAGCGGGTCGCCGCCACCGGGATCGCCGAGAGGCAGTACGGGCAGTCGCGGGTCGGCGTGACGACGTCCGGCTCGGTCTTGTACCGGTCGTGCAGCCGGTTGAGCGGCAGGACGACGAGGAAGTAGACGGCCGCCGCGATCAGCAGGAACGAGATGACGGCGGTGACGAAGGCGCCGTAGGGCCATCTGGTGCCTGCCGCGTGGAACGTCGCCTTCGCCAGGTCCTTCGCCGGCGTGAGAAGGCCGATGAGCGGCGTGAGGAACGCGGCGACGAAGGACGTGACGACGAGGCCGAACGCCGCGCCGACGACGATGCCGACCGCGAGGTCGACGACGTTGCCGCGCAGGATGAACTTACGGAACCCGTCCAACGTTGCCTCCACAGGATCGCAGCGAGATGCCGGAGCGGCTGCATCGTCTCGTACGGCTCGCCCGTTGGCGTGGACGTCGAAGCGATGGCCGCCGGCGCCGCCGCGAGGCATGATGTCGGCACGCTGGTCACGACCTCCTGGAGGGCTCATGGCTGAGCAGGGACGGCGCTCGCTGGCGTCGGTCGCCGGTGCCGCGACCGCGGTGGCGATCGTGGCCGCCGGCGCGACCGGCTGCGGGCTGGCGAGCGGCACGGCGGCGGGCGGTGCGGGTGGCCCGGCGCTCGCGGTCCCGGCGGCCGCGACGATGTCGCCGCCGGCCGGCCCGCGGGTCGGCCCGCGGCGGGACGGCATGCGCCATGGCAGGGGGCTCGGTGCCTGGCGCGGTGCCGGCCGGGGGCTGGGACCAGCCATGCGCGCCCGCGGCCTCGGCCGGGTGCTGCACGCGCAGCTGACGGTCGCGGCCAAGGGCGGCGGTTACCGCGTCGTCGAGGTCCAGCGCGGGTCGGTGCAGCGGGTGAGCGCGACCGCCGTCACGGTGCGCAGCGCCGACGGCTACGTGCGCACGTACGGCCTCGACGCCGGCTCGCGGGTCGACGCCGGCCGCGACGGCATCGCCGCGGTCAAGGCCGGCCACGCGGTGCTGGTGGTCGCCGCCCGCCCGGCCGGCTCGAGCGGCCCGGCGACGGCGGTGCGGCTCATCGACGCGACGCTGCGCCCGGGGCTGGACCGGGCCGGGCCCGCTCCCGGGGACGGCCCAGGCGCGTGAGCTCCGTCACGGTGCCGAGCGGCCGCGGCCCGTCCCGATCCTCTCCAGCAGCGCGTCGATGCGCGCGAAGCCGGCCTTCGCGCCCTCCTCGACGCCGTACTGCATGGTGGTGTCGCGCTGCTCGGTGGTCTCGAAGCGCATCGTCTGGGTCAGCTTGGTCCGCTCGCCGAGATCTTCGAACTCGAGCGTCTGCAGGTGGTTCTGGAACGTCTGCACGAGGCGCTCGGGCGGCTCCACCTCGCGGAACTCGCCCTCGACGACGCCGTAGGCGGTCCGGAACCGGTAGCTGCCGCCGGCGCGGACGTCCATCTTCTCGACGACGGTGCCGTCGCCCCACCACTCGGGGATCAGCTCCGGGTCCGTCCAGACGGAGTAGACGTGCGCGCGGGGCGCGTCGAAGATCCGCTCGACGCGGATCTCGAGCTCGTTCGGGGTGGTGACGGTGGTGGTGCTCATCGTGCTCCTCTCGTGCGTTCGACAACCTGGGCGAAGCGGTCGAGCCGCTGCAGCCACGTGCTGATGCCCTCGAAGGCGTGGGGGACGAGCGTGCAGGTACGGGACCGGCCGACCTTCTCCGTGACGACGAGGTTGGCCTCCTCGAGCAGCCGGACGTGCTTCTTCATCCCGGTGAGCGACATGCCGAAGGGCTCGGCGAGCTCGCTGATCGTCGCGGTGCCGGCGCCGAGCCGTTCGAGCACGGCGCGCCGGGTCGGGTCGGCGAGGGCGGCGAACGCGCGGTCGACGGGCGCTGGAGACTGAACCATCGAGTTCAGTGTTGCAGACCGGTCCGGAAAGGGCAACCGCGTGGGCGGTCGTGCCGCCCCGGTGCTCCTCGATGCAACAGATCGCGATTGGTACGCGTCTACACCATGCACGCCCTGAGAGGGGAGCAGTGGACGCATCCGAGGGCGCCCTGCCTGACGAGGAGTTCGCCGCCTTCGTGGCCGCTCGATCGCAGGCGTTGCTCCGGACCGCGTGCTTGCTCACGGGCGACTGGGCGACGGCGGAGGACCTCTTGCAGACCGCGCTCGCGAAGACGTACCTGCGCTGGTCCCGCATCGACCGGCGGGGGACCGCGGAGGCGTACGTGCGGCGGGCGCTGGTGAACACCTCGACGAGCTGGTGGCGGCGCCGGTGGCGCGGCGAGGTGCCGACCGCGACGCTGCCCGACCGCGCCGGCGGGGAGACGACTCCTGGCGTCGTGGAGCGGTCCTCGCTGTGGCCGGCGCTCATGGAGCTGCCGCGCAAGCAGCGGGCGGCGGTCGTCCTGCGCTACTACGAGGATCGGCCGGACTCGGAAGTGGCCCGGCTGCTCGGCTGCAGCGAGCAGACGGTGCGCAGCCAGTGCTCGCGGGCCCTCGCCAAGCTGCGCGAGTCCCAGCACCTGAGCGACCACGCGCCGGACCGGCGACCTCCGCTGCCCCCCGTCGAGGAGGAGGCCCGGTGAGCGCCCCTCCCGGTCTGCGGACCCAACTGGCCCGACTGGTCGACGAGCCGCCGATGCCCCCCGACCGGCTCGCCGGGGTCTACCGCCGCGCGAGGGCGATGCGCCGCCGCCGTGCCGCCACCCTCGTCTCCTCCGTCGCGGTCGCCGTCGCCGCCGTCGTCCTCGCCGGCACCGGGCTGCCCGGCGGCTCCGGCCACCTGGCCGGAACCACCACCGTCTTCTCGCCCACCACGCTGCCGACCGGCATCCTGCTCGCCGACCAGAAGGGTCGCGTCGTACGGCTCGACGGCCTGCGCGCGACGACCACGACCGCCGTGAGCGGCCTGCGGATCCAGACCGGCAACCACCTGCAGGCGGCGATCGGCACCGGCTCGGACGGCCGGTCGATCATCGCGGTCGACACCACCGGGGACATCCTCGCCATCGACCCCGGCGACCCCGCCCACCCGCGCGTCCTGCTGGCCCACAAGCGGGCGGCCGGCCAACCGGCCTGGTACGACGTGCCCGGCCTCGGGCGACGCGACGCGGTGCGGCCGTACCTCGCCCGCGGCGGCGAGCTGTGGCTCTGGGCATGGCGGCGCGGCGACCAGCAGCCCGACGGCATCCGCCACAGCCAGCTGGTCGCGGTCGACATCCAGGGGCGGCCGGTCGGCCGGCCACTCGAGATGCCGAGCATCGACTGGGTGATCGCCATCGGCCGGAAGGGCGCTTACGTCGCGGCGTCCAGCGGCCCGAAGCAGCTGAGCCTCCAGCGGGTCGACTCGCACGGGCGGCTGCACCCGCTCGGGACCGCCGCGATGACCGGACCGGACCAGGGCAGTTACGGCCGGGCCCTGCTGGACCCGAGCGCCGACTGCTCAGGCGCCGGCACGGCCGGCGGGGCGTCGACCGGCGACTGCGCGTACCAGCTGGTGGACGCCGATTCCGGGAAGCTCACCGCGCTGGCGGGCCGGCCGCGCACCGGCGAGCTGGCGCCGGATGCGCAATCGTTCTCGCCCGACGGCCGCTACGTCGCCGTGGCGCTCCTCGCGGCGCTGCCGCTCCAGGGCGACCAGCCCTCCCGGGGCTGGGCGGTCGCCGACACGCGAACCGGGCAGATGACCGTGGTCGGGGCCAGCGTGCACCGGGTCCCGTCAGGGGCCGTCGCCGACACGGCCATCTGGTCGGGGGACCGGCTGATCTGGACCAGCCCGAGCGCGGGCGGCCGCGGCACGATCGTCGGCTCCTACCTCCCGGTCACCGGCAGGTCCGCGACCACGACGGTCGCCCACAAGGGGCTGCGGGCGGTCGGCGCGGCGGGCTGACCGGGCGCGGGCTCCCTGCGCGGCGGGCGGAACAGCGCCCCGCGCCCCCGCGTTGTGCGGGCATCGGTAGTTGATACGTCATCCATCTTGGAGCGCCCGATGCCAGCCGTCCTCGCTGATCCCGTCACCCTGCCGCGCCTGCCCGAGCCGGCCCTCGGCGACGTCGAGCGCCCCGTCAGGTCGGTGACGACCGCGCCGGCCGGCTACGAGGGCGAGGGCTTCCCCGTCCGCCGCGCCTTCGCCGGCGTCGACCTCGCCGACCTCGACCCGTTCATCCACATGGACCAGATGGGCGAGGTCGAGTACGCGCCGGGCGAGCCCAAGGGCACGCCCTGGCACCCGCACCGCGGCTTCGAGACCGTCACCTACATGATCGACGGCACCTTCCAGCACCAGGACTCGCACGGCGGCGGTGGCCTCATCACCGACGGCGCCACCCAGTGGATGACCGCCGGTGCCGGCATCCTGCACATCGAGACGCCGCCGGAGGAGCTGGTCGAGAGCGGCGGCCTCTTCCACGGCGTCCAGCTGTGGGTCAACCTGCCGCGCAAGGACAAGCTGACCGCTCCTGCCTACCAGAGCCTCGAGGGCTCGGAGGTGACCCTGCTGTCCTCGCCCGACGGCGGCGCGCTCGTCCGGCTCATCGCCGGCGAGGTCGCGGGGTGGCGCGGGCCGGGGTCGACGCGCACGCCGATCTCGGTGGCGCACGCCACCGTCGCACCTGGCGCGCGGCTGACCCTGCCATGGCCGGCCGACTTCAACGCGCTCGCGTACGTGCTCGCCGGGTCGGGCACGATCGGCGCCGGGCACCGCCCGATCGGCGCCGGCCAGCTCGCCGTCCTCGGCAAGGGCGACGCCCTCACCGTCGCGGCATCGCGTGGCCAGCGGGCCGCCATGCCCACGCTCGAGGTGCTGATCCTCGGCGGCCGCCCGATCCGCGAGCCGGTGGCCGCGTATGGCCCGTTCGTCATGACCACCCGCGCCGAGCTGGTGCAGGCGTTCGAGGACTACCAGGCCGGCCGCCTGGGCGCCATCCCCGCCCAGGCGTTGATGCCCCACGCGAGCGGTCGCTGAGCGGCGCCCCCCGCGCGAGAATGGTCCGGTGCCCGGCCCGGGCACCGAGGAGAGGAGCGACGGCATGAGCGACTCGCCGTGCGACCACCTGACCGGCGCGGGGGATGCGCAGGCCCGTACCCCGGACGGCTGCGAGGAGTGCCTCGCCTCCGGCGGCCGCTGGGTGCACCTGCGACGGTGCGCGAGCTGCGGGCACGTCGGGTGCTGCGACTCCTCGCCGAGCCGCCACGCCACCGGCCACTTCCACCAGACCGGCCACCCGGTGATGCGCTCCCAGGAACCGGGCGAGAGCTGGAGCTGGTGCTACGTCGATGAGGTGATGAGCGCGGGCTGAGCCCCGCGACGGGCCACGCAACCTCGTGGCAGCCACCGGACCGGGCGGGCCGGAGCGAAAGGCGGCGGAGGGCCAATAACCGGGCACGACGATGTATTTCATGAGAGGTTGGTGGCTCCGAAGTAGTGGAAAGCCGATCCACCTCGAGGAGCCCCGATGCCTGGCTACGCCCCCGGAAGCCCGGACCCCAAGGTCAGCAGCACGACCACCACCACCAAGACCTCGAGCACCAAGACCTCGAGCGCGACGAGCGAGCCCACGACCACCACGACCACCACGACCACCGAGGTCGACGAGCAGGGCTCCACCACCTCCGCTACCTGACCTCGACCGGCGCGGCGCCCGCAGGCGCCCGCCGCCTCGTCCCGTCTCAGCCCGTCACGCCGCGAAGCCGCGAAGCCGGGAAGACTCGCCGCGTGAGCTCGCGTCGCCCGGGGAACGACGCAGCCATGCGCATCAAGGGACCGATCGACACGTCCAGCGTCGAGGACCGGCGCGGTCTTCGAGGCGGCGGCCTGGCCATCGGCGGCGGCGGCCTCGGCATCGTCGGAGTCATCGTCTACCTGCTGGTCAACGTCCTCGGCGGCGGCAGCAGCGGCTTCGCCGTGGACCAGCCGGGGCAGGGCTTTCCCGCCATGCCCGGCACCAGCCAGACGGCGCCGGCCCTTTCCTGCCCGCAGGGCGCGGGCACCAGCGACGAGTGCTTCGTCGCCGGCGTCGTCGGCGACGTGCAGCGGTCGTGGGCGGCGGCGTTCCAGCGCGACGGGCGGACGTACGAGCGCACCAAGCTCGTGCTCTTCAGCGGGTCGACGCAGAGCGGCTGCGGGGCGGCCGACGCCGCGACCGGCCCGTTCTACTGCCCGGCCGACCGCAAGGTCTACCTCGACCTGTCCTTCTTCCAGGAGCTGAAGGACCGGTTCCAGGCGCCGGGCGACTTCGCGCAGGCGTACGTCGTCGCGCACGAGATCGGGCACCACGTCCAGACCCTGCTCGGGATCGAGAGCCAGGTCCGCGACCTGATGCAGAGCCACCCCGACCAGCAGAACGACCTCTCGGTGCGCCTGGAGCTGCAGGCGGACTGCTTCGCCGGCGTCTGGGCGCACTCGGCGTACGGCGAGCTCGACCCCGGCGACATCGACGAGGCGCTCGCCGCAGCCGCTGCCGTCGGGGACGACCGGCTGCAGCGGCAGGCCACCGGCACGGTCGACCCCGACAGCTTCACCCACGGCACGTCGGCGCAGCGGCAGACGTGGTTCGGCAAGGGCTACCAGGGCGGCGACGTCAACTCCTGCGACACGTTCTCCGGCGGCGTCTGACGCGCCGCTCAGCGGCCGCCTCGGGACAGCGGGATCGCCGGGCACTCGAACTGCTTGACGACGCCGGTGTCGACGGCGGTCCCGGCGCGGAGAGCGGCGTCGACCTCGTCGGTCGAGTCGAGGACGCCGTTGCCGTCCAGGTCGGCGGAGGCGAGCGCGGCCGCGTACCCCTGCGGGAGCGCGAGCGCGTGCACCTGCCAGCGGCCGCCGTCGTAGCCGCGGTCGCCCGGCGCCGCGGTCGCGACGTTGGGCTGGGCGCCGCCGAAGTCGTAGATCAGGTCCCACGCCTGCGCGGGCGCGCCCGTGCCGGACAGGTCGGTCGGGGTCGAGACGGTCCGGTACAGCTGGTGGTTCACGTAGAACGCCGGTCCCGAGACGCCGGCGAGCGCCGGGCCAGCGGCGGCGGCGGTTCCCACTGCGGCGCCGGCGATCGTGCCGGCGATGGCGAGCAGTCGTTGCAGCCTCATGCGCGTCCTCCTCCATGACGCGGCCGGATAGCCGCTGACGGCAAGTCAACGCGCGAGCGGCCCGAGAGCCCATGACACCGGCCTGTCGGCCCGATTACGGAGCGGTGACCTCGCAGGCGGCCGCTGGCAATGGGAGCGGGAGCAGTGCTGTCATGGGACGGTGGCCACCCGCGTGCTCGTCGTCGACGACGACCCGAACATCACCGACGTGCTCGCGCGCTACCTCACCCGTGCCGGGTACGACGTGCTGCTCGCCCACGACGGCGCCGGAGCCCTCGACCTGGCGGCGCGGGGCGAGCCGGACCTGGTCGTCCTCGACGTCATGCTGCCCCCGCCGGACGGCCTGGAGGTCTGCCGGCAGCTGCGGTCGACGTCGACCGTCCCGGTCATCATGCTCACCGCTTTGGGGGAGGAGACCGATCGGCTCGCAGGGCTGGAGATCGGCGCGGACGACTACGTCACCAAGCCGTTCAGCCCGCGCGAGGTGGTCCTGCGCGTGCAGGCGGTGCTGCGGCGCAGCCGGTCCTCGCACGTGACCACGGAGCCGGACGTCCTGCGCGACGGTGACCTGGTGCTCGACCTGCGAGCGCACGAGGCGATCAGGGCGGGACGGCCGCTCGCGCTGACGGCGCGCGAGTTCGACCTGCTGGCGTTCCTGCTCCGGCACCCACGGCAGGCGTTCACCCGCACCGAGCTCCTGGAGCAGGTGTGGGGGTGGAGCTTCGGGGACGCGTCCACGGTCACGGTGCACGTGCGGCGGCTGCGGGAGAAGGTGGAGCCCGATCCGTCGAGCCCGCGGCGCATCGTCACGGTGCCCCGCATCGGCTATCGCCTCGACCCGGTGTCGCTCGAGGAGCCCGCGTGCTGACCGCGCACGACGCGTACGTCACCGTCGGGCTCGCCGTCGCCGTCGCGGCCGCCGGGGGAGTGGCCGGCTGGCTGCTGCTCGACCGGCGCGCGCGGCGCTGGTCGCTGCGGGCCGCGCTCGTGGTCCTGGTCGGCACGCCCGTGCTCGTCATGGCCGTGGGCGTCTCCGTGGCGGCCGCCCTCATGGTCGTCTCCGGCCATGCACTGGTGCTGCTGCTCGCCGTGACCGCCGCGGCCGCGGTGACCGCGGCGGTCGCGGGCGCGGTGCTCGCGGTGCGCATCGAGCGGCTGGACGACGCGCAGCGCCGGCTGGCGGAGACGCGCGACAGGGACCGCGCCGCCGAGGCCGGCCGGCGGGAGCTGCTGACCTGGGTCAGTCACGACCTCCGCGCCCCGCTGGCCGCGATCCGCGCGATGGTCGAGGCGCTGGACGACGAGGTCGTCACCGACCCCGCGACGGTCGGCGACTACCACCTGCGTATCCGTCGCGAGGTCGACCGGCTGTCCCGGATGGTCGGTGACGTGTTCGAGCTCTCCCGGATCACCGCCGGGTCGCTCCAGCTCCATCCCGAGCCGGTCGCCGTCGACGCCGTGGTGGGGGAGGTCGTCGCGGCCGGCGACTCGCTCGCGCGCCGTCGCGGCGTACGGCTGGCCTCCCACGTGGCCGGGCACCCGGTCGCGCTGGCCGATCACCGGCACCTCGTCCGGGTCCTGACCAACCTCGTCGGGAACGCCGTGCGGCACACGCCGGAAGGTGGCGGCGTGCACGTCGCGGGCGCTGATGACGGGGATGCGGTGCTGCTGTCGGTGAGCGACGGGTGCGGGGGCATCGCGGAGCCGGATCTCGCCCGCGTCTTCGACACCGGGTACCGCGGGGAGGCGGCCCGCACGCCCCGTCAGGACGGCGGCTCGGGCATCGGCCTCGCGATCGCCCGCGGGATCGTCGAGGCGCACGGCGGCACCATCACGGTGCGCAACGTCGACGGTGGTTGCCGCTTCGACGTCCGGCTCCCCGCGGGCTCGTCCGGTCACGAGCCGGCCGGCGTGCCATCCGCAGCGGTGCCATCCGGACCGGTACGGAGCTGCTGACCCGCTGCGCTCTTCCGGGCTCCTCAGCCAACCCGCGATGCGACATACTCGCCGGGGACAGGACCCAGGGCCACCTCACGAGGCGCCGTTCGCCGGACGGCCGCGTCGAAGTGGTGTGCATCGACGCGCAGGAGGGGGCGTGCGGAGGTGACCTCGACCGACGCGGCGGCCGGGCCGCAGCCGGGCGTGCTGGCCACCTGGCGGGACTCGCCGCCCGCGGCGCGTGCCCTGCTCGCCGGCATCTTCGTCAACCGGCTCGGCTCGTTCCTGCAGGTCTTCCTGGTCCTTTTCCTGACCCACCGGGGCTTCTCCGCGGTCCAGGCCGGCGGCGCCCTCGCCGTCTTCACCGCCGGGGCCGTGCTCGGCTCGATCATCGGCGGCACGCTGACCGACCGGCTCGGCCCGCGCCGGACGATCCTGCTGTCCATGACCGGCGGCGCCGCGCTGCTGCTGTCGATCCTCTACCTGCGCAACTACCTGGCCCTGCTGGCCGTGGTCGTCCTGGTCGGCACCGTCGGCGGGGCGTACCGGCCGGCGGCCAGCTCGCTGCTGTCCGCGCTGACGCCGCGGAACCGGCAGGTGATGATCTTCGCGATGTACCGGCTGGCGTACAACTTGGGCAACACCGCGGCCCCGCTGCTCGCCGCCGCGCTGATCTCGGTCTCCTACGACCTGCTGTTCTGGGGCGAGGCCGCGGCCTCCCTGGGCTACGGGCTGATCGCCGCCGTCGCCCTGCCGCGCCATGCTCCCCGCACCGCCGCTGCCGCCGCAGCCGAGCCCGCCGCCACCGACGCCAGCGAGCCCAGCGCCCCGGCGCAGCGGCCCGGCGGGTACGGCGCCGTGCTGGCCGACCGTCGCTACGTGCTGTTCCTCTTCGCTCTCGTCGTCAACGCCGTCGTCTACGTCCAGTACGTCAGCGCGCTGCCGGTCGCCATGCGGGCGGGCGGCTATGCCACCGGCTGGTTCTCTGCCGTCGTGGCCCTCAACGGGGTCATCGTGATCACGTGCGAGCTGCTGGTCACCAAGGTCGTCCAGCGCTGGCCGATGCGGCTGGTGGTGATGACCGGCTTCGTGCTGCTGGGCGCGGGCATGGCCGCGTACGCGCTGCCGATCGGGGTGGCCGCCTTCGTGGTGGGCACGCTGATCTGGTCCTTCGCCGAGATCGTGGCCGGCCCGACGATCTTCGCGTACCCGGCCGTGGCCAGCCCCGAGCACCTGCGCGGCCGCTACATCGGCTCCGCCAACGCGATGTTCGGCATCGGGTCGGCGTCGGGGTCGGTGCTCGGACTGGCCGTCTGGGACCTCGTCGGCAAGGCCGTCTGGCCGATCTGCGGGGCCGTCTGCGGGCTCGGGCTGCTGGCCGCCTCGGCGGGCATGCGCACCGTCCCGGCCGCCGACGCCGCCGTGCCCGGACCCGTCATGCCGGCCGAACCACCACCGGAGCCGGCGCCCGCCGCCGGGCCGGTGCACCCGGACTAAGGAGGCTCGCCATGGACCGCAACGCCATCACCGCGACGTACCTGGCCGAGCTGGAGCGCCGCGGCGTCGGCTGGGACGACGTCCGGCAGGCCGCCATGGCCGCCACCGACCTCCAGCCCACGACCTACTACGGCCGCTGCCTGACCCGGCCGACGTTCCTCGACCGCGCCGAGCGGGACCGGCTGGAGCGCGACCTCGGCCACCTGCACGACGCGCTGACCGCCCTGCCGGAGCGCCTGTACGGCGGCGACCTCGGCGCCTTCGCGCGCGCGGCTGGGATGACCGACGCCCAGATGACCGCGGTGCTGCGCGGCCAGGGCGCCGCCCCGACCCGGCTGACCAGGGCCGACCTCTACCACGACGGCACCGAGTTCCGGCTGATGGAGCTGAACATCGGCAGCACCGTGGGCGGCCTGGACAACGCCGTGCTGAACCGGGCCGTCCTCAGCCACCCGGCCGTGGCGGGCTTCGCCGACGACGCCGGGCTGTCCTACGTGGACACCATGGCCGAGCTGGCCGACATGCTGCTGACCGGGTACAAGACCGACGACGGCCACCCGCCGCTGTTCGCCGCCGCGGACTGGCCGGAGAGCTTCGCCACCCTCGAGCCGCTGCTGCAGGCCTCGGCCGACTCGCTGGCCGAGCACGGGGTCGAGATCGTGCCCTGCCACCTGGGGCAGCTGGAGATCGGTGGCGGCCGGGTCCGGCTGCACGGCCGGGTCGTCGACGTGATCTACCGCGTCTTCCTGATCGAGGATCTGCTCGCGCCCGAGGCGCCGGCGCTGATCGACCCGCTGCTGCGGGCGGTCGAGCGCGGCGAGGTGGAGATGTTCACTCCGATGGACGCCGAGCTCTACGGCAGCAAGGCGGCGCTGGCCATGCTGTCCGACGAGGCCAACCGCGACCGGTTCACCCCGGCCGAGCTCGACAGCGTCGACCGGATCCTGCCCTGGACCCGGATGGTGCGGGACGAGCAGGTGACGGTCGACGGGCAGCGCGTCGACCTCCTCGCGCACGCGGCCGAGCACCGGGCCGACCTGGTGCTCAAGCCGACGCTCATGCACGCCGGCGTCGGCGTCGTGCTCGGCTGGCAGGCCGGCCCCGAGGAGTGGGCCGCGGCGCTGTGGGCCGCGGTCGACGGCCCGTACGTGCTGCAGGAGCGCATCCGGCCCGCGCCCGAGCCCTTCCCCGCCGCCGGCGGTCTCGAGCAGCAGGTGGTCGCCTGGCTGGTCTTCAGCGTCAGCCGCGGCTTCGGCGGCGCGATCGTGCGCGCCAGCACCGACCTCACCGGCAGCGTGCTCAACAGCCACGGCGGCGCCACCTGCGGCTGCTGCTTCGTCCAGGCCTGACCCCGGCCGTCCCGCCCGAGCCACGGCGTCCGCCCACCCACCGAGTGGTCGGGCTCCTCGGCCGGAGCGAGATGCGACAATGCTCGCCTGGGGACGTGACCCGAGGGGGCGTGCGGGCGACATGCGTGACAACGCCATCACCGCGGCCTACCTCGCGGAGCTGCAGCGCCGCGGCGTCGGCTGGGACGAGGTCTGGCAGGCCGCCCAGGCTGCCGCGAACCTGGGGCCCACGACCTATTACGGGCGCTGCCTGACCCGGCCGACGTTCCTCGGCCGCGCCGAGCAGGACCAGCTGGCGCGCGACCTCGGCCACGTGCACGACGCGCTTAGCGCCCTGCCGGAGCGCCTGTACGCCGGTGACCTCGGCGCCTTCGCCCGGGCGGCCGGGATGACCGACGCCCAGGTGGCCGCGATCCTGCGCGGCCATCGCGCCGCCCCGACGCGGCTGACCAGGGCGGACCTCTACCACGACGGCACCGAGTTCCGGCTGATGGAGCTGAACATCGGCGGCGCTCTCGGTGGCCTGGACAACGCCGTGCTGAACCGGGGCATGCTCAGCCACCCGGCCGTGGCCGAGTTCGTCGCCGACGCGGGGCTGGGCTACGTGGACACGATGGCCGAGCTGGCCGACATGCTGCTCAGCGGGCACGAGACCGACGACGGGCACCCGCCGCTTTTCGCCGTGGTCGACGCGCCCGAGAACTTCCCTTCGCTGGAGAAGCTGTACCAGGCCTTCGCCGACGCGCTGAGCGGGTTCGGGGTCGAGATGGTGCCCTGCCACCTCGGCCAGCTCGACATCGGCGGTGGCCGGGTCCGGCTGGGTGGGCGCATCGTCGACGTGATCTACCGGTTCTTCCTGGTCGAGGACCTGCTGGTGCCCGAGTCGCTGGCGCTGATCGACCCGCTGCTGCGGGCGGTGGAGCGCGGCGACGTGGCGATGTTCACGCCCATGGACGTCGAGCTCTACGGCAGCAAGGCGGCGCTGGCGATGCTGTCGGACGAGGCCAACCGCGACCGGTTCACGCCGGCCGAGCTGGACGCGTTGGACCGGATCCTGCCGTGGACCCGGATGGTGCGGGACGAGCAGGTGACGGTGGGCGGCGAGCGGACCGATCTCCTCCCGTACGCGGCCGAGCACCGGGCCGACCTGGTGCTCAAGCCGACGTTGCTGCACGGCGGCTTCGGCGTCGTGCTCGGCTGGCAGGCCAGTCCGGAGGAGTGGGCCGCGACGCTGCGGGCCGCGGTCGACGGCCCGTACGTGCTGCAGGCCCGCATCCGGCCCGATTCCGAGCCCTTCCCCGCCGCCGGCGGTCTCGAGCAGCAGGTGGTCGCCTGGCTCGTCTTCACCTCCGATCGCGGCTTCGGTGGCGCGATCGTGCGCGCCAGCACCGACCTCACCGGCAGCGTGCTCAACAGCCACGGCGGCGCCACCTGCGGCTGCGTCTTCACCGAGGCCTGATTCCTGCCTGCCCTATCCGGGCCACCGCGCGCAGCTCGGGGAGCGCAGCAGGCCGGCCCGGTGCGGGGCGAGCTGCGGTGGTGCTGACGACGATGAGGCGCGACAAGGAGGCGGTCACCGCCTTGTGGCGGATGGCAAGCCGCGCTGGGCGTGACCGCTGCGCCTATCCGCCCAGCCACGGCCACCGTCCAGTCGCCCTAGCGCGGCTCGCAGCAGGGGAGGCCAGTGGCCCCGGCTAGTTGCGCTGCTGTCGCCGGAGCGGCGACGGCTGCCGTCAGCGCGGCGACTGCGGCGAGGATGGCTGCGGCGGTGAAGCGACGCATAATGCGCTCCGATCTGTCGACTGGCTACTAACTGTGCGTCGCCAATATCCAGTAAGCGTTGCCGGAGGGCCGGTCCCCGGCCGGGAGCGTTACCCCGAGACGCTTCCCGGCGTCATGGTGGGCCGGCCGTTCTCGGCTTCACCGCACCGCGGGTGGGGGCCGGCCTGACCCGAGCGACGGAATGGCTCCCCGAGAAGGCCGCTGGCCGGTATCCCTGGGACCCCAGAAACGCTCTACGGGCCTCTCAGCCCCCGGCGCTGTCCTGGTGATACCCCTAGCAGAGCCCCCGATGGGGGAGCGACAAGTCTCTGACCTGCGGTGACGTACTGGTGGGCGCTACAGGTTTTGAACCTGTGACCTCTACCGTGTCAAGGTAGCGCTCTCCCACTGAGCTAAGCGCCCGAGGCGGGAGCGGGAATCGAACCCGCGTACAGGGCTTTGCAGGCCCTTGCCTAAGCCACTCGGCCATCCCGCCATGAGGCCGAGGCCCCTGAACTTAGCATGGGACCGAGCGGCCCCGGAGCGGCTGTCGATCAGCCCGCCACTCGAGCGGACGACGGGATTCGAACCCGCGACCCTCACCTTGGCAAGGTGATGCTCTACCAACTGAGCCACGTCCGCGTGCGGTCCCGGGCCGGAGCCCGAGGTGCGCTGGCAAAGACTATCCGACAACCGCCTCCCGGCTCAAACCGGGCGGTGGCAGCGTGGCGCCGCGTCGGTCCCTCGGGTCGCCGGGATGGCCGGGGGCGCCACCCGTTAACGTCCCGACCATGCGAGACGTGGTGGTCACCGGGGATCCCTTGACGATCGACGACGTGGTCGACGTCGCGCGGGGCGAGGCGCGCGCGGTGCTGGCCGACAGCGTCGCGGCCCGCATGGAGCCGACCCGCCGGGTCGTGACCGACGCCGTGGAGCGGGCCGACGTGGTGTACGGGGTGACGACCGGCTTCGGCGCGCTCGCCGACACCACGGTGGGCGGTGCCGACCTCGAGCGGATGCAGGTGGCGCTGCTGCGCTCGCACGCGGCCGCGGTCGGCGACCCGATGCCGGACGCGTTCGTCCGCGCGCTGCTGCTGCTGCGGGCGAGGACGCTGGCTGCCGGCCGCTCCGGCGTGCGGGTGGACCTGCCGGCCCGGCTGCTGGACATGCTGGCGGCCGGGCTGCTGCCGGTGGTGCCGGCGAAGGGGTCGGTCGGCTGCTCCGGCGACCTCGCCCAGCTGGCGCACCTCGCCCTGCCGCTGATCGGCGAGGGCCGGCTGCGCCGTGCCGGTGACGCCGAGCCGGCGGGCCGCCCGGCCGGCGAGGCCCTCGCCGAGGCGGGGCTCGCGCCGCTGCAGCTCGCCCCCAAGGAGGGGCTCTCGCTCATCAACGGCACCGAGCCCATGCAGGCGCTGCTCGCGCTGTCGATCGCCGACGCCCGGCTGCTCGTGACGGTGGCCGACGTGGTCTGCGCCCTGTCGCTCGAAGCGCTGCTCGGCACCGACCGGCCGTACGACGAGCGCGTGCAGGCGCTGCGCCCGCACCCCGGCCAGCTGGTGAGCGCCGCCAACCTGCGGCGCCTGCTCGCCGGGTCGCCGCTGCTCGCGAGCCATCGGCATTCGCGGCACGCGGTGCAGGACGCGTACTGCCTGCGCTGCGCCCCGCAGGTGCACGGCGCGGTGCGCGACGTCCTTGCGCACTGCGAGCGGGTGCTCGCGATCGAGCTGGGCTCCGTCGTGGACAACCCGGTGATCGTCGACGCGGCCGAGGGGGACGGTGACGGCTTCGAGGTGATGAGCACCGGCAACTTCCACGGCGAGCCGCTCGCGTTCGCCGGCGACATGCTGGGCATGGCCGTCGCCGAGCTCGCGAGCATCAGCGAGCGGCGGGTCGACCGCATGCTCGACCCGGCGTTCAGCCGGGGGCTGCCGCCCTTCCTCGCCCCCGACGCGGGCACCAACTCCGGTTACATGATCGCGCAGTACACGGCGGCGTCGCTGGTCAGCGAGAACAAGGTGCTGGCCCACCCGGGCAGCGTCGACACGATCCCCACGTCCGGCAACCAGGAGGACCACGTCTCCATGGGCTGGGGCGTGCAGCGCAAGCTCCGCGAGATCATCCTCAACGTGCGCTCGGTCCTCGCCATCGAGCTGGTCTGCGCCGCCCAGGCCGCCGACCTGCGGGCCGACGTCGCGGAGCCCGGCCCGGCCACCTCGGCGGTGATCCGCCGGGTGCGCCGCGATGTCGCCCACATGGCCGTCGACCGCGAGGTCGCGCCGCAGCTCGCGGCCGCCGAGGCGATGCTCGCCGACGTGGTGGCCGCCGCCGAGTCGGTGACCGGCCCGCTCGCATGACCGGTAGGGTGCGCCGCATGAGGACCCCGTGAGGATCTGGATCAATGGGTCGCTCGTCGACGCGGCCCGCGCGAGCGTCCCGGCCAACGACAACGGCCTCACGGTGGGCGACGGCGTGTTCGAGACCCTCAAGGTCCTCAACGGGACGCCCTTCGCGCTCAGCCGGCACCTCGACCGGCTCGCGGCGTCCGGCCGGGCGCTCGGGCTCGCCGTCCCGACGGCCGACGAGCTGCGCCTCGCGGTCGGCGAGCTGCTGACGGCCAACGCCGGGGAGCTGCCGGCCGCCGCCCGGCTGCGCATCACCGTGACCGGTGGCCCCTCGCCGCTCAGCCCCGAGCGCGGCGGCGGGCCGTCCACCGTCGTCATCGGCGTCGCGCCACTGACCCCGTGGCCCCCGGCCGTCGACGTCGTCGTCGTGCCGTGGACCCGCAACGAGCGTGGCGCGCTGACCGGCGTCAAGAGCACGTCGTACGCCGAGAACGTGCGGGCGCTCGCGCACGCGAAGGAGCGCGGCGGCGCCGAGGCGATCTTCGCCAACACGGTGGGGGAGCTGTGCGAGGGCACCGGCAGCAACGTCTTCCTCGGCATCGGCGGGCGGCTCGTCACCCCGCCGCTCGCGAGCGGCTGCCTCGCCGGCGTCACCCGCGGCCTGCTGCTCGAGTGGACCGACGCGATCGAGGAGCCGCTGCCGCTCGAGGCGCTCGGCAGGGCCGACGAGGTCTTTCTCGCCTCGACGACCCGCGAGGTGCTGCCGGTCCGCGCCGTCGACGGCCGCCCGCTCGCCGCCGCGCCCGGCCCGCTGACCGCGCTGGCCGCGCGCACCTACGCCGAGCGCGCGGCCGCCGACGCCGACCCGTGACGCACCGGGCGACCGCCAACCGGTGACCGCGGCCGCGTGACCGCCGCGAGCGGTCGCGAGAGGATGGGCGCATGCAGGTGCGGCTCCGCCCGATGACCGACGTCGAGTACGACGCGTTCATCGACGACAGCCGGCGCAGCTACGCCGCGCAGATCGCGGCCGGCGGCACGGTGAGCGCGGCGGCGGCCAGGGCGAAGGCTGAGAGCGACCTCGCGCGCCTGCTCCCCGCGGGCCGGGCGACCGCCGGCCATCTCTTCCTGCGCGCCACGGACGAGGGCGAGGAGCCGGTCGGGCACGTCTGGCTGGCCCTTCAGGGGCCGGGCGCGGCGGCGGACTCGGCGTGGGTCTACGACGTCGAGGTCGTGGGCGCGCTGCGCGGTCGCGGCTACGGCCGCGCCATCATGGAGCAGGCCGAGCAGGAGGCACGGTCGCGCGGCGTCGGCCGGATCGGGCTCAACGTGTTCGGCTTCAACACGACGGCGATCGAGCTCTACCGGTCGCTGGGCTATCAGGTGACCGCCATGCAGATGACCAAGGCGCTCGAGCGGGGCGAGAGCGGTGACGAGCGGCGGGACGAGGCGGGAGGGTGAGGATGCACGGGGCCAGGGTGGTACGGGCGCCGCGCGGGCCGGAGCGGTCGGCCCGCACGTGGGCCGCCGAGGCGGCGCTGCGCATGCTGCACAACAACCTCGATCCCGAGGTCGCCGAGCGGCCCGATGACCTCGTCGTCTACGGCGGCACCGGGCGGGCGGCGCGCGACTGGCGCAGCTTCGACGCGATCGTGGAGACGCTGCGCACGATGGGGCCGGACGATACCTTGCTCGTGCAGTCCGGCAAGCCGGTCGGCGTGCTGCGCACCCACGAGCTCGCGCCGCGCGTGCTCATCGCCAACTCGCTGCTCGTCCCGCGGTGGGCGACGCCCGAGAAGTTCCGGGAGCTGGAGCAGCTGGGGCTCACCATGTTCGGCCAGATGACGGCCGGCTCGTGGATCTACATCGGCACGCAGGGGATCCTGCAGGGCACCTACCTGACCTTCGGCGAGGTGGCCAACCAGCACTTCGGCGGCACCCTTCGTGGCCGGATCGTCCTGACCGCCGGGCTCGGCGGCATGGGCGGCGCGCAGCCTCTCGCGATCACCGGCAACGGCGGGGTGGCGCTCTGCATCGAGGTCGACCGGTGGCGCGCCGAGCGCCGCCGCGACCACGGCTACCTCGACGAGATCGCCGACTCGCTCGACGCCGGGCTCGCCGCCGCCGAGCAGGCCAAGCGCGACGGCCGGGCGGTCTCCATCGCGGTGATCGCCAACGCGGCCGACGCCCTCCCTGAGCTGGTGCGCCGGCAGTGGGCGCCCGACGTCGTCACCGACCAGACGTCGGCCCACGACGAGCTGAACGGCTACGTGCCGAACGGCCTGCCGTACGACGAGGCCCTCGAGCTGCGGAAGGCCAAGCCGGCCGAGTACGTCGAGCGGGCCAGGGCCGCGATGGCCGTGCACTGCCAGGCGATGCTCGACCTGCAAGCGGCCGGCGCGGTGGTCTTCGACTACGGCAACGGCCTGCGCGGGCAGGCGCAGGACGCGGGGGTGGCGAGCGCGTTCGACTACCCGGGCTTCGTCCCCGCGTACGTCCGGCCGCTCTTCAGCCGCGGGGCCGGCCCGTTCCGGTGGGCCTGCCTGTCCGGCGACGCCGAGGATCTCGCCGCCACCGACCGGGCCGTGCTCGAGGCGTTCCCGAACGACGACGATCTCCACCGCTGGCTGCGCTTCGCCGGGGAGAAGGTCAAGGGGCAGGGCCTGCCGAGCCGCATCTGCTGGCTGGGGTACGGCGAGCGCCACGTCGCGGGCCTGGCGTTCGACGACCTGGTGTCGCGCGGCGTCGTGCGGGCGCCCATCGTGATCGGCCGTGATCACCTCGACGCCGGCTCAGTGGCCTCGCCGGAGCGCGAGACCGAGGCCATGCGCGACGGCTCCGACGCGATCGCCGACTGGCCGATCCTGAACGCGCTGGTCAACACCGCGTCAGGGGCGTCATGGGTGTCGGTGCACCACGGCGGCGGCGTCGGCATCGGCAAGTCGATCCACGCGGGCGTCGTGGTGGTGGCCGACGGCTCCGCCGACGCGCGGCGCCGGCTCGAGCTGGTGCTGACCAACGACCCCGGCACCGGCGTCATCCGCCACGCCGACGCCGGCTATGAGATCGGGCTCGACACCGCGCGCGAGGTCGGAGTCCGGATGCCGCTGGAGCCCGGTACGCATGCTCCCGCCTGGCAGGCCGAGGCCGAGGCCTGAGGCAGGGGCCCAGCGAGGGGCCGGTCAGTCCCCGGGACGAGACGAAGCCCCCGGCCGGTGGGTGGCCGGGGGCATCGCCCGGGGGAGGAGGTCACACCTCGGGCTCGCTCCAGAGCAGCAGCGCAAGCTCGGCGTCGACGTCGACGTGGTCGCTCTCGCTGCCGGTCGGGATCACGGCATAGGTCTTGGTGAGGAACTCGACCAGCTGCGGGAGCGGGATCTCGAACAATGCACGGCCCGAGGGGGAGGACAGCGCCAGGCAGACGACCTGCTCGCTGCCGCTGTAGCTCGGCCACACCTGGACGTCGCCCTCGCCGACCGGGCGGGTCACGCCGTCGGTGAGCAGCTGACGGGCGAAGGTCCACTCGACGACCTCGCCCGTCCCGGTGTGGAACGCCACATGCACCGCGTACGGGTCCGAGACGTCGTACCGGCTGTCGGCCTTCACGGGGAGCGAGGCGCTGCCGGGAACGACGAGCCGCAGGTCGAGCTCCGTGGAGACTGAGACGGGGTGAGCGCTCATGTCGCGAGGCCTTTCCGGACTGCTGGTCGTCGGCGGTGGTGGTTCGGTCAGCTGGTTCTGGGTGGCTCTGCGGGGCCTAGCTAGTGGCGATGACTGGTCCTGACTCGGTGAGTGTTGCCGCTATCAGTTAGCTTGCCCCCGATCCCCGGAGAGGTAACTACCGGTGCGGTGATCGGTAACGGGACGAGCAGGATTGGTGCCGATCGGTTATCGGAAGAACCGGTTGATCCCGGCGCTGGTGGGCGGTGGCCGGCCCTCCCCCAGGATGGCGCCGCGCGTCCCTGTGGGGAAGGCCACAGCCGTCGAGACGCATCGTACGATGCGCATCCCGGCCGTTCCACTGGTCGCGACGGGCAGCGGCGATCGGATAGAGTTGCCGGGCGGCCGCGGCGACCAGCTCATGATCGGCGCGGCCGGCACCGTCCCGGGCGCATAGCTCAGCGGGAGAGCGCTGCCTTCACACGGCAGAGGTCGCAGGTTCAAAACCTGCTGCGCCCACCACGACGCCGCAGGTCAGCCGGCCTGTCGGGCGCTGCCTGGCCAGGATGGCCGAACCGCTTCGGTGACCATCCTCCGACCATCCTTCGAGACGGGTCGGACGCCTACCGCGATTGCCTGCTGGTGGGAGCCGCTCTCCAGTAGCCTGCCCGCGCGTTGGCCCATCGTGGGGCGGCGCGCGTCCACGTGGGGCCGGCGGATGGTCGAGTCGGGCTCAGCGTGGCGGCGCCTTGCGCTCGCCACCATCATTTGCGCTGCCGTTGGTCGGTGGGGTCACGTCGTCCTGGACGGCTGCCGGCCCGGTGGCATCGGGATCCAGAGCGGCGTGGGGCTTGTCCGGCACCAGCTATGGCGATGAGGTCAGCCTGCGCATGCGAGCGGGCCGGCGTGCCTGGTGAACGTGACGGTTGAGCCATCGTCACCTAGGAAGCGGACGGTCGCTCCGTCGAGGGTCAAGGTGAGGTGGCCATGAGCGACGCTCGTCCTTCGGGCAGGATCGTTCGGTGCGTAGACGTGGCCGTTCGCGATGATGGGGGTGATGTTGTCGTGGACGCGCTGGAGCGTGAGCGCCGACCTCACCCGGAGGTCTCCTCCTTGATCAACCAGCTACGCCGCGAGCCATCAACAACCTCTCCGGTCAGGACAGCCAGCAGGATACGGGCACCGATCGGATGGCTGGGACAGGCTCAGGTCTGGTGCTTCGTAGGCGAGGCAGGACCGTGACCGCTCGCTGCCGCCGGAGCGCGGCGTCCCGCGCTTCGATCCACCATCCGGTCAGCGGCGCAGCGTGCGCGCCACCTGCACGACCGCATTGGCCACGAAGGCGAGGATCACGCCCAGGACGGCCGCGCCGGCGAGCGCGATGAGGACGAGCACCAGGATCGACAGGACCATGACGGCGACACCTCCGAGGCCATGATCCCCCGGTCGCGGCGTCGGCAAGCGGTCAGAGGGAGCCGGCGACGGCGTCGAGGTGGAGCTGGGCGTGGCCGCTGGTGCCCACGTTGACGACCTTGACGTAGCGGGGCGCGGCCGGCATCGCGGCCGACGTCCAGATCAGCCTTCGCGGCTGGGTCGTCGACGCGTAGCTGCTGACCGTGGTCCGGTAGTGCCCGTTGGTGTAGATCCGCAGCGAGCCGCACTGCGGGCAGCGGTCGGCGTAGAGGTAGTAGCGCGTCCCGCTGACCTTGAAGATCGCCGTGGCGCCGGCGGCGCGCGTCGTGCGCAGGGTGCCGAGCCACCGGCTCGCCTGCCCGTTCGCCGATCGCCAGGTGCCCGCGTACTGCGCGGCCCGGTCGTCGTACGGCTCGGCCGACGCGGCGTACGCCGGGGCCGAGCTGTTGCCGTACGCGTCGACGGTCCTGGCCCGGAAGTGGAAGGTGGAGCCCGCGGCGGACGTGGTGGCCGAGTAGGTCCTCGACGTCGCCGTCCCGTCGCTCAGGGTCGTCCAGGCCGAGGTCGAGGTCGGCCGGTGGGTCGAGACGTCGACGACGTAGCGCGTGCCGGACGGGCTCCCCTTGCCGCCCCAGTCGACCTTGAACGACGGCGAGGTCGACGCCGACGCGACCACCGCGGGCGCCGTGACCGCCGGCGCGGGGAGCGCGCGCATGGTGCGCTGCACCGGCGCCGACGCGTTGCCCGCGCCGTCGATGACGGTGACCGAGTAGGTGTAGACCTGTCCCGCCGTGACGGTGTCGGTCACCGCCGTGCCGCGGCCGGAGTAGACGCGCGTCCACGAGGTCGGGTCGGTGCCGGCGCCGCGCTGGACGACCACGTGCGACACGTCCGGCTCGGCCGGCATCGACCAGCCGAGCGCCGGGCGGGTCCCGGCGAGGCGCACGCCCAGCCGGCCGGCCGCGGAGGGCGGCGTCGTGTCGAGCGGGGCCACGGTGGGCGCGAGCTCGTCGGAGGCGTCCGTCGAGCGGCTGGCGATGGGCGAGGCCGGGGCCGAGCCGTCGGCGGGGGCGGACATCAGGTCGTACGTGCCGGACGGCCCGGGGCGGTCGTAGTAGACGGTCGAGCCGTCGAGCGACCAGGCCGGCAGCTCGGCCGCGCCGGTCGCGACGGTGGTCGGCGTCGAGCCGTCCAGCGGCGTGACGACGATGCTCGACGAGCCGGGACGGCCCGACTGGTAGGCGATCCGGCTGCCGTCGCGCGAGAGCCGGGGGAACGAGGCGTCCGAGGTCCCCGGCACGGGGACGGCCGTGCCGCCGCTCAGCATGACGACCTGGTGCCCCGACGCGGCCGACGCCGCGACGATGCGGCCACCGCCGGTCGGGTCGTAGCTGCCGAACGCGAGCCCGGCGCCGCCAGGCACGTCGGCGACCGTCGCGGTGCCGGTCGTCGTGACGGTGCGCAGCCGGTAGGACGTGATGACGCCGTCGCCGCTCGTCGTGGCGACGGTGAAGACCAGCCGCGAGCCGTCGGGCGACCACGCGGGCACGCCCACCGACGTGGCGGTTGAGGCCGGGGTAGGCACCAGCGTGCGCAGCCCGCTCCCGTCGAGGTTGGCCACCGCGATGGCGTACGTGCCGCTGCCGTTGGCGTCGTACTCGAACGCGACCCGGCTGCCGTCCGGCGACAGCACCGGGTAACCGACGTCGCGGATGTCGTTGTCACGCACCACCGCGTGCCTGACCGACCCGTCGATCGTCGCCCAGTACAGCCCGTACGTGCCGTCCATCGAGTCGTCGGCCAGGTAGGCGATGACGGCGGGGGTCGCGTCGGTGCCGGCGGCGCGGGCCAGGCCGGGGCGGACCGGCGTGAGCGCCAGCCCGAGGGTCGTCGCGGCGACGGTCGCGGCGACGAGCGCCGGGCGAGCCTGGCGGGGACTCATGGCCCTCCTCGTCGGGTCAGGTCGGCTCGGGGACGGTGGCCGCGGTCGGTCAGCGGCTCCCTTGCTGTCTCGGTCGATCCGGCGCCGCCCTGAACGGGCGCCCGGCGAGCCGTCCGTGCAGCCTGCCACCGTTTGGCAGCTGATGCGTGGCAATGCGGCATGTCGATCACAGCAGCCCCGCTAGCCACCTTGATCACCCTGGTCACAGCGCTCAAGGCAAGGGGCGAAGCGTCGACATCTGGGGCGATGACCCCACATCGGCAGGCGGGCTCTGCCACCATCTCCGCCATGAGCCCGCGCCAGACCCTGCCCCTCACCAGGCCCTTCCGCGGTACGCGGCGGCCCAGGCGCAGCGCCGTCGCCGGGTCGCTCGCCGTGCTGGCCGGCCTGCTGGCCGCCGCGCTGACCGCCGTGCTGACGGCCCTGGCGCCGGCCGGTGCCGACGCCGCCGTGCGGCCGCCCGTGACCCAGCGCCCCGGTGCGCCCCTGGCCGGCGTGCCCACGCTCCTCGCGGCGAGCCTCCCGGCGCAGCCTGTCGTCCTCGGCGACGAGCGGCCGAGCGCCTTCCTGCGCAAGCTGCGCGAGAGCCAGCTCGGCGCGCGCTCCGGCATCGTCGCGAGCTTCGCGCCCTGGCGGGCCGGGGAGAGCTTCCCGGCGGCGCACGCGGCCATGGTCCGCTCCGGCGGCGCCGTGCCGATGCTCGCCTGGGCGCCGAGCGACGTGACGCTCGCCCAGATCGCCGCCGGCGACCAGGACGCCTACATCGCCCAGTGGGCGCAGGACGCCGCGGCGTACGGGCACCCCGTGCTGCTGCGGCTGTTCCCTGAGTTGAACTGCCGCTGGTCGCCCTGGGCGGCGGGCGTCGGCGGCAACACGGCCGACGACTTCGTCGCCGCCTGGCACCACGTGGTCGCCGCCTTCCGCACGGCCGGCGCCGGCAACGTGCGCTTCATCTGGAACGTCGGGTACTCCTGCGACACCGACCTGCTCCCGGTGTGGCCGGGCGCGAGCTGGGTCGACTACACCGGCATCGACGTCTACAACTGGGGCGACCCGACCGCCGACCTCGCCGATGCGCACCTGCTGCCGATGCTCGACATCGTCCGCACCCTCGGCCCCAACGTGCCGGTCATGCTCCCGGAGGTCGGCGCCAACCGCGCCCACGGCTCGCAGGGACCCTGGCTGCGCGAGCTGCTCCGGGTGTCGGCCGCGGAGGGCATCCGCGCGCTCGTCTACTTCGACGAGGACCGCAGCGCCACCGCTCATCCCGACTGGCGGCTCGGCAGCGACGATCCGTTCGTGCCGCGCCTGCGCGCGGTGGCGCGCGACGTCCGCGAGGCCGTCCACCTGCCGCAGGTGGTGACCGCCGGCCGCTACTCCCGGGCCGCGATCGAGGCGCTCCTCATGGCGCAACCGACCGACAACCGCATCGGCTCCCGCTGGTAGCCCGCATCGGCTCCCGCTGGTAGCGGGGGCTTCACGGCGAGGAATGGTCGCGCGGCCGCCGAGCCGCCCCGGATAGCATCGGTGCGTCCCGCTCGTCCCGGCCATCCTGGAGGACTGGTGCCCGACGTCCGGATCACCCTCGACCGATCGCTCCGCATCGTCTCCGCGGGGACGACGGTGGGCGAGATCTGCGCCGACGCCGGCATCGAGCCGGGCAGGGGCGCGATCGCGGTACGGGTGAACGAGATCGACCTGCGCGACCTGTCGTGGATGCCGGAGGACGGCGACCGCATCGAGACGATTCCCGTCGACACCGACGACGGCCGGGCCATCCTGCGGCACTCGACGGCCCACGTGCTGGCCCAGGCGGTGCAGGACCTGTTCCCGCGGGCCCGGCTCGGCATCGGGCCGCCCATCACCGCCGGCTTCTACTACGACTTCGACGTCGAGACGCCGTTCACCCCCGCCGATCTCGAGCGGATCGAGGCGCGCATGCGCGAGATCGTCGCGGAGCGCCAGCGGTTCTCTCGCCGGGTGGTGAGCGACGACGAGGCGCGCACCGAGCTCGCCGACGAGCCGTACAAGGTCGAGCTCATCGGGCTCAAGGGCACGGCCGGCGCGGCGGTCGAGGGCGCCGACATCGAGGTGGGCGCCGGGGAGCTGACCATCTACGACAACCTCCGCCAGGACGGCGAGCTCGCCTGGAAGGACCTCTGCCGGGGGCCGCACCTGCCCACCACGGCGGACATCCCGGCGTTCCGGCTGATGCGCAGCGCCGCCGCGTACTGGCGGGGCAGCGAGCGCAACCCGCAGCTCCAGCGCATCTACGGCACCGCATGGGAGTCGCAGGAGGCGCTCGACGGCTACCTGCACCTGCTCGAGGAGGCCGAGCGGCGCGACCACCGGCGGCTCGGGGTCGAGCTCGACCTGTTCAGCTTCCCCTCGATCATCGGCGGCGGTCTCGCCGTGTGGCACCCCAAGGGCGGCGCGATCCGGCGGGCGATGGAGGACTACTCGCGGCACCGCCACGAGCGGGCCGGCTACAGCTTCGTCGTCACGCCGCACATCGCGCGCTCGACGCTGTTCGAGACCTCCGGCCACCTCGAGTGGTACGCCGACGGCATGTACCCCCCGATGGAGATGGAGGGAGCGCGGTACTACCCCAAGCCGATGAACTGCCCCTTCCACATCCAGGTCTACAAGTCGAGGGGCCGGAGCTACCGCGACCTGCCGATGCGGCTGTTCGAGCTCGGCACCGTCTACCGGTTCGAGAAGTCGGGCGTGCTGCACGGGCTCACCAGGGCCCGCGGCTTCACCCAGGACGACGCGCACATCTTCTGCACCCCCGAGCAGCTGGGGGGCGAGCTGACCAGCCTGCTGGCGTTCGTCGTCGACCTCCTGCGCGACTTCGGGCTCACCGAGTTCGAGGCCGAGCTCGCGGTGCGCGACGACAGCAAGGACTACATCGGCACCGACGAGCAGTGGGCCGCTGCCGAGTCGGCGCTGCGCGCCGCCGTGGAGGTGGCCGGCCTGCCGTACGTCGTCGCGCCCGGCGAGGCCACGTACTACGCGCCCAAGGTCGACATCCACGTCCGCGACGCGATCGGCCGCCGCTGGCAGCTCTCGACGCTCCAGGTCGACTTCCAGCTCCCGCTGCGCTTCGACATGGAGTACCAGGACGCCGACGGCAGCCGGCGGCAGCCGTACATGATCCACCGCGCGCTGTTCGGCTCGGAGGAGCGGTTCTTCGCCATCCTGCTCGAGCACTACGCCGGGGCCATGCCGCCGTGGCTGGCGCCGGTGCAGGTGGCCGGCATCCCGATCCGCAGCGACAACGTCGCCTACCTCGAGGACGTCGCCGACCGGCTGCGGGCCCGCGGGCTGCGGGTCGAGGTCGACGGCTCCGACGAGCGGATGCAGAAGAAGATCGCCAAGGCGCAGACCCAGAAGGTGCCGTACATGCTCATCGCCGGCCCGCGCGACGTGGGGGCCGGTGCCGTGTCGGTCCGCTACCGCAACGGCGTCGAGCGGCGGGGCGTCCCGGTCCCTGAGGTGATCGAGGAGATCGCCCGGGTCGTCGACAACCGGCTCGTCGACCCCGATGCGCTCAACCCGGACGAGGCCGTGCGGGACGAGGCCGCGCCGGCATGACCGAGCCTGCACCCGATGCCAGGTCGGATGCCGGGCCCGAGGCCCAGCACGGGGTCGGCGAGGCCGACGCCTTCCGGCGGCTCTGGACTCCGCACCGGATGGCCTACATCAAGGGCGAGGGCAAGCCGAGCGGGGAGGAGTGCCCGTTCTGCGACATCCCCGGCCGCGACGATGCCGACGGGCTGGTGGTGGCCCGCGGCGAGCGGACGTACGTCGTCCTCAACCTCTACCCGTACAACAGCGGGCACCTGCTCGTCGTCCCCTACCGGCACGTCGCCGACTACACCGAGTTGGACGACGACGAGACCGCCGAGCTCGCGACGCTCACCAGGGCTGCGCTGCAGGCGCTGCGGGCCGCGAGCGGCGCGCAGGGGTTCAACGTCGGGCTCAACCTCGGCACGGTGGCGGGGGCCGGCATCGCGCCGCACCTGCACCAGCACGTCGTGCCGCGGTGGGGCGGCGACACCAACTTCATGCCGGTGATCGGCCAGACCAAGGTGCTGCCCCAGCTGCTCTCGCAGACCCGCGAGCTGCTCGCGGCGACGTGGGGCGAGCTGGGGCTCCCCGGCAAGGCCGAGCGCGGCTGAGCCGGCGAGTCCTCAGTCGTGGTGCGGGCCGACCTCGGCCTGGACCTTCTGCGCGAGGTGGCTCGGCATCGGCTCGTGCCGCAGGTACTTGCGGCTGAACGTGCCGGTGCCCTGCGTCATCGACCGCAGGTCGACCGCGTAGCGAACCACCTCGATCTCCGGCACGTCGGCCCTGATCATCGTGCGCCCGGTCGACCCGACCGGCTCGGTGCCAGTCACCCGCCCGCGCCGCGACGACAGGTCGCTCATCACCGCGCCGACGTAGTCGTCCGGCACCAGCACCGACACCTCCAGCACCGGTTCGAGCAGCTGCATCTGCGAGGCCTTGGCCGCCTCGCGCAGCGCCAGCCCGCCGGCCACCTGGAACGCCATGTCGGACGAGTCGACGGTGTGCGCCTTGCCGTCGGTGAGCGTGACCCGGATGTCCACGACCGGGTAGCCGGCGATGACCCCGCGCTCCATCTGCGCCCGTACGCCCTTGTCGACGCTCGGGATGAACTGGTTGGGCACCGAGCCGCCGAAGATCTTGTCGACGAACTCGTAGCCGCTGCCCGACGGCAGCCCCTCGACGGTGATGTCGCAGACGGCGAACTGGCCGTGGCCACCGGACTGCTTGACGTGCCGCCCGTGACCGCTCGCCTTGCTGCCGAACGTCTCGCGGAACGGCACCCGCAGCGGGATCTGCTCGACCTCGACGCCGTACTTGTTCTTCAGCCGGTCGAGCAGCACGTCGACGTGCGCCTCGCCCATGCACCACAGGACGAGCTGGTGGGTCTCGGCGTTGCGCTCCAGCGTCAGCGTGGGGTCCTCGGCGACCAGGCGGGCGAGGCCCTGCGAGAGCTTGTCCTCGTCGGCCTTGCTCTTCGCCTGGATGGCGACGGGGAGCAGCGGATCCGGCATCTCCCAGGCCTCGACGAGCAGCGGGTCGTCCTTGCCCGACAGCGTGTCGCCGGTCTCGGCCCTCGTCAGCTTGGCGATGGCGCAGACGTCGCCGGCGATGCACTGCGGAACGGGGCGCAGGTGCTTGCCGAGCGGCGAGGAGAGCTGGCCGACCTTCTCGTCGACGTCGTGGTCCGCATGGCCCCGGCTGGCGAGGCCGTGGCCGGAGACGTGCACCACCATGTCGGGGCGCAGCGTCCCGGAGAACACCCGGACCAGCGAGATGCGGCCGACGTACGGGTCGGTCGCCGTCTTCACCACCTCGGCGACGAGCGGGCCCTCCGGGTCGCAGGTCAGCGGCGCGTGCGGCCTCCCGTCGGGGCGGGTCACCACCGGCAGCTCGTGCTCGAGGGGGGACGGGAACGCGCTGGTCAGCACCTCCAGCAGCTCCGCCATGCCGATGACGGGGCCCTGCCCTGGCGCGGGCACCGCAGTCGCGAGTACCGGGAAGAAGCTGCCGCGGGCCACCGCGGTCTCGAGGTCGTCGATCAGCACCTTGACGTCGATGTCCTCGCCGCCGAGGTAGCGGTCCATGAGGGTCTCGTCCTCGGACTCGGCGATGACGCTCTCGATCAGCGCGTTGCGCGCGCCCTCGATGAGCGGCAGGTGCTGCTCGTCCGGGGCGCGCTCGGCGCGCTCGCCGGAGGAGTAGTCGAAGACCTTCTGGCTCAGCAGGCCGATGAGGCCGCCGACCGACTCGTCGTCGTCGTGCAGCGGCAGGTACAGCGGGAGGACGGACGACTCGTTGCCGCCGCCGAGGACGCGCTGGCAGATCTCGACCATCTGCTCGAAGTCGCCGCGCGGCGAGTCCAGCTTGGTGATGACGACGGCGCGCGGCATGCCGACGGCGGCGCACTCCTCCCAGATCATCTGGGTCATGCCGTCGACGCCGTCGGCGGCGGACACCACGAACAGCGCCGCGTCGGCCGCCCGCAGGCCCGCGCGCAGGTCGCCGACGAAGTCGGCGTACCCGGGGGTGTCGAGCAGGTTGACCTTGATGCCGCCGTGCTCGAAGGGGGCGACGGCGAGCGAGACCGAGCGCTGCTGGCGGATCTCCGCGTCGTCGTAGTCGGTCACCGTCGAGCCGTCCTCGACCCGGCCCATCCGGCCGACCGTGCCGGTCGCGGCGAGGAGGGCCTCGGCGAGCGTGGTCTTGCCCGCCCCGGAATGGCCGACCAGCACCACGTTGCGCACCATCGCGGGCTGGGCGGCCACCGGTGCCGTGCCGGCGGCTCCTGCTGGGGCGTGCTTCTCGGCCATGACGACCGCCTCCTCGCTGCTCTCGACCGGTGGTGAGGACGTGCTGGGGACGTGTCCAGGACTCTCCTCCGGACGCTGCGCCCGGACAAGGGTCGGGACGGGGGCCGGGCCGCGCACCCGTCGGTAAGGTGGGTGCGCCATGCTGAGCCTCAACTTCCGCCCGCAGGTCGCCCGCGTCGTCGACCCGGCCGCCCGCCGCCTCGCGGGCTGGGGGGTCAGCCCCGACCTGGTGACCGTCGCCGGCACCGCCGGCGTGTGCGGCGGGGCGCTCGGCTTCTACCCGAGGGGCTCGTTCTTCCTCGGCACGGTGGTCATCACCTGCTTCGTCTTCTCCGACATGCTGGACGGCGCCGTCGCGCGGGTGACCGGGCGGACGGGGCCGTGGGGCGCGTTCCTCGACTCGACCCTCGACCGGTTCGGCGACGCCGCGGTCTTCGGCGGCCTGGCCCTCTGGTACGCCGGGCGCGGGGACGACCTGGTGCTTTGCGCCGTCGCCCTCTACGACCTCGTCGCCGGCTCGATCACGTCCTACGTCAAGGCCCGCGCCGAGGGGCTCGGCCTGCGCTGCGACGTCGGCTTCGCCGAGCGCTCCGAGCGGCTCATCATCATCCTGGTCCTCACCGGCCTGTCGGGGATCTTCGGCGCGGACTGGCTGCGGATCGGCGCGCTCTGGTTCCTCGCCGCCGCGACCACCTTCACGGTCGGCCAGCGGCTGGTGGAGGTCCGCCGGCAGGCGCGCCTGGCCATGGGAGCGCAGTGAGCCCCGCCGGTACGGAGCTCCGGGCCGCATGGGCTGGCCGGGCTGGCCGGGCGCGCCGGCGATTGACCGGGCTCGGCTACCGCGCCGGATGGGCCGGGGTCAGGGCCGCGCCGCTGCCGGTCGCCGCGGCCGCCTTCCGGCTCGGCGCCGACGTCGCCTGGTGGCGCCGGCCCGCGTCGGTCCGGCGGCTGGAGCGCAACCTGGCGCGGGTCGCCGGTCCCATGACGGAGGACGAGCTGCGCCGGCTGTCGCGGGCGGCGATGCGGTCGTACCTGCGTTACTGGCTCGAGGCGTTCCGGCTGCCTGTCATCCCCACGGAGCGGATCGTCGGCGAGATGGCGGTGCAGGACGAGGCGATCCTGCGCGCCGCCCTCGCCGCCGGGCAGGGCGTGATCGTGGCGCTGCCGCACATGGGCAACTGGGACCACGCGGGGGCGTGGCTGGTCGCCACGGGGGTGCCGTTCACCACGGTCGTCGAGCGCCTGGAGCCGGAGGAGGTCTTCGACCGCTTCGTCGCGTTCCGGGAGTCGCTCGGCATGGAGGTGCTGCCGCTGACGGGAGGCGACCAGTCGCCGTACCGGGTCCTCGCGGAGCGGCTGCGGGCCGGCGGGTGCGTGTGCCTGGTGGCCGACCGCGACCTGTCGGCCTCGGGGGTCGACGTCGACTTCTTCGGCGAGACCGCCAGGATGCCGGCCGGCCCCGCCGCCCTTGCCGTCGGCACCGGCGCGGCCCTCCTGCCGGTGACGCTGTGGTACGCCGAGCGCGGCCGCGGCTGGCGGGCCAGGATCCACCGGCCGGTGCGCCCACCGGCCGGGCTGGAGCGCCGCGCCCAGGTCGCCGCCATGACGCAGTCCCTCGCCGACGCGTTCGCCGCCGCCATCGCCGAGCACCCGGCCGACTGGCACATGCTCCAGCGGCTGTGGCTCGCCGACCTCGACCCGCGGCGGCCGGCCGCCAAGGCCGCGTAGGGAGCCGGGATGCGGATCGGGATCGCCTGCCCGTACGCCTGGGACGTCCCCGGCGGGGTCAAGGCGCACGTCCGCGACCTGGCCGAGGCCCTCATCGACCTCGGTCACGACGTCTCGGTGATCGCGCCGGCCGACGACGACGAGCCGGTGCCGCCGTACGTCGTGCCCGCCGGGCGGGCGGTGCCGGTGCGCTACAACGGCTCGGTGGCCCGGCTCACGTTCGGGCTCGTCTCCAACACCCGGGTTCGCCGCTGGCTGCGGGACGGCGAGTTCGACGTGCTCCACGCGCACGAGCCGATCGTGCCGAGTCTGTCGCTGCTCGCCTGCTACGCGGCCGACGGGCCGATGGTCGCGACGTTTCACGCGGCCCTGCCGAAGTCGCGCTGGTTCCGCATCGCGATGCCGGCCGCGCTGCCGGCGGTGGAGAAGATCAGGGCCCGCATCGCGGTGTCGCCGGCCGCGCGCGAGACGATCGTGCACTTCCTCGGCGGCGACGCCGTCCTCATCCCCAACGGCGTCGACGTGACCGGGTTCCGCGACGCGGCACCGCTGCCTGGCTGGCCGGGCGCGGGGGGCGCGATCGGGTTCCTCGGCCGCTTCAACGAGTCGCGCAAGGGCTTCGACGTGCTGACCGAGGCCTTCGTCGAGCTGGCGCGGCAGCGCCCGGGCATCCGGCTCCTGGTGGCGGGGCCGGGCGACGCGGACGACGCCCGGCGCGAGATCCCGGCCGAGTTGCAGGACCGCGTGACGTTCCTCGGCCAGGTCAGCGACGAGGACAAGGCGCGGTTCTTCCACTCGGTCGACGCCTACGTCGCCCCCAACACGGGGCAGGAGAGCTTCGGGGTGATCCTGCTCGAGGCGGCCGCAGCCGGCACGCCGATCGTGGCGAGCGACATCGAGGCGTTCCGGCGGGTGCTCGACGGTGGGCTGGCCGGGGAGCTGTTCACCGTCGGCGACCCGGCGGCGCTCGCCGCGGCCGCCTGCCGGGTGATCGACGACGCGGCCATGCGCTCCCGGCTGGTGGCCGCCGGCCGCGAGGTGGTGCGCCGCTACGACTGGCCCTCGATCGCCGCCCGCGTCGTCGACGTGTACGAGACGGTGACCGCGGGCGAGCGGGCCGGCGTCGCCGAGCATCCGGCGGAGGCCGGTGCGCAGGAGGTCGGCGAGACCGGCTGAGTCGGCCGGCCGGCCCCGCATTCGCGGCTAGCATCCGATCGTGACCTTCGTGCTCGTCGTCGTCGTCGCCGTCGTCCTGCTCGCCACGTTCGTGACGTGGGTGGCCGGCCGGCTCGACCGGCTGCACGTGCGCGTCGAGGCCGCCAGGGCCGCCCTCGACGCGCAGCTGCTCCGCCGCGCCGCGGTGGCTGCCGACCTGGGCGCCTGCGCCGGCTCGCTCGGCCTTCTCCCCGACGGCGAGGTCGCGGCCCTGGCCGCTGCCGCGCGCTCGGCCCGAAGCCCCGACCCGGACGATCGCGAGGGCATCGAGAACGACCTGACCCGAGCCCTGCGGGCCGCGCTCGCGGCGCTGCCGGGCGACGAGGCGCTGGAGCGCCACCCGCCGCTCATGACCCTGCTGGGCGACCTGTCATCGGCGGTCACGCGGGTGGGCCTCGCCCGCAGCTTCTACAACGGGGCGGTCGACGACACCCGCGTGCTGCGCCGCACCCGCCTCGTGCGCTGGTTGGGCCTCGCCGGGCATGCGCTGGAGCCGGCGTACTTCGAGATCGACGACACCGGGCTCGCTCGGCCCGTGACCGCGCGCACCGGGGCGCACCGGCGGTGAGGCTTAGGATGGGGACGAGTCGAGTCGCCCGTCGCTGAGAGGTCACCGTGTCCAGCGCTACCCCTGACAGCACCGCCGCCGTCGGCACCGCCCGCGTCAAGCGCGGCATGGCCGAGATGCTCAAGGGCGGCGTCATCATGGACGTCGTCACCGCCGAGCAGGCCACGATCGCCGAGGACGCCGGTGCGGTCGCGGTCATGGCGCTCGAACGGGTGCCGGCCGACATCAGGGCGCAGGGCGGCGTGGCCAGGATGAGCGACCCGGACATGATCGAGAGCATCATCGCCGCGGTCTCGATCCCCGTCATGGCGAAGGCCCGCATCGGCCACTTCGTCGAGGCGCAGGTGCTCCAGTCGCTCGGCGTCGACTACATCGACGAGTCGGAGGTGCTGACGCCCGCCGACTACGCGCACCACATCGACAAGTGGCAGTTCACCGTCCCGTTCGTCTGCGGGGCGACCAACCTCGGCGAGGCGCTGCGGCGCATCGCCGAGGGCGCGGCGATGATCCGGTCGAAGGGCGAGGCCGGCACCGGCGACGTCTCCAATGCCACGACGCACATGCGCGCGATCCGGGGCGAGCTCCGCCGGCTCTCGTCGATGAGCGAGGACGAGCTCTACGTCGCGGCCAAGGAGCTCCAGGCGCCGTACGAGCTGGTCAAGGAGGTCGCGGAGGCCGGCCGGCTGCCGGTGGTGCTGTTCACCGCCGGCGGCATCGCGACCCCGGCCGACGCGGCGATGATGATGCAGCTGGGCGCCGACGGCGTCTTCGTGGGGTCGGGCATCTTCAAGTCCGGCGACCCGGCCGGGCGCGCCGAGGCGATCGTGAAGGCGACGACGTTCCACGACGACCCCGACGTGATCGCGAAGGTGTCCCGCGGGCTCGGCGAGGCCATGGTCGGGATCAACGTGGAGCAGCTGCCGGTCGATCACCGGCTCGCGCAGCGCGGCTGGTAGCCCTGGCGGTGAGCGCACCTCTCATCGGCGTGCTCGGCCTGCAGGGCGACATCCGCGAGCACGTCCGCGCGGTCGAGTCGGCCGGCGCCCGCGCCGTCGTGGTGCGCCGTCCCGAGGAGCTCGGCCCGGTCGACGGCGTCGTCCTGCCGGGCGGCGAGTCGACGACCATGGCCAAGCTGGCGGCGAGCTTCGGCGTCCTCCAGCCGCTGCGCAAGCTGGTGGCGGGTGGGCTGCCGGCGTACGGCTCGTGCGCCGGCATGATCCTGCTGGCCGACCGGATGGTCGACGGGGCGGCCGGTCAGGAGACGATCGGCGGCCTCGACGTCGTGGTGCGCCGCAACGCGTTCGGCCGGCAGGTCGACTCCTTCGAGGCCGACGTGCCCTTCGCCGGGCTCTCGACCGAGGAGCCGGTGCACGCCGTCTTCATCCGGGCTCCCTGGGTGGAGTCGGCGGGGGAGGAGGTCGAGGTGCTGGCGCGCGTGCCCACCGACGCGCGGGCCGACGAGGCCGCGCTGGGTAGGATCGTCGCCGTGCGGCAGGGCCACCTGCTCGCGACCAGCTTCCATCCGGAGCTCACGGGTGATGCGCGGGTCCACGAGTTGTTCGTACGCATGGTCAGGGAGCGGGTGTCGTGAGCGGTCATTCCAAGTGGGCGACCACGAAGCACAAGAAGGCCGTCGTCGACGCCAAGCGAGGCAAGCTGTTCGCCAAGCTGATCAAGAACATCGAGGTCGCCGCGCGCACCGGTGGCGGTGACCCGGGCGGCAACCCCACGCTCGCCGACGCCATCGCCAAGGCGAAGGCGCAGTCGGTGCCCAACGACAACATCGACCGTGCCGTCAAGCGCGGGGCCGGTCTCGAGGCCGGCGGGGCCGACTGGGAGCCGATCACGTACGAGGGCTACGGGCCGGGCGGCGTCGCGATCCTCGTCGAGTGCCTCACCGACAACCGCAACCGCGCTGCCTCCGAGGTGCGCACCGCGATGACCCGCGGCGGCGGCACGATGGCCGACCCGGGCTCGGTCTCCTACCTGTTCAACCGCAAGGGCGTGGTCCTCGTCCCCAAGGACGGGCTGAGCGAGGACGACGTGCTCGGTGCCGTCCTCGACGCGGGCGCCGAGGAGGTCAACGACCTCGGCGACGAGTTCGAGATCGTCTGCGAGGCCGGCGACCTGCAGGCGGCCCGCGACGCGCTGGCCGCCGCCGGCATCGCGGTGGAGTCGGCCGAGTCCTCGTGGTTGCCGAGCGTGAGCGTTCCGCTCGACGACGAGACCGGCCGGCGGGTGCTGCGCCTGGTCGACGCCCTCGAGGACTGCGACGACGTGCAGAACGTCTGGGCCAACTTCGACGTCAGCGACGACGTGCTGGAGTCCGTCGGCTGACGCTCACGAGCCCTCGTACGGCCCAGGTCGTCGACGGCCGCGGCGCGTGGGGACACGCCGCGGCCGGCTCCCCCCTGCACCAGCCGGTGGCCGGTAGTGTCCCACCCGAACAAGTGTTCGGAGGGGCGAGGAGACGGCGTGCGCGTGCTCGGGGTCGACCCCGGACTCACCCGGTTCGGCGTTGGTGTCGTCGAGGGCTCCGCCGGGCGGCCGCTGCACTGCGTCGCGGTGGGCGTGGTCCGCACGCCGCCCCACGACGAGATCGGGGACCGGCTGGTCGAGATCGAGCGCGAGATGGAGCGCTGGCTCGACGAGCACCGGCCGGACGCGGTGGCCGTCGAGCGGGTCTTCAGCCAGCACAACGTCCGGACGGTCATGGGCACGGCGCAGGCGGCGGCGGTGGCCATCACCTGCGCCGCCCGGCGCGGCCTGCCGGTCGGGCTGCACACCCCGAGCGAGGTCAAGGCCGCCGTCACCGGGTCGGGCGCGGCCGACAAGGCGCAGGTCGCGTCGATGGTGACCCGCCTGCTGCGCCTCGCCGAGCCGCCCAGGCCGGCCGATGCGGCCGACGCGCTCGCCCTGGCCATCTGTCACGTGTGGCGGGGCTCGGCCAAGGCACGGCTCGCGGCGGCCGTGGCGAGGGCGGCGCCGTGATCGCGGGGGTCAGCGGACGGGTCAGCGCACTGGCGCTCGACTCGGCCGTGGTCGACGTCGGCGGCGTCGGCCTGCTCGTGCACTGCACGCCGGCCACGCTGGCCCGGCTGCGGGTGGGAGAGCCCGCCCAGCTGGCCACCTCGCTCGTGGTGCGCGAGGACGCGCTGACGCTGTACGGGTTCGCCGACGCCGAGGAGCGGGCCGTGTTCGAGCTGCTCCAGTCGGCGAGCGGGGTCGGCCCACGGCTGGCCCAGGCCGTCCTCGCCGTGCACGCGCCGGCGGCCGTGCGCAGGGCGATCGCCTCCGACGACCTCGGGGCGCTCACCCAGGTGCCCGGGATCGGCCGCAAGGGCGCCCAGCGCATCGTCCTCGAGCTGAAGGACAAGGTGGGAGCCCTGCCGCCGGCGCCCGGCGTCCCGCAGCCGGCCGGGGCGGCTGCCCGGCCGTGGGGCGAGCAGGTCAGGGCCGCCCTCGTCGGGCTCGGCTACTCGCAGCGGGAGGCCGACGACGCCGTCGCCCGGGTCGCGCCGGAGCTGGAGGGCACCGGCGCGACCGCCGAGAGCCCCGACGTCGCCGCAGTGCTGCGCAGCGCCCTCCGTACGCTGACGAGGGCGTGACCGGCGTGGCCCGCAGGAGCGGCGCGCCGGAGGACCAGGGCGGCCCGACCGGCCAGGCCGACCAGCCCGGCGCACCGGACCCCGTCGAGGTGGTCTCGCCCTGGGCCGACGCCGACGACCGCCAGGTCGAGCAGGCGCTGCGGCCGCGCTGCCTCGCCGACTTCGTCGGCCAGCAGCGGGTCCGCGAGCAGCTCGAGCTCGTCCTCGAGGGAGCCAGGCGGCGGGGGCGGCCGCCCGACCACGTCCTGCTGTCCGGTCCGCCAGGGCTCGGCAAGACCACCATGGCGATGATCATCGCCGCCGAGATGCGCGCGCCGATGAGGATCACCAGCGGCCCGGCCATCGAGCGGGCCGGCGACCTCGCGGCCCTGCTGTCCACGCTGTCCGAGGGCGAGGTCCTCTTCCTCGACGAGATCCACCGGATGGCCCGGCCGGCCGAGGAGCTGCTGTACGTCGCGATGGAGGACTTCCGGGTCGACGTCATCGTCGGCAAGGGGCCCGGGGCCACCGCGATCCCGCTCGAGGTCGCGCCGTTCACGCTGGTCGGCGCCACGACGAGGGCCGGGCTGCTGCCGAGCCCGCTGCGCGACCGGTTCGGCTTCGTGGCCCACCTCGACTTCTACGACCCGCCCGAGCTCGAGCGGGTGCTGCACCGCTCGGCCGGCCTGCTCGGCGTGGCCCTCCGCGCCGACGGCGCGGCCGAGATCGCGGGCCGGTCGAGGGGCACCCCCCGGATCGCCAACCGGCTGCTGCGCCGGGTGCGCGACTACGCCGAGGTGCGCGCCGACGGCATCGTCGACCGCCAGATCGCGCGGGCCGCGCTGGCGGTGTACGAGGTCGACGAGGCCGGGCTCGACCGGCTGGACCGGGCCGTCCTCGACGCCCTGCTGCGCCGCTTCAGCGGCGGGCCGGTCGGCCTGTCCACCCTGGCCGTGGCCGTGGGGGAGGAGCCGGAGACGGTCGAGGAGGTCGCCGAGCCGTTCCTCGTCCGGATCGGACTGCTGGCGCGGACGCCCCGCGGGCGGGTCGCGACGCCGGCGGCCTGGGCCCACCTCGGGCTGCGCCCGCCGGCCCCCCACGTGGTGGAGCCGGGACTGTTCGACGACCTGGCCGAGGGCTGAGCGCGCGGCGGGCGTGCTTGACTGGGGGCGCGGGTCGTTGCCCGCCCGCCGAGGCTGACCTAGACTCGCGGCGGCTGCGACCCGACGGGGTCGGCGGCTCACCGATGTGCGCCGGGCCCGAGCTCGGTGCCCACGCGCGATCCTCCGGATCCGCGCTCCCACCCGATGGAAAGGCCCACCACCCCGTGCACACCGGTCTTGCAGCGCTCGTTGCCGCGGGCAGCTCCGGCAGCGGCGGCTACTCCCTGCTCTTCTTCATCGTGATCATCGCCGGCATGTTCTGGTTCATGAGCCGGGCGCAGCGCAGGTCGCGCCAGCGGGTCCAGGACGTGCAGTCCCGGCTCCTGCCCGGCCAGGAGGTGATGACGGGGGCCGGCATCTACGGCCGGATCGTCGACACCATGGACGACCGGGTGCGGATCGAGATCGCCCCCGGCGTCGTGGTCACGCTCGCCAAGCAGGCCATCGTCCGTACCGTCGACGAGCCGGGGACGATCACCGACGCGCCGCCGGCCACCGGCATCGACGCCGCGGCGGAGCGGCCGTACGCGGACGGTACGGGCGCGACTCGCAACCCGGGCGATTCGCGCGAGACGACCATTGCCGACTGACCGGTCGGCAATACTGGTCCGTCGGCGATACTCGTAGCGCCGTCGGACGGCACCGGACGGCACCCGAACGGACAAGGAAGAACCGACACGTGGCACCAGTGAGATCGCAGCCGTGGCGCTGGTTGGCGGCCTGCTTCCTCGTCATCGTCGCCCTCTACGTCGGCGTCTTCGCCGGCCCGCAGCCGACGCCGAAGCTCGGCCTCGACCTGCGCGGCGGCACCAGCGTCATCCTGAAGCCGCAGCTGCCCGGCGGGGCCAGCCTGTCGAAGTCGGCCCAGTCGCAGGCGGTCCAGGTGATCCGCGAGCGGGTCAACGGCCTCGGCGTCTCCGAGGCCGACGTGCAGACCCAGGGCAACAACATCATCGTGTCGGTGCCGGACGCCGGCACCGCGGTGGTCGACCAGGTCGGCAAGACCGCGGAGCTGCGGTTCCGCCAGGTGCTCATCGAAGCGGCCGGCACCCCCACGGCCGCGCAGCCCTCCACGGCACCGGCGCCGAGCGCGTCCGGCAGCGCCCCGGCGAGCCCCACCACCACGCCGGCGCCGAGCGGCTCGGCGAGCCCCACGATCAAGCCGTCGCCGTCCGGCAGCGCCAAGGGGCGCGCCCTCGCCGGCGCGCTGCTCGCCGCCGGCAGCACCACGCCGGCCGCCACCGCGACGGCCACCCCGCTCGCCGCGACGCCCACCCCCTCCGCGCCCGCGAGCGGGTCGACCGGCGGCGCCGGCAGCACCACCTGCAAGCCGATCAACGAGACGACGAGCTGCGTCGGCCAGGCGCTGCAGGCCGAGTTCGCGAAGGCCGACTGCAGCAAGCCGCAGTACAAGGAGGGCGGCCGCCCGGTCGAGGACCCGGCCAAGCCGTTCGTCGCCTGCAGCAGCGACGGGACCACCAAGTACCTCCTGGCGCCCGCCCAGCTCATCGGCAAGGACGTCAAAGGCGCCGACGCGGTGATCGACTCCAACACCAACCAGTGGCTGGTGCAGCTCAACCTCACCGGCTCGGGCGGCAAGAAGTTCGGCGACATCACCAAGGTGGCCGCCAAGTTCCTGAACAGCACCGACCCGAGCACCGCCCCGCTCAACCAGGTGGCCATCGAGCTCGACGGCGTCGTGCAGTCCTCGCCGAGCATCCAGGAGCCGATCCTGGGCGGCAAGGCGCAGATCAGCGGCGGCAACATCAACCAGGCGCGCGCCAACGACCTCGCGAGCGTGCTGAAGTACGGCGCGCTGCCGGTGTCGTTCGTGCAGCAGAGCGTCCAGAGCGTGTCGGCCACCCTCGGCAGCGACGAGCTGCGGGCCGGCCTGCTCGCCGGCGCGATCGGGCTCGGGCTCGTGCTGATCTACTCGCTGCTCTACTACCGCGGCCTCGGGCTCGTGACGGTCGCCTCGCTGGCGGTCTCCGGGATCATCACGTACGCGGCCGTGACCGTGCTCGGCAGCCAGATCAACTACCGGCTCTCGCTCGCCGGCATCGCCGGCTTCATCGTCGCGGTCGGCATCACCGCCGACTCGTTCGTCGTCTACTTCGAGCGCCTGCGCGACGAGATCCGCGAGGGCCGTACGCTGCGCTCCGGCGTCGAGCGGGCATGGGTGCGGGCGCGGCGCACGATCATCTCGGCCGACGTCGTCTCGCTGCTCGCCGCCGTGATCCTCTACTACCTCTCGGTCGGCAACGTCCGCGGCTTCGCGTTCACCCTCGGCCTGTCGACGGTCACCGACCTGTTCGTGGTGTTCTTCTTCACCAAGCCGCTGATCACCCTGCTCGCGCAGACCAAGCTCTACGGCGGTGGCGGCAGGTTCTCCGGCCTCGGACGGACGCGGGTCAGGCGCGATCCGCTGCCGGCCGGGGGCCTGCCGGCCGCGCCGGTCGCCCGCAGCACGACCGTGAAGGGGGCCTGACCGATGTCGCGGCTCGGCGAGGTGGGCCACCGGCTCTACACCGGTGACATCTCCTACGACTTCATCGGCCGGCGCAGGCGCTGGTACGCGCTGTCCGGCGTGGTGCTGGTCATCAGCCTGGTGAGCCTGCTCGTCCGCGGGATCAACCCGTCGATCGAGTTCACCGGCGGCTCGCAGTTCACCCTGCCGTCCAACGGCCACAGCGTCGCCGACGCCCGCGCCGTGCTGGACGGGCTCGGCCTCGGCGGCGACAAGAGCGTCGTCCAGACCGCCCGGCAGACCAGCGGCTCGACCCTCGTCGAGGTCAGCACCGGCACGCTCGAGCCGAAGCAGAGCCGCGAGCTCCAGCGCGCGCTCGCGACCAAGATGGGCGACCAGTTCAACGACGTCCAGGTCGAGACGATCGGGTCGAGCTGGGGCTCCGACATCACCAAGAAGGCGCTCGAGGGCCTCATCGCGTTCCTGATCGCGGTCGTCATCTACCTCTCGATGCGCTACGAGCCCAAGATGGCCGTGGCCGCCATCATCGCGCTGGTCCACGACCTGATCATCACGGCCGGCATCTACTCGCTCGTCGGCTTCGAGGTCAGCCCGTCGACGGTCATCGCCCTGCTGACCATCCTCGGCTACTCGCTGTACGACACGGTCGTGGTCTTCGACAAGGTCCGCGAGAACACCCAGGGGCTCGGCCAGCACAGCCGGGTGACGTTCAGCCAGGCCACCAACCTGGCGGTCAACCAGACGCTGGTCCGGTCGATCAACACCTCGATCATCGCGCTGCTGCCCGTCGCCGGCCTGCTCTTCATCGGCGCGGGCCTGCTCGGCGCCGGCACGCTGAAGGACCTCTCCCTCGCCCTGTTCATCGGCCTCGCGTCCGGCGCGTACTCGTCGATCTTCATCGCCTCGCCGCTGCTCTGCGAGCTCAAGGAGCGCGAGCCGGCGATGCGCGAGCTATCCCGCCGGGTCGCCAACCGCGAGGCCGCCGAGGCGCGGGTCGCGGCCACCGGCCGGGCGCCGGCCGGTGCGACGGCGCTGGGCGCGGGCGGCGGCGCGGCAGCGATGGACGAGGCGACGGAGGCCGAGGGCAGCGGACCGGCCGGTGAGCCGGCCGGCGTGCCCAGCGGCCCCGCCGGTCCAGGGGCGGTCGTCTCCGGTGGCCAAAGCGGCGCGACCATGCGCAACCCGCGCCGGGCGCAGGGCCGCCCGGGCGCCAAGCGCCGGCGCTGAGCGCCGGGCCTGATCGCGTCATGCCGCCCGTCGACCTCGCCGCGCTGCTCGCCGCGCGAGTGCGCGACGTCCCCGACTACCCCGAGCCGGGCATCCTGTTCAAGGACATCACCCCGCTGCTCGCCGACCACGTCGCGTTCGCCGGCGCGGTCGACGCCGTGGTGGCCCGCTACGGGCGCGGCACGGTCGACAAGGTGGTCGGCATCGAGGCCCGCGGGTTCATCCTCGCGGCACCGGTCGCGTACCACTTCGGCGCCGGCTTCGTGCCGATCCGCAAGAAGGGCAAGCTGCCCGCGGCGACGTACGAGACGTCGTACGACCTCGAGTACGGCTCGGCGACCCTCCAGGTGCACCAGGACGCGTTCGAGCCGGGCGACCGGGTGCTCGTGGTCGACGACGTGCTGGCCACCGGCGGCACCGCCCGCGCCGCGCTCGAGCTGATCGACCGGGCCGGCGGCAAGGTGGTGGGCGTGTCGGTGCTGATGGAGCTGCCGTTCCTGCGCGGCCGCGAGCGGCTCGCGGGCATCGACGTGCACGCCCTGCTCACCGCCTGACCGTCCCGACCGCGCCTGAGCGCGCCGGGACGGCTCGGCTCCAGGGCAGCTTGGGGTGCGTCGCCGTATCATCGAAGGACATCCCGCGTTTGGAGCCGCCCGTGGCGAATGAGGCAGCACCCGCCGGCGTGCGCGTCGCCGAGGACGAGGCTGTCCAGGAAGTCGCCGAGGAGCTCGCCCAGGAGGGCATCGAGGAGCGCTCCGACGTCGATGCCGAGGAGCGCACGGCGCCGGCCGCGCCCGCCACCCCGGCGCCGGGGGGCGGCACCTCAGCCCAGCCACGCACCGTCCGCAGCCGGCTGGCCCGGCTCGGGCAGGGCAGGCCCAGCACGCCGCCGGTGCTCGAGCCGCTGTTCCGCACCATGCGGGCCAACCACCCGAAGGCCGACCTCCGGGTGGTGCAGCGGGCGTACGAGGTAGCCGAGCGCTGCCACCGCGACCAGCTCCGCCGCAGCGGCGACCCGTACATCACCCATCCGCTCGCGGTCGCCGTCATCCTCGCCGAGCTCGGCATGACGACGTCGACGATCGTCGCCGCGCTGCTGCACGACACGGTCGAGGACACCCACCTCGCCCTGACCGACGTCCGCCGCGACTTCGGCGACGAGGTCGCCGCGCTCGTCGACGGCGTGACGAAGCTCGACAAGGTGCAGTACGGGGACGCGGCCCAGGCCGAGACCATCCGCAAGATGGTCGTGGCGATGGCGCGCGACATCCGGGTGCTGGTCATCAAGCTCTCCGATCGCCTGCACAACATGCGCACGCTGCGCTGGCTCCCCGAGGCCAAGCAGGAGCGCATCTCCCGCGAGACGCTCGAGATCTACGCGCCGCTGGCCCACCGGCTCGGCATGAACACGCTGAAGTGGGAGCTGGAGGACCTCGCGTTCCGCACGCTGTGGCCCAAGCGGTTCGAGGAGATCGAGCGCCTGGTCGCGGAGCGGGCGCCGTCCCGCGACACCTACCTGACAGAGGTCATCGAGCGGGTGAGCGGCGACCTGCGCGCGGTGAAGATCAAGGCGACCGTCACCGGCCGGCCCAAGCACTACTACTCGATCTACCAGAAGATGATCGTGCGGAGCCGCGACTTCACCGACATCTACGACCTCGTCGGCATCCGGGTGCTGGTCGAGACGGTGCGCGACTGCTACGCGGCGCTCGGCACGATCCACGAGTCCTGGACGCCCGTCCCCGGGCGGTTCAAGGACTACATCGCGATGCCCAAGTTCAACATGTACCAGTCGCTGCACACGACGGTCATCGGCCCGGAGGGCAAGCCCGTCGAGATCCAGATCCGCACCGCCGGGATGCACCGCAGGGCCGAGTACGGCATCGCCGCGCACTGGAAGTACAAGGAGAGCGCGGACGAGGTGGCCACCCCCATCCGCAAGGGCAAGGGCGGCGGGGGAGTGACCGCCGGCGGTCCCGACACCGGCGAGGACATGGTCTGGCTGCGCCAGCTGCTCGAGTGGCAGCGCGAGGCGAGCGACCCGGACGAGTTCCTCGACTCGCTGCGCTTCGACCTGCACGCCGACGAGGTCTTCGTGTTCACGCCGAAGGGCGACGTGATGGCACTGCCGTCCGGCGCCACGCCGGTCGACTTCGCGTACGCCGTGCACACCGAGGTGGGGCACCGCTGCATCGGGGCCAGGGTCAACGGCCGGCTCGTACCGCTCGAGAGCCCGCTCGACAACGGCGACGTCATTGAGGTCTTCACGTCGAAGGCGCCGACGGCCGGCCCCAGCCGCGACTGGCTGACCTTCGTCAAGAGCGCCCGGGCCCGCAGCAAGATCCGTCAGTGGTTCGCGAAGGAGCGCCGCGAGGACGCGATCGAGGAGGGCAAGGACGCGATCACCCGGGCGATGCGCAAGCAGGGCCTGCCGCTCCAGCGCCTGCTGGGCGGCGACTCGCTGCTCACGATCGCCCGCGAGCTGCGGCACAACGACGTCTCGGCGCTCTACGCCGCCGTCGGCGAGGGGCACGTGTCGGCGCAGACCGTGGTGCAGCGCCTCGTCCAGTCGCTCGGCGGCCCGGAGGGCGCGGTCGAGGACATCGCCGAGACGACGGTGCCGTCGCGCAAGGCGCGGCCGCCTCAGGTCGGCGACCCGGGCGTCGTGCTCAAGGACGCGTCGGACGTGTGGGTGAAGCTGGCCCGCTGCTGCACGCCGGTGCCCGGCGACACGATCGTCGGCTTCGTGACGAGGGGCAACGGCGTGTCGGTGCACCGCGCCGACTGCGTCAACATCACCAGCCTGGCCGCCACGCCCGAGCGGATGGTCGAGGTCGAGTGGGCGCCGTCGAGCGCATCGGTCTTCCTGGTCGCGATCCAGGTCGAGGCGCTCGACCGCACCCGGCTGCTCTCGGACGTCACGCGGGTGCTGTCCGACCACCACGTCAACATCCTGTCGGCGTCGGTCACCACGACCCGCGACCGGGTCGCGGTCAGCCGCTTCACCTTCGAGATGGCCGATCCCAAGCACCTCGGGCACGTGCTGCGCACGGTCAGGGGCGTGGAGGGCGTCTACGACGCCTACCGCGTCACCAGCGGGAAGAGCGGCTGAGCAAGAGCCCCGCGGGCCCGCAGCCCCGCAAGGGGCAGTCAGCGCAGGGACGCGAGCACCGCCCGGCGATCGGCCCCCTTCGACCTCGGCTTCATGTCGTACATGGCGCGGTCCGCTCGGCTCGCCACCGTCTCGACGGTCTCGTCCGGCATGACGACCGTCGCGCCGATGCTCGCCGTGACGGTGAGCGGCACGCCGTCGACCACCATCGGTGACGCGATGGCCGCGGCGGCCCGCCGCGCGGTGGCGGCGACCTCCGTCCGTCCGGTCAGCCCTTCGCAGATCAGAGCGAACTCGTCCCCGCCGAGGCGGGCCACGGTGTCGCCGTCCCTGACCACGTGCCGCAGGCGGCGGGCCACGTCCACGAGCACGTGATCGCCGCAGAGGTGCCCCAACCGGTCGTTGATGGCCTTGAAATCGTCGAGATCGAGCATCAGCAGCGCGAGGGCACCGTTGCCGCGCCCGGCGCGGGCTTGCGCAGCGGCCAGCCGCTCGTACATCTCGGCGCGGTTGGGCAGGCCGGTGAGCGGGTCGTGCGTCGCCCGGTGCGCAAGGGCGCGCTCGCGCAAGGTGGCCTCCGTCGTCTCCACGGCCACCATGGCGATGCCGGTCAGCTCACCGCCCTCGCGCACGGCGAAGAACGTCGCGCTCCAGTACCGCGCGCCGGCCGGCGGCACCGTCGCGTCGGACACGGTGGCGAGCGGGTGCGCGACCAGGGTGATCACGACGCTCTCGCGCGAGCCGTCCAGCAGGTCCTGGACGTCGGCGCCCGCCATCCGCTGGAGCCAGCCGGCCTCGGTGGGGCTGCCACGTCCGGGCATGTCCGATGCGTGCACGGCCGCGAGCAGGGTAGTGAACGCCGCGTTGGTCCAGCGCGGGACCAGCCAGGCGTCGAACAAGGCCGCGGGCAGTGGCGCACCGGCCAGCGCGGTCAGGACCGCCGGTGCTGCTGAGAGCTGCCCGTCGGAGGTGGTCACCGCCGTGGCCGTCGGTTGCCGGGGATTCATGCATCACCTCTGCGACGTGGTAGGTCCACTGTCGCCGGGGGTCTGGAGCAACCTCCCCAGGTTAGGGCGCCGTTCCGGACATGTCGAGGAGCGACCTGCCGGGCCGGCCGCCCGCGGGACGCGCGGGCTGGCGATCAGCGCTTCGCGACGGTGACCTTGGTGAGGCTCACGTGGATGCTCGGCGTCCCGTCGCCCGCGGGCTGCGAGCCGCCGGCGGCGATCCGGGAGACGATGTCGAGGCCCTTCGTGACCTTGCCGAACGGCGTGTACGACGGCGCGAGCGGGCTGTCCTTGTAGACGATGAAGAACTGGCTGCCGTTGGTGCCGGGGCCGGCATTGGCCATCGCCAGCGTGCCGGCCGGGTAGGTCACCGTCCCGCTGGCGCCGGCCTTGCCGAAGGCGTCGAGGTTCTCGTCGCCGAACTGGTAGCCGGGGCCGCCGCTGCCGCTGCCGGTCGGGTCGCCGCACTGGAGGACGAAGATGCCGGCGCTCGTCACCCGGTGGCACGGCACGCCGGTGAAGTAGCCCTTGCCGGCGAGGAAGGCGAACGAGTTGACGGTGCGCGGAGCCTTGCTCGCGAAGAGGTCGGCCTGAAGGGTGCCGCAGTTGGTGGCCAGCGTGGCCTGGTAGGTGGCCGCGCGGTCGATCGCCAGCGGCGGCTCGGACCGGAAGCTTCGCGGGTGGGCCGGCTTGGCCGGCGCGGGCTCGCAGAACCCGTTGCCGGTGGCGGACGCGGTCGACGACGCGCCCGCCGACCCGGTCGGGTTCGGCGACGCGGCCAGGGTGGGCTTCTTGGAGCCGTTCGACGAGAGGGCGAGGACGATCACCGCGACGGTGACGCCGGCCAGGGCCAGCAAGGTCGCGGTCACGATGCCGGTCTGCTTGGCGCGGCGCCGCCGCTGCTGCCGGCGCTTGGCCAGCCGCCGCTCGTACCGCTCCCGGGCGAGCTGTCGCTCCCGCTCCTTGCTGCTGGCCACCTCGACCGTCCCCTTCGTGCGCGCCGGACCCGCGATCCGAGAGCATAGAGCCACCGGCCGGCACGCGTTCGCAACCGGCGGCGGACCGCCGGTAGGCTCGAACGCGCGCCGAGCGCCCGGATCAGCGCCCGGGTCGCCGCTCGGATCGCCCCAACCGTGAGGAAGGACGAACGTGCTCGTAGCCGGGTTCCCCGCCGGGTCGTGGCAGACCAACTGCTACGTCGTGGCCCCGGCCGCCGGCGAGCAGTGCGTCATCGTCGACCCGGGTCAGGACGCGACGAGCGGCATCGAGAAGGTGCTGCGCGAGCACCGGCTCGCGCCGGCCGCCGTCCTGCTCACCCACGGCCACATCGACCACATCTGGTCGGTGGTGCCGGTGTGCGGCGCCCACGGGGTGCCGGCCTACGTCCATCCGGCCGACCGCGACCTGCTGAGCGACCCGGCGAAGGGCCTCGGCCTGCAGGTGGGCCGCGAGTTGCTCCCCGGCGTGGCGTTCGGCGAGCCGGACGACGTGCGGGAGATCACCGACGGCGGCGTCGTCGAGATCGCCGGGCTGGAGATCGCGATCGACCTCGCGCCCGGTCACACGCCCGGCTCGGTCACGTTCCGGCTGCCGGAGGGCGACCAGCAGGTCCTCCTCAGCGGCGACCTGCTCTTCGCCGGCTCGATCGGCCGCACCGACCTGCCGGGCGGCGACACCGCCGAGATCATGCGCTCGCTCGCTCGGGTCTGCCTGCCGCTGCCCGACGAGACGATCGTGCTCGCCGGGCACGGCCCGCGCACGACGATCGGCAGGGAGCGGGCCAGCAACCCGTACCTGCGGCAGGCGGCGCAGGAGGCGGCGACGGGGGCGGCGGGGGCGGCGGTCGCGGACGCGCCGAGGCGGGGGCTGTAGGTGACCGGCACGTTCCGCGCGCCGAGGGGCACCTTCGACCTGGTGCCGCCCCGCTCGCACGTCGTCCTCGCGGTGCGGGACGCGATGGCGGCGCCGCTGCGCCTGGCCGGGTACGGCTACGTCGAGACGCCGACCTTCGAGGACACCGCGCTGTTCGCGCGCGGGGTGGGCGAGTCGACCGACGTCGTGGCAAAGGAGATGTACTCGTTCACCACCAAGGGCGGCGACGCGGTGAGCCTGCGCCCCGAGGGGACGGCGAGCGTGCTGCGGGCCGTGCTCGAGCACGGCCTCGACAAGGGCCCGCTGCCGGTGAAGCTGTGGTACTCCGGCTCGTTCTACCGGTACGAGCGGCCGCAGAAGGGCCGCTACCGGCACTTCTCGCAGGTCGGTGCCGAGGCGCTCGGCAGCGAGGACCCGGCGGTCGACGCCGAGCTCGTCCTGCTCGCCGTCGACGCGTACGCGTCGCTGGGGCTCACCGGCGTGCGGCTGCTGCTGAACTCGCTCGGCTGCCGGGAGTGCCGCCCGGCGTACCGCTCCGCCCTCCAGGACTTCCTGCGCGCGCTCGACCTCGACGACGACACCAGGCGCCGGGTGGAGATCAACCCGCTGCGGGTGCTCGACGACAAGCGGCCCGAGGTGGCGGCCCAGCTCGCCGGCGCGCCGCTGCCCGTCGATCACCTGTGCCCGGCCTGCAAGGCCCACCACGACGCGGTCCGCCGGCTGCTCGCCGACGCCGGAGCCGCCTGGACCGACGAGCCCCGGCTCGTGCGCGGCCTCGACTACTACACCCGCACCACGTTCGAGTTCGTCCACGACGGGCTGGGCGCGCAGAGCGCGGTGGGCGGTGGCGGCCGCTACGACGGGCTGGCCGAGATCATCGGCGGTCCGGCGCTGCCCGGCGTCGGCTGGGCGCTCGGCGTCGACCGCACGGTGCTGGCGCTCGAGGCCGAGGGCGTCGAACCACCGGTGCCGCCCGGCGTGGAGGTCTTCGGCGTCCCGCTCGGCGAGGAGGCTCGCCGCGCCGTCTTCGGCGTCGTCGTCCGGCTGCGCCGCAGCGGCATCGCCGCTGACCTCTCGTTCGGCGGCAAGGGGCTGAAGGGCGCGATGCGGGCGGCCGACCGCTCGGGCGCCCGGTGGGCGGTCGTCGTGGGCGACCGAGATCTCGAGGCGGGCGTCGCCCAGGTCAAGGACCTCGTCTCGGGCGACCAGACCGCCGTCGCGCTCGCCGAGGTCGTCGACTGGTTCGAGGAGAGGCGCTCGTGATCCGCACCCACGAGGCCGGCGCCCTGCGCAAGGAGCACGCCGGCCGGACCGTCACGCTCGCCGGCTGGGTCGCGAGGAGGCGCGACCACGGCGGCGTCGTCTTCATCGACCTGCGCGAGGCCTCCGGCGTGGTCCAGGTCGTCTTCCGCGAGGACGCGGTGGCCGAGACCGCCCACGCGCTGCGCGCCGAGCACTGCGTGCGCGTCGTCGGCGAGGTGGTCGAGCGCCCGGCCGGCAACGCCAACCCGCACCTGCCGACCGGCGAGGTCGAGGTGCTGGCCACCGCGCTCGAGGTGCTGAGCGAGTCGGCGGAGCTGCCGTTCCCCATCGAGGGCGCCGGCGAGGAGATCACCAGCAACGTGGACGAGCGGCTGCGCTGGCGCTACCGCTACCTCGACCTGCGCCGGGCCGGCCCGGCCCGCGCGCTGCGCACCAGAGCGCGCGTCACGTCGCTGATGCGGCGGGTGATGGACGACAACGGCTTCCTCGACATCGAGACGCCGTACCTCACCCGCTCCACCCCGGAAGGCGCGCGCGACTTCCTGGTACCGGTGCGGCTGCAGCCGGGTCACTGGTACGCGCTGCCGCAGAGCCCGCAACTGTTCAAGCAGCTGCTCATGGTGGCCGGCATGGAGCGCTACTACCAGATCGCGCGCTGCTTCCGGGACGAGGACTTCCGCGCCGACCGCACGCCGGAGTTCACCCAGCTCGACGTCGAGATGAGCTTCCCCGACGAGGAGGACGTCTTCGCGCTCTCCGAGCAGCTCATCGCGACGCTGTGGCGCGAGCTGCTCGACGTCGAGCTGCCCACGCCGTTCCCGCGCCTGACCTACGCCGATGCGATGCGCCGGTACGGCTCGGACAAGCCTGACCTGCGCTTCGAGCTGGAGCTGGCCGACCTGTCGGGCTTCTTCGCCGAGACGGCCGTCGGCGTCTTCCGCACCGTCCTGACCGCGCCGGACGGTCACGTCGGCGCCGTCCTGATGCCCGGCGGCGCCGAGCTCACGCGCAAGCAGCTCGACGGCTGGGTCGACTGGGCCAAGGGCCGCGGCGCCAAGGGCCTCGCGCACGTCGCCGTCGAGGCCGACGGCACGCTGCGCTCGCCGCTCGCCAAGTTCTTCTCCCAGGCCGAGACCGACGGCTTCGCCGAGGCGGCCGGCGCCGAGCCGGGCGACCTGGTCCTCCTGGTCGCCGCGCCGCGGCGGGAGGCGCTCGACCTGCTGGGCGCGCTGCGCCTCGCGGTGGCCCGCGACCGCAAGCAGGTGCGCGAGGACGAGTGGCGCTTCCTGTGGGTGGTCGAGGCGCCGATGTTCGAGCCGACCGACGGCGGCGGCTGGACCGCCGTCCACCACCCGTTCACGGCGCCCACCGCCGAGTGGGCCGACCGGTTCCACGAGGACCCCGAGCGCGCGCTCGCCCGGGCGTACGACGTGGTCGGCAACGGCATGGAGCTCGGCGGCGGCTCGATCCGTATCCACCGGGCGGAGATGCAGCAGCGGGTCTTCGACGTCATCGGGCTCACCCGCGAGGAGGCCGAGTCGAAGTTCGGCTTCCTGCTCGAGGCGTTCCGCTACGGGCCGCCGCCGCACGGCGGCATCGCGTTCGGGCTCGACCGGATCGCCGCCACGCTCGCCGGCACCGAGGCGATCCGCGAGGTGATGGCGTTCCCGAAGGCATCGAGCGGCGGCGACCCGCTCACCGGCGCGCCGACGCCCATCACCGACGAGCAGCGCAAGGAGGCCGGCGTCGACGTCCGGCCGGAGGGGGAGCGCGCGCCGCTGCCCAACCGGCCGGCCGGCGAGACGCGCCCGGACGAGAGGCGCTCCTGATCGGCGCTGGCGCCGCGCCCGTGGCATGCTGACCGATCGTGGTGGTGCTGGCTGTGCTGTTCGGCCCGGCCGTGCTGGGTGGCGTGCTCGGGTACGTCGCGGTGGGCTGGCTCGGCGCGCTCGTCGGCGCGCCGATCGGCTTCGTGATCGGCCTGACCGCCCTCGCCGGCGTGCTCACGCCGTGGGTGACCCGCGCCGTGCTCGCGCAGCACGGCCTCCGCATGCGCGGCTCGCGCTGGCGGGGCGGCCTCGAGGTCTGGGACCTGCGGGCCCGCGAGGTCACCGTCGTGCGGGGCCTGCTGCGGCCGCGGGCGACGGTGCGCCGCCTCGACCGCCGCGACGTGCCGCCGGACCCGCCGCGCGACCCGCCGGCGATCCCCGGCCTGTGGCCGGTGCCCCCTGAGCAGAGCGACGTGCCGCAGCTGCAGCGGGCGCTCGCCCGGGCCCGCCGCTACCGCTCGACGGCGGTCAGCGTGGTGGACGAGCGCCCCCGGCGCGGCCGCTGACGCGGGGCCGGCGGGCCGGCCGCCGCCATGGCGGCGCTGGTCGCCGCGCAAGGCGCCCGGCCGCGCTAGGGTCGGCGCGTGTCGCACGAGGACGACCTGTTCACCGCCGCGGCGGAGGCCGCCGGGCGCGGCGAGTCGTCGGTGGCGCCGCTCGCGGTGCGCATGCGGCCGCGCACGCTCGACGAGGTGGTTGGCCAGGCGCACCTGCTGCGCACCGGCTCGCCGCTGCGGCAGCTGGTCGAGGGCGGCGCCGCGACCTCGGTGATCATGTGGGGCCCGCCGGGCACCGGCAAGACCACCCTCGCGTACGTCGTCTCGCACGCCACCGGGCGGCGCTTCGTCGAGCTGTCGGCGGTGACCGCCGGCGTCAAGGACGTGCGCGCGGTGATCGACGAGGCGCGCCGCCAGCTGGCCATGCACGACCGGCAGACCGTGCTGTTCATCGACGAGGTGCACCGCTTCAACAAGGCCCAGCAGGACGCGCTGCTGCCCGCGGTCGAGAACCGCTGGATCACCCTCATCGCGGCCACGACGGAGAACCCGTCGTTCTCGATCATCTCGCCGCTGCTGTCCCGCTCGCTCATGCTGGTGCTCGAGCCGCTGGGCGACGACGACGTCCGGCGCCTCGTCGACCGGGCGCTCGGCACCGAGCTGCGCCCGATGACGATCGGCGGCGAGGAGCGCGACGCGATCGTGCGGATGGCGGGCGGTGACGCGCGGCGGGCGCTCACCGTCCTGGAGGCGGCCGCGCAGTCGGCCACCGCCCACGGTCGGGAGGCGATCGACGCCGTCGCGCTGGCCGATGCGGTGGACCGGGTGCCGGTCGTCTACGACCGCGCGGGGGACCAGCACTACGACGTCATCAGCGCGTTCATCAAGTCGGTGCGGGGCAGCGACGTCGATGCGGCGCTGCACTACCTGGCCCGCATGATCGAGGCCGGGGAGGACCCCCGCTTCATCGCCCGGCGGCTGATGATCCTCGCGAGCGAGGACATCGGGCTGGCCGACCCCACCGCCTTGTGGACGGCGGTCGCCGCTGCCCACGCGCTCGAGCTGATCGGGCTGCCGGAGGCGCGGCTCAACCTCGCCCAGGCGACGATCGCGCTCGCCCTCGCCCCGAAGTCCAACGCGGTCATCACGGCGATCGGGGCCGCTTCGGCCGACGTGCGGGCCGGGCGCACCGGGCCGGTGCCCGCCCACCTGCGCGACGCGCACTACCCGGGCGCCAAGCAGCTCGGCCACGGCAAGGGCTACGTCTACAGCCACGACGAGCCGAGCGGCATCGCGGCCCAGCAGTACGCGCCGGACGGCGTGCACGGCCGGCGCTACTACGAACCGAGCGGGCACGGCCGCGAGGCGGCGTGCGCGGAGCGGCTCGCCACGATCCGCCGGGCCCTCGCCGGCGAGCCGGGCGGTGACACGGCTGCGGTCCGGTCGGAGCCGCCCGATACGGTTACCCCTGCGCCGGCCACGACGGCCCCAGGCAACACGACGACCCCCGACACGACGACGACCCCCGGCGGGCCGGCCGACCAAGGGAGCGAGGCCACGACGATGAGCGAAGCAACGGGCGAGCAGGGGACGGCCGGCCGTGGGTGAGATCTCCGGCTGGCAGCTCGGCTGGGTGATCCTCGCCTCCGGGCTGACCGTGGCGCTGCTCGCGCTGTCGTTCTTCGTCCTGGCCAAGCTTGGGCGGATCATCGACCGCGCCGGCGAGGTGGTGACCGAGGCGCAGACGTCGCTGCGCAAGGCCACCGACGAGGCGCTGCTGCCGATCGCCGGCGAGGCGACGACCACGATGGGCCACGTCAACGCGCAGCTCGCGCGGGTCGACACGATCACCGGGCAGGTGGCCGAGGTCACGTCCAACGTCTCGGCGCTCACGGCCGTCTTCGCTGCCACCCTCGGCGGGCCCGCGGTGCGGGCCGCCGCGTTCAGCTACGGCGTGCGCAGGGCGCTGCGCCACCGCCGCAGGGACAACCTCGAGCGCCGCGCCCGCGCCGAGCTGCGGGGCGGGCGCGGCGTCCCGCGCGCCCGCGGCGCGCACCGGGAGGGCTGACCATGCGCCGCCTGTTCTGGATCGCGGCCGGCGCCGCCGCCGGCATCTACGCGGTGCGCCGCGTGCAGCGCACCGCCGTCTCGCTGTCGGAGTCGCTGTCCCCGCAGGGGGTCGCGGCGTCGCTCTCCGCCGCGCTGCGCGACCTCGGCGAGGCGATCCGCGAGTTCTCCGACGAGGTGCGGGCCGGCATGGCCGAGCGGGAAATCGAACTGCGCGAAGCGCTCGGCCTCGGCGACGATGAGCCGGTGGCCGCCGGGTCGGCCCGTCCAGACGCCCGAGCATCCGACGAATGGTGAGCGCATGCAGTCCGCCGAGATCAACCGCCGGTTCCTGACGTTCTTCGAGCGCCGAGGGCACACGGTGGTGCCGTCGGCGTCGCTCATCTCCGACGACCCCACGCTGCTGCTCGTGCCGGCCGGCATGGTGCCCTTCAAGCCCTACTTCAGCGGGCAGCAGCCGGCCCCGTACGCCAGGGCCACCAGCATCCAGAAGTGCGTGCGCACCCCCGACATCGACGTCGTCGGCACGACCACCCGGCACCTGACCTTCTTCCAGATGGCCGGCAACTTCAGCTTCGGCGACTACTTCAAGGAAGCGGCCGTCACGATGGCCTGGGAGCTGCTGACGGCGCCGGTCGACCGCGACGGCTTCGGCTTCGACCCCGAGCGGCTGTGGGCCACCGTCTTCGCGGACGACGACGAGGCGCACGAGATCTGGACGAGGGTGGTCGGCCTGCCGCCCGAGCGGGTGCAGCGCCGCGGCATGGAGGACAACTTCTGGTCGATGGGCGTGCCCGGCCCGTGCGGGCCGTGCTCGGAGATCTACTACGACCGCGGCCCTGCGCACGGCCGCGAGGGCGGTCCGGTCGCCGACGAGGACCGCTACCTCGAGGTCTGGAACCTCGTCTTCATGCAGTTCGAGCGCGGCCCGGGCGCCGGCAAGAGCGACTTCCCGATCCTCGGCGAGCTGCCCGCGAAGAGCATCGACACCGGCATGGGCATCGAGCGGATGGCCGTGCTGCTGCAGGGCGTCGACAACATCTACGAGACCGACCTGCTCCGCCCGATCCTCGCGACGGCCGAGCGGCTGACCGGCACGGCGTACGGCACCACCGCCGGCTCCGACGTCCGGCTGCGGGTGATCGCCGACCACATGCGCAGCGCGACGATGCTGGTGGCCGACGGCGTCGTGCCGGGCAACGAGGGGCGCGGCTACGTGCTGCGGCGCATCCTGCGGCGGGTCATCCGCAACGCCCGCCTGCTCGGCGCCCACGAGCCGGTCATCGCCGAGCTGACCGGGACGACGGTCGAGGTGATGGCGCCGTCCTACCCGGGGCTCCGCGCCGAGCGCGGCCGCATCGAGCAGGTCGTGGTGACCGAGGAGCAGTCGTTCCTGCAGACCCTGCGCAGTGGCACCACGCGGTTCGAGGCGACCGCTGCCGAGGCCGGCCGGTCCGGGCGGGCGCTGCCGGGGGAGCGCGCCTTCGAGCTGCACGACACGTACGGCTTCCCGATCGAGCTCACGGTCGAGATGGCCGCCGAGGCCGGGCTCGAGGTCGACGAGGAGGGCTTCCGGGCGCTGATGCAGGAGCAGCGCGACCGGGCCAAGCAGGACGCCTACCGCAAGAAGGCCGGACGCACCGACGTGTCGGCCTACCGGGGCATCCTCGACGAGGCGGGGGAGCCGGAGTTCACCGGCTACGTCGAGGTGGCCACCGACGCGGCCGTGCGCGGCCTGCTGGTGGACGGCTCGTCGGTGACCTCCGCCGGGGAGGGCGAGGAGGTCGAGGTGGTGCTCGACCGCACGCCGTTCTACGCGGAGGCCGGCGGCCAGCTGGCCGACACCGGCGTGATCCGGCTCGGGAGCGGCGCCGAGCTCGAGGTGCTCGACGTCCAGAAGCCGCTCGGCGGGCTCGTGGTGCACCGGGCGCGGGTGCGGTCGGGCGAGGCGGTCGTCGGGGCGGCGGCCCACGCCGAGGTCGACGTGGAGCGGCGGCGGGCCATCTCCCGCGCCCACACGGCGACCCACCTCGTGCACCGGGCCTTCCGCGGCGCGCTCGGCGAGACGGCCACGCAGGCCGGCTCGCTCAACGCCCCCGGCCGGCTGCGCTTCGACTTCGCGTCCCCGTCGGCGGTGCCGCCGTCGGTGATCGGCGACGTCGAGGACGAGGTCAACGCCATCCTCGTCGACGATCTCGAGGTGCGCGCCTTCATCACCAGCCAGGAGGAGGCCCGCCGCATCGGGGCGCTCGCCCTGTTCGGCGAGAAGTACGGCGACCGGGTGCGGGTCGTCGAGGTGGGCGACTACGCCCGCGAGCTGTGCGGCGGCACGCACGCCGCCCGGTCCGGCCATCTCGGCCTCGTGAAGATCCTGAGCGAAGGGTCGATCGGCGCGGGAGTGCGGCGGGTCGAGGCCCTCGTCGGCATCGACGCGTTCCGCTTCCTCGCCCGCGAGCACGTCCTCGTGTCGCAGCTGACCGAGCTGCTCAAGGTCGGCGCGGCCGAGGAGCTGCCCGAGCGGATCGCCGGGCTCACCGGCCGCCTGCGCGACGCCGAGCGGGAGCTGGAGCGGCTGCGGGCCGCCGCCGTCCTGCAGGCAGCGCCCGAGCTCGCCGGGCGCGCCGAGGACGTCTTCGGCGTCGCGGTGGTCGCGCACGACGCCGGTGCGGTCGGCGCCGACGACCTGCGCCGCCTCGCCAACGACGTCCGCGGCCGCATCGACCAGGCCAGGCCGGCGGTGGTCGCCCTGGTCGCCGCCGCGGGTGAGCGCCCCTTCGTCGTCGTCGCGGTCAACGAGAGCGGCCGGGCCTGGGGCCTCAAGGCCGGCGAGCTGGTGCGGGTCGGCGCCGGCGCGCTCGGCGGTGGTGGCGGGGGCCGCGACGACCTCGCGCAGGGCGGCGGCACCGATCCTGCCCCGGAGGCTCGCAGCAGGGCGCTCGCCGCGATGCGCGACTTCGTCGGCCGGCGGGTGACCGGGAGCGCGTGAGCATGCGCCCGGGGGCGCGGGTCGCCGTCGACGTGGGCACCGTCCGCGTCGGCGTCGCGGCGAGCGACGCGCATGGCCTGCTCGCCTCCCCGGTGACGACGCTCGCCCGCGACCAGAGAGGCGGCCGCGACCTCGACGAGCTGGCCGCGATCGTCGAGGAGCGGCAGGCGGTCGAGGTGATCGTCGGCCTGCCGACCTCGCTGTCCGGCCGGCCGGGCCCGGCGGCGACCGCCGCCCGCGCGTACGCCGCGATGCTTGCGCAGCGCCTGGTATCCGTACCGGTACGCTTGGTCGACGAGCGGCTGTCCACGGTGAGCGCCGAGCGCGGGCTGCGCGCGTCGGGCCGGCGGGGCAACGCTCGCGATCGCCGGCAAGTCGTCGACCAGGTCGCTGCGACGGTGTTCCTCCAGGCGGCCCTCGACACGGAGCGGGCGACCGGCGCGCCACCAGGCGAGCGGATCGTCCTTGGCGACGGGAGTGCGTGAGTGAGCGACTCCGACCGGTCCGGTGACCAGTTCGGTCTCGGCTTGCAGTTCGACGAGCCGCCCCCGCCGCCGCGACGGCGCCGCCGCGGCGGCGGCCGGGTCGGGCGGGCCGCGATCCTCGTCGGGGCGCTGGTCGTCGTCCTCGGTGCCCTGGGCGCCGTCGTCATGGGCGGGCGGTCGCTGCTCGACCGGCTCGACGGCAGCGGCCCGGCCGACTACGTGGGAGAGGGCACCGGGACGACCGTGGTCCAGGTGCACCCCGGCGACTCCCTCACGCGGGTCGGCCGGGCGCTGGAGGCTGCCGACGTGGTGCGCAGCGTCGAGGCCTTCACGGCAGCGGCCAGCGGCGACCGGCGGGCCACCGCGCTGCAGCCCGGCTACTACCGCCTGCACCACCGGATGAGCGGCGCCGCGGCGCTGGCCCTGCTGCTCGCCCCGTCGTCGCGGGTGTCGTCGCGCGTCACCGTGCCGGAGGGCGCCACCGAGTCCCACGTGCTGCGGCTCTACGACACCAGGACGCCGCTCGACCTCGCCGCGCTGCGGGCGGCCGTGCGCTCGCCCGCGGCCACTCCGCTGCCGCCCTACGCGCACGGGCGGGCCGAGGGCTTCCTCTTCCCGTCGACGTACGACGTCGACCCCGGCGTGTCGGCCGACGGTGCCATCAGCGCCATGGTGGCGCAGTTCGCGAAGCACGCCGACGCGCTCGGCCTCACCGGCGGCGCGCAGCAGCTCGGGATGACGCCGTACCAGGTCGTCACCGTCGCGTCGATCCTCGAGAAGGAGGCCGGCGTCGCCGCCGACTTCCCGAAGGTCGCCAGGGTGATCTACAACCGGCTCGCAGCCGGGATGCCGCTGCAGCTGGACTCGACGCTCAACTACGTCCTCGCCGAGCGCAAGGCCCACCTGACCACGGCCGACCTGCGCAACCCGTCCGCGTACAACACGTACGCGCACCGCGGCCTCCCGCCGACGCCGATCGACAACCCGGGCGAGCGCGCGCTGGCGGCCGCGCTGCACCCCGCGCCAGGCGACTGGATCTACTTCATCACGGTGGACAAGGCCGGGCACTCCGCCTTCACCGCCAGCTACCAGGAGTTCCTCCGGCTCAAGGCGAAGGCCAAGCGCGACGGTGTCATCAACTGAGCGGCTGCCCGTCGTCCGGGCCGCCGTCCTCGGCTCGCCGATAGCGCACAGCCTCTCGCCGGTCCTGCACCGCGCCGCCTACGCCGAGCTGGGCCTGGACTGGGCGTACGACGTGATCGAGTGCGACGTCGCCGCCCTCCCGGCGGCGCTCGGCGCGCTCGCCACCGCGCCGCCGCCCGCGTACGCCGGCGCCTCGCTCACGATGCCGCTGAAGCTCGCCGCCTGGCGGCTGGTCGACGTCCGCGCGCCCAGCGCGGAGGTGGTGGGCGCGGTCAACGCCGTGCTGTTCGAGGACGGCCGGCTGGTCGGCCACAACACCGACGTCGCCGGGCTGGTCGCGGCGATCGGCGAGACCGGCCGGGCCGGTGCGCCCGACCGGGCCGCCGTGCTCGGCGGCGGGGGAGCGGCCCGCGCGGCGGTCGCGGCCCTCGCCCGGCTCGGCGCGGCCGAGGTCACCGTCGTCGTCCGCGCGCCGGCCCGCGCCGCGTCGCTGGCCGAGATGGGGGAGCGGCTCGGCATCCGCGTCGAGGTCGCCAGCTGGGCCGGTGCGGCGGCCGCGATCGGCGGCGCGCCCCTGGTCGTCGCGGCTACCCCGCCAGGGGCTGCCGACGGCCTCGCCGCTGCCGGCTGGCCACCCGGCACGGCGCTCGTCGACGTCTGCTACGCGCCGTGGCCGACCGCGCTCGCCGCGGCGGCCGCGGCGGCCGGCGCGCCCGTCGTCGGCGGCCTCGCGATGCTCGTCGGGCAGGCCGCCGAGGCGGTCGAGCTGATGACCGGGCGACCGGCGCCGGTCGCCGCCATGCGGGCGGCTGGAGAGGCGGCGCTGGCGGCGCTGGCGGCCCGCGAGGCCTGAGCCGCGCCCACGCTGCCCCCACTCGGCGCCGGCCCGCAGATGGTGCCCCTCCCGCATCGATTGCGGATTCGGCAATCGATTGCGGATCCCGCAACCGGCCGGGGCGAGGAGGCGCCGGCGAGCGGCCATGCGGCGCCGGCGAGGTCGCCGAAAGTCCGGCCGATCCGCGGTCAAGGACGGCGGCGAGACGGCCGATGCACGTCGGGAGGCCACCGGAAGGGTCCGGTCCAGCCGACGAGGAGCGTGCGATATGTCCGACCTGCGGCCGCTGCCAGGGGACTCGACCAGCCGGTCGGGCCGGCTGGACCGGGTCGTCGCCGATCTGATCACCCAGGCCCCCGAGATCGAGGCGGCCGCGGTCGTCACGTTCGACGGGCTGCCGATGGTGTCGGCCCTGCCCCCCGGCATGGACGAGGACCGGGTGGCCGCCATGAGCGCCGCCCTGCTCTCGCTCGGCGAGCGGGCTGCCGAGGGCCTCGGCCGCGGCGAGCTCTCCCAGGTCTACATCGAGGGCGAGTCCGGCACCGTCTTCCTGATCTCCTGCGACAACGAGGCCGTCCTCGTCGCGGTGGCTGCCGCCGGCGCGAAGGCCGGCCTCATGCTCTACGAGGTCCGCCGCGCCGCCGCGTCGATCGCCGGCGTGCTGCGCGAGGACGATGCGCTCGCCGCCTCCGCGGCACCTGTCGCGCAGGAGGCGCCCGCGGCCCCTGTCGTGCCGTTCCCGGCGCCGACCCAGCCCGCCGAGGCGCCGGTCGCCGAGCCGGTCCAGCCGCTGTACGCGGAGCAGCTCGCAGCGTCGGCAGCGTCGGCCACCTCAGCCACCTCAGCCACGTCGGCCCCGCTCGGTTACCCCCACCAGGCGCCGCTCGAGGCGTCGCCGCAGGCCGTGAACGGCTCGGCCGGGGGGACCGGCTGGTCGTCGTACGCGCCGGGCAGCTCGACGCCCGGCGAGCCCACCCCCTGGTCCTGACGCACCACCGGCAGCGAAACCCGGAAACCAACACGACAGGAGAGCGGGCGTGAGACTCGAGGGCACACTCGATGCCTTCAGCCTGCCGGACATCTTCCAGCTGCTGAGCTTCACGAAGAAGACCGGCGCGCTGCACCTGCGCCGCACCGGGCTGCACGGCGTCGTCCACTTCGCCAGCGGCTCGGTGACCGGCGCCAGCTCCGACGAGGCGCGCCGCGGGCTCGCCCGCCGGCTGGCCGGCGCCGGCGTAGCGTCCGACGAGGCGCTCACCGCCGCGGTCGAGCGGTGCGCGGCCGATCCGCGGCTTGGCGTCGCCGCCGCGCTGCGCGACGCGGGCGCGGCCGATGAGGGCACGCTGCACGGCTTCGTCGCCGAGCAGGCCATCGACGCCGTCTTCGACCTGCTGCGCTGGCCAGAGGGCGACTTCGCCTTCGTCGTCGACCAGGGCAACCCCGACGACGTCGGCGTCTCGCTCCCGGTCGACGAGCTGGTGGACGAGGCCCGGCGCCGCATGGACGCATGGCAGACCGTCTCCAGGACGATCCCCTCGCCCGACTCGGTGCCCTCGCTCGTCTCGCACCCCGTGGCCGACCCGGTCGTGAGCCGCGACGAGTGGGCGCTGCTCGGGCTGGTTGACGGCCGGCGCAGCGTCGCGGAGATCGTCGCCCTCACCGGGCGCGGCGAGTACGCGGTGGTGTCCTGCCTCGCCGGGCTGGTCGACCGGGGACTGGTCGGCGTCGTCGTCAGCGGCGAGGCCGCCGACGCGGCGACGCTGCTCGGCCGCCGGCACGCCCTGCTCGGCCGCCTCGAGCCGGACGCGGACGCCATCGCCCCGCCGGCTGAGCCCGTTGGGCCCGCCGAGCCCGTTGGCCAGCCGGCCGAGCCGGCTGCCCAGGCTCCGGTGCAGCTGCGCTCCGTGCCGCAGCAGGCGCCCGACCCCGACCGGCTGCTCGCCGTGGCCCCGGCGATCCCGGCGCCGACCGCGCTGCACGACCGCACGGCCGGCGACCACCAGGCCAACCACCATGCCAACCACCATGCCAACCACCAGGCCAACGGGCACGCCGCCGCGCCTGCGCCCGCGCCCACCGTGACCCCTGCGCGGCCCGAGCCGTTCCTGCCCCGGCGCCAGCCCGACCACCCGGAGGACCAGGCGCAGAGCGCACTGCTCGTGCCGGCTTCGGTCGGGAGCGCGGCGGTGGCCACCGAGCCGGCGCTCGCGCCGGCGTCGTCCATCGAGCGGGATCCGAGCGTGAACAAGAGCCTGCTGCTTCGACTGATCGCCGGCGTGCGGGGGTTGTGACCATGACCATGAGACCACGCCGGCGGACGAGCGGGCAGGCCGTCAAGATCGTCGTCACCGGGCCGTTCTCGGCCGGCAAGACGACGCTGATCCGGACGATCAGCGAGATCACCGTGCTGTCGACGGAGAAGGACATCACCGACGAGACCAGGTCCCGCAAGAGCGAGACCACGGTGGCGATGGACTTCGGCCGCATCACGATCGACCGCGACCTCGTGCTGTACCTGTTCGGCACGCCGGGCCAGGACCGCTTCGACTTCATGTGGGAGATCCTCGGCGAGGGCATGCTCGGCTACGTCCTGCTGCTCGACGCCGCGCGGCCGGAGTCGCTCGACGAGGCGGTCGGCATCCTCGCGGCGTTCCGCCGGATGGCGCGCGTCCCGTTCGTCGTCGCCCTCAACCGCACGGACGGCATCGACCAGGAGGACGAGCACCGGGTGCGCGAGCGGCTCGACCTCGGCGCCGAGGTACCGGTCGTGCCCTGCGACGCGACCGACCGCGAGTCGGTGAAGTCCGTCCTGCTCGCCCTGCTTTATGCGGTGGCCGACACCCTGGACGACAGTGCGCAAGCCGTCCACGTCTGACCGGCGTCGAGCATGACGACGGGCGCGACGGGACGGCACCGGTGATCGGGCGGCGGGCCGCCGCGCGCCTCGCCCGTCGGTACGCCGGCCGGGGCGCAGCGCTGCCCGCGCCGCGTCCCCCCGGCCGGCCGGCCGGGCAGTCCGTGGTGCAGCTGTGGTTCACCGACGACACGAGCCTTGCGCTGACTCCTGACGACCCGCTGGCGCGCGCCCTGCAAGCGATCGCGGCAGCCATCGTCGGCCCGCCGCCGTCCTGACCGGGCAACGCCGGCAGCCGGGCCCGGGCACCGCGCTCGAGCGCTGCGCGCAGCGCGCGCGACCGGCCGTCAAGGACCGGCGCCGCCGCGCCGATGGGACGAGAGACCTCGGCCAGGACCAGAGCCCGACCAGCTAGCGGAGACCGCCACGATGAAGCAGCTCGGTGACATCCTGCTCGACGGCGGCCTGGTCACCCGCGACCAGTTGACCGAGGCGTACGAGGAGCACCAGCGGCTGGGGCGCAGCCTCGGCCGGGTGCTCGTCGACCGCGGCGTGCTGTCCGAGAGCCAGCTGGTGGCCGCGCTCGCCCAGCAGATCGGGCTGCGGTTCGTCGACCTGACCGAGTACCCGGTCGACGGGTCGGCCGTCGCGCGGGTGCCTGAGCCGGTGTGCCGGCGGCACACCGCCCTGCCCATCGGCTACGAGGAGGGCCGGCTGCTCGTCGCGATGGCCGACCCGGCCAACGTCTTCGCGATCGACGACATCCGCTCGATCACCGGCGTCGAGGTCAAGCCGCTCGTCGCCACCAGGGCCGACGTGCTGCAGGCCATCAACCGCTACCACCGCGCCGACGCGGACCTCGACGACCTGACGTCGTCGTTCGAGGCCGACGCCACCGACCTCGACGACCTCGCCAACGTCAAGGAGGTCGTCGAGGAAGCGCCCATCGTCAAGTTCGTCAACCTGCTCATCACGCAGGCCATCCAGGACCGCGCGTCCGACATCCACCTCGAGCCGGGGGAGCGGGAGCTGCGGGTGCGGTTCCGCATCGACGGCGTGCTGCACGAGGTGATGAAGTCGCCGAAGAACATCCAGGCCGGCGTCATCAGCCGCCTGAAGATCATGGCCGAGCTGAACATCGCCGAGAAGCGCGTGCCGCAGGACGGCCGGTTGTCGGTGACCCACCAGGGCAAGAAGATCGACCTGCGGATGGCGACACTGCCGACGGTGTGGGGCGAGAAGGTCGTCATGCGGGTGCTCGACAACTCCACGGCCCGGCTCACGCTCGCCGATCTCGGCTTCAGCGACGACAACTACCTGCGCTACTCGGCCAGCTTCGGCAAGCCCTACGGCATGATCCTGGTCACCGGCCCCACCGGGTCCGGCAAGTCGACCACCCTGTACGCGACGCTCAACATCGTCTCGACGTCGGAGAAGAACGTCATCACGGTCGAGGATCCGGTCGAGTACCGCTTGCCCGGCATCAACCAGGTGCAGGTCAACAACAAGGCGGGCCTCACGTTCGCGGCGGCGCTGCGCTCGATCCTGCGGTCCGACCCCGACATCGTCCTCATCGGCGAGATCCGCGACCACGAGACGGCGCAGATCGCCGTCGAGGCCGCGCTCACCGGTCACCTCGTGCTGTCGACGCTGCACACCAACGACGCGCCGAGCGCGGTCACCCGGCTCATCGAGATGGACCTCGAGCCCTTCCTCGTCGGGTCCGCCATCGACTGCGTGCTGGCGCAGCGGCTCGCCCGCCGCCTCTGCACGAAGTGCAGGGAGGCGTACGTCCCGACGCCGGAGGCGCTCGTGCAGAACCGCTTCCCGTGGACGCCGGGCGAGGACCTGCCGACGCTCTACCGGCCGGTCGGCTGCTCGGCGTGCTCGAAGACGGGCTACAAGGGCCGGCTGGCGCTGCACGAGGTGATGGTCGTCTCGGAGGAGGTCGAGCGCCTCGCCGTCGAGCGGGCCTCGTCCGTCGCCATCAACCGGGTCGCGGTCGAGCAGGGGATGACGACCCTGCGCAGCGACGGGATGCGCAAGGTGCTCGACGGCGTCACCTCGCTGGAGGAGATCCTCCGCGTCGTCGTGTGACGCCGCCGCGGCTCCGGTCGGCGCAGCGCGCGCTCGGCCGTCCGCCTCAAGCAGGTCACCCTGCCAGCCGATGCCAGGTGAGTCCGCGATCCATGCGGGATCGTGGCCGAGCTTGCGCGGGAGGCAAGGGCGTGGACGCCACTCCGTTCGACGACTTCTACGGGTCGACGTCGGCGGCCGGGCTGCCGTCGGGCTCCGACGCACTCCCGGCCCCGGCGGCGGTCTCGCCGCTCGATCCGGCCTGGACGCCGACGCCCGTCGCTCCGCTCGCTCCGGTGGCACCGGTGGCACCCGTGGCACCGGTGGCCGCTGCCGCGCCGCCCGCGTCGATCGCGCCCGCGCCGCTCGGCGCCGCACCGGTCGCTCCCGTCGCTTCGATGGCCGCTCCCCTGCCGCTGCCGACCGTGCCGGCGCAGCTGCCGCCCGAGGCGACGACGCCGATCGCCGATCGGGAGGAGCGCCAGATGGCGCGCACCGCCATCGGCGAGGAGGACGCCGGCGGCGAGAGCATCCAGCTCACCGACCTGCTCATCGAGGTGCTCCAGCGCGGCGGCTCCGACCTTCACCTCACCGCCGGCGCGCGCCCTACCATCCGCATCAACGGCCAGCTGACGCCGCTGGATGACCGTCCCGAGCTGACCCCGCCGCTCATCCAGCGGATGATGTACGCGGTCCTCACCCAGAAGCAGCGGGAGAAGTTCGAGGAGCACCTCGAGCTCGACTTCGCGTACGCCGTGCCGGGCAAGGCCCGCTTCCGGGTCAACCTCTACCGCCAGCGCGACGCGCTCGGCTCGGCCTTCCGGCTCATCCCGTTCGAGATCAAGCCGCTCGAGGACCTCGGCGTACCGCCGACGGTCGCCAACTTCGCGATGCTGCCGCGCGGCTTCGTCCTCGTCACCGGTCCCACGGGCTCGGGCAAGTCGACGACGCTGGCGTCGCTCCTCGACCTCGCCAACCGGCAGCGCCACGACCACATCATGACCTGCGAGGACCCGATCGAGTTCCTCCACCAGCACAAGAACTGCCTGGTGAACCAGCGCGAGGTCGGCGAGGACACGCACTCGTTCCAGAACGCGCTGAAGCACGTGCTGCGCCAGGACCCCGACATCATCCTGGTCGGCGAGATGCGCGACCTCGAGACCATCTCGGTGGCGCTCACCGCCGCCGAGACCGGTCACCTGGTGTACGCGACGCTGCACACGCAGGACGCCGCGCAGACCATCGACCGCGTCATCGACGTCTTCCCGCCGCACCAGCAGCAGCAGGTGCGGGTTCAGCTCGCCGGCGCCATCCAGGGCGTGGTCTGCCAGACGCTCTGCCGGACGTCGGACGGGCGGGGCCGCGTCGTGGCCACGGAGGTCCTGGTCGCGACGCCGGCCATCCGCAACCTCATCCGCGAGGGCAAGACCCACCAGATCTACTCGGCCATGCAGGCGGGCGCGAAGTTCGGGATGCACACCATGGACCAGCACCTGGCCGAGCTCGTGAAGCAGGGCAAGATCACTTACGAGACCGGTGTCGAGAAGTGCCACCACGTCGAGGACTTCAACCGCTTGTGCGGCCGGGGCTGAGAGGGCGTAGACAGACATGGCCACGACGTTCCAGTACTCGGTGCGCGATCGCACCGGGAAGCTCGTCACGGGGACCCTCGACGCCGAGTCGCCCACCGCGGTGGCTCAGCGGCTCAAGCAGATGGGGTACGCGCCGGTCGCCATCAACGAGGCCAAGGGCGCCGGCGGCCTGAAGACCGAGCTGAAGATCCCCGGCCTGTCCGGCCGCAAGAAGCGGGTCAAGCTCAAGGACCTGGCCATCTTCTCGCGCCAGTTCGCGACGATGATCAACTCTGGTCTGTCGCTGCTGCGGGCGCTGAACATCCTCACCGAGCAGACCGACAGCGCGCGGCTGGCCGAGACCCTTGTCGAGGTGCGCAACGACGTCGAGACGGGGTCGGCCCTCTCGAGCGCCATGGGCAAGCACCCCGACGTCTTCCCGCCGCTCATGGTGAACATGTGCCGGGCCGGCGAGGTCGGCGGCTTCCTCGACTCGGTGCTGCTGCAGATCGCGGAGAACTACGAGTCCGAGGTCAAGCTGCGCGGCAAGATCAAGGCGGCGATGACCTACCCCGTCGCGGTGCTGTGCATCGCCGTGCTGGCCGTCATCGGCATGCTCATCTTCATCGTGCCGGTGTTCGCCAAGATGTTCACGACCCTCGGCGGCACGTTGCCGGCGCCCACGCGCTTCCTCATCTTCCTGTCGCACGCGATGAAGTTCCTCGCGCCGCTCGGGTTCGTCGCGCTCATCGTCGGGTTCCAGGTGTGGAAGCGGATCCGGCACAAGGAGCAGGTGCGCCGCGCCGTCGACCCGGTGAAGCTCAAGGTGCCGGTCTTCGGCGAGCTGTTCCGCAAGCTGGCGATCGCGCGGTTCACCCGCAACCTCGGGACGATGATGCGCTCGGGCGTCCCGATCCTGCAGAGCCTCGAGATCGTGGCCGACACCACGGGCAACATCGTCGTGACCGACGCGGTGCGCGACATCCAGAGCAGCGTCCGCAACGGCGAGGCCATCACCAAGCCGCTGGCCGAGCACAAGGTGTTCCCGCCGATGGTCGTGCAGATGATGGCCGTCGGCGAGGACACCGGTGCCCTCGACACGATGCTGCACAAGATCTCGCAGTTCTACGACCAAGAGGTCGAGGCGACCACCGAGTCGCTCACCGCGCTGATCGAGCCGCTGATGATCGCGTTCCTCGGCGGCATCATCGGGTCGATGATCGTGGCCCTCTACATGCCGATCTTCAAGATCTTCGAGCTCATCAACTGACCCGGCCGCGAAGAAGTGGCCGCCGGTCCTCAAGTCCCATGTCGCCGTGTCCGATCCATCGGAATGTCAAAGGCAGAGCCGCACGGCCAGCAACGGCACACCCGTCGTGAGGCGGGGTCGCAAAGCCAAGGGACCCGAGGGCCCGGGTCAGCCTGGCTGCCTCGGCCGGCACCCCTTTCCGGGGGCCGCGCAGAGGGACATCTCCATACCAGCGCGGCTCGACTTCCCACCGTTCCCGGAAGGAACCCAGCAATGCTCGCTCGCATCCGCAAGATGCAGGAGGAGAACGAGGGCGGCTTCACCCTCATCGAGCTCCTCGTCGTGATCATCATCATCGGCATCCTGGCCGCGATCGCGATCCCGGTCTTCCTCAACCAGCGCCAGAAGGGCTGGGACGCGGCGGTCAAGTCCGACCTGCGCAACGCCGCCACCGCCGAGGAGACGTGGCTGACCGA
>JBJMHZ010000009.1:0-197733 GCA_045807125.1 Frankiaceae bacterium
AAGAACCGCGCGACCCAACCTGGTACAAGCGTGCGGTCTTCTACGAAGTCCTGATCCGTGGGTTCCACGACTCCAACGGCGACGGCACGGGCGACATCCGCGGACTGACCCAGAAGCTCGACTACCTGCAGTGGCTCGGCGTCGACTGCATCTGGCTGCTGCCGATCTACGAGTCGCCGTTGCGCGACGGCGGCTACGACATCAGCGACTTCTTCCGGGTGCTGCCGGAGTTCGGCGACCTGGGTGACTTCGTCGAGCTGATCGACGGCGCGCACAAGCGAGGCATGCGGATCATCGCCGACCTCGTCATGAACCACACGAGCGACGCGCATCCGTGGTTCCAGGCCTCGCGGAACGACCCAGAAGGCCCGTACGGCGACTTCTACGTCTGGAGCGACACCAAGCTCAAGTACGAAGAGGCCCGGATCATCTTTGTCGACACCGAGTCGTCGAACTGGACCTGGGACCCGGTGCGCCAGCAGTACTACTGGCACCGCTTCTTCTCGCACCAACCGGACCTCAACTACGAGAACCCCGAGGTCCAGGAAGCGATGCTCGAGGTGCTGCGGTTCTGGCTCGACCTCGGCATCGACGGGTTTCGGCTCGACGCCATTCCCTACCTCTTCGAGGAGGAGGGGACCAACTGCGAGAACCTTCCGCGCACGCACGAGTACCTCAAGCGCATCCGCAAGGAGATCGACGAGCTCTACCCCGACAAGGTGCTGCTGGCCGAGGCCAACCAGTGGCCGGCCGACGTGGTGCAGTACTTCGGCGACGGGGACGAGTGCCACATGGCGTTCCACTTCCCGCTGATGCCACGCATCTTCATGGCGGTGCGCAGGGAGCAGCGCTACCCGGTGTCGGAGATCATGGCGCAGACGCCCGAGATCCCGGGCAACTGCCAGTGGGGCATCTTCCTGCGCAACCACGACGAGCTGACGCTCGAGATGGTCACCGACGAAGAGCGCGACTACATGTACTCGGAGTACGCCAAGGATCCGCGGATGAAGGCCAACATCGGCATCCGCCGACGGCTGGCCACCCTCCTGGAGAACTCGCGCGACCAGATGGAGCTCTTCACCGGGCTGCTGCTGTCGCTCCCCGGCTCGCCGGTGCTCTACTACGGCGACGAGATCGGCATGGGCGACAACATCTACCTCGGTGACCGCGACGGCGTGCGCACGCCGATGCAGTGGTCGCCGGATCGCAACGCCGGGTTCTCCTCCTGCGATCCGCAGCGGCTCTACCTGCCGGTCATCATGGACCCGATCTACGGCTACCAGGCGCTCAACGTCGAGGCCGAGACCCGCGGCGCCAACTCGCTGCTGCACTGGACGCGGCGCATGATCGAGGTGCGCAAGCGGCACCCGTGCTTCGGCTCCGGCAGCTACACCGAGATCGGGTCGGCCAACCCGTGCATCCTCGCCTACGTGCGGGAGTTCGGCGACGACATCGTCCTGTGCGTCAACAACCTGTCGCGCTTCGCCCAGCCGGTGCAGCTCGACCTGCGCCGCTTCGAGGGATGCATCCCGATGGAGCTGGTCGGCGGCGTGCATTTCCCGCGCATCGGCGAGCTTCCCTACCTGCTGACGCTGGCCGGGCACGGCTTCTACTGGTTCCGCATCGCGAGCATCGAGGAGTGACCGGAGATTCTTCATGACGATTGACCACGGCAGCCTCGCCGGACTGCTCGGCGAATGGCTACCGCGACAGCGCTGGTTCGGCGGCAAGGGCCGGTCCATCGTCGCTCTCGACGTCGAGAGCGACGTCCGGCTCGTCGACGGCGATCCCGCGCTGCACGATGTCGTGCTCCGGGTGTCCTACGGCTCCTCCCGCGGACCGGGCGAGATCGAGCATTACCAACTGCTGCTGGGGATCCGCGGCGAGAGCGGCGAGCGCCTCGAGCATGCGCTGATCGGCGTGCTGGACGGCCGCTACGTCCATGACGCCGCGTACGACACCGAGCTCACCGCCGGCATGCTCCGGTTGCTCGCCGACAGCGGCAAGGCCGATGCGATCACGTTCACCAGCGTCCGGGAACTCGACCCGACGCTGCCGAGCCGGGTGCTGAGCAGCGAGCAGTCCAACACGTCGCTGGTCTACGGCGACGACTACATCCTCAAGGTCTTCCGCAAGGTGGCGCCCGGCATCAATCCCGACCTCGAGATCGTGCGGGCGCTGGACGAGGTCGGCTGCGAGCACATCGCCAAGCCGCTCGGCTGGATCGAGGGCACCGTCGAGGACGAGCCGGCCACCCTCGGGCTGATGCAGGAGTACCTCCGCTTCGGCACCGAGGGCTGGTCGCTAGCGCTGACCAGCGTCCGCGACCTGTACGCGGAGGGCGATCTGCACGCGGACGAGGTCGGTGGGGACTTCGCCGCCGAGGCCGAGCGGCTGGGCCTCGCCACGGCGGCCGTCCACCACGACCTCGTGACGGCGTTCGGCGTCGAGACCGCCGACCGCGGGCGGGTGGCGGCGCTCGCCGGCGCCATGACGTCCCGGCTGGAGGCCGCGTGCGAGGTGGTGCCGGAGCTGCGCGAGCACGCACCGGCGCTGCGCGCCACGTACGACCAGCTGGGCGAGCAGCAGCCGCCGATCCGGATCCAGCGCATCCACGGCGACTTCCACCTGGGGCAGGCCATGCGCACCGAGAGCGGCTGGGTGCTGATCGACTTCGAGGGCGAGCCGGCCAGGCCCCTGCAGGAGCGCAGGCGCAAGATGAGCCCGCTGCGCGACGTCGCCGGCATGCTGCGCTCGTTCGACTACGCCGCTCGGCAGCTGCTGACCGAGCAGCCGAGCCATCTCAACCTCGCATACCGGGCGGCCGAGTGGGCAGAGCGCAACCGGGAGGCGTTCTGCGACGGGTACGCCAGGGGCAGCGGCCACGACCCGCGCGATGAGGGGCCCCTGCTGCGCGCGTTCGAGCTCGACAAAGCGGTCTACGAGGTGGTCTACGAGGCGCGCAACCGGCCGACGTGGCTCCCCATCCCCCTCGGAAGCATCGAGCGACTGGTCGGTGAGGCCCATGACTGACGACGAGAAGCGGCCGCCGGCCAGGAAGGCGCCCGGCCGCAAGGCTCCGGCCAAGAAGGCCCCGGCCGGCAGCGCCCCGGCCAAGAAGGCTCCCGCCAAGCGGGCACCGGCCACCAAGGCACCGGTCGAGAGGGCGGTGCCGGCCCGTCCCGTCGACGTCGCACCGGCCGAGGTCTCCTGGGCCGAGATCGAGCGCCTCGTGCGCGGTGGCCACCACGACCCGCACGCGGTGCTCGGCGTGCACGTGCGCGACGGCGTCACGACGTTCCGGGTGCTGCGGCCCGACGCGAAGTCGGTGACCGTCGTCCACGGCGGCACCCGCGTCCCGCTCGAGCACGCGCACCTCGGCATGTGGGTCGGCGCGGTGGCCGGCGAGACCATCCCCGACTACCGGCTCGAGGTCGTCCACGACGACGAGCCGATGCTGATCGACGACCCCTACCGCCACCTGCCGACGCTCGGCGCGGTCGACCTGCACCTCATCGGCGAGGGGCGGCACGAGAACCTGTGGCAGGCGCTCGGTGCGCACGTCCGCACGTTCGAGAGCATCCAGGGCCCGGTCACCGGCACCGCGTTCGCGGTCTGGGCGCCGAGCGCGATGGGCGTGCGCGTGGTGGGCGACTTCAACTGGTGGGACGGCCGCAGCCACCCGATGCGGGCGCTCGGTGCGAGCGGCGTGTGGGAGCTGTTCGTGCCGGGGGTCGAGCCGGGCACCGCCTACAAGTACGAGGTCCTCGGCGCCGACGGCGTCCTGCGCCAGAAGGCCGACCCGATGGCGTTCGCCACCGAGCAGCCGCCCGCGACGGCGAGCGTCGTCTACCAGTCGGCGTACTCGTGGGGCGACGACGACTGGATGAGCCTTCGCCGCACGGCGACGCCGCACGGCTCGCCGATGAGCGTCTATGAGTGCCACCTCGGCTCGTGGAAGCAGGGCCGCACCTACCGCGAGCTGGCCGACGAGCTCGCCGAGTACGTGAGCGACCTCGGCTTCACCCACGTCGAGCTCCTGCCGGTGGCCGAGCACCCGTACGGCGGGTCGTGGGGCTACCAGGTGTCGTCGTACTACGCGCCCACGTCGCGGTACGGCTCCCCCGACGACTTCCGCTTCCTGGTCGACCGGCTGCACCAGGCCGGCATCGGCGTCATCGTCGACTGGGTGCCGGCCCACTTCCCCAAGGACGCGTGGGCGCTGGCCCGGTTCGACGGCACGGCGCTGTACGAGCACGCCGATCCGCGGCGGGGCGAGCATCCCGACTGGGGCACGCTCGTGTTCAACTTCGGCCGGCGCGAGGTGCGCAACTTCCTGGTCGCCAACGCGGTGTACTGGCTGGAGGAGTTCCACGTCGACGGGCTGCGGGTCGACGCGGTGGCGTCGATGCTCTACCTCGACTACTCCCGCCGCGAGGGCGAGTGGCTGCCCAACGTCTACGGCGGCAGGGAGAACCTCGACGCCATCGAGTTCCTGCAGGAGACCAACGCAACCGCCTACCGCCGGGTGCCGGGCATCGTCATGATCGCCGAGGAGTCGACGGCCTGGCCGGCCGTCTCCCGCCCCACGCACCTCGGCGGGCTGGGCTTCGGCCTCAAGTGGAACATGGGCTGGATGCACGACACGCTCGACTACCTCTCGCGCGCGCCGATCTACCGGTCCTACCACCACCACCAGATGACGTTCTCGATGATGTACGCCTACACCGAGAACTTCATGCTGCCGCTGTCGCACGACGAGGTCGTCCACGGCAAGGGATCGCTGCTGCGCAAGATGCCGGGCGACCGCTGGCAGCAGCTCGCCAACCTGCGTGCGCTGTTCGCCTACATGTGGGCCCACCCTGGCAAGCAGCTGCTGTTCATGGGCAGCGAGCTCGGCCAGGAGTCGGAGTGGTCCGAGGCGCGCTCGATCGACTGGTGGCTGCTCGACACGCCGGACCATCACGGCGTCTTCCGGCTCGTCCGCGACCTCAACGCGGTCTACCGGGAGCAGCCGGCGCTGTGGTCGCTCGACAGCGACCCGCGCGGCTTCCAGTGGATCGACGCCAACGACGCGGCGAGCAACGCGTTCTCCTTCCTGCGCTGGGGCAACGACGGCTCGGTGCTCGCGTGCATCGCGAACTTCGCCGGCGTGCCGCACGAGGGCTACCGGCTCGGGCTGCCGCGCGGCGGCCACTGGACCGAGGTGCTCAACACCGACGCCGAGGGCTACAGCGGCAGCGGCGTCGGCAACCTGGGCGGCGTCGAGGCGCGGCCGCAGCCGTGGCACGGCCAGCCGTTCTCGGCGACCCTGCGGCTGCCGCCCCTCGGCGTGCTCTGGCTCGCCGGGCCGCCCGCCCCGGACTGACGCCCGGGGCGCCGGAGGGCCGGAGCCGCCCGGGGGGGCCGGTGCCCGCCCGTGCGCCGGTGCTGCCGGGGACGATTCGCCGATCGGTAGCCGGAAGGCCCCGATCCGGGGGCCCTCCCGCCCGCCCAGGGCAAAGCGTTGGTCAAGCGCACGACCCGATGAGGCAACGGATCGGCACCGCGCCGTCAGGCTTCGTTCAAGAATCCGTGGCCGAACTGGTCCCGAGTTGGGGCCTTGTGCCACGTTAGCTCCCGCAACCGTCCGGTTGACGCCTCAACGATGGTTTCCGGGGGCTACACATGATGCTGCACGCACCACGCCGCTCGGGCTTGCGCCTGGCAGCGCTGCTCGGCGCCGCCGCGCTCGCGGCCGCCGCAACGGTACCCGCCGCGTCCGCGGCCACCACCCGCTCCGGCCCCGCACCGGTGAGCCATCCGGGCCGGGACTGGATGGGCTCGACCGTCGCCGCCCACGAGGGCAACGGCCACTCCGGTGGCGTGACGCCCATGGTGTCCGGCGTCCTCGGCATGGACGTCTCGTCCTACCAGGGCAACGTCAACTGGGCTGGCGCATGGAACAACGGCGCCCGCTGGGCCTTCGTCAAGGCGACGGAGGGCACCGGCTACACCAACCCGTACTTCGCCCAGCAGTACAACGGCTCGTACAACATCGGGATGATCCGCGGCGCCTACCACTTCGCGCTGCCCGACCGCTCCAGTGGCGCCACGCAGGCCGACTACTTCGTCAACCACGGCGGCGGCTGGTCGGCCGACGGCAAGACCCTGCCGGGCGCGCTCGACATCGAGTACAACCCGTACGGCAGCACCTGCTACGGCCTGTCCCAGGCGTCGATGCGGTCCTGGATCGCGAGCTTCGTCAACGAGTACCACGCTCGCACCGGGCGCTACGCGGTGATCTACACGACCACCGACTGGTGGACGACCTGCACCGGCAACTACAGCGGCTTCGCGGCCAACGACCCGCTGTGGATCGCGCGCTACGCCAGCACCGCCGGCACGCTGCCGGCCGGCTGGCCGTACTACAGCTTCTGGCAGTACGCGAGCTCGGGCGTCTTCCCCGGCGACCAGGACACCTGGAACGGCGACTACGCCGGCCTGCAGCGGATGGCCCTCGGCTGAGCATGACAGCGCCGACCCGCAGGTCGGCGCGACGCACCGGCACGGTCGGAGGTCACCGCCTCGAGGCCGCTGTCCCCTGCCGGTGATGACCGCGGCCGGTTCGCGCCCGCCTCGCGAACCGGCCGCGGTCGCCGTGCGATCCGCACTGTCACCCTCGCCACGGCAGGTGCGATCTCGCACCGGCCGGCGGCCGGCAAACCGGCGGTCCGCCCGATCTCGGACCCGATGGCGCCTTCGAGCCGGAGCGCTCCGGCCGAGCACCGGCACTGCTACCCTGACCCTGTCGCACGGCGATGGGCCGTTCCTCGTCCTGGGGTGCAGCATGAGCGAGATAGCACCGCGCCTGACCGAGTCCGACCAGCGAGCGGCCATCGAGCAGCTCACCTACGAGGCGGCCTCCCGCGGCCTTTCCGACGAGCAGGTGCACCGGCTGACCGGGGCCATCTGGGCGTCGAACACCCCGCACGAGCTGTACCGCCGGACGCACGGGCTGCTCGGCGACCGCCATCGCCGCGACGCCGCCCAGTGGGTGCGGATCGCCGCCTTCTGGGCCGCCGTCGTCCTGCTGATGGTGCTGGTGACGTGGTTCACCGCCATGGCGGCGCGGGACGGGCTCTTCGGGCAGTGACCGGCCGCGCCGCGCCGCTGCGGCGCGGTGGAGCGGGCGTCGCGGCGCCCCGGCAGCTCAGGGCCGCCGCGTCAGCTCGTCGTCGGAGTGGCGCATGGCGGGCAGCGTGACGCTGCGCGGCGGCTCCACCGGCCCCGATGACGGAGGCACCCGCAGCGGCAGTGCCGCCCATGCCGGCAGCATCCAGTTCCACCGGCCGAACAACGACACGAGCGCCGGCACCAGGAGCGAGCGGATGACCGTGGCGTCGAGCAGGATGCCGACTCCGAGGCCCGTCGCCAGCACCTTGATGTCGGTCTGCGGCCCGCTGGACAGCGACAGGAACGCGAGGAACAGGATCAGCGCCGCGCTGGTGACGAGCCGGCCGGTGCGCCCGACGCCGACGACCACGGCCGGGTCGGTGGCGTGCCGCACGTCGTACTCCTCGCGGACCCGGCTGAGGATGAACACCTCGTAGTCCATCGAGAGCCCGTAGAGGAACGCGAACACCAGGATCGGCAACCAGAACGTGATGGCGCCGGTCGGGTCGATGCCGAAGATCGCCTTCGAGCCGTGCCCCTGCTGCCAGAACAGGACCACCGCCCCGAACGTCGCCGCCAGCGAGACGAGGTTGAGCACCACCGCCTTGAGCGGCAGCAGCAACGACCGGAACGCGCGGGCGAGCAGGAGGTACGTGAGCAGCACGATGATGGCGATGACGTAGGGGAAGTTCTTGTAGACCGCGTTGACGTAGTCGATCTGGGCCGGGCCGACGCCCGCCACGCCGACGACAGTGGGGTCGTCGGCCAGCGCGTCCTGCACGTGGCGCACCGGTGCCAGCGTGGTCGAGTTCACCGTCTCGCCCTTGGGGATCGCGACGACGACGGTGGTGCCGTCGCGGCGGCTCGCCGCACCGGTGGACACGACCGCCGCGGCCACGCCGTCGACGTGACGCAGCTTGCTGGCCACCGCCTGCCCGTCGCCGCGCACGAGGACCTCGATCGGGGTGAGCACGCCCGCCGGCACGCCGCCGCGCTGCAAGCGCTGGAAGGCGTCGTACGCCGGGCCGCTCTTGGCCAGCGAGTCGCTCGACGCGAGCCCCACCTTGATGCCGAAGAACGGCACCAGCAGGGCGCCGAGGATGGCGAAGGCGGTGATCGCGGCCGTCCAGCGGTAGCGCACGATGAGGCCTGCCCATCTCGTCCAGAACCGGCTCGCCGTCGCCTCGTGGCGGATCCGCGGCCAGTCGACGCGCGGCCCGATGCCGCCGAGGATCGCCGGCAGCATCGTGCAGGCCGCGGCCACGCTCACCAGCGGGATGAGCGCACCGCCGTAGCCCATGCTGCGCAGGAACGGCACCGGGAGCACCACGAGGGCGATCAGGCCTATGGCGACCGTGACGCCGCTGAACACGACGGCGTGGCCGGCGGTCTGCATCGCCACCACCACCGCGTCGTGGTTGTCCCGCCCGTGCTCGCGCTCCTCGCGCCACCTCGTGACGATGAGCAGCGAGTAGTCGACCGCGACGCCGAGGCCGATCAGCGCGACGAGGAACTGGACGATGAACGACACGTCGGTCAGGTAGGTGACGCCGAGCAGCACCAGGAACGTGGTGAGGATGGTCACCGCCGCGATGACCATGGGCACGAGGGCCAGGAACGACGCGAAGACGAACGCGAGGACGGCGAGCGCGCCGAGGCCGCCGAGCAGCGTCTCGACGAGCACGCCGGGCCCCTGGTTGTCGCCGCCGTTGCCGAGCTCGTCGTAGCCGGTGACGCCCACGGTGGCGCCCTGCGGCACCGAGGAGGACAGGGCGTCGGCCACCTTGGGCTTCCACGGGTTGGTGAAGCCGTCGGCCGCGCTGGGGAACGGGAAGAACACCAGCGCATAGGCGGTCGAGCCGTCATGGGCGAGGAAGATCGGGTCGCCGGTGCTGGCGTGGCTCACGACGCGCACCTGCGGCACCTTGCGCGCGAGCGCCGTGAACGCCCGGTCGGCCTGCGCGGCGCTGCCGCCGGCCGGCATGGCGACCGTGGTGATCAGCGGCTGCGTCTCACCGCCGTTGCCGTAGGTGACGAGGATCTTCTTCGCCGTCTCGTAGCCGGGCTGGCCGGGCATCGAGAAGTCGAGCGTGAGCCGGCTGGTGGTCTTTTGCGCCAGGGCGGCCCCGGCGAGGAAGAGCACGAGCCAGCTGATCACGACGAGCTTCCGGTGGCGCAGGACCCATTGGGTGAGACGTCGCACGGCCGACCTTCCTCCTGACGAGCAAAGACGCGGTCACGCTACCGCCCGTATCGAAACGTCGCGACTCGATTGAGACAACGATGGCCGAAACGATCGGCGGTGGAGCGCTGGGCGAACGCTAGCGCCCGCCCACGACGATTTCCGCGACGACCGCCCGGTGACCGACGGTGACCAGCCGTGACCAGCCGCGACCCAGTCGCGACCCCAGCCGCGATCGGCCGCGCTCGCGACGGCCGGTCGCCTACCGCATCGAAGCGATCTGCGGCGGCAACGTCAGAACAGCGCGCTGGTGAGCGCCCTCCTGGCCCGCAGCACGCTGGGATCGTCGCCGCCGACCACGTCGAACAGCTCGAGCAGGTGCTTGCGCACGCGATCGCGGTCGTCGTCGGCCGTGCCACGCACGATGTCGACGAGCCGGGTGAAGGCGTCCTCGACGTGACCGGCGTAGACGTCGAGGTCGGCCACCCGCAGCTGCGCGTCGATGTCGTCGGGGCGGTCCGCTGCCTCGCGGCGCACCTCGTCGGGGTCGGTGAGCAGCTGCAGCCGCTCGATGAAGCGGACCTGCGCCAGGCCCTGCCTGGCCTGGTCGTCGCCCGGGTTGTCGGCGATGGCCCGCTCGAAGGCGGCGACCGCACCTGCGACGTCGCCGCGGTCGAGCGCCTCCTGCGCCTCGAGGGCGTACGGCGGCAGCGGCTCCGCCTCCGGACCGCCGGCCTCGCCGGCCTCGCCGTCCTGGCCGGCGGCACCGGCGCCCGGCGCCACCGGGTCGGCCCGGCCGACGACGCCGAGCTGCGCGGCGATCGTGCGCAGCTGGTCGAGCACCTGACGGACCTGCGGCTCGGGAACGGCGCCGGTGAACAGGTCGACCAGCTGCCCGCCGACGACCGCCTTGACCGCGGGGATGCCCTGGACGCCGAACGCCTGGGCCAGCCGCTGGTTGCTGTCGACGTCGACCTTGGCGAGCAGCCACTGGCCGCCCCCCTCGGCCGCCAGCCGCTCGAGCACCGGCGAGAGCTGCTTGCACGGCCCGCACCACTCGGCCCAGAAGTCGATGACGACGGGGACGGTGTGCGAGCGGTCCATCACGTCGGCCTGGAACGTCGCCTCGGTGACGTCCAGCACGTAGCCGCCGCCCTGTCCGCGCTGTCCGCCCTGGCCTGCGGTGGCCGGCGGCACGGACAGCGGCACGGCGCCGGGCATGCGGATCTCGGTCGGGTCGATGCTCATGCCTTCATCCTCCCTCGTGCGGCAGCGCGGCGCTCTCGGGACCCCACCGACCGGTCCCCGATCACCGGATGGCGGCCGGTCGCCGATGCAGGGCGATACTGGGCCCATGAAGTTCCTGCTGGTGATCGTGGCCCTGGTCGTGCTGGCCCTGGCCGGCGGCTGGTGGCTCGACCGCAAGATGGCCAAGCGCGGCTACCGGGTGGCCGGTGTTCGGCACACCGGGTTCAGCCGCGAGATCACGTACGAGAAGCTCGACGACGACCTCCCGACCCGGCCGGGCACCGACCCGCGAGAGTGAGCCCGGGGGCGTCAGAACCGGGCCGGCTCCCGGTAGTCGCCCCACACCTCCCGCAGCGCGCCGCAGATCTCGCCGAGCGTCGCCTCCGCGCGCACCGCGTCGAGCATGGCCGGGACGGTGTTGCCCTCGCCCCTGGCCACCTCGACCAGCCGGCGCAGCGTGCGCTCGACCGCATCGGCGTCGCGGGCCTTGCGCCGCTCCCCGAGCGCGCGGTTCTGATCGAGCTCGACCTCGTGGGAGATGCGCAGGACCTCGACCGGCGAGGTGATCGATTCGGTGAAGCAGTTGACGCCGACGATCTTCTTGTCGCCCTTCTCGACCGCGGTCTGGTAGATGAACGCCGCGTCGGCGATCTCGGACATGAACCAGCCGTCCTCGATGCCGCGCAGGATGCCCGAGGTGATGGTGCCGTCGGTGCCCATGTCGCGGATCCGGGCGAAGACGGCCTCCGCCTCGGCCTCCATGCGGTCGGTGAGCTCCTCGACGTACCACGAGCCGCCGAGCGGATCGGCGACGTTGGCGACCCCGGTCTCGGCGGCGATGACCTGCTGGGTGCGCAGCGCGATCTCGGCGGCCATCTCGCTCGGGAGCGCGAGCACCTCGTCGAGGGCGTTGGTGTGCAGCGAGTTGGTGCCGCCGAGCACCGCGGCCAGCGCCTCGACGGCGGTGCGGACGACGTTGTTGTACGGCTGCTGCGCGGTCAGCGAGACGCCCGCCGTCTGCGTGTGGAACCGCAGCCACTGCGCGCGGGGGTCGGTGGCGCCGTAGACGTCGCGCAGCCAGCGCGCCCAGATGCGCCGGGCGGCGCGGAACTTGGCGATCTCCTCGAAGAAGTCGATGTGCGAGTCGAAGAAGAACGACAACCCCGGTGCGAATCGGTTGACGTCGAGGCCGCGGGAGCGGCCCAGCTCGACGTACGCGAAGCCGTCGGCGAGGGTGAACGCCAGCTCCTGCGCGGCCGTCGAGCCGGCCTCGCGGATGTGGTAGCCCGACACCGACAGCGGCTTGTAGCGCGGGATCTCGTGGTAGCAGTAGTCCATCAGATCGCCGATGAGGCGCAGATGCGGCTCGGGCGGGAAGAGCCACTCCTTCTGCGCGATGTACTCCTTGAAGATGTCGGTCTGCAGCGTGCCGTCGAGATCGCGGACCGCCGCGCCTTGCCTTTCCGCCGCGACGACGTACATGCAGAACACCGGCACGGCCGGCCCGCTGATCGTCATCGAGGTGGTGACGTCCTGCAGCGGGATGTCGGCGAACAGCACCTCCATGTCGGCGGCCGAGTCGATGGCCACGCCGCAGTGCCCGACCTCGCCGAGCGAGCGCGGGTCGTCGGAGTCGCGCCCCATCAGCGTCGGCATGTCGAAGGCGACCGACAGCCCGCCGCCGCCGGCGCGGAGGATCATCTTGTAGCGCTCGTTGGTCTGCCTGGCGTTGCCGAAGCCGGCGAACTGCCTCACGGTCCAGAGCCGGCCCCGGTAGCCGGTCGGGTACAGGCCACGGGTGAACGGGAACTCCCCCGGCCAGCCGATGCGCTCGAAGCCGTCGTGCGAGTCGCCGTCGCGCGGGCCGTACGCCGGCTCGACCTCGAGCCCGGACAGCGTGGTGAAGTCCCTGTCCTGCACCCCGCCGGCAGCGACCGCACCGTCATAGCGCTGCTGCCAGCGGTCGCGCCCGGCGGTGATCTCGTCAGGTCCCACGAGCACTCCTAGAGCTGTGACAGCCCGGCGCCGTGGCCGGCCCCGTTGTGTCACAGCCTACCCGCGGGCAGGCGGGCGGCGAACCCGCCGGCGGCGGGCATCACCCGGCCGGCGGCCCGCTCTCGCCGCCGAGGTGCCGCTCGACCGATCTCACCTTGGCGTGCAGCTGGTCGGTCGCGCCCGCCCGGATGTCGGCCTTGAGCACGAGGCTCACCCGCGGCGCCCTGGCCGCCACCGCGTCGACGGCGCGCCTGACGAGCGCCATGACCTCGTCCCAGTCGCCCTCGATCAGGGTGAACATCGCGTTGGTCTCGTGCGGCAGGCCGCTCTCGCGCACCACGCGGACGGCCTCGGCCACCACCTCGCTCATGCTCTCCCCGCCCCCCGAGGGCGCCACCGAGAACGCGACGAGCATCGCCCACCACCTCCTGCCCGCGGACGGTAGCGCGTGGCCCTGGCTACCCGCCCTCCGCCTTGCGCTTGCGCAGGTCGAGCCGCTCCTCCCAGGTGGCTGCGAGCCCGGTCATCCACGAGCCGGCGGCGGCGAGGCGCTCTGGCCGGACGCGGAAGAGCACCTCCCGACCCGCCCGGTGGCCGACGACCAGCCGGGAGCCCTCCAGCACCACCAGGTGCTTGACGACCGCCTGCCGCGAGACCGGGAGGTGGGCCGCGAGGGTCGTCGCGGTGGAGCCGGGATGGCGGCCGAGCAGGTCGAGCAGCCGGCGCCTGGTGGGATCGGCCAGCGCCGCGAGCACGCGGTCGAGGTCGGCAGGTGCCGCCCGCGTCACGTGAGCGACGCCGCCGCGGCCCGGTCGAGCGGTGCGTCGATCGTGACCTCGCGCTCGATGCGGTCGTCCATGGAGCACCTCTTCCTGAGCCATACCCACTAAGCGCAACTGTACGGTTGCGTCAGGAGAAGTGCAACTCTTCGATTGCACAATAGCGAGATGGCGCTCAGGAGACCTGCGTGGCCTGGTCCGTCGCTGGCTCGAGCAGGAACACCGGGATCTCCCGGTCGGTCTTCTCCTGGTAGTCGGCGTAGCTGGGGAACGCCGCGACCGCCCGCTCCCACCACTCCGCGCGCTCGGCGCCCGTCAGCAGCCGCGCCGCCATGTCCTGCCTGGTCGGACCGTCCTGCAGCTCGACGTCCGGGTGAGCGGCGAGGTTGTGGTACCAGGTCGGGTGCGTGGGCGCGCCACCCTTCGACGCGACGACCGCGTAGCGGCCCTCGTGCTCGACCCGCATGACCGGCGTCTTGCGCAGCTTGCCGCTGCGCGCGCCGCGATTGGTGACGATGACGACCGGCAGGCCGGTGTCGCGAAGGGTCGTGCCCTTGGTCCCGCCCGAGCTCTCGTACAGCTCGACCTGCTCGCGGACCCAGTCGACGCTGCTCGGCTCGTACTCACCGGTGAGAGGCATGCACCAAGTCAAGCACGTGGCTCCCGGCGGCCTGCCGGGCGGATCACTCGAGCGGCGCGCCGCCGGTCTTGGCCGCCGAGCGGGGGTCCGAGGCCGAGCGGTTGAACGGGCTGGCACCGAGCGCGGCGCGCATCTTCGCCATGACCGTGTCGGTGAACAGCCCGCTGAGCGCGCCGACGGCCGCCGCGAACGCGAGCCCCTTGCCCTGGCTATCGCTCGCCGAGCCGAGGAAGCCGGCCTTGACGATGATGTAGGCGAGCACGCCGAGCAGGGCCGACGCGCCGGGGCGGAGCAGGTACCAGAACGCCCACGTCTGCTCGAGCTTCCCGTGCCCGGTGCGGCTGGCGAAGATCAGCGACATGTGCGCGGCGCTGCCCGCCATGGCCGTCAGCGCCACGACGGCGAGCAGCGCGAAGTCGACCGTGGGCGAGAACCCGATCCAGAACCAGTGCACGCGCACGTGCGCCGTGGCCGTGCTCTCGAGGCCGGTCAGCCTGGCGGCGAACGACCAGGCCCACAGCAGGTGGCCGAGGACGAGGGCCGAGAAGAGGAGGAGCCAGGAGCCGAGCAGGCGACGCGGCAGCGCAGCCATCGGCGAGGTCTCCGGCCGCTGGGCCGGCACGGCGGTGCGCGGCGCGCGCTGCCCCGGGATGACCACCACGGACGGCGGATCGGCAACGGCCACGGGAGCCGGATCGGCCGCGGCAGCGGGAGCCGGATCGTCAGGCGCCGCGGGAGCCGGCTCGGCCGCGGCAGGGGGAGCCGGGGCGTCGTCCGCCGGCTCGACAGGGGTGCCTTGCGACTCGTCGCTCATCACGACCGCCTCCCGCCGGATGGGCAGCCTGCCCTCGAATTGCCGACATGCGAAGCGTGTCCCCGTGCGGACGGTGCCGTCCATTGCCCGTCCGGACTAGTCACCTCCGTACGAGCGAGCCGCCCGCACCGGGAGATGATCCGGTGCGGGCGGCTCGTCGTAGGAGGTGGCAGGGCCGGTCTGGCTCACACGTAGCCGATCCGGCCGGCGATCGCCTGGGAGAACGGCGTCGGCAGCGAGCCGACGTAGTTGATCAGCACGTCGAGGTCGGAGGGGCCGATGACCTGGTTGGCGCCGTTGGCCAGCTCGGCGAACCCGTCCCCGCCGCCGGCGAGGAAGTTGTTCGTCGTGACGGTGTAGACGGTCGAGGCGTCGTTGGCGATCGGCGTGCCGGTGCCAGCCGGGCCGGTGCCGAGCCAGACTCCGGTGATGGTGCCGGTGAAGTCGCCGGTCTGGTGCCAGTTGTAGTTCAGCCCGGAGATCTGCAGGTTGCGGATCGTCCCGTTCGCCGGCTGGAACTGCTGGCCGAGGACCGTCCACAGCTGGGCGCCGGTGAGCTTCATGGTCACCATGAGGTTGTTGAACGGCTGGATGCTGAACAGGTCGCCCCACGTCACCTCGCCGGCGAGCATGTCCGCTCTGATCCCGCCCTCGTTCATGAGCGCGATCTGCGTGCCCATCGTGGTGCGCTGCCCGTCTGCGATGAGATCGCCCAGTGCCGACTCGCCCGCGACGTCCTCGCTGCGGGTGACGTCACCGGTCACGGTGTTGATGACCCGGTTGATGCCGGGCCCCACCTCGGCGACCGCCGCGTCCACGAGCGCCTGGACATTGGGGTCGTGCGGCGCTGGGTTGGTCGACAGCGGCGGGTCGTTCTGCCACACCGGCACGATGTCGGCGGTCGCCCGCACGATGTCGCCGGTCGCCTTGCTGTAGTCGAGCGTGACGTCCTCGAAGGCGCGGCCGAACGACGACGCCTGCACGACGAGCCGACCGCCCACGTAGCCGTTGATCACGGTGTGGCTGTGGCCGGAGATGACCATGTCGATCTGCGGGTCGAGCTGCTGGGTGATGGCCGCGATCGGGACGGAGATCGCGCCGGTCCGGTACGGGCTCTGGACGCCGCCCTCGTGCACGATCAGGACGATGGCCTTGACGCCCTTCGACTCGATCTCGGGGACGTAGGAGTTGACCGCCTGCGCGATGTCGAGGAACTGCACGCCGTCGGTCGAGCCCTTGGTCGTGATCGTCGGGGTCGTGGTGGTCGTGGCGCCGATGAAGGCGATCTTGGCGCTGTTGACCGTCTTGATGACGTAGGGCTTGAAGATCGGCTTGCCGGTGGTGGTCGAGACGATGTTGGCCGAGACGACCGGGAAGTCGAGCGGGTCGAACGTGATGCTCGGGTCGATCAGGGACTGGCCGCCGTAGACCTGGCGGAAGATCTCCGGCACGCCCTTGTCGAACTCGTGGTTGCCCATCGTCGCGACATCGACCTTGAGCAGGTTGAGCATGTCGAGCGTCGGCCGGTCGCGCAGCAGCGACGACTCGGGCGGGGATGCCCCGACCATGTCGCCGGCCTCGAGGAGCACCGTCTTGCCTGGGCCGTCCGCCGCCCGCTGGCGGTTGATGGCGTCGGCGAACCGCGCCGCGCCACCGGCGGCCGCGTTGATGCCGGTATTGGGATCCAAGTATTTCAGGCCATTGCCGGTGATGTTGCCGTGGAAGTCGTTGAAGCCCAGCAGGTGCACCTGCACCGTCTGGTTGGCCGCGGACGCGGTGGCCTGCATGGCCACCGGCGCCGCGAGCGCGGGAATCGCGAGGACCGCAACAGCGGCAGCGACCCGGCGCACGTGCGTCGTCATCGACACGAGTGCCTCCAGGAAAAGTCGGGAGTGGGGCGACTCTAACGTCGCGCGCCGACCGATCCGGCTCGTTTCCGCCAACCGGGTGAATTTCCGCGACGCGACGAGCGCGGCTAGGCGTCAGGAGCGGTGACCGCGGCGACCAGCTCGTCGGCGGCCGCGTACGGGTCGAGCTCGCCGCCGATGACCCGATCGGCCAGGGCCTGCAGGGCGGTGGAGCCGTGGACGTCGCCCATCCTGGCCCGCAGCGCGGCGACGGCCAGCTCCTCGACCTCCTGGCAGGCGCGCGCCCGGCGGCGGCGGTGCAGCTCGCCGGTGCGCTCGAGCCACTCGTAGTGCCCGTCGAGCGCCTCGGCCACCTCGTCGACGCCCTGCTCCTGGGTGGCGACGGTCTTGAGGATCGGCGGCCGCCAGCGATCGGCGTCGCGCTTGTCGCCGAGGGAGAGCATGTAGCGCAGGTCGCGCACCGTCTGCTCGGTGCCGTCGCGGTCGGCCTTGTTGACGACGAACAGGTCGGCGATCTCGAGGATGCCGGCCTTCGCTGCCTGGATCGAGTCGCCCATGCCGGGCGCGAGCAGCACGATCGTCGAGTCGGCGAGGCTCGCGACCTCGACCTCCGCCTGGCCCACCCCAACCGTCTCGACGAGGATGACGTCGCAACCCGCCGCGTCGAGGACCCGCAGCGCCTGGGGCGTCGCCCACGACAGGCCGCCGAGGTGGCCGCGGCTCGCCATCGAGCGGATGAAGACGTGGCGGTCGGTGGCGTGGTCCTGCATCCGCACCCGGTCGCCGAGCAGCGCGCCGCCCGAGAACGGCGACGACGGGTCGACGGCCAGCACGCCGACCCGCTTGCCCTGCCGGCGCAGGGCGCCGACCAGCGCGGCCGTCGACGTCGACTTCCCGACGCCGGGCGATCCGGTGAGCCCCACGACCCGCGCCCGCCCGGTGCGCGGCGCGAGCAGCGCCATCACCTCGCGCAGCTGCGGCGAGGCGTCCTCGACCAGCGAGATCAGCCGGGCGACGGCCCGCGGATCGCCCTCGCCGGCGCGGGCCACCAGCTCGGCCGGGTCGGCGGCGCGCCGGACGGCCGGCCGCGCGGCGCCCTCGCCCGGCTGGGTCAGCATCGGTCCGGCGCTCAGGCCGGTACGCGGAGGATCAGCGCGTCGCCCTGACCGCCGCCGCCGCAGAGCCCGGCCGCGCCGACGCCGCCGCCGCGGCGCTTCAGCTCGTTGGCCAACGACAGGACGATGCGCGCCCCGGACATCCCGATCGGGTGCCCCAGCGCGATGGCGCCGCCGTTGACGTTGACCCGGTCGGCGTCGAGGCCGAGCTCGCGCATCGAGTGGATGCCGACCGACGCGAACGCCTCGTTGATCTCGACCAGGTCGAGATCGCTCGCCGGGAGCCCCGCGCGCGACAGCGCCTTCTTGATGGCATTGGACGGCTGCGACTGCAGCGACGTGTCGGGGCCGGCGACCACGCCGTGGTGGCCGATCTCGGCGAGCACGCCCACGCCGAGCTCCTCGGCCTTGGCCCTGCTCATCACCACGACCGCGCACGCGCCGTCGGAGATCTGCGACGCCGAGCCGGCCGTGATCGTGCCGTCGGCGGCGAAGGCCGGACGCAGCTTGGCCAGCGCCTCCGGCGTCGTGCCGGGGCGCACGCCCTCGTCCTCGGTGACGAGGATCGGGTCGCCCTTGCGCTGCGGGATCTCGACCGGAACGATCTCGTCGTCGAAGCGGCCCTCCTTCATGGCCGCGGCCGCGCGCTCGTGGGACCGGGCCGCGAACTCGTCCTGCTCCTCGCGGCTGATGCCGAGCTTCGCGTTGTAGCGCTCGGTCGACTCCCCCATCGCGCACTGGTCGAACGCGCAGAACAGGCCGTCGTGCGCCATCGAGTCGAGCACCGTCTGGTTGCCGTACTTGTAGCCCTGGCGGGCACCCGGCAGCAGGTGCGGCGCGTTGGTCATCGACTCCATGCCGCCGGCCACCACGACGTCGAACTCGCCGGCGCCGATCAGCTGGTCGGCCAGCGCGATCGCGTCGAGGCCGGACAGGCACACCTTGTTGACGGTGAGCGCCGGCACGGTCATCGGGATGCCGCCCTTGACCGCCGCCTGCCGGGCCGTGATCTGGCCGGCCCCGGCCTGCAGCACCTGCCCCATGATGACGTAGTCGACCTGCTCGCCGGTGATGCCGGCCCGCTCCAGCGCCGCCTTGATCGCGAAGCCGCCGAGATCGACCGCCTGGAAGTCCTTGAGCGCCCCGAGCAGCTTGCCGATCGGCGTGCGGGCACCGGAGACGATGACGGACCCGGGCATGACACCCTCCTGCTGGCACTGCGACGACGTGTAACTTCCACGATAGCCACCGCCGGACGATCGCCGAGACCCGGGAGACCACGCGATGTCCACCCCACCGTCCACGCCGTCGTCCGCCCCGCCGGGCCGGCCGCTGCTCACGCGCATCGATCACGTGGGCATCGCCTGCCGCGACCTCGACGCCGCGGTGGAGCTCTACACGACGACGTTCGGCCTCACCGTGGTCGCCCGCGAGACCTCCGAGGAGCAGGGCGTCCACGAGGCGATGCTGGTGGTCGCCGACCCGGCCGCCTCGCCGGCCGCGCTCGGCGGCTCGTACGTCCAGCTGCTCCAGCCCACCGGCGACGACACCCCCGTCGGCCGCTTCCTCGCTCGCAACGGCGAGGGCATCCACCACATCGGCTACGGCGTGGCCGACGTGACCGCCGCGCTCGCCGCGGTGGCCGCCACCGGCGTGCGGCTCGTCGACGAGCGGCCGCGGCACGGCTCGATGGGCGCGTCGATCGCGTTCTTGCACCCCAAGGCCCTCGGCGGCGTGCTGACCGAGCTCGTCGAGGCGCCTCCCCCTACCCATCGGTAATATGCGGCGCACCCCGGATCACCGCGATGGAGGCCGACCGTGAAGGACATCCTCGAGGCGATCCTCGCCGGCGACACGACGAGCGAGCAGTACGCGGCCCTGCCGGTGCCCGACTCGTACCTCGGCGTGGTCGTCCGCAAGGACGAGGCCGGCATGTTCGACGGCATGGCGACCCGCGACAAGGACCCGCGCAAGGCATTGCACGTCGACGAGGTGCCCACGCCCGAGCTGGGGCCGGGCGAGGCGATCGTCGCGGTGATGGCCAGCGCCATCAACTACAACACCGTGTGGACCGCGATCTTCGAGCCGGTGTCGACGTTCCGCTTCCTGGAGAAGTACGGCCGCCGGCACGCCCTCGCGAAGCGGCACGACCAGCCCTTCCACGTCGTCGGCTCCGACCTCGCGGGAGTCGTCCTGCGGGTGGGGCCCGGCGTCAACGCGTGGAAGGCGGGCGACGAGGTCGTCGCGCACTGCCTGTCCGTCGAGCTCGAGGACGCGGCGGGCCACGACGACACGATGCTCGACCCCGAGCAGCGGATCTGGGGCTTCGAGACCAACTACGGCGGGCTCGCGCAGCTCGCGCTCGTCAAGACCAACCAGCTGCTCGCCAAGCCGGCGCACCTCACCTGGGAGGAGGCCGCCTGCCCCGGCCTCGTCAACTCCACGGCCTACCGGCAGCTGGTGTCGCGCAACGGCGCCGGCATGAAGCAGGGCGACGTCGTCCTCGTCTGGGGGGCCAGCGGCGGCCTCGGCTCGTACGCCACCCAGCTCGCGCTCGGCGGCGGCGCGATCCCGGTCTGCATCGTGTCCAGCGCCGAGAAGGCGGAGCTGTGCCGGGCCATGGGCGCCGAGCTCATCATCAACCGCAGCGAGGAGGACTACCGGTTCTGGAAGGACGAGAACGTCCAGGACCCGAAGGAGTGGCAGCGCTTCGGCACCCGCATCCGCGAGCTCACCGGCGGCGACGACCCCGACATCGTCTTCGAGCACCCGGGCAAGGAGACGTTCGGCGCGAGCGTCTACGTCGCCCGCCGCGGCGGCACGATCGTCACCTGCGCCTCGACCAGCGGCTACTGGCACCAGTACGACAACCGCTACCTCTGGATGAACCTGAAGCGCATCGTCGGCTCGCACTTCGCCAACTACCGCGAGGCGTGGGAGGCCAACCGCCTCATCGCCAAGGGGATGATCCACCCGACGCTGTCGAAGACGTTCCCGCTGGAGGAGACCGGGCAAGCGGCGCACGAGGTGCACCGCAACCTGCACCAGGGCAAGGTGGGCGTCCGCTGCCTCGCTCCCGAGGAGGGCCTCGGCGTGCGCGACCCCGAGACCCGGGCGCGCCACCTCGACAAGATAAACCGCTTCCGCAACGCTTGAACCGGGAAGGGCCAGGCTAGGGAGCCGAGCAGGCGGTACCGAAGGAGGCGACATGACTCATCCGCTCTCTGGAGAGCAGTACGAGCAGGGTGAGGCTGGGACCGCCCAGGCGCCGCTCGTGCCGATGGAGGAGCGCCCGCACGGCTTCGACGTCGTCCTGCGCGGCTACGACCGCGACCAGGTCGACCGGCACGTCGCCTGGCTGGAGGGGCTGCTCGCGCAGGCCGAGGAGTCGGCCGGTGCCGCGACCACCGCCGTCGACCAGGCCCGCGCCGAGGCGATGACCGCGCACCAGGAGGCGGCGCGGGCGAAGGCCGACCTCGAGCGCGGCAAGCCGACCTTCGAGGCGCTCGGCGAGCGCATCACCCGCATGCTGAAGCTGGCCGAGGAGGAGGCCGACGACCTGCGCGCCAAGGCCCGTGCCGACAGCGAGCAGATCCTCGCCCAGGCCCGCACCATGCAGGCGAGCGTCCAGGCGCAGCGCGACGAGACCATCGGCAAGGCCGAGCACGAGGCGTACGACATCGTGCAGGCGGCGCGCGCGCAGGCCGAGCAGATCGTGGCCGACGCCAAGCGCAGGTCCGACACGACGCTCGCCGACGCCCAGCGCCGGCTGGCCGAGCTCACCAAGCAGCGCGACGAGATCCGCTCCCAGCTCGCCCGGCTGCAGCAGCAGCTGGCCGCCCTCGCCGGTGGCGAGCAGTAGGACTGCGGCTCACCCGGCCAGGCGGTCGAGGAACGCCCGCACCGCGCCGTTGAACGATTGCGGCGCCTCCATGGCGGAAAGGTGCCCGGCGCGCAGCAGCACGGCGAGCGTCGCCTCGGGCGCGGCCGCCGCCATCGCCTCCGCATCGGCGACCGGCGTCAGCCCGTCCTCGTCTCCGACGATCACGAGCACCGGCACCCTCAGCGCGCGCAGCACGCCGTACGAGTCCTCGCGGGCGGCCATGGCCCGCTGCGCCCACGCGACCGCGGCCGGCGGCGCGGCCTCGACGAGCGCGCGCACCCGCTCGACGACCGAGGGCCGCTCCTCCCAGGTCGTCGCGCCGAGCAGGCCGGGCAGCACCTCGTCGGCGAGCACCGTCGACCCCGGATCGGCCAGGACGGCGGCGGCGATGCGCTCGCGGTTGGCCGCCGCCGGCGCCGGGTCGGCGCTCGCCCTGGTGTCGGCGAGCACCAGGCCGTCGAGCCGGTCGGGATGACGCCGGGCGAGCGCGAGCGCGACGTAGCCACCCATCGACAGGCCGCCGACCACGGCGCGGTCGATGCCGCGCGCGTCGAGCAGCGCGGCGAGGTCGTCGGCCGCGTGGTGCAGCGACGGCTCGTCGCCGCCGAGCGGCGACCCGCCGAAACCGCGCTGGTCGGGGGTGATGAGCCGGCAGGCCGTGGCCAGCTCGGCCCGCTGGTCGTCCCACATCGCGCTCGACAGCGGGAACGCGTGCAGCAGCACCAGCGGCCGGCCGGTGCCGCTCTCCGACGCATGCAGCGCGACCGTCATGCCCGGACGGTACCGCCGAGCGGTCAGCCGGCGAGCAGTCCGCCGTCGACCACGAGCGCGTGTCCCGTCACGAACGACGACGCGTCGCTCGCGAGGAACAGCGCCGGCCCGACCATCTCGCCGGCGTCGGCCCAGCGCCCGAGCGGCACGCCCTGCATCATCGCCCGCGTCGTCTCCTCGTTCTCCCACAGGTTGCGGTTGAGCTCGGTGGCCGTCCATCCGGGGCAGAGCGCGTTGACCCGCACGCCGGCGTGACCCCACTCCATCGCCAGCGACCGGGTGAGCGACACGACCGCGGCCTTGCTCGCGCCGTACGGGGTCACCAGCGGCGTGCCGGCCAGGCCGGCGACGGACGCGACGTTGACCACCGAGCCGGCCCGGCGCTCCAGCAGGTGCGGGCCGACCGCCTGGCAGACGTGCACCACCGAGTCGACGTTGAGCCGCATCACCTTCTCCCACCCGGCGAAGCGCACGTCGGTGAACGGCACCATGAAGGCGGTGCCGCCCGCATTGTTGACGACCACGTCGAGCTGCCCGAGCGCGCGCAGCGCCTCGTCCACCATGGCCAGCACGCGGTCGCGGTCGGTGACGTCGCACGGGACGACGAGCGCCTCGCGCCCCAGCGCCCGTACCTCCTCGGCCACCGCGGCGAGCGCGGTCTCGTCGCGCGCGGCGAGCGCGACGTCGGCGCCGGCGCCGGCGAGGCCGAGCGCGATCGCCCGCCCGATGCCGCGCGAGGCACCGGTCACGAGCGCCTTCTTACCGGTCAGGTCGAAGCTCGTCATCCGGTCTCCTCGGGGGGCGGCCATGTCGTCGGGAGCGGCGCCCGGCCGGGCGCCACCCGTGCCACGATCTCGTCGAGCGCCCGGCGGACGTGCGCCTCCCCCACCCACAGGTGCTTGGCGCCCCGCACGGCGACGAGCTCGCACTGCGGCACGCGGGCGAAGCGGGGCGCCGCCTCGGCCGGCGTCAGGTGCTCGTCGTGCTCGGGCACCAGCGCGAGCAGGGGGCGCCCGTCGGCCGCCCACGTGGCGAGCTCGCGGTCGCCGCAGCGCCGCAGCGGCGGCGACAGCAGCACGCCGCCGAGCACCTCCGGGTGCTCGAGCGCGTACCGCAGCACCAGCTCCGACCCGAACGACCAGCCGACGAGCCACGGCGCGGGCAGCGCCTGCCGGCGGGCGGCGTCGACCGCGGCGGCGACGTCGTGCCGCTCGCCCACCCCGCCGTCGTACGCGCCGTCGCTGCGCCCGTGCGCGCTGGCCGCGCCGCGCGCATTGACGCGCAGCACCGCGATGCCGGCGAGGGCCGGCAGCCGTCGCGCGGCCTTCCGGTACAGGTGGCTGTCCATCGACCCGCCCTGGACCGTCAGCGGATGGAAGCACACCAAGGTGGCGACCGGCGGCCGGCCGGCGGGGGTGGCGAGCTCGGCGACGAGCGTCAGGCCGTCGGCGGTGCGCAGCTCGAGCGGCGTGCGCTCGGCGGGGAGCTCGGCGCTGCCCCGTACGTCGACCACGGCTCTCCGCGAGGGGCTCAAGGCCGCGCTCAATGCCTCGGCGCGTTGCGGGTGCGCTGCACCGTGGGCCCGCGGCGCAACCGGTTGCGCCAGCACGCCGCATGCCAGTGGCGGCGGCCGTCGACGTCGCCCTCCGGCCACGCGACGACGTGCGGCGTCGCCGGCCGGATCTCCTGGTCGCAGCCCGGGCACCGGTAGGGCTTGGTCGACGCCGAGCCGGTGATCCGGCGGACGACGAAATCGCCGTCCGGCCACGACTCGACCTGCTCGACCATGGTGGTGCCGTACCGCCGGCTCAACCGGTGTAGTCGCGGAAGCCCCGGCCCGTCTTGCGGCCGAGGTAGCCGGCGGTCACCAGGTGCTCGAGCAGCGGCGCCGGTGCGAACCCGGGCTCGCGGAACTCGTTGAACAGCGTGCGCTGGATGGCGAGCGCGACGTCGAGGCCCACGGTGTCGAGCAGCTCGAACGGGCCCATCGGCAGGCCGCAGCCGACCTTCATGGCGGCGTCGATGTCGTCGATCGTCGCGTAGTTGGACTGGAGCATCTTCACCGCGTCGTTGAGGTAGGGGAAGAGCAGCGCGTTGACGATGAAGCCGGCCCGGTCGCCGCACACGACGGGGTGCTTGCCCGCCCGCTCGCACACCGCGCGCACCGTCGCGACGACGTCCGGCGCGGTCCGCACGGTGGGCACGACCTCGACGAGCCGCATGAGGTGGGCTGGGTTGAACCAGTGCATCCCGACCACGTCGGCTGGGCGGCCGGTCGCCGCGGCGCACTCGATGACCGGCAGGCTCGACGTGGCGGTCGCGAGGACGGCCCCCGGCTTGCACACCTCGTCGAGGGCGGCGAAGAGCGCCTGCTTGACCGAGAGCTCCTCGACGACCGCTTCGATGACGAGGTCGCAGTCGGCGAGGTCGTCGAGGCGGGTCGTCGCGGTGATCCGCCCGAGCGCAGCCTCCATCTCGTCGTCGGTGAGCTTGCCCCTCGCCACCGCCTTGCCCATCGACGTGCGCAGGCCGGCGAGCGTCACGTGGGCCTTCTCGTCGCCCCGGGCGCGGAAGACGACGTCGTAGCCCGCCTTCGCGCACGACTCGGCGATGCCGCCGGCCATCGTTCCGCTGCCGACGATGCCGATCCGCTGCACCGGCCGGGCATCGGAGCTGCCGCCGACCCCGCCGGACGACGGCGCCGCCTCGTCGACGATGACCGGGGAGTCGGGGGCCTCGTACGCGTAGAAGCCGCGGCCGGTCTTGCGGCCGAGCAGCCCGGCCGTCACGAGCTGCTTGAGCGCGGGCGCCGGCGCGTGCAGGTGGTCGCGCGACTGGCGGTACATCGTGTCGAGGATCTCGTAGGCCGAGTCGAGGCCGATGAGGTCGAGCAGCGCGAGCGGGCCCATCGGGTAGCCGCAACCGAAGCGCATCGCCGCGTCGATGTCCTCGCGCGTCGCGTAGTGCGACTCGTACATCCGCATCGCGTTGTTCAGGTAGCCGAACAGCAGGGCGTTGGCGATGAAACCGGCCCGGTCACCGATCGTGACGTCGACCTTGCCGAGCCGCTGGGCGAAGGCCTCGACGTCGGCCTCGACCTGCGGGTCGGTCACGACGGTCTTGACGACCTCGACCAGCTTCATCACCGGCGCCGGGTTGAAGAAGTGCATCCCGATCACGTGGCTCGGCCGGTTGGTCGCCACCGCGATCTCGGTCACCGACAGCGACGAGGTGTTGGTGGCGAGGATCGTGCCGGCCGGGCAGGCGCGGTCGAGCTCGGCGAACAGCGCCTGCTTCAGCGCCATGCGCTCGGGAATCGCCTCGATGACCAGGTCGGCGGCGGCCGCCTCGGCGACGTCGACGGTGAGCGCGATGCGGCCGAGCAGCTCGTCCTGGCCCTCCTGGGTCAGCTTGCCGCGCGTGACCGCGCGGCCGGTCGAGTGCAGCAGGTGGCCGCGCCCGCGCTCCAGGCTCGGCTCGTCGCGCTCGATGCCGATCACCTGGACGCCGGAGCGGGCGAGCACCTCCGCGATGCCGGCGCCCATCGTGCCGAGCCCCACCACCGCGACCGTCGAGAAGTCCCGTGCCATCGCCCCTGCCGTCCCCACGTCCGCCGTGCGCCCACCGTGCGCCCACCATGCGCCCGCCGTAGCTGCGCCGCACCCTGTCCTGCCGAGTCTCGCAGAGCGCCGGCCGCGGCTCCCAGCCGACCCTTTGGCGCGCCCCATGGACAGCGGCGCCGCGGGACGGTACAACGCCACCAGCCGGTTGAGCACTCAGCCGTCTCCTTGGCCCCCGCTTCGGCGGGGGCCACCGCCGACGTGCGGCCGAAGGAGCGACCGTGACCGCCGTCCCTCCGGCATTGCGCGTCATGACGACCCGCGCAGGGGCGCAGGTCGTCGTGGCGCTGGCCGGCGAGCTGGATCTCGCCTCCGCCCCTTTCCTGCTGGAGCGGCTCAGCTCGCTGGACGGGGGTGGCAGCCGGCCCGCCCGGGTGCTGATCGACGCGGGCTCGCTGACCTTCATCGACGTGGCCGGCGTGCGCGCCCTCTGCGCGCTCGCCGACGCGCTCGCGGCCGCGGGGACGAGCGTGGCGCTGCGCCGCTCGACGCCCCAGCTCGACCGGCTGCTCCGGCTGCTCGGCATCGGGCCAGGCCTCGTCCCCGGACGCTCCTGACCACCGTGGTGCAATGCTCTCGTACGTACGAGGGTGGACCAGGGTGGACGAGCGGGGCGAAGGAGCGCGATGAGCCTAGCGGACAAGATGCGGGCACGAGCGACGCAGCTCGCCGACCAGGCCCAGCAGCGGATCGCGCAGGGCCAGGCCAAGCTGACCGAGCTCCAGGTGCGCAAGCAGGCCGACGCGCTGCTGCGCGACCTCGGCGCGGCGGTGTGGGCGGCGCAGCGGCAGGGCGGCCAGCACCAGCCGATCGAGGACGCGATGGCAGCCCTCGACGCGCACGTGGCCGCGCACGGGCCGATCGACACCGCTCCGTCGGCGCCGGACGAGCCCCCGGCCGTGCCGGACGAGCCCGCGACCGTGCCGGACGAGCCCGCGACCGTGCCGGACGAGCCCCCTACCCCGCCGACCCCGTAGTCGATGAGCCGGGGAGCGGCGGCAGGCCGCTCGCCGTGCGGATCACCTCGACGATGCGCAGCATGCAGGCGTTGAGGTCGAAGTCCTTCGGCGTGAAGACGGCGGCCACGCCCGCTTCGCCCAGCCAGCGGGCGTCGGCCGCCGGGATGATGCCCCCGACGACCACGGGAACGTCGCCGAGGCCGGCGTCGCGCAGGCCGCGCAGCACCTCGGGCACGAGCTCGCGGTGCGAGCCGGACAGGATCGACACGCCGACGCAGTGCACGTCCTCCTCGACAGCGGCGGCGACCACCTGCGCGGGCGTGAGCCGGATGCCCTGGTAGACGACCTCGAAGCCGACGTCCCTGGCCCGCACGGCGATCTGCTCCGCGCCGTTGGAGTGCCCGTCGAGGCCGGGCTTGGCCACCAGCAGCCGCAGCCGGCCGCCGAGCTCCTCCGCCGTGCGCCGGACGGCCGCGCGCACCCGGGCGAGCGCCTCCCCCTCGACCGCCGAGCCGCTCGCCGCGCCCGACACCCCGGTCGGCGCGCGGTACTCGCCGAAGACCTCGCGCAGCGCGCCGGCCCACTCGCCGGTGGTGACGCCGGCCCTGGCGCACCGCAGCGTGGCCGGCATCAGGTTGGCGCCGGTCTTCGCGTCGTCGCGCAGCGCCCGCAGCGCCTCGTCCACCTCCGGCGCGGACCGGCTGGCCCGCCAGGCCCGTACGGCCTCCACCGCCTCCCGCTCCACGAGCGGGTCGACGGTCTGGACGGCGGTGTCGAGGTCGGCCACCAGCGGGCTGGGCTCCGTGGTCGTGAAGGCGTTGATGCCGACGACGACGTCCTCGCCGGCCTCGATGCGGCGGCGCCGCTCCGCGTGCGAGGCGACGAGCTGCGACTTCAGGTAGCCGCTCTCGACGGCGGCCACCGCGCCGCCCATCGCCTGCACCCGGTCGACCTCCTCGCGAGCCGCCGCGACCAGCTCCTCGACCTTGGCCTGCACCACGTGCGAGCCGTCGAAGATGTCGCTGTGCTCGAGCAGGTCGGTCTCGTGCGCGAGCACCTGCTGGATGCGCAGCGACCACTGCTGGTCCCACGGCCGGGGCAGGCCGAGCGCCTCGTTCCACGCCGGCAGCTGCACGGCCCGCGCCCGCGCCGATCGCGACAGCGTGACGCCGAGCAGCTCGAGGACGATGCGCTGCACGTTGTTCTCCGGCTGCGCCTCGGTCAGCCCGAGCGAGTTGACCTGCACGCCGTAGCGGAACCGCCGCTGCCGCTCGTCGGTCACGCCGTACCGGTCGCGGACGAGCTCGTCCCACAGCCGGACGAACGCCCGCATCTTGCACATCTCCTCGACGAACCGCACGCCGGCGTTGACGAAGAACGAGACCCGCGCCACCACGTCGCCGAAGCGGTCGGGCGGCACCTGCCCGCAGTCGCGGACGGCGTCGAGCACGGCGATCGCGGTGGCGAGGGCGTACGCCAGCTCCTGCACCGGCGTCGCGCCCGCCTCCTGCAGGTGGTAGCTGCAGATGTTGATCGGGTTCCACCTCGGGACGGCGGCCACCGCGTAGGCGATGAGGTCGGTGGTCAGCCGCATCGACGGGCCCGGCGGGAAGGCGTACGTGCCGCGCGAGAGGTACTCCTTCACGATGTCGTTCTGCGTGGTGCCGGCCAGCCGGGCGACCGCCTCCGCGGGATCGGCACCGGCCGCGACGGCCTGCTCCTCGGCCACCACCTGGTAGAGCGCGAGCAGCCACATCGCCGTCGCGTTGATCGTCATCGAGGTGTTGGTCTCGGCCACCGGGATGCCGTCGAAGAGATCCCGCATGTCGGCGAGGTGGGCGATCGGCACGCCGACCTTGCCGACCTCGCCCCTGGCGAGCTCGGAGTCGGGGTCGTAGCCGGTCTGCGTCGGCAGGTCGAAGGCGACCGAGAGCCCGGTCTGCCCCTTGGCCAGGTTGCGGCGGTACAGCGCGTTGGACTCGCGGGCCGAGGAGTGGCCGGCGTACGTCCGCATCACCCACGGCCGATCGCGGCGGGCGGCGGTCCCCTGGCTCGTCGTGGGCTCCTGCTCGGCCATGCGCATCCCCTACCCGCCGGTAGCGGACCGGCAAGGGAGATTGTGCCCCGTCGCAGCGGCCCGCGAGCGGGGAGGTGGCCGGTGGCCCGGCCAGTGCGGCGGCCGGTGGCTCAGCCGGTGGCGGCGAGCGGCGCGGGGACGACCACCTCGATGTGCAGCACCCGATTGAGCCGGGTGAGCGCGAGCAGGCGCAGGATCCGCTCGGGCACGTTGCGCAGGACGAGCCGGCGGCCGGCGCGGCCCGCGCGCCGGTGGGCGCCCACGAGGACGCCGAGGCCGCTCGCGTCGACCACGTCGACCTCGGCCAGGTCGACGAGCAGGTCGCCGGACCCGCAGTCGACGGCCTCGTGGAGGGCGAGGCGGACGTCGGCGACGGTGGAGACGTCGAGGCGGCCGCGCAGGATGATCGTCCGTCCCGGGCGCGCGATGTCGATCTCCATCTCGCCCCTCCTCGTCCGCCGGCCCCGTGACGCTCCGTACCGATGATGACGCCCGGGCCGGGCCGTTGGTTGCCGCGGCGAGGTCACGGTTGGGCAACGGTCGCCGCGTGCCTGGGGCCCGCTCGGGCGCAACCTTACGGTGCCGGCACCCGCGCGACCGGCCGCCACGCCGGTTGCCGGGGCGGGGATCGGGGCGGGATCGGCGCAGGGGTCGGCGCGGGCCGGGTCAGTACCGGTAGTAGCCCTGGCCGGTCTTGCGGCCGAGATCGCCGGAGCGGACCATCCGCAGCAGGGTCTCCGGCGGAGCGAACTTCGCGTCCTTGGTGTCGTCGTAGATGTTCTGCGCGGCGTGCACGAGGACGTCGATGCCGGCGAGGTCGAGCGTCGCGAGCGGCCCCATCGCGTGCCCGAAGCCCAGCTTGCAGGCGGTGTCGACGTCCTCGGCGGTGGCCACGCCGGACTCGACGAGCTTCGCCGCCTCCATGGCAAGGGCGACGATCAGCCGGGTGGTGACGAAGCCGGCGACGTCGCGGTTGACCACGACGCAGGTCTTGCCGAGGCTCTCGGCGAGCTCGCGGGCCCTCGCCAGGGTCTCGTCGCTGGTCTTGCGGCCCCGGACGAGCTCGCAGAGCTTCATCATCGGCACCGGCGAGAAGAAGTGGGTGCCGACCACGGACTCGGGGCGCTGCGTGACGGCGGCGAGCTGGGTGATCGACAGGGCGCTCGTGTTGGTGGCGAGGATCGCATCGGGCTTGCAGATGCGGTCGAGCGCCCCGAAGACCTCGGCCTTCACGTCGAGCCGCTCGAAGACCGCCTCGATGACGACGTCGGCCTCGGCGGCGGCCTCGATGTCGGTCGTCGTCGTGATGCGGGCCAGCGCCGCGTCGGCGTCGTCCCGGCTCATCCGGTCCTTGCTCACGAACCGGTCGTAGGAGGTGCGGATCGCCTCGACCGCCCTGGTCAGCGCGTCGTCGCCGACGTCGCGGAGCGTCACCTCCCAGCCGGACTGGGCCGCGACCTGCGTGATGCCCGACCCCATCAGGCCGGCGCCGATGACGGCCAGCGTGCGAGCCACGGCCGGTGCCTCCCCTCCTGCGCCTGCTGCCCTGAGGCGATGCCGATGCCGATGGGCGAGCCTACCGGCAGCCGGAAGGTACGCCGGGCATGGGGTTGCCAGGCCTGCCACACTGGTAGGGCGGGCCGCGCGGGGGCCGGCCGAGGAGGGAGCGCCATGCCGAGCGGGGCTGCGGGCTACGACCCGGTGGTCGGCCTGCTGAGCGCTGCCGTCCTGCTGGCGCTGCTCGCCCTCACCATGCGCAGGCTCAACCGGTCGCTGCGGACGTTCCTCCCCCGGCCAGCCGCCCGCGATCGCGACGACGCTGCCGGCGACTACGGGCTGCTGGTCACCGTCGCGACCGTGCCGACCCGCGACGACGCCGAGATGCTCCGCGAGGTGCTTGCCGCCAACGGCATCCGGGCCACCGTGGCCACCGCTCCCCCTGACGATGCCGGCCGCGCCGGCCGGGCGCCGCTGCGGGTCCTCGTCTTCCCCGACGACGCCGCCCGCGCCCGCGACCTCGTCGCCAGCCGCTGAGCGGTCACCCTCAGAGCAGCGCCTCGTCGGGGCGCTGCTCGCGCGCCACCTCGGCGCCGAGCGCCTGGAGCTGCTCGACGAACCCCTGGTAGCCGCGGTCGACGTGGTAGGCGTCGGTGACGGTGGTCACCCCCTCGGCGACCAGCCCGGCAAGCGTCAGGGCCGCGCCGGCCCGGATGTCGGTGGCCCGCACCGGCGCGCCGGACAGCTGCTGGCGGCCGCGGATCGCCGCGTGGTGCCCGTCGGTGCGCACGTCGGCGCCGAGCCGGAGCAGCTCGTCGATGAACATGAACCGGCCCTCGAACATGTTCTCGGTGACGAGCGCGGCCCCGTCGGCGATCGCGTCGAGGGCGATCGCCATCGGCTGCAGGTCGGTGGGGAAGCCGGGGTAGGGCAGGGTCACCACGTCGACCGCGAACGGCCGGCGCTCCATCGCCACCCGGAAGCCGCCCTCGACGGCCTCGACCCGCGCCCCTGCCTGCTCCAGCTTGTCGAGCGGCATCCGCAGGTGCTCGGGACGGCCACCGACCACGGTGACATCGCCGCAGGTCATCGCGGCGGCGAAGGCGTACGTCCCCGCGACGATGCGGTCGGCGACGACGTCGTGGGCCGCCGGGCGCAGCGCGTCGACGCCCTCCACCACGAGCATCGAGGTACCGACGCCGTCGATGCTGGCGCCCATCGCCACCAGCATCTCGCAGAGGTCGACGATCTCGGGCTCGCGGGCCGCGTTGTCGATCGTCGTGGTGCCCTTGGCGAGGGTGGCGGCCATGAGGACGTTCTCGGTGGCGCCCACGCTCGGGAAGTCGAGCCAGACGTCGGCACCGGTCAGCTGCGACGCCTGGGCGACGAGGTAGCCGTGCTCGGTCTCGATCGTGGCGCCGAGCCGGGTGAGCCCGGCGATGTGCAGGTCGAGCGGCCGCGACCCGATGGCGTCACCGCCGGGCAGCGCCACCCTGGCCCGCCCCGACCGCGCGAGCAGCGGCCCCAGCACGCACACCGAGCCCCTGATGCGGCGCACGTGGTCGTAGTCGGCCTCGCAGCCGATCTCGTCCGGCACGCTGATCCGGATCTCCGGCGCGGCGCCGCTCACCTCGGCGCCGAGCCCGCGCAGCACCTCGGACATGATCGGGACGTCCATGATGTCGGGGACGTTGCCCAGCGTCGTCGTGCCGTCGGCCAGCAGGGCAGCCGCCATCACCTTGAGCACGCTGTTCTTGGCGCCGGTGACGGCGACCTCGCCGGCCAGCCGGGCGCCGCCCACCACGCGGAAGCTGTCCATCGGGGGCATGGTAGCCGCGGCCACCGTCCGGGCCCGGAAGGCCGCGTCGGCGGGCGGCACTAGGCTCCGACCCATGGCCGACGACGCGCGCGAGAAGGACCACAGCACGATCCACCTGACCCGCATCTACACGCGGACCGGCGACGACGGGACCACCGCGCTCGGCGATATGAGCCGGGTGCGCAAGACCGACCCGCGGATCACCGCGTACGCCGACGTCGACGAGGCCAACGCCGCGATCGGCACCGCGCTGGCGCTCGGCGCCCTGCCGGCCGAGGTGGCCGAGGTGCTGGCCCAGGTGCAGAACGACATGTTCGACGTGGGCGCCGACCTCTGCACGCCGATCGTGCCGGACCCGCCGTGGGCGCCGCTGCGGATCACCGACGCCTACGTGACCCGGCTCGAGGAGGCGTGCGACCGGTTCAACGCCGAGCTGCCCAAGCTCGACAGCTTCATCCTGCCCGGCGGCACGCCCGGCGCGGCGCTGCTGCACGTCGCCCGTACGGTCGTGCGCCGCGCCGAGCGGGCGACGTGGGCGCTGCTCGACGCCGAGCCCGAGCGCACCAGCGCCACCGCCGCGCTCTACCTCAACCGGCTCTCCGACCTGCTGTTCATCCTGTCCCGGGTCGCGGGTGGCGACCGCGGCGACGTGCTCTGGCGCCCGCGCGGCAACGCCTGAGCCGCCGTCAGTCCCGGATGGTGGGCAGCGTCGCGCCCGGCGGAGCAGCCTCCAGCCACGCGAGGAAGCCAGTGACCGCCGACTCGCTCATCGCCAGCTCGACCGGCCCGGCCGGCGCCCGGCAGGAGATGACGACGGCGCTGGTCATGAGCGACATCAGCTCGGTCGGGGTGGGGCGGCGGCGGTCGAGAACCGCCAGGTCGGCCCGGTGGAAGGTGCACCTCGGCCGCGGCGCCATGCTGAACAGCCGGAACCACTCCAGCTGGTTGCCGGTGAACCGGCCGATGCCGAGCACCCAGCCCTGGCTCACCACGGGGTCGCGCACGCACAGGTCGACGGCGGCCCCGCGGTGGCGCAGCAGCGTGCGACGCCAGACGACGGCGAGCAGGATCAGGCAGCAGGCGAAGACGACGGCGGCGGCGATGTCGAGGAGCTCCACCGAACCGGCCACCGCCCCGCGCGGCTAGACGGACTGACCGGCCGCGCGGAGCCGCGCCTCGGCGCGGCTGCGGGCCTGGCGCGTGGCCTCGTCGTCGTCCCCGGCACCGCGGGCGCGCTCGAGCGCGGCCCTGGCCCGCTCGACGTCGATCTCGCTGCCCAGCTCGGCCGACTCGGCCAGGATGCGCACCAGGTCGTCGTGCACCAGCAGGAAGCCGCCGTGCACGGCGGCCTCGGTGCGCTCGGACTCCCGGCGGATGTCGACGACGCCACCCTCGACGAGCACGGAGAGGTGGTCGATGTGCCCCGGCAGGATGCCGATCTCGCCCTCGGTCGTGCGCGCGATGACCATCGTCGCGTCGCCCGACCACAGCTTGCGGTCGACCGACACCAGCTCGACGTGCAGTTCCGCCACGAGATCCCTCCAGGTGGGCGCCCATGAGCGCCAGGGGGTGGTTCGAGGATAGCGTGCGCCCTCCCGCGAGCGTCACCGGGTGGTCGCCGAGCGAGACCGCCCGCGCCTGGCGCGGCACGGGCAGTCTCGTCGTGCGGCGGCGTACCGCGTGGATCAGCCCTGCTCGAGCTCGCGCGCCCTGCGCTCGAGGTCGTCGACGCCGCCGCACATGAAGAACGCCTGCTCCGGAAGATGGTCGAACTCGCCCTCGGTCAGCGCCTTGAACGCCTCGATCGTCTCCTTCACCGGCACGAACGAGCCCTCGAGGCCGGTGAACGCCTTGGCGACGAACGTGTTCTGCGACAGGAACCGCTCGATGCGCCTGGCCCGGCCGACGAGGATGCGGTCCTCCTCGGAGAGCTCGTCGATGCCGAGGATGGCGATGATGTCCTGGAGGTCCTTGTAGCGCTGGAGGATCTCCTTGACCCGCTGGGCGACCCGGTAGTGCTCGTCGCCGACGTAGCGCGGGTCGAGGATGCGGCTGGTCGAGTCGAGCGGGTCGACGGCCGGGTAGATGCCCTTCTCCGAGATCGGCCTCGACAGCACCGTCGTGGCGTCGAGGTGGGCGAACGTGGTGTGCGGGGCTGGGTCGGTGATGTCGTCGGCCGGCACGTAGATCGCCTGCATCGAGGTGATCGAGTGGCCGCGGGTCGACGTGATCCGCTCCTGCAGCTCGCCCATCTCGTCGGCGAGGGTGGGCTGGTAGCCGACCGCGCTCGGCATGCGCCCGAGCAGCGTCGAGACCTCCGAGCCGGCCTGGGTGAACCGGAAGATGTTGTCGATGAACAGCAGCACGTCCTGCTGCTTCTCGTCGCGGAAGTACTCGGCCATCGTGAGCGCGGCGAGGGCGACCCGCAGCCGGGTGCCGGGCGGCTCGTCCATCTGCCCGAAGACCAGCGCGGTCTTGTTGATGACGCCGGTCTCGGTCATCTCCAGGATGAGGTCGTTGCCCTCGCGGGTGCGCTCGCCCACGCCGGCGAACACCGACACGCCACCGAAGTTCTCGGCGACGCGGTAGATCATCTCCTGGATCAGCACGGTCTTGCCGACCCCGGCGCCGCCGAACAGGCCGATCTTGCCGCCGCTGACGTAGGGCGTCAGCAGGTCGAGGACCTTGATGCCGGTCTCGAACATCTCGGTCTTCGCCTCGAGCTGGTCGTACGGCGGCGACGACCGGTGGATCGGCCAGCGCTCGGTGACCTGCAGGTCGCTCGCCTTCACGTCGAGCGGCTCGCCCAGCACGTTGAAGACGTGGCCGAGCGCCACGTCGCCGACCGGCACCGAGATGGCCGAGCCGGTGTCGACGACCGGCGCGCCGCGCACGAGGCCGTCGGTCGGCTGGAGCGCGATCGCGCGCACCTGGTTGTCGCCGATGTGCTGCGCGACCTCCAGGGTGAGCGTGCGGGTCTCGCCGCCGAGCGTGCGCTCGACCTGGAGCGCGTTGAAGATCTCCGGCATCTCGTCGGGAGCGAACTCGACGTCGACGACCGGGCCGATGACGCGGACGATCCGGCCCACGCCCTTGCCGGCCTGGGCGTCCGCGGCAGCTGTGTCGATGGTGGCGGTCATGCTTTCGTCACTCCCCTGGTGCGGACAGAGCCTCGGCGCCGCCCACGATCTCCATGATCTCTTGCGTGATCTCGGCCTGGCGCGCGGCGTTGGCCGCCCGCGTGTAGGACTTGATGAGCTCGTCGGCGTTGTCGGTCGCCGACTTCATCGCCCGCCGCCTCGCGGCGGACTCCGACGCGGCCGACTGGAGCAGCGCGTTGTAGATGCGGCTCTCGACGTAGCGCGGGAGCAGCGCGTCGAGCACGCCCTCGGCCGACGGCTCGAACTCGTACTCGGGCAGCAGGCGCTGCTCGACCTCGCGCTCCTCGACCACCAGCGGCAGCATCCGCACCGCCCTGGCCTCCTGCGACACCGCCGACACGAAGTGGGTGTAGACGAGGTGGATCTCGTCGACGCCGCCCTCGGCCGAGCCCTTGACGAAGGCGTCGATCAGCGTGTCGGCGGCCTGCTTGGCGTCGGAGTACTGCGGCTGCTCGGAGAAGCCGGTCCACTGCGCGCCCATCTCCCGGTTGCGGAACCGGTAGTAGGCGACGCCCTTGCGGCCGATGACGTAGGGCACCGGCTGCTTGCCCTCGTCGCGCAGCCGCACCATGAGCTGCTCCGCGGTGCGCAGCGCGTTGGCGCTGTAGCCGCCGGCGAGGCCGCGATCGCTGGTGATGACGAGCACGGCGACCCGGCCGGGGTCGGCCCGCTCGGTGGTGAGGATGTGGTCGGTGGACGAGCTGCTGGCGACGATCGTCACCGTCTCGGTGATCGCCTGGGCGTACGGCGTCGACGCCGCGACCCGCTGCTGCGCCTTGACGATGCGCGAGGCGGCGATCAGCTCCATGGCGCGGGTGATCTTCTTCGTCGCCTGCACCGACCGGATGCGGCGCCGGTAGACCCGCAGTTGGGCACCCATCAGTCAGCTCCTCGCCGCACCGGCCTGCTCCTGCGCTCGCTCATCATCACCCGCCGGCCGAGTGCGCGCCCGTCGCCTCGGGCGCCGGACGGTGGCGGACGACGGCCTCGCGGCCCTCGTTCTCGAGGGCGCTCTCCGGCGCCTCGTTGACCTCGACCGGCTGGTCGCCGCTCGGTGCGAAGGTCCGCTTGAAGTGCTCGATCGCCTCCTTCAGGCCCTCGACCGTCTCGTCCTCGAGCTTGCCCGACTCGAGGATCCCGGCGTAGATGCCCGGCCGCTCGGTGCCGAGGTAGTCGAGGAACTCGCTCTCGAAGCGGCGGATGTCCTCGACCGGGATGTCGTCGAGAGCGCCGGTGGTGCCGGCCCAGATCGAGACCACCTCGCGCTCGACCGGGAACGGCGAGTACTGCGGCTGCTTCAGCAGCTCCACCAGCCGGGCGCCGCGCTCGAGCTGGGACTTCGAGGCCTTGTCGAGGTCGGAGCCGAAGGCGGCGAACGCCTCGAGCTCGCGGTACTGCGCCAGGTCGAGGCGCAGCCGGCCGGCCACCGTGCGCAGCGCGCGGACCTGCGCGGCGCCGCCCACCCGGGAGACCGAGATGCCCACGTTGATGGCGGGGCGCACGCCGGAGTTGAACAGGTCGGTCTCGAGGAAGATCTGCCCGTCAGTGATGGAGATGACGTTGGTCGGGATGTAGGCCGACACGTCGTTGCCCTTGGTCTCGATGATGGGCAGGCCGGTGAGCGAGCCGCCGCCGAGCTCCTCGGAGAGCTTCGCGCAGCGCTCCAGCAGCCGCGAGTGCAGGTAGAACACGTCGCCCGGGTAGGCCTCGCGGCCGGCCGGCCGGCGCAGCAGCAGCGAGATGTTGCGGTAGGCCTCGGCCTGCTTGGTGAGGTCGTCGAAGACGATCAGCGCGTGCTGGCCCTCGTACATCCAGTGCTGGCCGATGGCCGAGCCGGCGTACGGCGCGATGTACTTGAACGCCGCGGGGAACGACGCCGGCGCGCTGACGACGGTGGTGTACTCCATCGCGCCGGCGTCCTCGAGCGCCCCGACCACCTGGCGCACGGTGGAGCCCTTCTGGCCGATGGCGACGTAGATGCACTTGACCTGCTTCTTCGGGTCGCCGGAGGCCCAGTTCTCGCGCTGGTTGATGATCGCGTCGAGGGCGACGGCGGTCTTGCCGGTCTGCCGGTCGCCGATGATGAGCTGGCGCTGGCCGCGGCCGATCGCGGTCATCGCGTCGATGGCCTTGACGCCGGTCTGCAGGGGCTCCTTCACCGGCTGGCGCTGCACCACCGACGGCGCCTGCAGCTCCAGCGCCCTGCGCTCGGTCGCCTCGATCTCGCCCTTGCCGTCGATCGGCCGGCCGAGGGGGTCGACGACGCGCCCGAGGAAGCCGTCGCCGACGGGGATGGAGAGGACCTCGCCGGTGCGCCTGACCTCCTGGCCCTCCTCGATGTGCTGGGCGTCGCCGAGGATGACGCAGCCGATCTCGCGGGCGTCGAGGTTGAGCGCGATGCCCAGCACGCCGCCGCCGAAGTCGAGCAGCTCGTTGGTCATGGTGGAGTGCAGGCCCTCGACGCGGGCGATGCCGTCACCGGTCTCGATGACCCGGCCGACCTCGGCGCGCTCGGCCTCCTGCGGCTCGTAGCTGGTCACGAAGCGCTCCAGCGCGGCCCGGATCTCCTCCGGACGGATCGAAAGCTCCGTCATGTCAGTCCTGCTCTCCTGATACGGATCAGCCGCCGGCAACGTGCCGGCGAGCCTCGGCGATGCGGTGGGCGATGGAGCCGTCGAACAGCTCGTCCCCGACCCGGACGGCGATGCCGCCGACGAGGTCGCGGTCGATCTCGACGTTGACGTGCACGGGGTGGCCGAGCTGCCGCTCGAGCGCGCCGGCCAGGCGCTGCAGCTGCTCGTCGGTGAGCGGTACGACGGTGCGCACCCGTGCGACGAGCCGGTCGCGGCGGGCCGCGGCGAGGCGGGCGTACTCCTCGAGGCCGCGGTCGAGCGTGCGGCCTCGCGGGTGCAGCACCAGCTCGCGGACCAGGGCCGCCGTCGCGGGCAGCACCCTCGGCGCGACCAGCGCGTCGAGCAGCGCGGTCGTCCGCTCGGCCGGCAGGGCCGGATCGGTCAGCGCGGCCCGCAGTGCCGGCTCGCGGTCGACGATGCGGCCGAACCGGAACAGCTCGTCCTCGAGGTCGTCGAGCGAGCCCTGCCGCTCGGCGAGGATGAACAGCGCCTGCGTGGCGAGATCATCGATCGCATCGACCGCGTCCCTCGCCGTCGACCACGACGAGCGGGTGACGAGGTCGAGCACCTCCGCGGTCTGGTCGCTGACCTTCCCGGCGAGCAGCGCCGACAGCAGGCCGGCGCGCTGGTCGGGGGGCAGGCCGGGGTCGGTGACCGCCCGCCGCAGCCGCAGCTGGTCGTCGAGCAGGTGCACGACCATGAGCAGCTCGCTCGCGACGCGCTCCACCGTCGCGTCGTCGGCGGACCCGACGAGCCGGCCGAGGTGGGCCCGCGCATCGGAGAGGGACTGGCGACCGACCCCCCGCATCAGGGCACTTCCTGCGCGGCGGGCTGCTGCGCGCGGGGCTCGCCGGCGGCGGGCTGCTGCTCGAGGTCGGCCAGGAACCGGTCGATGACCCGCCGCTGGCGCTCGTCGTCGGTGAGCGACTCGCCGACGATGCGCTCGGACAGGTCGACGGCGAGCCGGCCGATCTCGCTGCGCAGCTGGGCCACCACCTGCTCGCGCTGGGCCGCGAGCTGCTCCTCGCCCCTGCGGCGGATCCGATCGGCCTCCTCCTGCGCCTTCTCGTGCAGCTCCGCGATGATGTGCTGGCCCTCGGCACGGGCCTCCTCGCGGATACGGTTGGACTCCGCGCGCGTCTGGTCGATCAGCGCGCGGTACTCGCGCTCGGCCTTGGTCAGCCGGTCGCGCGCCTCCTGGCCCTCCTCGAGCTGGCGGCGGATGGTCTCCTGCCGATCGCTCATGGCCTTGGAGACGTACGGCCAAGCGTACCTGCCGAGGATCCACAGGATGATGAGGAAGGCGATCAGCTCGGCGATGAACGTCCCGTTGGGGATGAGGAAGTTGTTCGCCGCGAGGATGACGGGCATGGACTGACTACTTCCCGAGAACGAAGACGAACAGCGCCATGAAGGCAAGATTGATGAAGTACATGGCCTCGACGAGGCCGACGGTGAGGAAGAAGATCGTGGTGAGCCGGCCCTGCGCCTCCGGCTGACGGGCGACGCTCGAGATCAGGTTCCCACCGGCCACGCCGTCACCGATGGCGGCGCCGACGGCACCCCCGCCGAGCGCGAGGCCACCACCGACGAAGGCGCCGGCGGTCTTGATCGCCGAAGTGTAGTCAGTTGCCAACTCTGTCTCCTCGAATCGGGGCTCCGACCGGCGGAACCTCGGAATGTGCGTCGGACGTGCGCTCGACGGGACGGGGATCGGGCTACACGGGTTGTTCCACCGAGGGGTCGGCCGGCCGGCCCAGGACGGCCTCGTCCTGCTGCTCGATCGTTGCCACGCTCTCGAAGTAGAGGATCGTCAGCAGGGCGAAGATGAAGGCCTGGATGACGCCGATGAACATGTCGAACAGCTTCCAGGCGATGTTCGGCAGCCACAGCATGTAGGCGGGGAACAGGCCGATCATCGCGATCATGATGCCGCCGGAGAAGATGTTGCCGAACAACCGCAGGGCGAGGGTGAGCGGCTTGATCAGCTCCTGCAGGAAGTGCAGGGGCACGAGCAGCTTCGGCCCGTGGGTGAACGTCTTCAGGTAACCGCCGATGCCCTTGCGCCGGACGCCGGTCACGTGCACCAGCACGATGACGAGGATCGCCATCGCGTACGTGAGGTTGACGTCGGCCGTCGGTGCGTGCACGTGCTCGCCGAGCGGGATCAGCTCGAGCCAGTTGGCGAGCAGGATGAAGAAGAACAGCGTCACCGCGAGCGGGACGACGAACGGCGCCGTGTTGCCGATCGTCTGCTTCACCTGCTGGTCGACGTAGTCGGTGACGGTCTCGAACACCAGCTGCAGCTTGCCGGGCACGCCGGAGGTGATGCTGCGGCGCATCCACAGCGCGATGCCGATGAGGATCAGGCCGGCCGCGACGGTCGCCACGATCGTGTCGACGTTGAAGGTCAGGCCGAGGAACGTGACTTGGTCGTGCACGCCGACCTTGATGTCCTCGCCGATCGCCAGGACGGTGACGGGCGTCGTGCCGCTCATGCGCGTCGCACCCCGCGGTAGAGGTTGCCGAAGACGGAGCCGACCGACAGCAGCTGGAAGGCCGCCAGCCCGCCGAGCACCGCCAGCCCTTGCGGCCGGTAGACGAAGGCGATGGCCAGGGCGATCGCCGTGATGAGAGCGAGCCGCCGCAGCACCGAGGCTGCCATCCGGCCCTTGCTCGGGGTGCCGTCGGCCATCAGCTCGACGGCCGAGCGGGCGAGCAGGTGGTTGTTGTAGACGCCGAGCCCGAGGCCGAGGCAGAGCAGGATCCCCACGACGACGTGCCCGGTGACCGCCGCCACCAGCAGGCTCACCGCGCCCAGCACGAGCGCGACGACGAGCGCGCGCCGGTAGTTGCGCATGGCCCCCCGCATCGCGTACTGCGGGTTGATCGGTGATTCGGTCATGGGCCGAGGTACCTCTTCACTGTCGTGACGGTGGTCGCGATCGCGGCGGCGACGCCGAGCGCCAGGCCGACGAAGACGAAGACGTGGGGCGCCCCCGTCCGCTCGTCGAGCAACCAGCCGAGGCCGACGCCGATGGCGATGCAGGCCGCGCTCACCGTCGCGATGCCGGTGAGCGCGAGGAACATCGAAGCCGCGCTGCGCTCGCGCTGCTGATCAGGCTCTGCCATGGCGACTGCCCATCTGCCCAGCCGAGCGCCGCGGCGGGAGCCGCCGGTCGCATCGGCGACCACGACCATCGACGACCTCACAAGCTCGGTAGACGCCTGACATGCCCGACCATTGATAGCGCACCCGCATCCGCACCGGTCAGGCGGGGCCACCGGCCGGCCATCCGACACGCCTCGACCCCGCTCGTGAACGCTATCACAAGCTCGGGCTTGCCCCGTTTTCGGCCGTTCCAGGCGGGATGCGCCAGCGGTCAGTGACTGCCGGGCCGGCGGGCGGCGCGCAGCCGCGGCACCGCGCTCGCGACGACGGCGACGACCGCCACGGCGGCCGCGATGGCGCCCACCTCGAGGGGGCCGCCGGTGATCGAGGCCGCGACGACGGCCGACCCGAGCAGCGCGGCCCAGAAGTACATGATCAGCACCGCCCTGGTGTGCGAGTGCCCGATGCGCAGCAACCGGTGGTGCAGGTGCAGGGTGTCGGGGCTGAACGGCGAGCGGCCGGCCCGCATGCGCCGCGCGACGGCGAGGGTGAGGTCGACGAACGGCACCGCGAGCACGGCGAACGGCAGGATCAGCGGCAGCAGCGCCGGCACCAGGTCGAGGTTGCGGATCGACAGCGGGTCCACCGAGCCGGTGAGGGTGATCGTGGACGTCCCGAGCAGCAGCCCGACCAGCATCGACCCGGAGTCGCCCATGAAGATCCGGGCCGGGTTGAAGTTGTGCGGCAGGAAGCCGAGGCAGCAGCCGGCGAGCAGCGCGGTGATGAGCGTCGGCGCCGAGAGCACCTGCAGGCCGCGCTGGGCGGAGAGCTGGTAGCTGTACGCGAAGAACGCGAGCGCCGCGATGGCGACCACCCCGGCGGCCAGCCCGTCGAGGCCGTCGATGAAGTTGACCGCGTTGATCGTCAGCACGATGAACAGCACGGTGAGCGGGACGCCGTACTCCGGCCCGAGCGCCACCGCCGAGGGGTGGCCGCCGGCCGAGGGCAGCGGGATCCAGAGCAGCTGGACGCCGTTCAGCACCGCGACGCCCGCGGCCAGGATCTGGCCGGCCAGCTTGGTGAGCGCGTCGAGCTCCCACCGGTCGTCCAGCACGCCGAGCAGGCAGATGAGGGCACCGGCCAGCAGCACGGCCTGGGCCTGGTTGCTGGTCCTGATCACGGTCCGCAGGGCCGGCAGGTGGTTGGCCACGTGGAGCCCGGCGGCGAACCCCCCGAGCATCGCTACGCCGCCCCAGCGAGGGGTCGGGATCGTGTGGACGTCGCGGTCGCGCACCCGGGCCATCGCGCCGGCCGCGATCGCGAGGCGCCGGACGAGCGGAGTGAGCAGCAGGGTCACCGTGGCGGCGATGATCAGCGTGAGCGCGTACTCGCGCACTCGATCACCTCCCGCGCCGGCCCCTGCTCCCCCGAGAGTCGATACTCCAGCATCGCCCTGGAGGGCCGCCGCGTCGACACGCCCCGCCCGCCCCGGCCGCCTGCCCAGCCCCTGCGCTAACCGACCAGGGCCGGCACGACCTCGCGCAGCCGCTCGGGCGGCAGCGCGCCGGCCCGCAGCACCCGCGGGACGTCGCCGGTGCAGTCGACGATCGTGGACGGCACCGGCCCCTCGCACGGGCCGCCGTCGAGGTAGACGGCGACCGCGCCGCCGAGCTGCCGCTCGGCCTCCGCCGCGGTGGTCGCCGGCTCGGCGCCCGACCGGTTGGCGCTGGAGACCGCCATCGGGCCGGTCCGCTCGAGCAGCTCGAGGGCCAGCGGGTGCAGCGGCATGCGCACAGCGACCGTGCCACGGGTCTCGCCCAGGTCCCAGGCCAGCGACGGCGCATGGCGCACCACGATGGTGAGCGCGCCCGGCCAGAACGCGTCGACGAGCTCGTGAGCCGCCGGCGGGATGCGGCTCACCAGGCCGGCGAGGGTCTCGCGGCGGCCGATGAGCACCGGGCTGGGCATCGCCCGGCCGCGCCCCTTGGCGGCCAGCAGCGCGTCGACCGCGGCTGGGGAGAACGCGTCGGCGCCGATGCCGTACACCGTGTCGGTCGGCAGGACGACGAGCGACCCGGCGCTCACCGCGGCCGCGGCGGCGTCGAGGCCGGCCGTCCGCTCGTCGGGGCTGGCGCAGTCGTAGCGGGTCACGGCGCCCTCCTGACGGTGACGTAGCGGGGCCGGCCGGCGAGGTCGGCGTGGTCGCGGACGGCTTCCCAGCCGCCGGAGCCGGCGAGCAGTGCCGGCACCGCCTCGCCGTGCCGGTCGGAGTGCTCGACGACGAGCGCGCCGCCGGGACGGAGCAGCCGGGCCGCCGCCGCGACGACGGCCCGGACGGTGGCCAGCCCGTCCGGGCCGCCCCACAGCGCCGCGTCGGGGTCGTGGCGCACCTCGGGCTCGACGGTCCCGCGCTCGTCGTCCGGGACGTACGGCGGGTTGCTCACCACCACGTCGACGCGCCCGGCGAGCCCGGCGAGCGCCGACTCGGCCGGCTCGTGGTGCAGCTCGACCGGGAGCCGGGTGGCGGCGACATTGCGCGTGGCCCAGCGCAGCGCGTCGGCCTCGCGCTCGACGCCGTGCACGCGCGCGCCGGGCACCTCCATCGCGACGGCGAGAGCGATGACCCCGCTGCCGGTGCAGAGGTCGACGACGAGCGGATGGGGTCCGGCGGCCCGGGCGGCATCGATGGCGGCCTGCGCGACCAGCTCGGTCTCGGGCCGCGGGACGAAGACGCCCGGCCCGACGGCGAGGTCGAGGTAGCGGAACGGCGCGCTGCCGGTGATGTGCTGGAGCGGCTCGCGCGCGCGGCGTCGCTCGACGAGCGCCTCGTACGCGGCCAGCTCCGCGCCGCCGAGCTCGCCGATCGCGGCGAGGCCGCCCGCGGGGACGCCCAGCGCGTGCGCGGCGAGCGCCTGCGCGTCGTGCCCCGGCGACGGGACCCCGGCGCCGGCGAGGCGCGTGGCCGCGGCCCGGATGGCGGCCGGCAGCGCGACCCCGGCGGCCCGGCCGGTCACCGGCGTCACGACGCCGACCGCAGCGCCGCCGCGGCGTCGGCGTCGGCGCACGCCTGGATGACCGGGTCCAGGTCGCCGTCGAGCACCTGGTCGAGGTTGTAGGCCTTGTAGCCGACCCGGTGGTCGCTGATCCGGTTCTCCGGGAAGTTGTAGGTGCGGATGCGCTCCGAGCGGTCGACCGTGCGCACCTGCGACAGCCGCGCCGCGCTCGCCTCCGCCGCCTGGGCCTCCTGCGCGGCCACCAGCAGCCGGGCCCGGAGGATGCGCAGCGCCTGCTCCTTGTTCTGCAGCTGGCTCTTCTCGTTCTGGCAGCTCACCACGATGCCGGTGGGCAGGTGGGTGATGCGCACCGCGGAGTCGGTGGTGTTGACGCTCTGCCCGCCGGGGCCGCTGCTGCGGTAGACGTCGATGCGAAGGTCGGCCGGGTCGACCTCGACCTCGACCTCCTCGGCCTCCGGCATCACGAGCACGCCGGCCGCGCTGGTGTGGATGCGGCCCTGCGACTCGGTGACCGGCACCCGCTGCACCCGGTGCACGCCGCCCTCGTACTTCAGGCGGCTGTACGGCGCGGGGCGTCCCGGCCGGCCCTTGATGGCGAGGCTGACGTCCTTGTAGCCGCCGAGGTCGGACTCGGTCGCGTCGATGACCTCGATGCGCCAGCCGACCCGCTCGGCGTAGCGCTGGTACATCCGCAGCAGGTCGCCGGCGAACAGCGCCGACTCCTCGCCGCCCTCGCCAGCCTTCACCTCGACGATGACGTCCTTGTCGTCGTTGGGGTCCTTGGGCAGCAGCGCCTGGCGCAGCTGCTCGCCCAGCTCGTCGACCCTGGCCTGGAGCTGCTCCACCTCCGCGCGGAACGACTCGTCCTCGCTGGCCAGCTCGCGGGCCGTCTCCAGGTCGCCGGCGGCGGCCGTCAGCGCCTTGTGCACCTCGACGAGCGGGCTCAGCTCGGCGTAGCGCTTGCCGAGCGCCCTCGCCCTGGCCTGGTCGCCGTGCACGGCTGGGTCGGCGAGCGCGTGCTCGAGCTCGCCGTGCTCGGCGAGCAGGTCATCGAGTGCCTCTGGCACCGCTGGCTCTTCCTCGTGGGTGACGGGAGCGGATCGGACGGGTGGGCGGGAACGACGAACGGCGCCGGTCCCCGCCCTCGCGGGCGTGCTGGGACCGGCGCCGGTAGGTCGCTAGCGCTTGGTGGTGCCTGCGGTCTTGCCGTACCGCTTCTCGAACTTGTCGACGCGGCCGCCGACGTCGAGGATCTTCTGCTTGCCCGTGTAGAACGGGTGGCACTGCGAGCAGACCTCGGCGTGGATCTCGCCGGCCGAGGAGGTGCTGCGCGTGGTGAAGGCGTTGCCGCAGGTGCAGTGCACCGTGGTCACCTTGTAGTCGGGGTGGATGTCGGGCTTCACGACGTCTCCTACAGGTAGGTCGCCGGGTCGCTCGGCGCGGCTGCGCCGGCGTGAACCGGTACCGGGGTCGAACCCAAGTGTGCCAGAGATGACCTGGCGTCGTCCCAACGGCTCCGCGCCGCCTCGCATTCCCCTTCGGTCACTCGGAGGGACCGAGCGTCGTCTTCTGCACCTGCATGAGGAACTCGACGTTGCTGCGGGTCTGCTTCATCTTGTCGAGCAGCAGCTCGAGCGCCTGCTGGGTCTCGAGCGCGTGCAGGACCCGCCGCAGCTTCCAGACGATGGCGAGCTCCTCCGGCGCCATCAGGATCTCCTCCTTGCGGGTGCCGGAGGCGTCGACGTCGACGGCCGGGAAGACGCGCTTGTCGGCGAGCTTGCGGTCGAGCTTCAGCTCCATGTTGCCGGTGCCCTTGAACTCCTCGAAGATCACCTCGTCCATCCGGGAGCCGGTCTCGACGAGCGCGGTCGCGAGGATGGTGAGCGACCCGCCGTTCTCGATGTTGCGGGCGGCGCCGAAGAACCGCTTGGGCGGGTAGAGCGCGGTCGAGTCGACGCCGCCGGACAGGATGCGACCGCTCGCCGGTGCGGCGAGGTTGTACGCACGACCCAGCCGGGTGATCGAGTCGAGCAGCACGACGACGTCGTGGCCGAGCTCGACCAGGCGCTTCGCCCGCTCGATGGCGAGCTCGGCGACGGTGGTGTGGTCCTCGGCCGGCCGGTCGAAGGTCGAGGCGATGACCTCGCCCTTCACCGACCGCTGCATGTCGGTGACCTCCTCCGGCCGCTCGTCGACGAGGACGACCATGAGGTGGCACTCCGGGTTGTTGCGGGTGATCGCGTTGGCGATCGCCTGAAGCACCATCGTCTTGCCGGCCTTCGGTGGCGAGACGATGAGCCCGCGCTGGCCCTTGCCGATCGGCGCGACCAGGTCGATCAGCCTCGTGGTGAGGACGTTGGCGTCGGTCTCGAGGCGCAGCCGGTCCTGCGGGTAGAGCGGCGTCATCTTGGTGAACTCGACCCGGGCGCGGGCGGTCTCCGGCTCGGTGCCGTTGATCGTGTCGAGCCGGACGAGCGCGTTGAACTTCTCCCGCCGCTCGCCCTCGCGCAGCTGCCGGACGGCGCCGGTCACGGCGTCGCCCTTGCGCATCCCGTAGCGGCGCACCTGCGACAGCGAGACGTAGACGTCGTTGGGGCCTGGCAGGTAGCCGCTGGTCCGCACGAACGCGTAGTTGTCCATGATGTCCACGATGCCCGCGATGTCGACGAGGACGTCGTCCTCGCTGATCTGCGGCTCGGCCTCGCCGCCGAAGCGCTCGCGGCCGCTGCGGTTGCGATTGCGCTCGCGGAACCGGCCGCGGCGGCCACGCCGGCCACTGCCGTCGAAGTCGTCGTCGCGCGGACCCGCACCGCCGCGGTCGCTCTGCTGGCTCTGCTGGTTTCCCTGGCCGCCCTGCTGGCTCTGCTGGTTGCCCTGCTGGCTCTGCTGGTTGCCCTGCTGGCTCTGCTGGTTGCCCTGGCCGCCCTGCTGGCTCTGCTGGCCGCTGCCGCCGTCGGGCCGCTCACCGCGCTCGCGCTGCCGATCGCCGCGCTGCTGGCGCTCGCCACGGTCGCCGCGGTCAGCGCGGTCGCGCTGGCGGTCCGGCCGCTCGCGGACCGCGCCGTCCTGGCGCTGGCCCTCGCCCTGGCCGGCCTGCTCGGCGGGCGCCTGGCGCTCGGCGCGCACGGCGCCGTTGGAGGCGGTGGAGGTCGTGGAGGAGGCCGGGGCCGCCGCCTGGTCCATGCGGACCGGGGCGGCGCTCGCCGCGGCGGCGGCGGCGGTCTCGGTGACGACGGCGGTCTCGGTGGTCGCGGTGGCCGCGCCGTTGCCGGTCTCGGCGGAGCGGCGCGGGCGCTCGCGCCGCTGGCCGCGCTGGCTGCCCTGACTGGCCTGACCGCCCTGAGCGCTCTCGGCGCTCGCCGGCGGGGCGCCGACACCTGGCAGGGTCGGCGCGCTGGTGGCCGGGCTGGCAGTACCGGCCGTGCTGGCCGTGCTGGCCGTACCGGCCGGGCTGGCGGTACCGGCCGCCGCGCCGTTGCCGGCCGGCGAGCCCTGGCGCTCCTGGATCGCGGCGATCAGCTCGCCCTTGCGCATCCGGCCGGTGCCGTTGATGCCGAGTTGGACGGCGAGCGCCTGCAGCTCGGGCAGCACCATGGCCGTGAGTCCTGCCCCGGTGCGCCGCCGGGACTTCGCGGCCGGAGCCGCGGCACCGCCCGCCGCGCCGCCCGGCGCGGTCGAGGCACCTGACGACTCCGCCGTGGACGAGGTGGCGTCGGTCAGGAGATCGGTGGTGTCGCTCACATGGGGTCCTTCCCTGCGACGGCCCGCCCGCAAGGCGGTGCGGTGCCGGTTGAAGAGCGACCGGCGAGTGCCTCGCCGGGGATGCCCGCCGCCGTACGGCGGGACGCTCGTGGCGGTCGAGCGCGGGAACGCTCGACCCGTGGTCGCCGGGGCAGCAGATCAGGGCTCTCGACCTCTGACACCGCACTGCTCACGACCGTCGCTGTTGACGGGCACGACTGGCGATGGAGATCGACGAAGAGCTGCGCCGGAGAACCGGTAGGGAGATTCGCGGCGCCTCGTGGGGCGCTCGCAAGGCCAAGATTACCGGGGCCGCCGCTTACCGGCAACTGAACCGCCCAACCGGCGGGTCGCGCTCGGTATTCCCCGGTCCGGCCCCGGGCCGATCCCCCGGCGGATCACGGAGCCGGGGCGGCGACCAGCGGCAGCACCGCTGCGCCGGCGCGCTCGACCGGCAACGGCCTGGCCCACCACCGCTTCGGCGCCGCCGCCACGACATGCTCGGCCGTCGCGGCCGAGGCGAGGGCGAGCACCGACGGCCCGGCGCCGGAGACGACCGCCGGCACGCCGTCGGCCCGCAGCCGGGCGACGAGCGCGGCGCTCGCCGCCATGGCAGGGGCGCGGTAGGGCTGGTGCAGCGCGTCCTCCGTGGCATCGAGCAGCAGGTCGGGGCGACGGGTGATCGCCTCGACGAGCAGCGCGGCACGGCCGGCGGTGCGCGCGGCATCGGCATGCGGGACGGTCGCCGGCAGCATGGCCCTCGCGCGGCTGGTGGAGACGGCGCGCTCGGGCACGAGGACGACCGGCACCACGCCGGCGGCCGGCTCCAGGCGCACGCACCGCGGCCCGTCCGCAGTGGTCCACGTGATCGTGAGCCCGCCGTGCAGGCAGGCGGCGACGTTGTCGGGATGGCCCTCGATCTCTGCGGCCAGCGCCAGCGTCGCGGCCGGGCCGAGCACGTGTTCGCCGCCGAGGGTGAGCGCCCTGGCCGCGACGATCCCGGCGCAGATGGCGCCGGCCGACGAGCCGAGGCCGCGCCCCTGCGGGATCCGGTTGGCGCACACCACCTGGAGCCCGCGGGGCTGGCCGCCCAGCCGCTTGAACGCGGCGCGCGCCGCCTTGACCACGAGGTGCCGCGCGGTCCGCGGCAGGGTCTCGGCCCCCTCGCCGGCAACGTCGACGTCGAGGCCCTCGTCGGTCACCCGCACCACCACGTCGTCGTAGAGCCCGAGCGCCAGCCCGAGGGCGTCGAACCCGGGGCCGAGGTTGGCGCTCGTGGCCGGCACCCGTACGCGGACCGGCGCGGCGCGGAAGGACGGCATGGCGGCTACTCCAGACCCAGGGCGGCGGCGGCCGCCGCCGCGTCGGCGGGGATCGTGCGCGGGCGGGGCGCACCGGCGATCGCCCAGTCGGGGTCCTTCAGCCCGTGGCCGGTCACCGTGCAGACGACCCGCAGCCCGCGCCCGAGCGTGCCCTCCGCGCTCGCCTGCAGCAGGCCGGCGACGCTCGCCGCGCTGGACGGCTCGACGAACGCGCCCTCGGTCCTGGCCAGCAACCGGTAGGCGTCGAGGATGCGCTTGTCGGTGACCGCCTCGATGGCACCGCCCGACGCGTCGCGCACGTCGAGCGCCTTGGTCCACGACGCCGGGTTGCCGATCCTGATCGCGGTCGCGATCGTGCGCGGCTCGCGGACGACCTCCCCGCGCACGATCGGCGCGGACCCGGCCGCCTGGAAGCCGCGCATCACCGGGCGCCTTGCCGCGAGGCCGTCCTCGGCGTACTCGCAGTAGCCGGCCCAGTAGGCGGTGATGTTGCCGGCGTTGCCCACCGGCAGGCAGTGCACGTCCGGCGCGTCGCCGAGGGCGTCGACGACCTCGTACGCCGCCGAGCGCTGGCCGGCGATGCGGTACGGGTTGACGTGGTTGACCAGCGTGACCGGGTGGTCGAGCGCCAGCTTGCTCGCGATGGCCAGGCAGTCGTCGAAGGTGCCGTCGACCTGGAGCAGCCGTGCGCCGTGCACGAGCGCCTGCGCCAGCTTGCCGAGGGCGATCTTGCCGGCCGGCACGAGCACGGCGCAGGTGATCCCGGCGCGGGCGGCGTACGCGGCCGCGCTCGCGCTCGTGTTGCCGGTGGACGCGCAGATCACCGCCCGCGAGCCCTCCTCGACGGCCTTCGAGAGCGCGAGGGTCATCCCGCGATCCTTGAACGACCCGGTGGGGTTGGCGCCCTCCACCTTCAGCCACACCTCGCAGCCGGTGCGGCGCGACAGCTCGGCGGCCGGCACGAGCGGCGTGCCGCCCTCCAGCAGCGTCACGACCGGCGTCGCCGCCGTCACGGGCATCCGCGAGCGGTACTCCTCGATCACGCCGCGCCAGCTCACCGATCCTCACCGGTCCCCTCGACCCTCATGACGCTGCTGACGGCGCGGACGGCCGCCAGGCCGCGCAGATCGGCGACGGTGGCCGAGAGCGCGGCGTCGCGCGCCGCGTGGGTGACGAGCACGAGGGACGCGTCGCCGTCGCGCACCTCCTGGCGGACGGTGCCGATCGAGACGCCGCGCCGGGCGAAGGCGGTGGCCACCTCCGCGAGGACGCCGGGACGATCGGCCACGTCGAGCTCGACGTGGTAGCGGGTCACGGTCTCGCCGATGGGGCGCATCCGCAGGTCCGCGTACGCCGACTCGCCGACGCCCGACTGGCCGGCGACCCGGTTGCGGGCCACCGCGACGAGGTCGCCGAGGATCGCGCTGGCGGTCGGAGCGCCACCGGCTCCCCTGCCGTACAGCATGAGCTCGCCGGCCGCGTCGGCCTCGACGAAGACCGCGTTGTAGGCGTCGCCGACGGCCGCGAGCGGATGCGTGGCCGGGATCATCGCCGGGTGCACGCGGACGCCGACGGACTCGCCGCCGCCGTCGCTGCCCCGCTCGGCGATCGCGAGCAGCTTGACGACGTAGCCGAGCGCGCGGGCGCTCTCGACGTCGGCGGCGGTCACGGCGCCGATGCCCTCGCGATGGACGTCGGCGGCGGTCACCCTGGTGTGGAAGGCGATGCCGGCGAGGATAGCCGCCTTGGCCGCCGAGTCGTGGCCGTCGACGTCGGCGGAGGGGTCGGCCTCAGCGAAGCCGAGCGCCTGCGCGCGCGCCAGCGCGTCGGCGAGGCCGGCACCGGTGTCGTGCATCTGGGAGAGCACGTAGTTGGTCGTGCCGTTGACGATGCCGAGCACGCGGCGGATGCGGTCGCCAGCGAGCGACTCGCGCAGCGGCCGCAGCAGCGGGATGGCGCCGGCGACCGACGCCTCGAAATAGAGGTCGGCACCGCTCGACCGCGCGGCCTCGTGCAGCGTCGCGCTGTCCTGCGCCAGCAGCGCCTTGTTGGCGGTGACGACGCTCACGCCACGGCGCAGCGCTGACAGCAGCAGGTCCCGCACCGGCTCGATGCCGCCGATCACCTCCACGACGATGTCGAGGTCGGCGCGCGCCATGAGCGCGGCAGCGTCGCCCGTCACCAGCGCCTGGTCGACCGGCAGGTCGCGCGGGCGGCCGGGGTCGCGGACCGCGATGCCGACGAGCTCGAGCGGCGTCCCGATGCGGCTGGTCAGGTCGTCCCGGTGCTCGTCCAGCAGCCGGGCGACCTCGCTGCCCACCACGCCGCAGCCGAGCAGGGCGACCTTCAGCGGGCAGCGGGGCTCACGCATCGACGTCCAGGCGCAGCAGGTCGTCCGGCGTCTCGCGGCGCATCACGGCGCGCGCGCGACCGGAGCGCACGGCGACCACCGGCGGGCGCGGCAGGTAGTTGTAGTTGCTGGCCATCGACCGGCAGTATGCGCCCGTTCCCGGCACGGCGACGAGGTCGCCGGCCGTGATGTCGCCGGGCAGGAAGCAGTCGCGCACCACCACGTCGGCGTTCTCGCAGTGCTTGCCCACGACCCGGACCAGGACGGGCGGTGCGCTCGACGTGCGGGAGGCCAGCGCGCAGGAGTACGCCGCGCCGTACAGACCGGGACGGATGTTGTCGCTCATGCCGCCGTCGACGCTCACGTAGTGGCGCACCGCGCCACCGGGCAGCTCGACCCGCTTGACCGTCCCCACCTCGTACAGGGTGAACGCGCTCGGACCGGCGATGGCGCGCCCCGGCTCGACCGACCAGCGCGGCACCGCGATGCCGCGCCTGCTGCACTCGTCGACGACCGCCGCACGGATGCCGGCGGCCAGCGCGGCAGGCGGCCGCGGGTCGTCGGCCGGCGTGTAGGCCACGCCGAAGCCGCCACCGAGGCCCAGCTCTGGCAGGTCGATCCCGTGCTCGTCGGCGACATCGGCATGCAGGCCGAGCAGCCGGCGGGCCGCGACGTCGAAGCCGGCGGTGTCGAAGATCTGCGAGCCGATGTGCGAGTGCAGGCCGGCGAGCTCGAGCGACGGCAGGGAGTGGATCCTGCGCACCGCCTCCGCGGCCGCGCCGCCGGCGAGCGAGAGCCCGAACTTCTGGTCCTCGTGCGCGGTCGCGATGTACTCGTGGGTGTGGGCCTCGACGCCGACGGTGACCCGTACGAGCGCGCGCGCTCGCATCGCGCGCTGCTCGGCCGCGTACCCGGCACGGGCGATCTCCTCGAAGCTGTCGAGGACGATGCGGCCGACGCCGGCGTCGAGCGCCGCCTCGATCTCGGCCATGCTCTTGTTGTTGCCGTGCATCGTGATGCGCCCGGCGGGGAAGCCGGCGCGCAGGGCGACCGCGAGCTCGCCGGCCGTCGTGACGTCGAGGCCCAGCCCCTCCTCCGCCACCCAGCGGGCCACCGCGGTGCAGAGGAAGGCCTTGCCGGCGTAGCAGACGTCGGCGTCCGGTGCGAAGGCGTCGCGGAACGCCCGTGCCCGTGAGCGGAAGTCGTCCTCGTCGAGGACGTACGCAGGAGTGCCGTGCTCCTCGGCCAGGTCCCGCACGTCGAGCTCGGCGACGGTGAGCGCGCCGTCGCCGCCGCGTCGCACGGAGACCGGCCAGAGGGAGGGGTCGATCGCGTTGACGTCGGCGGGCGGCTGCGGCGCCGCGTCGACCGGTGCCTGGTCCGGGGCGGGAACGACCCCGGCCGGGCGGGCGGTCCGGCTCACCGACGGCTCACATGCGATCAGGCGCCGTGACGCCCAGCAGCGACAGGCCGTTGGCCAGCACGACGCGGGTGGCCTCGACGAGCCAGAGCCGCGCGGTCGTCAGCGGGGTCGGCTCCTCGTCGCCCTGCGGCAGCACCCGGCAGGCGTCGTAGAAGCGGTGATAGGTGCCGGCGAGCTCCTCGAGGTAGCGCGCGACGCGGTGCGGCTCGCGCAGCTCGGCGGCGCTCGCGACGACCCGCGGGTGCTCCCCGAGCGCGCCGAGCAGATCGCTCTCCCTGGGGTGCGACAGCAGCGAGGGGTCGAAGTCGTCGCCCCTGGCGATGCCCATCTCGGCGGCGTTGCGCAGCAGGGACGCGATGCGGGCATGGGCGTACTGCACGTAGAACACCGGGTTGTCGTTGGTGCGCCGCGCGAGCAGGTCGAGGTCGAGGTCGATCGGCGAGTCGACGCTCGCCCGCGCGAGCGCGTACCGGCCCGCGTCGGCGCCCACCGCGTCGACGAGGTCCTCGAGCGTGATGACGGTGCCGGCCCGCTTGCTCATCCGTACCGGCTGGCCGTCCTTGAGCAGGTTGACCAGCTGGCCGATGAGGATCTCGAGGTTGACGTCGGGGTCGTCGCCGTAGCACGCGACGAGCGCCCGGTAGCGGCCCACGTAGCCGTGGTGGTCGGCGCCGAGCATGATGACGGCCTTGTCGAAGCCGCGCTGCCGCTTGTCGAGATAGTACGCGCAGTCCGCGGCGAAGTACGTCCACTCGCCGTCCGACTTGACCAGCACGCGGTCCTTGTCGTCGCCGAACTCGGTGGTGCGCAGCCACGTCGCGCCGTCGGCCTCGTACACGTGGCCCTGCTCGCGGAGCCGGACCAGGGCGGCGTCGAGCTCGCCCTTGTCGTGCAGCTCCTTCTCGTTGAAGTAGACGTCGAAGTGGACGCCGAAGCCGGCGAGCGAGCGCTTGATCTCGGCGAGCATCAGGTCGACGCCCACGTCGCGGAAGGCCCGGCGCGCCTCGTCGTCCGGCAGCGAGAGCGCGTCGGGACGCAGGGCGACCACCTCGGCCGCGATGTCGTTAATGTACTGGCCGGCGTAACCGTCCTCGGGCACCGGCCGGCCGCGGGCAGCAGCCAGCAGCGACCCGGCGTAGCGGTCGATCTGGGTGCCGGCGTCGTTGAAGTAGTACTCGCGGGTCACGTCGGCGCCGACGGCCTCGAGCAGCCGGGCGAGCGCGTCGCCGACCGCCGCCCACCGCACCGCGCCGATGTGGATCGGCCCGGTCGGGTTGGCCGAGACGAACTCGAGGTTGATGCGCTGCCCGGACAGCGCGTCGCTGCGGCCGTACGCCTCCCCCGCGGTCACCACGGTGCGGGCCAGCTCGCCGGCGGCGCCCTCGGTCAGCCGGACGTTGAGGAAGCCGGGCCCGGCCACCTCGACCGTCGCGACCCCTGGCACGTCGCGCAGCCGGGCCGCGATGACGTCGGCGACCGCCCGCGGCGGCCGGCCGGCCGGCTTGGCGAGCTGCAGGGCGATGTTGGTGGCGTAGTCGCCGTGCTCGCGCTGCTTGGGTCGCTCGACGACGACCTTGCGGGGCACGGGGACGGCCAGCTCCCCCGCGCCCACCGCTGCGGCGACGGCTGCCTCGACGGCAGCGGACAGCTCGGCTGGGGTCACTCGTCCGAGGCTATCGCAGACGCCCCCCGGCCGGCGGGGCCGCGGCGGCCGCAGCGCGGCCGGCGACTCGGCCGGTGGATCAGCGGGCGGACTCCTCACAGAGCCGGTGCACGGTCTCCACCAGCACGTCGGGGTCGAACGGCTTGGTCAGGTAGGCGTCGACCCCGATCCGGTCGCCCCTGCGCAGGTCGGCCTCCTGCGCGCGGGCCGACAGCAGCACGACCTTGATCCCGGCGGTCGACGGGTCGCCCCGCAGCCGCGCGGCCGTCTCCCAGCCGTCCAGCCTCGGCATCATGATGTCGAGGGTGATCACGACGGGGCAGACCTCCTTGACCTTGTCGAGGCAGTCCCGCCCGTCCACGGCGGTGTGCACCTCGTAGCCCTCGAGCTCGAGGTTGACGCTGATCAGCTGCCGGATGACGTCGTCGTCGTCGACGACCAGCACGCGCCGCGGATGATCGGCCACGGCACGGACAGTACCCGCGGCCCGGACGCCTGATCGATCGGCCGCTCGCGGACCGGTCGGGCGGCCGATCGCCCGGCCCTGGTAGCCTCGACAGGTTCCCTGGCCCCCGTAGCTCAGGGGATAGAGCACTGCCCTCCGGAGGCAGGGGCGCAGGTTCGAATCCTGCCGGGGGCACTGCGCGCCGCCCCGATTCGTCACCCGAACCGACCCGCCGCCGGTCGGTACGTCCGTCACCGGCCGATGCCGGGCCGGCGCTCCTCTTCGAGGGGTCAAGCACCAGATCCACCAGGCAGCGAGCGATGCGCGAGCGCGGGGCTCGGACGGCTCGAAGCGATCACCAGCCGCGCCCCTGCCCCGTCCCGCTGCCAACCGCCTGCAACCGCGCAAGCACTCAGGGCAATATGTTCCATTATGGTAAGTATCGTCCGCTGGCCGCGAGGGGAGGGCTGCGTCCGTCCATGCCCCGATCCGGCAGGAGAAGCCATGCCTAGAGCCTCCCGGGCGGCAGCGCTGGCGACGATGGTCGTCCTGGTCACCGCCGCGCCCGCATGCGCCGGCACCGCGCAGGCCGGCACCGCCCCCGCCCCCACGCACGTGACCGGCTCGGCCACGCACGCCCCGCCGGGCCACGCGCACCGGTCCAAGCGCCTGGTCCGCGACCCCAGCGGGAAGCTCGTGCACGCGCTTGGCAAGGGGCACGTCCGCCGGACGTCCGGCCAGTCGGGCGGTCCCGCTCCCGTCGCGGCGAGCGGCACGTCCGCGCCCGGCAACGGGTGCACCTTCCAGACGCCGGGCTACACCGCGCACTACTGCCACGCCGGTGCCTACCAGTCGCCGTTCGACGCAGGCGACTACTACACCGTCGGAGCCCACGTTCTCGCGGACGTGGACGCCCCGACCGTCGCCAGCAGCGATTACCACAGCCTGTGGGAGCTGGCCGTCGAGGACTTCAGCCAGAAGCAGATCATCGAGGTCGGTTGGCGGGTCTACGGCCCGAGCGGCCCGGACCCGCAGCTGTTCGTCAACTATTGGAAGGACGGTGTCAGCGCGGGCTATGGCAACGGCTTCGTCTCCACCACGTCGTTGATCGGCCCGGGCATGTACCTGCCCACCGGCACCACCAAGCAGTTCGGCATCGAGTACTACCAGGGCAACTGGTGGGTGTACTACGACACCACCTGGTTCGGTTACTTCCCCGGCACCATTTGGGGCGGTTGGGGCAGCAACGACCTCACCCAGACCTTCGGAGAGGTCTCGGCCGGCGAGCTCTATCCGTGCACCGACATGGGCTCGGGGGTCCTCCCGGGCTACAGCGGCGCCGCGCACGTGAGCAACTTCGGCTGGTACGGCCCTGGTCCGGCCGTCAACCTGCAACCCGGCACGATCGAGGACCCCCTGCTCTACGACGCATGGGTCGACTACACGGGGACCGGCTTCACCTACGGCGGTCCTGGCGACTGCTGAGCCGCTGGTAGTCCGTCTACCTGAGCACCGGATCGTCGGCGCTCAGGTAGACGTAGCCGGGACAGCTCGCCAGATCGACGTGCGCTCGATCCGCTTGCCAGCCGGCTGGGTCACGGTCATCTGCAGGAACGAGTCGAGCGCCTTCGCGCGAGCGCGGTCAGGGCTGCGGGGCCACCTCGGACTGGCGCCAGGTGATGCCGCCGTCCCCGCTCCTCCACAGCTCGCCGGGCCCGGATTGGCCGCAGCAGGAAGCGGGACCGTGGATGACCAGGCCGACCTGGTTGCCGGTGAGCGCGATGTCGTTCCAGCCGAGCCCGCCGTCCCCCAGGTCCTCCGACGTGGTCCAGGTCTGGCCGCCGGCGTTCCGGTAGATCCAGCTTCCGATGGAGGAGGACGCGACCAGCAGCGTTCCGTCGGGCGCGGCCGTCAGCTGGGAGTCGATGCCGTTGAGGGGCAGGGTCCCGGCGGAGGAGGTGGTCTGCGCCGCGTCGCTCGAGCGGACGACGCGCTTGCCGGCCATGCCGAAGCCGATGTTCGCCTGGCAGAGCAGCGCGACGCCGGTGTCGGACACCGGCGCGACGCCGGCGATGAACTCGCCGTCGGCCTTGGAGCATGGGTCCTGGCGCGAGGACCAGCGCTGGCCGTCCACGGTCACGTCGAGCACGTCAGGGGCCGTCGAGTCGAATGTCGGGATCACCAGGTAGGCGACCGCGCCGTGCACGGCGAGGCTCGCCTGGTTGGCCACCGGCAGCTTCAGCGAGACCTGCGTCCACGACCCGAGGGCTGGCGTCGTTCGCCAGAGCGTGGCCCGGTTCCGGCAATCGGTGAGCCCCTGCCCGAACGGGCAGGCGGATACGGCGGCGTAGACCGCGTCGGCGTCACCGGCGAGCGCGACCACGGGCCGCCCTCCCGGCGTTGCCTGCTGCTGCCAGGTGACCCCACCGTCGGTGGTGGCCCAGAGCGTGGGGTCGAAGGCCCACCCGTGCAGGTCGTCGGCGAAGACGAGCTCGGTCACGCCGGTCGGGTCCTCCAGGACCAGCGGCGCTCCCAACGTACCGAGCGCCTTCCATGTCGTGCCGCCGTCGCGCGTCCCGATCACCGTCGTGCAGCTGCCATGGTCGCACGGCGCTGAGCCGAGGATCCGACCGCGATCCGGCGAGATCCACGACTGCGACTGGGCGTGGAAGCGAAGCCCCTGCGTCCGCCCGGCGAGCGCGGGGGGACCTATCGACAGGAGCCCGCACACCGTCGCCGCGACAGCCACCACGACGCAGGACCGCCTCATGACCGCCTACCTCTCCGGCCCGCCATCGGCCGCCGCAGCTCATCGGCGCGAGCCAGCGCTCGCGCGTCCAGGTGATGACGCGCGAGCGGTGGATTCGGTTGACGGCGCGCTCGACCGGCTGCGCTCCCTACGGCAGTGCGGCGGCAACGTGCGCGAGAGGTGCCGATTCGAACCAAACCACGCGCGCCTGCAGCTCGGCGGCACCGAGGGACAGGTCGGTCCCCCAGGAATCCGCGAGCGCGCTGATCAGCTGCAGTCGCCGGTTCTGGTCATCCACCCGGGAGACGGCGGCCGAGCCCGAGGCGCTGCCGCTGGGAAGGTCGTCGTGGACCTCGATGCGCACGTTGCCCTCGTGCGCTGCAACGGACAACTGGAACCATCCGTCCGAGTAGCTGACGACGTTGAGGAGCAGCTCGGTCACGAGCAGCAGCACCGTGTCCACGTCGTAGCAGTCCGGTGCGACGTCGAACCACGCCACGACGGCGCTGCGGCCGAGCCGGACGCTGCCCGGCCGGCCGGGCAGCACCAATGACGACGCGGGGGCCGTCAGCCTCGCGCCCGCGCCGATGCTCGTCGACGCTCGGCGTCCGACGCGCGTTCGGCCTCGCTGCATCCTCACCGGCTGCATGCTCATGCGCGGGCACCGCCCAGCTCTCGGGTCAACGTGGGCACCGTCTCACCCATGAGCGTTCGATCGGAGGAAGGGAGCCAGGAGCGACACCTGATCGGCCTCGCGAACGGCGACGCTCACGAGCGCCTCGTCATCGAGCTGCAGCGTCACCACGGCCTGGTCATCGCCCAGGCGCGCTATCTTCTCGGCGGGATACGTCGGACCACTGGCGATCTCGTGCACCGGCCACGCCTTCGTTCGCACGAGAGCCAGGCCGTCGGTGACGATGAGGACGTCGTGGCACCACCAGGCGAACGATCTCGTACGGCTCCAGGCCATCGGATAGCAAGCCTCACCGGGCTCTCGTCGCGTCCTGCAGCGAAAGCCGCCCGCCACCCTCCTCAGCCGGCGCCTGCTGAGGAGCGCGCTGCCCAGCGCACCCACCACGAGCCACACCGGGACCCCCAGGCAGGCGAGCAAGATCCACAACATTCGATCCTCCGAGGAATCGGCTTCCGCCCTGGCGCGCCGGGCAAAGGATGACGAGAGGAGGCGCTCCAGGACTCGCTCACCTACCTGGTAGATCGGCGCGGACCCGGCGAACGGCATGGTCGGATCCCGTCGCAGCGCATCAGCCCGAAGCTCGACAACGACATCGGCGCCAGCAAAGCGCAACCAAGGACGGCGGCCATCACCCCGCCGGGATGAGCTCGGCCTGCCGGCGTCGCTCTTCGCCACCGAGCAGCAACCGGAAAGCCACCGAGCAGCCAACCGAGCCGCTACGGTCCGGCGACGCGCTCGGTCCCTGCCTCGGCGGTGCGGGCTCCCGCCGCGGACTGCTCGCTGACCCTGCGCCGCAGCCCCAACTGCACTGCCGCGGCGAGGAGGCGCGCACCGATGCCCACGAGGATGATGTCACCGACCATCTGCGCCATGACGATCGCACGCGCGGTCTCGGAGCTAGCGACGATGTCCCCGAACCCGACGGTCGAGAGGACGGTCGTCGTGAAGTACAACGCGTCCAGCCGGGTCAACGGCTGCGTGAACGATCCGCCGACGGAGCCGCCCAGCACGAAATAGGTGCCGGCGAAGACGAGGACGAACAGCTGGACGGCGATCGCCAGCGCTGTGACGGCGCGCAATCGGGGCGCCGGCGATCGCAGGATCGCCCGGACCTGCCATGCGGCGAGGACCGTGACGGCCAGCAAGCCGACGGCGAGCAGCGCGAGAGCCGACACGCTGGGGTGCTGCTTCACCGGAACGAGGAAGTACAGCACGAGGAGCGCTGCTCCCAGCAGGGGCCCTCGCAGCAGTGCCACGACGATCCCGCGCCGGGTGACGCCGGTCACCACGGGGGTGACCGGCGAAGGCCCTGCTGCACCGGATGTCGTCAGCACGTCATGGGACGAAGCGTCGATGCTAGCGCCGACGACGGGCCGTACGGCGCGACGTACGGCGCGCCACGCGACGGGATCCGAACATCGATGTCACCTCCTCCGGAGTCAGCGGGCTGCGACGGCCGCGTTCGCCGTCTCCATCTGGTGCATCTGCTCCGCTTCCTCCGAGGCCATCAATCCGACGGCGACGAGGTCGAGCGGACTGATGAAGCCGTCGCTGATCCGGAAGCCGCCGGCGCGCGCAACGGCGTCCCTGACCGGCACCGCCCAGTGGTGCTCGATGAGCAGAACGGCGGCCGCCGTGTCGTTGGGGATGTCCTCGAGGACGTCCCAGCCGTCGGCGTCGGACAGGGCGAGCAGGTTGTCCCCCTGCGCGCCGACCTGCGCACCGACCTCCGCGCCGGCGACAGCGCCCTCCTCGCCCGCGAAGCCCAGTCCGATGAGCGCAGCGACCTTGCTGTCGAGCTCTATCGTCTCGCTCTCGGTCAAGTTGCCGAGATGCTCCGCCTCGAGCTCCCCCTCAGCGTCCTTGTAGACGATCAGCGCGTCGATGACGCGGACGGTGTCGGCCTCACGAAGCTTCTGCAGCTCCCCCACCACCTCTCCGCGGAAGTCGGGGTGGTTGAAGCCCAGTACGATGAGCTGCACTGGCCCGATCGCCATGTTGTCCTCCTTCAGAGCCCTTGATGCGCATCGCATCGAACGACGAACCTGAGGCAACTCTGTGCGGTCGCCGCTGAGCCGCCATCACCCCCATCGCATGACTGACGCTCTCGGCATTCACAGCTCGGGACGACTCTGAATGCGACCTTCCGTCGCCGCCTTCTGCAAGGCTGAATGGTCCTTCTCGTTCTGGTCGGCGTACGCCTCGGCGAAGTCCGCGACCGCCTGGTCGAACGTGTCGGTCTTCCCCAGGTAGCTGGCGATGGCGATGCGGTCACCCGACCGCGCATGCGCGCGAGCCAGCGTCCAGCCGCACAGGTCGCCGTAGACGGACATGCCCTGGTGAAGCATCTCCTCCGGGACGATGCTGCCCTTCCAGTCCCGCAGCTGACGGATGTAGTAGTCCCGGTCGACGCCGTCGAGCCCGTGGCTTCGCTCCCAGCCGAGGAAGATGTCGGACGACGCCTGCATCACGTGCTGGCCCGTGACGACCCGGGCACCGTGATTGCGGTAGGCGCTCGCCCGCACGTACCTCTCCAGCACCGAGGCCTGGGCCTCCTTGGCCTGAAGGAACAGCGGGTCTCCGGTGGCGCACTCCTGAAGGAGCAGGATCCAGGCGCGCGTCCCCACGCTGCCCACGCCCACCACCTTGCGGGCCAGGTCCACGAGCTGGTACTGCCCCAGGAGGTGCCTGCGATCGGACTGCAGCGTGCGGCCGTACGACCGCAGCATCCCTCGAAGCTGAAGGAACAGCTCGCCCGCGTCGACCTCCGGCAGCAGCTCGGTGGCGCGCACGACGAGTGGTGGGTCACTGAGGATGTGCGGTTGACCGTTGACCAGTGTCGCGAGCTTGGTGAACGCCTGCGTGCTGTCCCGGGTACGGGCCTTCGCCAGGGCTTCCTCCGTCCGGCGCGCCCGGCCCGGCTTCAGCATCGGAATGATCCTCGGCATCTCACGGTCCATGTCGAGGTGGGCGTACCAGACGGCCAGGTTCGACTGCTGCGCGAACTCGCGCATCGCGCAGCGGTAGCGCTGGACGGCCCGGAGCACGATCTGCCGACGCTCCTTGCGCCGGAACCCGTTCCCCCTTGCTGCGACCTCCAAGCTGGCGGCCAGCCGCTTGACGTCCCATTCGAACGGTCCCGGCAGCGTCTCGTCGAAGTCGTTGATGTCGAACACGAGGTGCCGCTCGGGGGAGGCGAACACGCCGAAGTTGCTGAGGTGCGCGTCGCCGCACAGTTGCACGTACAGGTCCGTGGTGGGCGTCGCGGCGAGATCGGTGGCCATGACGAGCGCCGCGCCCCGGTAAAAGGCGAAGGGCGACGCGAGCATCCGTCCGTAGCGAAGGGGCACGAGCTCGGGAACGCGGGATGTCGCCTGCTCCTCCAGCAGCCCCACGGGATCCGCGCGCTCGGCCGGCACCGACAGCACGTGCGATGCGAGCGGGACGTCGCTGCGAGCAGCCTTGCCCAGGGCGGCGCGCTCAGCACGGTTCAGGGGCGACGGAGCACCACGAGGAGCCCTGCGCACGGACTGGTCGGGAATCTCCGGTGCCTTTCGCGTCGCCGTCGCACTCGTCATCGTCGCCTCTCCTCGGTTCGCGGTGGCGGCGGGCTCATCAGCGTGGCGACTCGGCATGTCCCGCTGCGCCTTCCTCGTTCCTCGACTGCCGAGACTCCCCGAGAGTGCGGCCGGCCGCACTGCAGGGCATCACCCGCGATGGGTGAAGCACTTGCTGACGGCCCTCACGGCACCCTGCTCGAGTGCCGCTCCTCCCATACGACGCCGAAGATCGCTCCGACGATGAGGACGACTCCGATCGCGATGAGGAAGGACATGATCGCGAAGACCACGCCGATGGGGCCGTACGTGGTGTAGTTCGAGACGATGGTCTGGGACATGGTGAGCCGGAAGACGATCGTCATCCCGAACCAGCACACCCCCGTGGCCAGCGAGGCGGGCAACAGCGTCCGCCAGCCCATCCGGCCGCCGAGCAGCAGCCACATGCTGAACCACCAGAAGAGCGTGGCCCCGACCAGCGCCACCAGTGCCACGAGGAGGGCTCCGCCGACCCTGTGCAGCACCGGCTGCGCCCACTGGACGGCACCGCAGGTGGCGATGGCCACGGCGAGCCAGGCGACCCGCCGCGGCGTGTCCTTGAAGCCCCTGCTCTCGAGGCCGAACGTCCGCTCGTACAGCTCCTGGATCGCCGCGGCGACGGAGAGGCCGCTGAGGGCGAAGAACACCCAGCTCAGTCCGGTGACGGCGCTCCTCGTGGCTGACGGGGACGTGAACACCTCCGTGACGGCTCGCGCGGCGGCCGGATCGAGCCCGAAGCGCCTGATGACGCCGCTCGCCGCGCTGCGTCCCGCGAGGGCCTGGATGACGATCAGGAACGGCACGAGGCACAGCAGCAGGACAGCCGCGGAGTGCAGGCCGCGATTGATGAAGTCGAGCGCGTTGAGGCGTCGCCACAGGTGATCTGCCGCGGACCCGGCGTAACGCCGGCGGACCATCGCGATGGACCGCGGCTCCCGCCACCTCCAGGTGCGCGGCTCGCCCGTCATCCACGGAGGGTGCAGCGGGTCGCGCCTCTCCTCATCATCCGGACAGGGCGATGATGCGGTCCCGGTTCATCCGTCGTGCGTGATGGCCGGCCCGTCCGCGGTCGGCAGGCTGCCCCCATGAGCACGCACGAGAGTCGTCGACGGGACCAGGGTTGGCCGGTGCTTCGCAGCAGATGGGCCTGGGCCGCGCTCCTGGGGGAGGCAGCCATCGTCGCGTGGGCGCTCCCCCGCGCGATCGAGCTGGTCGGGCGTGCGGTCGCCAGCACGCGCGACCGCCACTGGGAGAGCCTGCTGCCGGAGCAAGGCGGGTGGAAGCGCGCCGCAGCGGCTCGGCAACCGGTGGCGCCGCAGCCGAGGCGCGCTCCCACGGCGTGGGGCCTGCAGCTCGACCAGGCCGGTGACGCGATCAGCTACCGCACCGGGCACGAGGGCGAGTGACCGCGTCGCCTGCCATGGCCGGTCACGCCTGAGCGCTCCGTTGCCGTGGAGGAGTCGAGGACGGGTCCGACGGCGGCGGACCGGCGGGATCGGCCGGCCGCAAGCGGTAGAGCCCGATCTGCGCCAGTGCGAGCAGCGCGACGATCACCAGGAAACCCGGGAAGCTCACGTCGAGGAACAGCAGCAACAGGACGGCGACGACGACAGCCGCGATCCGGAGCGCATCCAGGTGGCGGCGCAGCCAGGCGATCGTGGCCTCGTCCCGCGCCTGGGCGACCGTGCCCTTCGCACCGACGGACACGAGATGGCTGGTCGCCCGTACGCCGTGGACGACGCCCGAGCGCATGGCCACGGCCCACCGGTACGGACCGCTGAGCACCGCAAGCACCGCGATGACGAACCCACCGATCAGTATCCATTCGGTGAGGCCGAAGAAGCCGTTCAGCAGGCCGTGCACGATCACCCTCCTGGCGTCCTCGTTCTCCGGCGGCCCGGACGAGATGAGCCGGTCCTGCTCCCAGAACAGTGCCCGCCTCACTACGACGACGCCCAGCATCCCGCCGATGACCAGTTGGAGGAGGGTCCGTCGACGACGGCGAGACAGCCACAGCGCGAGCAGGGCGAGCAGGGGGGTGATGACGAGCAGTGCCACGACGCCACGATCGAACGCGCGCACGGCGCGCCGCGCAGCGGTCAGATTGGCGGCGGGGAAGAGCACGATCTGCCCGCATGTCGGGGGCACCGGCCGGCTGAGCGCGGCGGCGATCCGCTCGCACGCGGCGGACGGCAGCTCGTCGCTGGTGATCTTCGGCAGTGTCACGGGCTTGCCCACGACCCCCGCGACGAGCGCGCTCGCGCGCTGAAGGGCGGCGTTCACGAGTGGCACCAGGTTGAGCACGACCTGACCCTTGGTGGTCCGGAGCGTGCTGGTGTCGCCACGCAGCACCGCGACGAGCTGCCCGTGAGCGAACCGGTTTGCCTCCACCCACAGCTGCTGGAACTGGGCACTGTTGAGGATGTCGTTGACCTTGCTCCGCAGCGAGCCCTTGAGGGCGTCCGCGATCGGGCCGGCCAGGAACGCCGCCTTGGGCGGCAGCGCGTTCGCGATGATCGACTGCGGGTCGAGCGTCGCGTAGAGCTGGTTCGTCACTTGGCGGCTGGCTGCGCTCGTGACCGCGGGATCGCTCGCTATCGGTCTCACCGTGGCGACGTAGGCCTCGGTGTTGAGCACCGTCCGGTGCGTCCAGGCCGCCGTGGCGGTGACGGGGACCAGCACGGCGAACAGCGCGACGAGGACGCCGACGGCGGTGCGACGAACCCAGCCGCGTCGTCGGCCGCGGTGCTCGTAGTGCTGGAGGTCGGCCACCGCCGCGTCACGCTCGGCGCGCACGCGGTCGAGCTCGACCGAAGGGTTCTCGACCTTGGTGGGCCCGGTACCGTCCTCTGGCCCTGGGTGCGCACGTGAAGTCATCTTGGGAGCGTTGGCGTCGAACGGCCGCAAGGCATCATCCGCCTGGGGTGACCAGGCGGATGAACGGCGTCGTGGGACGCGGCGGGCGCGCAAGGCGAAGGGCCGGCGACGCGTCGCCGGCCCTTCGGGTCTCACGGATCGATCGGCCGCCAGGACTCGCCGTGGCGAAGCCGGTGCCGAGTCAGCTCGCCAACGCCTTCGTCTTGATCGTCTCGAACTCGGCCGGCGAGATCGCACCGCTGTCCAGCAGTTGCTTCGCCTTGCTGATCTGCGACACCCCGTTGCCACGGTCGCTGCTCGCCGCGACCGCCCGCACGTGGTCGTCGAAGCTGGCCTGCGCGGCCGACGCCTGCTGCATGCGGCGCTCCGTCATCGACCGGCCCTGCGTGATCAAGTAGATCAGGCTGCCGAGGATCGGCACGAGGAGGACGAACACGGTCCACGCCGCTTTGCCCCACCCGCCGATGTCGTGCCTGCTGAACAGATCGCCGAAGACCGTGAACAGGAACCAGATCCAGAGGATCCAGCCGAAGAAAACGATCATCGTCCAGAATGCGTCGACCAGTGGATACTGGCTAGCGACGACCACCATGACGCCCTCCCTCGCACAGACGCGCTTCACCTGAAGGCCGTCCTCAGCGTCCGTTGCAGCGGCGTCCGCGGCATCACCCGGACCGGATGATCTCCTCAGCGATCCCGGGCCGGCGCACCGAGGTCTCAGGCGCCGCGGGACAGCCCTTGCCGGCCCGGCGTCTCCTCGGTCGCGCCGTGCTCGACGGCGGCCTCGGTGGCGGGCTGCCGGGGGGCATGCCCGTTCAGGCTCGAGTCGCCCACCTGGGCGGCCAGCACCGTCCATGCGTCTCCCCCCGCCAGGTCCTCGACGGAGAACCCGCGCACGCGTCCCTGGTGCGCCGCGGCGAGGCCCTCGACGTACCCGAGGCTGCGGCTCAGGGACTCCCGCGTCGGCACGTCGTCGCGGACGAGCCTCAGCACCCAGCCCTCACGATCGACGTACATGGTCACCTGCCAGGCATCGCTCCTGGCCTCGCGCTCGATCGCTGACGCCTGAGCCTCCGCCGCCACGACCACGAGAAGCGTCATGGACACGCGGCGGCGCAGATCGAAGCCGAGTCGGCGCAGCTCGTCAGGCAGGTCGTCGACCGCAAGTTCCGCCGCTCGTGGGCGCCGGCGTTCCCACCGTGGCGGTGTCATAGCCATGCGTCATCGTTCAGCAAGACCGCGGAAAAGAACAGGGTCGTTGGCCCTTTGGCGACGAGTCGAGCGACATGGGTGCTCCTGTGCCTACATCTGAATCATGCCGAGCGACCGTGCGCGCTCGACCGCCTCGCCGCGCGATGCCACGCCGAGCTTGCGGTACGTCGCGATCGCTTGCGTCTTCACGGTGTTGCGCGAGATGAGCAACCGTCTCCCGATCTGCTCGAAGGACAGGTACGTCGGCAGCAGTTGCAGTATCCGCAATTCAGCTGAGGTCAGGGCCGACGGCCCGACGCCCGTCGCGAGCGGGAACCGCTCCACATGCGTCCACGCCTGGTCCAGCCCCTCGCGCAGCCACATCGCGTCCGGTACGCCGTGCAGGTAGCGCTGGGCCTCCGACAGCAGCACGCGCGCCGCGGCGGTGTCGCCCATGAGCAGGTGCGCTCGGCCGAGCAGGTAGCGCGCCTGAACCGCTAGCCACGGCGGGCATTGATTGATCACGGCGATCATCCGCATCGCCCGTCGGGCGAGCTGCTTCGCCTGGTCCGTACGACCGCGCTTGGCGAGCATGACCGTGGCAACGCAGTGCACGAGGCTGATGAGCGGGCTGTCGGCGATGTCCTTCTCGACGAGCACGTCGCACGCAGCGTCGACGAGCGCGGCGGACTCGATCCAGTCGCCCGCTTCGATGGCCATCGCCGCGAGCTGCGCCAGGCAGAGCGCCTGGTGCGAGTGCAGCGCCAGGTCGGCTGCGAGGTGCTGAGTCGCGGCGAGCCGGCGGCGTGCCTCCTCCGGCGCTCCGGTGAGCAGCGCCGCAACCGCCTGGAGGTACTCGGCGAACGGCCGCCACAGGTCGTCGGGCGCCTGGAGCTCCATGGCCCGCTCGGCGTGCGCACGCATCGCCGCCATGCCGTCACGGGCCCGCTCGGCATGCAGCAGGGTGATGGCCGCTTGGATCGACGCCAGCTCGCCGGGCTGCGTCGCATCGAACAAGCCGCGCTCGGCCGCGTCGATCCAGTGGTCCACCGGGCGACCGTTCTCAAGGGCGCACCAGGCAGCCGTCAAGCACAGCTTCGCGTGCCCGACGACCTGCTCGTTGGAGAACCCGTCGAGCCACCGCCGGAGCGTCTGCGACCGGCCCGAGGCGACGAGGGCGGCCGTCTGCGACCAGACGAGTCGCGCTGCGCGAGCGACGTCATGCGCAGCCTGAGCATGCTGAATGGCCTCCTCGACGTAGCCGGCGGCCTCCAGCCAGCGACTAGCGCGGGAGTGCAGCTGCGCGACCAGACGAGGGTCGTCCTCCTCGACGACTTGTTGCAGCACCCGCCGGAAGAGCCCGTGATAGCGGTACCAGTGCTCCTGGCTGTCCAGCGGCACGACGAACAGGTTGGCCCGCGCGAGCTCGCGCAGCGAGTTGGCGGACCCCGAGATGCCGATGACCGCGTCGCACAGCTCCACGCAGAGCTTCGTCAGGATCGACGTTCGCACGAGGAATTGCACCTGGTCCGGTGGCACGGTCGCGAGGATCTCCCGGCGCAGGTAGTCCGCGACGACCTGGTCCCCCACCCCGAGGGCAGAGCGCTCGCTGCGCTGGTGCGAGACCTGGCCGAGCCCCAGTGCGGCCAGATGGACGGCTGCCGGCCACCCCTCCGTCCTCGAGACGAGCGCCTGCATGTCCTCGCCCGGAAGCTCGACCTCAGCCGCTGCGAGCACTCCGGCAGCCTCGGACGTCGAGAACCGGAGGTCGTCCTGACCGATCGCGAGCAGATGGCGCTCCGCGCGCAGCTTGCTCAGCGGGAGCCGCGGGATCGTGCGCCCCGCAACGACCAGTTGCGAGCCGTCGCCGAGGTGCCGCGCGACCGTCATCAGCACCGGGACGGTCGCGGGCGATGTCAGCAAGCCGGCATCGTCGACGACGAGCACGAACGGCCGGGGGATCTCGGCCAGCATGCGCCCCAGGCGAGGCAGCAAGACGGCTGAGACGCTCGACTCGTCCCCGAGCGCGCTCAGCGCCCGGTGGTCGACGTCGCCGAGTTGTTGCAACGCAAGCATCATGTACGTCGCCAGGGCGACCGGGTTGTTCGCCGCCCTGTCCACCGTCAGCCATGCGAACGGCCGCTGATCCTCGATGCTCCACTGCACGAGAAGGGTGGTCTTGCCGTAACCAGGTGGCCCGCTGATCGCGACGACGGGTACCTCGGTGCGCTCGCGCAGAGTGTCCACCAGCTCACCGCGGATGATGACGCCGTCGCGCAGCGCCGGCCGCCGCAGGTTCGACTCCAGCGGGACGAACCGCGGCCCGTTCACGTTGACCAGTCGCCGCCGCGAGGATGCTGCGCCGGTGCGCACCACCTGTTGCCGCGCCCGATCGCGGCCGTCTGCTCTGCGCGCTCTTCCGGTCACGGCTGCGCCTTCGTGGGTCCGTTATCGATGTCGCCGTGCATGTCGCTGTGCATGTCGCTCAGCCCCCGCCGCACCCCCCGATCAGTGCGGCCTACCGCCGCCCACCGATAGTGCCACTGATGAGGCGCCAGCTGCTCACCCCGCGAGGGTGATTGCGCAACGACGCGCCGCCCCGCCCGCGAGTCAGCGGCACCTGCGGCGACCGCGGGCATCCGGTTTTCACCCCTCGCGGATGATCCCACTGCCCTGGCGCCCGTGTTGTGATGCGACGTCGGACGAGGTCGTGAGGCCTCGCGTTACCTGCTCATGGGGAGAGGTGGGACCATGGCGACATTGGTCGCGATCGGCTATCCGAACGAGACGACGGCGGCGGAGGCCGCGAAGGAAGCGGAGCGCCTGTCAGGCGAGCTCATCCTCGAGACGGACGCCATCGCGACGATCGTGCGCGACAAGGAGGGCAACTACCACGTGACGACCAGTCATCATCCGGTCGGCGCGGGAGCGACGTGGGGCATGTTCTGGGGCCTGTTGTTCGGGTTGCTGTTCTTCGTCCCGGTGTTCGGCATGGCAGTCGGGGCCGGCCTGGGCGCCCTCATGGGGAAGGTCGAGAAGACCGGCATCGACAAGGAGTTCCAGCGACAGGTCCGCGACATGATCCAGCCGGGATCGTCGGCCCTGTTCCTGGTGATCGAGAAGGTCACCACGGACAAGGCGGTCGACGCCCTGCAGCAGTACGGCGGCACCGTCCTCAAGTCCTCCCTCTCGAAGGACGCCGAGGCCCAGCTCCAGGAGGAGCTGCACGGCGCGGCCGTGCCCGCATCCTGACCGCGTGCGACGCTCTGAACCGTTCCATCAACGCGTGATCGCCCGGCGCTGAAGCGCCGGGCGATCATCATGTTGCGCACGACGACGTCGGCTGCGGCGCCCTGTCCCGCAGCCGCGATGCTCGTCCGCGGTGCCTCCTGCCGCTGGCCGATGCGGGCGGCGGATCGCATCCTGCTCTCGGCCACTCGCGGCAAGCCCAGCCACTCACTGCGCCGGCCACTCACTGCGCCGGCCACTCACTGCCAGCCGGAGCCCGCCACGGCCCTCGATACAGGGCGCTGGATACGGGCGCGCTAGATACGGGCGCAGGGCACGGCGCAGCAGAGCGCCGCCGGCCTGCGATGACCTCCCTCGGCTCGCCGAGGGGACGCATCGCGGCCGGCGGCTGCCCACCAACCACCCCGGCTTCCCGCGCCGACTCGCGTCGAACGACGTCAGAGTCAGCGCGGGAGCCGGGCATCACGCATCTGATCGCACCGGCCGGCTCACCGCTCCCGGGAGGCGAACCACTCATCGGCGCTGGCAAGGCCGAAGAGGATGAGCACGTCCATGGCGGCGATGGCGATCGCCAGCCATGGGTCGGCCGGGATGTAGAACAGCCACCGGACGAGGCTGATGCCAGCGAAGATCATCCCGAGTATCTGCCCGGCGCGGCGCCCGGTCCAGAGCAGGTAGCCGCCGTACGCCGACACCAGCGCGAGCGCGAAGTCGACGAACCCCCAGATCACGAGCTTGCTGCCGCCCACGCTGTAGTCGCGCTGGTAGAGCCACACGCTGTTCGACCACTCCGTCAGTGCTGCGATCACGTAGAACGCGGACAGCACGTAGAACATCACAGCCGCGAACGTGACGATTCCCGGTCGGCGCGCGTCATCGGTGATGGTGACGGGTCGAGCGGCTGTCTGCGTCATCTCGTACCTCCACGGTACCTAGGTCGGTCGTTGTCGCTTGGTCCGTCGTTGTCGCTTGGTCCGTCGTTGTCGCTTGGTCCGTCGTTGTCGCTTGGTCCGTCGTTGCCGCTTGGTCCGTCGTTGTCGCGCTGGTGAGTCGTCGTCGTGCCCACGTCGCGCGCAGTGCCCCTCAACGCTCCTCGAGGGCGGAGCGGATCTCGAGCGCCTGCACGCAGCAGGCGACGCCGGTCAGCACCGTCCATAGCCCGATGACCGTGACGACGAGGGACAGCGTCACCTCCGGCCGGCGCATGACCCACACCCCGAGAAGGAGCTCGACCACGCCGATGCCCGTGCTCAGCCACCACTGCGCCAGGTGCTTGCGCCTCGCGACGGACATGAGGATGTGCAGCGTGCCGGACAGGGCGAGCCACGCCCCCGCGATGACCGCGAGAACCAGCAGCGTGGGCTTCGGCCAGGCGATCAGGACGACACCGGCCACGACACCGACCAGGCCGGCCACGACCTGCTCGAAGGCGCCGTCGGCGGCGAACGCCGGGTGGAATGCCAGCGCGAGGCCGCGCAGCACGAGGACGGCTCCTGCGGCGACGACCAGCGCGTGGACGGTCCAGTCGCTGACGAGAATGGCGAGGCCGAGCCCGATCGACAGCAGACCCGCTGCGAGGGGCACCCACCACAAGCGCCCCACCTGCTCGCCGACCTGACGAAGCGGAGATTCGCTGTCAGCAGCGAACCTCTTGGTCGGGACGTCGATGCCGTGCGTCGTCACTGCCCTCACCTCGCCAGCGCAATGCGTGGACGAATGGCCGGTGATTCCTCGCTCAGCAGAGTCGATGGGTCACTCTGCAGCATCACCCGACTAGGATGATTCGATGATCGCCCGACGGCTGCGTGGTCAACTCGTCACTGCGTGCAGCGAGGAATAGTGCTACCGTCGTCAACGCTCGTCCAAGCAGCCGGACGGGAGGATGCTGAGCATGGATCTCGTGCCGTCGACGACCTCTTCGAGATTCGTCGCTGTCGAGGCGAAGTTGCGGCCGCCGGCGCAGCGCGACGATCTTGTTCCGCGCAGTCGTCTCGTCGAGCGCCTTCTCGATTCGGTCGCCTCCCCCGTCGTGCTGGTGACCGGTCCTCCCGGATACGGCAAGAGCGTCGCCGTCGCCCAATGGGACAGCAGGGACGCGCGCCCGTTCGCCTGGCTGTCGCTGGATAGCGACGACAACGACCCGGCCGTATTCCTCGCCTACGTCATGAGTGCCCTCTATCGCGTCGGCATGGTCACCCAGCGCTCGCTGCCGGTGGCTGACGACCCGTCGATGCTCACCGCCTCGGTCGACCTGTTGTGCCAGCTCGTGCGCCAGCAGCGCAAGCCGTTCGTGCTGGTCCTCGACGGCACCGATGCGCTCAAGTCCCCCGTCGTCCGTGCCGTGGTGGACGCGCTCATTGACAATTTGCCGGCTCGCTCGCAGCTGGTGGTGATGGGACGTGCCGCGGTCCCCTTCGACTGGGCGGAATGGCGCGCGAACGGCAGATTGGTCGAGTTGGACTCGATCGATCTGCGGCTGAACCGCGAAGAGGCGGGCATGCTCACCGAAAAGGCCGGTGCCGCGCTCTCCTCCGATGCGATCGACGCGCTGCTCGAGGAGACCGAGGGCTGGGCGGCGGGGATGTACCTGGCGGTGACGTCGAGCGAGACGGTGAATCGCATGTCGCCCGCCCCCGGCCTCGGAAGCGAAGCCGCTATCGCGGACTACCTCCGGGACGAAGTGCTGATGCCGCTCTCGCAGGGCGATCAGGAATTCCTCACGAGAACGTCGATCCTGAGCGCGCTCTGCGCACCGCTTTGCGATGCGGTTCTCGAGCGCACCGGCTCAGCGCGCGCCCTTGACCGCTTCGTTCGGGAGAACATCGTCCTGCCGCGAGCAGAGACGGACGGCTGGTTCCACGTGCACCAGCCGTTCACGGACGCCTTGCGCGCTGAGCTGTCACGGCAGGAGCCGCATCTCGTCAAGCCGTTGCACGCCCGCGCGAGCCGATGGATGGAGCGGAACGGCCATCTCGAGGAAGCCGTCCGCCATGCGCTGGCGGCAGGGGACGTGGAGCGATCGGCGCGACTCATCTGGGAGCAGGCACCTCTCTTCCTCACGACGGGACGCATAGCGGCGCTCGAGGGCTGGCTGGACGCGTTCACCCGGCAACGCGTGGTGTCGGAGGCGAAGCTCTCGCTCACCGCGGCCTGGTGCGCGCTCGCGCGCGGGTTGCCCACCGACCATTGGATCGCAGCCGCAGAGCGGGGCCGGTACGACGCCGCTCGACCGGGCGAGTCGGCATCCGTTGCCGCGGCGACGGCGTTGCTGCACGCCACGGTAGCCCGCAACGGCGTCGTCCAGATGGGCGCCGATGCCCGGCTCGCCATCAGCCTGCAGGGCATCAATGACATCTGGACGTCCACCGCGAGCATGATCGACGCGGTGTCGGCCCATCTCACCAACGTCTCGGGCGCGCGCGCGAAGCTTCAGCGCGTCGAGCGCGATGCCGCTGCCCTCGGGGACCATCAGACATGCGCGGGCTGCCTCGCCCAGCTGGCACTGATCAGCATCGAAGAGGGCGACCTGGGGACGGCACTCGCAGAGGTCGGAGAAGCCTCGCTGCTGATGCGAGCGTGGAAGCTGGAGGACGTTTCGCTGCTCGTCGCGGTCCGTTGCGCGGAGGCCTTGCTCGCCGCGCTCGGTGGCCGGGCCGCCGAGGCAGAGGCTCTGTTGCGCAGCTGCAATCGGGCGCTGGCCTCGTCGCTCGAGCTCCCGCCGTGGCTGGGCGTTCAAAGCCGCGAGGTCATGGCTCGGACGCACTTCATGCTCGGTGGTGCCGCCGGTGCCCGGACATTGCTCTCGGAAGCGCAGACGCTGCTGCACAGCGTTCCCGATGCTGTCGTGCTGCACGAGTCCGTCGCCCGAGCCTGGCGGCAGGTCGAGCAGTTGCCGACCCGCGTCGATGCCGATACGTCGACGCTCACCACGGCAGAGCTGCGGGTGCTGCAGCTGCTCCCCACCCATTTGTCCTTCGAGGAGATCGGGCGGCATCTCTTCGTCTCGCGCAACACCGTGAAGACGCAAGCGATAGCCGCATATCGGAAGCTGGGCGTCACCTCTCGCGCGGAGGCCGTCGAGCGCGCGCACGCACTGGGCCTGATCTCGAGGTGATCGCTGCCCGACCAGCGATCATGAGCCCGGCCCCTCGTGGCACCTGGTGCGCGTGTTTCACCTTGACCGGATGAGGCCTGCACCCTTGCGCCTGCCCGACACTTCACCCTCCGGCCCGATGGGATCCGACTCCCGCGTCACCACGGCGCCGGAACGTACCGGTGCAGCGGGGTGGCCATGACGAGCGATGCGGAACCGACGCCGGCACGACGGGCGGCGAGCGCGGTCACGATGGTGCTGGACGTAGCAGCCGCGCTCGCGGCGCTCGCTGCCCGCCTGGCGAGCGACTCGTCGCGCGCCGGGCTCCGGCTCGCCGGGCCGGCGGCGCCGGTCGCGCGCCGTGCGCTGCGCCCGCCGCTGGTCCCTGAGCGCTACTGGCCGGAGACGCTGCTCCTGCGGACCGCCGAGCGCGGGCACCAGGAGCGGGCGGTGATGGTGTCCGCCACGGCGCGGACGGCCCGCGCGCTGGTTCCACGCATCCTCGACGCGACGCTCGACCAGATCGACCTGACCCAGCTGGTGATCGACCGGGTCGACGTCGACGCCATCGTCGACCGGGTCGACCTCGAGGCGATCGTCGAGCGGATCGACATCGACGCCATCGTCGCCAAGCTCGACATCGATGCCATCGTCGACCGGCTCGACATCGATGCCATCGTCGAGCGGATAGACCTCGACGGCATCGTCGGCAAGCTCGACATCGAGGCGATCGTCAACCGGATAGACCTCGACGCCATCGTCGGCAAGCTCGACATCGAGGCGATCGTCAACCGGATAGACCTCGACGCCATCGTCGACCGCATCGACATCGACGCCATCCTGGACAAGATCGACCTCGACGCGACCGTCGCCCGCGTGGACATCGAGGCCGTCATCCAGCGCGTCGACCTCGTCGAGCTGGCGCGCTACATCATCGACGGAGTCGACCTGCCCGAGATCATCCGGGACTCCACGGGCACGATGGCGTCGGAGGGCATCCGGGGCGTCCGCAGGCAGACGATCGACGCCGACGAGCGCGTCGGACGGCTCGTGGACCGCATGCTGCTCCGTCGCCAGGCACGGCGGACGGAGACGGTCGCCGTCGACCTGCCGGAGCAGGCACCGAACGGACGAGGTCCGACGTGACGTCCGCGCTCGGCCGGCCGAGCGGAAGCCCCGCTCGTCGAGCGCCGGTGACGCCGGCGCTCGCGAGCATCGAGCGCCATCAGGGGAAGCGCGCCGGGATCGTCAGCCGCCTGCTGGCCAGCACCGTCGACTTCGTCGTCGTGATGCTGGTCATGGCCGCCGGGTACGGGCTCGTCAGCGCCGCCATCTTCCTGTGGGCGCCCGCGGCCTTCCGCTTCCCGCATCCGCCAACCGGCGCTCTCGTCATCGCGGGAGGGTTCGTTCTCTTCCTGTACCTCACCGGCAGCTGGGTCACCACGGGCCGCACGTACGGCGCCCAACTGCTCGGCCTGCGCGTCGTCGACCTCCGGGGCGAACGGATGGGCCTCGCGGGCGCGGCCACGCGCGCCGCACTGTGCGTCCTGTTCCCGCTCGGGGTGATGTACGTGCTCGTGAGCACCACCAACAGGTCGGTCCAGGACCTCCTGCTGCGCACCTCCGTCGTCTACGACTGGAGCCAGGCGCCCGTGCCGCGACATCGGATCGGCGACTGATCGGTCCCCGCGTCAGTCGGGAAGGACCGCGACGTCGAACGCGCGGAGGATCTTCCCTGCTGCGGAAGCCACCCTGGCGCTCCCGACGACCGGCGCGATGGCGATCAGCATCTCCTGGGCCTGCTCGAGCGAGACGCCTACCTCGCTGGCCAGCTCGAGGTTGATGAGGTAGGACACCGGTGCCGCATCCATGGCGACGAGCGCCGCCAGCCGGACGAGGAAGTACGTCCTCTCGTCGAGGCCGGAGTCGCTGAACGAGTCCAGGTTCATCGCAACGAGCCGCTCCAGCACTGGCGCATCGCCCTCGGCAACGCTGGTCAGCGCCTCGCGCGTAGTCGTCCCGGTCACAGGTCCTCCCAGAGCGTGCGCCGTTGTCGAGCGGTCACGGGCCAACTGTGGCGCCGGCCGGTCGCGTCGTCATCACCCGCACCGGGTGAACCCCCTGCGCCGGGAAGCACGTGGCACCCTGAGCGGGCGTGCCATCAAGCGACCCCTGCTTTGGTGGTCCGCAGCCGCCGCACATGCTCCCGCAGCTCTCGCTCGATGAGCAGAGGGATGAAGCTCGTCACTCTGGCGCCCGCGAACTGCGTGCTCAGGTGCAGCGCAATGGCGCGCACGTCGTGAACGGCGACGTCGAACTCGTCGGAGATTCGTGAAACCAGAGCCTCCAAGCTCGCCTGGTCGACAGCCAGGTAGCCTGCCGCGAAGACCGTCACCTGTGCCCCCTTTCGCTTGCCAGTGGCGACCGCAGGAGCCGGCGCTCGTCGCGGCGGACCGACGCGCGCGCTGTCGTCCCGGGGCTTGCTTCTCCCGCAACGAGCAGCGGGTCCTGCCACTCGTCGGAAGCTTGTCCTGCAGGGAGTCGTCGGAGCATCACCCGACCGGGATGACTCATCACGGAAAGGAGATGGGTGCTCCGCCGCAAGTGACATGCGCACAACGACGCGAGCCAAAAGGGCAACTGCACCAAAGGCAACTGCGCCAGCGGCAACTGTGTCAACGGCAACTGCGTCAACGGCAACTGCGGGGAAGCCCCTGTCCCGTCACGTCCGGGGGCAGCCGCCGGCGACGTCAGGGACGTGGGCTCGCGACCGCCGCCAGCAGCCGCTCCCCGATGACGCGCACGGCGTCCTCGAGCTCCGCGCACCGCACGATCCGGTACGGCGCCGGGATCGCCGCGAGCTGCTCGGCGTAGCGCACCACGTTGCTGGTGCTGCCGACGAGCCGGGTGGTGGTGGCATCCAGCGGTTCGAGCCGGCCGAGGGCGCGCGGGACGCAGGGCGCGACCTCATCGATCGGCGCGTCGATGACGACGTCGATGTCGTGCTCCCATCCGATGGCGAGGTGCTCCTCGAGCGTGGCGACCGGGTCGAGGTCGGCGGGCGGAGCGAAGTCGTCGTCGAGCACCTCCACCGCCCGCACCCGGTCGATCCGGTACGCCCGCCTGGCGTCGGCGCGGTGCGATCGGCACAGCAGGTACCACCGGCCGTGGCGCACGACGATCGCCCACGGGTCGACCTCCATGACCCATTCCGACCCGGCCTCGGAGCGGTAGTCCAGCCGCACGCGCCGATGGTCCGCGCACGCCTGCACGAGCGCGGCGGTGGTCTCTGGTGCGGGCCGGGCGGCGGCCCGGTCGGGGGCCGGCGCCGTGGTGCGGCGGACGGCCTCGGCCTGCGCGGCCACCGACTCCGGAAGCGCCCGCACGATCTTCCCGAGCGCGCTGCCGACCGGGTCGGTGGGATCGCTCGCGTCGTGGTGGCCGTCGAGCACGGCCATGACCAGGCCGAGCGCCTCGTCGACGCCGAGCATCAACGGCGCGGGCCGGGGGCCGCGCCCGACGCGGTAGCCGCCGTACGGCCCGCGGGCCGACTCGATCGGGATGCCGGCCTCGCGCAGGATGCCGACGTAACGCCGGGCCGCCCGCTCCGAGACGCCGAGCTTGTCGGCCAGCCGCTCGGCGGTGATGCCGGGGCTGCCCTGGAGCAGCTCGAGAGCGAGCAGCGCCCGGGCCGTGGGGCTCGCGTCAGGCTTCACAGCGCGTTCCCGTCCCCTCCGGAAGCAGAACGTCCGGAACGGACTCTAACCTGCCTGGCATGGCCGATGTCCTGCCCGATGACCGCTCGGAGCGGATCACGCCGCGGCAGTTCCACGAGACCGCCGGCGTCGAGGATTGGCGATTCGTGGCCGGCGGGGCGAGCACGGCGTTCCGCACCGGGTCGTTCGCGGCCGGTGCCCGGCTCGTGGCGGCGATCGGCGAGCTGACCGGCCTCGGCGAGCATCGCCCCGACGTCGACCTGCGGTGCGAGGGGGTGACCGTGCGCCTGCTCACGATCGCACCCGGCTACTGCGGGCTGACCCGGCGCGACGTCGAGCTCGCCCGGCAGATCTCGGCGGCGGCGCGCGAGCTCGGACTGCCGGCCGACCCGTCGGCGGTGCAGACCGTCCAGGTCTCCATCGACGCGCTCGTCCGATCTGACGTGACGCCGTTCTGGCGCGCCCTGCTCGGCTACGTCGAGCGCGACGGGCCCGCGGACCTGATGGACCCCTTCGCGAGCGCGCCGGCCGTCTACTTCGCGCAGATGGACGCACCGCGCCCGCAGCGCAACCGGATCCACCTCGACGTCTACGTGCCGTACGACCGGGCCGAGGCGCGCATCGAGGCTGCGATCGCCGCCGGCGGGCGGCTGGTGACCGACCGGTACGCGCCGGAGTGGTGGGTGCTCGCCGACGCCGAGGGCAACGAGGCCTGCGTGGCCACCTTCGGCTGGATCGGCGAGGACCGGCCGCAGCCGCGATGACGACCGCGCGCGAGCCGATCCCGGACGACCAGCTGACCATCGTCCCGGCGAACGACGCGTCCTGGGACGACCTCGCCGCGATCTTCGGCACAGCTGACTACCCGAGCCGCTGCCTGTGCCAGCGCTTCAAGGTCACTGGTTGGCTGTGGCGCGACACGACCCTGGAGGAGCGCGCGGCGATGCTGCGGGCGGGCACCGCATGCGGCGACCCGGACGCCCCTGCCACGAGCGGGCTGGTCGCCTATCTCGAGGACGAGCCGGTGGGGTGGGTCGCGGTCGAGCCGCGGACGGCGTACCCGAAGCTGCGCACCCTGCGCGTCCCGTGGACCGGCCGGGACGAGGACAAGGGCGACGGCGGCATCTGGGCGGTGACCTGCTTCACGGTCCGCAAGGGTTATCGGGGCCGCGGCCTGACGTACCCGCTCGCCCGCGCCACCATCGGCTTCGCCCGCGAGCGCGGCGCCAGGGCGCTCGAGGCCTACCCGATGATCACCCAGCCGGGCAAGGAGATCACCTGGGGCGAGACGCACGTCGGGACCCGCCAGGTCTTCGCCGACGCCGGGTTCGAGGAGATCGGCCACCCCACCCCCCGGCGGGTCATCATGCGCATCGAGCTCGAGCGGGAGGACGGCGCACGTCCACCCACCTGACGGTGCGATCGCGGCCGATGCGCCGGAGCGCCCGTGGCCCGAGCGCTACACCGGCGGCGCGGGGTCGTACTGGATGCCTCTGCGCACCTGGCGAGCCCGCTCCTCGCCGGCCAACCGGGCGACCAGATGCAGCGCCATGTCGATGCCCGCGGAGACGCCGGCCGACGTGATGACGTCGCCGTCGTCGACGAAGCGTTCGTGGGGGCGCACCAGCACCGTGGGATCGAGCGCGGCGAGCTCGTCGAGCGATCCCCAGTACGTGGTGGCTGGCCGCCCGGCGAGCAGCCCGGCGGCGGCGTAGACGAGGGAGCCGGTGCACACGCTCGTCATGAGCGGCACGCGGCGGCGCTGGCTGCGCACCCAGTCGAGGTGGGCCGGGTCGGCCGTCAGCGCGCGGATGCCGTCGCCACCCGGGTGCACGAGCACGTCGAGGGGCGGCGCGTCCACGATGGAGCAGCCGGGCTGGACCACCAGGCCCTTCGCGCACTCGACGGGACCGCCGGCCGGTGACAGGGACACCACGTCGAAGCCGTCGTCCGGGAAGCCGCGGGTCCAGTGCGCGAGCACCTCCCAGGGGCCGACGGCGTCGAGCTCCTCCACGCCGTCGAAGAACAGGATGCCCACGTAGCGCGTCGCCACCACGCGGTCATCGAACCACGACGAGCCACGACGGGTGGAGCCGCCGGTCGCCGGCAGCTCGGGCGACGGCAGCTCGGGCGACGGCAGCTCGGGCGCCGGCAGCTCGGGCGCCGGCAGCTCGGTCGCCGCCCCGGTAGTCCCCGGGAGTCCCCGTCCTCAGTCGTCCTCGGTGCGCTCCATGACGCCGGTCGCCAACCGGCGTCCGACCCAGACCCGCTCGCCCTCGCTCGTCGTGCGCGCGGTGGGCCGCATGGCCAGGCGCGCGGCCACCGACTGCGACGCCCGGTGGTGATCGGCGATCTCGGCCCGGATCTCGGTGACGCCGGCCGACAGGAGCTCCTGGATCATCCGGGCGGCCGCCTCGGTCGCGATCCCCCGGCCCTGCTCGGCAGGGGTGACGAGCCAGGCGACGTCGGCGACCCAGCGGCCGTCCTCCAGCGCGATGGTCGCCTGGACGTAGCCGACCGCGCGCCCCTCCCGCCGGACGACCCAGTTGCGCCACGCCTCGCCGGCGCGCCCAGGGCCCGCGACCTGCCGGCCGTACCGCTCGGTCAGCTCGTCCAGCGTGGGCGGCTCGCCACCGATGACGGCGTACAGCGACGGGTCGGCGAGGACGCCGACCATCTCGGCGGCGTGCCCGACCGCCAGCGGCTCGAGGACCAGCCGGGCGGTCACCAGCCGGGCGGCGGCCGCGGTGGAGGGATCGGGACCGCCGGCCATGGACGCAGCCTGGCCGTGCGCGCCCCCGGCCGCAACGCCCCCGGTGGATGGGACCACCGCCCGCGGGGTATCGGCGCGGCGTGCGCGACGAGGAGGAGCCCGGGGCGCGGATCGTCGTCCTGCGCGCGCTCGGGCTCGGTGACCTGCTGACGGCGGTGCCGGCGCTGCGCGGCCTGCGCGCGGCATGCCCGACGGCCCGGATCGCGCTGGCGGCGCCGGCCGCGCTGCGGCCGCTCGCGCTGCACGTCGGAGCGGTCGACGAGGTCGCCGACACGGCGCCGCTCGCGCCCTTGCCGCCCGATCTGCACGGCGCGGACCTCGCGGTCAACCTGCACGGGCGTGGGCCGCAGAGCACGGCGCTGCTGCTCGACTCGTCGCCGCGGCGGCTGCTCTCGTACGGCTTGGAGGGCGGCCCCGTCTGGCGGGCGGACGAGCACGAGGTGCACCGGTGGTGCCGCCTGCTCGCCGCGCACGGCATCGCCTGCGACCCTGCCGACCTCGGGCTCGCTCCCCCGCCGGTGCCGCCGCCCGTCGCCGGCGCGGTCGTCGTGCATCCAGGGGCGGCGCAGGCCTCGCGCCGGTGGCCGGTCGACCGCTGGGTCGCCGTGACGCGGGAGCTCGCGCAGGCCGGGCACCACGTGGTGCTGAGCGGCGGCCCTGACGAGAGCGAGCTGGCCGCCGCGGTCGCCGCGTCGGCCGGGCTGCCGGCCGACCGGGTGCTCGCCGGCCGCACCGACCTCCTGACCCTCGCCGCGCTGATCGCGTCGGCCCGCCTGCTGGTGAGCGCCGACACCGGCGTCGCGCACCTCGCCACCGCGTACGGGACGCCGTCGGTGGTGCTGTTCGGCCCGACCCCGCCCACGCTCTGGGGGCCGCCGCCGGACCGGCCGCAGCACCGCGCGCTGTGGGCCGGGCGCACCGGCGACAACTTCGCGCCTGCGCCGGACCCGGGACTGCTCGAGCTGACCGTGGCGGACGTGCTGCAGGCGGCCGGCCAAGCGTTCGGGTGATCCGCGGCTGCCCGCTCCGCCCAGTCGGCCCGCGGGCGAGCAGCTCCGGACGTCGTCGTCGAGCGGGCCGGTTCGCACGTACGAGTCGACTGCGGTGCGCCCCGTCCCGGCCACCTCTCCTCGCCTGACCCGCGGGTGCTGGGGTCAGGCGGTGGTTCGCCGTCGGTGTCGGTGGTGGGTGCGGCCGTCGGGGGCGGTGGCGGTCCAGCCGCCGTCGGGGTCGGGGGCGAGCTGCCAGTGCTGCTCGTGGAGGAGGTGGTGGTGGTAGGCGCAGAGCAGGACGAGGTTGGCCAGGCCGGTGGGCCCGCCGTCGATCCAACCCTGTGACCGCCTGTGAGCGGCTAGTCGATGATTACCGCGGACAGGCCAGTTCACGCCGGCCGCCAGCAGCTCACCACTGGCAAAGGCAGGCCGGCCAGCTCGGCTACTGCGGATCTAGCCCCGTGGACCTATTCGACGGGCTTGCCCATGTTCAGCCAGCCTTGCTGGAGATTGAACCGCATCAAGGCCATGTGGATCTCCGTCGCTAACATTCTCAACATAGAGACATAGATATCGGTCTGCCAGGCTCCTGACTGCTTGTCCTGTGCGAGGCGACCAAAGTCCTGAGCCATTTCCATGATCGAAGAAAAGTCCTCCTCCCTACCCAGAAGTGGTTGGAAGCTCCCCCAATGGTCGTGGAGCAATAGTCGGAGCTCGTCCACGTGCATGTAGGCCAGAAGGTCATGCGGAACCGCGTCCGGATGCCGGCCCTGATCTTCCTCCCGCCGTTGTCGGAGGCCGGTCAAGGTGACTTCATCGAGAACCTGCTCTAGCCAGTCTTTCCCGTACTGAGCTGCAAGAACGGCTCTGGAAAGATCGCGAAGGTGGGTCTCGATAGCGGCCATAGCAACGATCGCAGGGTCAGGTTCCATATCACAGACACTACGCGCATGCGAAAGCTTGGCTTGGCGACTAGCGAGACTCGCCTGGTCGGTAGGGCCGCTTGTGGACGGCTGCCACGGTTTAGACGACACGCCAGGCGCCACCGTAAACGGTGGAGGGGTCCACAGGGTCCGATCGATGGGGACGTACTCGCGAGTAGCGAGGTTGGCCAGGCCGGTGGGTCCGCCGTCGATTCAGTGCCGGCGGTGGGGGGCCTGGCACCAGCCAGGTGGCCGGTCGCAGCCGGGGAACACGCAGCCGTGATCGCGGGCGGTGAGCGCGCGGTGTTGGGCGAACCGGGGCAGCCGGGTGGTGCGGCCGAGGTCGAGTACCTCTCCGGCCGGTCGAGGACGACGCGGGCGATCTCGGTGTCGCAGGCCAGTCGGCGCAGCGTCGGCGCGTCGACCGTTCCACCCAGCCGAGCTCGGCCAGTCGACGTTGACCAACCGCAGCAGCTCAACCGTGGGGCTCTCCTTCACCTCGGGGTTGGACCGGCATCGGGCCGGCGCCGACCACTAGTAGTAACCGGGATCCCGGCATCGCAAGCGAAAGATCATCGAGCGGTACCGAATCGTCAAGCGTCGGCCATTCTTCTCTTAAGAGAACGTCAAGCATCGTCTGCTACGACATCGAGGCCGTAGGTTCGGTATCTGTCCCGCGGTCCTTCTCTTGGCGAGCCGAAATGCGCGAAACGTGGACGCTGATCGGCGCCCACTGCTCGCCCCGACGCTCGCCCCACCGGAACGTCGAAAGGGCTTGGCCGTGGGAACCCCGGGTGCGCTGCTCATCAAAGAGTGAGACAAGGCCCTGCAACCGTCGAAAGGATGTCACGTGAAGAGGATTATTGCGGTACTGTTCAGTGTCGCAGCTCTGCTACTACCAGTAGCCGACGCTACCGCACATGCCAGCACGCTTGGGCCGCAGCAGTTCGTTAACTACAACAGCGGGAAGTGCGCGGGCCTGTACGGGACGTCACTGAGCGACAATGCCGTCTTCACCCAGTACACATGCGGATTCGCCGGTTTCAACCAGAATTGGTACCTCATCGAGAACTTCAGTGGAAGCGGCGGCATGTGGTACCAGCTCCAGAACGCCTACAGCGGCAAGTGCGCGATGCCGATCAACTTCTCCAAGACTGTCGGTGCCGATATCGTCCAGGTCACCTGCACACCCCCGGCTTCGAGCAGCAGCTCGTGCTCGAGCAGTTGCAGCGCGCAGCTGTGGAGGATCGAGACCTCACCCTACAGCAGCTATGGCTACAACTACTTCTACAACCGCTACAGCAACCAATGCCTGAACGCCAAGGACGGGTCGACCCTCAATGGCGTCCACATCGTTCAGACGAATTGCGGCAGCTCGCACCTGAGCGATCTTTGGTTCATCGCAGGGTAGCCGCACTGCCCGCCGGGCAGGACGTTGTTCGGCCTGAGGCACTGTCGGCCTGTCGTTGAGACAGGGAGGGCCTCCGGTTCGTGAAGCGGCGCTGTCAAGGAACCGCTTCACCAACCGGAGGCCTTCATTCATTCATTGCTCCTACGTCAAGCTGCGGCGGGAAGGGCCGTTGGCTGCGTGGTGATGTCGGACTTCCTGCCAGCTCGCAGCGGCTTGGTCGGTTGCCTGTGGCCGTTGCCGCCGTGCACGACGACCGGAGCGACGCGTCGGTCGCCACCATGAACGGGGGCACCGATCCACAAGGAGCCGGTCGATAGGACGTACTTGCGACTAGCCAGATTGGCCAGATCGGTGAGACCTCAGCCACCCGGGCCGCGAGTGGTCGGTTCAACGTTGCGGCCGCAGTCAGTCATCGGGACGAGCGGAGGTCCCCACGACAGTCACCGGTCAGCCGGTTCAGCCGTCCGTCCCTCCTCGTTCGCGTACAGGTCGAGCGCCGCGGCGAGCACGTCATCGACCGGCACGTCGTCGACGAAGGACTCGTCGTGCGGGCACCGACCCTGTCCCGGGTCGGCGCCGCACGCCGGGCAGGTGACGCGGAACGAGACGGCGACCCGGTGGCGGGCCCTGGTGAGCGGCCCGGCGTTGACCAGGTTGCCCACCCAGTAGACGCCGACGGTCGCGGCGCCGACCGCCGCCGCCAGGTGACGCGGGCCGGAGTCGTTCGCCACGACCAGCCGGCAGCGCTCCAGCACGCCGAGCATCGGGCCGAGGCCGAGCCGGCCGACGAGGTCGAGCGGCCGGTCGGCGCCGGCCGCGTCGAACGAATCGGCGATGCGCGCGGCCGCCTGCTCGTCGTCCGGCCCGTGCCCGACGACGACGATGCGGGCGCCCAGCTCGGCGAGCCGCTGCGCCACGATCGCGAACGACTCGGGCGCCCAGCGGCGGCGCGGGTCGTTCGCGCCCGGATGCGCCGCGACCAGGGGCGCGTCGTCGTCGCCCAGCGCCTCGGCTGCCGCCGCCCGGTCGGCGGCCGTCACCGCCAGCCGCGGCTCCAGCGTCACCGGCGCGGCCCCCACCAGGCCGACCACCTCGAGGAACCGCAGGATCTCGTGCTGGTGGTGGGCGTACCGCGTCCACCGGTCGAGCGCGGGCGCGCCGTCGTCGCGCGAGCCCGCCGTCACCCTGGCGCCGAGCGCGGCGACGAAGGGGTTGGAGTTGCCGCCGCCGCCGTGCAGCTGCACCGCCAGGTCATAGCGCTCGGCGCGCTGCTCCGCGACGAAGCGCCGCACCTGCGGGCTGTCGCGCGCCGGCTCGCCCTCGTCGCGCACTCCCGGATAGCGGGGGACGACGACGACCCGGTCCCAGGAGCCGGGGCGGCCCTCGAGCAGCGCGGGATGCCAAGTCGTGCCGAGGTACGTGATCGTCGCGTCCGGATAGGCAGCGCGCAGCGCCTCCAGCGCGGGCAGCGCGACCACGAAGTCGCCGATGCTGTTGGACCGCAGCACCGCGATCCGCGTCGCACCGGGGACGAGCGCGCCGGCAGGCTCCAGCAGGGCGGTCGATGGCACGCGGCTCCCGTTCCCGCCACCTGCGCCGTCATGCGCCACCGCCCGTCCGGGCCGCCCCGCGCCTCGGCCGGGGCCGGCGCGCATGTGAGCCCCGGAAGTGGGCAGTCCGCAAAGATCCGCCAGAGCCGGCTGGAGGAGGCTGATGACCGCGCTGCGCCCCGTCCTCGACGCCCTGCCCGGCGCCGACGTGCTGGTCGTCGGGGACGCCCTGCTCGACGAGTTCCTCGACGGGGAGGGGACGGGCCTGTGCCGCGAGGCACCGGTGCCGGTCGTGACCGTGGACGGACGGCGGTCGGTGCCCGGCGGTGCCGGCAACGTCGCGGCCAACGTCGCCGCGCTGGGCGGCCGGGTCAGCTTCCTCTCCGTCGTCGGCGACGACCGCGCCGGGCGGACGCTCGGCACCGCGCTGCGCGATGCGGGCGTCGACGTGGGCGACGTGCTGGTGGAGCCCGGCCGCGCGACCGTGGCGAAGCGGCGGGTGCTGGCCCACGGTCAGCTGCTGGTGCGCTTCGACGAGGGCCGGCCGGTGCCGCTGCGCCCCGCGACCGAGCGGCGGGTGCTCGACCTGCTCGCCGAGCGGTTCGGCGCGGCCGACGTCGTGATCGTGTCGGACTACGGGTACGGGCTGCTCACCGACGAGGTCGTCCGCACGCTGGGCGCGTGGCAGCGGGCCGCGCCCCGGCTGCTCGTCGTCGATGCCCGGCAGGTGGCGCGCTACCGCGACCTGGCGGCCACGGCCGTCACGCCCAACTACGACGAGATCAGGCAGCTGCTGGCCGGCGCACCGCCGGCCGGCCCCGAGCGCGCGGCCGCCGTGAGCGCGCAGGCCGACCGGCTGCACGACGCGACCGGCGCGCGGATCGTCGCCGTGACGCTGGACCGCGACGGCTCGGTGGTGTGCGAGCGCGGCCGGCCGCCGTACCGCACCTGGGCCAGGCCGGTGCCGCACAGCCGGGCATGCGGAGCCGGTGACTCGTTCACCAGCGCGCTCGCCCTCGCGCTGCGCGCGGCCGGCGACGCGACCGTCGCGGCCGAGCTCGCGCAGGCGGCCGCGGCGGTGGTGACCGCCCGCGACGGCACGTCCGTCTGCTCGCTGGACGACCTGCGCGCCCATCTCGCGGAGACGACGACCCGCCTCGAGCCGCTCGACCGGCTCGTCGAGCAGGTCGTGCACCACCGGCGTCAGGGCCGGCGGATCGTCTTCACCAACGGCTGCTTCGACGTGCTGCACCGCGGTCATGTCGACCTGCTCAACCGCGCCAAGGCGCTCGGCGACGTGCTCGTCGTCGGCCTCAACAGCGACGAGAGCATGCGCCGCAGGGGCGGCCCTGGCCGTCCGATCAACTCGCTCGACGACCGCGCGAGCGTGCTCGCGGCGCTGAGCGCCATCGACCATCTCGTGGCGTTCGACGAGACGACGGCGACCGAGCTGGTCACCCGGCTGCGCCCCGACGTCTACGTCAAGGGCGGCGACTACACCGCGGACATGCTGCCGGAGGCGCCGCAGGTGGAGGCTCACGGCGGCACCGTGCACATCCTGCCGTACGTCGAGGACCGCGAGACCGTGGCGCTGATCGAGCGGATCCGGCGCACGGGGCAGGACGAGCCGCGCCCCGGCGAGCCGGCGCCGGCCGTGGAGGTGGCCGTGGACGCGGCGCTGGAGGCGGCGTGCGAGGACGCCTGAGCCGACCGGCCGGGACGCTGCGCTCAGGCGATCCGCACGGCCAGCAGCGCGACGTCGTCGTCCGAGCCCTCCGCGTCCAGCGCGGCCACCACCGCGTCGCAGAGGTCGTCGAGCGGCGCATCGCCCGGGTGGGCGGCGACCGTCGCGGCGAGCTGGTCCAGCCCCTCGTCCAGCGCGCGGCGCCGGCCCTCGACGAGGCCGTCGGTGTAGAGCAGCACGACGGCGCCGCGCTCCAGGTCGACCGCCGCCTCCGGGCGCCGGTACGGCTCCGCGACCGGGGCGCCGATCAGCGGCGACTGCGCGCGCTCGATGAGCTCCACCATCCCGTCGCGGCGGCGCACCAACGGAGGCAGGTGGCCGGCGTTGGACAGCACCAGCATGCCGCCCTGGCCGTCGAGGATCAGCCGGCCGTACAGCGCGGTGGCGAGCTGCGCCATCTCGAGCCCCTGCACGAGCCGGTCCATGCGGTCGAGCACGAGGGACGGGCTGATGCCCTCGTAGGCGTACGAGCGCAGCACGCTGCGCAGCTGGCCCATCGCGGCGGCGGCGGCCATGTCGTGGCCCATGACGTCGCCCACGGCGAGGCCGACGGCACCGTCCGGCAGGGCGAACACGTCGTACCAGTCACCGCCGACCGAGGCGCTCGCCGACGGCGACAGGTACCTGGCGGCCACGTCCACGCCCGGCAGCGAGCTGACGGCCGGCAGCAGGGCGCGCTGGAGGGCGGCGGCGATCTCGTGCTCGCGCGCCCTCGCCACCCGCTCGTCCTGGTAGCGGCGCAGGTAGTCGAGCGCCCGGGCCGCGTGCCTGGCGAGCACCTGCGCCGTGGCCGTCCCGTCGGCGCCGAACGCGGCCGGCGCGCCGGCGTACAGGTTCAGCCCGCCGAGCGCCTGGCCGCCGATGACGAGCGGCACCGAGAGCGAGGAGCCGATGCCGACCCGCACCGCCTCGCCGGCGACCTCGGGCCACCGGCCCTCGGTGCCGTAATCGCTCACCCGCACCGCAACGGCGGAGCGGATCGCATCGAGGCACGGCCCGGCGTTGCACGCGTACTGGGCCCCGTCGACCCGGCGGACGCGATCGTTCGTCGCCGCGGCGGTGCTGGCCAGGCCGTCGTGCAGCAGCGTGAGGCTCGCCGCCTCGCAGCCGGCCACCGCTCTCGTGGCGAGCCGCACCACGTCGGCGAGCGCGCGCTGGGTCTCGCGGCCAGGACTGGCGGCCCCCGAGGCCGGGTGGGCGGACACGCTCAGGGAGTCGCCGCTGGAGGAGCACATCGAGCGCATGACGGGGCTCCGGGTCGGTCGCGGGCCCGGCTGCAGCTATCCGGGCCCGAAGGCTGGAAGCGCTGCTGGCTCAGCGACGACACCGAGTCTAGCCCGCGGCAGCAGGCAGTTGCATGCCGAAACCGGATGATGCGGGCGCGACCGGGCACATGGCATGGCGACGTGCCGAAAGCGCGCTGGACGGGTAAACGGCGATCATGAGCATGGCATCGAGGCAATCCACCCTTGCCAACGTCGCGGGCCCGCACCGCAGGCGCGGGCACCCGCTGCGCATGGCCGGGCTCGGCCTCGTCGCGCTGGCAGTGGCCGCCGGCGCGGTGGGGCTGCTCGGCCCGCGCACGGCCACCGCATCGGCGAGCGGCGGCGGCTACGACCTCACGGTGCACTACCCCTGGATGGCGCGCGCCGGGCTCGACGTCCCGTGGAGCGCGACGGTCCACCATGCCGGCGGGTTCAGCAAGCCGATCACGATCGGCATCTCCGCGAGCTACTTCGACATCTTCGAGACGCAGGGCATGCATCCGCAGCCGAGCCAGGAGACGGCGACCCCCACGACCGTCTACCTCCAGTTCGACCCGCCGCCGGGCGACACGTTCAAGGTGTCGTACGACGCCTACATCCAGCCGGCCAGCCAGATCGGCCGGCATGCGACCGTGAGCGTCTCGGTGCAGCGGACCGAGCTGGTTCACGTCCGCTACGCGACCTGGCTGGTGCCCTGATGGAAATCGTCTACCGCGCGGTCTTCGTCTTCTTCTTCCTCTGGGCGATCACCCGGCTCGTCGGCAAGTCCAACCTGGGCGAGCTCAGCACCTTCCAGCTCGTGCTGTTCGTGACGATGGGCGATCTGGTGCAGCAGGGCGTCACGCAGCAGGACTACTCGGTGACCGCGGCCGTCCTGGCCGTCGGGACCTTCACCGTGCTCACGGTGGCGCTGTCGTACGCGAACTGGCGCTGGCCGCGCACCCGCGGCGTCATCCATGGGGTGCCGCTCGTGCTCGTGCGCGAGGGCGAGCCGATGATGGAGACGATGCGGCTCGAGCGGGTCAGCCTCGACGACCTGTACGGCGCCGCCCGCGAGCAGGGCATCGAGCGGCTCGGCGACATCGCGGTGGCGGTGCTCGAGCCGGACGGCAAGATCTCCTTCTTCACCAGAGGTCCCCAGGACAGCAGCGGGTCGCCGGACAAGCCGCAGGCCGCCTGAGCGCCGGCTCGCGCCCGCTCGCCCCGGGCGGCTCACTCCCGGACGGCGGACCGGTCGATGTCGGCGATGCGCGGCCGGCCGGCGAGCGCCATCGCCTCCTCCAGCTCGGTGCAGAGCAGCCGCAGGACGGCGGTGACGCCCTCGGCGCCCGCGCAGGCGAGGCCCCACAGCACCGGCCGGCCGACGAGGACCGCGCGGGCGCCGAGGGCGAGCGCCTTCAGCACGTCGGTGCCACGCCGCACGCCGCCGTCGACGAGCACCGGGAGGTCCGGCGCAGCCGCGACCACCTCCGGCAGCGCGTCGAGGCTCGCCACCGCACCGTCGAGCTGGCGACCGCCGTGGTTCGACACGACGATGCCGTCGACGCCGGCCTCGACCGCGAGGCTGGCGTCCTCGGCGGTCAGCACGCCCTTCAGCAGCAGCGGCAGCCCGCTCCGCTCGCGCAGCCAGGACAGGTCGCGCCAGGTGATGCTGGCGTCGAACTGGTCGCGCGAGTGCTGCTGCAGCGCCGACGAGCCGGGGCGGCGGCGGTGCGCGGTCGCCATCACCGACGCGTCGAGGTTCACCGCGTCGACGCCGTCGGGCAGGGTGAAGCCGTTGCGCAGGTCGCGCAGGCGGCGCGCCACCCGCGGGGTGTCGACGGTGAGCACGAGCGCCCGGTAGCCGGCGTCCTCCGCCCGCCGGATCACCTGCGCCACCGCGTCGCGCCGGCGCAGCCAGTACAGCTGGAGCCACAACGGGCTCGTCGCCGCAGCGGCGACGTCCTCCAGCGCCCGGCTGGCGAGCATCGCCACCACCATCGGTACGCCTGCCGCGCCCGCGCCAGCTGCCGTCGCCACCTCGCCGTCGGGGTGCGCGAGCCGGTGAAAGGCCATCGGAGCCACGACGAGCGGAGCCGCGGACGAGGCACCGAAGAGCGACGCCGTCAGGTCGCAGCTCGACACGTCGACCAGCACGCGGGGCCGGAGGGCGACCCGGTCGAAGGCGGCCCGGTTGGCCGCGAGCGTGAGCTCGGCGCCGCTGCCGCCGTGCAGGTAGTCCCACACGTCGGCCGGCAGCCGCTCGCGGGCCGCGGCCGCCAGCTCGTCCAGCTGCAGCGGCCCCGGGCCGGTGCCGCCGGTCAGCTCTCCCCACCGGCCGGCGGCGGGAGCGGCGCGTCGTCGGCGACGGCGGCCTGCGCGGCCGGCCCGTCCTCGACCGCCTGACCGGGCGGGTGCGGGCCGGGGCGGCGCAGCTCCTCCAGGACGGCAAGGTCCTCCGGGCTCAGGTCGTCGACCGGGTGCACCCCTGGCACTCCGGCGTCCGACCCGGTGTCCATCGCGCTCTCCAGCTCGCCGTCGCGGCGCTCGTCGCTGTCCACGGCACTCCTCGTCGTCGGGCCTCGGCCGGCCTCTGCTGGCTCCTGCCGGCCCCTGCCTATCCGCGAGATGCCCAGCCCGCGGGCGGGCTACCCACCCGCCAGCCAGGTGGCCGCCAGCTCGACGACCTCGCCGGGCACCACGTGGCCGCCCTCGAACTCGACGTAGCGCACGTCGTAGCCGGCGTCGCGCAGCGCCGGCACGAGCCGCCGGCTGCACCGCTCGATCGGCAGCACCCCGTCGGCCGTGCCGTGGGAGACGAAGAACCGCGGCCGCCCGTTGCGGGCCAGCGGCGCGGCGTAGCCGGGCGAGAGCGCGACGACGGCGTCGAAGACGTCACCGTTGGCGATGCCGAGGGAGAGCGCGTACGACGCCCCGTCGGAGAACCCGCCGATCGCGAGGCTCGTCACGGCGTGCTCGGCGGTCACCTGCCCGAGCAGCCGGTCGATGCGGGCGACGTCGGGCCCGTACCCGCCCACGAGCGCGTCCCACGTCGGCCCGACCGCCTGCGGGGCCGCCAGCAGCAGGTCGCCCGCGTCGGCAACCGGCAGCATCAGGTCCAGCGCGCGCCGCGCCGAGCCGCCGGCCCCGTGCAGCAGCAGCACGAGGCGCAGCCCGATCGGGCCGGCCGGCCCGGCCGGGACGCGGACGAGGGCTGGCGGCCCGCCGTCGCCGAGGTCCACCGCGCGCAGGCCGCGCTCGGGGCTCGCCGCGCCGCTGCCTGCCTGCCGCGGCCGGCGGAACGAGAGGCGCCCGGCGCGGACGCCGTCCGGTCGCGGGTCCCGGCTCATGGCGGTCATGCGGCGCACCACCTCCGTGTCGAGGATGCCAGCCGGAGCCGGCGTCCCGGGGTCAGCGGACCGGCCGCCGGCCGTGCAGCACGGCGAAGTTGTCGGCGACGACGATGTCCCCGTCGCGCCACTCGTGCAGGTAGCAGACGTCGGGCGCGTAGAGCTCCTCGCGCAGCTCGCCGACGAGCCGCTCCTGCTCCTCCTCGTCGGCGTCCTCGACGTCGAGGTAGAGCGGGCTCGAGCAGTCCTCGGGCGAGAGCGGCTCGGCGTACCTGATGCGGGTCGCGCCGGTCGTGGGGTGCGCCGACACCAGCGCATGCACGATGCCGCCGCAGGGAGCGTCCGTCGCCGTCCGGTAGCCGATCGAGAGCCGCCGCCACCGCTCGAGGTGCGCGTCGCCGAGCTTGGCGCACACCCGGGTGGTGTCGCAGATCACCGTCTGGCCGCCCGACCCGGTCGGCAGCGCCTGCCCGCGATGGAAGACGACGTAGTGCGGCTCGACGGGCGCGAGGGCGCCGTCCCAGTGGCACGGGACCGCGCCGCACGCGAGGAACCGGTCCGCCGCGTGGTCGTGCACGGCGGCGTCGACCGTCCCCGGGTCGCCGGCCGGGCGGTCGCCCCACGCCCGGCAGAGGGCGAGGAGCTCCTCGCCGGTCATGGGCGCGAAGCCGCGCAGCACGAGCACGCGCACGTCGTCGACCCACCGCGCCAGCCGCTGCGTGCCGAGCGATGACACCTCGACGCTCTCGGCGACCGGCCGGACCAGCAGCCCGAACGGAACGATGGGGCGGTAGACCAGGTTGGGCAGCCCGGTGGCCGTGACCGCAGGCGTCGCCAGCACGTCGGCCCCCCGTCCGCGGCTCGCCGATGACCGGGCACGGCACCCCCCACCGCGCCGGTGGATCTCATCGGAAGCAGCATCATGCAACGAGGCACGAAGGTCGGCAAGACGACCGGTGGACGACGTGCGGCATGCTGCTCCGGCCCACCCCGACCGCCAGGAGGACCCCGTGGCCCGTGACGCGACGTGGCGGTGCGAGGTGGTCGACGGCGCCGGGCTCGACGTCGAGGAGGTACGGGAGCTGTACCGCGCGTCGGGCCTCGCCGCCCGGCGCCCCGTGGAGGACGGCGAGCGGTTCGCGGCGATGCTGCGCGGCGCCAACCTGGTCGTGACCGCGCGCATCGGCGGGCGGCTCGTCGGCATTGCGCGCAGCGTCACCGACGGCGCGTACGCGACGTACCTCTCCGACCTCGCGGTCGACCGCAGCGTGCAGCGGCAGGGCGTCGGGCGCGACCTGGTCGCGGCCACGCGCGCCGCGGCACCGCGGGCGACGATCGTGCTGCTCGCGGCGCCGGCCGCCGTCGGCTACTACCCGCGCATCGGCTTCGCCAGGCACGAGTCGGCGTGGGTGCTGGCCCCCGACGAGGACTGAGGCCCTCGGACTTTCGCGTGGGCGCCCGGCGGCTCATGGGTGTCGCGGCGGGCGAGGCGATGGCAGGGTGATGGCGAGGGGCTCGCGCGGCGCCCGGCCACCGCGGGGAGGTCGCGCGCCGCGCCTCTCGGGGGAACGGGGGTGATACGCATGAAGAAGATCACCGTGCGCAAGGCCGGTGCCATCCGCCTCACCAGCGCAGCCGCGCTGTACGGCAGCAACTGCATGTGAGCCGCTGTCGCTGAGGCATCCGCGGCCGGGCCGGTGGACCATCGTCGCCGGCCCGGCTGCGTCGGTTACCTGCACCGGTTCTCGTGGAGGCACCATGGCACCGCCCGCACCGCACGCCTGGGTCGTGGGCGACGCCCGCGCGGCGCGGCGACGCGCGCCCGAGCTCGAGCGCGCCGACCTCGTCGTCGACTGCCACCGCCGGCGGCGCGGCCCGTACAGCGGCATCGGCGAAGCGCTGCGCGCGCTCGTTCCGGCCGCGTGCGCGACGCATCCGGGCCTCGTGCGCCGGCACGACGTCGAGATCCTCACGATCGCGCCCGAGCTGCGCGACGCCGTGGGAGCGTCGCGCGAGACGCTGACCTCGCTCGCCGTCCCGCGCGAGCGCACCCGCTACTACGCCGCCACCCGGACGAGGCGGCTCGCCCACGGCATCGTCGAGCTGCTGAACGCCTACCTGCGCGACGCACGGGACGGCGTGCTCACCCTCGCGCTCGACGCGGTGCACGAGGCCGATCCGAGCGAGCAGGAGCTCATCGCCATCGCCTTGCGCCGGGCCGACCCCGAGCGCCTCCGGCTGGTCGTCGCGACGGCCGACGTCGAGCTCCCCGCCGAGCTCGCCACCGCCCTGCGCGCGCACGCCGCCCGCGTGCCTGCACCCGCTGCGGCCATCGTGCGACCGGACCGGCCCGGCCGGGGCCGGACGGCTCGCCAGCTGGCCGCCGCGCACGTCGACTCGGACGGCACGTCGGACGTCGCCGTCGAGCGGGCCGCGTACGACCTGCTCGGCGACGCGGAGCGGGCCGCGCTGCACGACCGGCGCGCGGCCGAGCTCGAGCGGCGCGCGGACCAGTCCCTGCGCCTCGGCGCCATCCCGTACCACCTCGCGCGCGGCAGCGACCCGGTCGGCCGCGGCGTCGCCGCGCTGCGGGACGCGGTGCGTCACCTCATGGACCACGGCCTGTACCCGAGCGCCGTCGAGCTCGGCGAAGCGGCCCGCCGGCTCGCCGACCCGCACGACGGCACCAGGCACTACGCCGACGTGAGCACCATGATGACGATGGCGCTGGTGGCGATGCAGCGTCCCGACGACGCCGAGCGGATCTACGTCGAGCTGCGGGCGGAGTCGTCCGATCCGCTCGTGCACATGAGCGCGTGCTACGCGCTCGGCATGATCTGCACCCGGCATCGGCCGCCGGAGCGCCGCGACCACGAGCAGGCCCGCGCGTACCTGAACCGCGCGATCGCGATCGCCGCGGAGCTGCCGCGCGACCGCGCGTTCCACGAGGCGTTCAACCGCAACGGGCTGGCCCTCGTCGAGATGCACCTCGGGCGCCTCGACGTCGCGCTGGCGCTGGTGAACGAGGCGGTGGAGAGCCTCGACGCCGAGCTGGAGCCGGACGAGCACCGGCTGCACCGCAGCGTGCTGCTGCACAATCGCTCGCAGGTCAACCTGGCGCTCGGCCGGCTCGCCGAAGCGGCGGCCGACCTCGAGCGGGTCATCGCCGCCGACCCCAACTACCCCGACTACCGGTTCGACCGGGCGGCGCTGCGGCGGCGGCTGGGCGACCACGACGGGGCGCTCGCCGACTACGACAGCGCGATCGCGCTGTCGCCGCCGTTCCCGGAAGCGCACTACAACCGGGCCGACCTGCTCGCGGAGCTGGGCGAGCACGAGGCCGCCGTCGACGAGCTCGGGTACGTCCTCGAGCTCGAGCCCGACCACCTCGACGCGCGCATCAACCGGGCCACCCTGCGCTACGAGCAGGGCGACCTCGACGGCGCCGCCGCCGACGTCGAGGCGGGCCTGCACCACCACCCGGCCGATCCGCACCTGCTCACCACGCGCGGGCTCGTCCTCATGGAGCAGGACCGCGCCGAGGAGGCGTGGGGCAGCTTCACCGCGGCGCTCGACGCCGACCCGGCGATGGCGGCGGCGCTGTCCAACCGGGCGATCCTCTCGCACGAGGCCGGCCGGCCCGAGCGCGCGCTCGCCGACCTCACCGCCGCGCTGGAGGCGCACGGCGACGACGCCACGCTGCTCTGCAACCGTGCGCACGTCCATCAGGAGCTCGGCGCGTACGACGCCGCCGTCGCCGATCTCGCCCGCGCGCTCGAGCTGCCCGGCGTCGACCGGGCGGAGGCGCTGGAGCGCCTGGCGTCGCTACGGGCGCGGCTGGCGCCGGTCTGACCCGGCCGCCGCCGGCAGCGCGGACGGCTCGGCGACCGGCCAGTCGAGCGGGTCGTCGCCCAGGGCCACCAGCCGGGCGACCTGGAGCCGGCACCACGGCGAGACCTCGCGGTGCCCGTCCAGCACGTCGGCGGCGAAGGACCGCCACGGCACCCACGTCGCCTCCGCCACCTCGTCCGGCAACGGCACCGGCTCGGCGGCGGTGACCGCCCGGTAGACGGGGCAGATCTCGTTCTCGACCACGCCGTTGTCCATCTCGGCCCGGTAGCGGAAGTCGGCCAGCACCAGCTCGACGCCCTCCGCGGCGACGTCGGCGAGGCCGAGCTCGCGGCGCAGCCGCCGCACGACCGCCTCGGGGAGCGGCTCGCCGGGCGCCGGGTGCCCGCAGCAGCTGTTGGTCCAGGCACCCGGCCAGGTCGCCTTGCCGAAGGACCGGCGGGTCACCAGCACCTCACCGGCGCCGTTCAGGACGTAGCTCGAGAACGCCAGGTGCAGTGGCGTCCGGCGGCCGTGCACGCTCGCCTTGTCGGCCGTGCCGATGGCCCGGCCGGACTCGTCGAGCAGCACGACCTCCTCCACCGAGCCCGCCACGGAGCCCTCCACCGGGGCCTGCATCGACCGCCTCCTCGCCGAGATCGCCGCCCGCACCGCCGCCCAATCTACGGCAGGGGGCGCCTCAGGCCGTCGAGGTGGCGCTGCCGGCGGTCGGGTCGCTGCCGTTGCAGCCGCCGAAGCCGCCCTGACCGCCGGGGAACCGGCCCGGCCAGCGCAGGGACGGCAGCGCGGGCAGGTACGGCAGCGCGAGCAGCGTCGCCGCGCACCTGATCCCCCGACCTCTTGCGTTCAAGGCATGAACGATCGCTCGCGGCGCCGGCGACGGCGACGGCGACGGCGATCACGATGCACTGGGGCCACGACGGCTGGGTCGGCGTCACCGACACCGCCATGACCAAGCAGGCCGACGGCTCGTGGCAGGCGACAATCACGGTGCCCGCCGGCAGCTCGTTCGACATGGCACTGCACGACCAGGGCGGCACCTGGGACAACAACGGCGGCCGCGACTACGGGCTCGCCATCCGCTGAGCCGCCGCACTGCCCTCGGCCGCGCCGGAGGTGGTCCTCGCCGGGGGCGGTTGCGGAATCCGCAACCGGTTGCGGATTCCGCAACCGCTCTCGGCGGAGCACCGCCGCCCGGGCGCCCGGTGCGCGAGGATGGCGGGGTGACGGCCGGCTGCTCGGGCACCCCGCTGGTGCGCAAGCTCGGCATCGCCGACGGCCAGCGGGTGCTGCTGGTGGGCGCGCCGCCCGGCTGGGCGCTGCCCGAGCCGGTGCCGGCCGCGACCGTGCACCGGCGGGCGACGAGCGCGCCGTACGACGTGGTGCTCGCCTTCTGCCCCGACGGCGCGGCGCTGCGCGGGCGGTTCGCCGCGCTCGCCGCCCGGCTGACCCCGGCCGGGGGGCTGTGGATCGCCTGGCCGAAGCGAGCCAGCGGGGTGGCGACCGACCTGGACGAGAACGTCGTGCGCGGCCACGGCCTGGCCCAGGGGCTGGTCGACGTCAAGGTCTGCGCGGTGGACGGCACGTGGTCGGGGCTCAAGTTCGTCCGCCGCGTGCGGGACCGCTGACGGTGGCCCCGGTTAGGCTCGCCGGCATGACGACTCGATGGGAGGCGCGGCTGCCGCAGCACGCCGACGTGATCGTGGTGGGCGCCGGGCACAACGGGCTCGTCGCGGCCGTGCTGCTGGCCAGGGCGGGGCTGGCCGTCACGGTCGTGGAGCGGGCCGACATGGTCGGCGGCGCGTGCCGCACGGAGGCACCGTTCGGGAAGGTGCCGGGGCTGCGCCAGTCGACCGGCGCCTACCTGCTCGGGCTGATGCCGCCCGAGCTGCCGCGCCGGCTGGGTCTCGACATCCCGGTGCTGCGGCGCGACCCGCACTACTTCCTCCCGACCCTCGACGGCCGCTACCTGCTGATGGGCTCGGACCGCGCCGCGCTGCGCCGGCAGTTCGAGGAGTTCTTCTCGCCGGCCGATTGGGCGGCCGACGAGGCCCTGCAGGCCGAGCTCGCCGCGCTGCGGGAGGACATCGCGCCGACCTGGCTCGCCGAGCCGGCCAGCGTGGAGGAGACCGCCGAGCGCCACGTCCGGCCCGAGCTGCGGCAGGCCTTCGTCGACCTGTGCAGGGGCTCGGTCGCCGCCTACCTCGACCGGTTCGGGCTCTCCGACGAGGTCGCGACGATGTACGCGGTCACCGACGGGCTCTCCGGCCTCGCCGCGGGGCCCGACACCCCCGGCAGCGGCCACAACTTCCTGGTCCACAACATGTGCCGGCTGCCGGGCAGCGACGGCACCTGGATGATCGTGCGCGGCGGCATGGGCACGGTCACCGGCATGCTCGCCGAGGCGGCGGCCAGGGCGGGCGCGACGATCGTGACCGGGCGGCCGGCCACCCGCATCCTGCTCGACCACGGCGCGGCGGCCGGGGTGCAAGTCGGCGACGACGCCGTGCACGCGCCCGTGGTGCTGGCAGCGACCGATCCGTGGCAGCTCGCCACGCTGCTCGGCGCCGACGCGGTGCCCGAGGCGCTGGCCCAGCGCCTCGCCGCCATGCGGCGCGACGGCTCCACCATGAAGGTCAACCTCGCCCTGGCCGAGCTCCCGAAGTTCGCCTGCCTGCCGCCGGGCGCGCCGAGCCCGTACGGCGGCACCATCCACCTGCTCCCGGAGGGCGGCATGGACGCGGTCCGGCGGCAGTGGGAGCAGGTGCTGGCCGGCGAGCTGCCGGAGGAGCCCACGATCGAGTGGTACGTCCACACCACCGTCGACCCGTCCCTGCAGGACGACGAGGGCCACCACTCCTCGGCGCTGTTCGTGCAGTCGGTCCCGTACCAGCCGGCCGGCTCGGACTGGGCGGTGGAGACCGACCGCTACGTCGACCACCTGCTCGGCATCTGCGACCGCTACGCGCCCGGCACGTCGGGGCTGGTCGACGACGTCCTCGCGCTGACCCCACCAGGCATCGAGGAGCGCTTCGGCATCACCCGCGGCCATATCCACCACGTCGACAACGCGGTCGCCTTCGCCGACCGGATGCCCTACGTCACCGGCGTTCCCGGCCTGTACGCGGGCGCCGCCGGCTGCCACCCGGCCGGCTCGGTGATCGGCGCCGCCGGGCACAACGCCGCCGACCGGATCCTCGCCGACCTCGGGCGGCCCCCAGCGTGACCCTGTACGCGTCCGGCCCGGAGCCGCCGGCCGAGCAGCCCCGCCCGCCGCGCCGCCGGGGGCGCGAGCTGGCCCGGCCCCGGACGCGGGCCGAGGCGGTCGCCTACCTCATCGCTCTGATCGGCCTGTACGGCGGGGCGATCGCCATCGTCGTGCTCGACAGCAGAGGGTCGGCCTGCGCGGACCCGCGCTGCTCGACCCTCCACCCCGGGGTGCGGTGGGCGCTCGCGGCGGCGACCTGGGGCTTCCTCGCGCTCGTCGTGCTGGCGCGGCGCTTCACCCGCGGCAACGGCCGCGCACCGGCCGTCGTCGGCCGCCGGCCGTCGGCCCGCGGCTGGCCGCTGGCCTGGAACTACCTGGCCGCCGGCCTCATGGTGCCCGTGGCCGTGCGCACCATCCGCCGCCCCGTCACCCCGCCGCCGTGACGAAGTCGATCAGCTCCTCGATCCGGCCGACCAGCGCCGGCTCGAGGTCGGCGCAGGACCGCACCGCCCGGCGCACGCGGCGCCACATCTCCTGCTGGTCCGGGACGCCGAGGGCCCGGCAGACGCCTTCCTTCCACGGCACCCCCTTCGGCACGTCCGGCCACCGCTCGATCCCGAGCGCCGACGGCTTGACCGCCGCCCACACGTCGACGTAGGGGTGGCCGGCGACCAGCACGTGCGGGTGGTCGACCGTCGCGGCGATCCGGCTCTCCTTCGAGCCGGCGACGAGGTGGTCGACGAGCACGCCGAGGCGCCGCCCCGGCCCCGGCGCGAAGGCCGCGACCACGGCGGCGAGGCCGTCGACCCCGTCGAGCGGCTCGACCGCCACCCCCTCGGCCCGCAGGTCGTCGCCCCACACCTGCTCGACGAGCTGCGCGTCGTGCAGGCCCTCGACGAGGATGCGGCTCGGCAGCGCCACCCGGGCCCTGGCCGGCGGCGGGGCGACCGACCCCGACGCGGTGCGCCGGCCGGCGGCCGGCCCGGCGCGGCGCGACCGCACCAGCGTCGTCGCCTTGCCGTCGATCGCGAACGCGCCGGCCGCGAGCGGGAACGCCCGGCGGCGGCCGTGCCGGTCCTCGAGGGTCACCGTGGCGGCGTCGTGCTCCACCACCGCCCCGCACCAGCCGGACGCGACGTCCTCCACGACGAGCCCCGGCTCGACCGTCACCTCGGGCACCCGCGGGGCGTGCCGCCGGTCCCCGGCCAGCACGTCGCGGCCGTAGCGGTCCCGGTCCGGCGCATGCACGGTCGGCGACGCTAGTACGGCGGCACCGGGGCCGCCGGGCGACCCGCCGGTGCGGCGAGCGGCCCGGCAGGGCAAGGTGCGTGGCGTGAGAGTGACGACGGAGGCCGAGCGGCAGCAGCGCACCGCCCTGCGCCGGATGAAGCTCCTCGCCGGCGGCCTGCTGCTGGTGGCCGCCGGCTGCTACGCGCTCACCCACCGGGCCGGTGGCGGCGGCTGGCTCGGCTACGTCAACGCCGCGGCCGAGGCCGGCACGGTGGGCGCGCTCGCCGACTGGTTCGCGGTGACCGCGCTGTTCCGCCACCCGCTAGGCCTGCCGATCCCGCACACGGCCCTGATCCCCGCCCGCAAGGACGCGCTCGGGCGCAGCCTCGAGCAGTTCGTCGCGAGCAACTTCCTCGCCGAGGGGCTCGTCAGGGAGCGGGTCAGGACCGGCCGCCCCGCTGCCGTCGTCGGCCGCTGGCTGCGCATGCCGGCCAACGCCGAGCGGGTGGCGAGCGAGCTGGCCGTCGCCGCCGGCGGCGCGGTCGCCGTGCTGGACGACGAGACCGTCCAGCAGGTGCTCGAGCAGACCGTGCTGCGGCGCGTCGTCGAGCTGCCCTGGGGCCCGCCGGCAGGCCGGCTCCTCGGCCGGCTGGTGACCGAGGGCGCGCACGTCCCGCTGGTCGACCTCGTCGCCCGCAAGGCCTGCGACTGGCTGGCCGGGCACCACGAGGCCGTCGCGGCGGCGGTGCAGGACCACGCGCCGTCATGGTCGCCGCGCTGGGTGGACGCGCGCGTCGGCCACCGCATCCACGCCGAGCTGCTGGCGCTCGCCCGCGATGTCCGCGACCAGCCCGACCACCGGGTGCGGCTGGCCCTCGACCACTTCCTGCTGCGCCTCGCCAAGGACCTGCGCGACGACCCGGTGACGATCGAGCGGATGGAGCTGGCCAAGCACCGGTTGCTCGCGCAGCCGGCGGTCAGGAGCGCGACGGGCGCGCTGTGGACGGTGGGCAAGCGGCTCGTCCTCGAGGCGGTGGCCGACCCGCGCAGCGAGCTGCGGCTGCGGGCGACCGCCGGGCTGGCCAGGCTCGGCGAGCAGCTCGCCGAGGACTCGGCGGTCGCGGCGAAGGTCGACGGCTGGGTGGAGGCCGCCGCCGCGCACGTCGTGACGACGTACCGCGACCAGGTCACCGGCATCATCGGCGACACCGTTGGCCGCTGGGACGGGCAGGAGACGGCCCGCCGGATCGAGCTGCAGGTCGGCCGCGACCTCCAGTTCATCCGCATCAACGGCACCGTGGTGGGCGCGCTGGCCGGGCTCGCCATCCATGCCGCGACCGCCCTCGCCTGACGCTGACGAGTAGCCTGGAACGACGCCCCAGGTCGATCCCCAGCGCGTGAAGAAGGCGACGCCGACGTGACCACCCAGTCAGATCCCCTCGCCGGATTCGGTCCCAACGAGTGGCTGGTCCACGAGATCTACCAGCAGTACCTCGCCGACCCCGACTCGGTGGACCGCGCCTGGTGGGACTTCTTCGCCGACTACCAGCCCGTCGAGGGGCCGTCGCCCGCGGGCGACGGCCAGGCGGCTCCGGCCGAGGCTGCGGCGCCGCCGGCCGAGGCCGAGGCGCCCCAGGCCGCCGCCGCACCGCCGGCTCCCGCCGCGCCGGCCCCGGCGCCCGCCGCTGCCTCAGCCCCCGTCCCCCTCCCCGAGGGCGCGCAGACCCGTCCGTTGCGCGGCGTCGCCGCCCGCATCGTCGCCAACATGGAGCAGAGCCTCGAGCTGCCGACGGCGACCAGCGTGCGGGCCGTCCCCGCCAAGCTGCTGATCGACAACCGCACGGTCATCAACAACCACCTGCGCCGCAGCCGGGGCGGCAAGGTCAGCTTCACCCACCTCATCGGCTATGCGCTCGTCAAGGCGCTCGCCGACTTCCCCGAGATGAACAACGCCTTCGCCGAGGTCGACGGCAAGCCGTCGCTCGTCCTGCCCGACCACGTCAACCTCGGCCTCGCCATCGACCTGCAGAAGGACGACGGCAGCCGCACCCTCGTCGTCCCGTCGATCAAGGCCGCCGAGACGATGGACTTCGTGCGCTTCTGGCAGGCGTACGAGGACATCGTGCGCCGGGCGAGGGCCAACAAGCTGACGCTCGACGACTACGCGGGCACGACGATCAGCCTGACCAACCCCGGCACCATCGGGACGGTCCACTCCGTGCCGCGGCTGATGCCCGGCCAGGGAACGATCGTCGGGGTGGGGGCGCTCGATCTCCCGGCCGAGTTCCAGGGCGCCTCGCCGCAGACCATGGCCCAGCTCGGCGTCAGCAAGATCCTCACGCTGACGTCCACGTACGACCACCGCATCATCCAGGGCGCGGTCTCCGGCGACTTCCTGCGCCGCATCCACCAGCTGCTGCTCGGCGACGAGTTCTACGACGAGGTCTTCCGCAGCCTGCGCATCCCGTACGAGCCGGTGCGCTGGGTGCCCGACATCTCCACCAGCCGCGAGGACCAGGTCGGCAAGCAGGCCAGGGTGATCGAGCTGATCCACGCCTACCGGGTGCGCGGGCACCTGATGGCCGACACCAACCCGCTCGAGTTCGAGCTGCGCCGCCACCCCGACCTCGACGTCGTCAACCACGGCCTCACGCTGTGGGATCTCGACCGCGAGTTCGCGACCGGCGGGTTCGCCGGCGCCCAGCGCCTGCCGCTGCGCGACATCCTCGGCGTGCTGCGCGACTCGTACTGCCGCACGGTCGGCATCGAGTACATGCACATCCAGGACCCGGCGCAGCGCACGTGGCTCCAGGACCGCGTCGAGCGCCACGAGCCCAAGCCGGACCGCGACGACCAGCTGCGCATCCTCGGCAAGCTCAACCAGGCCGAGGCCTTCGAGACGTTCCTGCAGACCAAGTACGTCGGCCAGAAGCGGTTCTCCCTCGAGGGCGGCGAGTCGCTCATCCCGCTGCTCGACGCCCTGCTCTCCGAGGCGGCCCGCGAAGGGCTGGACGAGGTCTGCATCGGCATGCCGCACCGCGGCCGGCTCAACGTGCTGGCCAACATCGTCGGCAAGGGCTACGCGGCGATCTTCCGCGAGTTCGAGGGCAACATCGACCCGCGCACCGCGCACGGCTCCGGCGACGTCAAGTACCACCTCGGCGCAGAGGGCACCTTCACCTCCGACGACGGCGAGCAGGTGCGCGTCTACCTCGCGAGCAACCCGAGCCATCTCGAGGCCGTCGACCCGGTGCTCGAGGGCGTGGTGCGAGCCAAGCAGGACGTGCTCGACCGCGGGCCGGAGGGGTTCAGCGTGCTGCCGGTGCTGATGCACGGCGACGCGGCCTTCGCCGGGCAGGGCGTCGTCGCCGAGACGCTCAACCTCTCGCAGCTGCGGGGCTACCGCACCGGCGGCACCGTGCACATCGTGGTCAACAACCAGGTCGGCTACACCACGGCGCCGACGGCGGGCCGGTCGAGCGTCTACGCCACCGATGTCGCGCGGATGGTGCAGGCGCCCATCTTCCACGTCAACGGCGACGACCCCGAGGCCGTCGTACGGGTCGCGAAGCTGGCGTACGAGTTCCGGCAGGCGTTCCACAAGGACGTCGTCGTCGACATGCTCTGCTACCGCCGCCGCGGCCACTCCGAGGTCGACGAGCCGAGCTTCACCCAGCCGCAGATGTACGACCTCATCGACGCCAAGCGCAGCGTCCGCAAGCTCTACACCGAGTCGCTCATCGGCCGCGGCGACATCTCGCTCGACGAGGCCGAGAAGGCCCTGCGCCACTACCAGGAGCAGCTCGAGAAGGTCTTCGTCGAGACGCGGGACGCGAACGGCCACCGGCCCGTCCAGCAAGCCGGGCCGGCCGACCGCACCGGCCGTACGGACGATCTGGCCGACGAGCGCAGCGATGGGCCGGTCGACACCGCGGTGTCGGCCGAGGCGGTGAAGCTCATCGCCAACTCGCAGGTGGAGCTGCCCGAGAGCTTCACCGTGCACCCTCGGCTGCTGCCGCAGCTGCAGAAGCGGGCGGCGATGGTCGACGACGGCTCGCTCGACTGGGCGATGGGCGAGATGCTCGCCTTCGGGTCGCTGCTGCTGCAGGGCGTGCCGGTGCGGCTGTCCGGCCAGGACAGCCGGCGCGGCACGTTCGGCCACCGCCACGCGGTGCTCATCGACCGCGAGACCGGCGCCGAGTACACGCCGCTCAAGCACCTCGCGCCCGACCAGGCGCCGTTCTACGTCTACGACTCGCTGCTGTCCGAGTTCGCGGCGATGGGCTTCGAGTACGGCTACTCGGTGGCCCGGCCGGAAGCGCTCGTGATGTGGGAGGCGCAGTTCGGCGACTTCGCCAACGGCGCGCAGTCCATCGTCGACGAGTTCATCTCCTCCGGCGAGGCGAAGTGGGGGCAGCGCTCCCGGGTCGTGCTGCTGCTGCCGCACGGCTACGAGGGCCAGGGCCCCGACCACTCGTCGGCCCGGATGGAGCGCTACCTCCAGATGTGCGCCGACGGCAACATGACGGTGGCGCTGCCGTCCACCCCCGGCAACTACTTCCACCTGCTGCGCCGGCAGTCGCTCGGCCCGGTAGCGCGCCCGCTCGTCGTCTTCACCCCCAAGTCGATCCTGCGGCTGAAGGCGGCGACCTCGCCTCTCGACGAGCTCACCGGCGGCCGGTTCCGGCCGGTCATCGACGACCGGGTGGAGTCGCCCGAGAGCATCCGCCGGGTGGTGCTCTGCAGCGGCAAGGCGTACTACGACCTGCTCGCCGCCCGGCGCAAGCGCGGCGCCGAGGGCGTGGCTCTCGTCCGGGTCGAGCAGCTCTATCCGCTGCCGGTCGAGGAGATCGCGGCGACGGTGCAGCGCTACCCGGGGGCCTCCGACGTCGCCTGGGTGCAGGAGGAGCCGGCCAACATGGGCGCCTGGACCCACGTGGCGCTCAACCTGCCCCTCCACCTCGGCGACCGGAAGCTGCGCCGCATCTCCCGGCCGGCGGGCGCGTCGCCGTCGGCCGGCTCGGCGACGGTGCACGAGGCCGAGCAGGCCGCGCTGATCGACGCCGCCCTCACGCTCTGAGGCTCGTTCCCCACCGTGTACTTCACCGACCGCGGGATCGAGGAGCTGCAGGAGCGGCGCGGCGAGGAGTCCGTGACGCTCGAGTGGCTGGCCGAGCGGCTGCGCGAGTTCGTCGATCTGCACCCAGAGATGGAGACGCCGGTCGAGCGGCTGGCGACGTGGCTGGCCCGCCTCGACGACGATCTCGACGACGCGGACTGAGCGCGCGCCACGACCGCGCCGGCCGACGCTCAGTGGCGGACGATGCGCTCCGCGGCGATGACCGAGCCCTCGTCCTCGACGTACACCTTCGTGGTCGGGTCGAGCGCTGTCGGGCCGGTGGTGACCGCACCGAGGGTGCCGGTCGGCTGGCCCGGCCACTGCTGGTAGGTCTTGACCAGGCCGTAGCCCCAGTACGTCGTGCGCTTCAGCGCACCGTCCCAGTCGAAGCTGAAGTGCACGTGCCCGGTGTGCGGGTCGTTGTTGTACGACGACGGCTTGCCGGCGCAGGCGTAGTAGCAGCGCCAGCCCTCGTCGGTCGCGTACGCGCCCCAGATCCGCTTGTTCCAGATGACGTACATGATCCCGAGCCGGCGGGCCATCGCGTACTGGTTGCCGTACTGGTCGGTGGCGAACAGCCACGACAGCAGGTCGTTGACCTGGGCGACCTGCGCCGGGTTGTTGACGCTCACCATCCAGTCCCAGGCCCGGCCCTCCTTGTGCTCGCTGGTGCCGCCGATCGAGCACGCCCGGGTGATGCCGTCGTCCCCGGTCCCGGCGTACGCCGCCAGCACCATCGCGCGAAAGGCCACGACGCCCGGCTTCGCGACCGGGTCGCACGTCGTCTGCGGCTGGTAGTCGGTGAGCGGCTCGATGACCGGCCCGAACGACGGGCTGGGCATGGCCGCATCCGCCGGCACCGCGAGGATCGCGAGGCAGAGCAGGGCGAGCACGGCGGTGAGCGCGCTTCGCAGGGTGGACCGCAGGGAACCTCGGGCCATCCGGGGACGCAGCACGAGACGGGCTCCTTTCGGCCGGTGCGCAGGTGCGCCGAACGCCCTGTAGTTCTCGGCATCTCCTGGTCCGGTTGGAGCAGTCCCGGGCAGATTCCCCCGGCTGGCGTAGTGCGGACCGAGCCCGCGACGGTCCCCGCTGTGCCCAGCCGGTCCCGTCAGACGGTGAAGACGATCTTGCCGAACAGCTCGCCCTCGGCCATCCGGGCGAAGCCGCGGCGCGCCTCGGCCAGCGGCATCGTCTCGTCGACGATCGGCCGGACGCCGGTCACCGCGCAGAACCGGATGAGCTGCTCGAGCTCGGCCCTCGTGCCCATGGTCGATCCGACGACCGAGAGCTGGAGGAAGAAGACCCGGCTGAGGTCGGCCGGGGGGTCGTAGCCGCTGGTCGCGCCGGCGACGACGAGGGTGCCGCCGGGCCGCAGCGCCTTCAGCGAGTGGTCCCACGTCGCCTTGCCGACCGTCTCGAGGACGGCGTCGACCCGCTCGGGCAGGCGCGCGCCCGGCTCGAGCGCCTCGTGCGCCCCGAGCTCCAGCGCCCGCCGGCGCTTGGCCGGGTCGCGGCTGGTGACCGTGACGTGCAGGCCGGCCCGGCTGGCCAGCACCACGGCCGCGGTCGCGACGCCGCCGCCGGCGCCCTGCACGAGCACCCGTCCGCCGGGCCGCAGGCCGGACTTGGTGAAGAGCATGCGGTAGGCGGTGAGCCACGCGGTTGGCAGGCAGGCCGCCTCCTCGAAGGACAGCGCCGCCGGCTTGGGAACGAGGTTGCGCCTCGGCACCGCGAGCGCCTCGGCGAACGTGCCGTCGTGCCGCTCGGAGAGCAGCGACCGGCGGGGGTCGAGCGTCTCGTCGCCGCCGCCCGCCGCCGGGTCGCCGATGACGGCGTGGACGACGACCTCGTTGCCGTCCTCGTCGACGCCGGCCGCGTCGCAGCCGAGGACGATCGGCAGCCGGTCCTCGGTGATGCCGACGCCGCGCAGGGTCCACAGGTCGTGGTGGTTGAGCGCCGCCGCCCGCACCCGCACCGTCGTCCAGCCCTCGCCGGGATCCGGGTCGGCGTGGTCGCCGACCGAGAGCGCGGCCAGCGGGTCGGCGCGGTCGAAGCGGGTCGCGGTGACGGCGAGCATGGACGGCACCCTACCGGTAGCCGCCCGGTCGTCCGGATCGGCCGCGTCGATCTTGCCCGGCGTCGCCCCGCGAGCGCCGGGAACCTGATATGGATACCTGGGGACGGCGCCCGAGCGCCGGGCCTACCACGGTAGGAGGGACCGGCGGCAAGGCCGTACCGTTGTCACGCGGGCGCGGTCGGCCCCTGTCCCCTCACCGAGCGCAGGCGTCGAGACGGAGGAAATCCGATGCGGAAGATGCTCCGACCCCGAGGCACCGCGGCCGTCGCGGCGGCCGGCGGCATGACCTTCGCCCTGCTGGTCACTGCCTGCGGCGGGAGCAGCGGCGGCCAGCTGTCCAGCAACCCCTCGTCGTCGGGCGGCACGTCGCTGTCCTCGCTGGTGCCCGCCGACATCAAGAGCGACGGCACGATCACCATCGGCGTCGACGCCACCTACGCGCCGAGCGAGTTCCTCGCCTCGAACGGCAAGACCGTGGAGGGCTTCGACGTCGACCTGTTCGACGCCGTCGCGCAGCAGCTGGGCCTCAAGACCAAGTGGGTTCCGGCGCCGTTCGCCAACATCATCCCCGGCGTCGTGTCCGGGAAGTACGAGATCGGGGTCTCCTCCTTCACGATCAATGCCGACCGGCTGAAGGTGACCCACATGGTCAGCTACTTCAAGGCCGGCACCCAGTGGGCCACCCAGAAGGGCAACCCCAGGGGCATCCAGCCCGACTCCGCATGCGGGCACAAGATCGCGGTGCAGCGCGGCACCACCCAGGCCGACGATGACCTGCCCCCGCGGTCGAAGAAGTGCACGGACGCCGGCCAGCCGGCGATCCACGTCGACCAGTACCAGGGTCAGGACCAGGCGACCTCAGCCGTCGTGTCCGGCAAGGACGACGCCGAGCTGGCCGACTCCCCCGTCATCGCCTACGCCGTCCAGCAGACCGAGGGCCACCTCGAGCTGCTCGGCGACATCTACGACTCCGCGCCGTACGGCTACGCGGTGCGCAAGAGCAACACCGAGCTCGCGACGGCGATCCAGAAGGCGCTGGCCGCCTTGATCAAGAACGGGACGTACAAGAAGGTGCTGGACAAGTGGGGCGTCTCGCAGGGCGCCATCACCAACCCGCAGGTCGACCCGCCCGTCAGCTGACATCGATGGCCACGCAGGCAGCGCAGCGGACGGAGCGGCCGGAGGCCATCCGGGCCGTCCCCGTCCGTCACCCCGGTCGGTGGGTCGCGGTGGCCGTCATCGCGATCCTCGCCGCGATGTTCGTCCACATGGTCGTCACGAACCGCAACTTCGAGTGGCGATTCATGGTCGACAACATGTTCACCACGCCCGTCCTCGACGGTGCCCGCACGTCGCTGCTCCTCACCGTCCTGTCGATGCTCATCGGCGTCGCCATCGGCATCGTGGTGGCGGTCATGCGGCTGTCGGCCAACCCCGTCCTGCAAGGGGTGGCGTGGCTCTACGCCTGGTTCTTCCGCGCCGTGCCGAGGCTCGTCCTGCTGATCCTGTTCGGCAACATGGGCATCCTCTACGCCGAGCTCAACTTCGGGCTCCCGTTCCAGGGCCAGCTCGGCAGCCTGCTGGGCGTCGACGTGCACGGGACGCTGTTCGGCCTCGACGCCAACAAGCTGCTCGCCGGCTTCATGGCCGGCCTGCTCGGGCTCGCGCTGTCCGAGGGCGCCTACATGGCCGAGATCGTGCGGGCCGGCATCCAGTCCATCGACCAGGGCCAGACCGAGGCCGCGCAAGCGCTGGGCATGCGCCCCGTGCTGACCATGCGGCGCATCGTCCTGCCGCAAGCGATGCGGGTCATCGTTCCGCCGACCGGCAACGAGACCATCGCGATGCTGAAGGACACCTCGCTGGTGGCCTACGTCCCGGTCAGCAGCGAGCTGTTCTTCCAGCTCTCGGAGGTGGGCAACCGCACGTTCAAGGTCTTCCCGATGCTCGTCGCCGCCTGCCTGTGGTACCTCGCGATGACGAGCGTGCTCATGGTCGGCCAGTACTTCCTCGAGCGGCGCTTCTCGCGGGGCGTCGCCGGGCGGGCCCGCGAGCGGATCTACCAGGCGACCGTGCCCATCGGTGGGCACCAGGGCTCGATATGACCAGTGACATGAGCAGTGACATGGGCAGCGCAACGTGACCATGCTGCGGGCCGAGCAGGTCCACAAGTCGTTCGGCCACGTCGAGGTGCTGAAAGGCATCGACCTCGAGGTGGCCGAGCGCGAGGTGATGTGCATCATCGGGCCGTCGGGCTCGGGCAAGTCCACGTTCCTGCGCTGCATCAACCACCTGGAGAAGATCGACGCGGGACGGCTCTGGGTCGACGGCCGCCTGGTCGGCTACCGCGAGAGCGGCAACCGGCTGCACGAGCTGCGCGAGCGCGAGGTCGCCGCGCAGCGCCGCGACATCGGCATGGTGTTCCAGCGGTTCAACCTCTTCCCGCACATGACGGCGCTGGCCAACGTCATGGAGGCGCCGATGCGGGTCAGGCGCGAGAGCAAGGCGGCCGCGCGGGAGCGCGGGCTGGCGCTGCTCGAGCGGGTGGGGCTCGGCAACCGCGGTGGCGCCTACCCCAGCCAGCTCTCCGGCGGTCAGCAGCAGCGGGTGGCCATCGCGCGCGCGCTCGCGATGCAGCCGAAGCTCATGCTCTTCGACGAGCCGACCAGCGCGCTCGACCCCGAGCTCGTCGGCGAGGTGCTCGACGTCATGCGCGACCTGGCCGCCGACGGCATGACCATGATCGTGGTGACCCACGAGATGGGCTTCGCCCGCGAGGCCGGCGACGCGCTGGTCTTCATGGACGACGGCGTGGTCGTCGAGGCCGGTCATCCGCGCAAGGTGCTGGCCAGTCCGCAGCACGAGCGGACGAAGGCCTTCCTGTCCCACGTGCTCTAGCCGCGCCTCGTCGGCAGCGGCCGAACCTGTTCTGCAGTGACCACCGGACCGGATCCGCATCGGTCCCTGCGGGGCTTGCGGCGCCGGGACTCAGCGGCGCGGCGGCCAGTAGCGCCACAGCACCCGGCCGACGACGTCGGCGTCGGAGACCGGGCCGTGCCCGCGGCTGTCCGCGCTCGCGAACGGGTTGTCGCCCTCCACCCACCAGCCTCCACCTGCCCGGCGGACGGCCCGCTTGACGGTCAGCCCCACCGGCTCGGGACGCCGTACGACGACGAGGGCGCCGGGGCGGACGGCGCCACCCCAGCGCACCAGCAGGCGGTCGCCGTCGCGCAGCGTCGGCACCATCGACGGGCCCCGTACGAGCACCCGGCCGAGGGCCCGCGAAGCGGGTGCTCCCGCGCTGCGCCGGGTCAGGGACCGCAGGTAATGTCGGAGATCGAAGCCGAGAGCCAGCGGTCCCTTCGACCACCATTGGGAAGGACGGCGCCACCGATGACGCTCCACCCGCTCCGTCGCCTGCTCACTCCCTCGACCGTCGTGCGGGCGCACTGCGACCTCCCGTGCGGCGTGTACGACCCTGCGCAAGCGCGCATCGAGGCCGAGTCGGTCAAGGCGATCTGCGAGAAGTACCAGGCCAACGACGACGAGGTCTTCCGCACCCGCGCGCTCATCATCAAGGAGCAGCGCGCCGAGCTCGTCAAGCACCACCTGTGGGTGCTGTGGACCGACTACTTCAAGCCCAACCACTTCGAGAAGTATCCGCACCTGCACCAGCTGTTCAACGAGGCGACCAAGCTGGCCGGCGCGGCCGGTGGCAAGGGCAGCGTCGACCCGGCCAAGGCGCAGGAGCTGCTCGACAAGATCGCCGAGATCGACAAGATCTTCTGGGAGACCAAGCAGGCCTGACCGCCCGTCCCCCCAGCCATCCCCGCTCCGATCCCGCTGCGCCGGGGCCGGCACCCGAAACGACGAGGTGCCGGCCCGGTGAGCGCCGGCCAGGCATCCGCGCACCGCCGTGGCTCACGCCCCCGATCCGCTGGGACGAGCCGCCGCCGGCCTCGCCCCGCGACGCGGCCCCATCCGCGCCGGGCAGGGCGAGCGGGGGCAAGCACCGCGCGGGTCGTGACCCGGTGGGTCCAGGTGTCCGGCAGGGCGCTGGCCCGGTAGTTTGGTCACGACGCGATCGCCTCGCCGTGTCCCCCTGGAGGCTGCTTTGCCGGACGAGAGCCTGGCTCCGCGCACCGACCGCGCCGGCGCGGCGTCGGCGGTGCGCGACGTCGTCATCATCAAGCTGCCCGCCGTCGGCGCCTACCTGTCGGTGCTGCGGACGGCCACGGCCGGCCTGGCCGCCCGGCTCGACCTCACCCTCGACGAGATCGAGGACCTGCGGATCGCGGTCGACGAGGCCTGCGCCATGCTGCTCGCCTCCGCGCTGGCGGGGGCCACGCTGGACTGCGAGTTCGAGGTGATGGCCGACTCGCTTCGGGTGTCGGTCACCGTCGAGACCGATGACGGGCTGGAGCCCTCCCGCGACACCTTCGCCTGGACCGTGCTCTCAGCGCTTGCCGGCGAGGTCGACAGCAGCGTCGACCTCGAGAACCGGGTCACCATCTCGCTGCGGAAGCACCGCGCTCCCGCCGGCGCCCCCGCTGCCGGTCTCGCGTGAGCGCCATGCCACCGACCCCTGACCCCGACGTCACCGACGTCGTGGTGATCGAGATCGCCGAGCAGGGCGGCGAGTCGCGCGAGGAGCGCACCCGGCACGACCGGGCCAGGGCCCGCGACCTGTTCGCCGAGCTGGCCGCGCTGCCCGCCGACGACGCGCGGCGCAACCGGGTCAGGGACGAGCTGGTCGAGATGCACCTGCCGCTCGTCGAGTACCTCGCCCGGCGGTTCCGCAACCGGGGCGAGCCGCTCGACGACCTCATCCAGGTGGCCACCATCGGGCTCATCAAGTCGGTCGACCGGTTCGACCTCGACCGCGGCGTCGAGTTCTCGACGTACGCCACGCCGACGATCGTGGGCGAGATCAAGCGGCACTTCCGCGACAAGGGCTGGGCCATCCGGGTGCCGAGGCGCCTGCAGGAGCTGAAGCTCCTGCTCACCAAGGCGACCGGCGAGCTGTCGCAGAAGAACGGCCGCTCCCCCACGGTCGCCGAGCTCGCCGCCCACCTGGAGATGAGCGAGGAGGAGGTGCTCGAGGGCCTCGAGTCGGCCAACGCCTACTCGGCGGTCTCCCTCGACGCCCCCGACGGCACCGACGACGACTCGCCGTCGGTGTCCGACAGCCTCGGCATCCAGGACGACGCCCTGGAGGGCGTCGAGTACCGCGAGTCGCTCAAGCCGTTGCTGGAGCGGCTGCCGCCGCGGGAGAAGAAGATCCTGCTGCTGCGCTTCTTCGGCAACATGACGCAGTCGCAGATCGCCGCCGAGCTCGGCATCTCGCAGATGCACGTCTCGCGGCTGCTCGCCCGTACCCTGGCCCAGCTGCGCGAGGGGCTGCTCGTCGAGGAGTGAGGGCGCGTCGAGGAGCGAGGGCGCAGAGCCGTCGCTGCTCAGCCCTCGCCGCGCATGACGGCCCGGCCGGCCGGAGTGGCGAGCAGGCCGAGCACCGCGAGCGCCGGCACCGCGAGCGCCGCGCAGACCGGCCACTGCCTCGCCTGGCCCATGCTCCAGGCGACCGGCAGCATGAGCAGCTCGACGAGCAGGATCGGCGAGACCGACGGCCGCGCGCCGCCGGCCAGCGCCCGGCCGCCGAGGAGCAGCACGAGGCCCAGCAGGAGGACGATGACCGCCGTGCCGGCCGGGAACCCGACGTTGTCCGGGCGGGTGACGGCGAGCCACGCGCCGAAGGCGAGCGCGCCCGTGGTGAGCAGCGCGCCCTGCACGATCACGATGGCGGCGGCCCAGCGCACCGCGGGCGCCGATCGCGGCAGGCGGCGCTCGGCGGTATCGGCCACGCCACGACCCTAGCCGAGCGCCCGAAGGCGCGACCGCCGCACCGAGCCCGAGTCGGCGGTGCGCAGGGGTGACGCTGGGTACAGTGACGCCCATGGCGTCGATGCGCGCTCTCCTGGTGGTCAACCCGACCGCGACGGCCACGTCGGCGCGGGTCCGCGACGTCCTCATCCGCGCCCTCGGCAGCGACCTGAAGCTCGACGTCGCCGAGACCGGGCACCGCGGCCACGCCGTCGTGCTGGCCGAGCAGGCAGCGCTCGACGGCTTCGGCATGGTGGTGGCGCTCGGCGGCGACGGCACCGTCAACGAGGTCATCAACGGGGTGATGCGGGTCCCGGACCCGCAGTCCAGGCCGGCCGTCGCGGTCGTCCCCGGCGGCAGCGCCAACGTGCTCAGCCGGCTGCTCGGGCAGCCCGCCGACCCCGTCGAGACCACCAGCGTGGTGCTCGAGGCGCTGCGCACCGGACGGCGGCGGACGATCAGCCTCGGCCGCGCCGGTGACCGGTACTTCACGTTCTGCGCCGGCCTCGGCATCGACGCCGAGGTGGTGAGCCTCGTGGAGCAGCGCAGGGCAGGCGGGGCCGTGGCGACGCCGGCGCTGTACGCGAGGGCCGCGGTCCGGCACTACTTCGCCGGCACCGACCGGCGGCACGCCCGGCTGCGCGTCGAGCTGCCGGGCGAGCCGGCCGTGGACGGGCTCGCGATGGCGATCGTGCAGAGCACGGCGCCGTGGACGTACTGCGGATCGCGCCCGCTCAACCCCAGCCCGGACGCCGGGTTCGACACCGGCCTCGACCTGTTCGCCCTGCGCAGGCTGCGCACCTTCTCGACGCTGCGGGCCGTCCTGCAGATGGCGTCGAGCAACCCGGCCGGTCCCCGCGGGCGGCAGGTGGTCCGCCGCCACGACCTCGCCGAGCTCACCGTCGCCGCCAGCGCGCCGCTGGCCCTCCAGCTCGACGGTGATTACTGCGGCGAGCGGGAGCGGGTCGTCCTGACCAGCGTGCCGGCCGCTCTCTCGCTCGTCGTCTGATGCACCGGGCGCGCCGCGGCGAGCGACGCTCGTACCGGGCAGGAACGGGCATCGCGGCCCGCAGGTGACGCTCCTTTGGGAGCGCGACGCGCTGAGGAACCCGCAAGGCTTGCCTGGCGCGGCCGGTCAGGAGATCGTGACCTGGGACACAGGGTCTGGAAAAGGCCGTACCTGCGGGCTAGCGTGGCAGCCGAGCACGCACCGGGGGGGCCGTTTGACGCGGCCCCTTCTCTGTGGACCAGCTCGTGAAATCCTTCACAAGTGCGGGAGGAGCGCTCCGGCCACCGGCGGGTGGGCGGGCCTCGCCCCACGCCGCAGCCGCGGGTCAAGCCAGGCCCGCGCGAGATTCGAGGGAGTGGCCGCAATGGACTGGCGCCACCGCGCTGCCTGTCGCGACGAGGACCCGGAGCTGTTCTTCCCGATCGGCAGCACCGGCCCCGCCCTCCAGCAGATCGAGGAGGCTCGCGCCGTCTGCCGGCGCTGCACGGTCGTCGACGAATGCCTCGCTTGGGCTCTCGAGTCCGGCCAGGACGCCGGCGTCTGGGGCGGCATGTCCGAGGACGAGCGGCGCGAGCTGAAGCGCCGCACCCTGCGCGCCCGGATAGCGAGCTCGGCCCGCACCGCCTGACCGCACCACGCGCCGATCGGCACCGCTTCCCCCGCAGGGGCCCCGTCCCGCACGAGCGATCCCGGGACGCGTCGTCCGGACGAGCCTCAGTCCACCGGCAGCGGGACGTCGACGGTCGCGCTGGTGCCGCGCGGCGCGCGGCCGGCCAGCTCGATCCGGCCGCCCATCTCGGCCACGAGGGTGCGGACGATCTGCAGCCCGAGCCGGGTCGTCGCGGCCAGCGCGAACCCGGCCGGCAGCCCCCGGCCGTCGTCGCTGACGCTCACCCGCAGCCGGTCGCCGCCGTTCTCGGCGGCCACCTCGAGCACCCCGCCGTCGGCCAGGCCGTGCTCGACCGCGTTCTGCAGCAGCTCGGTCAGCACGAGCGCGAGCGGCGTCGCGACCTGCGACGGCAGCAGGCCGAACGAGCCGACCCGCCGGCGCACCACCGGCGCCCCCGGCGCCGTCACGTCGGTCACCATCGCCAGCACCTGGTCGACGATGCCGTCGAACGCGACCGACTCGGTGTCGTCGTGGGCGTGCGCGAGCGTCTCGTGCACGAGCGCGATCGACGACACCCGGCGCACCGACTCCTCGAGCGCCGCCCTCGCCTGCGGCACGTCGAGGCGGCGCGCCTGCAGCCGCAGCAGGGCGGCCACCGTCTGCAGGTTGTTCTTCACCCGGTGATGGATCTCCCGGATCGTCGCGTCCTTGCTCAGCAGCTGCCGGTCGCGCAGCCGCAGCTCCGAGACGTCGCGGACGAGCACGAGCGCACCGGTGCGCACGCCGCCCGGCCACAGCGGGATCGCGAGCAGCTGGAGCACCGCGTCGGCCGCCGCCACCTCCCGCTCCCGGTACGCCCGGCCCTCCACGACCGCGGCCACCGGCTCCTCCAGCGGCCCGCGCTCCTGCACCAGCGCGGCGGTGGCGTCGCCCAGCCGCAGCCCCGTGAGGTCGCCGACCAGTCCCAGCCGCCGGTAGGCCGACAGCGCGTTGGGGCTCGCGTACGTGACCGTGCCGTCGGCGTCGAGCCGGACGAACCCGTCGCCCACCCGCGGCTCGCTCGCCGTCCCCTCGCGCCGGGACCGCAGCGGGAACCGGCCCTCGGCCACCATCTGGGCGAGGTCGCCCGCCGCCTGCAGGTAGGCGATCTCGAGCCGGCTCGGGGTGCGCGCAGCGGCCAGGTTGGTGTGCCTCGCGACCACCGCGATGACCCGGCCGGCCCGGCGCACCGGGATCGTCTCCTCGCGCACCGGGACCCCGTCGAGCCACTCCGGGTCGCCCTCCCGGCAGATCCGGCCCTCCGCGTACGCGGCGTCGACGAGCGGCCGCTGCCCCGCCCGTACGACGGTGCCGACCATGTCGTCCTGGAACGCCGTCGGGCCGGTGGTGGGCCGCATCTGCCCGATCGCCAGGAAATCGGTCGGCGGGCCGGCCCCCCGCAGCGGCGCCCACAGCAGCAGGTCGGCGAACGACACGTCGGCGAGCAGCTGCCACTCCCCCAGCAGCAGGTGCAGCCACTCGGCGTCGGGCTCGTCCAGCGCGGTGCGGGTGCGGAGCATCTCGGCCGGCGTCGCCACGACCGAAGCGTACGACCGGTGCGCCCACCGGCCGCCCGCCCAGGTCCGGCCGGTGGGCGCCCATGGGAGGATGCCCCGCGTGACGACCCGCACGAGCGGCCCGGCCGGCATCACGGCCAGCGGTGGGCGCGCCGCCGGGCTGGTGGCCCGCGACCTGCGCTCCGTCTGGCACCCGTTCACCCAGCACGCCACCTGGCCGGACGACGACCCGCTGGTGATCGCCGGCGGCGAGGGGTGCCACCTCGTCGACGTGGACGGGCGGCGCTACCTCGACGGCGTCTCGTCACTGTGGGTGAGCGTCCACGGCCACCGCGAGCCGGCGATCGACGACGCGATCCGCCGCCAGCTCGACGCGCTCGCCCACTCGACGTTCCTCGGCCTCACCCACGAGCCGGGCATCGAGCTGGCCGAGCGGCTGCTCGCGACCGCCCCGGCCAACCTGCGCCGGACGTTCTACTGCGGCGACGGGGCCAGCGCGGTCGAGGCGGCGCTGAAGATGGCCTACCAGGCGGCCGCCCAGCACGGCGAGGACCGCCCGCTCTTCGTGCACGTCGCCGAGGGCTACCACGGCGACACCCTGGGCGCGGTGAGCGTGGGCGGCGTCGAGCTGTTCCACGCCACCTACCGGCCGATCCTGCTCGCCACCCGGCAGGTGGGCTCGCCGGGCGCGCGGCGCCTCGGGCAGGCGCCGGCCGAGCGGGCCGCCGAGGTGGTCGAGGAGCTGCGCGCCCTGCTGGGCGAGGAGGGCGACCGGGTGAGCGCCGTCGTCGTGGAGCCGATGGTGCAGGCCGCCGGCGGGATGCTCACCCACGACGCGAGCTTCCTCACCGGGGTGCGCGAGCTGTGCACGGCGCACGGCGCACTGATGATCGCCGACGAGGTCGCGACCGGCGTCGGGCGCACCGGCCGCTTCTGGGCGATCGAGCACGCCGGCGTCGCGCCCGACCTGCTGACCTGCGGCAAGGGCGTGACGGCCGGCTACCTGCCGCTGTCGGCCGTGCTGGCGACGGAGGAGATCTACGAGGCCTTCCTCGGCCGCCCCGAGCAGGCGCGGACGTTCTTCCACGGCCACACCTACACCGCCAACCCGCTCGCCTGCGCGGCGGCGATCGCCAACCTCGCGCTCATCGAGGAGCGCGGCATCGTGGCCCGCGCCGCCCGGCTCGGCGAGCGGATCGGCGCCGCGCTCGACGGCCTCCGCGGCCTGCCCGGCGTGCGCGAGGTGCGCCGGCTCGGCACGATGACCGGCATCGAGCTCGGCCCGTACGACCCGGCCCTGCGAGTCGGCGCCAGGGCTTGCCGGCTGGCCCGCGAGCGCGGCGCGATCATCCGGCCGCTCGGTGACGTCGTCGTGCTGATGCCGCCGCTCGCCATCGGCGAGGACGACCTCGACCGGCTGCTCGACATCGCTGCCGGGTGCGTGCGGGACGCGCTCGCGGAGCTCGGGTGAGCGGGCCGGTCACGGCTGGCACGGCTGATGCGATCGCCGCCGATCCGCTCGGCTGGCTGCGCGAGCGGGCCGCCGCGCGGGTGGCGGCCGGACTGCGCAGGCGGCTGCGCCCGCGCCGGGCGGACGACGACCTGCTCGACCTCGCCGGCAACGACTACCTCGGGCTGTCCCGGCACCCGCGGGTCATCGCGGCGGCGATCGAGGCGCTGCGCACCTGGGGCGCCGGCGCCACCGGCTCGCGGCTCGTGACCGGCTCGACAGCGCTGCACGCCGAGCTCGAGGCCGCGCTCGCCGACCATTGCGGGGCCGAGGCCGCGCTCGTCTTCTCCTCCGGCTACCTGGCCAACCTCGGCGCGATCACCGCGCTTGCCGGTGCCGGGGACCTCGTGGTCTCCGACGCGGCCAACCACGCGTCCGTGGTCGACGCCTGCCGGCTGTCGAGGGCCCGGGTCGCGGTGGTGCCGCACGGTGACGTCGACGCGGTGGAGCGGGCGCTCGCCGGTCGTGCGGAGCGGCGGGCGCTCGTCGTCACCGACGCGGTGTTCTCGGTCGACGGCGACCGCGCGCCGCTGGCGGCGCTCGCCGCGATCGCCCGCCGCCACGGCGCCGCGCTCGTCGTGGACGAGGCCCACGCGATCGGCGTCGTGGGCGACGGGGGCGAGGGGGCCGTCCACGCCGCCGGGCTCGCCGGCGCGCCCGGCGTCGTCGTGACGGCTACGCTGTCCAAGGCGCTCGGCTCGCAGGGCGGCGCGGTGATCGGGTCGCGCGACGTGATCGACCACCTCGTCGACTCGGCGCGGGGGTTCGTCTTCGACACCGGCCTGGCGCCCGCTGCCGCGGGCGCCGCCCGCGCGGCGCTCGCCGTCCTGCGCGAGCAGCCCGCGCTCGCGGCGGCGGTACGGGCCCGGGCGGCCGACGTGGCCGCCGCGGTCCGGGCGCATCACCCGGGCATCGCCGAGCCGGCCGCCGCGGTCGTGCCGGTGCCGATCGGCGACCCGGCGGCGGCGGTCGCCGCGGCGGCGAGCTGCGCAGCGGCGGGGGTGCGGGTGGGCTGCTTCCGGCCGCCATCGGTGCCGGACGGCCGGTCGCGCCTGCGGCTCACCGCGCGCGCCGACCTGACCGCCACCGACCTGGCGCGGCTGCGGGCCGCCCTCGCCGCTGCCCTGCCGGCCGCCGGCCCCGCATGAGCGTCCTCGTCGTCTCCGGCACCGGGACCGGCGTCGGCAAGACCGTGGTCACGGCCGCGCTGGCCGCGCTCGCCGCCGCCAGGGGCGCCGCGGTGGCGGTCGTGAAGCCGGCCCAGACCGGAGCGGCTCCCGGCGAGCCGGGCGACCTGGACGAGGTGCGCCGGCTCGCCGCCGTGGACGACCTGCACGAGTGGGCCCGCTACCCCGACCCGCTCTCGCCGGCCGCCGCCGCCCGGCTCTCCGGCCGGGCGCCGCTGTCGATGCGCGACGTGGCAGACCGGGTCGCGACGCTCGCCGAGACCCGGCGGCTCGTCCTCGTCGAGGGCGCCGGCGGGCTGCTCGTGCGCTACGACGAGGACGGCGCGACGCTCGCCGACCTGGCCCGGCTGCTCGGCGCGCCCGTCCTCGTCGTCGTGCGGGCCGGGCTCGGAACGCTGAACGAGACCGCGCTCACCCTCGAGGCGATGGCCGGCCGGGGCATCGAGCCGGGCGGAGTGGTCATCGGCTCGTGGCCGGCCTGCCCCGACCTCGCGGCGCGCAGCAACGTCCGCGACCTCGAGACGCTCGCCGCCCGGCCGCTCGCGGGCGCGCTGCCGGAGGGTGCTGGCCGCGCCGACCCGGCGACGTTCCTGACGATGGCAACCACCGGACTGGCCCCGGCGTACGGGGGCCGGTTCGATGCGGGAGACTTCCGGAACGCCCACGACCCAACGCCGAGAGGGATGCCGTGACCGACACCGATCTCGATGCCGCCGCCGCCCTCGACATCGCGCGAGCGCAGGTGCTCGAGGCCGGCCGCGGCCTCCGCGCCGAGCAGGCGCTGGCCTGCCTGCGGCTGCCCGACGAGCGCCTGGGCGACCTGCTCGCGCTCGCGCACGAGGTGCGGATGCGCTGGTGCGGTCCGGAGGTCGAGGTCGAGGGCATCGTGTCGGTGAAGACCGGCGGCTGCCCGGAGGACTGCCACTTCTGCTCGCAGTCCGGGCAGTTCTCCTCGCCGGTACGGGCCGCCTGGATCGACGTGGACGAGCTCGTGCGGGCGGCGCGCGAGACCCGCGAGACGGGTGCCACCGAGTTCTGCATCGTCGCCGCGGTGCGCGGCCCCGACCGGCGGCTGCTCGACGCGGTGCGCAAGGGCATCGAGGCGATCCGCGCCGACGGCAACGACGTCAACATCGCCTGCTCGCTCGGCATGCTCGACCAGGAGCAGGTCGACGACCTCGTCGCGATGGGCGTGCACCGCTACAACCACAACCTGGAGACGGCGCGCTCGTACTTCCCGCAGGTGGTGTCGACGCACACCTGGGAGGAGCGCTGGGAGACCTGCCGGCTCGTCCGCGACGCGGGAATGGAGCTGTGCTGCGGCGGCATCGTCGGCATGGGCGAGACGGTCGAGCAGCGCGCCGAGCTGGCCGCCGAGCTCGGCGAGCTGGCACCGGACGAGGTGCCGCTGAACTTCCTCAACCCCCGCCCAGGCACGCCGTTCGGCGACCTGCCGGTGCTGCCGGCCCGCGAGGCGCTGCGCACGATCGCGACGTTCCGCCTCGCGCTGCCGCGGACGATCCTGCGCTACGCCGGCGGGCGCGAGCTGACGCTGGGCGACCTCGGCACCGAGCAGGGCATGCTCGGCGGCATCAACGCGGTCATCGTCGGCAACTACCTCACCACCCTCGGCCGCTCGCCGGAGACCGACCTCGCGATGCTCGCCGGCCTGCAGATGCCCATCAAGGCGCTGTCCCAGACGCTCTGAGCAGCACCGTCTCGCGCTCCTGCATCGCCTCCCGACCTCCGACCTCCGACCACGGCGCGCGCCGGGCTGCGGGAGACCTTCGCCGGTGCCGGTTGCCGAATCCGCAACCGCTTTCCGATCCGGCAAGCGTCCTGGGAGCGGAACCGTCGTCGAGGGCGCGCTGACGCGCCGGGGCGCCGGCCACCGGCGCGGCCCTCGCTCAGGCAACCGATGCTCGACAACGCTGTGCGCTCGTGCTACACCGCTGGGCAGATAGCGGGCGCTTCGGGCTGATCGAGGAGGTTCCGTGTCGGATCGTGACGACAGGTACGGGCGTACGGATGCCGGGGCGAGCGCCGCCGGCCGGATCGACGCGGGAGGGGCCGGGGCCGGCAGGCGGCGGATCAACGTCCGCTGGGTCAACCTGCTGCTGCTGGTGCCCCTCGTCGGCGTGCTCGTGCCGCAGTTCTACAACCGCACATCGCCGTCCTGGGGCGGCATGCCGTTCTTCTACTGGTACCAGCTCGTGTGGATCCCGGTGAGCGTCACGTTCACCTGGTGGGTCTACCGCGCCACCAGGGGCGAGCGGTGACCGCGCTCGCGGCCGCGGCGGCGCCGACCGTGCCCAAGGTGCCGTTCAACGCCCTCGAGTTCGGCATCGTCGTCGCGCTGTTCGTCCTCGTCGCCGCCATCGGCTTCCTGGCCGCGCGCTGGCGGCGCGCCGGATCGATGCACCACCTCGACGAGTGGGGGCTCGGCGGGCGCAGCTTCGGCACGTGGGTCACCTGGTTCCTCATCGGCGGCGACCTCTACACCGCCTACACGTTCGTCGCCGTGCCGGCGCTCGTGTTCGGCGGCGGTGCGCTCGGCTTCTTCGCGGTGCCCTACACCATCGTCGCCTACCCGATCGTGTTCCTCGTCGCGGGACGGCTGTGGTCGGTGGCGCACCGGCACGGTTACGTGACGGCGGCCGACTTCGTCCGCGGGCGGCACGGGTCCAGCGCGCTCGCCGTCGCGGTCGCGCTCACCGGCATCGTCGCGACGATGCCGTACATCGCGCTGCAGCTCGTCGGCATCCGCGCGGTCCTCGAGTCGGTGGGCATCACCGGCGAGTGGCCGCTGTGGATCGCGTTCGCGGTGCTCGCGGCCTACACGTACTCGTCGGGCCTGCGCGCGCCGGCGCTGATCGCGTTCATCAAGGACACGCTGATCTACGTCGTGGTGCTGGTCGCCGTCATCTACATCCCGTACAAGCTCGGTGGCTTCGGGCCCATCTTCGGCGACGCGCACGCGTCGTTCCAGGCCAAGGCGGCCGCGGCGCCCCCGGGCACCGCCGTCGGCGACGTCACCCTCAAGCAGGCGCAGTACCTCGCGTACTCGACGCTGGCGCTCGGCTCGGCGCTCGCGCTGTTCCTCTACCCGCACGCGGTCACCGGCGTGCTCGCGGCCAAGAGCCGCGACACGGTGAAGAAGAACATGGCGCTGCTGCCGGCGTACTCGCTGATGCTGGGCTTCCTCGCGCTGCTGGGCTACATGGCCATCTCGGCGAAGACGGTGCCCGCACCGCAGGGCAGCAACGGCAAGCCGGACGCCAACACCATCGTGCCGCAGCTGTTCCATCAGCAGTTCCCGGACTGGTTCGCGGGCGTTGCGTTCGCCGCGATCGCGATCGGGGCGCTCGTGCCCGCGGCCATCATGTCGATCGCCGCGGCCAACACGTTCACCCGCGACATCTACAAGCCGTACTTCCGGCCGGGCGCCTCGCCGCGCGAGGAGGCCCAGGTCAGCAAGATCGTGTCGCTGCTGGTGAAGGCCGGCGCGCTCGGCGTGCTCATCGGCCTCGACGTCCAGTTCGCGCTGGACTTCCAGCTCATCGGCGGCATCATCATCATCCAGATACTGCCGCCGGTGGTGTTCGGCCTCTTCACGCGCTGGTTCCACCGGTGGGCGCTGCTCGTCGGGTGGGCGGTCGGCATCGGGCTGTCGATCTGGATGCTCTGGTACGTGCCCAACCCGGCGACCAACCACAAGCACTTCGGCGGGTCGACGTGGGCGCTCTCGCACATCGGCATCGACACGAAGATGACGATCTGGGTGGGCATCCCGACCGTGCTCGTCAACACCCTGGTGGCTGCGCTGCTCACGCCGCTCTTCCGCGCGATGCCGCGCGGCGTCGACGCGACGGCCGAGGACGACTACCACGCCGAGGCCGGCGACACGGGCATCCGCCCGCTGCCGGCGGACCCCGGCCAGGAGGAGGCGGTCAGCGGTCGTGCCTGACGCTCGCTGGGTCGGCAGCGCACCATGGGCGCTGGTGTAGACAGGTAGCCATGCAGGCGCGCGAGCCACGTCCGCCGTCAGGCGTGCAGGTGCGGCCCGCGCGCCAGGAGGAGCACGCGGCGATCGGCGCGCTGACCGTGGTGGCGTACCGGCACGGCGGCCTGCTCGACGGCGACACCGGGTACGAGGCCGAGCTCGCCGACGCCGCCGGGCGGGCGGCCACCACCGAGCTGCTGGTGGCCGTCGATGCGACCGGCCGGGTGGTCGGCACCGCGACGCTGTGCCTCGGCACCGCCAGCCCGCACGCCGAGCTCGCCGGCGAGGACGACGCCGAGCTGCGGATGCTGGCGGTCGCCCCCGAGGCGCAGGGGACCGGGGTGGGGCGAGCGCTCGTCGAGGAGTGCCTCGACCTCGCCCGGAGGGCCGGCTGCCGGCGGTTCGTCCTCTCGTCCCGCGATCTCATGCGGCCGGCGCACCGGCTCTACGAGCGACTGGGCTTCATCCGCGCGCCGGCGCTGGACTGGGAGCCGTCCCCCGGCATCCGCCTGCTCGCCTACGTCCTCGACCTCGACGGCGCGCCGGGCCGCTGCGACCGGTGCGGCGGGACGGCAGCGAGCGGGCCGGACGACGGGCACGAGGCCTGCCGCGCGCAGCGCGCGCTCGAGCCGCCGCGCTACTGCCGGCGGTGCGGGCGGCGCCTGGTGGTCCAGGTGACGCCGCGCGGGTGGACGGCCAGGTGCTCGCAGCACGGCATCACGACGGGCTGACCGTCACGCCACCAGACCCAGCCGGCGCAGCTCGACGGTGAGGTCGTGCGGCGACGTGGACGCGGCCATGGCGGACTCCAGCGTGATGACGCCGTCGCGGATCAGCCCGACCAGGTGCTGGTCGAACGTCTGCATCCCGTAGAACGCGCCGTCCGCGATGAGCTCGGAGATGGTCGCGGTCTTGTCGGGGTCGGCGATGGCGTCCGCCACCCGGCCGGTGTTGACCATGACCTCCATCGCGACGCAGCGGCCCTCGCCGTCGGCGCGCGGCACCAGCCGCTGGCAGACGACGCCGCGCAGCGCGCCGGCGAGCGAGAGGCGCACCTGCTTCTGCTCGTGCGGCGGGAAGAAGTCGATGACCCGGTTGATGGTCTCCTGCGCGTCGGTGGTGTGCAGGGTCGACATGACGAAGTGACCGGTCTCGGACGCGGCGAGCGCGGCCTTCACGGTCTCGTGGTCGCGCATCTCGCCGACGAGGATGACGTCGGGGTCCTGGCGCATCGCGGCCCGCAGCGCCGTCGGGAAGTCCTCGGTGTCGACCCGTACCTCGCGCTGGTTGATCATCGCCATCTTGTCGAAGTGCAGCACTTCGATGGGGTCCTCGATCGTGACGACGTGGACCTCGCGGTTGGTGTTGATGTGGTCGATCATGCCGGCGAGCGTCGTGGTCTTGCCCGATCCGGTCGGCCCCGTGACGAGCACCAGCCCGCGCGGCTCGAGCGCCAGCTGCGGGATCACCGGCGGCAGCCCGAGGTCGTCGAGCGGGATCGCGCCCACCGACACCCGCCGGAACACCAGCCCGGCCGAGCCGCGGGAGCGGAACGCGTTGACGCGGAACCGGCCGACGCCCGAGAGGGAGTACGCGAAGTCGGCCTCGTTGCTGCGGTGGAACTCCTCGACGAGGTCGGCCCGCAGCACCTCCATCACCATCTGCTCGGTGTCGGCCGCCGTCAGGTCGCGGGTCTGGAGCTTGCGCAGGCGACCGTCGATGCGCACCCGTGGCGGACTGCCGACCTTGCAGTGCAGGTCGGAGCCGCCGCACTCGACGAGGGCACGGAGGAAGGGCTCGATCGTCGTCGTCACGCCACTAATGCTCGGCTGCTGCGGTCATCCGCTTGACCGTGGCGAGGCGACGAAGCGCGACCTGCCGCCCCTGCCAGCCGCCTAGCCCGTGGAGTCGCCGATGACCGCGATGACGTCGCCCTCCTGGACGACGTCGCCCTCGCGAACGCGCAGCTGGGTGACGTAGCCGCCGGACTCGGTCAGGACGGGGATCTCCATCTTCATCGATTCGAGGATCACGAGCTGATCGCCCTCCTCGACTCGCTGGCCCTCCTGGACGACGACCTTCCAGACGTTGGCCACCATCTCCGCCCGGACTTCCTCGGCCACCACGAGCTCCTCTCGCCGCCGTCCGCCGGTCATCGACGCTCGGCGCATCCAATCATGCCCGGAGCCCGGCCGCGCCCGGCGGGCGGCTGCTCGTCCGTGCGGCGGCTCAGCGGGCCCGCATCCGGTCGATGATCCCCGTGTCGTAGCGCCCGGACGCGAAGCCTTCGTCGTCGAGCAGCTCGAGGAAGAAGGGCAGGTTGGTCCGCAGCCCCTCGATCTCGAAGCCGGCCACCGCCGCGCGGGCCCTCGCCAGCGCCTCGGGCCGATCGGCGCCGTGCACGCAGAGCTTCGCGAGCAGCGGGTCGTAGAACGGCGTGACGGTCGTGCCGGCCGCGTAGCCGGCGTCGACCCGCACCCCCTCGCCGGCCGGCTCGCGCCAGGCGGTGATGGCGCCGGGGCTCGGCAGGAAGCGCTTCGGGTCCTCGGCGTAGACCCGCAGCTCGATGGCGTGCCCGGTCGGCCGCACCGCCGCCGGGTCGAAGGTGACCGGCTCGCCGGCCGCGATGCGCAGCTGCTGCTCGACGAGGTCGATGCCGGTCACCAGCTCGGTCACCGGGTGCTCGACCTGGAGCCTGGTGTTCATCTCGAGGAAGACGAACTCGTCGCCGGAGACGAGGCACTCGACCGTGCCGGCGTTGCGGTAGCCGACGGCCTCGCCGGCCCGCACCGCCGCGGCGAGCATGCGCTCGCGCAGCTGCGGCCCGACGCCGGGCGAGGGCGTCTCCTCGACGACCTTCTGGTGCCGCCGCTGGACGGAGCAGTCCCGCTCGCCGAGGGCCACCACCCGGCCGTCGGCCAGGCCGAGGATCTGCACCTCGACGTGGCGCGCGCTCGGCAGGTAGCGCTCGAGCAGGATGGCCGGGTCGCCGAAGAACCGCTCGGCCCTGGTGCGCGCCGTCTCGAACGCCTGGCGCAGCTCGTCCTCGCCGTTCGCCACGCTCATGCCGATGCCGCCGCCGCCCGCCGACGCCTTGACCATCACCGGGTAGCCGATGCCGGCCGCCAGCCGGACGGCCTCCTCGACCTCCGACACCGGCTCGGTCGTGCCGGCAGCCACCGGCACCCCGGCGGCGGCCATCAGGTTGCGGGCGTTGATCTTGCTGCCCATCGCGTCGATGCACTCGGGGCTCGGGCCGATCCACGTCAGCCCGGCCTTCGCCACCGCCGCAGCGAAGGCGGCGTTCTCGGCGAGGAACCCGTAGCCGGGGTGCACGGCGTCGGCACCGGACTGCCTGGCGGCCTCGAGCACCTTGGCGATGTCGAGGTAGGACTGGGCCGGCGGCGGCGGCCCGATCGGCAGCGCCTCGTCGGCCTCCTTGACGTAGGGCAGGCCCTGGTCGGCCTCGGAGTAGACGGCGACGGCCCGCACGCCGAGCCGCTGCACGCTGCGGATGACGCGCCGCGCGATCTCGCCCCTGTTGGCCACGAGCACGCAGTCGAACATGTGGTCCCACCCCTTCTCGCCTCGCGCGTCGGACCCACCGGGCGCCACGTAAGCAGGGAGACTAACCGGATGGCACTGGTCGCCATCGTGCTGGCCCTTGCCGTCTTGCTCGGCCGGGCGCTCTCCGGACGGCTGCGGCGGCTGGCCGCGCTGCCGGTAGCGGGCTGGCCGCTGCTGGTCCTCGCCGCCCTCGCCGAGATCGGGGGCGGGCTCGCGGCGCGGGCCGGCTCGGGGAGCGGCCACGTCGCCGGCGCGGTGGCCGCGACCGCGCTCGTCGTCGCGTTCCTCGCGGTCAACCGGGCGCTTCAGGGCATCCCGCTGGTCGCCGGCGGCCTGCTGCTCAACGCGCTGGTGATCGCCGCCAACGGCGCGATGCCGGTGTCGGCGTGGGCAGCGACGCGGGCCGGCGTCGACGTGGCGCCGATCGCCGCCGGCCTCGACCAAGGGCACGCCCTGCTCGGCGCCGGGACCGCCCTGCCGGCGCTGGCCGACCGCATCCCGCTGCCGCTGCCCGTCGTCCCCGAGGTGCTGAGCGCCGGCGACGTGCTGATCGCCGCCGGGCTGGGCCTGCTGGTCCTCACCGGGATGACGACGGGCGCGCGGTACGACGACGGCCTGCGCCGCCGGCGCAGCGACTCAGGCTGACAGGGCCGGCGCGACGCCGTACGGCAGCCGGGCCACCACCCGCGCGAGCGCGTCGACGACCCGGGGGTCGTACTCGTAGGCCATGCCGAGCCGCAGCCGCTCGATCGCGTCGGCGCGGGCCCGCGGGTCGTCCGGGGACGCGGCGACCACGTCGTCGTACGCGCTGGCGGCCTTGATGATGCGGCTCTCCAGCGGCAGGGTCGGGTCGGCCGGGCTGCGGTTGCGGCGGTACGGGTCGGCCTGGCGCTCGACGATGAGCGCGACCCGGTCGAGCGCGCCGGTGCTGCGGATCACCGCGGCGCCGAGCTCGGCGATGCGGCGGCGCTCCACCGGTGGCACGGCGAGGGTGGAGCCGCCCGGGATCGGCTCGGCGAGCGAGAGCTGGCCGATGTCGTGCATGAGGGCGGCGTACTCGAGGTCGAGCAGCTCCGACTCGGTCATGCCGACCTCGCGGCCGGTGGCCACCGCGAGCGCCGCGACCCGGCGGGAGTGCCCCTGGGCGACGTAGCCGCCGACCTCGGTGACCTTGGCCAGCGCCCGGATGGTCTGCCGGTAGGTCGCCCGGATGCCGGAGTAGCGGCGCATCGAGAACTGCGCGACGAGCAGCGGCAGCGACAGCACCGGCAGCGCCCACAGCCGCATGAGCGGCGCGGACAGCGCGATCAGGATGCCGGTGGCACCGATGGCCGCGCCGAGCGCGGCGACCGCCCTCGTCTCGTCGCCGAGCGCGGCCAGCAGCGGCGTGCCGTGCCGGATCACCCGCTCGACGGCGGCGAAGACGATCGTGAGGCCGCCGGCCACCACCGTGATGGCGATCATGACCACGACGAGCATGCTGCTCTTGGGCGTGCTCGGCCGCCCGGCGCCCTCGTACGCGTGGAACAGCACGGCCGCCGCGGCGAGCGCCAGGATCCGGTGGGCGAGCGACTCCACCCCCATCGGCCGGCCGACCGCGCCGTGGACGAAGGCGCCGGCGGCGGAGGCCAGCGTGGCCACCGCTACCACGGTGAGCGGCATCGGGTGGAACGGGTTGCCGTCGGAGAACGTGAGCGCGTAGCCGAGGGCGCAGGCGACGGCGACCGGCGCGGTCTCCCGGTCGCCGGGCAGCACCACGCGCACCAGCTCGCCGAGGAAGATGAGCACGCCGAAGGACAGCGCGACCACGAGGCCGCGGTGGGTGAGCCCGTCGGCCGCCGTCACGATCACCGAGGTGACCCCGAGGGCCATCCCGAGGATGACGACGGGTCGAAGCGGCGCGACCCGGGAGGGCCCCGACCGGCCGTGCCGTCTCACCCGTCGTGCTCCATCACGAGCAGCGGGTCGCCAGCCGAGCCGGCCGACACCGCCGACCCGGCCGACACAGCCGGCACAGCCGGCGTGCCCGGCTGGGCCTCCCAGCCCTTGCGGCGCACCGCGCGCACGAGCGCGTCGACGAACACGGGGTCGAACTGGCTGCCCCGGCAGCGCAGCAGCTCGGAGATCGCGCCCGGCACCGACTTGGCCGGCCGGTAGGACCGGGTGGAGGTCATCGAGTCGAAGGCGTCGGCGACCGCGATGACCCGCGCGGACTCGGGGATGTCGTCGCCGGACAGGCCGAGCGGGTAGCCGAGGCCGTCGAGCCGCTCGTGGTGGTGGTAGATGCCGGCCAGCGCCTCGCTGAGGAAGTCGATCTCGCGCAGCAGCTCGTACCCGCGCGTGGTGTGCTGGCGGATCGCCTCGGTCTCCTCGTCGGTGAGCCGGCCGGCCTTTTGCAGGACCTTGGTCGGCACGCCGGTCTTGCCGACGTCGTGCAGCATCCCGGCGTAGCGCAGGGCCTCGACCCGGTCCTCGCGCAGCCCCACCTCGCGGGCGATCAGCACCGACGCGCGGGCGACCCGCTCGGAGTGGCCGCGGGTGTAGTGGTCCTTGGTCTCGACCGCCTGGATCAGCCCGCGCAGCGTCGCCTCGTAGGCGCGCTGCTGCTCGGCGTACTGGTAGTAGGTGGCCCGCGCGATCAGCAGCGGCAGCAGCAGGAGGAGGGCCGCGAGGGGGTTGACGTTCTCCCACATCGCGGCGAGCAGCAGGCTCAGCATCCCGTAGGCGAAGAAGAACGTGGTGGCCCAGGAGATGCTCCCCCACCACACGCCCATGAACGGCACGCCCTTGTCGAGGTGCACGACGCCGCACACGAGAGCGATGTTGACGACGCAGTACGCGGTGACGCTCGCGATCGTGAGCAGCAGGATGCGCGGGAAGTCGGAGGCGGCCATCGCCGCCACCGGCCCGCCCAGCGCGGTGTAGGCGACGCCGGCCGCCCCACCGGCCAGCGCGAACTGGCCGCCGTTGAACGCGCGCTTGATCGGCGACCGGCCGCCCTTGACCCAGTCGAAGGCGCTCGCGGCGGAGACGAGCGTGGCGCCGGCCGGCCCGGTGAGGAAGACGGCCGCGATCGTGACCACGAAGCCAAGGGAGACCTTCACCTCCGCCCCGCCGGTCACGATCGACAGCGACGCGGCGACCAGCTCGAGCCCGGCGAGGGCGAGCACGTAGTCCCACCTGTCCACCGCGGCCGCGGCGAGCGCGCAGGCCAGCCCGCCGGCGCACGTCACGCCGATGGCGTACGCGCGCGCGGTGGAGGACAGGCCCGCCATGGCGGCCTCCGGGGGAAGTGGAAGCGATCTTCGACAGCGCGTCGATCGTGGACAGGGTAGTGCGGGGCAGGAGCGTGCGGTGGGATCGGCACGAGGGCGACGGCGAGGTGCGGGCAGCGGGGCATGGCGATGCTGTGGGTGCGCGGCAATGCGCAGTGATGCGCAGTGATCTCCGCAGATGGCGTGGCGGGGACCGGCAGGTCCCATTAACCCCAGCTGACGCCGGCCTTGGCGGCCAGCAGCTCCTCGACCATGTGCTCGACAGCCGCGCTGATCTTCTTCATGAGGTTTCTCGCCTCCCAGGATTCAAGTCACGGACACCGCTGGACGTCCGCGCGCGATCCGCTCCGCTCGAAGAAGACAGGAGAGAGAACTGAAAGTGCCTGGCCCTGCCGGTCCCGGCCACGCCATCTGCAGTTGTCAAGCAACGGGTCCCGGGCGAGCCGGGCACACGAGCAAGGGGCCGACGCATCGGCCTGTCGCAGTTGTGACAAGCCATGATCGGCACCCGATTGGAGTGAAGCGCCGTCGGAATTCCGCGTCAAGCCGTTCGCCCGAAACCGTATGCGCTGCGCAGCCCTCTGCTCTCGCATAGTGACACTCCGCACCTCAGACCGGGACCGAACGGACATCAACCAGGTCACTCACTCGGCTCCCTGCCGCGGACGCCCGGCGGTACGGTGTCGGTGCGCGCATGTCCGGCTGCGCACCGCGCACGAGCGGGAGGCCGGGCGGCCCGCACGACCGCCGTCGCGTCGGCCGAACGGAGCAGTCGGCGACACGGCATCGATGATCCGTTTCGCGGTGCCGTGACGGCCGGTCCCGGCCGTACAGTGACGGAACCGTCGCCGCAGGTTAGGAGGTCGCGGTGCCCGCCCGTGCCATGGCGACGCTCGGCGACGTGGTCGCCGCGCTCCTCGATGCCAGAGAGGCCCCTGCCACCATGCGCTTCGACGCCGTCCTCGCCGCGGCGGTGGCCGCCGGCAGCGTCGACGCCGACGTCGCGAGGGCGCTGCGCTGGTGGCAGCGGCAATCGGTGCGGGAGGCGACCGACCACGCCAGGACGGTCCTCCCGCCCGCGCTCGCCGCGCTCGCCGACGCGGCGGCCGGCGCCCGTGCCGCGACCGCATCGGCCGACGAGGCCTGGCGCGCCGCCGGGGGCAGCGACCCGCTCGAGCCCGCGGCCGTTCCCCCCGCGCCTCCCCTGGTCCCCGCCGTCACCGCGGCGGCCGCACCCCTCCCGCCGGCCCCGGCGAGCGAGCCGGCGGCCCCACCGGCTGCCCCGCCGCCGATCGGCCGGGGCGCCGAGCACGGGGGGACCACCCCCGCGGAGGAAGCGCTGCACCGCCGCCGGCTCGTCGTCGCCGGTCTGACCCGCACCGGCTAGAAGGAGCACCATGCCCACGCTTCGCCTGCTGCCCGACTTCGAGGCCGCCCTTCGCCACCTGCCGGGGGTCCGCGCGGTCAGCGTCGTCACCGGCGCCGACGCCCGGCCGACCGAGGTGCACGTCCTCGCCGACCGCAACAAGCCGGCCAAGCAGGTGGTGCGCGACATCCAGTCGCTCGCGATGGCCCGCTACGACCTCGACATCGACCACCGCATCGTGAGCGTCGTCCAGATCGACGAGGAGCCCGCCAGCGGGCCAGCCGGTGCGGCCGACGCGCGCCACGATGCCGCCGAAGCCGCCGAAGCCGCCGAAGCCGCCGAGCCCGCCGAGCCCGTCGAGCCCACGGGTCCGCGCGGGCTCGCCGCGGTCGAGCCGCTGCCCGCGCCGGCGCCGCACGCAGCGCCGGAAGCGCCGGTCGCGCCCGAGCATGCGCCCCGCCCGCTCGTCGAGTCGGTCGGCGTGGTGACCTCGGGCACCGAGGCGGAGGTGACCGTGACGCTGCGCCTCGGTACCGATTCGTTCGAGGGGGCGGCCCGCGGCTCGTCCTCGCCGGTGTCGCGGCCGAGGCTGGTCGCCGGCGCGACGCTCGCCGCCCTCGACGAGCTGCTCGGCACGCCGGCCGAGATCGAGCACGCGGCCGTGCTGCCGCTGGCCGCGCACCAGGTCGCCGTCAGCGTGATCCAGGTGCAGGTGCCGAGGGTCGGCGTCCAGCTGCTCTCCGGCAGCGCCGTGGTGCGCGGCGACGAGATCGACGCCGTCGCCCGCTCGGTGCTCGACGCGCTCAACCGCCGCCTCACCGGCTGACGGGGCGCGCGACCCGGCCACCGGTGACCGTGCGAGGATGGCCGGACCGAAGCCGGCGAGAGGGAGCGAGCAGCACCATGGCGAAGAAGTCCCGCAGGCGCAAGGCCCGCGCGAAGAAGAAGGCCAACCACGGCAAGCGCCCCAACGCCTGAGCAGCCCTGAGCAGGGACCGGCGAGCCGGCCGGTCCAGCGGTCTAGGGCCCCTCGGTCCGCACGTCGAGGCTGTCGAACTCCACCCGTACCTCGCGGATCCGCCGCAGCACCCTGACGCGCAGCGCCTCCGGCGCAGCATCGCAGCCGCACGAGCGGGCGACGAGCGCCTTCACCTGCTGCTCCAGCCCGTACTGGCGCAGGCACGGCCCGCACTCCTCGAGGTGCTGGTGGATGTTGCGGACGTCGATGGTGTCGGCCTCGCCGTCGAGGTAGAGGTAGACCTTGTCGAGCACCTCGCGGCAGTCGGTCTCGTGCGGGTTGCCGCAGCTCATGCCGTACCACCCTCCCCGCCTGAGCGGGAGCCGGCGGAGGCCCCCTGCTGCCCGTCGGCCGGCTCGCCGTCGGGCCGGACGAAGCCCCGGTCGACGGCGTACTGCTGCAATCGCTCGCGCAGGCCACGGCGACCGCGGTGCAGCCGCGACATCACCGTGCCGATCGGCGTGCCCATGATCTCGGCGATCTCCTTGTACGCGAAGCCCTCGACGTCGGCCAGGTAGACCGCGATCCGGAAGTCCTCGGGAAGCGCCTGGAGCGCTTCCTTGATGTCGGAGTCGGGGAGGTGGTCGAGCGCCTCGACCTCCGCCGAGCGCAGCCCGCTGGAGGTGTGCGACTCGGCCTCGGCGAGCTGCCAGTCGTGGATCTCCTCGGTCGGGCTCTGCAGCGGCTGGCGCTGCCGCTTGCGGTAGCTGTTGATGAACGTGTTGGTGAGGATGCGGTAGAGCCAGGCCTTGAGGTTGGTGCCCTCCTCGAACTGGTGGAAGGCGGCGAAGGCCTTGGCGAACGTCTCCTGCACGAGGTCCTCGGCATCGGCCGGGTTGCGCGTCATCCGGAGGGCCGCCGCGTAGAGCTGGTCGAGGTACGGCAGCGCGTCCCGCTCGAAGCGCTCGGTGCGCTGCTCCATCGTCTCTGCTACCGCTCCCACCTCCTCGCACCCGGCCGGCCCGCTCGCGGCAGGCCGCCGGTCGCAGGGTACCTCGTGCGAGTCGGCGGCACCGCTTCGCGGCATCGCTGACGGGCACCGCGACCGGCCGCCGGATCGCGCTCCCCCCGCCGCGGCGCGCGCGGGCGGTCGCCGGTCCCGCCCCCGCCGCCCGCCGCTTCGCCGTCCTGGTGGGTCAGGGCGGTCCTGCTCCCGGCCACGATCGGCACGCCGATCGGAGCCAGTGGTGGAAGTGGGGGGCATCGTCGTCCTCCGGTACGGATGATTCGTCGCGGTAACGCGCACCCGGCGCCGGACCATTCCCGGCCCCCGCCGGCCACGCTGCCGGGCCGCTCTGCCGGCCTCTCGTGGGCACGCTGCGGCGGCGACCGGTCACGGGTTCCCGCCGTACGATGGGGCGCATGGGCGGCTACCACCCGGCGGTCGAGCAGTACCTCGAGACGATCTACGAGCTCGAGGAGTCCGGCATCGCGCCGCTGCGGGCCCGGATCGTCGAGCGGCTCGGCGTCTCGGCGCCGTCGGTGTCGGAGACCGTGAAGCGCCTCCAGCGCGAGGGCTACCTCACCCTCGACAGCCGCAACGTCATGCACCTCACCGAGACCGGCCGTCACCTCGCCACCGCGATCGCGCGGCGGCACCGGCTCGCCGAGCGGCTGCTCGTCGACGTCATCAAGGTGCCGTGGCACCAGGTGCACGAGGAGGCCGGCCGGCTCGAGCACGCCATCAGCGAGAACCTCGAGCAGCACCTGGTGCGCCTGCTCGACGACCCGGCCACCTGCCCGCACGGCAACCCCATCCCCGGCTCGCGCAACGTCGTCGACGTCGGCACCCTGACCCCGCTCGGCCACCTGCGGCCGGGCGACCGCGCCGTCGTCCGCCGGGTCGACGAGGAGGTGGAGGCCGACGCCGCGCACATGCTCCGGCTCGAGCAGCTCGGGCTGCTGCCCGGCGTCCCCGTGACGGTCCTCGCCCGCGACGACGCGTCGGCGGCGGTGCGGACGGACGCCGGCGAGGGCCGGCTGCCCGCGCACGTCGCCGCGCGGCTCTACGTCTCCGACGTCCAGGCGGCCGGCGCGGGGCGGCCCGTCGCGGCGGTCAGCCGATCAGCCCCGTGAGAGCCACGTGACGCAGTCGCGGACCGCCGCGGCGATCTCCGCCAGGCAGTCGGCGCTGGTTCGCCCGTCGGCTCGCCTGGCCCGGAAGCCGTGGTCGGCCCCCTCGACCGCGGCGATCCGCAGCCAGGGCGGCCACGGGCCCGCGGCCCCGACCGCCGCCGTGAGCGCGCCGGCGCCGCCGAACCCGTCCCGGCTGCCCTGCACCACGAGCGTCGGCCGGCCGACGGCCAGCAGCTCGGGCAGCCGGCTGCGGTCCGGCCGTCCCGGTGGCATCAGCGGGAAGGCCAGCGCGAGCACGGCGACCGCCCCGGCCCGCTCCGCCGTCCGGCAGGCCACCCGGGCGCCGCTGCTGCGCCCGCCCGCGATGAGCGGCACGCCGCCGAGGCCCGGCCGCGCGCGCAGCGCGCCGACGCCGGCGAGGAAGGCGGCGTCCAGCGCGGCGGCCGGTGCCGGCGCGCGGCGGCCGGCCACCCGGTACGGCTGGGTGAAGCGGCCGACGGCGACGCCGGCAGCGAGCAGCGCGGCCCCCGCCGCCCGTACGTCGGGCGCGTCGACGCCGCCGCCCGCGCCGTGCCCGAGCAGCGCGACGGCCAGTGGGACGACCGGCGCGATCGGGACGTTGAGGTCGATGTGTGCAGATCCCGCCGGGGTGGGAAGCATGATCTGCACCGTGGCGGGGGCCGGAGCATCGGTCACAGCATCGAGAGAGTAGGGCAGCCTTCGTCATGGTGGCGGTCGATCCGCTCCGCGCGCTGGCCGACAAGGGGCCGGCCGATGAGCGCTACTGGGTCTTCTACGACGCGGTCGCCACCCGCCAGCTCGCCGCGTGGCTGCCGGCGCAGCCGCAGCGGGTGCTCAACCTCTCCGGCGACGCGACGGCGCTCCCGCTCCAGATGGCGGCCGCCGGGCACGAGGTCGTCCACGTGGCGGGCACGCCCGAGGGGATCGTCCCGGCCGCATCGCTCGCCGGCCCCGGCCGGCTGATGCAGGTGCTCGCCGACCCACGCGGCCTCGACTGGCTCGCCGACGGCTGCGTCGACCGGGTGGTCGCCGAGCAGCGGGCCCTGTCGTACTGCCTCGCCACCGAGACGACGCTGACCGAGCTGGCCCGCGTGCTGCAGCCCGGCGGACGGCTGCTGATCTGCGTCGACTCGCTCGTGCTCGGGCTGGCCAGGCTGGCCGACGCCGGCCGCTGGGCCGAGCTGGCCGACGTGCCGGCCGCCGACGTCGTCCTCGTCCCCGGCACCGACGGGACGATCACCCGCTGCTTCTGGCCGGAGGAGCTGCGGCTCGTGCTGGACGAGGCCGGCTTCGACGTGGAGTGGGTACGGCCCCGCTCGGTGCTCTCCGGCGCCGCGGTCGAGCGGGCGCTGCGCGCCGATCCGAGCGTGCTCGGCACGCTCGTCGAGACCGAGCTCGCGCTCGCCAGGGAGCGAGAGGACGAGTCGATCGGCATCCACCTGCTGGCCTCGGCGGTGCGGCGCGGCTGAGCCTCCGAGACGGCGCGGACGAGGGGCGCAGGGCCGGCGAGCGAGCTAACGGGCGGCGGCCTCCGCCTTCGCCTGGCAGTCGACGCAGCGGGCCGCCTCGGGGCGGGCGTCGAGCCGCTCGGGCGACAGCTCGTTGCCGCAGTCGACGCACCGGCCGTAGCTGCCGCCGTCGAGGCGCCGCAGCGCGGCCTCGACCTCCTGCCGGCGCCCGTCCACCACCTCGCGCATGGACTGCTCGCGGTCGCTGTCCTGCAGGTAGGTCGCCGTGTCGGCGGGGTGCTGGTCGAGGTTGCTCAGCTCGCCGGGCTCGAGGTCGGCGTCGTCGCGGTCGAGCACCTCGGCCGAGCGGTCGAGGTCGGCGAGCATCTCGGTCAGCCGGTCGCGGGTTGCCTGCACGTCCACCATGAGCCCCCGCTACCCCAGGGGCCGGCGCGGCGAACCTCAGAACAGGGTGGGAGCCGCCTGGTCGGCCACGGGGTCAGCCGCGGGGTCGGCCGCGGGGTCGGTCAGCAGGTGCGGCCCGTCGTTGCGCACGTCGCCCACCGCGGGATGGGCCGGCGAGACGGCGAGCTCGACGGGCGGTGCCGCGCCGATGACGCCGAGCGCGGCGTCGGGATCGGTCGTCGCCGGGTCGAGCCACGCCGCCCAGCACTGCCTCGGCAGCATGACCGGCATCCGGTCGTGGACCGTCGCGGCCTCGCCGGCCGCCGCCGTGGTCAGGATCGTCACGGTGCGCAGCGGCGGGGCCGCCGGGTCGTTGCGGTCGCGCCAGGTCTCGTGCAGCCCGGCGAACGTGAGCCAGCCACCGTCGGCGGCGCGCAGCAGCCAGGGCCGCTTGACCCCGGCGGCGTCCCTGGCCCACTCGTAGTAGGCGTCGGCCGGCAGGAGGCAGCGGCGGGCGCGCAGCGCCGGTGCGAACGCCGGCTTGGCGGCGACCGTCTCGAGCCGGGCGTTGATCAGCCGGGAGCCGATCGAGAGGTCCGCCGCCCACCGCGGCACCAGCCCCCACCGCGCGCTCGTCAGCACCCGGCCGCCGTCGCGGGCGAGCACGGCGGGCACCTCGCTGGTGGGGGCGACGTTGTGGCAGGGCACCAGCCGCTCGCGGACGTCGAGCAGGGCGATCTGGTAGTCACCGATCAGGTCGGGCTCCGTCCGCGCCGACACGTATCGCCCGCACACCCGTCCATCATGCCCCCGCGCGAGCCCCGGGTGGTTGCCGCGACCGGTCGCGGCGCGCGGCGGCGCCGCTATGGTGGCTCTCGTGACGACCGGCGGAGCGCTCGGCTCGGCCCGGCCGGTGCCTGCCGCCGCCGACCTCTGGCCGGCCCCCCGCGCGGACGGCCCGGTGACGGGCTCCGTCGCCGTGCCCGGGTCGAAGTCGGTGACCAACCGGGCCCTCGTCATCGCCGCGCTCGCCGAGGGCGACTCCCGGCTGCGCCGGCCGCTGGTGGCGCGCGACACCCGGCTGATGGCCGGCGGGCTGCGCGCGCTCGGGATCGACGTGCGCGAGGGCAGCGACGGCGGCTGGGACAGCGAGTGGCTGGTCCGCGGCTGCCCCGGCCCGCTGCAGCCGCGCGGGGACCTGGTCGACGTGGGCAACGCCGGCACCGTCGCGCGGTTCCTGCCGCCGGTGGCCGCGCTCGGCACCGGCCCAGTGCGCTTCGACGGCGACCCGCGGGTGCGCGAGCGCCCGGTCGGGCCGCTGCTGGCGGCGCTACGGGCGCTCGGCGCGCGCGTCGACGACGGCGGCCGGGGAGCGCTGCCGGTCACCGTCACCGGCGACGGCCGCCCGCCGCGGGGCGGCGCGGTCGCGCTCGACGCCTCGTCGTCGAGCCAGCTGATCAGCGGGCTGCTGCTGATCGGGCCCCGGTGCGCCACCGGCGTCGACGTGCGGCACGCCGGCGCCGCTCCCCCGCCGAGCGCCCCGCACCTGGCGATGACCGTCGCCATGCTGCGGGCCGCCGGCGCGCAGGTGGACGACGGCGAGCCCGGCCGCTGGCGGGTGGCGCCCGGCCGGCTCGCTGCCCGCGACACCGACGTCGAGCCCGACCTGTCGAGCGCCGCGCCGTTCCTGGCCGCGGCGGCGGTCACCGGCGGCACGGTCACGGTCGAGGGCTGGCCGGCGGCGACCACTCAGCCGGGTGCCGCGCTGCCCGGCCTGCTCGCCGCGATGGGCGCGACGTACGCCCTCGACGACCGCGGCCTCGCGCTCACCGGGCCCGATCGGCTGACCGGCCTCGACGCCGACCTGCACGGCGCCGGCGAGCTGGCACCGGTGCTCGCCGCGGTCTGCGCGCTGGCCGCCACGCCCAGCCGGCTCGCGGGCATCGCCCACCTGCGCGCGCACGAGACCGACCGGCTGGCCGCCCTGGCCCGCGGGCTCACGGCCCTCGGCGGCGACGTCACCGAGACCGACGACGGCCTCGCGGTGCGGCCGCGGCCGCTCGCGGGCGGCACGTTCCGCACGTACGACGACCACCGGCTCGCGATGGCCGCCGCCGTGCTCGGGCTCGTGGTGCCCGGCGTGCTCGTCGAGGACGTCGCGACGACGGCCAAGACGCTGCCCGGCTTCGCCGGCCAGTGGGCGGCGCTCGTCGCGGGCGCCGTCGCGCCCGGCGGCGCGGGCTGACGATGCGCTACGACGAGGACGACGTCCGCGTCCGGCCGGGCCGGGGCACCCGCCCGCGCACCAAGGAGCGGCCGAGGCACGCCGACGCGACGACCGGCTTCGTCACCGCGGTCGACCGCGGGCGGTTCACCTGCCTCGTCGGCGGGTCGCCGGTGGTGGCGATGCGGGCCCGCGAGCTCGGCCGGCACTCGGTGGTCGTCGGGGACCGGGTGGCGCTGGTCGGCGACGTGAGCAGCCAGCGCGGGTCGCTCGCCCGCATCGTGCGCATCGAGCCGCGCAGCTCGGTGCTGCGCCGCACCGCCGACGACGTCGATCCGGTCGAGCGGGTGATCGTCGCGGGCGCCGACCAGCTGGTGGTGGTGATGTCGCTGGCCGACCCCGACCCGGTGCCGCGCCTGGTCGACCGCTGCCTCGTCGCGGCGTACGACGCCGGCATCGACCCGCTGCTCTGCCTCACGAAGGCCGACCTCGCGAGCCCCGATGCGCTGCTCGCGGCGTACGAGCCGCTCGGCGTCGCCCACGTCGTGCTCGGCACGGACGAGACGGGCACCGGCCCGCTCGCCGGGCTCGGCGCGCTGCGCGACCGCCTCGCGGGGCGCATCAGCGTGCTCGTCGGGCACTCGGGCGTCGGCAAGTCGACGATCGTCAACGAGCTGGTCCCCGAGGCCAGGCGGCGCACCGGCACGGTCAACGACGTGACCGGGCGCGGGCGGCACACGTCCAGCTCGGCCGTCGCGCTGCCGCTGCCGGAGGGCGGCTGGGTGGTCGACACCCCCGGCGTCCGCTCGTTCGGGCTCGCGCACGTCGGCGCGGCGACCGTCCTCGAGGCGTTCCCCGAGCTGTACGAGGCCGCCGCCGACTGCCCGACCGACTGCGCCCATACCGACGCCGCCGTCCCCGAGTGCGCCCTCGACGCCGCCGTCGCGAGCGGGCGGGCGAGCCCGGCCCGGCTCGCGTCCTTCCGCCGGCTGCTGGAGAGCCGCCCGGCGCACGAGGGCGACTGAGCCAGCCCGGCCGGGCATCGTTCGCGGCCTCGCCGAGTTGCCCCCGTACGTGGGCACGGGGACGAGGGCGACAGCGGGAGCCACGGCATGAGCGGCCTGCTCGCCGGGGAGCGCGCCGCCGCCCGCGAGCGGAGCGCGGCCGGCGCACGGGCCGGGTTCTGGCTGGTCGCCCTCGCCTTCGCCGTCACGATGGCGTTCTCGGCGATCCCGACGCCGCTCTACGTGCTGTACCAGGAGCGGGACGGCTTCGGGCCCGCGGTCGTGACCGTGGTCTTCGCCGTGTACGCCGTCGGGGTGATCGCCAGCCTGTTCCTCGTCGGGCACCTCTCCGACCGGCTCGGGCGGCGGCGCGTGCTGCTGCCCGGCATCGCGGCGGCGATGGCGTCGGGCGCCGTCTTCCTCGCCTGGCCGTCGGTGCCCGGCCTGCTCGTGGGCCGTTTGATCTGCGGCGTCGCGGTCGGCATGGTCACTGCGACGGCGACCGCCTGGCTCACCGAGCTGCACGCGCTCGTCCACCCGGGAGCCTCGACGGGGCGCGCCGAGCTCGTCGCCGTGCTCACCAACGTCGGCGGCATCGGGTTCGGCCCCCTCGTCGCCGGGCTGCTCGCGCAGTACGCGCCCGACCCGCTGCACCTGCCGTACTGGACGTGGGAGGGCCTCCTGCTGGTCGCGCTGCTGGCCGTGCGGGTGGCGCCGGAGACCGTGTCGCCGCCACCGGAGCGCCCGGCCTACCGCCCGCAGCGGGTGTCGGTGCCGGCCGGTGCGCGCGGGCAGTTCGTCGCGGCGGGCGCGACCGGGATCGTGTCGTTCGCGGTGCTCGGGCTGTTCACCTCGCTGGCGCCCGGCTTCCTCGCCGGCACGCTGCACCACCGCTCGCACGCGCTCGCGGGCGCGGTGACGTTCCTCGTGTTCGCGGCGACCGGCGCGGGGCAGCTGCTGCTCGCCCCGGCTCCACCGCGCCGGCAGCTCGTCGCCGGGATCGGCGGGCTCGCCGGCGGCATCGTCCTCGTCACCGTCGCGGTCTGGCTGCCGAGCCTCGCGCTGCTCCTCGCGGGCGGCGCGGTCACCGGCATCGGGGCCGGCGGCGCGTTCAGGGCCGCCGTGTCGACGGTCATCGGCATCGCGCCGGCGCAGACGCGGGGCGAGGCGCTCGCCGGGCTGTTCCTCGCCAGCTACGTCGGCCTCGCGGTGCCGGTGGTGGGCCTCGGCATCGCCACCCAGGCGCTCTCGCTGAAGGACGCGCTGCTCGGCTTCGCCGCCGTGCTGCTCGCGCTGCTGGCGGTGGTCGCCAAGCTGCTGCTCGGGCCTGGGCGCACCTGAACGCGCGCCAGCCGGTCAGATCTCGACGGTGCCGCCGGTGCGCCAGTACTCGCCGGCCTCGCGGGAGAGCATCTCCTCGTCGACCAGGTAGCGGCGCAGCGCCGCCACGTCGTCGTGGAACGCGCGCAGCATCCCGTTGACCTCGCGCTCGGGGTAGCGCACGCCGGGCTCGAAGATCCGTACGACGTGGTCGAGCACGATGCGCCGCTTGCCGCGGTGCGCCGGGATCGAGGTGAGCCGCCCGTCGCGCATGAACGAGCGCAGCACGGCAGCCGCCTCCCGGTCGGCGGTGCCGTAGTCGTCGTCCCGCTCGGCCGGTGCGGCCGCGCGGGCGACCTCCTTCAGCGCGTCGACGTGCAGCAGGTAGCCGTCCTTGCCCGACGAGACGAGCCCGCCGCTCTCGAGACGGGTCAGCGCGCGCATCGCCGCCTTGATCGGCAGGCCGGCCCGGTCGGCGATCTCGCCGGCCTCGCTGGCGCCGAGCGCGAGCGCCGCGACGACGCGCAGCCGGTCCGGCTCGGCGAGCAGTCCCAGCAGCTCGCCGGCGCGGGCGAGCGCGCCGGCGCGGTCCACCTCGGCGGCATCGGCAGCATCGGTCACGCGAACGACCGTACCCGGCGCTCCCGGGCGCGGGAGCCGGCGCCGCCGGTAAGGTTCCGCCCATGCCGCTGCCCACCCGACCGATGCTCGCCGCGACGTCGCCGGCCGCCTCGGCCCGGCTGGCGGAGGGCTTCGCCGCGATCCGCACCGAGCTCGGCGTGCCGACCGGCTTCCCGGCCGACGCGCTGGCCGAGGCAGAGGCCGCGGCGGCGGCGAGCGGGGACGGGCGCGCGGGCTGGCGCGGGGACGGGCGCACCGACGCGACCGGCATCGGCTTCGTCACCATCGACCCGCCGGGCAGCGTCGACCTCGACCAGGCGCTGCACGTCGAGCGGCGCACCGGCCAGCCGGGCTACCGGGTGCGGTACGCCATCGCCGACGTGGCGGCGTTCGTCGCGCCGGGCAGCGGGCTCGACCGCGAGTCGCACGCCCGCGGGGAGACGCTCTACAGCCCCGACCAGCGGACGCCGCTCTACCCGCCGCAGCTGTCCGAGGGCGCCGCGAGCCTGCTGCCGGACGGCCCGCGCCCGGCGCTGCTGTGGACGATCGACCTCGACGGCGACGGCGAGGTGGACGGCGTCGACGTGCGCCGGGCGGTGGTGCGCAGCCGGGCGCAGCTCGACTACCCGTCGGTGCAGCGCGACCTCGACGCGGGCACCGCGCCCGAGCCGCTCGCCCTGCTCGCGGAGGTCGGCCGGCTGCGGCAGGCCCGCGAGCGCGACCGCGGCGGCGTCAGCCTGCCGGTCCCCCAGCAGGAGGTGGACGGCGACGAGCAGTCGGGGTGGCGGCTCGTCTACCGCGCCCCGCTGCCGGTCGAGGACTGGAACGCCCAGATCTCGCTGCTCACCGGCATGTGCGCGGCCCGCATCATGCTCGACGGCGGGCTGGGGCTGCTGCGCACGCTGCCGCCGCCGGACCCGGAGCGGGTGGAGTCGCTGCGCCGCTCCGCGCTCGCGCTCGGCATCGACTGGCCGCAGGGCCGCCCGTACGCCGACGTGGTCCGCTCCCTCGACCCGCGCGAGCCCGCCGCGGCGGCGCTGCTGTCGCTCACCACCACCCTGCTGCGCGGCGCCGGGTACGCGGCCTTCGACGGTGCGCCGCCGGCGGCCGCGGTGCACAGTGCGGTCGCCGCGCCGTACGCCCACGCGACGGCGCCGCTGCGCCGCCTCGCCGACCGCTACGTCGGCGAGGCCTGCCTCGCCCTGCACGCCGGTGCGCCGGTCCCCGCATGGGCGCGGGAGACGCTGCCGGCCCTGCCGGCGCAGATGGCGGCGGCCGACGCCAGGTCCCACCGGCTGGACCGGGCGGCCGTCGACCTCGCCGAGGCGGTCGTCCTCCAGCCCTACGTGGGGCGCGACTTCCCGGCCGTGGTGGTCGAGGCCGACCACCACGGCGGCATCGTCCAGCTGCGCGACCCGGCGGTGCGGGGGCGCTGCCGCGGCGACGCGCTGCCGCTAGGGCAGGAGGTGCGGGCGCGGCTGGTCAGCGCCGACCCGGCGCAGCGACGCGTGGAGTTCGCCACCGGCTGAGCCGCCTGCTGAACCGATCGGTCAGCCACGGCGCCGCGGCGAGGGCGGCGGCGTCGAAGAAGCCGTAGCCGCCGGCGGCCCCGGACGGCGGGTTGCCGATGGCCACGATGCCGGTGAAGTCGTGCGGCTGCCAGGTCCACGACCCGAGCGAGGTGCCGAGCAGCTCGAGGTAGGTCACGATCACGAAGGCGCCGACGAACACGGTCGGCACCCGGCCACGCAGGCAGAACAGCGCGAGGCAGCCGAACCAGAACGCCCCGAGCGCGTCGAGGCGCGGGGCCAGCGTGAGGCCCCACAGGGCGTACCCCCCGCCGGCCACGAGCGTCGCCGCGACCAGCGCGCGCGCCCGCTCGCGGGCGAACCGGCTGCGCCCGAAGGCGAGCGCGCCGAGGTAGACGAGGCCGTGCCCAGGCGGCACGAACAGCGGGACGTTGTGCAGCCGGTAGACGTACACGTGCAGCGCACCGGAGAACGTGTACTCGATCAGCGACGCGAACGCGACCACGACGCCGACCTGCGCCCGCACCCGGCCGGTCTCCCGCGCCAGCAGCCCGGCGAGCACCAGCCAGGTGCCCAGGCCGAGCAGGCGCTGGCCGGTGATCCCCGCACCGCGGTCGAGCAGCAGCACCCCACCGACCCAGGCGATCACGGTCGCCGTGACGGCGAGGTCGCCACGGTTGCGCCGCACGGGCGCGGGAACCGCCGGCACGGCTCGGACGTTGACCGGAGCGCCGGCCGGAGCAGTCGCCGTCACCACCCGAACGATAGCCACCTGACCCGTCGCCCACCCGCCCGAGCCGCAACTGCTCGTGCCGCACCGAGACAGGACGTGAGAGAGCGCTGTCGCCACGTCATCGGGAGCGCGAGAAGGCCCGCCAGGAGGCGCAGGCACCGCGGCGGTGGTCGCTGCGCCGGCGGATCCTCGTCTGGACCGGCGCGACGCTCGCCGTCGTGATCATCGCGGCGACCGCGACGGCGGTCGCGTACTACCGGCACTTCGACGGCCAGCTCACCCGCGTGCACGGGGTGATCTCGGACGGCGGCACGTCGGAGCTGAAGCGCGCCGACGGCTCGTCGGCCCCGCTGCCGGCCCCGGCGGCCAACTACCTGATCGTCGGCACCGACTCGCGGACCGGCGCCAACAGCCAGCTCCCGCACACCGGGGGCGCCGCGTGCCAGTGCGCCGACACGATCATCCTGGTGCACCTCCCCAAGGGCCACGCGAAGGCGATCCTCGTCTCGATCCCCCGCGACTCGTGGGTGACCATCCCGGCGCACGTGACGAGCGACGGCCGGCACGTGCCGGCCGAGAGCGCGAAGGCCAACGCCGCCCTGTCGTTCGGCGGCCCGGCCCTCATGGTGCGCACCGTCGAGGGGCTCACCGGCTTGCACGTCGACCACTACGTGCAGGTCCAGTTCGCCGGCTTCGTGGACATGGTCGACGCCGTCCACGGCATCGACGTGTGCCTCAGCGCACCGACCCGCGACCCGCACACCGGCATCGACCTGTCGGCCGGCGTGCACCACCTCGACGGCGCGCACGCCCTGGAGTACGTCCGGCAGCGCCACGGCCTGCCCCAGGGCGACCTCGACCGGATCAAGCGCCAGCAGGCCGTCATCAAGCAGATGGTCGACAAGGTGCTGCACGCCGGCGTGCTGCTGCACCCCGGGCAGCTCACCCGCTTCCTCGACATCGTGACCAGGTCGGTGACGGTCGACGACGGGTTGTCCTTCAACGACATGCGCAACCTCGCCGAGACGCTGTCCAGGCTCGACCGCGCCCACGTGCAGTTCGCCACGACGCCGGTCGCCGACGAGGGCGGCGTGCGCGACGGGCAGAGCGTCGTGCTGCTCGATCAGCCCGCGGTCGACCAGATGTTCAACGCCGTCGCGAGGGGCTCGCTGCCGGAGCACCAGAAGGCACCGGGCAGCGGATCGTCCTCGCCGAGGGCGTCTGCCTCGCCGCCGACGGTGGCGCGGTCGGGCGTCACCTGCCTGCGCTGAGCCGCATGGCGGCGTCGAACCGCATCAGCAGCGAGCGCGGCGGCGCGAGATCGACCCCGTCCGGGTTGTCGAGGTAGCCGGGCGCGCGCCCGGGACGGCCGGTGACGCCGTACTGCCAGACGATGCGATCGGTGCGCGGGTCGATGACGATGACGCGGTGGTTGGCGTCGTCGTTGGCGAGCACGTCGCCGCCCGGCAGCGGGAGCGCGAGCGACGGCTTGTCGAGGGCGTCCTTGCCGGTGGGCGCGAACCGCCACAGCGCCTTGCCGTGCCGGTCGAAGACGACGATCTGTCCCGGGTGCCAGTAGTCGACCGTCAGGTAGCGCCCTGGCCGGATCTCGTTGGTGTCGGACGGGTAGTGCACGCCAGGCGGGTGGGTGGTGAAGCCGACCCGGCCGCCGAGCGAGAGCTCGTCCACCCAGTCGTGGTGGATCTCGGTGATCAGGAAGTGCCCGTTGCTCATCGGGAACGCGCCGTTGGGGAAGCCGAGCTCGTGCGGCGGCGCATGCTCGCAGATGCCGTTGCCGAAGGCCTTCGACGGCCGGTGCGCCGCCTTCGCGACGAGCAGCAGCCGGCAGTTCTTGATGTCGGGGATCCACAGCCGGCCATCCGGCAGGACCATCGCGTCGTCGGGGTTCCACAGCCGGTTGGGGCCCGAGCCGTGGACGCCCGGCTTGCCGTACCGGTAGACGATGCGGTGGCGCGCCACGTCGATGAGAGTGACGACGAAGTCGTCCTCCTGCGTCGCGATGATGTCGCGGCCGTCGTTCGCGAAGAACGCGTCGTCCGGGATCCGGAACGTCTGGCCGGGCGCCAGGTCGCCAGGGCGGGGGAACTCCCAGCGGATCCGCCCCTGCGGATCGACCACGAGCAGCCGGTCGTTCAGCTTGTCGGCGATGAGGATCGGCCCCGGCAGCACGGACGGGTCCGAGCCCGGCCGCAGGTGCGGGGCGGACAGGATCGGCTCGAACGGCCCTGGCGCGTGGCTCGGCGGCGGGCTGGTCGTGGCGCTGGCCGTCGGTCGGCCGGGCGTCGCCGACCGGTCCCCGGGAGTCGCCGAGGATGACGACGGGCGCGCGGAGCCCCCGGTCGGCTGGGCCGAATCGGTCCCGCCGCTCGCGCTGCAACCCGCGAGGAGGACAGCGGCGGACAGGGCCGCCGCTGCCAGCGCGCGGGAGCGCCGCATCACTCCGCGAGCCGCTCGGCGAGGTAGCGGATGGCGAGCGGGTAGCGGTACTCGATCTGGCCGTGCCCCGCGTCGAAGAGCTCGAAGTGGTAGCCGCTCGCCCCGATCCCGTCGAGCGCCCGGCGGAACGCCTCGGCGCCGAGGTCGAGGAAGTACTCGTCGCTGGTGCCGGCGTCGATCCAGATCGCGCGCAGGCCCCCGAGCGCCTCGGCGTGGCCGGGGACCATCCGCACCGGATCCCAGGCCAGCCAGCGCTCCCACACCTCGTCGACGATGGCGCCGGTGGCGGTGTCGAACGGCAGCAGCACCGTGCCGTCGGGGGCGGCCGAGTAGGCGGCCGCGTAGCCGAACGGCTCGGCGAGGACCATGTCCGTCGACCTGCTGCCCGCCACCCGCGACCGGAAGTCGGCCCAGAACGCGTCGTACGACCCGTCGTAGTGGTCGCGCAGCGCCCTGGCCGCCGGCGCGAACATCGTGGGGTAGCAGACGTCGAACAGCGCGTCACCGGCGTGCGTGGCCAGGCCGCCGAACACGTCCGGGCGCAGCATCGGCGTCACCATCGCGCCGTAGCCACCGCTCGACTTGCCGCTGATGCCGCGGTGCGCCGCGCCTGGCAGCGTCCGGTAGCGCGCGTCGACGTACGGCACGACCTCGTCGCAGAGGTAGGTGTGGTAGGGGCCGGTCGCCGGCGAGTCGAGGTACTGCGAGCCGCCGTACGAGGTCCACGCGTCGAGGAGGACGACGATGGCCGGCGGCGCGTCCCCCGCGGCGAGCATCGCGTCGAGCAACTCGGGGAACGTGGGCCGCCAGGCGATCCGGTTGCGCCACATGGGCAGCGTGCCGGTGTAGCCCTGGATGACGTAGATCGAGGGGTACCGGCGGTCGGCGTCACGGTCGTAGCCCGGCGGGAGGTAGACCCACAGCGGGCGCCTCGCGGGGTCGCCGAGCGGGTTGTCCCGCAGCGCGGCGCTGTCGATGACCACCTCCTCGACGCGCCCGGCCCACTGGTGGCCCCACGGCGCTTCGCCCGTGCCCATCTCGGTGCCTCCCGTCCCCGCCCCCGGCGGGCTCACGCGGTCTCCACCCAGCGGGACTCGGCGGCGGACTGCCGCAGGGCCTCCCGCAGCCGGGCGACGACGAACAGGTCACGGAGCGTACCGGGGGCTTGATGGCCGTCGGCCGCGGGCCCGGCGAGCGCGCCGTCCTCGCCCTCGTCGGCGGCGAGCGCGAGCCGGTGCGCGGTGACGAGCAGGCCGACGTCGGCGGCCTGCGGCGCCGGCCCCACCGGCAGCCCGTCGTCGTCGGGCGGCCAGGGGACCGGCGCCACGGCGATCGGCCGCCCGTCGTCCCAGCCGACGCGGTCCCCGGTCAGCTCGAGGCGCCCGCCGGGGAACGAGAGCCGCAGGACCGGGCCGGGCGCCCCGTCGTGCGCGACGAGGACCGTGCTGGCCCGCTCGGTGAGCACCGCCCAGCGCACCTGCGCACCACCCGGCAGCTCGCGGGCCGGGAGCGCCTGCGGAGCCGCGCAGACCGCCACGACGTCGCCGCACCACGCGGTCACCACGTCGAGCAGCTCCGCCGTGGCCACCGGGCCGGTCGGCCAGGCCCGGACGGTGATCTGCTGCGGCGCGGGCTCGCCGTCGAGCAGCCGGGTGACGGTCGCCACCGGAACGGTCCAGCGCGCCGCGAACCCGACGGCGTGCTCGACGCCGACCTCCTCCGCGGTGTCCAGCGCGTCGCGCAGCAGCGTGCATGGCACGTCGACTGGAGCCGGCAGCAAGGCGTGCAGCCCGGCCCGCAGGACCGACGGCAGCGCGGGCGAGCCGGCCACGAGGCACGCGGCGTCGAGGGCCGGGTCGAGCAGCAGCTCGGTCAGCTCGACGTAGTTGCGCTCGACCCCCGCGGTCCGCGCGGCCCAGAGCAGACCGTCGAAGACATCGCCGGGCAGCACGCCGGAGACGTGCCAGCCGCACGCGGTCAGCGCGGCGACGAGATCGTCATCGGGCTGGTCGGCCAGGACGGCGATCGTCGGTCGCTGCCCGGGCGGCCGCGAGCCGAGCCGCTCGCGCCGCTCCCGGCGCACCGCGTCCAGGGCCGAGGGAAGGTTGGCGTCCACGCCACCATCGTGCCCTAGCCGGCCGGCTAGGGCGCGTGCACGACCGATCCGGGGTCGAGGCGCACCGCGGCGACCTGCGCCGGCACGGCCAGCCCGGCGGTGAGATCGATGACGGCTGGCTGCGGCATGCCATCGAGGAACCAGGCGGCCACGTCGGGGTGCGTCCGCAGCAGGCGGGCCGGCAGCGTGTCGAGCTCGAGCCGGCACGGGACCGTGGGCGGCCCGACGTACGGCTGGGCGTCGCCCATCGGCTCGAAGCCGAAGCCGAACGCCCCGTTGAGCACGTCCAGCAGCCGCGGCGAGACGTTGGCCACCCAGTACCGGTGCTCGTGCCTCGTGAACGCCCGCTGCCACATCTGCCGGTACAGGCCGGCCGAGACCATGCGCCCGGACGCCGCGACGAGCGACCGGTCGACGGCGAGGGCGGACAGCTCCACCACGTCGCCCGCGTTGACGGCGTCGGCCCAGGCGCGATACGGCGGGTGCAGCCGGAAGCGGGTCAGCGTGGGCAGCTCGACCAGCGGGCCGAGGATCTGTCGGCACACGCCGACCACCTGGCCGCCCGGTGCCGCGGCGACGAAGTACCGGGCGTGCGGGACGTACGGATCGTCGACCATGCCGTCGCGCAGCTCGCCGACGAACCCCCGATCCAGGTAGACGCGCCCCTGCAACCGGCGGGCGGCGGCGACCAGCGCCGGGTCGTCGGCGAGGCCGAACCACAGCGAGCCGAGGTCGACGGTGTCGTCGACGGTGTCCATGTGAGCCCCCGATGCCCCTATCCCGACGAACCGACTACGGGCAGTGTCGTCCTGCTCACTCGTTCGCGCCAGCGTTCCGCACGGTTTGCCCCAGCCCGTCGAGGACGGCCACGCCCGGCAGGCCCGCCAGCGCCGCGCCCGGCAGCACCAGCTTCGAGCGGCGCAGCCCGCTCCCGACGACCACCGCGCCGATCTCCGCGACGGCCGCGTCGACCAGCACCGGCCAGTCCGCCGGCAGCCCGATCGGCGTGATGCCGCCGAACTCCATGCCGGTCGCCTCGACCGCGACGGCCATGGCGGCGAACGAGCACTTGCGAGCGTCGAGGTGGCGCCGGACCAGTCCGTTGACGTCGGCCCTCGTGGTCGCGAGCACGACCGCGGCCGCCAAGCCGGTCTCGCTGCCGCGCCTGGCGGCCAGCACGACGCAGTTGGCCGACACCTCCAGCCCGACGCCGTACCGCGCGCAGAACGCCGCCGTGTCGGCCAGCTCGGGGTCGATCTCGGCGACCTCGACGGCGCTCGCGGGCACCGGTCCGTCCCAGGCCCGCAGCGCAGTCACGACCGGCTCGGCCAGCAGGTCGGGGCGGTCGAGCGCCGGCTCGGTCCGAAGCGATCCGATCACGGCGGTGAGGCTATCGACTGCCGGGCCGCGAACCGGTCGAGGGTGCGCCGCAACGCCGGGTCCTCGACGAGCAGGGCGTCGAGCGGCAGCACCGGCACGTCCTCGGCGCCCAGGCGGACGCGCGTGGCCCGCTCGAGCACCGCCGCCGGCATCGACGCGAGCTCCAGCTCGCTCGCCAGCAGCCGCCACGGGGTCACCGGCCGTTGCCGCAGCACCTCCCTGGCCCCCGCATAGGCGAGCGGGTCTCCCGCGGGCAGCACCAACCTTCCCCAGCACGACCGCATCGCGGCCGGCACCACCTCGAGGTCGTCCTCCGCGACCGCCAGCTGCAAGCACCGCAGCGGCAACGGCACGCCGAGGACCACCGCGGCCGTCGCTCCCGCCAGCGCGAAGCGGACGCCGTGCCCGACCAGCGCCGCCGCCACCAGCGCCACGTCGTCGGCGGCCGGGCCCAGCCGCTCGACGACGGGGAGGGCCGCCATGCGGTCGATCTCGCCGTCGACGTCGACGTAGCGCCGCTCGATCACGACCCGCGCCTGGAGGTCGAGCCCCGCCAGCACCCGCTGGAACAGCGGCCACCCCACGCCGATGAGCCCTCGCTCGTAGCGGCTCAACGTGCTCGGCTCGAGACCGGCCCGCCTGGCCACGTCCTGCAGCCGCAGCAGCCGCTCGTGCCGCAGCCCCCTGAGCAGCTCGCCCAGCTCCGTCTGGTCCGCGATCTCCGCCATGGCGCCCATCCCACTCCTGCGCCACGTCAGGATGTCGCCCTCGCCGCGCTGCCTGTGGACGACGGCGGCTCCTGTGGGCTCCCGGGCCGGCCGGGAGACGGACGTCCGCCGGAGTCGCTTGCCGAATCCGCCACCGCTTGCCGATCCCGCAAGCGATCTGGGAGCGAAACCGTCGCCGGTCGGCCTCGATGCCGACCCGTCGGCAGCTGACCTCGGCGGCTGTCGGGTGACGCGCGCAACCAGCCGGGCCGATCAGGGGTTCGCCTGGGGTGACGAGGGCTAGGCTCGGCCCTTGCCGAGGTCGACGTGGAGGTCCCCCTGTGAGCGCACTCATGAGCACGGCCACGCACCAGGACGCGCTGCCGCTGGACGCGCTGGTCATCGGTGAGGCTGCGTCGCTCGCACCGATGGAGTTCCGCGCGCCGGCCGGTGGGCCACCGCGCTACGCGGTCATCGGCTCCCCGATCGGCGACATGCTGCTCACCGGCGACGGGGAGTCGCTGACCGGGCTGTTCATGCTCGACGGGCGCGGGCCCGATCCGGTGATCGGCGCCGACTGGACGTTGGACGTGGGCGCGCTCGCCGCGCCGGTGGAGCAGCTGCGCGCGTACTTCGCCGGCGAGCTGCGGGAGTTCGACGTGCCGCTGGCGCCGTCGGGCACCCCGTTCCAGCTGGACGTGTGGCGCGCGCTCACCACGATCCCGTACGGGCGGACGACGAGCTACGGCCGGATCGCGGCGGCACTGGGGCGCTCGCCCGGAGCGTCGCGCGCGGTGGGGCTGGCCAACGGCCGCAACCCCATCTCGGTGATCATCCCCTGCCATCGCGTGATCGGGTCGGACGGGTCGCTGATCGGCTACGGCGGCGGGCTGCCCCGCAAGGCGCACCTGCTCGCGATGGAGCGCGCCGGGCGCTGACCGTCAGCGGGCCGCGCCGGGCGCGCCGGGCGCGCTCCACCGCAGCAGGTCGTCGAGCTGGTTGGACAGCCACTTGCCGACGTCGTTGGCGCGGACCACGGCGGCGGCGGCCCGCAGCCGCTCGCGGCGCTCCGCCCGGTCCATGGTGAGGGCCTCGTGCAAGGCGTCGGCCTGCTGCTGCACGTCGAACGGGTACAGGGTGACGGCGAAGGCGCCGAGCTCGGCGTGGGCACCGGTCCGCTCCGACAGGGCGAGGACGCCGTCGCGCCGGTTGACCACCGCCGTCTCCTTGACGACGAGGTTCATGCCGTCGGCGACGGCGTTGACGACGAGCACGTCGCAGAGCGAGTACGCCGCCACGGCGTACGGGAAGTCCTCCTGCAGGCGCAGGTCGATGGGGGCCTGGCCCTCGCGGGCGTAGCGCGCGTTGATGCGGGCGACCGCGGCACCGATGCGGGCGACGTAGTCGGCGTACTCGGGGACGTCGAGGCGGCTGGGCTGCAGCATCGCGAGGAAGGTCACGCGCCCCACCAGCTCCGGGTGGTCGAGCAGCAACTGCTCGAACGCGCGGAAGCCGCGCACGATGTTCTTGGACGGGTCGGTGCGGTCCACCCGCAGGATCAGCTGGCGGTCGTCGGAGAGCAGCGTGCGCTCGATCGTCCGCTGGTGCGCCGCGACCTCCTCGCCGGCGGCGAGCTCCTCGAGCGCGCCGACCTCGATGGAGATCGGGTAGTGCCTGGCGCGCACCGTGCGGCCGTCGACGTCGACGGTCAGCCTGGCGTGGTCGACCGGCAGCCCGAGCAGCTCGTGGCAGCACAGCACGAAGCTGCGGGCGAACTCCTCGGTGTGGAAGGCGACGACGTCGTTGCCGAGGAGCCCGCGCAGGATGCGCTCGCGCATCCGGGGCGGCAGGACCCGCCAGCCGTCGGCGCCCGGCCAGGGGATGTGGACGAAGTGCGAGAGGACGCCGCCGGGGCAGCGCTGGCGGACCTGCTCGGCCACCAGGTAGAAGTGATAGTCCTGGAGGAGGACGACCGCCCGGCCGCCGCGCCGCTCGACCTCCTCGCAGACCGCGTCGGCGAACGCGTCGTTGACGACGACGTAGCCGTGGTCGAAGGCGTCGTGCTCGCGCTGGGTGATCTCGGGCGCGGTCGCCAGCCCGTACAGACCGTGCTGGACGAACCAGAGCAGTGGGTTGCTGATGACGGAGTAGAAGTCCTCCTGCGCGTCGTGGTCGATCTCCACGAAGCGCACGTCGAGGGTCGGCTCGCCGGCCGTGCCGGTCAGGGAGGGCGTGGCGCCCATCGCCATCGTCACCGGCTGGCCGCCGTGCTCGCGGGCGACCGCCGCGTCCTCGGCGGTCGACGCCGCGCACACCCACACGGCGTCCTGAAGGTGGCCGGCGAGCCCCGCCAGCGCGGTGACCAGCCCGCCGGCGCCGCGGCGCACCGTGCGCTCGCCGCGCTCGCGCCGGAACGACACCGGTCCGCGGTTGCTGAGGACGACGACCGGCAGGTCGGGAGGGAAGGAACCGCTCATCGGATCGCCGCCGGGGTGGGCAGCGGGTCGCCGGTGCCGGTCAGCTCGACCAGGCGCCCCCGCATGCCGGACACCAGCAATCCCAGTCCGTGCTCGAACGTGCGGTTCGGCTGCGGCGCGCCGTGCGTGGCGACCGCGGCGGCCAGGTACGGCAGCTCCTCGCCGTCGAGCGTCGCGCCGCTCGGCGCCGCCTCGCCGGCCGTCTGCTGCGCCCGCGCCACCTCGGCGTGGTGCTCGACCGCCGACCCGATGACGTAGTTGCCCAGCGCCAGCAGCGACTCCAGCGCCTCGTCGGCCGGGAAGCCGACCGTGACGAGCGTGCCGAGCGTCTCCTCGATCAGCCGCACCGAAGCATCGGTCGGGCGGTTGCCGGCGACGACGAGGGCGCCGTCGCGGTGCGCCAGCAGCGCCTGCCACTGCAGGCGGCTCTGCGCGACGAGCCAGTCCCACCACGGCTCGCCGGGCGCCGGCGAGCCGCGCCGCTCGCTCGCCTGCGCGAGCATCGCCTCGGCCATGTGGTCGAGCAGCGCGCGCTTGTGCTGCACGTGCCAGTAGAGCGTGGGGGCCGACACGCCGAGCTGCTTGGCGAGGCCGCGCAGCGTGAGGCCCTCGAGGCCCACCTCGTCCAGCAGGTCGATGGCCGTGCGCACGATCTGCTCCCGGGTGAGCGGCATCGGCCCACCTCCTCGTCCGCCGGCCCCTGTCACTCTAACAGTGTTAGGGTGAATCCCTTCGCGCCCTCGGGCCCCCCTCCGGAGGTCACCGTATGCCGGACCATTCGGTCCACCCCGGCCAGCCGGCCGCCGAGCCGGCGGTCCGCATCCGCGGCCTGGTCAAGCGCTACAAGGGCAAGAGCGGTGACGTCGAGGCGGTCAAGGGCATCGACCTCGACGTGGCCGCCGGCGAGACCTTCGGCTTCCTCGGCCCCAACGGCGCCGGCAAGTCGACCACCATCAAGATCCTGTGCACGCTCACCGACGCGACGTCCGGGTCCGCGCGGGTCGCCGGCTTCGACGTCGCCACCAGGCGCACCGACGTGCGCCGGCACATCGGCCTGGTGTTCCAGGAGCCGACGCTCGACGGCTACCTCACCGCCGAGCAGAACCTCCGCTTCCACGGCGAGCTGTACGGCGTCGACCGGGCGACAGCTCCGGCGCGCCGTGAGGAGGTGCTCACGATGGTCGGGCTGTGGGAGCGGCGGGCCAGCCTCGTGCAGACGTTCTCCGGCGGCATGCGGCGGCGCCTGGAGATCGCCCGCGGCCTGCTCCACTCGCCCACGGTGCTCTTCCTCGACGAGCCGACCATCGGCCTCGACCCGCAGACCCGCGCATCGATCTGGGAGTACATCAGGGAGCTGCACCGGCGCGAGGAGATCACGGTCTTCGTCACCACCCACTACATGGACGAGGCGGAGAACTGCGACCGCATCGCCATCATGGACGAGGGGCGCCTCGTCGCGCTCGACACGCCGGCCGCGCTGAAGGCCGGCATCGGCAAGGACCGCGTGCAGATCACCACCGACGACGACGAGGCCGCGCTGGCCGAGCTGCGCGACCGGTTCGGGCTGGACGCGGCCGTGCACGAGGGCACGCTGACGTTCGCGGTGGCGGACGGCGCCGGGTTCGTGCCCCAGCTGTTCGCCCACCTCGGCGTCGCGATCGGCTCGGTGACGGTCACCAGGCCGAGCCTCGACGACGTCTTCCTCTCCTACACCGGCAAGACGATCCGCGACGCCGAGCTGGGGGCGGGGTCCGGCCGCCCTCCGGCCGCGTTCGTCGCGGCGGCGACCAGGAGGTAGCGCATGAGCGGAGCCCTGACCGCGCCGGCGCGCCCCGCGCCCGTACGGGTGCCGGCGGCCGGCCTCGGTCACCAGGTGCGCGCGGCCACCGTCGTCTGGGAGCGGGAGATGATCCGGTTCACCCGCGACCCGGCGCGCATCGTGTCGTCGTTCGTGCAGCCGATGCTGTTCCTGTTCGTCCTCGGCTCCGGGCTGTCGTCCCTGGTCCGGCCCGGCAGCGGGTCGGTCGATTTCCGGACGTTCCTGTTCCCCGGGGTGCTCGCCACGTCGGTGCTGTTCACCGCGGCCTTCTCGGGCATCTCGATGGTGTGGGACCGCGAGTTCGGGTTCCTTCGCGAGATGCTCGTCGCCCCGGTCAGCAGCGCCGCGATCCTCACCGGCAAGTGCCTCGGCGGCGCGACCGTCGCCACCGTGCAGAGCCTCGTGATCCTCGCGCTGGCCGGCGTCGTGGGCGTGCCGTACTCGCTGCCGATGATGGCCGCGCTCGTCGGGCTGCTGTTCCTGATGTCGTTCCTGATCACGGCGCTCGCCCTGGTGCTGGCCGCGCGGGTCAAGCAGGTGCAGTCGGCCATGCCGCTCGTTCAGCTCGTCATCGCGCCGATGATGTTCCTGTCCGGCGCGCTGTTCCCGCTCGCCGGGCTGCCGGTCTGGCTCTCGATCGTGACCCGCCTGAACCCCATGACGTACGCCGTCGAGCCGGTGCGCTCGGTCGTCTTCGACCACCTGCACGCGGCGGCCGCGGTGCGGGCCCGGCTCGACCCCGGCATCCGGTGGGGCAGCTGGCCGGTGCCGCTGCCGCTGCAGGTCGCGCTGGTGGTCGTGCTCGCCCTCGGCCTGCTCGCCGTCGCCGTGGTGCGGTTCGCCCGCACCGAATGAGGAGGGCCTGCGCATGATCAACGGTGCCCACGTGATCGTCCACGCCGAGGACGGCTGAGCGCGGGGCTCAGCGCACCGAGACGGCGACGATCGTCGCGAGCGGCGCCCCCGGGCCGCCGGTCTCGCCACCGATCAGCCACGCGCGCCCGCCGACCGTCACGCCGGCCGCGTCCGAGCGCGGCCCCGGCAGCCGCCCGGCCCGCGACCAGGCGCCCGTACGGGGGTCGAGCCGGAGGATCGCGGCGACCGCGCCGGCCGCGCCGGCCGCGCGCCGCCCACCGGCGACGAGCAGCTGCCCGTCCAGGGCGAGCGCCGTGGCGTGGCCGAGCGGCTCCGGCAGGCGGCCCACCAGCGCGGTGCGGCCGGTGCGCGGGTCGAAGCGCTGCACGGCGTCGGTGAGCGCGCCGGTCCCGGTCACGCCGCCGGCCACCCACACGGCACCGTCGGCGACGCCCACGGCGGCGTAGCGCACGCCCACCCGCAGCCGGCCCACCGCCCGGAACGAGGTGCCGTCGGTGGTGGCCAGGATCGTGCGGTCGAGCCGGGCACCGTCGAAGCCGCCAACGACGTAGGCCGTGCCGCCGAGCGTCGCCGCGGTGGAGTCCGATCGGGGTCGCGGGAGCGCCCCGGCGACGCGCCGGGCCCCGCCGGGCCCACCGGGCGGAGCGGTCCATGCCTGCACCGTCGCGACCGTCGACGGGGCGCCGCCGCCGATGACGACCGCCCGCCCGCGCAACCACGCGCCGCTCGCGTCGTGCACCGCCAGCGCGAGCCGGCCGGCGGCCATGGCCCGCCCCGTCGCGGGGTCGATCGTCAGCACCCGGTCGGTGGACGCGTCGCCGGGGCCGAGGCCGCCGAGAACCACGATGCGCCGGCCGTCGGTGACGGCCACCGCGCGGGACGTGCCGGCCGGCAGCCGCCCGGCGACCACCGCCGTGACGGCCGGCCGGGCTCCCGCCGGCGCCGACGCCGGCACCGGCGCCCCGGTCGGCGAGGTGGCCGGCCGGCCGGTGGGCGCCGGCGAGCCGGGACCGGCCGCGGGGGCCGAGCCGGCGGTGCACCCGCCGGCGAGGGGGACGGCGAGGACGAGAGCGAGGACGGCCGCTCGGGACGGCCGTGGCGAGCGGCGCACAGGACGAGGTTACGGTTCACTGCCCCCATGAGCAGCGCTCGGCTCGAGGCTTTCAGCGACGGCGTGCTGGCGATCGCGATCACCTTGCTCGTCCTCGACCTGCGACTGCCCGACGAGCCCGACCGCTCGCTCGGCGCGCTGCTGGCGCGGCAGTGGCCGTCGTACCTCGCCTACGTCGTGAGCTTCGTGGTGATCGGCATCATGTGGGTCAACCACCACGCGCTGTTCCGGCGGGTGGCGCAGGTGGACCGGCGGCTGCTCTTCCTCAACCTCGGGCTGCTGATGCTCATCGCCGCGCTGCCGTTCCCCACCTCCGTCGCCGCCGAGGGGCTGCGGCGCGGCGGGCACGACGCGAGCATCGCGATGTTCGCGTACAGCCTGACGCTGCTCCTGACGTCGGTCGCGTTCTCGGCGGTGTGGACGCACATCGTCCGTGCGCCCGGGATCCTGCGGGTGCCCTTCCCCGTCGCCGGGCAGCGAGCGGCGATCCGGCGGTTCGGGCTCGGGCTCGTCGTGTACGCGGCGCTGTGCGGCCTCGCGTTCGTCTCGCCGATCGCGACGCTCATCGGGCACGGCGTGGTCGCCGCGTACTACGCCTTCGAGCAGCTGCCGGAGGCCGGGCCGGACGCCTGATCGCTCATCGATCGCCGGCCAGGCGGGATCGCGCGCCGGCCGCATGCACCGCCCGGCTCAGGGTCTCGATGTCGTACGCGCCGAGATGGCGGTGGCCGTTGACGAAGAACGTCGGCGTGCCGGCGACGCCGCTGAGGTCGGCGCCGTCGACGTCGGCGGCCACCCGCTCGGCCGTCTCATGCGCGCGGAGCTCCCGGGCGAACCGCTCGACGTCGAGGCCGAGCTGCCCGGCGTAGCGCATGAGGTGCTTCGGCTCGAGCTCGTCCTGGTGCGCGAGCAGCAGGTCGTGCATCTCCCAGAAGGCGCCCTGCTCGGCCGCGGCCTCCGACGCCTCGGCAGCGAGCTGCGCCCGCGGGTGCACGTCGGTGAGCGGCAGGTGGCGCCAGACGTAGCGCAGGTCGCCGAAGTCGGCCAGCAGCTCGCGCACCGTCGGCTCGGCCTGCCCGCAGTACGGGCACTCGAAGTCGCCGTACTCCACGAGCGTCACCGGCGCGCCCTCCGTCGGCCCGCGCACGTGGTCGCGCTCGGGGTCCACCGGATCGGCGAGGTCGACGATGACGTCGGACGAGCCCAGCAGCGCGCGAACCCGCACCCGCTCGGGCAGGCGCGTGACCGACAGCAGCACCACCCAGGTGAGCAGGGCGGCGAGCAGGGCAGCGCTGAGGATGCCGAGCTTCGCCTCCTCCAGCTGCTCCCCGTCGAACGCCAGCGACGCGATCAGGAGCGACACGGTGAACCCGATGCCGGCCAGGGTCCCGCCCCCGGCCACCGCGGCCCAGCCGACCGGAGGGCGCAGCCGTCCCTGGGTGACCCGGGTGGTCAGCGCCGAGACGGCGAGGATGCCGGCCGGCTTGCCGAGCACGTAGCCGAGCAGGATGCCCAGCGTGATCGGCGACGCGTACGCGTGGGCGAGGAAGCCGGCGTCGATCGAGATGCCGGCGTTGGCGAGCGCGAACAGCGGCACGATGACGTAGCTCGTCCACGGGTGGTAGAGCTGCTGGAGCCGGTCGTTCGGCGAGACGGCGGCCTGCAGGCCGGCCGACGCCGACATCGCGAGCTCGGGCGTCGGCTGCTCGCGGAACCCGCGGAACAGGTCGGTCGCCCGCTCCAGCTCGGCCCGGCCGGCGGGCGCCGCGTAGGTGATCAGCCCGCAGGCGAGCCCCACCACCACCGGGTCGACGCCCGACCGGAGCAGCGCCACCCACGCCACCGCGGCGAGTGCGAAGGTCAGCAGCCCGTGCCGCAGCCGCACCACCGCGAGGATCGCCGCGAAGGCGGCGAGCGCCATGAGCAGCGGCCACCACGCGACGTCCGCCGCGTACGCGGTGGCGATGACGACGAGCGCGACGATGTCGTCGATGACGACGACGGTCAGCATGAAGCCGCGCAGCCGGTCGGGGACGCGCGTGCCGACCAGTGCCAGCGTGCCGAGCGCGAAGGCGGTGTCGGTCGACATCGCCACTCCCCAGCCGCGCGCCGACGCGTCGCCGGCGTTGACCGCCAGGTAGATGGCGACCGCGGCCACCATGCCGCCCACGCCGGCCAGCAGCGGCAGCACCATGCGGGCGCGCTCCCTGAGCTCGCCGATGTCGAGCTCGCGGCGGGCCTCCAGCCCGACGACGAAGAAGAAGAACGTCATCAGGCCGCTGTTGACCCACGCGCGCAGGTCCATGGCGACCGACCATCGGCCGAGCCGCAGCGAGAGCTCGGTCCCCCACGCGGTCGCGTACGAGGACGCGTCGACGTTGACCCAGACGAGCGCAAGCACGGTCGCCGCGAGCAGGACGCTGGCGCTGCCGGTCTCGGTGCCGAGGAAGCGGCGCAGCGGCGTCTCGGGCCGCGCCCATGCGGTGCGGCCCGCCGGCGGCGCGGGCGGCGGGGCCGACGTGGTGACCATCTCGCTCCCGTCGCTCCGTCGCTGTCCGTCGCGGTCCGTCGCTGTCCGTCGCTTCGGATCGACTAATGATGCACGGGCCGCCCGGTGGCCGCAGCGCGGCCGCTCTCCCGCTCCTCGAAGCGCTCCCGGCAGTGGTCGGAGCAGAAGTAGACCCGCTGCCCCTGCCGGTTGCTCACCGCACCAGGGTGGCTCATCTCGACCTGCATCCCGCACACCGGGTCCTTGGCGTACGAGCCGCCGCCGCCGAAGCGCTGCCGGCTGCGGTACAGCCAGTAGATGGCGGCGAGCCCGGCCAGCGCCACGAAGTCCAGGACGGTCGTGTAGTTCAGGCCCCAGACGTCGCGGCCCACCATCTGCGTACCGGCCGGCATGGGAGCTGGCGCGATGCGCACGGCCCCGAACAGCCACTCGGTGGCGAGGCCGGCCACCGACATCGTCGCCCAGAACGTCGCGAGCAGCTTCAGGGTCAGCCGGGTGCCGTAGTACTTGCGGTAGATCAGCAGCAGCGGCAGCGTGATCAGGTCGGCGAACACGAACGCGATGACGCCGCCGAAGCTGATGCCGCCGGCCCACAGCGCGGCGGCGAGCGGGACGTTGCCGATCGAGCAGACGAAGCTGATGATCGCGAGGAACGGCCCGAGGACGACGTTCTCGAGGGTGGACCAGCTCCCGTGGCCGGTGACGAAGAGCGACCGCCAGAACGAGATCGGCACCGCAGCCTCGGCGAAGCCGGCCACGACGAAGCCGACGAGCAGCTCCTTGCGCACCATGGTGAGGTCGCTGACCGTGTAGCCGGCGGCGTCCGACCAGCCGGCCATCGAGCGGATCCGCTGCCGCCACGGCACGGATGCGTCGGTGACGTCGGCCTCGCCGTGGTGCTCGTGACCGGTCCCGAGCCCGGCCCCCGCGGTCAGCGCCGTGCGTGCGGCCGCGACCTCGCGGGGGCGGACGACCCGCGGCAGCACGAGCCGCAGCAGCGCGACCATCAGCACGCCACCGACGGCCTCGGCGACGGCGAACTGCCACCCGAGCAGCAGCCAGAGCACGATGCCGAGCTCGACGACCAGGTTGGTGGACGCGAACATGAACGCCTGCGCCGCGGTGAAGTCAGCGCCCCGGCTGAACAGCGTCTTGGCCAGCGCGCTCGCCGCGTACGAGCACGACGACGACACGCTGCCGAAGAAGCCGGCCTTGACGATGGTGCGCGGCCGGTCGTCGCCGAGCGCGCGCTGCATCTGCGCGCGCGACACGAACGCCTGCACGACGCCGGACAGCGCGAAGCCGAGCACCAGCGCCCAGAGGGTCTCCCACAGCATCCACCAGCCGTCGGCGAGGCTGCGGACGATCGTGTCCAGCACGGTCCTACCTGGCTTCCGCGTACGGGCGGGTCATGACTTGACGAGGCGCTCGACCGCGGCGGCGGCCTCGCGCACCTTCTCCTGCGCCTCGGGGCCGCCGGTCTCGATGGCGTGCGTCACGCAGTGCCCGAGGTGGTCCTGGAGCAGCTCGATCGCGACGGCTTGGAGCGCCCTCGTGGTCGCCGAGATCTGGGTCAGGACGTCGATGCAGTACGCGTCCGCGTCGACCATCCGCTGGAGGCCGCGCACCTGCCCCTCGATGCGCCGCAGCCGCTTCTGCACGGCGTCCCTGTGATCGCTGTAGCCTCTGTCCACTCCAGCGAGATTACCCCGGGAGGGTATGCATGGCAACCCGGCAGGGGTCACTCCTCGACGGCTCCGCCGATCGCGCGCAGGTGGTCGCGGAAGCTCAGCGTGGGATCGCCGCGGCGCTGCTCGAGGTAGGCGCCGAAGCGCAGCTGGTCGCGCAGCGGCTCCCCGCCCCGGATGCGCGCGGCCTGCCGCCGCTCGGTGTCGCGGATGCCCTCGGCGAGCGCGACGACCTCCTCGGCCCTGGCCAGGGGCACCAGCAGGACGCCGTCGTCGTCGCCGAGGACGAGGTCGTCGCGGGTGACCTCGTGCTCGCCCAGCCGGGCGGCGCGGAGCGCGCCTGGCGCACGGTCGTCCAGCCGCAGCGGGCCCGTCGGGGTCGCGCCGAGGCTCTGCAGCGGCAGCCCGATCGCCACGATGTCGGCGGTGTCGCGGTGCAGGCCCCAGACGACGACGCCGGCCAGCCCAGCGCCCGCGGCCTCCAGCACCACGAGGTCGCCGACGCACGCCTCGTCGAGCCGGCCGCCGTTGTCGACCACCAGCACGTCGCCGGGGGCGCCTCCCTCGATCGCCTCGAGGAAGACGTCGACGCTGCCGGCGTGCCGGGCCGGCAGCGCGCGCCCCGCCAGCCAGCTGCCCGGCACGACGGGGCGCACGGCCGCGGGAGCGCAGCGCACCGGGACGCGCGCGCGGATGCACGCGTCGGCCACGTGCGCCGTCGTCAGCGCCTGGAACCGCCGTACCGCGTCCCGCTCCATGTGCCGGTCCCCTCCCGCTCCTGGTCGCCTCCTTCGACACTCAACCAGGCGGGCTCGCGACGCGCGCGGCGGGCACGGGCGCGCAGGATCAGCGCGGCTCGCGGTGCGCCGCGAGGAGCGCGCCGGGGTCGTCGACGCTCACGAAGGGCCGGCGGCGCCGCTCTCCGCCGCGCCGCCCTCCGGCGGGGCGGTGCTCGGCAGCGTCATCGTCCCCGGAGGCTCCTGGCCACCCATGTCGAGGCGGAACGGCGGGTACTCGTCGGTCATCAGCCCGGCGTACGCGGCGACGCGCAGCGCCCACCGGTTCATGCCGAGCACGAAGTCGTACACCGTCTGCGGGTACCGGCCGGTGAACGCGAGCATGACGGCGGCGATGAGCACGAGCAGGCCGATGAGCCCCGGTCCGTAGTGCCGGTCGAACATCAGGCCGCCGCCCACGAACAGCCCGACGATCAGGTAGTGCGGGATCGCGAGCAGCCACCACTTGACCAGGACGAGCCCGCGGGACAGCTGGGCCGGGTAGGGAATCTCCAGCCGGGCCGGGTAATCGGGCACGTCCTTGAGCGTGAACGGCGGATAGTGGTCGGTCGCGAGCGCGCCGTAGGTGTAGTACTGCACGCGCCACGTCCAGCGCAGGATCCCGACGTTGAGCTCGAAGATGCCGCGCGGGTAGCTGCCGGTGATCAGGATCGCGAAGAAGGCCACGATGCTCAGCACCATGAAGGCGACCCAGAGCAGGGCCAGGATCAGGTAGTGGGGAATGGCCAGCACCCATTTGACGAGCCAGAGCCAGCGGGACAGGTGCCGGTCCAGCGTCGCATCGACGCGCACCGGATAGGGGGCATAGGTGGCCATCTCGACCATTCCTCTCACGGCTGAGAGCGCCGGCGACGCGGTCACGTCCCGGCAGTCCAGCCTCCTCCCGTCCGGTGACCGGCGGTAGGGTCCAAAGGCCCCCAACGCGACGGTGCCTATCCGTGCCTATCCGTGCCTATCCGTGCCTATCCGTGCTTCTCCGTGCTTCTCCGTCGCTACCCCTGCGCCTCGACCGACAGCGCCGCCCACTCCCGCCACGTCGCGAGCCGCCGCTCGTAGTCCTCCGTCGCTATCCGCAGCGGCGCGTCGCCGAACAGGACCCGCAGCGGCGGGTCGTCCGCGTCCACCAGCTTCAGGACGGCGCGGGCCGACGCGGTCGGGTCGCCCGGCCTGCTGACGCGGCTGGCCCGCTGCTCGGCCGCCTTGCGGCGGACCCCGTCGTACGCCGGCAGCGGCGTGGCGTGCCGCGCCGACGAGCCGCCCCAGTCGGTGGCGAACCCGCCCGGCTCGATGAGCGTGACGCGGATGCCGAAGTCCTCGACCTCCTGCGCCAGCGCCTGGCTGAAGCCCTCGAGCGCCCACTTCGACGCGTGGTAGGCGCCGATGTTGGGGAACGCGGAGATGCCGCCGATCGAGGAGACCTGCAGGAGGTGGCCACCGCCCTGCGCCCGCAGGTACGGCAGGACGGCCTGGGTCACCCACAGCGCGCCCAGCACGTTGGTCTCGATCTGCTCGCGGATCTCGGCCTCGGAGAGCTCCTCGATCATCCCGAACTGGCCGTAGCCGGCGTTGTTGACGACGACGTCGATCCGCTCGAAGCGCTCGAACGCGCGCGCGACCACGTCGAGGACGGCCGGCCGGTCGGTCACGTCGAGGGCGAGCGCGAGGACGCGGTCGCCGTACCGCTCCTCGAGGTCCTTCAGCGAGTCGACGTTGCGGGCGGTGGCGACGACGCGGTCGCCGCGGTCGAGCGCGGCGGTCGCCCACTCGCGGCCGAAGCCGCGGGACGTGCCGGTGATGAACCAGGTCCTCATGGGGCGTCCTCGGGAAGTCGGAGGCTGGACGTCGCATTGGTGAAGGTGCGCCGGGGCTCCCGTCCGGCCTAGGATCAAGCGGAGGAACCTCCGGTTGTCCCCATGGCCGGGGGCTCCTCCGGTTTATCAGAGGAGGATCGTGACCGCCGACCGGCCCCTGCGCGCCGACGCGCAGCGCAACCGCGACAAGCTGCTCCTCGCGGCCACCGAGGCGTTCGCCCAGGAGGGCGCGGCGGTAGCGCTCGAGGCGGTGGCCGCCAGGGCTGGCGTGGGGATCGGGACGCTCTACCGGCACTTCCCCAACCGCGAGGCGCTGATCGTCGAGGCCTGCCGGCACGAGGTCGAGTCGCTCTGCTCCCGCGCCGCGACCCTGCTCGCGGCGCTGCCCCCCGACCAGGCGCTGCAGGAGTGGATGGAGCGCTTCGCGCAGTACGTCGCCACCAAGCGCGGCATGGGCGACGCCCTGCGCAGCACGGTCGCGGGGTCACCGCTTCTCGGCGAGACTCGCGGCCGGATCGTCGACGCCCTGCGCCTGCTCATGGCGGCCGGCGCTGCCGACGGGTCGCTGCGCGACGACGTGGCCCCCGAGGACGTCATGCGCGCGATGGGCACGGTCTGGCACCTGCCGACGGGCCCGTGCCGGCAGGACGACGTGCGCCGGCTGCTCGGCCTGCTGCTGGACGGCCTCCGCTACGGCGCGCGGGGGCAGGTGACGCCATGACCACGATGAGCGCCACCCGGGAGGCGAGCGGGAGGGGACGGCGGCGCGGGCTGCGCGAGCTGGCGCTGACCGCGGCCGTCTACCTCGCGTACGAGATCAGCCGGGTCATCGTGCAGGGCCGGCGGTCGAGCGCCTTCGGCAACGCGGCGCGGCTGCTGCGGCTCGAGCGGATCAGCGGCATCGCCTGGGAGCGCACCGTCAACGGGCTGGTGTCGGCCCACCAGGTGCTCGCCGTCAGCGCCGACTACATGTACGCGACGCTGCACTACCTCGTCACTCCGCTGGTGCTCGTCTGGTTGTGGCGTCGCCACCGCGCGGCTTACCCGCGGGCCCGGTCGACGCTGATGCTCGCGACGCTGATCGGGCTGGTGACGATCACGCTGCTGCCGGTCGCGCCGCCGCGCATGCTGCCCGGCTTCGTCGACACGATGGCCGACTACGCGCAGTTCGGCTGGTGGGACACCGACGCGAGCGCGCCCCGCGGCGTCGAGGGCGTCACCAACGAGATCGCGGCGATGCCCTCGCTGCACGTCGGGTGGGCGTTGTGGTGCGGCTGGCAGCTGGCCCGGCACGCCCGGCGCCGGCTGGTCCGGTTGCTGGGCGCGCTCTACCCCGTGGCCACCAGCGTCGTCGTCATCGGCACCGCCAACCACTACGTGCTCGACGTGCTCGGTGGCGTCGCGGTGATCGGCATCGCCGCGACGGCGACCCTGGCGGTGACGGCCGCGGTCGCTCGACGGCGCCGGCCACGGGCGATCGATCTGACGGCGCTGCCGGCTCAGCACGACCCGTCGCGCGCCGGCCCGGTGGCGGCCACCGCCGACAGCACGGCCGCCGAGTCCGTCGTGATCCCGGTCGCGCCGAGAGCGAGGAGCTGACGGGCCCGGCCGACGCCGTTGACGGTCCAGGCGACGACGCACGGGGTGCGCTCGCGCAGCGCGGCGACCGTCCGTCCGTCGAGGAGCCCGTGCCGGACGGAGACCCCGTCGGCGTCCAGCGGACCGGCGAGCAGCCGCGCCAGGCCGGGCCGGCCACGGGCGGTGCGCCAGGTGCGGAAGCCGTGCCGGCGCATCGCCGCGAGGTCATCGGCGCGCTCGCTGCTCACCACGAACCGGCGCTTGTCGGGCACCTGCTCCGCGAGTCGCTCGCGCAGCGCCAGCCGGCGCTCGGGAGCCGTCTCCTTGAGGTCGAGGAGGATGTCGCGGTCCGGCGGGACCAGCGCCAGCACGTCGGCGAGGAGCGCGTCCTGCCCGAGCGCCCGAGCCCGGCGGAGCCGCCAGTTGTCGTGCTCGACGCGCCGCAGCACCGGCAGCGGGAAGTAGTGCGACACCACGACGCCGCGCGCCGAGAGCTGCACGTCGACCTCGTACGCCCCGGCCCCCGCCGCGGCGAGCGCCGCGCAGCCGGCGGCGGTCAGCGGCGTGCGGTGGGCGACGGCGAGCACCCGACGACGCTAGCCGAGGCCGGTCGCGGCGGTCCGCTGGCTCATCCCGAATCGTTGTCATGACCGTTCTTGACAGGGCGTGACCACCCAAGTACGTTTTGTCACCAGAAGGCCGTGATTCCCAGTTTCGCGCACGGGGGTGCGTTAATGACCGAAGGCAGTATCTCTGGGCTCGTGCCCGGTTCCGGCGGCAGCGCATCCCGGACCAAGACGGTCAGCAATCCCTACATTCACCGGCTGCAGCGCCGCCATTTCCTGCTGTTCGACGTCCTGCCGATCATCGGCACGGCCGCCGCGCTCGTGCTCCTCTCGGTGCTGCCGGTCGGCGCCACCGAGATCGGCCTGCTCGTCGGCATGTGGATCGTCACCGGGCTCGGCATCACCGTCGGCTACCACCGCCTGTTCACCCACCGCACCTTCAAGGCCGCCCCGTCGGCGGCCAGCGCGCTCGCGATCGCCGGCTCGATGGCCGGCCAGGGCGGCGTCGTGTCGTGGGTCGCGCTGCACCGCCGCCACCATGAGCGCAGCGACAGGGAGGGCGACCCGCACTCCCCCAACCTCGCCGGCGGCGGCCTGAAGGGCCGGCTCGTCGGCCTGGCCCACTCGCACTTCCTCTGGATGCGCCGCCACGACTACCCGAACGTCACGCACTACGCGCCCGACCTCATCAAGAACCGGCAGCTCGTGCGGGTGGCCCGCCTCTACTACTACTGGGTCGTCCTCGGCCTGCTGATCCCGGCGCTCGTCGGCGGCCTGGTCCACCAGAGCTGGGCCGGAGCCGCGAGCGGCCTGCTCTGGGGCGGCCTCGTGCGAATGTTCGTCCTCGAGCACATCATCTGGGCGATCAATTCTTTCCTGCACATGTTCGGCACCCATCCGTACGCCTCCCGGGAGAACAGCAGGAATGGCGGCGTCTTCGCCCTGCTGACCTTCGGCGAGGCCTGGCACAACAATCATCATGCCTTTCCCGAATCGGCCTCGTTCGGCCTGAACTGGTATCGCCTCGACCCCGGCTACTGGTTGATAGAGCTGCTGGCAGCCTGCGGGCTGGCCTGGGACGTCGGACGCCCCACCAAGGAGCGAATGGAAGCCCGCCGCATCCCCAAGGATCACCGCCCCACTGCCATCCCCACCGCGTGAGGAAGGAACGGAATGAGCTCGGCGCACGACGTGGACACCAGCAAGGAGGCGATCGTCGCCTGGTGCCAGGCGTACCTCGCTGATCTTCTCGGGATTCCCGCCGCGAAGGTGGACCCCGGCGCGGACTTCGACCGGCTCGGGATCGACTCGGCCCTCGCCGTCGCGCTGCTGTCGGAGACCGAGGAGCGCTACGGCGTCGAGATGGCGCCGGAGGCACTGTTCGAGAACCCGAACCTCAACGCGGTGGCGCAGTACCTGCACGAGCAGGCCAAGCGGGCCGCGTAGCCATGGCGGCATCGATCGACACCGGCCGGCCCGGTGACCGCACCGATGATCGCGCCGGCAGGGCTGCCCGGGCCCGGAGCGCCATCCGCCATCACTACGACGTCGGCAACGCGTTCTACCGGCTCTGGCTCGATCGCTCGCTGACCTACTCGTGCGCGATGCCGGAGGGCCAGGACGACGAGCTCGAGGCAGCGCAGGAGCGCAAGCTGCGCTACCACCTCGACGCCATCGGGGCCGGGCGCGCGCGGAGCGTCCTCGACGTCGGCTGCGGCTGGGGCGCGATCCTGCAGCGGGCGGCCGAGGTCCACCGGGTGCCGCGGTCGGTCGGCCTCACCCTGAGCGAGGAGCAGGCCGCGCACGTGCGGTCGTGCGGCTACCCCGGCGTGGAGGTGCGCACCGAGAACTGGCTGCACTACGAGCCCGACGGCCGCTTCGACGGCATCGTCTCGATCGGTGCGTTCGAGCACTTCGCCAGTCCCGACGACTCCCCCGCCGACAAGATCCGGGTCTACCGGGAGTTCTTCGACCGCTGCCGCGGCTGGCTCGACGACGGCGGCGCGCTGTCGCTGCAGACGATCGCGTACGCGAACATGTCCCGCGACGACGCCAGCGCGTTCATCCAGCAGGACGTCTTCCCCGACGCCGACCTGCCGACCCTCGCGGAGATCGCGACCGCCGCGGAGGGCTCCTTCGAGATCCGCTCGGTGCGCAACGACCGGCTTGACTACGCCTGGACCTGCGAGCAGTGGGCCCGCCGGCTGCGGGCCAACCGCGACGAGGCGATCCGGCTCGTCGGGCCAGACGTGGTGGCCAGGTACGAGCGCTACCTGAAGCTGTCCGCCATGGGCTTCCGGATGGGCAAGATCTGCCTGCTCCGGCTGGTGCTGCACCCCTTCCCCGGCGGCTACTTCGGGCGCCGCGCGACGCCGGGGGCTTGACCGTGGACATCCGCGAGGAGACGCCCGCCGGCGAGGCTCTCGGCGCCGGACGGCGACCCGGCGCAGCCGTCCGGTTCAACCCGTTCAGCGCCGAGTTCCGGCGCGACCCCTACCCGCTCTACCGGCAGCTGCGCGAGGCGAGTCCCGTTCACCGGACGATGGGCATGTGGGTCCTCACCCGCTACGCCGACGTGCAGGACGCGCTGCGCAGCCCGTCGTTCAGCGCCGACCTCATCCCGCAGCTGGTCAGCCGCCAGGCGAGCCGGCTGGCCGAACGCGACGTGGGGCGCATCGAGCGGCTGGCGCGCAAGTCGCTCGTCTTCACCGACAACCCCGACCACGCGCGCCTGCGCGCGCTGGTCAACCGGGCCTTCACCGGACCGGCCGTCGAGCAACTGCGCCGCCGGATCGGCGAGGTGGTCGAGCGGCTCGTCCGGCGGGCGTGGGACGGCGGCGGCATGGACGTCATCGCCGACCTCGCGACGCCGCTGCCGATCGAGGTGATGTGCGACTGGATGGCGCTGCCTCACGACCTCCGCGAGCACGTCGGCGGGTGGACGCACGACATCCGCTTCCTGCTCGAGCCGGGGCTGATGAAGGGCGAGGACTTCGCGCACGTCTGCGACGTCGTCGAGGCGTTCTACGGCGCGCTCGACGAGGTGGTGGAGCAGCGGCGGTCGCGGCCGGGCGACGACCTCATCAGCCGGTTGCTCGCCGCCGAGACGGGCGGCGGCGACCGGCTGAGCCGCGAGGAGCTCGTCTTCGTGTGCCTCATGTGCTTCATCGCCGGCAACGAGACCACGACGTCGCTGATCGGCAACGGCCTGCTGGCGCTGCTCTCCCATCCCGAGCAGGACGCCTTGCTCCACGACCGGCCGCAGCTCGCGCGCAGCGCCGTCGACGAGATACTGCGCTACGACTGCCCGCTGCAGCTCACCAAGCGGGTCGCGACGTCCGACGTGCGAATCGACGGCGAGACCGTGCGAGAGGGCGACCAGGTGCTGCTCTGCCTCGCCGCCGCCAACCGCGACCCGGCGGTCTTCGACCGGCCGGACGAGCTCGACATCGCCCGCGACGCCAGGCGGCACCTCGCGCTCGGTCACGGGATGCACGGCTGCCTCGGCGGCACGCTCGCGAAGGTGCAGACCGAGGTGGTCCTCGAGCAGCTGTACGCGCGCGCCGAGCGCCTGGAGCTGCTCGCCACCCGGCCGGAGTGGCAGGACCGCAGCTTCATCGTGCGCGGCCTGAAGCAGCTGCCGGTCGCGGTGCGGGGCAGCCGGTGACGGCGGCAGAGCCGGCTGCCGGGCCGGTCGAGCCCGCTGTGCCCTCCCTCGGCCGGCCATGGCTGCGGCCGGAGCGCGCGGACGCTGCCGTCCGGCTCATCTGCCTGCCGCACGCGGGCGGCGGAGCCAGCACGTTCAACGGCTGGCTCGGCCTGTTCCCGCCGGGCATCGCCGCCGTGCGCGTCCAGCTGCCCGGGCGCGAGGACGTCGCCAGGGAGCGCCCGCTGCGCCGGGTGCACGAGGCGGTCGCCGCGCTGCTTCCTCAGGTGAGCCGGGAGATGGACGTCCCGGTGGCGCTGTACGGCCACAGCATGGGGTCGCTGATCGCCGCCGAGCTCGCCAGGGAGCTGACCGCCGCCGGCACCCCGCCGGTCCACCTGTTCGTCTCCGGCCGCCGGCCGCCGCACCTGCCGGCGAGCAGGGCGACGATCCATCACCTGCCCGACCCCGAGCTGGCCGATGTCCTCGACATGATGGCCGGCAAGCCGCCGGCACCCGGCCGGGCGCTGAGCGCCTTCCTGCGCTACGCGGTGCGCATCTCGCGGGTCGACCTCGAGCTCTCCGAGGAATATCCCCCGCGCCGCCAGCGCAAGCTCGCCTGCCCCGTCACGGCGTTCTACGGCACCGACGACCCCGTCGTCGACCCGGCGGAGATGGCGACCTGGGCCGAGGAGACCGACGGGCCGTTCGCGATCCACGGCTTCTCCGGCCATCACTTCTTCAACCAGGACCACCGGGCGGAGATAGCGGCCCTCATCACCGAGGCCCTCGGGGGGATCGGGCCCGCCGCCCTTGCCGAAGGGGAGGGAAAGGTTGCCGCAACGAGCACTGCTTCCTGAGATCCTCGCGAGCCGCGCCGCCGCGCAGCGCGACCAGCGGGCGTACGCGTTCCTCGACGAGCGCGGGCAGGAGGTGGCCGCCCTCACCTACGGCGAGCTGCACGCGCGGGCGCTCGCCGTGGCGCGGCAGCTGAGCGAGCGCTGCCGCCCCGGCGACCGGGCGCTGCTGCTCTTCCCGCCCGGGCTCGACTTCATCGTCGCGTGGTTCGGCTGCCTCTACGCGCAGGTCATCGCGGTGCCGGTCAACCCACCGCGCCGCGACCGCCTGCACGACGCGACCCGCAGCGTGGTCCGCGACTGCGAGCCGGCCGCCGCACTCACCATCGCGGCGATGGCCGAGCCGGCAAGGGCCGCCCTCGATGCGGTGCGCGCCGGCCTGCACTGGCTCGCGGTCGACCGGCTGGACGTCGCGGCCGGCGCCGGCTTCCAGCCGCGGCCCTGCTCGCCGGACGCCGTCGCCTTCCTCCAGTACACCTCCGGCTCGACGTCGGACCCGAAGGGCGTCATGGTCTCGCACCGCAACCTCGCCGCCAACGAGGAGATGATCCAGCGCGGGTTCGGCCACGACGAGCGGTCGACGTTCGTCGGCTGGACACCGCTCTTCCACGACCAAGGGCTCATCGGCAACGTGCTGCAGCCGCTGCACCTCGGGGCGCTCAGCGTGCTGATGTCGCCGCTCGCGTTCATCAGGTGGCCGCTGCTGTGGCCGGCCGCCATCTCGCGCTACCGCGCGCACACCAGCGGCGGCCCCAACTTCGCGTTCGACATCTGCGCGGCGAAGGTGGCCAAGGGCGGCCTGCCGGACGACACCGACCTGAGCTGCTGGAAGGTCGCGTACAACGGGGCCGAGCCCATCCGTCCGGAGACGCTGCGCCGGTTCGCGGCGGCGCTCGCGCCGTACGGGTTCAGCGAGCGGGCCCTCTACCCCTGCTACGGCCTGGCCGAGGCCACCCTGCTCGTGACCGGCAGCGAGAAGGGCCGCGGCCCGCGCACCCTCGACGCCGACGTAGCGGCGCTCGGCCGCCGCGAGCTCGAGGCGCCGGCCGGCCGAGGCACCACGCTCGTGGGGTCGGGCCTCGTGCTGCCGGAGGAGCGCGTCCGCATCGTCGACCCCGAGACCCGGCGGCCGTGCGCCGGCGACCGGATCGGCGAGATTTGGGTCTCCGGCGAGCACGTGACGCAGGGCTACTGGCAACGCCCGGAGGCGACCGCGGAGACGTTCCACGCGCGGCTGGACGACGAGCCCGGCCGCACCTACCTGCGCACCGGCGACCTCGGTGCGCTGGTCGACGGCGAGCTGTACGTCGTCGGCCGGCTGAAGGACCTCGTCATCATCAGGGGCCGCAACTACTACCCGCACGACATCGAGCGCACGGCGCAGACGGCGCACCCCATGCTGCGCCCCGGCGGGTGCGCGGCGTTCTCGGTGGGTGACGACGGCGAGCGGCTCGTCGTCGTGCAGGAGGTCAGGCGCGAGCCCGGGTCCAGTGGCGACTCCGTCGACCTCGCCGACGTCGCCGGCTCGATCAGGGAGGCCGTCGCGCGCGAGCACGAGGTCTCGCTGAGCGACCTGGTGCTGACCGTGCCGGGCGCGCTGCAGAAGACGAGCAGCGGCAAGATCATGCGAGCGGCGGCCCGGCGGCGCTACCTGGACGGCGGCTTCGAGGAATGGACCCCCGTGCCAGCGGAGGAGCTCGAGGGCGTTGCGAGCGCCTGAGCCCGGCGCAGGGAGCCCGGTGACCGCCACCGCGGTCGCGGCGGTGCGCGCCGCCGTGCTGGCCATGCCCGCTGCGCAGCACCTCGGCTTCGGCTTCGGCCGGCTGGTGCCCGGCGAGGCCGAGATCGTCCAGCCGCACCGCGGCGAGCTCACCCAGCAGGACGGCTCGGTGCAGGGCGGCGTGCTGGGCGCGCTCGCCGACTTCGCGGCCGGCTCGGCGGCGGCCACGCTGCTGCCGCCGGGCTGGACGAGCGTGACGATGGACTACACGGTCAAGCTGCTGGCGCCGGCGAGGGGCGAGCGCGTCGTCGCGCGGGGGCGCGTCGTCAGGGCCGGCCGGACGGTGACCGTCGCGGCGGCCGACGTCTACGCAGTCGACGGGAGCGAGGAGCAGCTGTGCGCCACCGCCCTCGTCACCATGCGCAACGTCGAGCCGCGCGGCACCTGACCGCGGCGCCGCGGCGCCCTACTCGACGAAGGCCCACGACACCCCGCCACCGGTCGACGCGTTCACGACCTGGGAGGCCGCCGACGCCCTGACGAGCAGCCCGTTGGACCGCTCGCCGTAGACGAACATGCCGAGGACGAACCAGTACGGCTCGGGGCGGCCGCTGCCGGACGGCAGCTCCACCGTCGCCGTCGGTACGCGCCGCTGGCACTCCCACGCCTCGACGCCACCGGCGAGCAGCGCCTGCCGGAGGTCGTCCCGCGACTGCTGCCGCCCGATCAGGACGCCCTCGCCACCGTAGGAGTAGCTGCGCTTGAAGACGTAGTCGTCCTTGGCGGCCAGCGCTTCCTCGACGTTGTCCCGCGTCAGCTCGAAGGTGCGCGGGACGTACCGCTCGATCACCGCCAGCTCCGCCGCGCTGAGCAGATGGTGGTATCGCGGGTCGCACAGCAGCGAGAACCACTTGCGGTGCATCTTCAGCTCGGCCTCGAACATGCACGAGAGCGTCGCGCCGCTGTCGTGCAGCATCGACAGGAAGGCACCGCCGTCGGTCGTGTCGTCCAGCGTGATGATCCGATGCACCATCGTCCGCCGCGCCTCGCCGGCCTCGAGCCACTCGCGCGGGTAGTCCGTCTCGTCGCAGTAGGCGACCTCGAGCTCGGGCGCCATCAGCGCGAGGTAGCGCTGCAGCATCACGATCTTCCCGTACCCCCACTGGCGGTGCTTCGCCGAGTCGAGGATGACGAGGCGGTCGAGCCCGGCTCGCCCGCACTCGACGGCGTAGAGATGGGCGAGGTCGCGGAACGGCGACACGCCGGCGACCGGCCGGCCGAGCAGCTCCGCGAAGGCCTTCGCACTGTGGTAGCTCTCCCCCGCGCCGACTCCCGAGAAGTGGTTGAGCTCGCAGAACCAGTAGCCGTCCTCGGCCGGGATGATGTCGGCCCGGAGCATCCGCGGGCCGCCGGACGCCACCTGCGCCCAATCGATGCGCGACGCCATGCTCGGCGGCACGCGGAACATCGCCACCAGCTCGTCGGCCGACAGCGTGGAGCAGAGATGGCTCAGCAGCTTCTCCTGCGCATCGGCCAGCGCTCCGGTCGCGGCCACGAGCGCGTCATGAGCAGCCGCGTCGATCCGGAAGTAGTACGGGAGGACGCGGAACGAGACACCGATGTCGCGCAGCAGGCGCTCGGCGCCGCCCGCCGCCATCGCGTAGTCGGTCGCGCTGCTGCCGCGGCGCTGATCCGCCACGAAGTCGCGGTTGTAGCTTGCGAACATTCCCCACCGTCCCTGCACCGCTGCAACGAGCCGAATGGATGCGGACCCTGCTCTGCAAGGTCTAGGCGAGCTGCCCGCGAGGATCCCTGCCGCGCAGCGCGTACGCCACGAGGAACGCGACGCCCAGCAGCGCGAGGATCAGGAACGCCGCCGCGAACGTGTCGTGCAGCGCCATCGCCCGGCTCGCAGCGCCCGTCGCGCGGTAGTGCGTCTCCCGGATCACCACGAACGCGGCGCAGGCCGCAGCCCCGATCGCGCCGCCGAGGCTCCTCGCGATGTTGAACAGCAGCGAGCCCGACGGCGCCGCTGCCGGCGTCAGCGATCGGGTGACCATCAGGCCGAGCGCGGCCAGCAGCAGGCCGGCGCCCACCGAGCGGGCCACCTGGGCACCGATGATCTGGGCCTCGCTGGGCGAGGCACCCGCCAGGAAGGGCACGAGCGCGGCCACCGCGAAGATCGCGGCACCGGTCACCGAGACCAGGTGCATGTCCACGTGGCGCAGGAACGCCGGCAACGCCAGCCAGACGACCAGTTGCACGAGGCCGCCGTACAGCGAGACCGCCGCGACCCGGTCCACCGGGTAGCCCTCCGTCGTGAGGTAGTACGGGATCAGGAAGTAGCTGGCGTACACCGCCGCCCCCACGACGAAGTTGAACGAGCACGTGCGCAGGAGCGGCACGTGCCTCAGCAGCCGGAGGTCGACCAGCGGGTGCCTCGTCCGCAGCTCGTTGACGACGAGCGCGGCCAGCATGACCACCGCCGTGACCGCCGCCAGGATGACGATCGGCGAGGCGAGCCATCCCCGGCCGTTGCCCGAGTCAAGCGCGTACTGCGCGCAGTACAGCCCGATGACCGCGGCAACCACGCTCGTCAGGCTGACCCGCCTGCCATGCGCTGAGCCGCGCACCGGGACGCGGCTCAGGCCCGGCGCGGCCAGCCAGATGGCGAGCGCCCCGACCGGCACCGACACGTAGTACAGGGCACGCCAGCTCCACCAGTGGGTGAGCGCGATGCACAGGAGCGGGCCGAGCACGGCTGCGCCGGTCGCCATGAAGGAGAACGTGGAGATCGCTCGCGGGTGCTCGCGACCCTGCATGAGCACGACGATCAGGTAGTACGCGAAGGGCATGATGGCACCGCTCGCCGCGCCCTGGACGACGCGCGCGACGAGCAGGCTCTCGAAGCTCCACGAATTGGCGACCATCAGCGAGCCGGCGACGAAGCAGGAGACCAGCACGGCCAGGTAGGCGCGCGGGCGGAAGATGCGCGTCAGGTAGGCGGAGAGCGAGAGCGTCACCAGCTCGGCGGTGGCGTACGCGGAGATGACCAGCGAACCCTTCTCCAGCGAGGAATGCAGGCTGCGCTGGATGTCGCCGAGCGCGCTGCTCGTCATCGTGAGGTCCAGGACCGTCATCGCGGCGGCGACGATGGCGCCGAGCGCTGCGCGCCAGCGGTGGTCCGGTGCCGCCGGTGCGCCCTCGACGGGCGCTCCCGCCGGCCGGGCTCCCGCCGGCGCGCGCGCCGGCGCGCGCCTGGTCAGCTCCGGCGGCCTTGGCCTGCTCAGCACGACTAGTCGTTGCTCTGGTCGCCGACGCGCGGGCTCACGGCTTCCTGCCCCAGGCGTACACGGTGATGGAACGGATGTCCATGAAGTCGGGGTCCTCGCACAGCGACAGCACAGCGTCGACATCGTGCTGGTCGAGGAGCTGCCGATCGACGAGATAGCCGCCTTCCTGCTTGATGTTCGCGACGGCGAGCTGACCGTACGGCCCCTTCTCGCCGAGGCAGTTGGCTCTCGTCAGCACGCCGATGTCGCGCAGGCCGACGCGCGCGAGCTGGGAGGGCAAGGTCTGCGCCCAGGTCATGTCGGAGCCCTGCGCGCGCCAGGCCGTCTCCAGCGCGCCGAAGAAGCGCCGGATCGGCTCGTGGACGGACCCGGCGGCCGGCATGCAGAGCGGATCGCCGATGACGAGCCAGCCACCTGGCGCGAGCCAGCCGGCCGCCGCGGCGACCACCGAGTCGCGGTCCGGCAGGTGGCAGAACGTGACGCGCGAGTGGACGAGGTCGAACGAGCCGGGCGGGAAGTCGAGGGTGCTGATGTCGGCGGTGCGCCACTCGAGGTTGTCCTGCTCCTGGCCGCGGAGGTAGCGGGTGTCGCTGTCGACCGCGACGACCGAGCCGCTGTGGCACTCCGCCGCCAGCCAGCGCGCCACCGAGCCGGCTCCGGCACCGAGCTCGAGGCACCGCCAGGCCGGGTGGAGCCCCGCCCTCCGGAGGACGGCATGGGTGTCGGGGTCGCCCCACGCCTCCAGCAGCCGCAGCCGCTCGCGCTCCTCGGGCCGGTCCTTGCTCAGCGCACCCGACTGGTAGTCGGTCGCCAACGTGACCTCTCGACTCATGGCTCCCCCGCCTCGCTCGCCTCTCCCGTCGTGCCGCGCCGTCCGCCCGGGCGCCCGAGCGCGGGAGACCCACGCCGACCGGAGCGCGGGCGTGGCACGCGGTGCCCCGCGGCGATCGCGGCCACCACCATCATCAGGTAGATGGCAAGCGCCGCCCAGGCTGGTGTCGCGATGGTGTCACCTGACTGGAGGCCGCCCAGCAGCGCCACGCCGACGGTGGTGCCGGCCTGCCGCGCCGCGCTCAGCATGCCGCTCGCGATCGCGGTGCGGTGCGCAGGGGCCGCGGCCATGACCAGCGTGATCTGCGGGACCGTCGTAAGGCCGAACCCCATGCCGATGCCGAAGAGCCCGACGCTCATGCCCGCCGGGCCGGAGCTGCCGACCAGGATCAGGATCACCGCGCCGACGACCGTGAGCGCCAGCCCGATCATCAGCACCCGCCGGGCGCCGAGCCGCTCGTTGATCCGGCCGGCGACCAGCGGCATGAACGTGATGGGCAGCGCCGACGGCAGGAAGCTGAGCCCGGCCACCACCGGGCCGTAGCCCCGCACCTGCTGCAGGTAGACGCTGACGACGAACACCAGCCCGTAGTAGCCGGCGAACAGCAGCAGGCCGACCGTCACGTAGCCACGGAAGCCCGGTGCGCTCAGCAGGTCGGCGGGGAGCATGGGGTGGGCGAAGGTTCGCTCCCGCACGACGAACGCGGCCAGTGCGACCGCGGCGACGAGCATCGCGGCCACCGGTACGGGCTGGCCCCACCCGAGCTGGTGCCCGTACGTCAGAGCCAGCGCGACGCCGCCGAGGAAGGTCGCAGCGAGGACCTGCCCAGCGAAGTCCTGCGGCTCGTCGCGGGCGTCGCGCCCGGCGACCGGCATGAATCGCGCCGACAACCACAGCGCGCCGAGCACGATCGGCACGTTGATGAGGAAGATGCTGCGCCATCCGATCCCGGTGACGAGGGCGCCGCCCACGATCGGCCCGAACGCCACCGGGCTCCCGGCGACCGTCGCCCATACCGCGACCGCCTTCGCGCGCGCGTCCACTGCCGGGAACGCCGTCACGAGCATCACCAGCGTCGCCGGCACCAGCAGGATCGCTCCTGCCCCTTGCAGCACGCGCATCGCGACCAGCACCGCACCGTTGGGAGCCGCACCGCACAGCAGCGACGCGACGCCGAAGATGCAGGTCCCCACCCGGAACATGCGCACGGCCCCGAACCGGCCGACTGCGGCGGCCCCGGTGAGGAGCAGGCTGGCCAGGACGATGACGTAGGCGTCCACGACCAGCTGCATCGTCGCCAAGCTCGCGTGCAGGCTCGCCTGCATCGCCGGGACGGCCACGTTGACGATCGTGATGTCGATGACGATCATTCCGTAGCCGAGGCAGGCCACCGTCAGCACGCGGCGGGGTCGCACCAGTCCGGCACGCCGCCCGCGAGCGACCCCCTCGGCGCCGGTCCCGCCGGTCATGAGGATCGCTGCACCAGCTCGAGCAGCTGCAGATCGGCGACGTACTTCCCGATCAGGGCCGCCGTGATGTGGGGGACGCGCCCGTCGAGACGGGCACCCTGCTCGCCCTGCTCCCTCTGCTCGCCCTGCTCGCCCTGCTCGCGGACGGCCGCATGGAACGCCTCGGCCGGCACCGTCGACGCCGGGATCGGCCGGGCCGGCTCGGCGAACGCGTGCAGCAGCGGCAGCAAGGAGAGCTTGCGCTGCCGCTCGGGCAGCCCCTTGAGCGCGATCTCGAAGCGAGACCGCCACTCGTAGTAGTCGTCGATCCTGGTGATCGGATGCCCACGCTCGACGAGCCAGTCCACGAACTGATCGAGCGAAGCGCCGTCGTCGTGGGCATTGACGACGTGGTAGGTCGCATGGCCCTGCGTGACGCGGGCGCCGAGAGCCGTGATCGCGGCAGCCGTGAAATCGACCGGCAGGCCGCTGTAGTGCGCGCGCTGCCGGTTGCCGCGCTCGTCGAGCGCGTAGAACGACCGCGGCGCCAGCCCCGTGGCGACGACGCTGAGCAGCAGGCGGGTGAACCGGTCGGGGACGTTGAGCTGGCCGGCCCACTGACTGTGGGCGAGGATCATGTCGGGCCGGAAGACCGCGACCGGCAGGCCGTACCGGTCATGCGCCTCGCGGAGCAGCACCTCCCCGGCCCACTTGCTGGTGGCATAGCCGTTCGCGTACGTCTCGTCGAGGGAGCGCACCGGGCTGGCCTGCCGGATGTCGGCGGCCTCGTCGACGAACGACCCGTCGGGCCGCATCGCGACTGCGGCCGTCGAGATGTACCGGAACCGCTTCCGGCGCACGGTCAGCGCCAGCCGGATCAGCTCGGCCGTGCCGACGACGTTGGGGGCGAACAGCTGCGAGTAGGGCAGCACGTGGTTGACGAGCGCGGCCGCGTGCACGATCTCGTCGACGCGGTCCGCGAGGCTCGCCCAGGCGGCGGCGCTCAGACCGAGGTCCGGCGCGGCGATGTCGCCGGCGAGCGCGACGAGGTGCCGGTCGGCCAGCTCCCGGTAACGGCCGTCGAGCGTCGCTGCCCCGCCGTCGAGGGCAGCCATGATGCGTTGCCGGGCCGCATCGTCGTCGCTGCCGCGGGCGATGCAGATCAGCGTGCCGCCCGTCCGGGCCATCCGGTCCAGCCACTCGCAGCAGAGGAACCGGCCGAGGTAGCCGTTCGCCCCGGTGAGCAGCACGGTCCGGCTAGGGCCGGTCACTGCCGGCAGCGTCGTCGCGCCGGCCAGCGCATCGCGCTCGATGAAGCGGTCGAGGGAGAGGTCGGCGGCGCGCACGCAGGTGCTCGCGCGGCCGTGCACCGACGCGAAGGTCGGGCGAGTCGCGGCCGAGCTGCGCGCCGCGTCGACGTGGGTGACGATGCTCGCGAGAGTAGCGGTGGGCCCGATGATGACCTGCACCGGCACGTCGATGTCGAAGATCTGCTCCAGCACCGTCGAGAAGGCGTGCGCCGAGAGCGAGTCGCCACCCAGGTCGGTGAAGCGGGCATCGGGCCGTGACTCCGCGGCGTGGTTGCCCAGCGTGACGTGGGCAGCCGCCGCGACGGCCTCCAGGGTCGGCCGGCCGCCGCTCCCGGCGCGCAGCTCGTTCAGCAGGTCGACCCGGCCAGCGGCGATCTCTGCGTACCGGCGCTCCAGCCGATCGCCGTAACGCTCCTTCAGCGCCGGGCGCAGCGGCTTCCCGACCGCGGAGAGCAGGCCGTTCTCGACGCTGAACGGCTCCGGCTCGATGAGGAGGTCACGGGGGATCTCGTACGCGTTGAGCCCCGCCTCGGCCGCGATCTGATGCATGGAGTCGATGACGGCCGCGCGGACGTCGTTCGTCGCGAGCGAGCCGATGCCGTCGTGGTCGGGGACCACCACCGCGAGCAGGAACGCCTGCTCGCTGTTGCCATGGACGTAGATCTGCTTGATGCACGGACTGCCCGCGTAGAGGGCTTCGAGCCGCGAGATGGCGACGAACTCTCCCTGGGAGAGCTTGACGACGTTGTTGATGCGGTCGACGTAGACGAGCCTGTCGGGCATGAGCTCCGCGACGATGTCACCGGTCCGGTAGTAACCGTCGTCGTCGAACGAGCGGGCGGTGAGCTCGGGCTGCTTGTAGTAGCCCGGGATGAGCCCGACGGACTTCAGCCGGAGCTCGCCACGGGGATACGGCTTGTCCGTGCGGAAGTAGCCCAGCTCCGGCACGTCGACGAGCCGGTAGTCGATGACCGGCGGGCGCCTGACCCGCTGGTCGACCACGACCGCCCGGCCGGTCTCCGTGGATCCGTAGCAGTCGGTGACCTTGGTCCCGAGGATCGACTCCATCCAGTCGTGCATCTTCGCGGACAGCGGTGCGCTGCCGCACAGCGCGCTGATGACGCGGCCGCCCAGCAGCCGGTCGCGGATCTCGGCGCGCGCCGCGGCCTCGGCGGAGCCTGCCGGGTGCCCCTGCCGGACGAGCCGCTCCATCTCCCTCTCGTAGCGGTGGCGCAGCATGTCGCAGATCCGCGGCACCAGGCTCAGCACGGTGGGCCGCGCCAGCGACATGTCGTCGAGGAGCGTCGACATGTCGCTGCGCGCGGCGAAGTACCCGACTCCGCCGGACGCGAGCCCGGCGACCAGCCATGCCCGGCCGTTCACGTGGCTCATCGGCATGTAGTGCAGGACGATCGTCGGCAGCCCCGTCGTGCCTGCGTTGGTCAGGCCGCCCCGCGAGCTCTGCCACATCATCGTGATCATCGACTCCGGGTACATGGCCCCCTTCGGGATGCCGGTGCTGCCGGAGGTGTAGATGAGACCGGCGAGCCGGTCGGGGTCGTCGGCACGGCGATCGTCGACGATCGGCAACCGCAGGCCGCGCTCGAGATCGGCGCTCAGGGTCACGACGCCAGCCCGCCCGTGCAGCGCGCGGACGGCCGCCTCGAAGGCGTCGCGGTGGTCGTCGACGCGCTCGTCGTGGTCGAAGACGACGAGCCGGTCGACGCAGTCGGCGCTCCGCACCGCGGCGACCGCCACGTCGAGCGACGCGACGTCGGTGGCGAGGATGCGCGGCCGGGTCTCGGCCATGATCGGTGCCAGCTGCTGGGGACCGGAGCCCGCCGGCAACGGAACGCTCACCGCGCCCAGCATCATGCAGGCGAGATCGATCGTCGCGTAGTCGATGCTCGTGAAGCCCAGCACCGCCACGAAGTCGCCCACCTGGAACCCGCCGGGCACGCCATCCGCCCACGATCTCGTGAGCGCACCGACCCGGTCCCACAGCTCGCCGTACGTCATGGCGGTGCAGCGCGGCAGGAGCTCCAGCGAGGTTCGACCGGTCGCCCGGTCCTCGACGATGCGGCGGGCTCGCTGCGCGAGCGCAGGCCGCTCGCGGTAGCCGGTCATCGCGGCGCGGATGGTCCCCACCAGGCTGCCGGCGGCCCTGCTCATGGCGTCGGCCACCGCCGGCGAGGGCGCCGCCTCGGCGAGCTCGCGATCGTTCGCCCGGAGCATCGCGATGCGGTCATCCGGCCGGGTGGCGTTGCCGGCTACTCGACGAACGCCCATGACGCCCCTCCACCCCGGCCCACGTTGACGATGGGCGAGTGCGGGCCACCGCGGACGAGCAGCCCACTGGCACCGTCCCCGTACAGGTACATCCCGAGGACGAAGTAGAAGGGGACCGTCGTGCCGTCATGCCCCGGGAGCTCGAGGCTCGACGCCTGAACCCGGCGCTGGCAGTTCCAGCCGGAGATGTCGGCGCTCAGCAGCCGGCGGAGCTCGTCCCGCCCGTACTGGTCCCCCATGACGACCCCGGCGCCGCCGTACGAGTAGCTCCGCTTGAGGACCAGCTGGTCCTTGTCGGCCAGCACCGCGTCGAGATTGTCGCGATCCAGGTCGAAGGTGTGCGGCACGTACCGCTGGACGACGTCCAGCTCCTCCTCGGTCAGGAGCTGCTGGTGCTCGGCCTTGCACAGCAGGGACAACCACCGGCGGTGCATCTTCAGCTCCGCCTCGAAGAAGGACGAGAACGTGGCTCCGCTGTCACGCAGGGCCACCAGGAAGGCACCGCCATCGGTCGTGTCGGCGAACGTGACCAGCCGGTGGATGAGCGTCCGCTCGGCCTCCTCGGGCGCCAGCCATTCGGCCGGGTAGGTCTTCTCGTCGTGGTAGCAGATCTCGAGGTCGGGCGCCATCAGGCGCAGGTAGCGCTGCAGCAGCCATTTCTCGCCGTATCCGGCCGTCCGGTGCTCCGTGCTGTCCAGGATGACGAAGCGGGTGAAGCCGCCCCGCCGGCACTCGGTCAGGTAGAGGTACGCCTGCTGCCGGATCGGCGATACGCCCGAGACCGAACGACCGAGCAGCTCGGCGAAGGCCTGGGCGCTGTAGTAGCACTCCGTCCCGCCCACGCCGGAGAAGTGGTTGAGCTCGCAGAAGCAGTAGCCGGAGTCGGTCGGGATGATGTCGGCGCGCAGCATCCGCAACCCTGACGAGGCGAGGGCGGGCCAGTCCAGTTGGGCGGCCATGGCGGCGGGCACGTTGAACATCTGCTGCAGCTCGTCGCTCGTCCGCGTTGCGCACAGGTGCCGCAGCAGCTTCTCCTGCGCCTCGACCAGGACGCGCGTCGCGCGAGTCAGCGCAGCGTGGACCGCCGGGTCGATCCGGAAGTAGTACGGCATCGGATGGTAGGTGATGCCCAGGTCGACCAGGAGCTGCTCGGCACCGCGGGCGGCCATCCGGTAATCGAGCGAGCGCGACTCCTCGCGTTGCGCGGCGAGGAACGACCGGTTGTAGTCGATGAACATGTCATCCCTCACGGGCCTCTGATCCGCCGGCAGCCGGGGCGAGCGACGGGCGCCGGTGGCGCTCGCCAAGCTCGCCCTCCAGCGCCGCAGCCACCCGCAGGACCGTCGCTTCGTCGAACGGCCGCCCGATCACCTGCAGCCCGATGGGCAAGCCGTTCGGTGCGAATCCCGTCGGCAGCGACAGGGCCGGATGCCCCGTCACGCTGAACGGGATGGTCTGCATCTCGCTCACCAGCTTCGGTGGCGGCCAGTCCGTCCCGAAGTCGGCGAAGCGCGCAGCGGTGGTCTGCCCGCACGCGGTGACGAGGACGTCGTGGTGGGCGAGGGCCCGCTGCTGGAGCTCCCTCGTCAGCCGGCGCCGCATGTCGTGCGCCCGCAGCAGGTCGGCGGCCAGGACCCCGGCCCCCGGCATGATCCGCTGGTAGGTGAACCGGCCGAACGACCGTGGCCTGCTGCGCAGGTCGTCCTCGTGGAGCGCGAACGCCTCGGCCGCCATGATGATGCGGCCGCATGCGTCGAACAGGGCGTAGTCGGGAAGCTCGACCTCCTCGACCGTGGCACCGAGGCGCTCGAGCGCCTCGAGCGCCCGCTCGATGCCGGTCACGATCTCCGGCATGGTCGCAGGGTCCGTCGCGTACCAGCCCGGCGAGTGCGCCACTCGCAGGCCCGCCACGCCATCGGCCAGCCCGGCCGCGTAGTCGGGCACCGGCACGTCGCGGGTCCGCTGATCGGCCGGGTCGCCCCCGGCGATCGCCCGCAGCGCGACCGCCACGTCGCCGACCGTCCATGCCAGCGGCCCGAAATGGTCGAGGGTGAAGGACAGCTGCTGAGCGCCGCGGCCCGACACGCGGCCGTGCGTCGGCTTGAGCCCCACCGCACCGCAGTGGAACGCCGGGCCACGGATGGACCCGCTGGTGTCGGAGGCGATGGCGACGCGCACCAGTCCAGCGGCCACCGCCGCTCCCGCGCCCGACGACGAGCCGCTCGGCACGTGCTCGTCGCTCCACGGGTTGCGGGCCGGCGGGGAGGGCAGGTCGAAGCTCGGTCCGCCCACGGCGAGCTCGTACGTCGTCAGCTTCCCGAGCAGGACGCCACCCCCTGCCCGCAGCCGGCTCTCGACGGCGCTGTCCTCGCTCGCCACGCGGTCGACCGTCAGCCACGAGCAGTTCGTCGTCGGCAGGCCCTGGACGTCGAAGATGTCCTTCAGGGCGTACGGGATGCCGTGCATGGGCCCGCGGTCGACCCCGGCGCGCAGCTCGCGATCGGCCTGCGCGGCGCGCTGCAGCGCCAGCTCGTCGGTGACGAGGACGAACGAGCGCAGCGCCGGGTCGTGCTCGCGGATCATCGCCAGGGCGTGCCGCACGAGCTCTTCGGAGGTGAGCTTCCCGGCCCGCAGCAGCGCTCCAGCCTCCTCGATCGAGAGCTCGCCGAGGGACGTGGACCCGTCGTGGGCGGCCGCCGCGTCAAGCATCCGGGCGCTCCGGCTCGGCGCGGCGAAGCAGCGCGGTCATCTCCCGCAGCGCCCGGTAGCCGTGCAGCACGCCGTCCGCGAGATCGGCCGGTACGTCGATGCCCAGGCGCCTGGTCACGACGGCGAGCTCGGCCCGTGCATCGGCATCGGCATCGGCCCTCGGGACGACCGCGCCGGCCCCCTCGGCGCTACCGTCACTCGGCGGCGTCATCGGATCCTGGGACGCGCGGGCCGGCCTCGCGCTGCGCGGCGAGCCAGGCCTCGATCTCGCGCGAGGCCGTGGGCAGCGCGGCGGACAGCACCCGCGCGCCGTCGCTCGTGACGAGCACGTCGTCCTCGAGCCGGACGCCGATGCCCCGCAGCTCGGCTGGCACCAGCTCGTCGTGCGGCTGGAGGTAGAGCCCGGGCTCCATCGTGAGCACGTAGTTCTCGCGCAGGACCCCGGCGGCGTAGGCCTCCGGCCTGGCATGCCCGCAGTCGTGGATGTCCAGCCCGAGCATGTGCCCGAAGCCGTGCAGGGTCCATCGACGGTAGGCCTGGCGGTCGCTGTCCATCGCTTCGTCCACGCTGCAGGGCAGCAGGCCCAGGTCGCGCAGGCCCTCTGCCAGCACGCGCATGCAGGTCAGGTGGACGTCGCGGAACGCGACGCCGGGGGCCATCACGGCGAGCCCTGCGCACCGCGAGGCATGGACGATGTCGTGGACGTCGCGCTGGGCAGGGGTGAACGTGCCCGAGACGGGAACCACCCGCGTCAGGTCGGCCGTGTAGCAGTTGACGTTCTCGACGCCCATGTCCATGAGCAGGACCTGCCCTGGCGCAACGACGTCGTTGTTGCGGGTCCAGTGCAGGATCGTGGACCGCGGGCCGCCGGCGACGATGGAGAGGTATCCGGGACCGTTGCCGGAGCACCGGGCGCGCCACGCGAAGATGCCGTCGATGAACCGCTCGGTGACCTGGCGGTCGGCCGGCAGTCGCCTGGCCACGTCCTCGAACCCCAGCACGGTGGCGTCCACCGCGTCCTGGAGCTGCTCGATCTCCCACTCGTCCTTCTCGAGCCGCAGCTCGGCGAGGACGCTGGCGAGCAGCGCGTCGCTCTCGGCGCGCTCGGCGGTCATGGGCAGGAGCCCGGCGTCGATCCCGGCGTCGTAGCCGCGCAGGACGCGCGTGATCCCGCCCGCTGGTGGGGTCCGTACCGCGGCCGGCAGCTCCGCGAGCGTCCGGGTATCGATCTCGAGGATCACCGACTTCTCGCGCGCCGAGTAGCGCCTGCCGTGCCAGATCTCGCCGTCCATGCGGTCGAGGTACTGCGCGCCGGACGACGTGTCCGAGCGCGGCTGCACGTACAGGACCGCGTCGTGCCCGTCGCCCGTCGGGTGCAGCACCAGCACCGAGCACGGGTCCTGGTCGCCGGTCAGGTAGAGGAAGTCGCTGCAGCCCCGGAAGCTGTACGGCGCGCCGAACGTCCGCGAGTGGATGGTGCCGGTGGGGATGACGAGGGTGTCGCCCGGGAACGCGGCGGACAGCGCCGCGCGGCGCCGGGCGAGGTGCTTGACCTGGGGCACGGGGGTGAGGTCGACCTCGTCCTCCCGCCAGCCGGTCAGCATGAGGTCGAGGAACTGCTGGGGCAGCTTCGCGTCGTGCACGCCCCGGATCTCTTCCCGCCCGATGTTCCTCATCGATCCGCACCTCCGTGCCGCACGTCCAAGGTCGGGGTCCATCTAAGCATCAGCGATGGACTTCAGGACGGAGCACGTGACCAGGTCAAGCGAGGCGCATCCGGTCGAGCTGAGGACCGTCCGCCGCTCGCCGAGCCCGGCGGCATCGGGCGACTCCAGCGCGTCGAGCTCGATCGCCCCGCGGTGGATCTCGCCCGCCTCCTCGATCGCGGTGCCCAGGTCCTCGACGATCAGGATGCTCGTCCGCATCAGGTCCCTGGTCAGCTCCCGCGACTCGACGGTGTGCGCTCCCATGCAGTTGATGTGCACGTGGTCGGGCAGCTCGGTCGAGATCGGCAGCGGGTCGGCCGATGTCGTCGCGGTGGCGAGGACGTCGACGCCGCGGCTGGCGGCCTCCGCCGACTCGCAGACGACCACCCGGACGCCGGCCGGCGCGATCTCCGCGATGTGCCGGCCGAACGACCGGGCGCGCTCGGCAGTGCGGGAGTGGATGCGCACCTCCTCGATGTCGCGCACCGCCGACACGCCGTGCCACTGCTGGAGCGCCTGAACGCCGGCGCCGATGATCCCGAGCGTCTTGGCGCCCTTGAGCGCGCACGCGTCGGTGACGAGGGCCGTCACCGCGGCGCACTTCACGTTGGTCACCGCGGCGCCGTCCACCATTCCGAGGAACGCGCCGCTCGACGCGGAGAACATCGCCACGACCGAGGTGACGGTCGCCTGCCGGCCGGGCGCGGCCGGCGGGGCGATGGTGGCCGTCTTGTTCACGAACAGGTCGTAGTCGGGCGAGACCGCCGGCATGGACAGGTACTTCGTGCCCACCGCGTCCTCGATGACCTCGCGCAGCGGGACGAGCATGCGCCGGAAGGCACCGCGGCGCAGGCCGGCCCGCATCTCCTCCGCCAGCGACCGGACGAGGTCGGCGGACGGCTCGTCGGGCACCGGCAGCCAGCCGGAGCGGTCCAGGCGGTCGTCGGGGCGCGTCACATGGAACCGTCCAGCGCGTCCTCGAGAGCCGATGCGAACCCCTCCGTCATCTCGCTCGTCATGTCGCCCCGCAGCATGAACCGCACGCCGGCCTGCCCGCGGGCGACGATGGGGAAGAACATCGCCGAGCAGTAGTAGCCGCGCCGGTAGAGCTCGGTGGACAGGCGCACCGCCCTGTCGTTGTCGCCCAGGACGAGGAACTTGATGTGCGAGCCGGTGCCGCGCATCTCCCGGCCCTTGAAGCGGCGGTCGAAGATCTCGATGTTCTCGGCCAGCTGGCGCTGGCGCCGGCCGAGCTCGGGGCTGCGGTGGACCTCGATGCTCCCGAGGCTGGTGCCGACGGCCGCTGTCCGGAGCCCCTGCGACCAGCCGTTCGGGCCGGACCGGTAGAGGAAGTCGTACTTGTCGGCCGAGCCCAGCATGGCGATTCCGCCGGTGCTGCCGAACGCCTTGGCGATCGAGGCCACGACGATCGTCCGGTCGTCGAGCTCCTTGAGCACCGATCGCGCGTAGCCCTCGCCGCAGGGCCCCTGGGTGGAGAGCGCGTGCGAGTCGTCGATGTACAGGTACAGGCCGTATCGCTCCTGCAGGGACTTGATGCCTTCCAGGTCGGCAAGGCCGCCGACGGAGTAGGCACCCTCGCACACGTACGCGACGCGCGGATGCGTCTTGCACAGGTCCTCGAGGAACTGCATGTCGTTGTGCGGGCAGGTGACGACCTTCGTCTCGTCAGCGACGATCGGCTTCATGAAGTTCAGCGAGAAGTGCGCGAAGTGGTCGAACACCATGACGAGCGGCTCGCTGTCGGTGAGATGCCCGGATGCCAGCAGCGGCAGGATGGCGGCGCTGAGCACTCCGCAGGAGATCGACGGCAGCACGCGCGCGCCGAACAGGGCCGAGAGCTCCTCCTCCAGCCGGTGCATCAGGTCGAGACGGATCCGGAACTCCGCCATGGCGAGGCCCGTGATGCCCTGCTCGTGCAGTGCCTCGATGCCGGCGCCGACGACGTTCGGGTGGCTGTTCAGCCCCAGGTACGAGCAGGAGGAGAGGTTCAGGAACTCGTGACCGGTGCGGACGTCGCGCAACCGGTTCTGCCCGTCGATCGCCTCGACCCGGATGTCCAGCATGCCGCTGTCCCTCGCGAGCTTCCACGCGGCCTCGCTCGCGGGGACCATGCGCTGATTGTTCCTGTACCGGTGCGGCCCCATCACCGCGTCGTCGGTCTGGTCCATGTGCCCTCCTCGGTCACGCGGTCGCGGCGACGGGGGATCGAAGGAACTGCCCGAGCCGCGCGAGCGCCTGCCTCGCCTTGGCAAGGCGGACGTGGTGCAGGTGCCAGACGTGCACCATGCCGGGCCACACCTCGAGCGTGACGGGCGAGCCGGCGTCCTCGAGCTTCGCCGCGAACCGCTCCGCATCGCTCAGGAGCATCTCCCGCTCCCCCACCTGGATCAGCACCGGCGGGAAGCCGCGCACGTCCCCGTGGAGCGGCGATGCGTACGGCGTCTCGGGAGGCACGCCGTCGAGGTACGACTCCGCCACGAGGGCCACGACCCGCTTCGTGACGAGCGGGTCGACCTCCTCGTGGGTGCGGAACGTCTCGCCGGTGCCCGCGAGGTCGACCCATGGCGAGATGCACGCCGCCGCGCGCGGCATCGGCAGGTCGCGGTCCTTGGCCGCCAGCAGGGTGGCGAGCGCGAGGCCGCCGCCGGCCGAGTCGCCGCCCACGACGATGCCGTCCGGCGGCCGGCCCTCGTCGAGCAGCGCCTCGTAGGCGCTGAGCGCGTCCTCCAGCGCCGCTGGGTACCGGTTCTCCGGTGCCCGGCGGTACTGCAGGTGCACCATGGCGCAGCCCGCCGCCCGCCCGGCCTCGGCCACGAGGCTGCCGTGGCTGCGCTGCGAGCCGTAGACGTACCCCCCACCGTGCAGCCACAGGCCGATGCGCGACTCGTCGGCGCCGGGCGGCGTCAGGACGTACGCCGGCACGCCACCGACGAGCCGCTCGGTCACCTCGACGTCAGGCGCGACGGGCGTCCCCCACGCGTCGTAGAACGTCCTGGCCTCGACGATGTCGTCGGGCCAGGTGTCCGCCTCGAGATCCGCCAGCAGCTTCGTCAGCTCGGCCACGTCAGAGCCCGACATGCCGGGTACGCCCGTGGTTCTCACCGATGACATGCGTGACATCAGCTCCCGGCACCGACCGGCTGGGCCTCGACGGTCGCGGCCACCCCGCGGTGGTAGCGGTCGTGCGCAGCGGTGCGCTCGTCGGGGACCTTGGACGTGACCTCGGGCATGTCGAGCCGGTAGTGGGTGTACCACCGCTCCAGGTTGGAGCCGTCCGCGAACTGGAGCTCGACGTGCCGGATCGGGCGCTTGCCCGACTGCTGCGGGTCGGCGAGCCGCGGCATCGTGCCGGCGTGCGCGAGGCCGCCGGCCACCTCGTTGTTCAGCACGACCATGACGAGGTCGTTCTGCAGGTCGACGTCGAGCGCGACCGAGTGGTCGGCCAGGATCGCGTCGGTGTACTGCTCCTTCACCGCGACGTTGTAGCTGTGCGGCATGAGCTCGAGGAGGTCGGCCGGGTCGACGCCGTTCCGGCTGCAGAACTCCCGCGTGTCGCAGACGATGGGCATTCCGCCGGTGATGTTGGTGTTGGGGCCGTAGATGTTGCCGATGAACGTCGTCGCGGCGTCGAAGTGGACGCACTTCGTGGTGAGGAACTCGCGGGATGCCGTGTGCTCGCTGTTCGGCGTGAACGACGTGTTCTTGTTGAACCCGTCCACGTCCATGCTGGCCACCTGGTCGTAGCCCATCACGACCGGGCTGTGCTTCGCGACGTCGACGGTGGCCGCGAAGGCGCGGAAGATCGCCTCGAGGTAGTCCCGCGCGGCCGCGGCGTCCTCCTCGCGGTGCACGTCCATGCCGTGCTGAGCGAGCAGCTTGCTCGCGCCGTAGCAGACCGCCAGGCCGTCGCCGTCCGCGACGAGCTCGATCAGCCGTGCCGTGAGATCGTCGCCCACCGTCCGGAAGCGACCGTCGGCCAGTTCGGCATCGTAGCCGGACACGTCGACCATCGACCGCGCCACGATGTCCTTCATCGGAGTCTCCACCGTCGTCTCCACGTCTCGTCGTCGGTTGTCGTCATGGGTCGTTGGGTTGTCGCAGCGGGCCTGGTGCTGGATCGGATCAGCCAACGGGGTCCGCCAGGTTCTCGTAGAGCGCGAGCATGCGCCGGGCCTTGTGCACGAAGGGGGGTGCGAGCACGCGGTCCTTCGTGACGGCGAAGCCCGTGGCGTTCGCCTCGTAGTCCTTGATGGTCTGGCGGTAGCCGTCCAGCTCCTCAGGGTCCACGGTGAAGGCGGCCGCGATCGTCTCGACCTGCCTGGGGTGGATGGCCGCCTTGCCGGTGAAGCCCCAGCGCCGGGCAGCCTCGCTCTGCGCCCGGACGACGTCCATGTCCATGAGCTCGAACGAGTTGGTGTCGATGGCAGGCACGCCGTACCTCGCGGCCGCGGCGCACAACCTGGCACGGGCGTGCTCGACCATGTGCTCGTTCGGCGAGTACAGCTCGGAGACGAGGTCCGCCTGCCCGAAGTGCAGCCCGTCGCTCGCCGCCGCGATGTCGTAGGCGTTCTCGACGGCATCCAGGGTCTCGATGAAGCTGCAGATCTCGGGCGGGTTCGGCAGGCCGGACAGCAACGACCGGTAGATGGCCACGTCCCTGCCCTCCGCGACCTTGGGCACGAAGATGGTCTCCACCGGGACGCCGCCCACCTGGCCGTCCATCTCCAGGAGCACCTGGATGTCGCGCAGGCCGTCCGGCGTCGTGATGCAGTTGACCCGTACCTGGACCCCTTGCAGCCCCGACCCGGAGAGGTCGGCGCTCATGAGCCGCTGCCGGGCCGCCTCCTTGGCGTGCTTGGGGATGGAGTCCTCGAGGTCCAGCACGACCGTGCTGGTGCCGGCCGGCACCGACTTGGCGATCGCGTCGATGCGCGGCGCCGGCGTGTAGAGCAGGCACGGATGGACCCTCATGCGCCGCCCTCCCGCCCGAACAGCGCGTTCATCTTCTGCAACGAGAAGGTCTCGTACAGGATGGGCTCGTACCGGGCCGGGCGCTCCCGCACGAACTTCGGGAAGCACTCGATCAGCGTGTCGTCGTTCGCCAGCTTGAAGAAGACGATGGACTGCCGCGGCTGGTCGGCCAGCTTCACCCGGTGCGGGGTCGAGACGTACTCGTCATTCGACCAGCGCGCCATGAGGTCGCCGATGTTGACGATGAACCAGTCCCGCTGGTCCACGCCGACGTCGCGCCAGGTGCCGGACAGGTCGCGGAGCTGGAGGCCGGGGCCGTCCTGCGTCAGCAGGGTGATCAGCGTGCCGTCGGTGTGCTCGCCCATGCCCTGGTCGTTGAGGAACTCCTCGTGCAGCCCGGGGTAGTAGTGCGAGCGGAGCGAGTCGTTGGACTTGTTGGTGCGCGTCGCGAAGAAGTCGCGCGGCAGCTCGAGCGCGACGGTCAGCAGCTCGGCGATCCGGTCGGCCAGGGTCTCGCAGGCCGCGAAGTACGCCTTGAGCGCGGAGCGGAGGGCGGTTCCGCGCTCGTCGGCGGGGAAGGGCAGCTCCTCGGCGTCGTCGAGAACGAGCCGCCCGACGCTGAGCTTCTCGACGTAGTCCGCCGGCATGCCGTGCTTGCCCGTGTAGGCGTAGGCGTTCTCGGACAGCAATGCGCTGTACCCGTACGGGCTGTAGTCGTTGTCGCCGCGCGAGGTGAGGGTGCGCATCGCGTGCTCGCGCTTCTCCTCCGTCGGGCGGCGGAAGAACTCCATCGAGACGTCGTACGCGTCGTCGAAGACCTTCGGCTCGATCCCGTGGTCGCGCACTACGAAGAAGCCGACCTCGGTGCACGCCCGCGAGATCTCGTCGGCCACGGCCGCCTCGTCGCCTTGCCGGGCCCGCTGCAGGCTGATCACGGGAACTGCGCTCATCTAGGCCTCCTGGCTCAGGGCTACGCGGTCGGGGGAAGAGCCGCCGGCGGCTCTCATGGGGACGAGCACCGTCCGGGTGAACTCGATGACCTGCACGCCGTGCTGGTTCCGCCCCACGGTGCGCACGGTGACGACGCCGTCGCCGGGTCGCGACGTCGACGGCCGCTTCCCGACGATCGTGGTCTCGGCGTACAACGTGTCGCCGACGTAGACGGGCGCGCTCAGCCGCACCCCGTCCCAACCGAGGTTGGCGACGGCCTTCTGGCTGATCGTCCGTACGGTCATCCCGTTGACGATGCCGAACGTCACGAGGCTCGACACCAGCAACTGCCCGAAGGAGGTCTGCGCGGCGTAGACGCCGTCAATGTGCAGCGGGTGCTGGTTGAGGCAGAGCAACGAGCTCCAGATGTTGTCGGTGGTGGAGATCGTCCGCCCCGGGCGATGCTCGATGACGTCACCGATCACGAAGTCCTCGTAGAGCAGGCCGCTGTCCTCGCGGTACCGGCCGGGCTCCACCTCGACGTACGCCGGGATCGCTCCGTCACGGCTCACCGCACGGCCTCCCGCGACGAGAGCGCGCCTGGCACGGTCGCAGCGTGCCCGGTGACGGTTCCGGCACGGCGCAGCGCCGACAGCACCGACCGGAGCGTCGCGCTCGAGGCGGTCTGCGCCAGGCCTGCTCCCCACGCGGAGCGCTGGTCAACCACCACTTGCGCGTACGACACCCGCGGGAAGCCGTACGGGACGCCGGTGTCCGCCCCGCTGAGATGCGCGAGCTCGACTCCGACGCCGAGGCTCGCCAGTGCGCTCAGCAACGTGGCGACCGAGTCATCGCCGCCGTCGAGCTCGATCGTCGCGGCCCCTGCGTGGACGACGAGCGCGCTGCCCCCGGCGCGGTCGACGGCGCCGCCCGCGGACCACGCGGGGACGGCGGAGCCCGGCTCGCAGTACTCGGAGCGGAAGATCTCCCAGATGCGGTCCGGCTCCAGCTCGGCGCCGGTGACGTCGGTGACGCGCTGGATGACCTTGGCGAAGTCGATCCGCAGGCCGGTGGGCAGGTCGAGCCCCCAGCCGGTGCGCAGGACGTGGGCGATCCCGCCCTTCCCCGACTGGCTGTTCACCCGGATGATGGCCCGGTAGTCGCGGCCGACGTCCTGCGGGTCGATCGGCAGGTACGGCACCTGCCACGGCAGCTCGGCGGCGGCCCGCCCGGACGCCGCGGCCTGCTCGGCGAGGTGCGCGAGGCCCTTGGAGACCGCGTCCTGGTGCGTGCCGGAGAAGGCGGTGTACACCAGGTCGCCGGCGTAGGGATGCCGAGGGTGGACCGGCATCTCGTTGCACTCCTCGACGACGCTGCGGATCGCGTTGATGTCCGAGATGTCGAGCTGCGGATCGATCCCGCGGCTGAAGAGGTTGAGCGCGAGCGTGACGAGGCAGACGTTGCCGGTCCGCTCGCCGTTGCCGAACAGCGTGCCCTCGACCCGGTCGGCCCCTGCCGCGAGCGCGAACTCGGCCGCGGCCACGGCCGTGCCGCGGTCGTTGTGCGGATGGATCGAGAGGATGATCGAGTCCCGCCGGTCGAGGCTGCGGTGCATCCACTCGATCTGGTCGGCGAAGACGCTCGGTGCGTGCGCCTCCACGGTCGACGGCAGGTTGAGTATCAGCGGGCGGTCCGGCGTCGCGTCGACGGCCTCGGCCACCGCATTCGTCACCTCGAGCGCGAACTCGGGCTCGGTGACGTTGAACGTCTCCGGCGAGTACTCGAACCGGATGCCGGAGCCGGTCGCCCGCTCCGCCAGCCGCACCATCAGCTCCGAGCTGTCCCGCGCGAGCTTGAGCACCTCGGCCGTCGTCAGCTTGAACACGACCTCGCGCCACAGGCAGGACGTGGCGTGGCACAGGTGCACGACCGCGCGGTCGGCGCCGTGAACGGCGTCGAAGGTCCGCTCGATCAGCTCCGGCTTCGCCGGCGTGAAGACGGAGACGGTCACGTCGTCGGGGATCCGGTCGTTGACGACGAGGTCGCGGACGAACTCGAACTCGGCCTCGCTCGCCGACGGGTAACCGACCTCGATGTCCTTGAACCCCATCCGGACCAGCAAGTCGAACATGAGCCGCTTTCGGCGCAGGTCCATGGGATTGGCCAGCGCCTGGTTGCCGTCGCGCAGGTCGACCGAGCTCCACAGCGGTGCGCGGCCGATCGGGTTGTCGATCCAGGTGCGCGACCCGGACGGGAGCATCGTCGGCGCGTCATCGCGGACGTACCGGTGAATCGGCATCGCGGACGGCTGCTGAGGGTTCCACCACGGCTGCTCGCCGGATCCGTCCATGGAAGACGGCTTCGCCACCATCATTCGAGTCCTCTTCACCTGCGTCCTCGTTGCCGCCGGCCGGCGTTGCTGCGCTTCCGGAGCCCGCCCTCGTTCGGCGGCGGCCCCTGGCAGGGGGGAGGCGTGGTGGAGGCGCGGTTGATACAGGTCAAGTCAGGGACTTCACCGACGAGCGAGTCGACGGATCGCACCAACCGCGAGCGGCACCCGCGTACGGCAGTCTCAATGGGGGCGAAGGATGCGCTCGACGTGCGCCGCGTGGTGATCGTCCGCTGCGGGCGAATCGGCATTCAGTGTCATAAGTCGCGCATGCGACCATCGGCGCCGTGCGCGAGCGAAGTGACGAGGCGCTCCCCGTCGCTCGAGCGCTCCTCGAGTGGAGCCGCCGGCCGCCGGCCGCGATGGCGGCAGCGACGACGGCTTGCGGGACGAGATGCGTCCAGGGCGCGCGGAGGCCCGACGCAGCCACGGTCCACCCGACGCCCTGCCAGCGGGATCTGGACCGGCAGAGCGACGGTGGAAGCTGCTCGGGGCCGGGGCTGACCCGCGCGTTGTGCGCCCACCGGCCCCGAGCAGCGGCTCGGGCGAGCGAACGTCGCGTGCAGGGTGCGACGCAGCTCCAATGGCCTTTACGATGGCCCGCCGGCCGATGCACCGTCCATGGGCAGGCGTCGCGTTCTTCTGGACCCTGCGTCTAGGCAGGGTCACCGGGGCGGTGCCGGTTCAGCGCCGCGAGCAGCTCGACCTGCGAGCGCACGCCGAGCTTGCGGTACACGGACGAGAGGTGGTTGCGCACGGTGCTCGGCGCGACGCTCAGCGCTCGAGCGACGTCGCTTCCGCGGGCACCGCGTTGCAATGCGGTGACGACCTGCCACTCACGAGTGGTGAGCTGAGCCAGTCCCGGGAGCTCGGCCGCAGGAGGCAATGCCGCCATGGTCGCCATCGTGGCGGCCGCATTCGCTTCGTGCGCGATCCGTGCGAGCCGCTCTCGAAGCTGTTGCGCGACGTCCTCGGTGGCGGTGTCGGAGATGACCGGTCTGAGCATGAACATGAACCCCGCGCTCTCGCCGCCTCCGGCGATCCAGGCGCGGCACCACCGCCACCCACCGTCAGCGGCGCGCACGCGGATCCGCACGATCACGGTCTCGCCGACGCGGTCGGCGTGCCCGAGCCCGGTGAGCAGGTCGGCGAGATCGCCGGGATTGACCGCCCCCAGGAACGGCTGACCGACGACGTCCTGCACGCCGAAGCCGAGCAATGCCTCGATGTCAGCGCTGATGCGGTCGATCCGCCAGTCGGCGTCGACGCTGCCGAGAACGACAGCGCCGACGGCCGGCACGCTCCACTCCGCGGAGCGCGAGGTGCCTTCGATCTCGTCGAGGACGAAGACAGCGGTGCGCGGTGGCCGCTCGTCGCCGAGCGCGTGCACCCACAGGTGCGCCTGCGCGCGCCGGCCGTCCGGGTAGTGCAGCCGGCGCGTCAGCTCGTACCCGTCGATCTGCCCCATGATGAGCAGCGGCAGCGCGGGGCTCGGACCACCGATCACGTACTGCGTGGCCTCGGTGCCGACGATCTCGTCGCGCCGGGCTCCGCCGACCTCGATCAGCGGGTCGCTGATCTCGAGGATCCGGCGAGAGGCGAGCTCGACGAGCAGCATCGGGAACGGGGCTGCCGCCACGGCGGCCGCCTGCTCCGCCGACACCGTCTCGTCCGCCACCAGTTCGGTCCTGCCCTGTCAGGGGGTGGAGGTGCCGCCCTCCACGCCGGTTCGGAGGTGCGGCGCCGTCTCGGGTGGCACGATCTGAGGCTGCGCATCCTCGCGGGCCGGATAGACGTACTGGTGCACGATCGCCGCGACGGCACCACCGGCCAGCGGCGCAAGGATGAAGACCCACAGCTGGCTCAGCGCGGTGCCGCCGACGAGCAACGCGGGCCCGATGCTGCGTGCCGGGTTGACCGAGGTGCCGGTCAGCGGGATGCCCATCAGGTGCACGGTGGCGAGGGCGAAGCCGATCGCCACGCCGGCGGTGAGCGTCGAGGCCGCCGCCCGCGTGACGCTGAGCACGACGAGCACGAAGAGGAACGTCAGCACGACCTCGGCCAAGATCGCTCCTCCGGCGTTGAGCCCGATCATCGACTCCTTGCCGAACCCGTTGGCGCCCAGGCCCATCCGGTGCCGGTAGCTGGAGGAGGAGTTGACCAGGACGTCCAGCACGAGCGCGCCGACGATGCCACCGACGAGCTGCGCGGCCCAGTAGGCCGCCGCATCGCGGAGGGATATCCGGCGCGCCACCAGGAATCCCAATGTCACCGCCGGGTTGACGTGAGCGCCCGAGATCGGACCGAGCGCGTACACGAGCACGAGCAGGACGAGCCCGAACGCCAAAGCGGTGGCGACGACGCCGGCGGAAATGCTGCTGCCGGTCGCGCCGAAGCCGAACGACAATGTCGCCACGCCCGCGCCGAAGAAGACCAGGAGCGCCGTACCCAGGACTTCGCTGACGAGCTTCTTGACATCCACGGTGCCCATGGCAACCTCCGGTCGCGCGCGACAAATGTCGCCGCCTCTCACGCCCGACCATAGGGCGGCCGTAGCGGTTCGGCCAGGGCCGAGGACGGGCTGCGACGCCGACCAGAGCTGGTACGCAGCCAGATCTGGACTTGCTCCAGTCTTGCGGTAGGCTGCGATGAATGGGGAGCGAGCCACCCGTCGACGGCGACGCGCTGCTGCGCCGGCACGGCATGCACGTCACGGCCCAGCGGCTGGCCGTCCTGCGGGCCATCTCCGCCGAACCGCACCGGACCGCCGATGACGTCTACACGGTCGTACGGGCCCAGATCGGCGCCATCTCGCGGCAGGCGGTGTACGACGCCCTCGCGGCCCTGACCGAGAAGGGCCTCCTCCGGCGCATCCAGCCCGCCGGGTCGCCGGCCCGCTACGAGAACCGGGTCGGCGACAACCACCACCACCTCATCTGCCGGGCCTGCGGGCGGGTGGTCGACGTCGACTGCGCGGTCGGCGACACCCCCTGCCTGACGGCCGCCGACGACTCGGGCTATGACATAGACGAAGCTGAGGTCGTCTACTGGGGCCGATGTCCCGAGTGCCTCGCGGCGACCGCCGACCCGGCCGGCGGCTGACGCCGGGCCAGCGGCGCGACACGAGCAGACCGACGCAGAGCAACCCAGATCAACGGAGCCTTGGACCCAGCGCAACGAACGTCACGAGCATCCAGCCAGCAGAGGGAACGGCAGAAGAGGAGAAGGACCCGACGTGTCTGACAAGAAGAAAGAGACGCAGAGCGTCAGCGAGAGCGAGAACCCGGCAATTCCCTCCCCCACGCCCAAGGCGACCCGGCCGAGGACCAACAGGGATTGGTGGCCGGATCAGCTGGACCTGCAGGTCCTCCACGAGAACGGGTCCCGGGTCAATCCGCTGGGCGAGGACTTCGACTACGCGGAGGAGTTCAAGACCCTCGATGTCGAGGCGCTGAAGCGCGACGTCTTCGAGGTCATGACGACATCGCAGGACTGGTGGCCGGCCGACTACGGCCACTACGGGCCGCTGTTCATCCGGATGAGCTGGCATTCGGCAGGCACGTACCGCATCGCCGACGGGCGGGGCGGCGGCGGCAAGGGCGCCCAGCGCTTCGCCCCGCTCAACAGCTGGCCCGACAACGCGAGCCTCGACAAGGCGCGCCGGTTGCTGTGGCCGGTCAAGCAGAAGTACGGCCGGAAGATCTCCTGGGCCGATCTGCTGGTCTTCGCCGGCAACTGCGCCCTTGAGTCGATGGGCTTCGAGACGTTCGGCTTCGGCTTCGGGCGAGAGGACATCTGGGAGCCCGAGGAGATCTTCTGGGGGCCGGAGGACACGTGGCTCGGGGACGAGCGCTACAGCGGCGACCGGGAGCTCACCGGCCCGTTCGGCGCCGTGCAGATGGGCCTCATCTACGTGAATCCCGAGGGCCCCGGCGGCAACCCGGATCCGCTGGCCTCCGCGAGGGACATCCGCGAGACCTTCGCCCGCATGGCGATGAACGACGAGGAGACGGCCGCGCTCATCGTCGGCGGCCACACGTTCGGCAAGTGCCACGGCGCGGTCAGCCCTGAGTACGTCGGCCCCGAGCCCGAGGCCTGCCCCGTCGAGGCGCAGGGGCTCGGCTGGAAGAACACCCACGGCACCGGCGTGGGCGTCGATGCGCTCACGAGCGGGCTCGAGGGCGCATGGACCAACGAGCCGACGAAGTGGGACAACGGGTACCTGGACAACCTGCTCACGTACGACTGGGAGCTCACGACGAGCCCTGCCGGGGCGAAGCAGTGGACCCCCAAGAACCCCGAGGCGCGGGGCACGGTGCCCGACGCCCATGACCCGTCGAAGCGGCACGCCCCGATGATGCTGACGTCGGACCTGGCGCTGAAGCTGGACCCGATCTACGGGCCGATCGTGAAGCGCTTCCACGAGAACCCGGA
>JBJMHZ010000010.1:0-3578 GCA_045807125.1 Frankiaceae bacterium
CGCCGGCGTGGTCGCCGCGGCGGCCGCCGGCGCCGTGCTGGGCGTCGGGCCGGCCGACCTCGCCGGCCGGACGATGCTCGGCGACCTCGGCGCCGGTGCCCTCGGCGCGGCGACCGGCGCCGCGGCGGCTGGCGCGCTCGCCGCGCGGGAGCGGGGCGCCCTGCTCGCCCTGCTGGCCGGGCTGAACCTCGCCAGCGAGCGGGTGAGCTTCAGCGCCGTCATCGACGCGCACCCGCTGCTGCGCCGGCTCGACCGGCTCGGGCGACCGGCCGGTGGCCCGTGACCGACGGACCGGTCACCGCGCTCGCCACGCCGGTGGGGCCGTCGCTGGCCAGGGCCGCGGTCGCGATCGGCGCGGTGACCGTGGCGGCGCGGCTGGTCGGCTTCGCCCGGGGACTGGTCCTCGTGCGCACGGTCGGCGCCGGCTGCGTCGGCGACACGTACTACGCCGCCAACGCGGTCCCCAACATCGTCTTCGAGGTGGTGGCCGGCGGCGCCCTCGCCAGCGTCGTCGTGCCGCTGCTCGCCGGGCCGGTGCAGGCCGGCGACGCGGCGACGGTCACCCGGATCGCATCGGCGCTGCTGACGTGGGCGACCGCGCTGCTCGTCCCGGTGACGCTGGCCGGCATCGTGCTGGCCAGGCCGGTCATGGGCCTGCTCGCCGGGCCGTCGCTCGCCGCGTACGACCGGGCCGGCGTCCTCTGGCTCGGCAGCCGGCTGCTCGTGGTCTTCATGCCGCAGGCGGTGCTGTACGGAGCCGGCATCGTCCTGACCGGCGTGCTGCAGGCGCATCGCCGCTTCCTCGGCCCGGCGGTGGCGCCGCTGCTGTCGAGCCTGGTCGTCATCGGTGCCTACCTCGCGTTCGCGGTGGAGGGCGGCAGCGCGGGGACGGGCTGCGCAGGCCTGTCGACCGGGCGGCTGCTCACCCTCGCCCTCGGCACGACCGCCGGCGTCGCGATGCTGAGCCTGAGCTTGCTCGTGCCGCTGCGCGCCACCGGGGTGCGGCTGCGACCCTCGCTCGCGTTCCCGCCGGGGGTGGCGCCACGGGCCAGGGCGCTCGCCCTCGCCGGGGTCGCCGCGCTGAGCGCTCAGCAGCTGGCCACCGCGCTGGTGCTGCGGCTGTCCTACGGCGGCCCGGCCGGCACGCTGGTCCTCTACAACCTGGCGTGGGCCCTGTTCCTGCTGCCGTGGGCGGTGCTGGCGGTGCCGATCGCCACGAGCGCGTTCCCGCGGCTCTCGGCCAGGGCCGACGCCGGCGATCCGGCCGGGTTCGCCCGCGACGCCGCGGCCACCACCAGGGCGGTCGTGCTCGTCACCGCGGCGGCGACCGCAGCGCTCGTCGCGGCCGCGCCGGCGGTGGCCCGGCTGCTCGTGCTGCACGCCGAGGGCCACCCCGATCCGGCGGCGCTCGCCCGCGCGGTGGCCGTCCTCGCTCCCGGCCTGATCGGGTACGGGCTGGTCGCCCACCTGGGGCGGGCGCTCTACGCCAGGCACGAGGGCCGGCGGGCGGCGGCCGCAACCGTGACCGGCTGGGCCGTCGTCGCGGCCACCGACCTGGTGCTGGTGCAGGTGGTGCCGCACGGGCACCGCCTCGTGGTGCTCGCCGCCGGCAACACGGTCGGCATGACGGCCGCCGGCGCCCTGCTCGCGCTCGCGATCGGCCGAGTGACCGGCGGCGCGGCGCTCGCCGGGCTGCGGCTGACCGGTCCGGTCGCGCTCGCCGCCGCGGCCGTCGGCGGCGGCTGCGGGCTCGCGCTCGCCGGTGCGCTGCCCGGCGGCGGCATCGGTGCCGCCCTCTGGCAGGCCGGGGTCGCTGCCGGCGTGGGGCTCGCAGCGTTCGTCGCGGTGACGGCGGCGCTCGACCGCGGATCGCTGCACGAGCTCGCCCGGCTGGTACCGGCTGGACGCCGCCATGGTTGACCCGCTCCCGCTCGCGGGACTGCGCGTCGCGCTCGTGCTCGGCAGCAGCGCCGGTGGCATCGGGCGGCACGTGGCGCACCTGGCGGGCGGGCTGGCGCAGCGCGGCGCGGCCGTCACGGTCTGCGGGCCGCGGGCCACCGAGGCGCGGTTCGCCTTCACCGCGGCGGGCGCGGCGTACCGGCCGCTGGAGATCCCGGCGGGTCCGCACCCGGCCGACCTCGCCGCGCTCGCCCGGCTGCACCGGCTGCTCGCCACCGCCGGCATCGCCGACGTGGCCCACGCGCACGGCCTGCGGGCCGGCGCGCTGGCCGGGCTGGCCGGGCGGCGCGGGCGACCGCCGCTGGTGGTGACCTGGCACAACGCCGCGCTCGGCGGCGGCGCCACGCGCCGGGTGCACGGCGCGCTCGAGCGCCTGGTCGCCCGCCGGGCCGATGTCACGCTCGGGGCGTCCGCCGACCTGGTGGAGCGCGCCGTCGCGCTCGGCGCGCGCGACGCCCGGCTCGGCCCGGTCACCGCGCCGCCGCTGCCGGCGGCCAGGGGCGCCGCCGCCGACGTCCGGGCCCGGCTCGCCGGACCGGGGCGGCCGCTCGTCGTCGCCATCGGGCGGCTGCACCCGCAGAAGCGCATCGACGTGCTGATCGACGCTGCGGCGCGGTGGGGGAACGGCCCCGGCGCGCCGCTCGCCGTCGTCGCCGGGGACGGGCCGCTGCGCGCCGAGCTGCAGCGGCGCATCGACGCGACCGGGGCGGCGGTACGGCTGCTCGGCCACCGCGACGACGTCGCGGAGCTGCTCGCCGCGGCCGATGTCGTCGCCCTGCCGAGCGAGTGGGAGGCGCGCTCGCTGGTGGCCCAGGAGGCGCTGCGGGCCGGGCGGCCGCTGGTGACCACCGCCGTCGGCGGCCTGCCCGGCCTGGTCGGCGACGCCGCCGTGCTCGTGCCGCCAGGCGACCCCGCCGCGCTCGCCGACGCGGTCGTCCGCGTGCTGACCGAGCCCGGTCTCGCCGCCCGGCTCGCCGAGCGGGGACCGCGCCTCGCGGCCGGCTGGCCATCCGAGCAGGAGGCGGTGGACGCGGTCGTCGCCGCCTACGTCAGCGCGCTGCGGGGGCGACGGTGATCCGTGCGGGGCGGCTCGCCGCCGCGGCGATGACCGTAGCGATGACCGTAGCGATCGCCGCAGCGATCGCCGGGCTGGTCACCGGGCTCGCCGGGACCCCGGCGGGCGCCACCGGGAACCCGGCCGTGCCGCGGGTGGTCGTCGTCGGCGTGCCCGGCCTGCGGTGGGGCGACGTGTCGGCGACCGGCACGCCGGCCCTGTGGGCGCTCGCCGGGCGGGGCAGCGTCGGCAACCTGTCGATCCGCTCGGCGGCGGCCCTGACCTGCCCGGCCGACGGCTGGGTGATGCTCGGGGCCGGCAACCGCGCCGAGGGCCCGCCGCACGGCGCGCTCTGCCCCGACGCGGGATCGCTCCCCCCGCTGGGCTTCGCCGGGCTGCGCGAGCGCAACGCCAGGCTGGACCTCGGTGCCGAGGTCGGGGCCCTCGCCACGGCGCTCGGCGCGCGCGGCGACTGCGTGGCCGCGGTCGGCCCCGGCGCGCCGCTCGGCGCTGCGCGCGGCGACGGCGACCCGGCCGCGACCGAGGCCGGCCGGCCCACGCCGGC
>JBJMHZ010000011.1:0-55748 GCA_045807125.1 Frankiaceae bacterium
GGCTATGCCCCCTCGGTCGCCTGCGCCAACGACCGAACGCCGGCCCGGTGCGGCCACTGCCAGGGCCCGCTCGCGCTCGGGCGCGGTGACACCGCGCCGGCCTGCCGCTGGTGCGGCCGCCCGGCGGCCGACTGGGCCTGCCCGGCCTGCGGTGGCCGGGCGCTGCGGGCCGTCGTCGTCGGGGTCCGGCGCACCGCCGAGGAGCTGGGCCGGGCGTTCCCGGGGGTGGCGGTGCGCACCTCGGGGCGCGACGCGGTGATCGCTGCGGTGCCCGGCGAGCCGGCCCTCGTGGTCGCGACGCCGGGGGCCGAGCCGGTCGCCGACGGCGGGTACGGCGCGGTGCTGCTGCTCGACGCCTGGGCGCTGCTCGGCCGCCCCGACCTGCGCGCCGCGGAGGAGGCGCTGCGCCGGTGGCTGCAGGCGGCCGCCCTCGCCCGGCCGGCCGGCGCCGGGGGGCGGGTGGTCCTCACCGCCGACGCCGGCCTGCCCCTGGTGCAGGCGCTCGTGCGCTGGGACCCGTTCGGCCACGCCGAGCGCGAGCTGGCCGACCGGCGCGCGCTGCGGTTCCCGCCGGCCGCCCGGGTGGCCGCCCTCACCGGCCCGGCGGCGGCGGTCTCGGAGCTGGTCGCGGCGCTGGACGGAGCGCCGGCCGGCGAGCTGACCGGCGAGCCGGCCGCCGGGGGCCTGCCCCCCTCGGCCGAGCTGCTCGGCCCCGTCCGCGTCGAGCGCCCGCCCGGCCCCACCGGGCCGCGTGGCGAGGCTCCCGCCGCCGGTCCGGGCCCGCCGGGCGAGCCGGTGCAGGAGGAGCGGCTGCTGATCCGCGTCCCGCGCGCCGACGGCGCGGCCCTCGCCGCCGCGCTGAAGGCCGCCACCGCGGTCCGCAGCGCGCGCAAGGCCGCGCCGGTCAAGGTGCAGCTCGACCCTCTCGTGCTGCTGTGACCGCCCGTAGAATCGTGCTGAGCCGTCGAGGAAGGTGCATCCGTGCCCGTCAAGCAGATCCGCCTGTTCGGTGACCCGGTGCTGCGCACCCCTGCCGAGCCGGTCAAGGACTTCGACAAGGAGCTCCGCCAGCTGGTCAAGGACCTCACCGAGACCATGCTCGACGCGCCCGGTTCCGGCCTCGCGGCGCCGCAGATCGGTGTCAGCCTGCGGGTGTTCGCCTACCACGTCGACGACGCGCTCGGGCACGTCGTCAACCCGGTGCTGAGCGACCTGTCGGAGGAGCAGGAGGAGGACCAGGAGGGCTGCCTGTCCATCCCCGACCTCGCCTTCCCGACCCGGCGGTCGGCCCGCGTCGTCGCGAAGGGCTTCAACGCCTACGGCGACCCGATCGTCATCGAGGGCAGCCACTGGCTGGCCCGCTGCATCCAGCACGAGACCGACCACCTCGACGGCATCCTGTTCATCGACCGGCTCGACCCCGAGCAGCGCCGGCTCGCGATGAAGGCGATCCGCGAGGCGGAGTGGGCCGGTGAGGCGGCGCCGGTCATCCGGACGTCGCCGCACGCCATCGGCGGCCTCGGGCTCTGACCAGCCCGATGCGCCTGGTCCTCGCCGGCACGCCGACGGTGGCGCTGCCCTCGCTCACCGCGCTGCTGGGCTCCGGCCACGAGGTCGTCGCGGTCCTCACCCGGCCCGACGCACCGGCGGGGCGGGGCCGGACGCTGCGGCCGAGCCCGGTCGCCGAGCTGGCCCGGTCGGCCGGCCTCGAGGTGCTGACGCCGGCCGGGCCGGGCGAGCCCGCCTTCCTGGCCCGGCTGGCCGAGCTCGCGCCGGACTGCTGCCCCGTCGTCGCCTACGGCGCGCTGGTGCCGCCGGCCGCTCTCGCGGTGCCGAGGCACGGGTGGGTCAACCTGCACTTCTCGTTGCTGCCGGCCTGGCGCGGCGCCGCCCCCGTCCCGTGGGCCATCCTCGCCGGGGACGACGTCACCGGGGCCACCACGTTCGAGCTCGAGAAGGGCCTCGACACCGGCCCGGTCTACGGCGTGCTGACCGAGCCGATCCGCCCGGAGGACACGGCGGGCGCGCTGCTCGAGCGGCTGGCCGTCGCCGGTGCCGGGCTGCTGGTGGCCACCATGGACGGCATCGCGGCCGGCACGTTGCGCCCGCGCCCGCAGCCGGCTGAGGGCGTCTCGCTGGCGCCCAAGCTCGGCCCCGACGACGTCCGGGTCGACTGGAGCGCCCCCGCCATGCGGGTCGACCGGCTGGTGCGGGCGGCGACGCCGGCGCCAGGTGCGTGGACGACGTTCCGCGGCCGGCGGCTCAAGCTCGGACCGGTCCGGCTCGCGGCGCCCGCGTCGGGCCGGCCGGGCTCCGGCGAGCCGGCGGCCGGCGGCCCGGCCCCCGGCGAGCTGCTCGACCTCGGCAGGGACGGCGTCATCGCCGGCACCGGCACCGCCCCGGTGCGGCTCGGCGCCGTGCGGCCGGAGGGCAAGGCCGAGATGCCGGCCGACGCATGGGCGCGCGGCGTGCGGCTGCGCCCGGGCGACCGGTTCGGGTGACCGGCCAGCCGCGCCGGCACCGGCCACGCACCGACCCCGCGCGGCGGGCGGCGCACGACGCCCTGCGGATGGTCGACGAGCGCGACGCCTACGCCAACCTGGTGCTGCCCGCGCTGCTCGCGCAGCGGCGGCTCACCGGGCGCGACGCCGCGTTCGCGACCGAGCTCGTGCACGGCACGCTGCGCGCCCGCGGCCGCCTCGACGCGGTCGTCGCTCGCTGCGTCGACCGGCCGCTCGCCGACGTCGACCCCCCGGTCCTCGACCTGCTCCGGCTGGGCGCCTACCAGCTGCTCGAGACGAGGGTGCCCGCGCACGCGGCGGTGTCGGCGAGCGTCGACCTCGCGAGGGCCGTCCTTGGGGCCGGGCCGGCCCGCTTCGTCAACGCCGTGCTGCGCCGGGTGGCCGAGCGTGACCTCGCCGGGTGGCTGGCCGTCGCCGCGCCGCCGTACGACGCCGACCCCGTCGGCCACCTCGAGGTCGTGACGAGCCACCCGCGCTGGGTGGTGAGCGCGCTCCGCGACGCCCTCGGCGGCGACCTCGACGAGACCCGCCGGGCGCTGGACGCCGACAACGAGCGGCCGCAGGTCCACCTCGCCGCCCGGCCGGGGCGGATCGACAGGGACGCGCTGCTCGGCCAGGCGGGGCCGGGGGCGCGGCCGGGCCCGTTCTCGCCGTTCGCCGTGCACCTGAGCGCCGGCGGGGACCCGGCCGCGATCCAGGCGGTGCGCGACGGCCGGGCCGGCGCGCAGGACGAGGGCAGCCAGCTCGCGGCGCTCGCGCTGGCCCATGCGCCGCTCGCCGGCCCCGACCGGACCTGGGTCGACCTGTGCGCCGGTCCCGGCGGGAAGGCGGCGCTCCTGGCCGGCCTGCTCGCCGGCCGGGCGCGAGAGCAGGCGCGGCTGCTCGCGGTGGAGCCGGCCGCGCACCGCGCCCGGCTCGTGGCCAGGGCGCTCGCCGGCGGCCCGGCCGGCACCCTCGTGATCCAGGCGGACGGCACCGGCCCCCTGGTGCGGCCGGGCAGCGCCGACCGGGTCCTCGTCGACGCGCCGTGCTCCGGCCTCGGCGCGCTGCGCCGGCGCCCGGAGGCCAGGTGGCGGCGGGTGCCGGCCGACCTGCCGCCGCTCGGGCGGCTCCAGCGCGAGCTGCTGCGCCGGGCGGTGGAGCTCCTCCGGCCGGGTGGCGTGGTCGCCTACGTGACCTGCTCCCCGCACGTGGCTGAGACGCGCGCGGTCGTCGACGACGTCGTCGGGGAGGTGGCCGGCCTCGAGCCGATCGATGCCGCCGCGGTGCTCGCCGGCCTCGGCGTCGACGGTGCGGCGCTCGACGCGCCGCCGGGCACGGTCCAGCTGTGGCCGCACCGGCACGGCACCGACGCGATGTTCGTTGCCCTGCTGCGCGCCGGGTCGCCGTAGGCCGCTGTCGGGCACCGGTGGGCACCGGTGGGCACTGGAGGGCGCGCCGGGGGCCACTCGGGCCGATGAGCCGCGCGGGAGCGTCGCTCTCCGTACACTGACGGCGGCGCCGGCTCCTGACCGCCGGCGGCGCTCACGGGAGGAACGAGTGGGTCTGCAGCTCGCGCCGAGCCTCCTGTCGGCCGACTTCGCCCGCCTGGCCGAGGAGGCCGCGGCGGTCGCCGGCACCGCCGACTGGCTGCACGTCGACGTCATGGACAATCACTTCGTCCCCAACCTGACGCTCGGCCTGCCCGTCGTCGAGGCGCTGCTCGCGCGGGCCGGCCTGCCGATCGACTGCCACCTGATGATCGAGGATCCCGACCGGTGGGCCCCCGGCTACGCGGAGGCCGGCGCGCGCAACGTCACCTTCCACGTCGAGGCCGCGGCGGCTCCGGTCCGCCTCGCCAGGGCGATCAGGGCTGCCGGCGCCCGCGCCGGCCTGGCGCTGAAGCCGGCCACGCCGGTCGAGCCGTGCGCCGACCTGCTGCCCGAGCTGGACATGCTGCTGGTGATGACGGTCGAGCCGGGCTTCGGCGGTCAGGCGTTCCTCGACGTGGTGCTGCCGAAGCTGCGCCGGGCCAGGGAGCTCATCGCGGGCTGCGGCACCGACGTGTGGCTCCAGGTCGACGGCGGGGTCGACCTGGAGACGGTGGAGCGGTGCGTCCGGGCGGGCGCCGACGTTCTGGTGGCCGGCTCGGCCGTCTACGGCACCGACGACCCGGCGGCCGCGGTCACCGCGCTGCGGGCCGCCGCCGAGCGGGCCGCCAGCCAGGCTCCGAGCCAGGCCGCGAGCGGGGTCACGAGCGAGGGAGGTGCGGCGTGACCACGGTGCTGGTGGTCGACGACGACGTCGACATCGCCCGGTTCATCGAGATCAACCTGCGGCTGGAGGGCTTCGACGTTCAGCTCGCGCACGACGGCGACCAGGCGCTCGACCTGATCAGGGCCGGCGTGCCCGACCTCGTCCTGCTCGACGTCATGATGCCGCAGATCGACGGCGTCGAGCTGTGCCGCCGGCTGCGCGCCGACCCGGCGACGGTCAACCTGCCGGTGATCCTGCTGACCGCGAAGAGCCTGTCGGCCGACAAGGTGGTCGGGCTGAGCGCCGGCGCCGACGACTACGTCATCAAGCCGTTCGACACCCTCGAGCTGGTCGCGCGGGTGCGCTCCACGCTGCGCCGCAACGCCGAGATGCGGTCGGTGTCGCCGCTCACCGGCCTGCCCGGCAACCACCGCATCGACTCCGAGATCGCCCGCCGCGTCGCCGCCGAGGACTCGTTCGCGCTCTGCCACCTCGACCTCGACAACTTCAAGGCGTTCAACGACGCCTACGGGTTCCTGCGCGGCGACGAGGTCATCACCCTGCTGGCCGCTGCGCTGCGCGCGGCGGCCGGTGCGATCGGCACGCCGGTGCCGTTCGTCGGCCACATCGGCGGCGACGACTTCGTGCTGATCTCGCTGCCCGAGCAGGCCGAGCCGGTGTGCCGGCGCACGATCGAGTCGTTCGACGCCGCCGTGCCGGCCCTGCACGACCCCGCCGACGTCGCGCGCGGCTACCTCGAGGTCCGCGACCGGCAGGGCGTCCTGCGCCGCTACCCGCTGGTGTCGGTCTCGGTGGGAGTGGCGGTGACCGGCCGGCGCCGCTTCCGCGACCACCGGGAGATGGTCGCGGTGGCCGCCGAGATGAAGGCGGTCGCCAAGGCCGCGCAGGGCTCGGCGATCGCGGTGGACCGGCGGTCCGACATCGCGCCGGCCAGGACCGAGGACCCGCCCACTCGCGGCGCGCACGCCAAGCGCGAGGGCGATCGCTGACGGTTGCCCGCCCGTGCCCGGCCGCGCCGGCGGCTGGGCCACGACTACCGCGACGCCCGCAGGGAAGAGGTCGGGCGACCCCGGCCCGTACCGGGCCCGGTGCTTCCAGCGAGCCGGTAGGAGGCCAGCGGTGGCGACCCAGCACACGACCGCGGACGACATCGTCTACAACCTGATCAGCATCCAGTACCACGCGCTGAAGGCGGCGCAGGTCTACGACGGCTACGCCGAGGACGCCCGCAGGGACGGGCACGAGGACGTGGCGCAGTTCATCGAGCAGTGCGCTCAGCAGGACGGCGACCGGGCCCGCCGCTGCCACGAGCTGCTCTACGAGCTGACCAGGCACGGGCTGTCCGGCACCTGACGGCGAGCGGGGGGAGCAGGCTGCGGAGCGAGGCACGATCCGATGTTTGCCGGCGGGGCGGAGCGTGCCACACTCGCAGGTAGCAGTGCAGCACGCGCGCTCCGGGGTCGGTGAAACTCCGAACCGGCGGTGATCCGCCCGGCCGATGGCCGGCGGGAAGTCCGCGACCCGGCCGCATCCAGCGGCCGGTGGACCCAGTGCGACTCTGGGACCGACGGTCATAGTCCGGATGGGAGGCAGCGCGCGGGCAGGAGAGTCCGCAGCGTGCGGGCCCGGCCACCGGGTGCTCCCCGGCCGCCGGGTCCCGTCCGCGGGGCCGCGCCCGATCGGCGCGCCTTCCGCCCGTGCCCCGCTTCCGCACCCCACCTCCGGCGCCGCGCCTGCGGCAGCCGAGCGAGGTGGAGGACCGGGTGGCGAGCTCCGTCGAGACCGCGGCCATGCGCCGCGCCCTCGCGCTGGCAGCCGCAGCCGCGGGCAGCACCAGCCCCAACCCGCCCGTCGGCGCGGTGGTGCTCGACGCCGCCGGTGCCGTCGTCGGCGAGGGCGCGCACGTCGGCGGCCCCGGTCATCCGCACGCGGAGGTCGTCGCCCTGGCCGCGGCCGGCGACCGCGCGGCGGGCGGCACGGTCGTCGTGACGCTCGAGCCGTGCGACCACACCGGCCGCACCGGCCCGTGCACGCAGGCGCTGCTCGCGGCCGGCGTCGCCCGCGTCGTGCACGCGCTCGCCGACCCGTCCGAGCCGGCCGCCGGCGGCGGCCGCGCCCTCGCCGCGGCCGGGCTCGACGTCGAGGGCGGCGTCCTGGCCGACGAGGCGGCGGCCGTCGTCGAGCCGTGGCTGCACGGCCTGCGCACGCACCGCCCGTTCGTGACCTGGAAGGTCGCCGCGACCCTCGACGGCCGCTGCCAGGCGGCAGACGGCACCAGCCGGTGGATCTCGAGCGAGGCGTCGAGGTCCGACGCGCACGCGCTGCGGGCCCGCTGCGACGCGATCGCGGTCGGGGTGGGCACCGTCCTCGGGGACGACCCGCTGCTGACCGTCCGCGGCCCCGACGGGACGGCCGCGAAGCGGCAGCCGCTGCGGGTCGTCCTCGACACGGCCGGCCGAACGCCGGCCACCGCCCGGGTGCTCGGGCCCGGCTGCCTGGTGGTCACCGGCGCGGCGGTGCCGGTCCCGGCCGGGGCGCAGGCGCTGCCGGTCGGCGCGGGCGGCGACGGCCGCGTCGACCTCGCCGCCGCGCTGCGCGCGCTGCACGAGCGCGGCGTGCGCCACCTGCTGCTCGAGGGCGGCCCGCGGCTGGCGGGCGGCTTCGTCGCGGCCGGGCTCGTCGACGAGGTGGTCGCCTACCTGGCGCCCAGCCTGCTCGGAGCCGGCGCGGCCGCGATCGAGGGGGCCGGCGTCGCCACGGTGGGGCTCGCCCACCGGCTGCGCTTCACCGACGTGCACCTCGTCGGCCCTGACCTGCGCATCGTCGCGCGCCCCCTCGCCGCGCCAGTCGCGGGCGCGCGGCCGGCAACCGACCGGGTCGCCGTGGAGGTGGGCTGAGGTGTTCACCGGCATCGTGGAGGAGCTCGGCGAGGTGGTCGCGCTGCGGCTCGCGCCGTCGGGGGAGGCTGCCCGGCTCACCGTCAGGGGGCCGCGGGTGGTCGCCGACGCGACGGCCGGCGCGTCGATCGCGGTCGACGGCTGCTGCCTCACGGTCACCGCCCACGACGGCGAGACGTTCAGCGCCGACGTGATGGCCGAGACCCTGCGCCGCACCACGGTCGGCGGGCTGCGCCCCGGCGACCCGGTCAACCTCGAGCGGGCGGTGCGGGCCGACGCCCGGCTCGGGGGCCACCTGGTGCAGGGCCACGTCGACGCCACCGGCGCGATCGTGGCGCGCAGCCCGGGCGAGGGCTGCGAGGTGGTGACGATCTCGCTGCCGCCCGACCGGCTCGGGCAGGTCGTCGCGCAGGGCTCGATCGCGGTCGACGGGGTCAGCCTCACCGTCGTCGACCCGGGCAGCGCGGACGATCCCGTCCTCACCGTCTCGCTGATCCCCGAGACGCTCGCCCGCACGACGCTCGGCCGCAAGCGCCCGGGCGCCCCCGTCAACCTCGAGCTCGACGTCCTCGGCAAGTACGTCGCCAGGTACGTCGAGCGGCTGCTGGAGCTGGGAGGTCACGCATGAGCGGATGGCTGGACTGGGCCGACGCGGTCGCCTTCACCGTGGGCCACCAGTCCATCAAGTGGGCCGACCTCGTCGGCAACCTGCTCGGCCTGGCGACGGTCGGGCTTGCGCTGCGCCGCAGCATCCTCACCTGGCCGGTGCAGATCGCCGGCTGCGTCCTGCTGTTCTCGGTCAGCTGGTCGGTCGACCTCAAGGGCAACGCGATGCGCCAGGTCGCCCTCGCGGTGCTGGCGGCGTACGGCTGGGCGCAGTGGCTGCGCGGCCGCCGGGAGCGGGCGGAGGTGCCGGTGCGGTGGGCCGGCGCCCGCGAGCGGGCCGTGCTCGTCGGCGCGCTCGCCGTCGGCACGCTGGCCTTCGCGGGCGTCCTGCAGTGGTGGCTCGGCTCGTGGAACCCGATCCTCGACTCGTACATCTTCGTCGGCAGCCTCGGCGCGACCTATGCGCAGGCGAGGGGCTGGGTCGAGTTCTGGTTCGTGTGGATCGCCGTCGACCTGGTCGGCGTGCCGCTCGCGGCGACGCACGGGCTGGTGGTGAGCGGTGCCGTCTACGGCATCTACCTGGCGATGTGCCTGGCGGGCGTTCGGGACTGGGCGCGGCGCGCGCGGCCGACGGCCATGGCGGCCGCCGGCGTGGGGGAGGTGGCGCGGGTATGAGCAGGTTCGCGGCCGTCGAGCTGGCCCTTGCCGACATCGCGGCCGGCCGGCCGGTCGTGGTCGTCGACGACGAGGGCAGGGAGAACGAGGGCGACCTCGTCCTCGCCGCCGAGCTGGCCACCTCCGAGCTGCTGGCCTTCGTCGTGCGGCACACGTCCGGCTTCGTGTGCGTGGCGCTGCCAGGCGCCGACTGCGACCGGCTCGACCTGCCGCCGATGCGCGCGGTCAACGAGGACGCGCGCGGCACCGCCTACACCGTCACGGTCGATGCGAGGCACGGGATCGCCACCGGCATCTCGGCCGCCGACCGCGCCCGCACGATCCGCCTGCTGGCCGACCCGGCGACCGGGCCGGCCGACCTCACCCGGCCGGGGCACGTCGTGCCGCTGCGGGCCAGGAGCGGCGGCGTGCTGGAGCGGCCGGGCCACACCGAGGCCACGGTCGACCTGTGCCGGCTCGCCGGGCTGCGACCCGCCGGCGCGCTCTGCGAGCTCGTCGACGACGACGGCGGCATGATGCGGCTGCCGGCGCTCACCCGGTTCACGGCGAGGCACGGCCTGACGCTGCTGCGCATCGACGAGCTGATCGCCTACCGCAAGGAGCGGGAGGGCGGCGCGGCGCTCGTCGTGCCGGTGCGCCCGACCAGGTCGGTCGAGCCGGTCGCGTCGGTGCGGCTGCCCACCAGGCACGGGGCCTTCCGCGCGGTGGGCTATCGCGCGGCGGACGGCGCCGAGCACGTCGCGCTCGTGCTGGGCGACGTCGACGGCGGCGACGACCTCCTCGTCCGGGTGCACTCCGAGTGCCTCACCGGCGACGCCCTCGGCTCGCTTCGCTGCGACTGCGGGCCGCAACTCGACGCCGCGCTCGCCGCGGTCGCCGCGCGGGGCCGCGGCGTCGTGGTCTACCTGCGCGGGCACGAGGGCCGCGGCATTGGGCTGCTCGCGAAGCTGCGCGCGTACGAGCTGCAGGAGGGCGGCGCCGACACGGTGGAGGCCAACGTCCGGCTGGGGCTGCCGGTCGACGCGCGCGACTACCGGGCCGCCGCGGAGATCCTGCGCGACCTCGGGGTGCGCTCGGTGCAGCTGCTCACCAACAACCCGGCCAAGCTGGCCGGCCTTTCGGCCGGCGGGGTGCGGGTGCGCGGCCGGGTGCCGCTGTCGGTGGCCGCGACCACCGAGAACCACCGCTACCTGCGCACCAAGCGGGACCGCATGGGCCACTACCTGCCGGCGCCGGCGGCCGGCTCGGACGCCGAGCTGGTGGGGCCGGGTACGGTCGTGCTGCACCGCGCCGGCGCCTGACCGGGCCTCGGCGAGGTCGATCGCGGCCGGCGAGGAGGACGGGATGAGCGGCGAGGGCGCGCCGGCCGGCCGGCCGCGCGACGCGCACGGGCTGCGGATCGCGGTCGCCGCCACCCGCTGGCATGCCGACGTCACCGATGCGCTGCTCGACGGGGCGCTGCGGGCGCTGCGCGAGTGCCGGGTCGACGAGCCGACGGTGGTACGGGTGCCGGGGGCGTTCGAGCTGCCGGTCGTCGCGAAGGCGCTCGCCCAGCAGGGCCATCACGCGGTCGTCTGCGTCGGTCTGGTGCTGCGCGGCGGCACCCCGCACTTCGAGCACGTCTGCCGGGCGGTGACCGACGGCTGCACCCAGGTGGCCGTGGTCACCGGGGTGCCCGTCGGCTTCGGCGTCCTGACCTGCGACTCGCTCGAGCAGGCCGTCGACCGGGCCGGGCTGCCCGGCTCCCGGGAGGACAAGGGCAGGGAGGCGGCCCTCGCGGCCGTCGAGACGGCGCTGCTGCTGCGCGAGCTGCGCCACGGCGGCCACGTGGCCCGCCGCATCCGATGAGCGAGGGGCCGCCCCGGCTGCCCACCGTCTGGCGGCCGCACCGGGCCAGGGCCGTCGTGCTGCCGGCCGCGGGGCTCGTCCTCGCCGGTGCCTGCCTGCTCGCCGCCGCGCTGCCCGCTGCCTGGTCGATCACCGACCGGGTGGGCATCGCGCTGATCGGCGTCGCCGTCGACGCCGTCCTGCTCCTCCTGGCCCGCCCGTCCCTGTCGGCCGACGACGAGGGGCTGACGGTCGTCAACCTGGTCAACCGGCGCCGGCTGGCCTGGAGCGAGGTGGTGCGGGTGGGCTTGAGCCGGCACGACTCGTGGGCCGTCCTCGACCTGGCCGACGGCACCAGCCTGCCGGTGATGGCCCTGCAGAGCTCGGACGGGCCGCGGACGAGGCTGGCCGTCGTGGAGCTGGCCGCGCTGATCGCCGCCCGCGGCGAGGTGCCCGAGGGCGGCAGCCGCACGTGACGAGCGACCCGGCAGCCGGCCAAGCAGCCGGCCAGGGAGCACCGCGGGGAGCCGGGCCGGTGGCCGGCCTGGTCCTCGCGGCGGGCGCCGGCTCGCGCCTGCGTCGACCGAAGGCCACGGTGCGGCTGGGCGGCGCGACGTTGCTGGCCCGCGCGGTCGGTGCGCTGCGGGCCGCCGGATGCGACCCGGTGCTCGCGGTGGTCGGGGCTGCGGGGGAGGAGGCGGCCGCCGAGGCCGGCCGGGCCGGGGCGCGGCCGGTCGCCAACCCGGACTGGGCGTCGGGGCTCGGCTCGTCGCTGCGGGTCGGCCTCGAGGCGGTGCCGCCCGGCTGCGCGGCGGTTGCCGTGCTGCTCGTCGACCAGCCCCTGGTCGGCGCCGAGGCGGTGCGCCGCGTCGTGGCCGCGCACCGCGCCGATCTTGCCGGCGCTGACCGGCGGCCGGCGGCGAGGGCGACGTACGGCGGCGTGCCCGGCCACCCCGTCGTCCTCGGCCGGGTGGTCCTCCGCGAGCTCGCGGCCGGCCTCTCCGGCGACAGCGGCGCGCGCGAGTGGCTGCGCGCCAACGCCCACCTGGTCGTGCCGGTGCCCTGCGACGGGATCGGCGACCCGGTCGACGTGGGCACGCCGGAAGCGCTGCGCGCCGTCGCCGAGCGGCTAGGCTCCACGTTCGAGGGCGAGAGGGAGGGCGAGACGTCATGGCGTGGTTGACGACGATCCCGCGCAGTGCGGCCGATGGCGAGCTGGCCGACGTCTACGCGGCGATGGCCGGTCGCCCGATGCCGGCGCCGTACGTCCCCTCGCACGGTGACGCCTCCGGGATCATCCGCGCCCACTCGCTCGACCCGGCGCTGATGCGCCTGGTGTTCGGGCTCACCGGGCCCAACCATCCGCAGGCGCTGTCCTGGGAGCTGCAGGAGCTGCTCAGCGCCGCGACGTCGCGGGCCAACGACTGCTTCTATTGAACGACCGCTCACGCAGAGTTCCTGCGTGTCGCGAGCGGGGACCGGGCGCTGCCGGAGGCCCTCGTCACCGGAGCCGAGCTCCCTTCCGACCTCTCGCCCGTCCAGCGGACGCTGATCGAGCTCGCCCAGCGGCTGACCCGCTACCCGTGGACGATCGACGCCGAGGCGGTGCGGCCGCTGCGCACGGTCGCCGGCCTGAGCGGCACGGCCGCCCTGCAGGCCGTGACGATCATCGCGCGGTTCAACTACCTGACCCGGGTCGCGGACGGGACCGGCATCGAGGCCGACTACGGCGGCACGCTGCCGACGTTCCGGCGCTCGCCGCGGCGCACCGGCGACGATGCGGGCGGTCGCGAGCCCGGCCCGGCCGCCCTGGCTGGTATCGACTCGGCGCCGTGGCAGGTTGCGCTGCGCTCCCTCGGCGACGACGTCGCCGAGCGCTACGCCGCCCTCCAGGGCTACGTGCTCGGGCGCGAGTCGCCGCTCTCCGCCGACGTGCGTTCGCGGCTGGCCCTCGTCGCGGCGGAGGCGGCGGGCGACGACGCCTGGATCGCCGAGCTGGCCGGCACCGGCCCGGTGCCGGTCGACGGGCCCGTCCTCGACTACGCGGAGAAGCTGGCCGTCCGGCCGGGGGAGATGACCGGGGACGACCTGAAGTCGCTGCGCGCGCTCGGGCTCGACGACCGGACGATCCTCGACGTCATCAGCGTCGTGGCGTTCGCGGCGGCGCACGCCCGGCTGCGGATCGGCCTCACGGCGGTGGCCGGGTAGCGGCGCGTCGTGACGATGCCGGACACGCCCGCTCCGTCCCCGGCCGTGCTACGCGGCGGCCCGCACCCCTCGCTGCCGCCTGGCGGGGGAGAACGCGGTCGCGAGCGCCAGCTCGACCATGCCGAGCCCGGCCAGCACCAGGAAGGCCGCGGTGAACGTGCCGGTGGCGTCGCGCAGCGCGCCGAGGGCGGCCGGCCCCACGGCCGCGAGCGAGTACGCCACGAGGAAGGCCATCGCCGAGAGCCGGGACGAGGTCGCCGGGTCGTCGGCGTGATCGACCAGCAGCAGCAGCCCGAGCGAGAACGCGCCGCCCTGCCCGACGCCCATCACGACGAGCCACAGCCACGGGAGGGTGGTCGGCGCGAGCGCCACCATCGTGAGGCCCAGGACCGACGCGCCCATGCTCAGGTAGAACATCGGCCGCCGGTCGTGGCGGCGGCCCGCGACCGACGGCAGCGCGAGCGACCCGGCGATGCCCACCAGGTTGAAGACCGAGAGGGCGAGGCCGGCCCGCGACGCGCTCCAGCCACGCTGCTCGTACAGCGGGGGGATCCACGACAGCTGGCTGTAGAAGAGCAGCGACTGCACGCCTAGGTAGAGGCTGATCAGCCAGGCGGTGGTGCTGCGCCACGGCAGCGCGGCCGTGCCGGCCGCGACCACCTGCGGGTCGGGCTCGCGGCGGCGGGTCGCGTGCGCGCGGCGCAGCCGCCCGGTCAGCGGCCACCAGACGGCGAGCGCGAGCAGGGCGGGGGCGCACCAGACCGCGAGCGAGCGCTGCCAGGAGCCGCTCGCCGTCTCCACCGGCACGGCGACGGCCGCGGCGACCGTCGCGCCGACCGCCATCGCGGTCGAGTACAGCGCGGTGAGCGCGCCGTCGCGGCCGGCGAAGTGCTCCTTCACCACGCCGGGCAGCACGGTCTGCCCGACCGCGATGCCGACCCCGGCCAGCAGCGTCCCGCCGAAGAGCAGCACGAGCGACCCGCCGCCCAGGCGGACGAGCGTGCCGGCGGCGATGACGAGCAGCGCCCAGCCGACGGTGGCCTCCCGGCCGACCCGCGCGGCGAGCCGCTGCGCGACCGGCGCGAACAGCCCCATGCAGACGACGGGGAGCGTGGTGAGGCTACCGGCGGCGACCCCGGACAGGCCGAGGTCGTCCTGGATCCGCGACAGCAGCGGCGGGACGGCGGCCACCGCGGTGCGCAGGTTGACCGCCGCGAGGACGAGCCCGACGCCGAGGACGAGCCCGCTGGGCGCGGCGGCCCGCCGGCCGGTGGGCTCCGCGAGGTCGGTCGCTTCGCCGGCCGTCACGGGTCAGGCCACGCGACCGGGCTCGCCGATCGCCCGTGCCTCGGGCGGGGCGGCCTCGGCGAGGGCCCGCACCGCCGCGGCGAAGACCTCGATCGGCGGGGTGACGAGACCGGCGCCGACCTGGCCGGTGCCGGCGATCCGGCCGGCGATCCCGGTGTTGACGACGGGGACGATGCCGGTGCGCACGACGCGGGTCACGTCGATGCCGGTCGGCGAGCCCCGGAAGTCGAGGATCGGGATCTGGTAGGCCGGGTGCTCGGCCAGGGTGATCTCGTACATCGTCGTGGTCGCGGCCAGCGCGTCGGCGACCCGCCCGCCGATGAACGCGACGATCGCCGGGGCCGCCGCCATCGCGAAGCCGCCGATGCCGCTGGTCTCGGTGATCGTTGAGTCGCCGATGTCGGGGTTGGCGTCGGACGGGCCGTACGAGCCGAGGTAGAGGCCGTCCGGCACCGACGCCGGCGCGGTGAACCAGGCGTCGCCGGTACCGGCCGTCTGGATGCCGAGCTCGGTGCCGTTGCGGGCCATCGCGACGACCATCGTCGACCCTGGGATGCCGCGGGCGGCGTCGGCGGCCACCTTGCCGGCCGGCATCACCAGGTTCAGGAAGAAGTGGTCGTTGCCGCCCACGAACCGCGCGACGTCGGCGAGCTGGCTGGCCGGCGTGCCGCTCTCGAGGAGGTCGGCGAGCAGCTCGCGCAGCAGCAGCGAGGTGCCGGCCCGATTGCGGTTGTGCCCCTCGTCGCCCATCTGGAGGGCCTGGGCGATGATCGCCCGGACGTCGAGCGGGCCGTGGCGGAGCAGCGCCGCGCGCAGGGCCGGCGCGAGCACCTGCTCGAGCCAGCGCAGCCGGTCGATCACCTCCGGCCCGAACGCCCCGTAGCGCAGCACCTTGCCGAGGCCCTCGTTCAGCGTGCAGTACGCGGTGCCGCCGTGCGTCCGGTCCTCGACGACCCACATCGGCATCGAGGGGCTCACCACGCCGGCCATCGGCCCGACCGCGCCGTGGTGGTGGCAGGGCGCCAGCTCGATCTCGCCCGCGGCCGCCCTGCGCTCGGCGTCGCCGGGGGAGTCGGCGAGGCCCTCGTAGAGCATCGCGCCGACGAGCGCGCCGCGCAGCGGGCCGGACGCGTCGGCCCACCCGATCGGCGGGCCGGCATGCAGGAACTGGCCGGGGCGCAGGCCGATGACCTCGGCGGCCGGCCGGACGTCGACCGCGTGCGGCGCGGCGGTGACGAGCCGCTCGACGGCGAGCCGGTTGGCCTCGGGCCGGCGCGGGTCGGCGGCGACGGTGGCCAGCGGGCCGGCGAGCGAGTCGTCGGCCGGCGGTCGCCACTCGACCGCCCGGACGTCGGCGCCCTGCTCGCGCACCGCGTCGGCGTAGAGCTGCGCACCGGCCGCCACGACCACCGGCTCGGTGGCGAGCAGCGCGTGCAGCGGCGGCGGCTGAAGGTCGGGATCGGCCGTCACGGGGCGACTCCTCGGCAGAGGGCGACGGCATGGCGGGCGGCCGCGGCGTTGGACAGCAGCACCCAGGCGCCGGCGTCGCGCAGGGCGGCGGCCTGGCGGTCGTAGCCCTGCGGGTCCCCGCGGGTGCCGCACAGCGACACGACGACGGCGAGCCGCCGGCCCTGCGCGGCGGCGGCGGCGCGGGCCGCGCGCACCGCGGGCGCGAGCTCGGCGGCCGGGTCGGGGTGCGCGCCGTGGCCGAGGACGACGTCGAGCAGCACCACCGAGACCTCGGGGTCGGACGCCTCGACGGCGAGCCGGGCGAGGCGCAGCGTGGAGTCGACCATCGGGTGCGGCCGCCCGGCGGTCAGCCGGTCGTCCCCGAAGTCGATCATCAGGTGGCCGCCGCCGGAGAGGTCGCGCGGGAGCGCCCACTCGGGCTCCAGCGGGATGTTGGACCGGATCTCGCCGAGCTGCTCGCTCGCGATCACCATCGCCTCGTCGCAGAGCGTGCCGCCGGCGAACAGCCCGCGCAGCGCGCCCGGCGCCGGCGGCGCCACGTCGTCCGGCGGGAGGCACGGCCAGGTCGGTGGCTCGACGCCGAGGGTGGCCAGCACCTGCTCGACGACGGCGGTGAGGTCGTCGAACCCCTGGCCGAGCAGGGCGGTGATCACCGGCTTGGGCATCGCCGCCGCGATCCCGCGCACCCGCGCGCCGGCCTGCACCGCCGCCGGCTTCGACACGACGACGACGACCCGCGTCGCCGGGTCGAGCCCCAGCGCGCCCATCGCCGGGAGGGTGGAGCGGGCGCCTACCCGCGCGGACAGGTCGCGGCCGCCGACGCCGAGCACGTGGCTCACGCCCACCCCGGCCGCGTCGAGCAGGCACATCAGCTGCTGGGCGCCGGTCCCGGAGGCCGCGACGATCCCGACCGGGCCGGGGCTGACCACGTTGGCGAAGCCGAGCCCGACGCCGGACACGTGCGCCGTCCCGCAGTCCGGCCCCATGACGAGGAGCCCGATGTCGCTCGCGACGTCCTTGAGCAGAACCTCCTGCTCGACGGGGACGTTGTCGCTGAACAGCATGACGCAGAGCCCCGCCTCCAGCGCGTCCATCGCCTCGGCGAAGGCGTACCGGCCGGGCACCGACACGAGGGCGATCCCCGGCGTGCCCGCAGCCGCGACCGCCCGCGCCGCCGCGCGCACGCTGCGGGCGCTCGCCGCCCCGCTCGCCGCGCCGGCTCCCTCCGCGGCGCGCCTGGACAGCTCGGCCAGCTCCCGGTCGAGCACCGCCCGCGCCGCGGCGACCTGCTCGTCGTCGCCGGCCCGGACGGCGACCACGAGGTCGTTCGGCCCGGCCGCCGGCCGGTCGAAGCCCATCTCGGCCAGCAGGTCGAGGTTGAGCTCGGTGGCCATCGCGACCAGCGCGGCGTCGACGCCGTCGACCTCGCCGACGGTGCGGCTCACCCGCATCAGCGTCACCGAGTCGTAGTAGGCCCCCGTGCGGACCTCCACGGTCGCCGTCATCCGTGCACCTCCCCATCCCGCCGGCCCCATCGTGACAGGGCATCGCAGGCGAGCAGCAGGCCGGTGAGCAGATCTGAGCCGGAGGTGTGCCCGACGGCCAGCAGCGTCGCGACCGCCGGCCCGACCGGCCGCTTCGCTCCCACGGTGGCCAGCACGTCGGCGAGCTCGCCGAGCGGCTCCCCGGCGGCGGCGTGCCGCAGCAGCGCCGCCGACAGGCGGGTGGTGCGCGCCGGTGCGAGCGCCACCGTGCGCTCCGCGACCGCCGTCAGCACTGCCGGCTGCCCGCCGCCCGGCAGGACGGCCCCCAGCAGGCGGAGGGTCACGAGCGCGCCGGCCACCACGTCGTCGCCGGCCGGCGTGCTTCCCGGCCCCCGTCCGAGCAGGGCGCCGACCGCGCCCGCGGCGGCCGCAGGGTCGCCGGCGAGCAGCGCGGCGGCCAGCCCGGCGACCGCCGGGTCGGCAACGCCGCCGGCCGTGCCTGCCCCGCCGGCCGTGGTTCCCCTGCCTCCCCTGCCTGCCGTCGCCGCCTCAGCCGCGACCGCGCTGCGCCAGCCAGCGAGGGCAGCCGGGTCGACCGGTGGCAGCGCCGGCACCGGCGACCACCACCGGCGCACGGCCACCACCCGGCGGGGGAGCGTCACCGCACCGGCCCCCACGACGGCGGCCTCGCCGGCCCGCGCCCACGAGCCTGGCGGCGGCGCACCGGGCGGCAGGCGCACGGCGCACGGCATGCGGCTGGCCGTGCCGAGCGTCACCGCGACCAGGGCGTCCCCGGCCTCGACGTAGCAGGCGTGCGGCGTGACGCCGCCCACGATCGCCGCGCGGGGCGGGCCGGTGAGCAGGTCGCGGATCGCGACGCTGGCCGCCCCCGGCAGCGCCGCGGCCGGGCGGCCGGGGTGGGTGGGCGCTGCTGCGGTCACGTCCGTCCTCCAGGCGGCTCATCGCGACCGTACCGCGCGCCGGGACCTCCCGCGCCCGGTCGCGAGTGGCGCGCGGCCTCCCACACCGGCCCCGGCGTTTCTGCCAACCTGCGGGGCACGTGGTGCAACGGGGGGGCACTCCGCGAGCAAGCCGCCACGGCCAGCACGGTCGTCGCGCCGTGGCGCATCCCGTCCCGAGGAGGGGGCAACACATGGCGGCAGTCGGCTGGAAGTTGTACGGCGACGGGCGCACACCGCCGCCCGGCGCGGTGGTCCGGCCCGAGGAGCGGTTGTCGTGGGGGCGCACCGCCGGTCTCGGCGCGCAGCACGTCGTCGCCATGTTCGGCGCGACGTTCGTCTTCCCGGTGATCATGGGGCTGAACCCCAACCTCGCGATCATGATGAGCGGCGTGGCCACGGTGATGTTCCTGCTGGTCACGAAGGGCAAGGTGCCCAGCTATCTCGGCACGTCGGCCTCGTTCGTGGCCGGCGTCGCGGCGATCAGGGCGCAGCACGGGAGCAGCTCCGACGTCACCGGCGCCATCCTGGTGGCCGGCCTCGTGCTCGCCGCGGTGGGCCTGATCGTCCACGTCGGCGGTTCCCGCATCGTCCACGCGGTGCTGCCGCCGGCGGTCACCGGCGCGGTCGTCATGCTGATCGGCTTCAACCTCGCGCCAGTCGTCGCCGGCATCTACTGGCCGCAGGACCAGTACGTCGCGCTGCTCACGATGGCGTTCGTCATCCTCGCCGCGGTGCTGCTGCCGGGCTTCTGGGGCCGGATCGCGATCTTCCTCGGACTGATCTTCGGCTACCTGCTGTCCTGGCTGTTCGACCACGCGTTCGGGACGATCAACTCGTTCATCGCGGCCACCGGCCAGGTCGGCGAGCACCACCGGATCAGCTGGGGCGGCGTCAAGTCCGCCGACTGGATCGGCTTCCCGCCGCACACCCACGCCAGCGGCGGCCACGAGGTCGTCGGCTGGCACTGGCCGACGTTCGGGGGCACGTTCATCCTGCTGGTGCTGCCGAGCGTGATCGCCCTCATCGCGGAGAACACCGGCCACGTGAAGGCGGTCGCCGAGATGACCGGCGACGACCTCAACCCCTACCTCGGCCGGGCCCTGTTCGGCGACGGCCTCGGCACGACGGTGGCGTCGCTGTTCGGCGGGTCGCCGACGACGACGTACGCCGAGAACATCGGCGTCATGGCGGCGACCAGGGTCTACTCGACGGCCGCCTACTACGTCGCGGCGATCGTCGCGATCCTGCTCGGGTTCATCCCGAAGTTCGGCGCGATCGTGAGCGCGACGCCAGGCGGCGTGCTCGGCGGCATCACGGTCGTGCTGTACGGCATGATCGGCCTGCTCGGCGCCAAGATCTGGAAGGAGAACGGCGTCGACTTCGCCAACCCGGTCAACCTGGTGCCGCTCGCGGCCGGCATCGTCGCCGGCATCGGCGGGGTGACGATGCAGTTCACCAAGGACTTCTCGATCGGCGGCATCGCGCTCGGCACGCTGGTGACGATCATCGCCTACCACCTGGTCGCCGCCCTGGCGCCGCCGCACCTGCGGCGCGGCCTCGCCGCCCAGCGACCGGCGCCCGGCCCGATCGCGCTGGAGGACGCGGCCGGGCTCGCCGACGCCGGCCTGACCGACGACGTCGACGCGCCGGCCGGCCCGGTCCGGCCCATCGCCTGAGGGTCCCTGCTCCCGTCCGTCCCGCGGCCGGGCCGCCCGGCGCTCATGCCGGGCCGCCCGGCCGCGGACGTACGCTTGCACCCGATCAGGAGGGCCGAACCTGCCATGAAGCCGCCGCCGTTCGCGTACGCCGCGCCGGCCACCGTCGAGGAGGCGGTCGGCGTGCTGGCCGACGCCGGCCCGGACGGCAAGGTGCTGGCCGGTGGGCAGAGCCTCATCCCCCTGCTCAACATGCGCCTCGCCGCGCCCCGCCTGCTCGTCGACATCAACCTGGTGAGCGCCCTCGACTACGTGCGGGTCGACGACGACGCCGTACGGGTCGGCGCGCTCGCCCGGCACGCGACCGTGGAGCGCGACGAGGAGGCCTGGCGCCGGCTGCCCCTGCTGCGGCGGGCGCTGCGCCTCGTCGCCCACCCGGTGATCCGCAACCGCGGCACCGTCTGCGGCAGCCTCGCCCACGCCGACCCCGCCGGCGAGCTGACCGCCGTGCTCGCCCTGCTCGAGGGCAGCGTCACCGCCGCGCACCGCGGGCCGGCCGGCGTGACGAGCATCGACGTCGCCGCCGCCGAGCTGTTCGTCGGCCCGCTGGAGAGCTCGCTGCCGCCCGGCCGGCTCGTCACCGAGGCCCGCTTCCCGCTGCCGGCGCCCGGCACGGGGACGGCGTTCGTCGAGGTGGCGAGGAGGCACGGCGACTACGCCATCGCCGGCGTCGCGGCCGCCGTCGCGCTGGACGACGACGTGCGGGTCGCCAGGGCCAGGGTCGCCTTCATCAGCCTCGCGCCGACCCCGCTCGTGGTCGACCTCACCGACGCGCTGGGCGGCGCCACGGTGGCCACCGCCGACTGGGCGGCCGCCGGCCGGGCCGCCGCGGCGGCCACCGACCCGGAGCCCGACATCCACGCGAGCGCCGACTACCGGCGCCACCTCGCGGCGGTGCTGACCGCGCGGGCGCTGCGCGAGGCGGCCGACGAGGCTGCCCACCAGGCGCTGGAAGGCGGCCTGCGATGAGCCCGGGGGTCAGCGGGCCCGGCGAGCTGCACGACATCGCGCTGCGGGTCAACGGGGTGCACCGGCCGGCGAGGGTCCCGGCCAGGCGGCTGCTCTGCGACGCGCTCCGCCACGACCTCGCGCTCACCGGCACCCACGTGGGCTGCGAGCACGGGGTCTGCGGCTGCTGCACCGTGCTGGTCGACGGCCGGCCGATGCGGTCGTGCCTGATGCTGGCGGTCAGCGCGCAGGGCCACGACATCACCACGGTGGAGGGGCTGGCGGCGCCCGACGGCAGCCCGCACCCGCTCCAGCGGGCGTTCAACGAGTGCCACGGACTGCAGTGCGGCTTCTGCACGCCGGGCTTCCTCCTGACCCTCGCCGCGCTGCTCGAGGAGCAGCCGCGCCCGAGCCGGGGGGAGGTCGTCGAGGCCATCAGCGGCAACCTGTGCCGGTGCACCGGCTACCAGAACATCATCGCCTCGGCGCTGCGGGCCGCCGAGATCGCGCAGGGCGGGGCCGCGTCATGACGACGAAGCTGTTCGGCGCGCCGATCCCGCGCCGGGAGGACGCCCGGCTGGTGCGGGGCGAGGGGCGCTACCTCGACGACCTGGGGCGCGGCGCCCTCGCGGCCGCGTTCGTGCGCAGCCCCCATGCCCACGCCCGCATCCTCGACATCGACGTGAGCGAGGCCATCGACGTCGACGGGCTGGTGGCCCTCTACGTCCACGACGACCTCGACGGCCGGGTCGCCGACCGGCTCCCGGTGCTCATCCCGCACCCGGCGCTGACCCATCCGGTGACCGGCTACCCGCTGGCCCGCGACGTGGTCAAGCACGTGGGCGAGCCGGTCGTCATGGTCGTGGCGACCGACCGCTACATGGCCGAGGACGTCGTCGACCGCATCCGCGTCGAGTACGAGCCGCTGCCGGCGGTGGTCGGCGTCGAGCGCTCGGCCGCGGCCGAGCGCCTGGTGCACCCGGAGGCGCCCGGCAACGTCGGCGCCCACCTCGTGCAGGAGGTCGGCGACGTCGACGCCGCGCTCGCGGCCGCGCCCCACGTCCTCGACCTGCGCGTCGACATCGAGCGCAGCGCCTCGATGCCGCTGGAGGGCAGGGGCGTCTACGCCAGGTGGGACGCGGCCGACGGGTCGATGCGCGTCTACACGTCGACGCAGACCTCGACCAGCGTGCGCGCCGCCATCGCCGCCAGGCTCGACCTCGCGCTCGACAGGGTCGAGGTGGTCGCGCCCGACGTGGGCGGCGGCTTCGGCGTCAAGATCATGCATCCGTGGCCGGAGGAGGTGCTCGTCCCCTGGGCGGCCCGGCTGCTCGACCGCGAGGTCAAGTGGACGGAGGACCGCCGCGAGCACTTCGTCGCGAGCGCCCACGAGCGGGCGCAGGTGCACCACGTCCGGGTCGGGTTCGACGGCGAGGGCCACCTGCTGGGGCTCGACGTGCGCATCCTGCACGACCACGGCGCCTACACCCCGTACGGCATCATCGTGCCGCTCATCACCTCGACCCAGCTGCCGGGGCCGTACAAGCTCGGCGCCTACCGCGTCGAGCTCGTGAGCCTCTACACCAACACGGTCATCGTGACGCCCTACCGGGGAGCCGGCCGGCCGCAGGCCGTGTTCTGCATGGAGCGCACGATGGACCGCATCGCCGACCATCTCGGCCTCGACCGGGCCGACGTGCGGGCGGCCAACTTCGTCCAGCCGGAGGAGATGCCGTACGACACCGGCCTCACCTTCCAGGACGGCCGGCCGGCCATCTACGACTCCGGCGACTTCCCGGCCTCGCTCGCGATGCTGAAGGAGCTGATCGACTGGGACGGCTTCGCGGCGCACCGCGAGCGGGCCCGCGCCCAGGGCCGCCGGGTCGGCATCGGGCTCGGCTGCTACGTCGAGGGCACCGGCGTCGGCCCGTACGAGGGCGGCCACGTGCAGGTGGAGCCGAGCGGCCGCGTCCTCGTCTCCACCGGGCTCACCAGCCAGGGCCAGGGGCACCAGACGGTGCTCGCGCAGATCGTGGCCGACGAGCTCGGCGTGCCGATCGAGTCGGTGCACGTCACCACCGGCGACACCCGGCGGTTCGGCTACGCGGTCGGCACGTTCGCCTCGCGGGCCGCGGTGACGAGCGGCAACGCGGTCGCGCTCGCGGCCCGTGCGGTGCGGGCCAAGGCGCTGCGCATCGCCGGCGAGGCGCTGGAGGCCGACCCCGGCGACCTCGAGGTCGTCGGCGGCGAGGTGCGGGTCAAGGGCGACCCGACGTCCGCCATCGCGCTGTCGACGGTGGCGACGCTGTCCAACCCGCTGCGCTACGCGTTCGACGACGAGGCGCAGCGGGCCACCCAGTTCGCCAGGCCGGCCGACCCCGACCGCCCGCCCGTCGCCGACGACGACGAGCCGGGTCTGGAAGCTCGCGACTACTACTCGCCGCCCCGATCGACGTTCGCCAACGGCATGCACGCCGCGATCGTCGAGACCGACCCGGAGACGGCGGAGGTGCGCATCCTGCGCTACGTGGTCGTGCACGACTGCGGGCGGCTGATCAACCCGCGGATCGTCGAGGGCCAGATCCACGGCGGGGTGGCGCAGGGCGTCGGCGGCGCGCTGTACGAGCGGATGGCGTACGACGACGACGGTCAGCTGCTCAACGCGTCGTTCATGGACTTCCTCATGCCGTACGCGACGGAGGTGCCGGTCATCGAGACTGCCCACCTCGAGACGCCGTCGCCGCTCAACCCGCTCGGCATCAAGGGCGCGGGCGAGGCCGGCGTCATCCCGGTGTCAGCCGTCATCGCGGCCGCCATCGAGGACGCGGAGGGCTTCCCGGTCATGGCGATGCCGCTCTCGCCGAGCGAGCTGCACGACCTGCGCAGGCGGCACGCCGCCGGCGAGCTGCCGTCCACCCGCCGATCCACCCGCCGAGCTGAGGGGGTCACCACCTCATGAAGGTCACCGGCACGGCCACGCTGCGTGCCCCGCGCGAGGCGGTGTGGCGGGCGCTGCAGGATCCGGAGGTGCTCGTCCGCACGATCCCCGGCTGCCAGGAGCTGCAGGCGGTGGGCGCCGACGCCTACCAGATGACGATCTCCGCGGGGGTCGCGTCGATCAAGGGCATCTACGCCGGCACGGTCTCGCTGGCCGACCAGTCGCCGCCCGAGTCCTACACGCTGGTCGCTTCCGGGCAGGGGGCGCCCGGCACGGTGCGCGCCGAGGCCCGGGTGCGGCTCGCCGACGGCGACGGCGGCGGCACGCTGCTGTCCTACGACGCCGATGCGGTCGTGGGCGGCATGATCGGCGGGGTCGGGCAGCGGGTGCTGGCGAGCGTGGCGAAGCGGACTGCCGGGGAGTTCTTCACCGCCGTCGATCGCTACCTCGCCGGGGAGAGCGCCGCGCCGGCCGAGCCGGCGGTCACGCCGGCGCAGCGCGAGCCGGAGGCCGTCGGCGGCCCGGTGCCCGTCGCGGCCGGCCAGCTCTTCCGCGCGCCGGACCGGTCCCGGCCGCCCGCCGTCGCCGGGGGCGACCTCATCGGCGCGGCCGCGCTCGGCGGGTTCCTCGCGCTTGCCGGCGTGCTCGTCGGCTGGCTCATCGGCCGGCGGCGCTGATGCGCCCGTTCACCGTCGCCGCGATCCAGCTGGCCCCCGAGCCGGGACCGCTCACCGCCGGGAGCATCAAGGCCAACGTCGACAAGGCGGCCGACTGGGTGCGCCGCTGCGTCGACGCGACCGGCGCCGCCCTCGTCGTGCTGCCCGAGTCGGCGAGCACCGGCTTCACGCCGGGCGTCGGCCCCGAGGAGCTGTGGGACCTCGTCGGCGCGGTGCCCGGCCCGCTCACCGACCCGATCGCCGACGCCGCCGCCCGCACCGGTGCCCACGTCGTGTGGGGGACCTACGAGCGGGGCGCCGAGCGCGGCGTCGTCCACAACACCGCGGCGCTGATCGGGCCGGCCGGTGACCTGCTCGGCGCCTACCGCAAGACGCACCCGTTCTGCACGGAGCTGCGCTCGCGCGGGGGCTGGGTGACGCCGGGCGACGAGGTCTGCGTGGTCGAGACCGACCTCGGCCGCATCGGCCTCATCATCTGCTTCGACGGCGACTATCCCGAGCTGTCGCGCATCACCGCGGTGCGCGGCGCGGAGCTCATCGCCCGGCCCTCCGCGCTGCTGCGCTCGGCCGACATCTGGGAGCTGACCAACCGGGCCCGCGCGTACGACAACCACGTCTACGTCGTCGGCGCCAACGCGACCGGCATCGATCCGGCCGGCGTGCTGTACTTCGGCAACTCGATGGTGGTCTCGCCGATCGGCGAGGTGGTCGCCCGCGCGTCGACCCACGAGTGCTGGGTGACCGCCCGGCTCGACCCCGACCGCGCGATGGCCTCGCTCACGCCGGGCTCCAGCGTGCCGCACGTCTTCGACCACCTGGCCGACCGCAACCTCGACCTGCTGCGTCGCTACGCCGACGACCTGGTGGCCCCGGCCCGCACGTCGTTCCCGCACGAGCCACCCGAGGACGAGATCGTCGACTGAGTCAGTCCACGTGCAAGGGAGCCCCGCGGTAGCCGCGGGCGATCTTGGTGACGAACCGGTGCACGGCGTCCTCGCTCGGTGCGAGCGGCCCTGGGAGGTAGTGCGGGGAGGCGAGGCCGCGCTGCACCGACTCGCAGGCCGCCCAGTCCTGCCGGTTGGTCAGGTCCCAGAAGTCGACGGCGTACGACGGATCGAAGCCGGGCCGCGCGACGGCCTCCGGTGCGAAGTACCAGCTGCACGCGACCCGCGTGGCCGCCGGGCCGAGCGGCTCCAGCTGGTGGGCCATCACGTAGTCGGGGTGCAGCGACAGCAGCAGGTTCGGCAGCAGGCCGAGGTAGCGCACCTCGCCGTCCGGCACGCCCGGCAGCGGTGGCGCCGACCCCTGCCCGTCGAGCGACATGGTCCGCGCCCCCTCCCGCAGCCGCATCGAGCCGCCGACCCACGCGCCGGGCAGGTCGTAGTTGTCGCCGCTCGCCGGCGGGCTGACCCGGCACAGCTCGGGGTGGATCAGCGCGCAGTGGTAGCACTCGTGGTAGTTCTCGCAGACCACCTTCCAGTTCGCGGCGACGTCGTAGGCGTGCGTTGCCGCGCGCACGAGCCGCTCCGGCTGGTACGGCGCGACGAGCCCGGCGACGGCACCGAGATGGTCCGGCAGCGGCGCCGCGTCGCCCGTCGCGTTGACGAGCACCCAGCCGTGCCAGACCTCGACGGGCAGCGGTACGAGCCCGTGCTCGTCCGTCCGGAAGTCGCCGGCGTCGCGCATGCCGGGAGCCGCGTGCAGCGAGCCGTCCAGCCGGTAGGTCCAGGCGTGGTACGGGCAGACGACGCTCGACCGGCCAGCGCACGCGCCGGCGCCGGCGCCGAGCAGCTCGTGCCCGCGGTGCCGGCAGGTGTCCGCGAACGCGCGCAGCGCACCGGCGTCCAGCGTCAGCAGCACCGGGACGTCGCCGACCAGCAGGCCGCGCTGGGTGACGCCAGGCGCGGCGAGCTCGTCCAGCCGGCCGACGCAGGTCCAGGCGCCGGCGAAGAAGTGCCGCCGCTCCCAGGCGAGCACCGCCGCGGAGAGGTAGGCCTCGGCCGGCAGCATCCGGCTGCTGCCGAACGGCAGCAGCGCCCGCTCGATCGCGGCGTCCGGGAGCGGGGCGACGGGTCGGGCTGGCTGGGCCGTCACCGGAGCCTCCTCCCGCTCGGCGTGCGCCGCGAGCAGATCCTACGTCCCGGCCGCCCGGCCGCCCGGCTGTCGGGCCGTCGGCCCATCCCGCCGCGGAGACCCGCCCGGAAGGCGGTCCGCTCCGAGGTCGGTTGCGGAATCCGCAAGCGGTTGCGAATTCCGCAACCGGTCCCGCCGGGCATCGCCCTCGGCGGTCCGACCCGCCGTGACCTGTCCTCGTCGGGCCGTCCGGCAGACTCGTCGGCCATGAGGAGCCCGCCCGAGGACTCGCTGGCGGCCGGCGCGGCGGCGCTGGCGTCGCACCGCTCCGGCACGACCCTCGACGCGGGTGCGGCGGAGCGGCTGCCGGGCAACGAGCGCAACCGGGTGTGGCGGGTGCCGGTGCGCGGCGACGCGAGCGGCCCGGCCACCGTCGTCGTCAAGGCGTACGTCGGGGACGACGCTCGCTCGCACTGGGCGCGGGAGTCGGCCGCGCTCGCCGTGCTGGCGCGGACGGGCGTCGACGGGCCGGCGCTGCTCGCCGCCGTGCCGGACCCGCCGCTCGTCGTCATGACCGACGCCGGGACGGGGCCGTGCCTCGCCGATGCGCTGCTCGGCACCGACCCGGAGGCCGCCCGCTCGGCGCTGCTCGCCTGGGTCGACGCGCTGGCCGACCTGCACGCGGCGACGGCTCGCGCCGGCGCGGAGCTCCGGCGCGAGCTCGCCGCCCGCGACCCGGCCCTGGCCGCCGATGGCACGCCGGCGCTGCTGGCCCGCGCCGCCGACGACCTCGCGGCGCACCTGCCGCGCCTCGGCGTGGCGCCGTCCGACGAGGCACTGGCCGAGCTGCGCGGGCTCCGCGAGGCGCTCGCCCCGCTGCCCGGCAGGGCCGCGCTGACGCCGACCGACGCGTGCCCCGACAACAACCTGCTCGCCGGTGGCCGGCTGGTGCTGCTCGACTACGAGGGCGCCGAGCATCGCCACGTCGCCTGGGACGCCGCTTACCTGCGCCTGCCGTGGCCGTCGTGCTGGTGCAGCTGGCGGCTGCCGGCCGACGTGGCCGAGGAGGCGCTCGAGCGCTACCGGGAGCGGCTCGCGCCGGCCATGCCGTACGTCGCGACGGAGCAGTTCGACCGCGACCTCGCCACCGCCACGGTGGGCTGGGCGCTCGTCAGCACCGGATGGTTCCTCCCGCGCGCCTTCGACGACCCGCCGCCGGACGACCCGCGCATCGTCGCGCCGCGCCGGCAGGCGCTGCTCCAGCACCGGCTCGGCCTGGCCGCCGGTCTCGCTGACCGCGCCCCGCGGGCGCTCGCCGAGCTGGCCGGGCGGTGCGCCGCCGCCATGGCCGGCGCCTGGGGCGAGCGCCCGCTCGCCCTCGCACCGGCCTGGCGGGGGCGGACGGTTGAATGAGTGCCATGAGCAGCCCCCAGCGGCGGATCCGCATCGGCATCGATACCGGCGGCACGTTCACCGACGCGGTGGCGCTCGACGAGGGCACCGGCGAGCTCGTCACGACGAAGACGCCGTCGACGCCGGCCGATCCGGCGGACGGGTTCATGACCGCGGTGGACAAGGCGCTGGCCCTGCTCGGCGACGGCGCCGGCACCGGCACTGCCGTCGGCCTCGACGCGGTCACCTCGGTCAGCCACGGCACCACGGTGGCCACCAACCAGCTGCTCGAGGACCGCATCGGGACTCTCGGCTTCGTGACGACCGAGGGCTTCGGGCACCTGCTGGAGATCGCCAGGCAGAGCGTGCCCGACGGCTACGGCAACTCGTACTTCTGGGTCAAGCCGCCGCGCATCGTCCCGGCCCATCTGGTGCGCACGGTCGCCGGACGGCTCGACCACCGGGGGAAGGAGCTGCGGCCGTTCGATGAGGAGCAGGCCGTCGCGGTCGCGCGCTGGTTCCGCGAGCGCGACGTCACGGCGCTCGGCGTGTGCTTCCTGCACGCGTACGCCAATCCGGCGCACGAGCACCGCATGCGCGAGGTGCTCGCCCGCGAGCACCCGGACTGCACCGTGTCGATCAGCTCGGACGTGCTGCGCGAGTACCGCGAGCACGAGCGCAGCGTCACGACCCTCGTCGACGCGGCGGTGAAGCCGCGGGTGGCGCGGTACGTTGCCGGCATCCAGCGCCGGCTCGACGAGCGCACCGGCTGGCGGATCCCGTTCCTCATCATGAAGAGCAACGGCGGCGTGCTGTCGGCCGACGAGGTGGTGCACCAGCCCATCACCACAGTGCTGTCCGGCCCGGCAGCGGGCGCGCTCGGCGCGGCGCTCGTCGCGCAGCGCGCCGGCTTCGACAGCACGATCACGCTCGACGGCGGGGGCACCTCCACCGACGTCGCCGTCGTCATCGACGGCGAGCCCACGCTGACCACCGAGGGGTCGATCGGGCGCTACCCGTCGAAGATCCCGATGATCGACATCGTCACGGTGGGCGCGGGCGGCGGCTCGGTCGCCTGGATCTCGCCGGAGGGCAGCCTCAAGGTTGGTCCCCGCTCGGCGGGCGCCGATCCGGGGCCGCTCTGCTACGCCAAGGGCGGCACCGAGCCCACCGTCACCGATGCTCATCTCGTGCTGGGGCGCATCCCGCCGCACCTGCTGGGCGGGGAGATCCCGCTCGATGCCGGCGCCGCCCGCGACGGTCTCGCCAAGCTGGCCGCCGATCTGCGCCTCGACCTCGACGCGTGCGCGACCGGCATCCTCGAGATCTCGGCGTGGAACCAGGCCAACGCCATCCGGCAGATCACCGTCAAGCGCGGCCTCGACGTGCGTGAGCTGATGATGACCACGTTCGGCGGCTCGGGCTCGCTGCTCGCCTGCCGGCTGGTCGACATCCTCGGCCTGCGCGGCGTCGTGGTGCCGCCGAGCCCGGGCAACGTGTCGGCCTTCGGACTGCTCACCGTCGACGTCCGCAACGACTACGTGCAGACGTTCGTCGCCCGTCACGACGACCTCGACCCCGCGACGGTCGACGCGATCCTCGGCGACCTACGCGAGCAGGCCGCGGCGGCGCTGCTGCGCGAGGGGTTCGCGGCCGCCGAGCACCGGTTCCTGCGCACCGCCGACCTGCGCTACTACGGGCAGGCGTTCGAGGTGCGGGTGCCGGTGCCCGACGGCGCGGTCGACGCCGCGCTCGCCGATCGGGTGGCCGGCGCCTTCCACGAGGAGCATCGCCGGCTGTACGGCTACGACTTCGCCGGCGACCTCCGCCAGCGCGTCGAGTGGGTCAACCTCCGGGTCACCGGCGTCGGGCCGATCCGCCGGCCGGAGCCGGTCGAGATCCCGGCGCGCGACGGCAGCATCCCTGGCGCCGGACCCGCCCGTACCGGCGTCCGCCCGGTGCGCTTCGACGACTGGTGCGAGGCGCCCGTCCACTGGCGGCCGGACCTCGCGCCCGGCGACGTCGTCAGCGGGCCGGCCGTCATCGAGGAGCACGGCGCCACGACGCCGGTCCATCCCGGGTTCGCCGCGCGGGTCGACGCGCTCGGCAACCTCCTGCTCGCCAAGGAGGAACGGTGACGGTCGACCCGGTGCTGCTCGAGATCGTCGAGGGCTCGCTCGCCTCGGTGGAGCGCGAGGTCGAGACGGCCATCGGGCGCACGGCGCGCTCGCCGATGATCCGCGACGCGCACGACTTCCGGGCCGGCATCCACGACGCCCGGCTGCGGAAGCTGACCGGGCGGTCCTACAGCGCGCTCGTCCATCCGGTCGTGCGCGACTTCCCGCTCGAGACCATGCGCCCCGGCGACGTGTTCTTCCACAACGACGTCTACCTGTCCGAGGGCGGCATCGGGCACCTGCCCGACCTGTGCGTCACCGTCCCGGTCCACCACGACGACGGCGACGGGCCGGAGGTGGTCGCGTTCGTGCAGGCGTTCGGCCACCACGACGACATCGGCGGCGCGGTGCCCGGGTCGATGCCGTCGCACGCGCGCAGCGCGTTCGAGGAGGGCCTCATGGTGCCGCCGATCCGGTTGTGGGACCGCGGCGTGCCCAACGATGCAGCGCTGCGCATCATGACCCGCAACTCGCGGATGCCCGATTCGCTGGCCGCCGACCTCGACGCCGAGTGCTCGGCGTGCCTGATGGGCGCGCGGCGGCTCGCGGAGCTGTTCGAGCGCTACGGCCGGGCGACCGTCGAGGCGTGCTTCGACGCGATCGTCGACAGGACGACAGAGACTTACCGGCGCGCGATCCTGGCGAAGATCCCGGACGGTACGTATGCATGGGAGGACTACGCCGAGCACGACGGGGTCGACCCGCCGCGGCTGCACGCGCAGCGCATCACGCTCACCAAGCAGGCAGGCAAGCTCGTCATCGACTTCACCGGCACGTCGCCGCAGGCGAAGGGGCCGATCAACCACTGCGGCGACTACGCCGACGGCAACTTCCTCAAGAAGTGGCTGGCCCCGATCCTGCGCAACCTCGCCGATTCTCCCGAGCGGATGGCCGAGCTCGACGTCAACGAGGGCGTCGTGCCGCTCATCGAGATGCGCTTCCCGCCCAAGGGGACGCTGCTGACGCCGGTGTTCCCCGCGCCCACCAACGCCCGTACGTTCGTCATCCTGCGCCTGCTCGGCGTGCTGGCCGGTGCGCTGGCGAAGGCCGTCGACGGCCGCATGCCGGCCGACCAGGAGACCATCCGCTACACCGGCGTCCACGGCATCGATGCCGACGGCGAGCCGTACCTCATGCGCGAGGTGCTCGGCGGCGGCTCGGGCGGCCGCTACTACGCCGACGGCGAGGACACCATCCACGTCGTGCCCGACTCGCGCAACATCCCGGTGGAGTTCGCCGAGTCGCGCTGGCCGTTCGTCGTCGAGCGGCTCGGCCTCGCCGTCGACTCCGGCGGGCCGGGGGAGCGGCGCGGCGGCCTCGGCTACGACAAGCAGATCCGGATGCTGCGCGACGCGTCGTTCATGTCGATCGCCGACCGCTCGATCCTGTCGTGCTGGGGCGTGCGCGGCGGCCGCGCCGGACGGCCGTTCGAGGTCGTCATCGACCCGGGTGGCCCCGCCGAGCGGGTGGTCGACGCGCTCGCCGACGCCGAGCCGGTGCGGGCCGGCGAGGTCATCCGCATCAGGACCACCGGCGGCGGCGGCTGGGGCGATCCCCTCGACCGCGAGGTCGACGCCGTGGTGCGCGACGTGCGCGACGGCAAGGTCTCGGTGACCGGCGCCCGCGACGACTACGGGGTGGTCGTGACCGTCGACCGCGACGATCCGCGCGCCGATGCCGCCGCCACCCGCGAGCTGCGCGAGCGCATGCGGGCCGAGCGTCCGGCGGAGCGGCCGTTCTTCGACCGGGGTCCCGGCTACGCCCGGCTGTCGGGCGGCCGCCCGTGCGCCGACGTCGACATGCGCTGAGCCGGCCGGCCTATCCGAGGGAGAACCGCAGCGCCGTCGCCTCCACCAGCGGCTGGAGGGTGCCGAGGCTCGCGTAGAGCACCACGTCGAACTGGAGGTAGCCGGCCGGCGGCTGCGCGCTGTCGTACCAGGTCTGCACCTGGTCGGCGACCGCCCTGACGAACGTGCCCTCGGCCGGCCCGCAGTCGGTGCTGGGGTCGAGGTCGACCGACGGTGCGAGCAGCACGGGCACGAGCGCGTCCAGCGTCGTGTCGTCGGTGCCCGTCGCGACCGGGTAGCTGTAGCCGGCGGCGAGCCGCGCGGGCAGCCGGTCGGCCGGCTGCCACGTGTCACGGGCCCAGAGCAGGTCGTGCAGGAAGTCGCCCAGCGCGATGGCCACCTGCTCGGCGAGCGACGGGCCGGACGGATCGCGGCTGCCGATCGTGATGGGCGTCGTGCCGGTGACCGAGGCGGTGGCGACGCTGGTGAAGTTGGTGAGCGGGGTCTGGTAGACGAACGCCGGGTTGGTGGGCGTGCCGGTCACCAGCGACAGGTTGCGGACGATGGCGACGCCGGCCCGCGCCGACTGCATCGACAGCACGTCGGTGCCGACGAACTGCACCACCTGCGGCGCGGTGAGGTCAGCGGTGCGTGGCGGCACCGGCGGTGGCACGGTGCCGGCACCGGGCCATGCGTAGCAGAGCCGCTGCGGGAGCGGCGCCGCGGCGTCGATCGTCCCCGCCGGGTAGGCGTACGTCGCCTGGGTCGACGTCGGCGTGCCGACCATCGCGAGCGGCACCTCGGTCCCGTCCCACGTCACGTGGACGTCGGGCCACAGCGCGGTGGGGTTGGGGGCCGGCAGCAGGTTCGTCGCGCCGATCGACGTCACCGTCAGCGTGGTGAGCTTCCCCGTCGACGGGTCCTGCTGCTTCTGGAGCAGGTAGTAGTACGTCGTCGAGGTCGGCGCGAAGTCGCCGAGCGCCCGCGGCGCCGGGTCGAAGGCGTCGGCCACCTGGCCGACGAGGGTGGCGAGCGCGCCCACCGCCTTGGCGGCCGTGGCGTTGGGCGTGCCGGGCGCCACGCCCGGCAGCAGCGCGAGGTCGGCGCGCAGCGCCGGGTAGACGGCGGTGAACTTGGCCAGGGCAGCGAGCACGGTTGCCAGCGAGAACGCGTCAGCCTGGTTGCCCACCGGCCGGCCCTGCACGACGCCGCCAGGGTTGAAGGTCACCTGCAGCAGGGACGAGTCCTGCTCGGCGTCGTCGTGGGTCCAGATGAACGACAGGTTCCACGGCAGCAGCTCGATCGCCGATGCCGGCTTGGCGATCGACTGCGCGGCGGTCTGCGCCGCGAGCGCGACCGGCCCGGGGTAGGACCGCAGCGGGACCGGGATGTCGAGGGTTCCGAGCGATCCGCCGAGGCTCTGCGGCGACGTCACGAACGTGAGCCACTGCGAGCCCTGGTAGCCGTCGATGGTGGCGCCGGGGGTCGGCAGCTCCACCGCGTTGACCCGGTAGTCGAGGGCGATCGACGCCGACCGGTGGTCGGCGGGCGCCTTGACCGAGAACAGGATGGTGGCGTCGCTCGCCTCCCGGTCGAGCGCCACCGACGACGTCGAGAAGCTGTACGCCTCCGGCAGGTCGCCGCCCGAGCCGGCGCCGACGACCTGGCCGTACAGGTTCAGCTTCGGGCCGGCCGACGGGTCGGTGAGCGCGACCGACACCGGCACCTGCACGATCGTCGCGACCGAGAAGGCGTTGGACAGCTGGTCGAGCAGCGCCTGGCGGATCGCCTCGACCGCGTCGGCCGGGGAGCCGCCGCTGGTCTGGTCGAAGACCCAGGCCGCCCTGGCGGCCAGCGCGCCGGCGAGCCGTCGCTTGGCGCCGATCACCGCAGTGGTCGACGTGGGATCGAGCGCGTAGGCCGGCACCGCCTGCGCCGGCGACAGGAACGTGTCGACGGCGGTGGCGAACGCGGCGAGCCACACGTCGAGGTCGACCGCGTGGAAGGCCTGCGGCACCGCCGGGCCGGTCAGGCCCTCGCCGCTGACGTACGGCGTGACGTCGACGGTGCCGCCCGACAGCGCCGTCGACAGCGGCGGCAGCGCGAAGTACTGCGTGCCCGGGCCGTCGAACGAATAGGTGACTGCCGGGCCGGCCGGGTTGCCGAAGTTGACCGCCCACGCCCGGCGGGCGGTCGGCGGGTCGTCCTCGCCGGGCGGATCGCCGACCGCGACCCGCACGCCGGGCAGCGCGGCCTCGACCGACGCCGCGAACGCCGCGAGCGACAGGTCGCCGCCGTTGGCGCCAGGCGCCGGCTCCGGGACGATCGGGCACGTCGCGGCCGCCACCGTGGGGCTGGCGGTGAACGCCGGGTCGACCAGCCGCGGGTCGCGCGCGAGCACGACGTCGACCGCGAGCGGGAAGGCCACCTTCGGCAGCGCCGGCTGGATCGGCACCGGAGCCACGGTGACGACCGGCGGCACCGGCGCGACCCGCGCACCGGCCGCGACGAGGCCGGTCGTGGTGGCGAACGCCGTGGCGAGCCCGGCGACGGTCGTGCCGACTCCCTGCGCGGCGAACCGGTTGACGAGCGAGTTGAGCGTGTCGAGCTGCTGGGTGCGCACCGTCACGGCCCCGATGACCAGATCGACTCCGGTGGCGAGGAAGCCCATCACGGCGGCGTTGCTCGCGGCGACCGTCTCGAGGTCGCTGTCGTACGCGTCGGCCAGGCCCTGCAGCGTCGCGCCGGAGTTGGCGCCGTGCGCATCGCCGCGCATGGGCGGGCAGATCCACAGCCCGCCGGTGGTCAGCAGGCCGTGCTGCCCGGCCACGTCGCCGGCCACCCGCGCGACGTCGACGCCCTGCACGCCGGCAGCGGTGAGCGCGGCGACCAGCGCGTCGAACGTCGCGTCGTCGCCGGTGCGGACGGTCGTGCCGCTCGCGGTGTCGGTGACCGGCTGCCCGGCGAGCAGCAGGCCCGGCAGGTCGGGGTTGAGCGCCGCGATGTCCGCCGCCTGCACCCCGAACAGCGCGGCGATGTCGCCGAGGGTGTCGGTGCCGGTCGCGCGGTAGACGCAGTACTGGCTCGTCGCGTCGTTCGCGAGCGTCCCCGGCACGAGCAGGGACGCGCCCTCGGCGAGCAGCGTCGTGACGCCGGTCGCCGCGTTGGCGTCGCCGAGCTGGGTGACGGTGACGCCGTTGCTGGCGGCGAACGTCGTGATGCTGTCACCGGGGCCAGCCGGCGTCACGGCGGACTTGGGGCCGATGGTGATCTCGGTGCCAGGGGCCCAGATGTCGGGGGTGGCGGCGTTCTGCTGCGCCAGTGCCGCGAGGTCGCCGCCGACGTACGCGGCGGCCAGCGACTGCAGCGAGTCGCCGGGGCCGGCGAGCGCGTCGGTGACGCTGAGCCGGGCCTGGTCCACGAGGAGGCCGGCGACCCACTCGTTCGCCCCGGCGAGCTGCTCGACCGTCGCGCCGAGATTGGCGGCCACGTCGGACATCCGCTCGGTACCGGTCGTGCGGTAGCTGGCGGTGCCGTACGTCCACGACTGGTCCGCAGCCAGCAGCCCCGTCGCGTCGCCGTTGGCGGTGGCCAGGCCGGCGACCGAGCCGTGGGAGTCCGCGGCCAGCTGGTGCAGCGAGCTGGTGGCCGTGGCGACGACCGTGCGGGCGGGGGTCACGATGCGGGTGCCCGCGCCCACCGGGATGGCCGCATTGCGCTGCACCAGCGTCGCCGGGTCGACGCCGAGGCCGGCGAACGCGGCCGCGATCGTGGTCAGCGTGTCGGCGTGCACGACGGTGTAGACCTGCGGCACGAGCGCCTGCCCGGCGAAGACCGCGTCGTACGGCGCATCGGCGCTGGCCGCGAGCAGCTGCCCGCCAGGGATGCCGTACGCGCCGGCCACCGCGGCCAGCGACGTCGTCGCGTCGGTCACGTCGGCGGTGACCGGCGTCATCGTCGCCATGGCGGCGAGGTAGACGTAGGCGCCGTTGGCGAACGACGCGAGCGCCGGCTTCGGCAGGTCGTACGACCGGGCCCGGCCGGTGCCCGGATCGACCGAGAGGTTGGTGGTGAGCGTCGTCGTCAGGTCGGGCTGGGCGAGCTGGTAGTAGGCGCGGGCGTAGGTGATCAGGTCGGCGGCGGCGGCCGAGCGCGCCGAGCCCACCGGCACCGACGCCGAGGGCACGTAGCGCGCGGACTGCATCGAGAGCAGCAGCTCGACGGCGACCGGAGGGCCCGCGACCAGGACGTAGCCGGCGGCGAGCGACGGCCAGGCGGCGAGGTTGGTGACGTCGTCGTAGTAGCCGACCGGCACGGCGACGGACGACGCCGACGACGGCATCGGCTGGATGTTGCCGTACACGTCCTGGAGGTTGAGCGCGAGCGTGACGGTGCTCAGCTCGTTCGTCGTGGCGTTCCAGGCGATGCCGGCGTAGGGGTTGGCGGTCGCGGGCGGCAGCGCAGGTGACGCACTGCCCCACGCCGGGCTGGCGAACGGCGTGACCGTCAGTGCCTGCTGGTAGTTCCACGACATAGGTGCCGACGTGGACAGGTCGCGGTGGGTGAGGCCGTCGCTGCCGGCGTGGCCGCTGTCGGCGGGCGTCGTCGGGAGGCCGGCGCCGCTGGGGAGGAAGCCCGTCGACCCGGCGATCGAGAAGCCGACCATGTTGAACAGCGACGACACGAGGTCGCCCGGCGGGAGCTGGTCGTACGGCAGGTTGTCCGGGTCGGGGTTGGTCCGAGCGAGCTCGTAGCCGGCCATGCCGGGCGGGACGGTCGTCGCCGGTCGCAGCACGCCGGCGGCCAGTTGCAGCTGCGCGCCCTCGGCGAGCGCGTCGACGGTGAGGTTGGCGTTGACGAGCGCGGCGAGGTCGGCGGCGCCCGAGCTGGTCACTGCGCTCGCGAGCGTGTCGCCGTACGCCACCGGGTAGTTCGACTTGCCTGGAACGCTGAGCACGGTGCCGGGCGCGAGCACCTGCGGCACCGTCGCGTTGACCGTCGCGAGGTCGATCGGTGCCAGGCTCAGTCCCCACGCGGCGTTGACGGCGTCGGTCGCGGCCTGCAGCGAGCCACCGGTGGTGGCCGAGTAGGTCGCCGGCTGGGCGAACAGCGACGACGTCGCGGTGTCGATGTTGTCGCCGACGACGACGGCGTTGGTGAACGCGTAGAGCGGGGCGTCCGCGTTGGCGGCGTGCGAGCCGCAGATGGCGACGAGGGTGAGCTGCGCGGTCGAGCCGGTGCCGAACGCCGACGGGGGCACGGGCGACCCGGAGTCGCTCGCGTAGCTGAGGTAGAAGCCGCCGGAGCGGGTGACGCTCGCCTCCCACAGCAGCGCGACGAACCCGGCCGGGTCGCTCATCGCCGCCGCCGTGACGCCGGTGGGGTCGTCGCCCTCCGCGCGCTCCGCTCGCAGCGCCGCCCTGGTCGCCGGGTGGCCGAGCGTGGAGAGGTTGGCCTTCAGCAGGAACGTGGTGGCGCGGTCGACCGCGTCGGACACGAGCCCCGACCGGTTGGCCGACGTCGGGTCGGGCGAGTAGAGCAGGTAGAGCTCCGCCGTGTCGGTCTTGTCCGACAGGACGCCATGCAGTGCCTGCAGCAGCGCCGCTCCGGTGTCGTCCGCGCCGTTGACGACGTACGCCGCCGCGGTCGACGGGGTGGGGCCGTCGGTGACCGGGAGCGCGATCTCGATGTTGACGACGGTGGCCCAGCTGTACCTCGTGGCCTGGGTCGCGGCAACCGCCCGGTCGGGGTCGTGGTGCCTCGCGACGACGACCTCGTAGCGGCTGGGCGCGGCGATCGCGGAGACCTCCGCCAGCAGCGGGTCCGGGAAGGGCCACACGACGGGGTTGCCGGTCGGGGGTGCCGCCGGCGGCGCCATGGGGGCGGCCGCGCCACCACCCGCCGCGCCGCCGGCCTGCAGCGCCCGCAGCGCCAGCTTCGCCGCCGGCACGGTGCCGAGCGGCACCGTCTCGCCGGCCTGCCACGCCACGTGCTCGCCGAGGACGATGCGCGGTGGCGTCATCTGGTAGAGCGCCAGCCGGCCGACCGCCTGCACCTGCGGGTCGAGCGGGGTCGTCGCGAACGTGGTGAGCATGGCCTGCTCGGCGGCGCTCAGGCCGAACGTCGTCGACGTCTGGCCGCCCGCCGTCACCCAGCCTGGCGCGCTGCTGGTCAGGGTGATGGCGTAGCCGGACGGCGCGGTCGGCGGCATGGCGTACTGCTGGCCGGTGAGGGCGAGCATCGCGGTGGTCCGCACCGGCGCGAGCTTCGCCGGGTCGAGCAGGTCCTTGACGGTGAGGGACGCGAAGTACGGGTCGGTGGGGTCGGGCAGGCGCAGGCCGGACAGGAAGAAGCGCGAGACGCCGCCTGCCGCGTTGTTCCACGCCGCGTCGGTCAGCAGGCCCGTCACGAGCGAGTCGATGCTCGACTGCGGGACGTCCACGATCGTCAGGGCGGCGTGCGGGGCGAACAGCCCGGCGACCGGCGCGGCTGCCGCGGCGACGCTCTCGAGCGCGAGGTCGAAGGTCGCCGCGATGCCGGCCGGGGTGTCGCCCTGCTGGACCGGGTAGCGCAGCGGGGCATGCAGGACGGCGTGCGGCGCGAGCAGCTGGACGGGCGCGACCACGGCAGCGAACGCGCTCTGCACGGTGGCGAGGTCGGTCATCAGCAGGCTCGCGAGGTTGCTCATCGAGTCGCCGGAGACGAGCACGCGCGTCACGGCCGGCATCGCGATGGTGGTGCCGACCGGCTGCGGGGCCGTCGGGTCGGTCACGGTCAGCGAGGGGTTGGCGGCCAGCAGCGCGGTGACGTAGGCGACGACGTCGACGCCGGGCTGGACGAGGGCGAGCAGGTAGGCGGCGACGAGGTCGAGGGTGTCGCCGGCCGCGGCCGTGTAGTCGCCGCCGCCAGGGAGCGCGACGGTGAGCCCCGCCGGCAGAGCTGCGGTGGGGTCGGTGATGCCGGGGTTGGCCTGGAGCAGGAGCGTGGCCTGCGCCTGCACCCCGGACAGCACGTTGAGCACCGCAGCGCCGGCCGCGCGGACGAGCAGCCGCGACGAGATCATGCCCAGCGTGTCGGCGGCCACCGTCTGGTAGCTGATGCCGGGGATCGGCACCGCCGCGCCGGGGACGTGGATGCCGGTCGCGCCGGCGTTGGCGGCCATCAGCGACTGCGTCGCGTACGCGCCGCCGGCCGGGTCCTCCGCGTGCGCCGCGGCGAACGCCGCCGCAATCGACGCGTAGGTGTCGCCGGTGCGCACCTGGTAGAGCACCTCGTCGAGGTCGAGGGTGGCGCCGGTCGCGAGCACCGCCTTGTCCTGCACCGGGTTGATCACGCGCATCGGGTCGGTGGCGAGGCCCGGGTCGCCGATCGCGGTCGCGACGCCGGCGATCCCCTCGGCGTCGTCGCCGACCGCGTACGGCAGCGCCGCCAGGTGGTCGACCGCGGCCTTCGCGCCTTGGCCCAGCAGCATCCGGAAGTACTGGCCGGCGACGACCTCGGCGGCCGACGGACCGGTGGCGGTGGCGTCGAGCCGGCTCGCCGGCGCCCCGTCGCGCCGGGCGATCTGCGCCTGCAGCAGCGTGAAGTACGCCTGGATCTTCGCCGCGTAGCCGCCGCCGACCGGGTGCGCCGTCGCGAAGTCGACCGAGAGGCCCTGGTTGTCGGTGAGGCTGAGCTCGGGCAGCATCGGGAAGACCGCGCCGCCGGTCTCGGCGGTCAGCGTTGACGCGGGCTGGACGTCGAAGGCGAAGTTGGCCGCGAGGAACGGCGCGAGGCTGCTGTCCCAGTCGAAGGCGGCGGCGGTGCCGTCGCCGGCATCGTCGGTCAGGGTGGCGCGCAGCGTCTCCAGCGCGTCCGCCGTCACGGTCGCCGGCGCGACGACGCCGTTGCCGCTGGTGGCGTCCGCGCCGGTCTGCGCGTAGGTGAGGCTGGTCGGGCCTGGCACGCTCGCCACCGTGAACGAGCCGTCGAACGACGGGTCGCCCACGCCGGCCACCACGATGCCGGCGCCCATCGCGAGGCCGTGGGGGCTTGCCGTCGTCAGCGTGACCGTGCCCCTGGCCCGGCTCGCCCCGCTCGGCGTCAGCGGCGCCGCGGTGACCGCGAGGATCCCCCAGCGGAGCATGGCCTCCATGAGGAGGTTGAACGGCGCGCTCGACGGGTCGGCGCCGGCCAGCGCGCGCTGCTCGGCGAGCGTCGCCGCCCGCGGCTGGACCGAGCTCTCGACCACGAGGAGCAGGACGGCGGCCGCGCCGTCGGCGGCCGGGCCGGCCGTCACCTCGCCGTTGCCGCTCGTGCCGTCGGCGACGCCGCCCTGCCCGTAGGTGAAGCTCGTGCGGCTCGGGGCGTCGGTGACCGCGAACGTCCCGTCGAAGGAGGGGTCGCACCCGCTGACGGTGACCGTCGCGCCGGCGGTCAGGTCGTGCGCGGTCATGGTGGTGATCGTGGTGACGCCGCCTGCGCGCACCGCGCCGCCTGGCCCGATCGACCAGGTCTCGGCCTTGGTGAAGGAGGGCGTCGCCAGCACCGTGACCGTCCGCCGCTGGTCGAGGACGAGCACCGCGGGCCAGACCGGGGCGGCGGCCGGAGCGGCGAGCAGCTGGCGCATCGCCCGGGCGCTGCCGACGTGCCGCGGGGCAGGCGCGTGCAGCGTCGCCATGCCGCGCAGCCGGCGCACGGCCGGATCGGCGCGGTGGCTCCCGCCGGCGAGCTGCCATGGCGTCGGCGTCGCGGAGCCGATGACGAACGATGCGTGGATCGTCGCGCCGAAGCTGAGGTGGATGGTGAAGAAGATGATCTTGAGGCTCACGCGCACGGTCACGCTCGCCGTCGCCTCGATGAGGATCGGCTGGTGCGCCTCGATGGTGAGCGTGACGCTGAGGTAGGCGGTGACGTCGACGCTCGCCTGGATGATGGCGAAGTCGATGGTGGCGTAGAGCCGGCCGACGATCGCGATCGTGCCCTGGATCCAGTAGTAGGTCTCCTTCGGTGCCGGCGTCGACGGGTTGAACCACGCCAGCACGCCTTGCACGATGCCGATGACCGTGACCGTGATGCCGCCGGAGAGGATGCCCTCGTCGATCGTCTTGCCGGCGCCGATCGACAGGGCGACGCCGAACTCGATGACCGGCGCCCAGTTGCCGTTGACGATCTGCGGCACGCGCGACGACGTCGACCCGTCCAGCAGCGCGAAGTAGAAGCCGCCGTAGCCGACGAACGGGAAGACCTGGATCGAGAACGAGTTGGAGAAGTCGAGGCCCTTGGGGAAGCCGAAGTCGATGCGGAAGTTGCCGTTGGTGTAGATGTCGAGCACGACGACAGGCAGCGTGACCGACACCTCGCCGAACTCGAGGTGGCGCATCGCGTCGGGCAGCTTGAGCTCGATGTGGTAGACGCCGATGCTGTCGGTGACCTTGCGGTAGAGGATCTCGAAGCTCAGCCCGGCGAAGATCTTCGCCTTCTCGCCGGAGAGCTGGATGAGGACGCCGTACAGGTCGGGGTCGTTGAAGATGGCGCTGATGGCGACGGTGTCCATCACGGTGAACTGCGCGCCGATCAGCCAGTGGCTGTCGGCGTCGAAGACGAGCCCCTTGCCGCCGAACGCCGGAAGCGCGCCAGGCTGGGTCGGCACCGCGAGGTCGCGAAGCGCCTTCATGATCTTGGCCATCGTGCTGACGTCGACGGACTTGTCGAAGGCGATGTGCTGGCCGAGGCCGACGTACTCGAGGTCGAACAGCTTGCTGCCCTGGTTGGGCACCGCTGGCGGCGCCCCGTTGACGGCGTCCCAGCCGAGCCCCGGCCGGCCGGTCGGCTTGCCCTGGTAGTCGCCGAAGGGCACCCCGAGGAAGCTCGCGTCGAGGGTGATCTCGACGGTGCTGCCGGCGCCCTGGACGTTGTCGTAGATCAGCGAGATGCCGGTGATGTCGACGAAGCCGAGATCGATCGACGTCTCGTAGGTCAGCGAGACCTTGCGCGCGGTGTCGGAGTCGCTGATGCGCAGGACGAGCGCGTCGAGGCTGATGTCGAGCAGCTTGCTCCACGGCGACGGCAGGCTGATGTCGTACGTCGGGTCGACGAGGTGCACCAGGTGGTTCAGCAGCTTGCCGAGGTTGGTGTCGACGAGGTGGATCGAGAACTCGATCGTCTCGCCGTAGCTGGCGCTGACCGCGAAGTCGATGTCGAGGACGGTGAGGATGCCGTTGAGGGTCGCGGCGAACGGCACCTTGGCGCCGGCATTGCGGTCGACGGTGATCGAGATGACGGTGTCGCGCAGTCCGAGCAGCTCCAGGCCGAACAACCGCAGCGCGACGTCGGTGGTGCCGGTGAGCGTGAAGACCTTGCCAGGCACGTCGATCGTCGTGGCGAAGTTGCCGAAGGAGAACGTGGCGAGGTCGGACGGCGGCACCGGCAGCGAGACGCCGAAGAACGAGTTCACCTTCGTCACGAGGTCGGCGAGGGTGAAGGTGACCATCCGGTCGTACCGGCCGGAGATGACCAGGCCGGGCAGGGCGATCTCGATGTCGAAGACGAGGTCATCGTCGTTCAGCAGCTCGAGCTCGGTGTCGATGATGATGGACTGCGGGCCGTCGTTGGCCGGGTCGATGATCCCCCAGAGCACCGTGAACGAGTTGATGACGAGCAGGTCGTCGAAGAAGCGCCACGGCTTGGAGATGCCGGCTTGCAAGGTGAGCGACGCCACCGTGAGGTTCGACAGCACGGCGCGCACGGCGAGGCGCTCGAGGCCGAAGGAGTCGACGTAGGGCTTGAGCTCGCTCGCCGGGCCGTTGAAGAAGTCGTCCCAGGTGTTGCCGGCGATCAGCTCGCCCAGCTGGCCGATGCTCGTGACCACGCCGTCGGCGGGTTGCACCGCGAACGTCATCAGGTTGTGGCCGCTGGTGAGCGGCAGCACCGCGATGATGGACTCGCTTATCTTGTCACCGCGGCTGTTGGTGACCGTCACGTCGGCGCCGACGTAGAGCGCCGCGGCCTGCCGCCAGGTCGTGCCTCCTGCCCCCGGGGCGCCCTGCGGCGCAGGCGCAGTGCTCTGCTCCCAGTCGAGCAGCAGCCCGACGTACGGCGAGCTGATGTGGACGAAGCCGACCGGGATGCCGGAGGTGAGCAGCGAGGCCTTGACGTTGAACGCCGAGCCGCCGTGCTCCTGCGTGATCTGCCCGGACAGCTGGTAGGTGGTGGTCGCGGCCTCCACGGCCGCCGTGGCCGGTGCGTGCGGGCTGGCGAGCAGCTTGACCACGTCGGCGAGGACGTCGACCAGCGTCACCGGCGCCGCGAAGGTCAGGCCGGGCGCGACGCCGCCGGGCACCTGGTAGGTCGAGAACGTCAGCGTCGGCGAGGTGAACGGCACGTCGTCGAACAGCGTCGCCGCGGTCCCGAAGCTCTGGCCCATGGTCCACGGCACGGTGGCGCCGGCGCTGAGCCGCGGCGTGACGGCCAGCGTGAAGTCGACGACGGTGACGCCGGCGACCGTGCTGACGACGAAGGTCAGCGTGCAGTCGCGGTCGGTGAGGCGGAAGAACGTGTCGGCGTCCTTGCCGGGCAGCGTGGCCCTCACGGTGAAGCCGGTGGCCGGCGGACTGGCCGGGATGGCGGACGGGTCGATCACCAGCTTGACGTCGTCGCGCACCAGCCAGGCCCGCAGCAGCGCGGCGAGATCGGTCCTGCCGAGCAGCGCGCCGTCGACGGTGACGACGTGGCCGGGCGTCGATGCCTGCGCTCGCATGGCGTCGGCGAGCTGCTGCATGGTGGGCGCGCTCGGCGCGGCCAGTGCGTTGGTGGTGGTCATGCTGCCCTCGCTCACGGGACGTCGACCACGATCGGCAGGTGGTCGCTGACGCCGTCGTAGCGCGCGACGTGACCGTAGTTCTGCGCCTCGCGGAACAGGTCGTCGACGTTGTAGTACGGCTGGCCGGTGATGCCCGCGATCGACAGCGCCATCGTGGTGGCGTACGGACCGGTGCCGGCGACCATGTCGACGACCGTCGGGTTGTAGTTGGTGCCGGGCGGCGGCGGCGCGCCGTACTTGATGTAGGCGTTGTCGAGGTGGTTGACGGTCAGCCGGCCGTTCACCGCCCGCACCACCTGGTAGCGGCGGCGTCCCCCGAGCGACAGGCCGAGGCCGGCGAGGGCGGTGTCCTCGACTCGGGTCACGCCGTTCAGGGCCCTGAAGCCGCGGAAGTGGTACGGATTCGTGAACAGGTCGTAGTAGTGCTGCGCGATCATGGTGGTGTTCTTGCTCGGGTCGTAGTTGATGTCGCCGATGGCGATGGCGACGTCGGCCGCGGCCATCCCGCCGAGCAGCTGCGGGATCGAGTTGATGCGTGGCAGTGCCGTCGCCGCCCTGGCCTGGTCAGGCGGTAGGTGCAGCGCCAGGAAGCGGATGTTGCGGCCGTTGGCGTTCTCCGTGAAGGTGACCATCATCGGTGGCCGGTTGCCCGCGTTAGGCCACTCCAGCGGATGGCCGTTGCCGTTGGTCCAGTTGATCCGCGGCGCGCGGTAGTTGCCGGCCGGCAGGGCATTGGCCCAGTTGCCGACGTACGGGACGCCAGGGGCGACGCCGGTGGCCACCGTGCCGGGGCCCTGGTAGTAGTTCGGGCCGGTGAAGGTCAGCATCTGGTGGCGGTAGAGGACGGCCAGGCCCTCGGTGTAGACCTGTCCGAGCGTGTTGTCGTTGAGCCGGGGCGGTGGCACGAGCCGCCAGTCGCTCGCCGGGTCCTCCGCCCGCAGCGACGCCAGCAGCGACCGCACCCCGATCGCGCCGTTGCCGCCGATGAGCGTGCCCAGCAGCCCGCCGCTGGACTGCACCTCGATCAGCAGGACGATGTCGAGCTGCTGCGCGGTGATCGCCTCGAGGATGTACCACTCGTTGTAGTCCTGCCGGTCGAGCGTTGCCTGGCTGAAGCGGTTGATGTTCCAGGACATCACTCGGATCGGCATGTCGTCGCCCTTCCTGCGATGGGGCAGTGGTCGGGGTGGCTGCTCATCGGGTCGTCCCCGGCAGCGCGGCGGGTTGCTTCTTGGTGGTGTCCGGCTTGGCGTAGGCGGCGTACCAGCCGAGGCTCGCACCACCATTGGCCGCCCGCGGGTCGCCGAACAGCGCGAAGTCGACCTGGCCGGTCGGCGGGAACGTGAACGAGAGGAACGTGAAGCCGATCCCGTACAGGACGAGCACGTAGACGTCGTTCGGGAGCGCGATGATCTGCAGCGTCTTGAACGAGATGTCGAAGAGGCCCTCGATGGTGATCGCTCGCTTGGAGCCGTTGGAGCCCGGCAGCTTCAGGCCGGTGAACACGCTGTAGTCGGTGCCGCCCGGCGTCCACGCGATGGTGAGCGTGGCGACGAACCCGGCCCGTGCGGCGAGCGCGCCGGCCGAGCCGAGGTTGAGGTCGAGGTCGAGGGAGTACCACGGGTACTCGAGGGACGACTGGTTCAGTGGCGTCTGCACGCCCATGTAGCCCAGGCTCGTGGGCGTGGCGCCGGTCTCCGCCTGCGTGAACGCGGAGAGGGTGAGCGGGAAGTGCCGGTAGAAGCTGCTCTCCCGTGGCTTGCTCCCGGCGAGGTCGAACGACAGCTGGGACGCGTCGAAGTCGAAGATCGGCACCGGCTTCGCGTCCTGCGGATCGAACGTCATCGTGATGACGAGGTTGCCGAAGCTCAGCCCCGCCGGGCTCGTCGCGTCGGCCTCGCGGCCGAACGACAGCGCGTCGAACCCCTTGAGCGCCGTGAAGTCGAGCAGCCCCCAGAAGATGAACTGCGCCTCGGTGAGCGACGCGGAGCTCGCCGTCGTCACGGTCGCGAACTGGCCGCGCGAGAGCTCCACCGCGTTGAGCACCTGGCTCGTCATGTCGAAGTCGGACGGCACGCCGGCCTTGGTCTGGAACGAGTAGCTCTCCTGCACGACGCTGCCCGAGACGTGCTTGTCGAACGACCCGTAGAGGCGGACGACGTTGTCGGTGCTGCCGGTCAGCTTCGACGGCTCGCCGAAGAGCTGGTTGACCTGCAGCTCGATGATGCATGCGAACGACGCGACGTCGGACGCGAGGAACAGCACGGTGAGCTGCTGCACCGAGAACTGGTAGGCGAGCTGGCCGCCTGGCAGCGCGGCCGGGCCCCGGTAGTCGATGAGGCCGAACATCGACGACTGCTTGGTCTTGATGTCGCTGCCGGGCGTCGCGTCGATCTTCGACGCGGCGATGCCCACGTGGTGCGCGCAGAACTTCGACTTGTCGATGCCGACGGCGAGGCCGGCGAGCTGCGGCGGCAGCTCGTTCAGCGGCGCCACGACGTTGAGCGCGAGCACGCCGTTCCATCCCGGCTCGTTCACTGCCGCCCACAGGGCGGCGAAGTCGGGGTCGCTCGGGTCGACGTCGGCAAGGATCTGCTGGAGGCGCCGAGACGTCTCCGCGGCATCGACGTTGAGCTCCTTCGGGAACGACCACATCGACGTCCGCTTCACCAGGTCGATGATGGTCTGGTCGTAGAACTTGAGGATGAAGACGGTGCCGTGCTGCGACCAGTTCGCCGGAGTGAGGTCGAACCGCCACGGCTCGGTCGGATCGGAGCCCATCAGCAGCTGCGCGTCGGCCGCCGCGAGGTAGGGCGCGAGCGCCGTCGGGTCGGTCGCGACGAGGAACATCTTGTTGGACTGGAACGCCGACAGCAGGTCGCCGCCCACGTTGCTCAGCGCGAGCTGCGGCCCTTGCGCGCTGCCCTGGTCAGGCATCTGGGCGAGCACGACGCGGCCCCACGTCGTCGTTCCGACGCCGCTGGCGAGGAGGCCCTGCGGCGTCGTGCTGTACGCGCTCGTGCTGCCGGGGCCGGTGGCCGTCGCCGCGTGCAGCTGCGGCTGGGGCGGCTGCGCCCGCAGGATCACCCGCCGCGCGGGGCTGACGACCTGCGACTCGAGCTGGCCGTACCCCGCGACCGGCTCGCCGCCGACGCCGGCGTAGGGCAGCAGCGGGTAGCTGACCGGAGCAGCCGCGGCGGCGGTCGAGGCATAGGCACGGGCGTCGTCGCCCCCGGCCGGCGGCAGCGCGGGCACCGAGGCCGCGAGCACCTGGACGGCTTGCAGCAGCGTGGCCTGGACGCCGGCCGGAGCCCCGCCCGCGGCGCTCGGCGGGTAGTTGTACAGCACCGACTGGTCAGGCTGCGCGTAGTAGCCGAGCACTGTCGCCGGACCCGTCACGGCGGCGTACGAGGTGGTCGGCGCGACCGCCGGCACCGGGCCGTCGCCGGGCGGCTGCCCCGGCGCGAAGCCGTGCGCGTACGCCGGCTTGCCGGGCACGAAGCTGAGCGTCTGACCGTTGCCCGGCAGCGTGACGTGCTCGACGCCGGACAGCCCGCACATGAGGTCGACCGGGCCGCTGCGCGTCGAGCCGAGCGAGAAGTCGCCTTGCGGCACGAAGTAGACCGGGTCGCCCGGGCTCGGCTCGCTGGCGCGCGGGTTGGGCGCGAGCACCAGCGATGCGAACGTCGTCGGCGCGGCCGATCCCGACAGTGGCGTCACCGTGAAGCGGTCGCCGAGCGTCGAGGAGTAGTACGAGTCGAGCGCGCCGGGTGCCGGGCCCTGCTGCCCGGCGTCCGACGCCGTGAAGGCGAGGTAGCTGCGCGTGGCGTCGAACGGCGCCAGCGGGTGCAGCTGGGCGTAGACGGTCACCGCCTGCGCCAGCACGGGATAGCGGTACGACGTGAGGAAGAACGGGTCGTCACCGTCGGCCGGCCCGGCCGAGCCGCTGAAGGCGTCGGCGTAGAACCACCGCAGGCCGGCGTCGAGCGCGGTCTGGTCGTCGAGGTCGAGCGCGAGCGGGAACCGCAGCGTCCCGGCCCCGGCGCCGGTGAGCGGCGTCGAGAGCGCGCCCGTGACGCTGCCGGCCGCCGTCGCGCCCCAGCCGGCCGTCACCTGCACCGCCTGGCCGGACGGCGGCGCGAACGAGAACGACCCCGCCGTCGGGTCGGTGGTGATGGTGCTGCTCATCGGCAGCAGCACGTCGACGCTGCCGAGCGAGAAGTCGACGAGGTGCGCGGTGAGCGGCACCTGCGTGCCTGCCGGTACGTAGGTGGCGAGCCAGGTGCCGGCGAGCGGCGCCGTCCCGTCGTAGGGCTGCGCCCAGACGAAGCGGACGCCGGTCGCCCGCGGGTCGGTCAGCATCGTCCACGCGGCGTCGGCGAACGCCTGGTCGAGCCCGGTCGCGAGGTCGGCGCCGAGGAAGAAGTACCAGCCCGCGTTGCCGGTCCACGCGTCGTCGAAGCTCAGCGCCGGCGGTGGGTCGGTCGTCCCGGACGGCAGCAGGTAGAGCACTGCGCGCGACACCGTGCCGTCGTCGGCCCTCGCGGCGTAGAGCAGCGATGCAGCGCTCGGGACGAACTCCATGCCGTGCCTCCTGCCGGGTCAGACGGTGAGCGTGACGCCGTCGCCGGCGAGCAGCGGCAGGTCGTACATCGCGAGCGGAGTGGCCGGCAGGGACGCCACCATGAAGCGCACCGACGCCGGGTTCCCGCCGTAGACGTTGCGCATGACGGCAACGACGTTGCCCGGCTGGCTGAGCGGCGGGTCGGTGTAGCGCTCGACGATGTTGGCGATGGTCGTGCCGACCGGCACGTAGTCGACGGCCGTCTGCCCGTTGGCGGTGAGCCAGACGGGGATCTGCGGGATCGCGATCGCCCGTCCCAGGAAGGCGTAGTAGAGCGTGGGAAGCGGCTTGCCGCCCGGACCGCCGTCGCTGACCGTCGTCGGGTACGCGGTGGTCGCGGCGGCCAGCGTGGCGAGGGTGTCCGACGCCATCAGGCCGACGTTGCCGACCAGTTGCGCGTTGCCCGGCTGGTTGGGCGGTGCCATCGACGTCGGGTAGAAGAGCCGCCAGTGCACGCGGGCCTGCCCGGGTGCCTGGAGGTCGATGAGCCCGCCGGCGATCTGCACCGGCTTGCCGACCGGCGTGACGACCGGCGCGTTGATCGTGCCGAGGAAGGGATCGAAGGTCACGACCCGACGGCCGTCCGGCCCCGGCAGCGACCCGATCGCGAGCGGCACCGCGGCGGTGGAGACGTAACCGTTCTGCGGCGCCGACGGGCTGAGGAACTGGCTGACGCTGGTCTCGAGGAGCAGCCGCATGCCGGGGACGAGGTCGACGTGCGCGTTGGTACCGCCGGTCAGTCCCGTCGAGAGCGAGTAGTGGAGCGCGAGCGTCTCGCCGAAGGCGAGCGGCAGCGCGTCCATGACCGTGCGGCCGATGCGGCTGGTCGACCCGGGCACGACGATGCCGGGCAGCTCCAGCGTCGACTCCACCCATGCGAGCAGCGCCTGGAAGTTCGCGGCGAGCGCCGCGCGCGCCGTCGCGGCGCACTTCCACATGTTGCCCTGCCCCGAGATGACGACCTGCGCAAGAACGCTGGCCTGGTAGGGCGGCGTGGGCTTCTGCGACTGGAAGGAGAACGCGAAGTCGGCGTTGGAGAACGCGTAGGACGCGAAGCCGCTGCCGCCGAGATAGAGCTGCGCCACCGTGACCGTCGACGACTGGCCGTAGGTGAACGAGGTCGGCAGCAGGTACACCGGTGCAGAGACCCCATCGGTGCCGGTGTAGTCCGGATAGACCTGCCAGGAGCCGTTCTGCGTCGGGGTCGGCTTCGCCATGGAGGTCCTCCGTCTCCGGGCCGGTCGACCGGCCGCTGTCGCCGCGGGGTGCGATGCGCGAGGAAGGTCCTGCCCGGCCCCGGTACGGCCGGGACCGGGCAGGTACCGGGGTGCCTCAGCCCTGGGCGCTGTCGGCGGCCAGCGCCTGGATCTCCTCCTCGGAGATCCGCGTGCCCTTGATGACCTGCGCGCTGCCACCCGGGTCGGTCGCCGAGCCGCTGGGAAGGACGAGGACGACCTCGTTGTAGAACACGTACAGCTGCAGGTCTTGCGCGAGCTGCGCCTGGCCGAGCGAGATGTTGACGGGGTAGCTCTGCGCGCCGCCGCCGGTGAAGTACACGACGAGCGCGTTCTGCCCGCCGAAGGTGTTGTTCCCCGGGTTGCCCGGCGAGGCGTTGCGCGCGACGGTCGTCGAGTTCGGCGCGTAGCCGCTGCTCGACGTGATGCCGGTCAGGCTGCCGGAGATCGGCTGGTTGTTGAGGATCAGCGACACGTTGTTCGGCGTGCCGTTGAAGACGTACACGTTGCCGACGCCTGAGTTCATTGCGACCGGATCCTCTCGTTGCTGGCGATGCGCCGGCGCGCCGGGGCGGTGCGCCGGTCGGATGACGGGAGCAGGGAGCGACGCGAGAGCGCGTCGGCTATGCATGCGGTGCTAGTCGGGCCGAGGCTCGACTGGTCAACTCGAGTCCCGACGGGAAGGTTCCGCCGCCGCCGCCGGTGCCGAGCCCGCGCGGGGCGACGGGCGCTTGTGACGGTGCACGGAGCTCCCCGAGTGCGATGCGGACCGGTCGGAATCCGATCCCTCTCGGACACTCCTGCAACGCACGGTCGGTGTCAATGCCATCCGGCCACGGTGTGTCGCGCAGCGTAGTCGACGCGTCGCGCACCGCCCGGGCGCATCGCTCAGCGCGCTCGACCGGTCCCGCCGTGCGACGGATCGCGTCGGTCGTCGCTTGCGCGAGCGTGCCCTCCCTGCTCATGGGGCGGACGCTGCGCCCGGGGCGCGAGCCGCCGTCACCTAGCCTTTGAGCCGGATCACCGACCGGGAGGACGCATCGTGGCAGGCCCGCTCGCGGACATCGTCGTCGTCGACCTCTCCCGCGCGCTCGCCGGGCCGCACGCGGCGATGATGCTCGGCGACCTCGGGGCCCGCGTGATCAAGGTCGAGTCGCCCGGCGGCGACGACTCCCGCGGCTGGGGGCCGCCGTTCGCACGACCGGCCGACCCGACGGCGGCCGCGGAGTCGACGTACTTCATGTCATGCAATCGCAACAAGGAGTCGATCGTCCTCGACCTGAAGAGCGAGGAGGGGAAGCGGACGCTCGAGCGGCTCGTCGGGCGCGCCGACGTGCTCGTCGAGAACTTCCGCACCGGCGTCCTGGACCGGCTGGGCTTCGACGTGGAGCGGCTGCATAGGTTGAACCCGCGGCTCGTCGTCCTGTCGATCACCGGATTCGGGCACGACGGCCCCGAGGGCGGTCGGGCCGGGTACGACCAGATCGCGCAGGGCGAGGGGGGCCTGATGTCGCTGACCGGTCCCGACCCCGACCACCCGACCCGGGTGGGCGTCCCCATCGGCGATCTGCTCGCCGGCATGTACGGGGCGTACGGCGTGGTCGCGGCCCTGCACGAGCGCGCGCGCACCGGTCGCGGCAGCGTCGTCCGCACGTCGTTGCTGGCCGCCATCGTCGGCGTGCACGCCTACCAGGGGACGCGCTGCACGGTGGGCGGCGAGGTGGGGCGCGCGCAGGGCAACCACCACCCGTCGATCGCGCCGTACGGCGCCTTCCGGGCCGCCGACGGCTTCCTGCAGCTCTCGGTCGGCAGCGAGGGGCTGTGGCGGCGGTTCGCGCCGATCGCCGGGCTGACCCCCGACGACCCGCGGTTCGCGACCAACGGCCTGCGGGTCGCCCACCGCGACGAGCTCGTCGCCGCGATCGAGGCCATGCTGGCGGCCGGCCCGGTCGAGCGCTGGCTCCGCGAGCTCGAGGCCGCCGGGGTGCCGGCCGGGCGCATCCGCGACCTCGACCAGGTGTACGAGTGGGACCAGACCCGCTCGCAGGGGCTGCTCGTCGAGACCGAGCACGCCACCCTCGGCCGGGTGACGCTGCCCGGCCCGCCGCTGCGGTTCGACGGCAGCTCCCCGGTGGCGCACCGGCCGCCGCCGACGCTCGGCCAGCACACCGACGCGATCCTCGCCTGGCTCGACGCGGCCGGCGAGCCGGGCGGGCCGGCGTGAGCCCCGCGAGAGGCCGGCTGTCCGCGGCCGCGCTGATCGACCTCGTCCTCGACGACGGCAGCTTCGCCTCCTGGGACGCGCCGCCGCTGCCCGTGGCGGCCGACGACGACTACGCGGCCACGCTGGCCGCCGCCGCGACCGCGAGCGGGGCCGACGAGGCGGTCCTCACCGGCGAGGGGACGATCAAGGGCCGGCGGGTGGCGATCGTCGTCTGCGAGTTCGGCTTCCTCGCCGGGTCGATCGGCGTGGCGGCTGCCGAGCGGCTCACCGCGGCGGTCGAGCGGGCGGTCGAGCAGCGCCTGCCGCTGCTCGCGGCGCCGAGCTCGGGCGGCACCCGGCTGCAGGAGGGCACCGTCGCCTTCCTCCAGATGGTGAAGATCACCGCGGCGATCGGGCGGCACCGGGCTGCCGGGCTGCCGTACCTGGTCTACCTGCGCCACCCGACCACCGGCGGCGTGCTGGCCTCGTGGGGCTCGCTCGGCAACGTCACCGCGGTCGAGCCCGGCGCGCTCGTCGGCTTCCTCGGACCGCGGGTCTACGAGGCGCTGCACGGCGAGCCCTTCCCGGCAGGGGTGCAGGTGGCGGAGAACCTGTTCGAGCACGGCCTCGTCGACGCGGTCGTCCCGCCGAACCGGATCGCCGACATCGCCGCCACGGCGCTCGCGGTCCTCTCCGCGCCGCACGAGCAGCTCCCCGACGTGCCGGAGCCGCCGGACGACCCCGTCCCCGACGTGCCGGCCTGGGAGTCGATCGAGCGCTCCCGGCGCGCCGGCCGGCCGGGCGTCCGCGACCTGCTCAAGGCCGCTGCGACCGACGTCACGCCGCTGCACGGCACGGGGGAGGGCGAGGCGGACCCGGGGCTCGTGATGACGCTGGCCACGTTCGGCGCGGCGCCGTGCATCGTGCTCGGCCAGGACCACCCGCGCCGGTCCGCCGCCGTGCGGATCACGCCGGCCGGCCTGCGGGAGGCGCGCCGTGGCATGCGCATCGCGGCCGAGCTGGGCCTGCCGGTCGTCAGCGTCATCGACACCCCGGGCGCGGCGCTCAGCAAGGACGCCGAGGAGAGCGGCCTCGCCGGCGAGATCGCCCGCTCGCTCGCCGACCTGGTGGCGCTGCCGGCGCCGACGGTGTGCGTGCTGCTCGGCGAGGGCACCGGCGGGGCGGCCCTCGCGCTGCTGCCGGCCGACCGCGTGATCTGCGCGCAGCACGCGTGGCTCGCGCCGCTGCCCCCCGAGGGGGCGTCGGTCGTGCTGCACCGCGACCTCGACCACGCCGCCGAGCTCGCCGAGCGTCAGGGCGTCCGCTCGCTCGACCTGCTGGCGGCCGGGATCGTCGACCGCATCGTGACCGAGCGGCCGGACGCGGCCGACGAGCCGTACGCCTTCCTCCGCCGGCTCGGCGCCGTCCTCGAGCACGAGATCGTGACGCTGCTCGGCCGCGACGGCGACGAGCGGCTCGGCGCCAGGGCCGAGCGCTACCGGCGGCTCGGGACGGTGCCGACCCGGCCGGGCGCGCGCCGGCACTAGAGTTCGGCACGAGCCGTGCGGGACAGGGCCGTGCGGGACAGGGCCGTACGGACAGAGCCGTACGTGACAGCGCGAGACGCAGGAGCAGCCGTGCCCGAGCCGATCGAGGTCCGCAAGGTGCCCATCGAGAGCGTGAGCGACGCCTCCGGGCTCGAGAAGCTCATCGCCGACGGGGTGATCGAGGCCGACCGGGTGGTCGCCGTGATCGGCAAGACCGAGGGCAACGGCGGCGTCAACGACTACACCCGGATCATCGCCGACCGGGCGTTCCGCGACGTGCTCGTGGCGCGGGGCACGCGATCGACGGACGAGGCGAAGCAGATCCCGATCGTGTGGTCCGGCGGCACCGACGGCGTCATCTCGCCGCACGCCACCATCTTCGCGACCGTGCCGGCCGAGCGCGCGCCGGCGACCGACGAGCCGAGGGTCAGCGTCGGCTGCGCGATGAGCGAGCAGCTACTGCCGGAGGACATCGGCCAGCCGGCGATGGTCGAGAAGGTCGCGGCCGGCGTGCGGATCGCGATGGAGCGGGCCGGCATCACCGACCCGGCCGACGTCCACTACGTGCAGACGAAGACGCCGCTGCTGACCCTCGAGACCATCAACGACGCCAAGGGGCGCGGCAAGGACGTCGTCACCGAGGACACCCTGAAGTCCATGGACATCTCCAACTCCACGACCGCGCTCGGCATCGCCGTCGCGCTCGGCGAGATCGAGATGCCGCGCCCCGAGCAGATCCACAAGGACCTCTCGCTGTACTCGTCCGTCGCGTCCTGCTCGTCCGGCGTGGAGCTCGACCGCGCGCAGATCGTCGTGGTCGGCAACGTGCGCGGCATCGGCGGCCGCTACCGGGTCGGGCACGGCGTGATGCGCGACGCGCTCGACGCCGACGGCGTGTGGGACGCGATCCGCAGCGCGGGCCTCGACCTGCCGGAGCGGCCGCACCACACCGACCTCGACGGCCGGCTGGTCAACGTGTTCCTCAAGTGCGAGGCTGACCCGTCCGGCCGGGTCCGCGGCCGGCGCAACATCATGCTGGACGACTCCGACGTGCACTGGCACCGGCAGATCAAGTCCTGCGTCGGCGGGGTCACGGCGGCGGTGACCGGCGACCCGGCCGTGTTCGTGTCGGTGGCCGCCGTGCACCAGGGCCCGTCCGGCGGCGGGCCGGTCGCCGCGATCGTCGACCTCGGCCCGCGCTGAGCCGGCCCGTCGGATCGGGCGGGTCGCCCGGCGCAGGGCCCTGCTCGGGATCGTCAGGAGCTCACCGCGCGCGGGCGCGCGGGCGGCCGGGCGGGGCCGTCGTCTGCTACCCTTGGCATCGACCAATCGGCCGACCCGCACGGCTCCCGCCGCCGGGGCGGCCGATGTGCAAGCGGAGCTCCGCTCCCACCCGCGCGGCCTTCGGGTCGCCGGGTCCGGTCCGGCAGGCGCGCACCCTGCGCCGGCCACGCGACGCGTCGCAGGACGCGTCCGGTTCCGGAGGGCCCCGCTGCACATGGCGGGGCCTTCGTCGTTCCCACCGGCGGCGGCTCCCACCGGTCGGCACGGCTGGACGCCATGAGGAGGCCACATCAGCATCGAGCACCGCATCAACGAGCGGATCCGCGTCCCCGAGGTGCGCCTCGTCGGACCCAACGGCGAGCAGGTCGGCATCGTCGCGATCGGCGACGCGCTGCGCCTCGCGCAGGAGGCCGACCTCGACCTGGTCGAGGTCGCGCCCAACGAGCGACCGCCCGTCTGCAAGCTCATGGACTACGGCAAGTTCCGCTACGAGACCGCGCAGAAGGCCCGCGAGGCTCGCCGCAACCAGGCGCACACGGTCATCAAGGAGATGAAGCTCCGCCCGAAGATCGACCCGCACGACTACGAGACCAAGAAGGGTCACGTCGTGCGGTTCCTGAAGGGCGGCGACAAGGTCAAGGTGACGATCATGTTCCGCGGTCGCGAGCAGTCCAGGCCCGAGCAGGGCTACCGGCTGCTGCAGCGCCTCGCCGAGGACGTGCAGGAGCTGGGCTACATCGAGGCCAACCCGCGCCAGGACGGGCGCAACATGACCATGGTGATGGCGCCGCACCGCACGGTGAAGGACCAGGCCAAGAGCGCGCGGGCAACGCACCCGGCGCGACCGGCGCGACCGGCGGACGCCCAGGGCGAGGACGACCTCGCCGAGGTCACCGATCCGGCTCTCGCGGCTCCCGAGCCGGCTCCGGCCGCGAGCCGCCCGGCCGCACCGACCGTGGTACGGGCCCCGGCGGGCACCGCAGCACCGGCGGGCACTGCAGCACCGGCCGCGACCCGGCCGGCGGCCGCTGCGCCACCGGCCACCGCTGCGCCACCGGCGGCACCCGCGGCCAGTGCGCCACCGGCGGCACCGGCGGCACCGGCGGTACCCGCCACCCCGCGCCCGGCGGCCC
>JBJMHZ010000012.1:0-8564 GCA_045807125.1 Frankiaceae bacterium
CTCGCGCGCACGGCGCGCCGACCAGCGAAGGTAGAGCTGCCAGAAGTCGTCGAGAGACCGGTCCGCCGTCCCCCACTCGATCTCCACGCCGCGCTTCTCGGCCTTGCGGATCTTGTTGCGCGTGCTGGAGCTGAACCCCTGCCGCCAGAGCTCGCCGAACCCGCTCCGCAGGTCCACCACGTGCACGCAGTGCCGATGACGCGCTCGGGGCCGGACCGCCCGCCACGCCGGCGCCGCATGCGGGCCCGGCTTCACGACGAGCCTGCTCGGCGCGCATCCGGAATTCCCCGCCAGTACTGCTGCCACGTCGTTTTCGGTGACGGAGCCCTCCGTCAGCACGCCGCCGTAGCCCCAGTAGTAGGGCATCGACCAAGTCGTCGCGAGGTCGTGCGCGACCCCTGCCCGGCGTAGCGCCGGAACCACGAGCTGGCCTCCGCCCGGCAGCTCGTACAGCCGGCTGGCGTCGGCCAGATTGCCCATGGCCGCGCATGCGTCGAGCCACTCGGGCGTGTGGAAGATCGTCGCCTCGCGACTTGCGGCGATCACCTCACGCCACGCGTCGCGTGGAGCCGGCGTCGTGACCACCACGCTGCCGCTGCGATACACGCGCGGCCTACGCCCCTTGAGCCTCGTCACCGCTAAAGGCTAAGTCAGCTTTGCGCCGTTCGCAAATTGCGCGAAATCCGGGGCGGGTACGTTCACAGCAGCACCCTCGACCCACAGGAGATGAGCTCTATGCAGATCACCCGCTCGAGCATCGACACCCAGAAGGGCCCCGGCGACTGGTTCACGGGCGACGTCTACATCGACGCCGTCGCCGCACCCGCCGGCAGCTCGACCTTCGCCGCCGCCGCCGTTCACTTCACGCCCGGCGCCCGCACCGCCTGGCACACCCACCCGCATGGACAGACGATCTTCGTCACCGAAGGCGTAGCCCTCTGCCAGCGTGAGGGCGGGCCGGTCGAGGTGATCCTTCCCGGCGACCGCGTCTTCTTCGAGCCGCGCGAGAACCACTGGCACGGCGCAGCGCCGAACCGCCTGATGACCCACATCGCCATGCAGCAGAACGACGAGTCGGGCAGCCCCGTGACGTGGGGCGAGCACGTGACCGACGACGAGTACGGCGCGACGCCGGCGAGCGGCTGAGCACACCGGGGGTCCCGGATGGCCCGCATCCTGATCACGGGCTCGGCTGACGGCCTCGGACGAGCGACGGCGCAGACGCTGCTGGACGGCGGTCACGAGGTCGTGGTGCACACCCGCAACCGCGAGCGGCTCGCGGCCGTCGGCGACCTGCTCGACCGCGGCGCCCACGCGCTCGTCGGCGACCTCGCCGACGTCGACGAGACGCGCCAGCTCGCCGAGCAGGCGAACGAGCTGGGGCAGATGGACGCCGTCATCCACAACGCCGGCGTCATCAGCGGCGCGGCGCTTCTGGTGGTCAACGTCGTCGCTCCCTACCTCCTCACGGCCCTCGTCCGCCGGCCGGCGCGGCTCGTCTACCTGAGCAGCAACATGCACCGCGGCGGGCGGCCCGCCCTCGACGGCATGGACTGGCGCGGGCACCGCGCGACGGGCACGTACTCCGACAGCAAGCTCTTCGTCTCCACCCTCGCCGCCGCCGTCGCCCGGCTCTGGCCGGACACGCTCAGCAACTCCGTCAACCCGGGTTGGGTGCCCACGCGGATGGGCGGCTCGGGCGCGCCCGACGACCTGCGTCTCGGCCACCTCACCCAGGAGTGGCTCGCCGTGAGCGACGACCCGCGGGCGCTCACGAGCGGCGGCTACTGGCACCACCAGGAGCTGCGCGAGCCGCACCCGGCGGTCCACGACGTCGGATTCCAGGATGCGCTGCTGGAGGCGCTCGCTGGGTTCACCGGGGTGACGCTGCCCTAGCGAACCCGCCTCCCGCCACTTCCAATCTACACCCCAGAGGGGGCTTGCGGGAAGCCCCGGGTCGGGCCTGATAATCGCCGCCGTGTCGACGTCGACGTCCCGGGCTGGAGGGCCATGACCGAGCATGCGGTAGTGATCGCCGGAGGAGGCCCGACGGGCCTGATGCTGGCGGGCGAGTTGGCGCTGGCAGGGGTCGACGTCGCGATCGTCGAGCGGCGCGCCAGCCAGGCGCTCGACGGCTCGCGCTCCGGCGGTCTGCACTCGCGCACGATCGAGGTGCTCGACCAGCGCGGGATCGCCGAGCGGTTCCTCGCGGAGGGGCAGGTGGCCCAGGTCCAGAGCTTCGGCGCTGGTCCCACCCTGGACATCAGCGACTTCCCCACCCGGCACAACCACGGCCTCGGCCTGTGGCAGAGCCGCTTCGAGGAGATCCTGGCCGGCTGGGTCGCCGAGCTCGAGATATCGGTCTATCGCGAGCGCGAGGTCACCGGCTTCGTGCAGGACGGCGCCGGCGTCGACGTCCAGCTCTCCGACGGCGAGTCGCTGCGGGCGCAGTATCTCGTCGGGTGCGACGGCGGGCGCAGCCTCGTGCGCAAGGGGGCCGGCATCGACTTTCCGGGGTGGGACCCGTCGACGAGCTCGCTGATCGCCGAGGTCGAGATGGCCGAGGAGCCGGAGCTTGGAATGCGCCGCGACGACCACGGCATGCATGCGCTCGGCAGGGTCGACTACGAGATCCGCGACGGCAAGGTGGTCTTCGCCGATTCGGGGCCGGTGCGGGTGATGGTCACCGAACGCGGCGTCGGCGGCAGCGGCGAGCCGACCCTGGGCGACCTCAGCGAGGCGCTCGTCCGCGTTTACGGGACGGACTACGGGCTGCGCACTGCCAGCTGGATCTCGCGATTCACCGACATGGCCCGTCAGGCCGCCGCCTACCGCGCCGGGCGGGTGCTGATCGCCGGCGACGCGGCGCACATCCATTACCCGGCGGGCGGGCAGGGCCTCCAGATCGGCGTGCAGGACGCGGTGAACCTGGGATGGAAGCTCGCGCAGGTGGTCGAGGGGACGTCCCCGCCCGGCCTGCTCGACAGCTACCACGCGGAGCGTCACCCGGTCGCCGCCCGGGTCCTGCGCACGACGATGGCGCACGTGGCGCTCATGCGGGGTGCCGATCCGCGCAGCGAGGCTCTGCGCGACACCGTGTCCGACCTCCTGAGCATGGACGAGCCGCGGAAGCGGTTCGCCGGGATGCTGTCCGGCCTGGACGTCCATTACGACCTCGGCGAGGGCCACCCGCTGCTCGGGCGGCGGATGCCCGACCTCGACCTGATGACCGACGACGGCCCGCGGCGGGTGTTCACGCTGCTGCACGACGCGCGGCCGGTGCTGCTCAACCTCGGCGACCCGGGCGGCTTCGACGTCGCGCCGTGGGGTCACCGAATCCAGGTGGTCGACGCCGCGTTTCACGGACCATGGGAGCTGCCGGTGCTTGGCGCGGTCGCCGCTCCTCCCGCCGTGTTGATCCGGCCCGACGGATATGTCGGCTGGGTCGGAGAGCTCGCCGACCCGGCGCTGCCCGAGGCGCTCACCACCTGGTTCGGACCACCGGCCGCGACGTAACGTACGCGGCTTGGACCGCGTGACCTACGACGACGAGCTGCGCGAGCGGCTGCGCGCGAACCTCGCCGCGCACGAGCGCGTCGAGCTGCCGCTCGACGCGCGGCGCGCAGCCGCGGTGGCGATCGTCCTCGTCGACAGCGACGCTCACGCCCACGACGCCGAGCCGCTGGCCGGTGAGCGCATCGACATGACGATGGTCCCCGGTGAGACCGTCGACCACCACGGCCGCCCGCTCGACGGCCGCATGGTGGGCGTCGCGGGCGGCGCGGCGTTCCTGCTGTGCCGGCGCGCGTCGCGGCTCAATCGCCACGCCGGCCAGTGGGCGCTGCCGGGCGGGCGGGTCGACGCGGGCGAGACGGCGCTCGAGGCCGCGCTGCGCGAGCTCGACGAGGAGCTCGGCGTCCAACTCGGCCCGTCAGCGGTCGTCGGATGGCTGGACGACTACGCCACACGGTCCGGCTACCGCATCTCACCGGTGGTGCTGTGGGGCGGCGCCGACCCGGCCCTCGAGCCGGCGCCGGACGAAGTGCTCGCCGTCTACAGGATCGGACTGCACGCGCTGCTGGCGTCCGAGCCCCGCCTCATCCGGATCCCCGAGAGCGATCGTCCCGTGCTGCAGCTGCCGCTCGGCAACGACCTGATCCACGCGCCCACGGGTGCGCTGCTGCTGCAGCTGCGGCAGGTCGCCCTGCTCGGCCGCGCCGGCGAGCGCGTGGACGGCTACGAGGAGCCGGTGTTCGCCTGGCGGTGAGGCCGCAGCCCGCCGCCAGGTGCCCGCGCTACGGACTGGCGACTCCGGTCACGTCCACGAGGCAATCCGCTCCGAGGCTCTTGATCCCGCGGTAGAGGCTGGTGAAGAGCGTCGCGCCGCTCGGCGCGGCAAGCGCCGCCGCCGCGTCGTCGGGGTCGCTCGACACCTCCTCTTCGGTGTCTTCGAGGGGAAGCGGCATGTTGTTGACGATGCTGCCCGCCTCCGTGCTCGTGAACCTCACCCGGAGCGCGGTCTTTCCGCCCCCGGCGTCCCAGCACGCCGCCTGGAGCGAGAACGGCCCGCGCTTGAACACGGTCTTCAACGGCGAGGTATTGGCGTCGGTCCCGGTAGCCGTGAGCTTGAGGACGTCCGTGTCGAGCACCTTCCCCCGTCGGACGATCCCCGCCGCGGCGCCGGCGCCGAGTCCGTTCGCCGTGCCCGCATGCGTGGCTGCGCGGGCCCTCGGCACGGTGCCGAGCCGCGCTTCCCTGATCTGCCTGCCCGTGACCGTGTCGTTCCTGAGCTTCTTGCCGCTGATCGTCCTGGCCTTGATGTCCCTGCCGTTGATCTTCACGGCCGCATATCCGGTTCCCATGAACGCTACGAACAGCGCCAGGAGAGCGACGGCGGTCGATGCGGACGGCAACCTGAGCTGTGGTCTCATCGTCCTCACCTACTGGTGCGAGAGCGAGTTGACCGAGATGAAGCAGGCGGCGCCGAGCCCGTTCACCCCGCCGTGCCCGGTCATGACCAGCGTCTTTCCGGTTGGCGTCGCGAGCGTCGCGAAGTCGAGGTCCGAGGCGAAGACCCCCGGTGCCGACGCGGTCACGTTCATGAAGTTGTCGTCGGCGGTCCCGATCACGTCGTTGACGTCGCTGTCGGGAACCGTGCTCTCGAGGCCCACCTTGAGGACTTGCTTGCCGGTGCCGTCGTCGTAGCACCGGGCGCTGGCGCTGAACGGGGCCTTCTCGAGGATGGGCGTCTTCGGCGCGTCCGCGAGGCTCGCTGCCATCGGCAGCTTGACGAGGCCGCTGCTCCCGACCTTGGCCGTGGACAGGAAGCCAGCCCTGGCCGCGTTGCTCAGCCCGTTGGCGATGTGAGCGGTGGTCGCGGTCCGCGCCTTTGGCACCATGCCCAGCCGCGACTCCTTGACCTGCTTGCCGGTGATGGTGTCGTTCTTGAGCTTCTTGCCGGTGATCGTCCCGGCCTTGATGCTCTTGCCGTTGATCTTCACCGCGGCGTAGCCGGTCCCGCCGAGCGCCACGAACAGCGCCAGCAGCGAGATCGCCATCGACGGCGAGGGACGTTTGATGCGGGGCACGCTGGACCTCCTCTGGGGAGGCCCACCCTCTCAGGTTGACGAGCGACGCTCAAGGTCGCGGCGGCGGCACGCTCCTAGCGCGCGCCAAGAGGCACTGGCGCCACACCCCACCGCGCGTATAGCGTGAGCGAATGCTCATGCCGGTCCCCGCGATCCGGCGTCCCTGGCGGGGCGCCTCGCTCATCTGCGTGATTCTGGCGCTCTTGGTCGCCGCCCCGGCCTACGCCTCGTACGACCACGTGCAGGGGGGGACCGCGTCGCCGTCGACGCTGACCGCGGGGGGCGAGACCGACTACAGCGTCTCGCTCACCGGGCGCCCGGCGGTCGTGGACGTCGTGCTGGTGCTCGACAACTCCGGCAGCATGACCACGGACTTCGGCGGGGCCAGCAAGTGGGCGAATCTCGCGACGCGGTCGAAGGCGTTCGTCGACTCGCTGAACAGCAGTGGCCTCTTCACGCGCGGGGGGAGGGTCGGCGTCGTGCTCTTCTCCGACACCGCGACCACGGCGGCGGCCCCGACCACCCACGTGTCGGCGATCAAGTCCGGCATCGACTCCGGCAGCCCGGGCGGTGGGAGCTGCATCGGCTGCGGGATCCAGCGGGCCACCGACCTGTTGACGGCGATCCCGGGGGCGGCGTCACACCGCAAGGTCGTATACGTCGTGGCCGACGGCGCGAACACGGTGACGCCGCCTACGCTCGCCGATGCGGCTGCGGCGTCCGACTCGGCGCACATCGAGCGCCGCGTGGTGGGCCTCGGCGCGGGAGCGATGGGCAACGACCTCGAGTCGGCCGACAGCAACGCCGCGGTTCCCTACGCGACCACGGCGACCGAGCTCGGACAGGATTACGCAGCCGAACCGACTGCGTACGGCGGCGCCACGAACATCATGTGGACCTTCCACGTGAGGCCCGGGTTCACGCCCTCGAGCCCGACGGTGTCGGCCGGAAGCGCCAGCGTGAGCGGCCAGGACGTCACATGGATGCTGCCGAGCCTCGGAGCCGCGACCGCGACGCTGAGCTTCCACGCCAAGCATCAGCCGTCAGCCGGCTGTGGCGCCAAGTCGCTGCTCACCGGCCTCGGGTTCGCGGACTCCGAAGGCGACCCCACCCCGCCCGCCGGAATCGGAGCACTGACCCTTCACGGCTGCGCGCCGCCGCCCGATCCCACGAAGTCCCCGAGTGGCCTCGCCGCATTGCGCGCGGCCCTCGGCGGCCCGGTCTTCGAGCTGCCGTCGATCAAGCTGGGCGACGGCGCGCGTGCCTACGGGACCGCAAAGGTGAAGTCGGGCAAGCTCGCGGTCCCGGCCAAGGGCGGGCGTATCAGCGTGCTCGGCCTCCTCTGCGACGGCTGCGGGGTCACGGTCGATCCGGCAGTACTCCTGCCGCGCAAGGGACACAAGACCAAGACGCTGCGGCTGAAGCGAGTGAAGCTGACGCTCAAGGCCGGTGAGGCCGGCGTCGTCAAGATCAAGCTGACGAAGGCTCAGGCACGACGGATCCGCAAGACGCGGCGCGCGAAGCTGCGCCTGCGGATCGCGGTCGAGCACGCCGCTTCCGGCGTCACCAAGCGGGCGACGAGCACGCTGAAGCTTCTCCGGAAGAAGTAGCGGCTACTAGGCGGCTACCGGCCTGACTACCCGGGCCGGCACGCCCGCGACCAGCGTTCCGGGCGGCACATCGCGCGTTACGACCGCGCCGGCCGCGACGACGGAGTCCTCGCCGACCGTCACGCCCTGGAGGACCGTGGCGCCGGCGGCCAGCCAGACGTTGCGCTGGATGACGATCGGCGCCGCGACGATTCGCCTGCGCCGCTCATTCGGATCGAGCGGATGCCCGGAGCTGATCAGGCTCACCCTAGGTCCGATCAGGACGTCGTCGCCGATCTCGATGCCGCCGATGTCGTTCAGCGTGCACCCCTGGTTGACGAACACGTTGCGGCCGACGCGAATTTGGAGCCCGTACTCGGAGTACACCGGCGGGATCAATGAGAACGTCGGATCGACGGCCGTGCCGGTCAGCTCGCTCCACGCCTGGCGGATCGCGTCCGCCTCTGCGAACGGGATGCGATTCAGTCGCTCCGTCAGGCCGATCGCCCGCTGGATCCCTGCGTGGAGGTCGCGCGACTCCGGGGTGCCGCTGCGGACCGAAATCTCGACCTCCATCCCCGTAGACTCGCACGTGCGATGGACCTCGTCGGCAGCGTTGCGGAGATCTGGCGCTACCCGGTCAAGTCCATGGGCGGGGAGCGCCTTGCGCAGTCCGCCATCGCGAGCCGCGGCCTGCATGCGGACAGGATGTGGGCCGTACGCGACGTGGAGCTCGACACGTTCACCACCGCGCGTCGCTGGCCGGTCCTCCTGCAGTGCAGCGCCCGGTTCGCGCACGATCCCGCCGGCAGGTCGGCTGGGCCGGGGGACGTGCTCGAGGTGATCGTCACCTTCCCGGACGGCAGCGAGCTATCGAGCTCCGATCCGGCGATGGACGACCGCCTGTCGGAGCTGATCGGGAAGCCGGCGCGGCTCGAGTCGCTCCCGGCGCTGTCGGAGAAGCGGCGCTATCGCACGCCCCAGGCGACCAAGGCCGACCTGCGCCGCCAGTTCACCATCCCGGACGGCGAGCCGCTTCCCGACTTCTCGATGTTCCCCGTGCGCAAGCTCGCCGAGCTGGCCCGGTATGCCACTCCGGTCGGTGCGCTGTACGACGCCTACCCGATCCTCCTCATGACGCGAGCGAGCCTGCGGGCGATGGCCGAGCGCGCTCCCGGCTCGCAGTTCGACGCCCGCCGCTTCAGGCCCAACGTGCTGATCGATTGCGACGGCGCCGAGCTCGTGGAGTTCGGCTGGTGCGGGGGACGGCTCCGCGCACCGAACGTCACCTTCGATCCGGAGATCCCCACTCTGCGCTGCTCGATCCCGACGCGCCAGCAGGGCGACCTGCCGGCCGACCCCGACGTCCTGAGGACCGTCAACGCTC